>NZ_JMLI01000024.1:0-13999 GCF_000686685.1 Curtobacterium sp. UNCCL17 | reverse complement strand
CCCGCCGAGGTTCAGGCGGACGCCACGTCGGGTCAGCTCGTCCGCGATGTCGGTCGCGTCCCTCAGTGATCGTGCGAGCCGGTCAAGCTTTGTGACGACCAGTGTGTCTCCTGGACGGCAGGCCGCCAGCGCTGATTTCAGGCCCGGGCGATCGCGCTTCGTTCCCGTCATGCCCTTGTCGGTGAACACGCGTTCCGCCGGTACGCCGAGCGCCACCAGGGCGTCGGTTTGCGCGGTGAGGTCCTGGCCGTCGGTCGAGACGCGGGCGTAGCCGAGTGTCCATCCGGTTTCCATGCTTGGAGTCTCGCATAGGGCACCGTCACCGGAACCTATTTCGGACTACCTATCTGAGACGTACTGTTGCCAGAGGTTCCGCGGGCCCGGCATCGAGCGCGAACCGTCTCGGTAGCCGACCGGCTAACGGACACGAGAGGGCGTCGCTAGCGTTCGAGCAGTGAAGGCTCCTAACGGCGATGATCGCCCAGCTCGTGCACGCTTCAACGTGCTCGCTGGCGGGATGTTGATAGCGATCGGTCTCGTCCTGCTCGTAGGCCGGTGGAACATCGTGGCCGGCGTCATCTTCACCTTCGTGGGCGCGGTGATGCTCCTAGCAGGATGGCTCTTCTCCTGGTCACGCAGGGACAGCTCCAGGCGATAGCCCAGCGAACGCGTCCGGTGGGCGATCCTCCAGCGGACGCGCGCCGTCCTGCCTGAAGCCTCTACGGTCGACAGCATGGTCCTCCTCGTCCTCGCAGCCGTTTGCGCGATCGTCTACGTGCTGCTGCGCCGGCGCGACCGTCGGATGCTCCGCAATGGCGTGCTGCTCCTCGGGGTCGTCGTGTTCGCTGTCCTCGGCGTCGTGGACGTCGTGCTGCAGCGGTTCCCGGCTGCGCAGGTGCTGCTCGTCGGCGCGATCCTGCTGTTCCCGGTCGGGGTGGTCGTGCTGGCCGGGTTCCTCGTCGCCAACGGCGTCAGGATGTTCCGGCGCGAGGGCCGTAGCCTCGGCAACCTTCTGTCGCTGATAGTGGGAGTGTTGCTGATCGGCGTCGTCGCGCTGTGCCTGACGCTGATCCGGTCCGGATCTACCGCCGCCGAAGCGGTGCTGCTGCTCGTCCTGGCCGTCGCCGGGTACGTCGGCGTCGTGTTCACGGTGTTCCTCCTCTACGCCCTCGTCTACGGCCACATCGACAAGCCCCGCACTGCCGACGTCGTGGTCATCCTCGGGTCCGGGCTTGTCCGGGGCTCGGTCCCGCCGCTACTGCGTTCCCGGCTCGACAAAGGGATCGAGGTGTGGCGTTACTCCGTCGCGCAGGGGCGTGAAACGATCCTGATCCCCTCGGGCGGCCAGGGTGCAGACGAACCCCGCCCCGAGGGTGAGGCGATGGCCGAGTACCTCATTGGACAAGGCGTACCCGAGACCGCAGTGCTACCCGAGACCCGGTCCCGGAACACGGACGAGAACCTGCGCTTCTCCCGCACCGTGCAGGAGGAGGCCGGGGTGTCGGGTGAGGTCGTCGTCGCCACGAGTGACTACCACGTGTTGCGTGCGGCGATGCTCGCGCGGAGCGTCGGCAGCGACGCCGAGGTCGTCGGCGCCCGCACCGCGCGCTACTACGTGCCGAGCGCGTTCCTCCGGGAGTTCGTTGCTGTCGTCGCTGCACACAGGACGGGTCACGCCGTCGCCCTCGCCGTGGTCGTGGCGCTCTCGGGCTGGCTCGCGGTCACCGCGGTACTCTGACGCATGTCGGCCACCGTGTTCCCCGCGTACGCGGCCGTCATCTTCGGCACCGCGCTCGCCCTGCTGCTGGTCATACCCTTCACCGCGATCCAGTACCGCCGACGCGGAGGGCTCACCGTCGGGATCGTCGTCCTGCACTTCCTGGTGCTGCTGTACCTCGTCGCGCTGCTGACCTACACGCTGCTGCCACTGCCACCGCGGACCGCCGACTTCTGCGCTGCGCGAGACGCCGGAGCGCAACTCGTCCCGGGGCGGTTCGTGTTCGACATCAGTCGCGAAGCAGGACTCCGCGGCGGCGGTGTCACCGCATACCTCCGCAACTCGGCGACACTGCAGGTGGTGTTCAACATTGCGCTGTTCATCCCGCTCGGGATGGTGCTGCGCTACTTCCGCCGCACTCCGGTTCTCGTCACGACGCTCATCGGCCTCGGAGCGTCGCTACTGATCGAGACAACCCAGATCACCGGAGACTGGTTCCTGTACCCATGCGCGTACCGCCTCTTTGACGTCGACGACCTCCTCGCAAACACTCTGGGCGCGTTTGTCGGGGCGTTCCTCGCCCCCGTACTCCGCGTGTTCCCCGGGCAGGAGCGGATGCGTCCGACCGATCCGCGGAAAGTCACGGTCCTGCGGCGGTGGCTCGGGATGTTATGCGACTGGATCGTCATCACCTTCGGCGCCCTCGCCGGCGCGTTCGTCCCCGTCGCGGCACAGGACGAACTGACCGGTGGCGTCGAGGCGTTCCTCCGCGGCAGCGCGAGCATCCTGCTCGTCGCGCTCCTACAGCTCGTCTGGGTCCTCGCGTCCGGTCGAACGATTGGCGAGACGATCGTGCGGCTTGAGCCCCAACCTCCCGCCCGGTTGCTGGGACGGCTGGTGCGCTGGCTCGCTGGTACCGGCGGGTACGCGCTCCTGTCGCTTGGTCAGGGCCCCGTCTGGGCGATAATCCTGGCGATCGGTGTCGTTGGTTCGGTCGTAGCCGTCATTGTCACCCGGAACCGGCGTGGTCTCGCTTACGTCATCGCACGCTGGGACGTCCAAGATGACCGAGAACAAGTCGAAGTCACGGCCCGCACTGCAAGGACTCCAAACGTCCGATAGCCGATCGGCTATCGAGACAACGTCGGGCGGGACTGATCGAGCCGGGAGGGTCACGATCGGTAGCCCTCCCAGCTCCGATCAGAGTCCGGGCGTAGGCGACGGTTGGGTATGGGATGAAGCCGAGGGAACCCTAGAGGGCTCGTGTCGCCGACGAGTTAGACGGTCCGAATCTGATCGATGACGAAGTGCACGCCAGCGCACCGGGCTGCCGCGTGCGCCGCGCGCCGATCTTCGTCTCTCTAGGCCCCAGCGTCCGTGGAGCCATTTGCCTTAGCCGTTTTTATTCGATATATTCACATCGGTGGTGGTCCTTCGGGTTGGACCCCGCTCACTCCGCTGGGCCGTCTCTTTGAGCGATCCAACGCGCTCCTTGAGTGACCCAGCGCAGTGAGAGCCCCGGCGGTCGACGTACTTCATTGCGTCGGGGCTCTGCCCTTGCGGACGCTTCAATCCAGTGGCGCACCTGGGGGGTCGCTTTACCTACGGCCGACAGAACCTGATCCGATATATCCGTCTAATACAAAGTCGCACCGGTGTACCGAGCCATGCCCTGGCGCCCTCGGGGGGGCGAGTGGCGAACACCACGCGAGGCACCCATCCCGCGGCTACACTCGCAGCCACCCGTCGCGTGATTGAGGCGTCTGCCACAGCAACTCCCCTCAGATTGAGACAACCCATGTACCAGAAGACATCGCGTCGCACGCGCGTCCTAGCGCTCGGCCTGGCCGCCGCCGGCCTCACCGGCACGTTCACGCTGGCGGGCCCCACAGCCGCAAACGCCGCTCCTTTGGAGTACTGGTTCGCGAGCGGCTGCATTGGAGCAGTCGCCGACACGTCGAACCCAAGCCCGTACAACTACTTCGCCATGTCGGAACTCTCGTACCTGCCAGGGCACGAGTGCCAAGTCATCATCACGGACGAAGACAGTGGTACTGAAGTCGCCGACGTCTCGATGCGAGGCAAGCCGACGGTTATCTTCCTGCCAGACGCAGGGACATATCACTTCGAGTTTCGAGATGTTACCTTCCAGAATGTCTTAGAGGGGAGCTTCACACTGCCCGCAGCTGCGGCGCCCGATATCGACGCGTTCACCACCGGTACCGACTGCCGCATCGGCGACACCCGTCGAACGCTGATGGTCCCGGGGAACACCGGCGAAGAGTCGCTCGACACGACGTGGACCTTCGCGCAACCTTCACCCGCCTGTGCCTACAACCCGAGTGCCGATCTGTCCGTTGCCGCTCGTGCGCTCGTCGCAGTTCAAAGCGAGACGCCAGCAACTCTGACAGCGACGGTGTCGTCTCAGCCGCACCCAAACAATGTTGACTACAGCATCGAGGTGTCGAATCCGTCCCTCATCCCCTATACGTTCAGCGTGAACGAAGCTGGCGGGGCAGTTCCCATCACCTGCCCTGAGGCCGTCATCACGCCAGGGGCCACGATCACCTGCACCGGGCGTTACGCGTTCACGTCGGCAGACGATCAAGCTCAGTCGGTGGAGCATCAGTTCATCGTCACTGGCGCTGACGTGGGTGTCCCCGGACGCGTGGGTGAAACGGGGCAGTCCGCTACTGCCTCGACGGCTCCTGTTGTCACCGCCATTACGCCACCACCGTCACTAAAGGGCCAGGCGCTCGATGCCGCGGTCGGTACCGCTTATGAGTATCAGTACGCCCTCGCGGGAGGGGGGAACGTGACCCTCAAAGCAGGCGACCTTCCGCCAGGTCTCACGCTAACTCCGGGCGGCAGGCTTGTAGGCACGCCATCAGGTGCGGGGACGTTCGCATTCACGCTGACGACTTCAAACAGCCGGGGCTCGCAAGACCTCGATGACTCGCTCGTCGTCGCGGCCGCCGCGATCGCTCCGCCATTGCCGACACCGACACCGACACCGACACCGACAACAAGTCCATCACCTGATGCAAGCCACGCCCCGGTCGGCTTGGTCGACTCAGGCAGCAACGGCACGCTCGCAGCGACCGGGACCGACCCGACCCGACCGCTCCTGATCACCGGCACGTTGCTCGCCGCTGGTCTCGCTCTGCTCATCCTTGCGCGCAGGGTCAGAACCGTCCGGCGGCCATAATCGGCGAAGGACCCGTGCGACGGGTGCGCTCTGCTAGGCGCATCCCACTGATCCAGGTGTCCAGATGCGGGCTCAACCCGCCCGCTGAACCATCGGATATCGGTGCGGGCTGCTCGTAGGCTTGCTGGGTGATCGCGCGAGTTCTTGGTTCTGGTCGTCCGCTCGTTGCCTGGTGATCCGCACCCAAGAGGAACGCTCCCCTGAATAGGCCCGTCATCAGGGGATTGTCCGGGACGGACGCCGCGTCGGTGGTCCCGGATAGAGTCACTGACATGTCGTACTGCACAGCGCCCGTTCGGGGCCACCGGTCGGCCACAGCTGCGGAGGCGTGCCCCGCATGCCGCAGTGGCAGCCGCAACTACTACCGAACCCCCAGCTACCCGTCCTATGCCGCGCCGAGCGTGCCTGTCCGCAGGAGCGGCGCTCTCAGCGGCGGCAGCAGGGGTGGTAGTGGAGGCTCCACCCGCCCGAAGTGGCAGCCGAAGGGATCCACGGCCTCGTACACCCCGCAGCAGGTTCGTGACCTGCAGCCGGTGCGCACCGCGGTCCTGCAGCGACCACAAGACCACGACGTGTTCCTCTGCCACGCCTGGCCGGACCGGCAGGCAGACGCGAAGGACGTTTACGACATGCTCTGTGACGAGGACGTGTCGGTCTGGTTCAGCGAGGTATCGCTGCGTCCGGGGACGGACATGCGAGTCGCGATCGACAAGGGTCTCGTGAGTTCGCGCATGGGGATCGTGCTGGTGACTCCCGCGATGCTCGAGAAGCTCAGCACAGATCGCAGCATCGCCAGCAACGAGCTCAGCGCCCTGCTGCGCCGGAACCTGCTCGTTCCCGTCATGCACGGCGTGACCTTCGAGCAGCTCGACCAGGTGAGCCCTACGCTCGCCTCACGCGGAGGGTTCAACACCGCTGAGGAGCCGATGGAGAACATCGTGCAGAAGATCGCTGAGCTTGTCGGCGTCCTCCACGAGGAAGAGGCGGACGAGCTCAGCATGGCGACTGCCCGATAGCTGACCTCAGAACACGTAAGCACCCCGGTTGGCGAATAGCTGACCGGGGTGCTTCGTTTGGACGGTGTGGGGGAGACCCTGCTTCGCAGGGGGCGCCCTGCCTTCGCTTCGCTGCGTGCAGGCCATCGGCGGGCCCGTGCCTAGTTGCGGGCGTCGACTGCCTGAACGTGCCGGGTGCGGTTAGCGAGGGAGGCGGGCGTGGAGTTCCTGGATCATCGAGTCGGGGAACAGGGCGTACAGCAGTGCACCGTCCCACTCACGGCCGCCCATTTTGCGGTGGTTTTCGAGTTCGTCAGCTGAGACGTTGGCGTCACGGATGAGGGCGCCGGCGGCGTCGTCGACGTAGCCGGCCTGGATCTCGTTGTCGGCACCGGGTGAACCGTGTGGGGAGGTCCGCAGGATGCGGGCGAGGCTTTCGAGGATCATCACGGCGTCGGCTGCGGTGCGTTCTGAACTACTCATCACTCCAGCATGCCAACCTGGCCCCGCGGCTAGGGCGACTCGCCGAGGCCCGCCGAAGCTCGCACTCTGCGCTAAGTCAGCGCGACGAAGCTATCCAGCGGCCGCGACCGGTCCCGAGGAAACTCGAGCGGAGAGCGTCATCGGTGGCGCGAGTGCGGACCTCGATCTCGACGGCATACTCCGGTTCGGGGTCCTCGCCGACGAAGTGCCAGACCGAGATCACCTTCGGAGCGTCCGCGGCGGAGATGGCGAGCAAGCTGTCAGGGTCGACCTTGGTGTCGTTCAGGACGACAATCTCGCCGACGTGCGGGAGCACAGCCCCTGTATGAGCGGGGAGCTCGAGGAAACCGGCGATCTCGGTGTTTCGCATGACTCGCAAACGGGGCGTGAACTGGAGCATGACAGCTGCCTTCCTGTTGGTGCCAGGGACAGCACTTCTCGCGCCCCCACGCACCTTCCAGGGTAACGACCTCCATCCCTATCTGCCGTGAGTACGCTCACGCCTCGTGGACGATGAGCTCGAGGGGTTGCAGTGGCTCACCGTCGACGAGCTCGCAGCTGAACGCCGGCGTGCAATCAAGCAGTTGAACCTCCTCGATCATTCTGCGGCAGGGTTCTGGGAGTCGGAGGCTGCGTTGCAGCGCACGCTCGCACTCATCGCGCTGGTGCAGGACGAGCGACGTCACCGCTAAGCAGGACGTTGGATTAGGAGCCGAGTGCTGCCTGGGCTGCTTTGCAGCTGGGGCACCAGTCGACGTCGTCCGTTGAGCAGTCCCATCCGTACGATTCCGCGTGGCCGCGGGCGCCGTGGTAGCTGACCGCGTTAGGGCCGATCAGGGCGAGCTTTTCGCTGCACTGGTAGCCATCGCAGGTGAGCACGACCGCGGGGTGGATTGCCATGCCGTCTCGTCTCTTGCCGACGTCAGGCGTCGACGGTGATGCCGAGGCTGATCCACCCGTCGGGGATCGACTGCAGGTACGCCGCCAGGGCGGCGTCGTAGTTCGGCCCGGACGCTTCGTGCGGCTGGATCTCGGTCGACCGGGCGACGGCGCGGACGGTGATGTTCCCGGCCGCGGTCGAGCTCAGCGTGTTCGTCTGCACGACCTCGTACCCGCTGCGCTCCAGGCCGTCGACGGCGCGGGCCCGGGCGGTGCTCTGGTCGTCCGCGTGGCCGTCGGCGGTGATGGTGTTCGTGGAGCGGATCGTGCCGCGGACGGTGGTCATGGATCCATCCTCGCAGCGCGATCCGACACCGACGGTGTCGGCGGCCGCGGTCATCATCGGTGGCATGCCCGAACACCGGTGGGCGCCACCCATCCACCCCGATCCGCCCGAGGACCAGCCGCTCGGCATCGACGCTCCGCCTGCGCCGGAGAAGGTGTCTGGCTACCCGGCGGTGTGGGTGCGGGTGGAGTTCACCCGGTCGGGCCTGCAGACCTGTCCCGGCTTCGTGGAGCAGGCGGACGGCGACGTCGTCTACGTGCAGCTCGTGCACATGGGCTTCGTGCACCACGTGTGGTTACCCATCGACCGGATCAAGAAGCGTGCTCTGAAGCCACAGGGGCGCCGCTGATGGGTCAACGCCGGCGCGGCCGCTGGGTGCCCGAGGAAGCCGTGTCGCTGCCAGCAGACGCTCGCGGCGGGCCGGTGGGCGACGTCGTGCCGCCGGCGCCCGTGCACGCGTGGATCCGCACCTACCGCGGCGTCGATCGCCGGGTTGAAGCGAAGGCGATCGCCGCGACCGGCGACGCGGTCCTGATCGAGTGGGGGAGTGGCCAAGCAGCGACCGCAGCGTGGGTGTGGCGGGCGGCTGTGAAGCACCGCACGGAGGTCTCAGCGACGTCATAGCCGCCGCCGGTTGCCGACGTCGGAGGTCGTGCGTACCGTGATGGTCTGCGTCCGGACCATTCCCCCCAGTGGCTTCGGGCGCCCGCGGCTCGAGCAGCCCCCCAATTCGCTCGAGCTGCAGCCGGCCCCGGTCTGTTCCCCCAACAGGCCGGGGCCGCTTCACGTTCGCTGGCCTCTGCGCGCCGGCGAGCTCCTCGAGCACGCAGGATCTCAGCGGACCGCCGGCGGCGGCCTGTCCTGGTCTGAGCGGGCCGCCTTCGGCGGGCTGATCTTGTCCGAGGGGAGCCGGCAAGCCGGCCAGTGCTTGTCGAACCCCAAGGGGTTCGTTGTTTGCCCGGGAAGCCTTCGGCGATTGTACGGACGAGGTTCCGGGCCGCAAGCCGTCGCCACCGCCGCACGCGAGAACTTTCGACCGGCGCCGTCGTGCTCATCTCCTCCGTCAATGGACGGCGCCGGTCGAAACTTCTCGGAGCGTCGCCGCTTTGGGCTTGCACCCCGGCTCCTCGTCCTATCGGCACTACGTGCCTTCCCGGGCAAACAACGAAAGGGAGAGGAAGCAGGAAATGAAGTTGATGGGTATTCGAGCGACCGCAGATGGTGCGGTTGAAGGCGTCGTCGTGAACGCGGCGCAGTCCACCCTGCAGGGCACGCGGGAGCAGATCGGGTGCCGCCTGGTGGACGTGGTCCGCCTCGACGGCCGGATCGACGCGTGGATCGATGACGAGGGCATGTACGCGGGGGAGCGCAACGACCTCGCCACCGTCGCGGCGGTTGCTCTCGGGCGTTCCCGGGCGGCGTCGCCGCTGTACGGGACGGTCCTGTTCCTGACCTACGACGAAGCCGGGGACACCCGGTCGCTGTCACCGGATCAGTACACGGCCGTCATGCGCGCCTTCCAGCACGCACGTACGGCGCTCACCCGGGCGGAAGCGCTGTCCACAGTGTTCCGCCAGCAGTAACACCCAGCAGTCCCACCCATAGAAAAGACCGGGTGCGGAATTCCTGACAACTCGTAATTGCCAGGACCCGCACCCGGTCACTACCGGAAAGCGTAGCAAACGAAATGACTCTGACCGAGAACATCACCGTCACCCACCTGACCGACCAGCCCCAGCCCGAAACGGCCGCCGTCGAGGCCCCACCGGCCGCGGCCGGGGTGGCCCTGGTGGAGGTCGCCGCGACCGATGTGGTGATCGAGGACAACGTCCGCACCGCGGCCGACCTCGACCCCGCATTCCTGGCCTCCGTGAAGCGCCACGGGGTGCTCCTGCCGACCATCGGCTACCGGAACACCGACGGGGCCGTGGTGGTCCGTGACGGCCAGATGCGCGTCCTCGCCGCCCGCGAGGCCGGGACCACCGTCCCGGTGTTCGTCACGGCCCGAGGGGACAGCAATGCCGCGCGGATCGCGGAGCAGTTGGTCGCCAACGAGCGCCGCACCGCCCTGACGGACGGCGACCGCCTGGCGGCGTACCGCCAGTTGGAAATCGAGGGCCTGTCGGTCACCGCGATCGCCCGCGAGACAGGCACGAAGCGTGACGCCGTGAAGCAGACCCTGACCGTCGCGAAGTCGGACGCGGCGGCCACGGCCGTCGCGTCCGGGCAGGCGACGTTCACCCAGGCGCTGCTGCTGGCCGAGTTCGACGGCGACGACGAAGCGGTCACCGAACTGACGGAGTGGATTGCAGAAGGGTACGACGATGACGAACTGGCCCACGTCGCTGCGCGCCTCCGCCGTGACCGGGAGCGTGCCGCCGCGGTGGACGCGCTCACCGCGGAACTGACCGCAGCGGGCAAGCGGGTTGTGACCGATGACGACGACTACGCGCCGCTGTCCCGGTTCACCAACGCCAGTGACGACGTGATCGCCTACGACGACCGAACCCCGATCACCGAGGACGAGCACGCCGAGTGCCCCGGCGCGGCGTACGAGGTGCGACAGTACGGCGAGGTCGTCGCCGTTCCCGTGTGCGCGACACCGAACGCTCACACGCTCCGCGTCGGGCGCATCGGCGTCCCGACGTCGGCCCCGGCTGAGCCGACGTCCGACGCGGACGCCGAAGCCGAGGCCGAGGAACGCAAGGCCGCACGTCGGCTGCTGGTTGCCAACAACAAGGCTTGGGACGCGGCCGACGACGTGCGCCGCGAGTGGATCGCGGGCCTGTTGCAGCGGAAGAACGCGCCGAAGGACGCCGCCCGGTTCCTGGCTGTCGCGCTCACGCGCCACGCCAACACCCGGTACGCCTCCGGCGTGGTGAGCGCCCGCGGTCTGCTCGGCATCGAATCGAGCGGGTGGGACGGCGACACGCTCTCCCAGTGGGTCGAGCAGCACCCCACGAAGGGACTGCACATGGCCCTCACCGTGGTGTTCGCCGGGTTCGAGAACACGGCGAACCGTGAGTGGTGGCGCACCCCCGACGCCGACTCCCGCGGCTACCTGAGCCAGTTGGCCGCGTGGGGGTACCCGCTCAGCCCGGTCGAGAAGATCGCCGCAGGCATCCAGCCCGAGCCGACCGACCAGGACGAGGACGCCGCTGCCGAGTAGGTGAACCGGCGTGGGGGTCGCAACCAGCGGCTCCCACGCCCACCCGGCACCGGTTCGTGTCGCATCCCGGCCTGGATATGTCCCAACCCGGCCCACAGGTGTCCCATCGGGCCGTCCTGGTGTCCGTGGGCCGCGCGACGGCTGCGCCGCCGCGGCAAGGGGCTCCGCCCCCTCCCCGACCCCGGCGCTGCTCGACGGAGCTCGCAGCGCGACGACACCGCAGAGCGGCGCCGCGATCAAGAGCGCTCAGGGGGAGACGAGATCCCCGGCTGTCGACGTCGACTCACGGGGGCGGGTGATCCAGGCGAGCTGATGGTCGTCGCAGAACCGGCCCGGGAGCTCGTCGCCCGTGTCGAGGTCGACCGGTTCCCATGCCTCCGGTTCCGCCGGATCGGTGCACCCGTCGACGTCGCAGGGCACCAGGTCCGCCGGCTGCACCCAGAACGAGTGCAGCACCTCGATGGAGCGACCAAGGACGTGGTCGACGCTGGCGGGCTCGGAGGCCGGGGGAGTGGGGTCGTCCTGCTCGAGCAGGACATCGATCGGGTTGTCCTGGTTCCTGGGCCGGCCCTTCCGAGCACCGCGGCGAGATCTCATGCCCCGGATGCTGCCAGCAGCACCGACCCCCGCCCTGCCGGACCCGCCGGGACCAGGTGCGTCCAGAGCTTCTAAGAGGAGCCGGCTTCGCCGGCGCTGTGGGGCCTGCGGCCCGTTTCTTTGCCGTGAAGCCTTCGGCAGCGTACGGACGATCACCCGGAATGCAACCGGCTTTCGCGGCATAAACGGCCCCTCCCCGCAAGCGGGTCCCCTCCATATATTCCACGACCGGTTGCATTCCGGGCGCTCGTCCTAGCGGCGACAAGTCGCCTTCACGGCAAAAAAACGAGAGGGAGAGGAAGAACAAATGCGATACCAGATCGAGACCATTGTTACCGCGGTCAGTAAGGCGGACGACGCAACGGAAGCGAGGACGGCGGCCCTGCGAGAGCGGGCCGCGGAACTCAAGACCGCGGCGTCGCTGGGTTGGACGCTCACGAACACCGCTGTCCTGGAGGGCATCGAACTCGCGACGTTCGTCGACACGATCACCTACACGCCGCCCGCGGAGTGACCAACGCGGGAGGGGACGAACCGTAATCGCCCCCTCCCGCTCCACCCATCATCACCGATCGAACCCACCGAAGGGCACCCCATGACCACCGCCATCATTCCGACCAAGGACGTCGCGGCGCTGCTCCGCAAGGAGCTCCGTAGCCGGTTCCCGGGCGTGAAGTTCTCCGTCCGCTGCTCCACCGGCACCGCGTCGGCATGGATCAACGTCCACCACGAGGACGGCCCCACCAGTGCGCAGGTGGACGAGATCTGCGGCAAGTACGAGGGCCGCTCGTTCGACGGGATGACCGACACATACACCGACCACGGCACCACCCTGGTTGCCGGGAAGCCGGGCGAGATGCCGACCGAAGTCCTGTACGGCTGCGACGGCATCAACACCGCCCGCGACTTCACCCCCGCCGGGAACCTCGCCGCCCAGCGCATCGTCCGCGAGTCCAGCAACATGCCGCACCTGATCCTCTGCGACGACGCCGGCGAGCTCGTCGAGGGCCGCGACATCACCGATGGCCAGGGCTGCGAGTTCAACGACGGACACCACGCCTGGGACCGGCCGCAACTCTCGGCCTGGTCCGCGGTCCGGTTCCTGCTCCAGCACACCGACCTCACCCCGGCACCAGCACGCCAGTAGTGGGCAGGCCGCGCCGCCGATAGCGACGGCGGCGCGGCCCTCACGCACGACCCCAGACCAGAAGCCGCCCCCGAACTCTAGAGAGCCGCACCCCTCATGCACATCACCTACGAACGCCCTACCACCATCGGCGAGCAGATCGACCCGGCAGCACCCGCCGCGGACCTCGACCCGACCGGCGCCGAGTGCGCAGCAACGACGTACGACGTCGGCGGCCTCGAATGGCACTGCACCCGCCGTCCCGGACACACCGACGACGAACACCGAGCCGCGTTCGGCGTCCACGGCGGCGGACCCACCGGCGAAGTCGGCTTCGCCTGGCAGTACGAGTGGGGCGGGGCCGGGCACGGCCCGTCCTCCACCGACCCCATCACCACGGTCACCGTGACCGTGTCGTTCCCGTCGACGGCGTGGACGAACGAGCAGCTGCCCGAAGCGATCGCCGACGAGATCCGCTCCGTGTTCTGGGAGTGCGACCACGACGACGTCACCGTGGCCACCACCGCGACGAGCACCCCGCACCCCGTCACAGGCTGAGCCGCGGACGACGGCGGCTGTCTCCGACATGGTCAAAAGCGCCGGGACGACACAGTTTAGGAATGCGCGGCCCGCTATTGCTATCGGGTGACGGTAATAGCAGCACGGCGTTCATGCTCCTGGGGATTCCCAGCCCTCCCGCTGTTATCGATGCCCCAGCCGTAGGTTCGTAAACGTCATGCCCTGGTGCCAAACAATGCAGGCGCATAGGTTGCCAACAGGTGTGCCGACCGGCAGAAAAAGGGTCAAAGAATGTGCGGAAAAGGGTACCGATATAGGCCCGCGAGTTATAGAATAGAAGCATGCAACGGGGGAGGGGCCCCCACCGCATCACAATCTTTCGGAAGGTGATTTCGATGAGCATCACGGTTTACACCAAGTCCGGGTTCTGCGGCATGTGCAAGGCCACCGAGCGCGCTCTCGCCTCCGCCGGCATCGAGTACACCGAGGTGATCCTCGACGACGTCGACCAGGCGCAGATCGAAGAGTGGAAGACCACCCTCGGCACCAACGCCCCGATCGTCGTCACCGACACGGAGACCGGTTCCTGGAGCGGCTTCCGCCCCGACAAGATCGGCGAACTCGCCTCGAGCGCGGCCGCGTGATGACGATGACCCTCGAGCGTCCGACCACCATCCGTCCCGACATCATCCAGCCCGAGACCCGAGCTGCCGTCGACGAGCTCTACGCCGGCGACACCGTGGCCGCGTTCCGAGCCATCGACGCCGCCACCGCCGACCCCACCGAGAACGTTCGCGAGTGGGAACTCAGCGACGAGCAGCGAAAGGTCTACGAGGCCGGCTACATGGTCGGGTTCCAGATGGCCGCCCCGGAGCTCATGGCCGAGGTCCTCGAGCTGCGGGCCCGCCTCGAGCAGGCCGAGCACGACGCCGACCGGTACTACGCCGAGATGTGCCGCCG
>NZ_JMLI01000023.1:0-33582 GCF_000686685.1 Curtobacterium sp. UNCCL17 | reverse complement strand
GACACCGTGTGCACGTTCGGGGTCGCGGCCTGGGCGGAGGAGATCCCGAACGCGGCACCGCCGAGGACGAGGGCGCCGGTCGTGGCGAGGGTGATGGAGGTCTTGAGGCTCTTACGCATCGTGATCAGTCCTTTGCTGTTGTCGCGCTCGGCGCGGTTGCTGTGTGCGCGCCGAACACACCCTTGGTGGGGTGGAGAACCAGCGATGTGCGGCTGGTGAGCGCTCCGGGTGTTTCCCGGTCGTTGCAGGTGATTCGGCGTCGTCCGCCAGACGGATTGGAACGAGTTCTCCGGGCCTGTCGCCCCTAGGCTCGGGTCATGCGGGGAACAACGATCCGATCGACCACGGAGGACGACTGGGAGTCCGTCCGGGCACTGCGGCTCGAGATGCTCCGGGACACCCCGAAGGCGTACGGGGAGCGGCTCGCCGACGCTGAGCGGCTGCAGGAGCGTGACTGGCGTCGACGCGGCCGCCGTGAGCACGACGTCGGCGGGACCACCCTCGCCGCGATCGACGCAGACGGCCGGTGGCTCGGGACGATGGGGGTGTTCGTGCCCGGCCCCCGGGTCGGGCCGCTCCTGGTCGGCGTCTACGTCGTACCGTCGCACCGGGGTCGCACCGCCGGTGTCGCCGATGCGCTGCTCGACGAGATCGAGGTGTGGGCGGGGGCACACGGGTCGGCCCTGCGGCTGCACGTGCACCAGGGGAACACCCGTGCGCAGGCCTTCTACGCCCGACGTGGCTACGAGCCGACGGGTGCGACCGAGGCGTACGTCCTCGAACCGAGCGAACTCGAGGTCGAGATGATCCGGCAGCTGCGGGGATCGCTGTGAGCGGCGGGACGGCCGGGGCCGCCGGGCCCGCCGTGCGGTGGCTGCTGCTCGATGTGGGCGGGGTCCTCGAACTCGTCGACGACGCCGCCTGGCCCGGACGCTTCCGGGCGCGGTGGGCCGAGCGTCTCGGGATGACGACGGACGACTTCTCCGCTCGCCTCGTCGCGGCCGACCTGCCCGACGCCTCCCGTCGGACCGGCGTCGTCGACCGGTACTGGGGCGCGATCGGTACGGCGCTCGGGCTGGGGGCCGACCAGCTCGCCGTCATGCGGGCCGACTTCTGGGATGCGTACTGCGGAACCCTGAACCAGCCGTTGTACGACTTCCTCGCCGGACTCCGCGGCACGATCGGCCTCGCGATCCTGTCGAACTCGGGCGATGGTGCTCGAGAGGAAGAGGAGCGGCGCTTCCGGTTCTCGTCGGTGTTCGACCCGATCTGCTACTCCCACGAGATCGGTGTGAACAAGCCCGATGCCGACGCGTTCCGGATCACCCTCGAGCGCCTCGGGGCGGACCCGGACGAGGTGTTCTTCGTGGACGACGTGCCCGAGAACATCGAGGCCGCACGTGCGCTCGGTATCGGGGCGCACCTGCACGTCGACACCGACGAGACGATCCGGGTGCTCGGTGCGGTCGTGCGGGGGAACGGCCGGGCGACCGGGCGCTGACGGCGGTCTTCGTGAGCATGCCGAGACGGATGCGGCATGATCGGTCCGTGCCTGATGTGAACCCGACCGCCGCGTACCGTGCCGCCCGCGACCAACTCCTCGCCGCGGACTCTCCCGAAGCGGCACGCGCCGGGTTCCGCTGGCCGGACGTCGGCGACAGGTTCAACTGGGCGACCGACTGGTTCGACGTCATCGCGACCGACAACAGCCGCACCGCGCTCTGGATCGTCGAGGAGGACGGTCGTGAGCAGCGGCTCAGCTACGCCGAGATGGCAGCACGGTCCGATCGGCTCGCCGCACGCCTGCACGGCTTCGGCGTGCAGCAGGGCGACCACGTCCTCGTCATGCTCGGCAACCAGCTCGAGCTCTGGGAGACGATGCTCGCCGTGATCAAGCTCGGTGCGGTCATCCTGCCGACCTCGACGATGCTCGACACCGCCGACCTGCAGGACCGTGTCGACCGGGGCTCGGTGGCGCACGTCATCACGAACCGCGGCGAGACGCACAAGTACGACGACGTCCGCGGGTCCTTCACGCGCATCGTCATCGGTGGTCCCGCTGACGGGTGGACGGAGTACCCGAGCGACCTGGGCGAGCCCGCTCCCACTGATGAGGTCCGCCCCCACGTCGTCACCCGCACGACCGACCCGTGCCTGGTCTACTTCACGTCCGGCACGACGTCGAAGCCGAAGATGGTCGTGCACACCCAGACGTCGTACCCGGTCGGACACCTCAGCACGATGTACTGGCTCGGCCTCCGGCCCGGTGACGTGCACCTCACGATCAGCTCGCCCGGGTGGGGCAAGCACGCCTGGAGCTGCTTCTTCGCGCCGTGGATCGCCGAGGCCACCGTGTTCATCCACAACACCGCGCGCTTCGACCCCGCTGCACTCCTCGCGCAGCTCGAGCGGGCCGAGGTCAACACGTTCTGCGCGCCGCCGACCGCGTGGCGGATGATGCTGCAGTCCGACCTCGGCGTGAAGCCGCGGGCGCTCCGCGAGCTCATCTCGGCCGGCGAGCCGCTCAACCCCGAGGTCATCGGCCGGGTCGAAGCGGCGTGGGGCCTCACCATCCGCGACGGCTACGGGCAGACCGAGACGACGGCGATCATCGGCAACGCCCCGGGTGCCGCCGTGACGCCCGGCGCGATGGGCAAGCCGCTGCCCGGTGTGACCGTGACGCTGCTCGACCCCGTCACCGGCGAACCGGGCGACGAGGGCGAGGTCTGCCTCGACCTCACCGAGCGGCCCGTCAACCTGATGGCCGAGTACCTCGGCGATCCCGACCGCACGGCCTCGTCGATGCGCGACGGCTTCTTCCACACCGGCGACATCGCCGTCCGCGACGCCGACGGTGAGCTGACCTTCATTGGTCGCACCGACGACGTGTTCAAGTCCTCGGACTACAAGGTGTCGCCGTTCGAGGTGGAGAGCGCCCTGCTGGAGCACCCGGCCGTGGCCGAGAGCGCGGTCGTCCCGGCCCCTGACGACGCCCGTCTCAACGTCGTCAAGGCGTACGTCACGTTGGCCACCGGATGGGAGGCGTCGGCCGACACCGCCAGGCAGGTCCTGGAGTACGCACGCACGGCTCTCCCCGCCTACGCGCGCGTCCGCCGCGTCGAGTTCGCGGAGCTCCCGAAGACCATCTCGGGCAAGATCCGCCGCGTGGAGCTCCGGGAGCGCGAGGAACAGTCGGTGAGCAACGGCGCGCGCGCCGAGGGGGAGTGGCGCGACGACGAGTTCCCCGGCCTCCGAGCACCCCGCCCGCAGGCGAGCTGACCCGCACGGGCAGCCAGGGCTCGACACGTGGAACTGATCAAGGACGTCTCGCGGGGCGACTGGTTGCTGGCCCGGGCCGGCGCGTTCGCCACGTTCGGCGGCGTCGCGGGCACCGGCTTCGAGGCGTACGTCCGGATCCTGCACCCGCTCCGAGCGGATCGCGAAGACCGGACGACCGTGGACGAGTACGACGAGCACCCGGTCCTCGAGTCGTCCGAGTGGCGCTGGGGCGACGTCGCCGAGCGCACCCGTCGGACGATCGACCCCCTCGTGTCGTGGCAGACGGTCAGCGGTCGGGACGACGAGTCGGACCTGCCCTTCGAGGACGGCTGGGTCGTCCATCCACCCGAAGAGGGCTGGTACGAGCCGAGGCAACTCGCCGCCCTCACTGAACTCCTCGCCGAGGCGACGTCGACGCCGGACGACCTGATCGGGGCGATCTGGGACGGATGGGGGGACCTGAACGGGACGTCGACATTGGGCTTCGGGTGGCAGGGGAGCGGCGAGCCGACGGCGGCCGAGCGCGTCGAGATGCAGGCGCACATCGACCGGAGGCAGGCGCAGCACCTGCGGGAGCAGGCAGCGCTCCGGGAGTCGCTCGCGGGGCCGCGCTTCCCGTGGCCGGCCCGCGAGTGCTTCCTGCTCTCCATGTCCCTGCCGCAGCTCAGCGACCCGTCCTGGACGGACGACGCCCGCGTCGGCACGTACGTCGGCTTCGGGCACACCCCGCAGATGCTCTGGCCCAAGGGGCACGAGTGGGTGCTCGCCACCGAGATCGACTGGGACTCGACGATCGTCGCCGGGTCGCGGTCGCTCGTCGACGCGATCCTCGCCGACGTCCGGTTCGAGGCGTACGAGATCGACGCGGACGCTTCCCCGTCCTCGTGAGGGCCCGAACAGGAGCGATGCAGCCCGGCCGACACGGTATCGTCGAGCAATGATCAGGTCCATCCGCCGCGGCGAACGGCCCGCCGTGTCCGACGCCGGTCCCCAGCGTCAGCTCACCGACCGCGCGACCCCGGAACTGTGGGGAGCGCTCGTCGGGAGTGCCGTCGCGCTGCCCGGCGTCGAAGAGGGGCACAGCCAGGTGTCGCCCGCGTCGTCACGCGCGTTGTTCCTGCGCGATCAGCGCGACCACGTCGTCCCGTGGACGTCACTGGCACCGGACGGACGACTCGAGCCCGTGCACCTGCACGGCGTCGAGGACACCTCGGTCCACCTCTGCCTCCCGGTCGCACGGGGAGCCGAACTGACCGAGCTCGGCTGGGCGATCCCGCACCAGTACGAGGACCACGGAACCGAGTTCATGGTCTACGGCCCGCGCGACGTCGAGGAACTCGCGGTCGTGCTGTCGATCATCGAGGAGAGCCTCGCGTTCGCTCGTGACCCTGGCGACGAACGCCCGGCGCACCACCCCGCCTGATCACTTCGCGTCCAGCGACACCTCACGGCCGGCCGCGCGCGTGAACTGTCGCCCAGCGCGAAAACCCGCGCGACCCCGGCCCGCCCGCGCCCGCGTCACCCTGTGGGAGCACACATCTCCCCCCAACGGCGGACGCGGCGACGCCGAGCGCTCCCGTAGCGTCGAGGCCGTGATCGAAGTCAGCCATCTCACCAAACAGTACGGTCCGAAGACCGCCGTGGACGACGTCTCCTTCGTCGTGCGTCCCGGCAGTGTGACCGGCTTCCTCGGGCCCAACGGCGCCGGGAAGTCCACCACGATGCGCATGATCATGGGGCTCGACCGGCCCACATCGGGCAGCGCCACCGTGAACGGCCAGCCCTACACGAGCTTCCGCGACCCGCTCCGGCAGGTCGGCGCCCTGCTCGAGGCGAAGGCCGTGCACTCGGGGCGCAGCGCCTACAACCACCTGCTCTCCCTCGCGGCGACCCACGGCATCCCGAAGTCCCGCGTGCACGAGGTCATCGACATGACCGGCCTCGACTCCGTCGCGAAGAAGCGCGTCGGCGGGTTCTCGCTCGGCATGGGGCAGCGCCTGGGAATCGCTGCCGCACTGCTCGGTGACCCGAAGACCCTGATCCTCGACGAGCCCGTCAACGGCCTCGACCCCGACGGCGTGCTCTGGGTGCGTCAGCTCGCCCGCCGCATGGCCGCCGACGGCCGCACGGTGTTCCTCTCCAGCCACCTGATGAGCGAGATGGCACAGACCGCCGACCGCGTGGTCGTGCTCGGCCGGGGCAAGGTCCTCGCCGACGCCCCGATCGCCGAGTTCGTCGCCGGTGGTGGCGCCGCTGCCGGCACCGATGCCGCCGTCAGCCGCGTCATCGTCCGCACGCCTGACCCGAACGGCCTGTTCACCGCCATCGGCCCGAACGCCGCGGTCACCCAGCGCGAGGACGGATCGTTCCTCGTCGTCGGGCCCGACGCCCCGACGGTCGGCAACATCGCCGCGCAGGCCGGCGTCCCCCTGCACGAACTCACCCCGACCGGCGCGAGCTTGGAAGAGGCCTACATGGCCCTCACCCGCGACGACGTCGAGTACCGATCGGAGGGCACCCGATGAGCGCCACCACCTCGCCCACCACGCCGTCGACCCGGATGAGCGGCTCGACCCGTCTGTCGTTCCCGCACCTGGTGCGGAGCGAGTGGATCAAGCTGCGCAGCATCCGGTCCACGTTCTGGTGCTACGCGATCCTGGTCGTCGTCACGATCGGTATGGCCGCGCTGGTCGGTGCGAACACGAACAGCGGCGGGCAGGACCTGCCGACGGACATCGCCAACGGCACGTTCGTCAACGCCAACACCGTCGGCGTCCTGCTCTCGTCGCTCGTCGTCGGCGTGCTCGGCGTCCTCATCATCACCGGTGAGTACGGCACGGGCCAGGTCCGCTCGACCTTCACCGCCGACCCCCGTCGCACCGGCGTGATCCTGGCGAAGGCCACCGTCCTCGCCGTCACGACCTTCGTGGTCAGCGCCGTCGCCACCTGGATCGGCGTCCTCATCTCGCTCCCGCTGATGGCCGGCAACGGTGTCGAGCCGGAGATCGGCGACCCGTCGGTCTTCATGCCGATCCTCGGTTCGTCGGTCTTCCTGACCCTGCTGGCGCTCCTCGCGTACGGCATCGGTCTGCTCGTCCGCTCGAGCGCCGGTGGCATCGCGATCACGCTCGGCATCCTGTTGGTCCTGCCGGTGGTGCTGAGCCTGATGGCCGGGCTCATGAAGGTCGAGTGGCCGACGAACATCGCGGCGTTCCTGCCGGACATGGCCGGCGGGCAGCTGTACGCCTACACGTACGACGGCGCGAGCGCGGCTGACAACAGCGGAGTCGTGCTGAACGGATGGGGCGGCTTCGGCGTCCTCGCGGCCGAGGTGCTCGTCATCGGTGGCCTCGCCCTGACACTCGCGCGCCGTCGCGACGTCTGACGCGACCACCCACGGCCGGGAGGCGCGGTGCCAGCCGGCACCGCGCCTCCTGTCGTTCCGCGGTGCGGGTCACCGCGTCACTAGGCTCACAGCGTGCGTTCCGTCCCCGCCCTGCTCCTGCCCGCGATCGCGGGTGTGCTCCTGCTGGCCGGCTGTGCCGGGCCGCCGCCCGTCGACGAGGCCGCGCTGCACGCCTGGGAGAAGCGCCAGATGGCCACCGACTCGGACCGGGATCTCGGTGCGATGTACGCCCCGGAATCCCCCGGGCAGAGCGCGACGGGGAACGACGACGAGATCGACCGTGGCATCACGATCACGTTCGCGCACCCGGAAACGGTCGACCACCTCGAGTTCTCGTGCTTCGGTGACGGGCACATGAGCGGTTCCGTCACGGTCGTCTCCGGGAGCACGTCGCGGAACGACATCACCGAGGCGCTGCCCTGCGGCGACGGCGAGCAACGCATCGACCTGCGGCGAACCTGGCGTGCCGACGTCGACAGCATCTCCTTCAACGGGTTCGACAGCGACCGCGACAGCGCCTGGAACGTCCGCGTGATCGGCGCGGAGCCCGTCGAGGACTGACCGAGCGAGCGCTCAGGACCGCCGGACGTCGTACCGGTGCAGGGTGACGCCGTTGTCGTAGCGCTGCTGCTCGAGCAGGTCGAGCTGCACGAGCGGGCGGTGCCCCGAGAGCGGCGGATCGAACAACGGGCGGCCGGCGCCGAGCACCGACGGGTGCGTGAAGAGCATGACCTCGTCGAGCAGCCCGGCATCGAGCAGCTGACTCGCGATGCTCGGTCCGCCCACGCCGATGTCCCCTTCGCCGGAGGCACGGATCGAAGCCAGCTCGGTGATCGCGTCGCCGTCGCCACCGATGACCCGGGTGTCGTGGTCGGCGGTGGTCCGTGTGCGGGACACCAGGATCTTCGGCTGCGCGGTCCAGATCTCGCCGTACTCGCGCAGGTACTGCGGCATCGACTCGTCGTGCCGGGCGTCGGGCCAGAACGGGTCCATCATGTCGCGCACCACCCGGCCCTCGACGGACAGGGTCATCGCCGCGGCGCGGGCGTTGAACTCGCGGTGCAGCGGTTCGTCGATCCGGATCCAGTCGGGTCCGTCCAGGCCGTCGTGCTCGCCTGGGGCCCGTTCGACGAACCCGTCGACGGAGACGTTGATCCAGTAGACGAACCTCGCGGGCATGGCATGACTCCTTCGTCGAGCCGAGCGTACGCTCGCGCACGTCGCCCGTCGACACCCGCAGTCCCTCCAGCAGCACCTCCCTCAACGACGAGAGCAGGTCAGGCATGCGCCGATCGTCCACCGCACTCCTCGCCGTCGTGACGTTCCTCGGCGTCGCGACCACGGGCCTCCAGGCTGCACCAGCGGATGCGTCCGCGGTGCCGGGCGGAACCATCCGGGCGACCACCACCACGACCGCGGCGTCGAGCGCCGCCAGCCGGCACGGCCGCACGGCACCCAACCACCAGAACCCGGTCGCGCTCAGCCTGCCCGACGGGCAGACGGCCGCGAGCTGCGCGGACCCGACCGTGATCCACGGAGCCGGACGCGACCGCAACTGGTACCTCTACTGCACCACCGACGCGCTCACCGCGACGGAGCAGAACCCCGACGGGTCCCTCGTGCAGCACGCCGTGCCCACGTACCGGTCGACCGACCTGACCCACTGGACGTACGTGAACGACGCCTTCCCGACGAAGCCCGCCTGGGTGGGCGACGCGAACGGGATCTGGGCGCCGGACGTCGTGTACCGCGCCGGGGACCGTGGCCGGGCCGGCACCTGGTACCTGTACTACGCGGCGTCGGACACCCCGTCGGCGACGGGCCCGAGCGGCGGCGGCTCCGCGGTCGGGGTGGCGACGAGCTCGAGCCCGACGGGTCCGTGGAAGGACTCCGGCGGACCGGTCGTGGCACCGCAGACCGCACCGAACGGCGACGGCGCGCGGTGGGCCTTCGACCCCGAGGTCATCACCGACGGCGGCACGACCTACCTGTACTTCGGCAGCTACTTCGGCGGCGTGAACGTCCGGCGGCTCAGCGCGGACGGCCTGCGATCCGACCCGTCGACCGAGCGGCAGATCGCGATCGACAACCGCTACGAGGGCGCGTACCTGATGCGGCACGGCGGCTGGTGGTACTTCATGGGCTCCGCCACGAACTGCTGCAACGGCGCCCTGACCGGCTACGGCGTCTTCGTCGCCCGGTCACGGAGCCCGCTCGGGCCGTTCACGGACCGCGACGGTGTGGCGATCACGAGCACCCGGGTCGGCGGGACGCCCCTGCTCGCGCAGAACGGCAACCGCTGGGTGGGGACGGGGCACAACACCGTGGTCACCGACTTCGCCGGCCAGGACTGGATCATCTACCACGCGGCGGACCGCACCGACCCGTACTACGCGGGGCAGCCGACCTACACGAAGCGGCCGGCGCTGATCGACCCGCTCGACTGGCAGGGCGGCTGGCCGGTCGTCCGCGGTGGTGCGGGGCCGTCCGACACGGTGCAGCCGGGGCCGGTCGCGCAGCCCGGGCAACGGCCGACGTACCGGGCGTCCACCGCCCCGGTCGACGTGCCGGGGCGGACGATCCGCGGGCTGTCGACCTCGTTCGACGGTGCCGCGCTGCCCGCCGCGCTCACGTGGACGCGTGCGCCCGACCCGTCCACCTGGACCGTCGCCGACGGCACGTTCCGCTGGCAGACGCAGGACGCCGACATCCACCCGCCGGCGACGCCGCTCGCATCGGTGTTGTCCGAACCGGCGCCCCGTGGTGACTACGTGCTCCAGACCACGGTCGGGGTGGACACCCCGGCCACCGGCGACGGCCTGAACTACGTGCAGGGCGGCCTGATCGTCTGGGGTGACGACGGCAACTACGTCCGGCTCACGTCGAACTCGATCTTCAACACCCGCCAGACCGAGTTCGGCAAGCAGGTGTCCGGGCAACCGGCCGGGGCGCCGAGCTACGGGAACATGGTCGTCGGTCCGGTCGGGGACACCACCACGCTCCGGATCGTCCACCGCGAGGTCCGGGGTGAGGACCGGTACACGGCCTACACCAGCCTGGACGGGCGGCACTTCGTCCGGGGCGGGACCTGGACGGCGGACCTCGGCAGTGCACCCCGAGTCGGGCTCATCTCGCTCGGAGGCTCCGGCTTCACCAGCACCTTCCAGGACCTCCGCGTGAGCACGGTCGCGACGCGTCGCTGACGGGGTGGGTGCGCAAAACACCGGTGTTCGCAGGCTGAACCGCGGTCTGCGCGTGTTCGACCCGCGAACACCGGTGTCTTGCAAGCCGCACGGCCGCGCCGCCGCACGGCCGCGCCGCCGCACGGCGCCGCCGCCGCACGGCCGCGCCGCCGCACGGCGCGCGATCAGCCGCGAAACGTCGCCCGTCAACGAGATACCCGTCGGGATGCGAAGATGCATCGTTGGTGCCGGAGCCGAGAACGAGGGTTGGATGATCCCGACGGAAGAACACGACGCGAGCGCGCCGCTGCTCGACGGTCGGTACCGCGTGGAGCAAGCGATCGGCCAGGGCGGCATGTCCGTCGTCTACCGGGGTGTGGACGAGAGCCTGCACCGCCCGGTCGCGATCAAGCTCTTCCACGCGGGCATCGTCGACATCGCCCGGCAGGAGGCCGAACTCGGCGTGCTGGCGTCCCTCGAGCACCACAACCTCGTCAGCCTGCTCGACGCCGGTGTCGTCACCGGGCAGGACGGCACGCAGCAGCGCTACATCGTGATGTCGCTCGTCGTCGGGCAGGACCTCGAGGAGCGCCTGGCCGTCGGCCCGCTCGCCTCGCGGCACATCGCCGAGATCGGCTACGACATGGCCGAGGCCCTTGACTACATCCACGCCCACGGCGTCGTGCACCGCGACATCAAGCCGTCGAACATCCTGCTCGTCGACTACGGCAACGGCTCCGACCGGGCCCGCGCGCGCCTGACCGACTTCGGCATCGCGCTCGCCGCCGGCGTCGAACGCCTGACCGCCGACGGCGTGACCACCGGCACCGCCGCGTACCTCAGCCCCGAGCAGGCGCGCGGCGGCGAGGTCGGCCCGCCGAGCGACGTCTACTCGCTCGGCCTCGTGCTGCTGCAGTGCTTCACCCGCCGTCGCGAGTTCCCGGGCTCGCTCGTCGAGTCCGCCGTCGCCCGGCTGTCCCGCGACCCCGTGGTCCCCGAGCCCCTGCCCGAGCACTGGAAGCACCTGCTCCGTGCCATGACCGCGCAGGACCCCGCGGCCCGCCCGCTCGGCGCCGAGCTGGTCACGATGCTCCGCGACGTCGTGATCGCCGAGACCGCCACGAGCGACCACGTGGTCGAGCCGACCGACGAGACGGCTCCGGTACCGATGCGCCCCGAGACGGACCGCCCGGCGACCCTCGACACCCTGCCTGACGAGTCGCTGCAGCGCACCACGGCGATGGCGGCCCGGCTCTTCGACGCACCGATCGCCCTGGTCGAGGTCCTCGACGAGGACCGCGAGTGGTCCCAGTCGTACATCGCCGAGGGCGTCGACGAGGCGGCCCGCAGCATCAGCTTCCGCAACGGCTTCGCCCCGGTCCCCGTCCCCGTCGTGATCCCGGACGGCTCCGCGCACCCCGAGATGCGGAACAGCCCCCTGGTCACCGGCCCGCTCGGCATCCGCTTCTACGTCAGCGTCCCGCTCGTGAAGCACGACGGCGCACCGATCGGGACCCTCGCCGTGCTCGACACCCGCCCGCGGCAGGCCACCGAGGACGACCTCGCGAACCTCCGCGACCTGGCGGCGCTCGCCGTCTCGCAGCTCGAGATCCGCCAGGAGTCCCTGCGCACGACCAGCGACTCGCTGCCGGTCCCACGGGTGGTCGGCGACCACACCGCCTGACGGGAGGCCCGGTGCCGGCCCGCACCGCGCCTCCCGACCGTGTGGTGGTCGCGCCCACCGCCGCGCCCACGCCGTCCGCCGAGTGGTCACGATCCGTCGCCTGGCGCGCTCCCGCGCGACGGTCCGTGACCGCTCGACCACCTGCCAGCGGTGCGTCGTGACCATGCGCGGATCCGATGCCCGGCTGACCGACTCCCGCCGAGCGGGCGAAATGCCCGGGTGCCTGCGTGTGTCGACCCGGGTGTTCCGCCCGTTCGTGGTGGTGGGGGTTCGTGCGCGTCGGTTGGCGCTGCCGAGCGGGCGAAATGCCCGGGTGCGTCCGTGTGTCGACCCGGGTGTTCCGCCCGTTCGCGGTGGTGGGGGTTCGTGCGCGTCGGTTGGCGCTGCCGAGCGGGCGGAATGCCGGGGTGCCTTCGCGTGCTGACCCGGGTGTTTCGCCCGTTCGTGGTGGTGGGGGTTCGTGCGCGACGGTTGGCGCTGCCGAGCGGGCGAAATGCCGGGGTGCGTCCGTGTGCTGACCCGGGTGTTTCGCCCGCTCGTGGTGGGGGGGGTTCGTGCGCGACGGTTGGCGCTGCCGAGCGGGCGAAATGCCGGGGTGCGTCCGTGTGCTGACCCGGGTGTTCCGCCCGCTCGTGCGGGGCGCGCTCAGCCGAGGCGGGTCGCGGCCAGGCCGCCGTCCACGTCGATCGTGGCGCCGTGCACGAAGGTCGCCTCGTCGGAGGCCACCCAGCGCACGGCGAAGGCGACGTCGACGGGGCGGACGGGTGCTCCGGCGGGGGTGCCCGCCGTCATCTGCGCGAGGACGTCGTGCGAGTCCGCGTTGCCCGGTGTCGCGGTGGCCCCGGGCGACACGGTCGACACCCGGACGCCGTGCGGTCCGAACTCGGCTGCCCAGGCGCGGGTCAGCTGCTCGACCGCGGCCTTCGTCGCCGGGTAGAGCGCCGTGAACGGGACGCCGACGCGGGACATCCACGAGCCGACGTTCACGACGACGCCCGAGCCGCGTTCGACCATCGCAGGGGCCAGCGCTCCGACCAGCACGTGCGGCGCGCGGACGTTCGTGGCCCAGAGGGCTTCGGCGTCGTCGTCGGCGAGCAGTGCGGTGGGGCCGACCGGGTAGACGCCGGCGTTGTTGACGAGCACGTCGACCCGGCCGCCGAGGGCCTCGGTTGCGCGGGCGGCGAGGTCACGGACCGCGTCGGGGTGGGTGTTCAGGTCGCCGATCACGGCCACGGCGGTGCCTCCGGACGCGGTGATGGTGTCCACCACGGCCTGCGTGCGCTCCGGGTCGCGGCCGGCGACCGCGACGGTGGCGCCGGAGGCGGCGAGGACACGGGCGACGGCTTCACCGATGCCGCTCGAGGCGCCGGTCACCAGCGCGGTGCGGCCGACCAGTCGGTCGTCGGTGGTCAGGGAGTCGAGGAGTGCTTCATTGGTCTGCATGCTCCGATGCTCGGTCCGACGGACCCGTCGGTGATTGCCCAAGACTCCGGAGTGCTTGCCGGATCCCGCACGGGCACCACTCGCGTCGGATGCCTCGACAGAATGGGCACATGGACGACGTCACCTCGGACCGGCTGGACCGTGCGCTGCAGAGCGTCCTCGCCCACCTCGACGACACGGAACGCGCCGGACGGCTCGGCCTCCGCCTGGCCCGGGTCGACCGTCCGACCGACCTCGGGTACCAGCGCTACACGCCGTCGGTGTCGGTGGTGCTCGCCGGACGGAAGCGCTCGATAGTGGGGGACGACGACCAGCTCTGGGGTCGGGAACGCTTCATCATCACGCCCGTCGACCTGCCCGTGATCGCCGGGGTGGTCGAGGTCGAACCACCCGCGGGGTTCGTCGCGGTCGTCTGGCAGCTCGACCCCGCGGTGGTGGCCGAGGTCGCGACGGCGATGTCCCGCCCGCACCAGGACGAGGCGCCGCCGGCACGACTCGGCAGCTGGACCCCGGCCCTGGCGGATGCGTTCGCCCGACTCGTCGGACTGCTCGATGCTCCGGAGGACATGGCCGTCCTCGCCCCGCTCGTCACCCGCGAGGTGGTGCTCCGCCTGCTGCAGACGGACCAGGCACCGCGCATCCTGGCCGCGATCGGCAACCGGGACGGCGACGTCGTCGCCGCGGCAACCGCCCTGCTCACAGAACGGCTGGCGGACCCGTGGTCGGTGGCGGTCCTGGCTGCGGCGGTCCGGACGAGCGAGTCGACACTGTTCGCACGCTTCCGGCAGGTCACCGGCATGAGCCCCGTGCAGTACCTGCGGCGGCTGCGTCTGGGGGAGGCCCGGCGGCGGATGATCGTGCTCGGCGACACCGCCGCCCAGGCTGCGGCGGCGGTGGGGTACCGGAGCGCCTCGCACTTCTCGCGTGACTACCGCGCGCTGCACGGCCGGCCACCGGCTGCCGACGCCGGTCGGGCCCGTGCACTGCTCGCACGGGGCGAGGTCGCGATCGCCTGAGGCGCGTCAGTCCTCGGTGAGGGCCGCCGCGTAGGCACGGACGGACCGGTGGTACCGGGGGAGCGTCGGCTCGACGGCCTCGATCGCGACGCGCAGCGCCTCGGCGGAGCGTCCCGCGCTGTGCAGGGCGAGCGCGAGGAACACCCGCGGTGCCGCCCCGGTGGCCGGGTGCTCCGGCGCGTCGCGGAGCATCGCGATGGCCGCGTCGATCCGGCCGAGGTTCCGCAGGGTCGAGGCGTGCTGGACGACCATCCTGGCTGCGCGGTCCGGGTCGACGGAGTCCAGGCCGGCTGCGGTCGCGGCGGCGTACTGCACGTCGGCATCGGCCTCGTGTCCGCCCGAGTCGAAGGCACCCCCGAGCTCGAACGCGCCGAGCGCTGCGTGCGGAGCGTCGGCGGCGAGGTCGCGCATCCGCTCGATCCGCTGCTGGTCGTCGGTCGTCTCGTCGTCCCACAGCGCCGCGACGCGTGACTCCCAGTCCCCTGTGCTCATCCAGCGAGCGTAGCGCCGTCGGTGATCGTCGCGCGGAACGAGCGGACCAGCGGTTCGCCGGGCTGCACGACGGCGGGGGTGTCCCACGCCAGGGCCGAGCCGATCGCGGGGTACTCCTCAGCGCGGACGAACCAGGGGTCGTGGTGGTCGACGGCCTCGATCCGGATCGTCGCCGGACCGCCGTCGAACACCGCCGACCAGGTGATCCAGGGTGTGACCGAGCCGTGCACGGCGGTCTCGCCCTCGGCGTCGGCGGTCCGGACGGCGACCCCCGTGCACTCGGGGAACCGCCAGAAGAAGCCGCCGTAGCCGGCTCCGTCTCGGCCGTTGCTGCCCGGGCCCCCGAGGTGCACCGGGGTGTCACCCGGGGTGCGGAACGACGACGACCAGGACAGTTCCCACCCGCTGGCGACCGCACGCCAGCGGAGGGTGCGGTCCTCGCGCAGGACCACCGCGCGGTCCGGACCCCGCCAGACGAGTGCCTCGGCGGACATCGTGTCGTGCTGCTCCGCGTGCACCAGCTCGACCGAGCCGTGGTCGTCGCGCCACACGTAGCCGAGCCCCGCGACGTAGGTCCGGCCGCCCCAGCAGTTCACGCCGTCGACGCCCGGGATCGCGACACCGACGCCACAGTGCCAGTCGTGGTCGCCGGGGTGGTGCGCGCTGACGACGGTGCCGCCGAGGGTCCGGACCGGGTGCAGGTACGGCCGAGGGGACGACGTGGCGATCGTGCCGGCGCCGCTGCGTTCGACGGCGACCTCGACACCGTCCACGACGAGTGCGCGGATGCCGTCGTCGGTGCTCACACCGCCGACGCTACCCGCGCGTCAGCCGGGCGAGCACGACGCTGTCGAGCACCTCGTGCGGATCACCCTCCGGTGTCGTCGCGGTGCGCGGCCGGACCTCGGCGACCAGGACGTCCCACCCGTCGTCGAGCTGCAGGGCGGCGAGGTCATCGGCCGGCGCGGGGAACCGGTACTCCCGCAGCTCGGGCGGCAGGTCGTCGTGCGGGGGAGCGGCGTGTGCGGTGACGAGCAGGTGCCCACCGACGTCGACGAAGCCGGCGGCCCGACGCAGGATGTCGGTTCGGGGGATCTCCACCGGCCACGACTGCAGGAACGACGCGGTCACCAGGTCGAACCGCGCGGCGGTGTCCCACCGGCCGAGGTCAGCGGCAACGAACGCCGTCCGCTCCTGGACCCCGGCGGCGACGGCAGCCCGCGAACCACGCTGGAGCGCCGTCACGGAAAGATCGATGCCCGTCACGTCCCAGCCCTGCTCGGCGAGCCACACCACGTCGCCGCCCTCGCCGCAGCCGAGGTCGAGCGCCCGCCCCACCGGCAGCCCCCACGTCACTGAGGCGAGCACGGCGTTCACCCGGCCGGACCAGATGCCGTCGCGCTCGGCGTAGCGGGCCTCCCACCAGTCCCGGGCGGACGGTGCGGCGGTGACATCGGTGACATCGGTGGCAGATCCGGCGGCGGAGCCGTCGTGGTGGGTGTGCATGCAGCTACTCCAGCGCACGTGCCGGGCCGGACCCAAGCGGTGTTGCCGCCCCGGCAACACCGCACCGTGCGAGGCGGGCACGACCCGGGCCTCCCGTCCGCCCCGATCGTGAGCAGAAGGTGTCGGGTCGGCTCGACGGACCCGACCATTCCTGCTCACGAAGCGAGCGACCGCGTGCACGCCCTACTCGTCGGCGGGCAGCGGCTCGGCGTGCTCGATGCGTGCGCTCGCGGTGGCCATGTGCGCGTCCATCGCGCGCTGCACGGCGGACACGTCGCGGACGCGCAAGGCCTCGAAGACGGCGCGGTGCTCGTGGAACGCGGCCTCGGTCGCCTGCCGGGTCTGCACGCGCCGCGCGACCCAGACGCTCAGCATCGAGCGCAGGCTCTGCAGCAGATCGGCGAGCACGTCGTTGCCGGACGCCCGCGCCAGCAGGACGTGGAACCGGACGTCGGCGTCGATGAAGGCCTGCGGGTCGTCGAGCGTCGCCTCCTGCCGGACCAGGTACTCGCCGAGTTCGGTGATCTGCTCGTCGGTGGCGCGCTGCGCGGCGAGGATCGCGGCCGTGCGCTCCAGCGAGGACCGGATCTCGAGCAGCTCGCGGGTGCGGTTCGACGCGAGCATGAGGCCCCACGACAGGGTCGTCGGGAGCAGGTCCGAGGTGCCTCCGCGCAGGTAGGTGCCCGAGCCGGGGCGGATCTGCACGATGCCCAGGATCTCGAGGGCGGCGAGGGCCTCACGGACGGCCGAGCGTCCGACGCCGAGCCGCTCGGACAGGATCCGCTCCGAGGGCAGCCGTGAGCCGGGGGCCAGCTCGCCGGCGGTGAGCAGCGAGACGAGCTGTCGGGCGACCACCGAGGCGGGGGACCCGACGGGCACGGACTCGAGTTCGAGTCGGATGTTGAGGGGGTCGTCCGGGCTGAACGCGGGCATGCAGTGAGCGTACCGGTCGGTCAACCGGTTGCGGCGGGAGCAGCGCCGAGGTGACCGGCGTCGCAAAGGAAGCAGCAGCGCGCGTGGAATGGTCAACCGGTTGACAAGTTGCCCGACCGCGACGCACACTGGATCAGGCGCACCGATGCGCCCGCTCTCGATCCGCGCAGCAGCACGGAGCGTCCCGGCGAAGCCGACCGGAACATCCCGGCCCGGCCGCCAGGACTGTCCCGGCGCAGCCGCCAGGACCGTCCCAGCCCAGCCGCCAGGACCGTCCCGGCGCAGCCGCCAGGACGGGAGTCGTACCACCCCCACCGAGCAGGAGTCATCGTGGACATCCCCGCCACGCGAGGCATCCCCACCTCGGTCGTCGAGAAGACGGCCATCCGCAAGATCGCGATCCGCATCGTGCCGTTCGTGGCACTGATGTTCTTCATCAACTTCCTCGACCGCACCGCGATCTCCTTCGCCGCCCCCAACGGCATGGAGGCCGACCTCGGCCTGACCGCCGCCCAGTTCGGCTTCGCGTCCGGTGTGTTCTTCATCGGTTACCTCGTGCTCGAGGTGCCGTCCAACCTGGCGCTGCACAAGTTCGGCGCCCGGATCTGGCTCGCCCGCATCATGATCACGTGGGGCATCGTGTCCCTGCTCTTCACGTGGGTGCAGAACTACCCGCAGCTCGTCGGCCTGCGCTTCCTGCTCGGCATCGCCGAGGCCGGCTTCTTCCCCGGCGCGATCCTGTTCCTGTCGACCTGGGTCCCGGCCCGTCACCGCGGCAAGATGCTCGCGCTCTTCTACCTGGCGCAGCCGCTCACGAGCGTCATCGGTTCCCCGCTCGCCGGCTGGCTGATGACCCACGAGGGGATCCTCGGCGGCCTGGCCGGATGGCGCTTCATGTTCCTCTGCGTCTCGATCCCGGCGATCATCGTCGGCGTCCTGTGCCTCTTCGTCCTCAAGGACAAGCCGTCGCAGGCGAAGTGGCTCGACGAGGACGAGAAGATCTGGCTGGAGACGACGCTCGCCGCCGAGAGCGCCGCGAAGGGCGGCGGGGACGGTCACGGCAAGGGCGGCCTGCGTGCGGCCTTCGGCTCCGGCCGCGTCTGGATGCTCGCCGCGGTGTACTTCGGCTTCATCTACGGCCTCTACGCGCTCAGCTTCTTCCTGCCGACGATCATCGACGGCTTCCAGGAGCAGTTCGGCACCACGTTCGACCTGTTCCAGAAGGGCCTCATCACGGCCATCCCGTACGTGCCCGCCGCGGTGGTCCTGTACTTCTGGTCGCGTGACGCCTTCCGTCGTGGCGTCCGGGTCTGGCACATCGCCGTCCCGGCCCTGGTCGGTGGCCTGAGCATCCCGGTCGCGCTCTACATGAACAGCCCGGCCGCCACCGTCGCGGTCATCGCGATCACCGCGTGTGCGATCTTCGCGGCCCTGCCGAACTTCTGGACGGTCCCGACGCAGTTCCTGACCGGTGCCGCCGCAGCCGCGGGGGTCGCCCTCATCAACACCGTCGGCAACCTCGGTGGGTTCGCCGCCCCGTACATCACGGGTGCGGTGAGCGAGTGGACCGGCGGGTACCAGGTGCCGATGTTCATCGTCGGGTTCTTCATGGTGCTGTCGAGCGTGCTCATGTTCGTGCTCGGCCGGAACACGAAGCGCAACGAAGCGGCCGCCGCGGCGTCCGCAGCCGACACCGCGGTCGCCGCCACGGACGGACCGACCGCCATCGCGAAGGAGGCCGGCGCATGACCCGCCTGTTCAACGACCCCGCGGACTTCGCCGACGAGATGGTGGACGGCTTCGTCGCCGCCAACCGCGCCCGGGTGCGCAAGGTGCACGGCGGGGTCGCCCGCTCCACCACCAGCCCCGAGGGCACCGTCGCGCTGGTCGTCGGCGGTGGCTCCGGCCACTACCCGGCCTTCGGTGGCCTCGTCGGGCACGGCCTGGCGGCCGGTGCCGCGATGGGCAACCTGTTCGCCAGCCCGAGTGCCCAGCAGGTCACCGCGGTGGCGAAGGCGTCCGAGCACGGCGGCGGCGTGCTGCTGAGCTACGGCAACTACGCGGGTGACGTCCTCAACTTCGACGCCGCGGCACGGGCACTCGAGGCACAGGGCATCGACGTCCGTACGGTCCGCGTGACCGACGACGTCGCGTCCGCGCCCGCCGACCAGGCACACAAGCGTCGCGGCATCGCGGGGGACCTCTGCGTGTTCAAGGTGGCCGGCGCGGCCGCTGAGCGCGGCGACGACCTCGACGCGGTCACCGCGATCGCGACCAGGGCCAACGAACGCACCCGCAGCTTCGGGGTCGCGTTCTCGGGGTGCTCCCTGCCCGGCGCCGACGAGCCGCTCTTCACCGTCCCCGAGGGGCGCATGGCCATCGGCATGGGCATCCACGGCGAACGCGGCATCGCCGAGGCCGACGTCCCCACCGCGGACGGCCTGGCCGACCTGCTCGTCGACAAGCTCCTCACCGAGCGACCCGACGACACCGGCACCGGCACCGGCACCGGCACCACAACACACGGCACCGCAACAGCACCCGCCGGCCCCCGCGTCGTCCCGATCCTCAACGGCCTCGGCTCGGTGAAGTACGAGGAACTCTTCGTCGTCTTCGGCGCCGTCCAGCGGAAGCTCACCGACGCCGGCATCGTCGTCGTCGAGCCCGAGGTCGGCGAACTCGTCACGAGCTTCGACATGGCGGGCGTCTCGCTCACCCTGTTCTGGCTCGACGACGAACTCGAGCAGCTCTGGGCAGCCCCCGCCGACGCCCCCGCCTACCGCAAGGGCGGCGCCGTCCCGCAGCAGCCCGTACCGGTCGAGGTGCTCGAAGCCGGCGTGGTCGTGCCCGTGACGCCCGGCACCGAGGAGTCCCAGGCCTCGGCTGCCCGCATCGCGAGCGCGATCACCGCGATCCGCGCCACCATCGACGACCACGCCGACGAGCTCGGCCGCATCGACGCCGTCGCCGGGGACGGCGACCACGGCATCGGCATGCAGCGCGGCTCCACCGCCGCCGACCGTGCGGCACAGGACGCCGCCGCCCGTGGCGCCGGCGCCGGTTCGGTCCTCGCGATCGCCGGCGACGCGTGGTCCGACAAGGCCGGTGGGACGTCCGGTGCGATCTGGGGTGCTGCCCTGGAGGCCCTGGGTCGCGTCCTCGGGGACGAGTCCCGTCCGACACCCGCCACCGTCCAGAGCGCGGTGCACGCCGCGGCCGAAGCCGTCCTGGCCTTCGGAGCCGTCCCCGGCGACAAGACGATGGTCGACGCGCTCGTGCCGTTCGACCAGGTCTTCTCCGCCCGGGTCGCCGCCGGCGACGAACTCGTCGACGCCTGGTCGGCCGCCTCGGCCGCAGCACGGACCGCGGCGGACGCCACGGCCGACCTGTTGCCCAGGATGGGCCGCGCCCGCACCCACGGCGAGGACGCCGTCGGCACCCCGGACGCCGGCGCGATCTCGTTCGCGCTCATCACCGCCGCGGTCCGCTCGTCCATCGCCGTCCCCGCCTGACCCCCACCACGAAAGGCAAACCCGCATGAGTGAGCAGCAGTTCCGCATCGTCGTCGGTTCGGACGACGCCGGCTTCGACTACAAGGAGGTCATCAAGGCCGACCTGGCGAAGGACCCCCGCGTGGCCTCCGTCGTCGACGTGGGCGTGGACGCCGACGGCCACACGGCCTACCCGCACGTCGCCGTCGACGCCGCCCGTCTGGTGGCGAACGGCGAGGCCGACCGCGCGATCCTGATCTGCGGCACCGGCCTCGGCGTCGCGATCGCGGCGAACAAGGTCCCCGGCATCCGCGCCGTGACCGCGCACGACTCGTTCTCGGTGGAGCGCTCGATCCTGTCGAACGACGCCCAGGTGCTCTGCATGGGCCAGCGCGTCGTCGGGGTCGAGGTCGCGCGCCGGATGGCGAAGGAGTGGCTCGGCTACACCTTCGACCGGACGAGCGCGAGCGCCGAGAAGGTCAACGCGATCTGTGCCTACGACGGCTCGGCCCCGGTCGGGACCGACGCCTGATGCCCGCGACCACGGTGGCCGCCCCGGTGACGATCGGGGTGTCGCTCAAGATGTACTTCAGCCATGCCCGGACGCTCGAGTGGGCGGCCGCCGTGGCCGACATCGCCCGGAGCCACCCGGCGGTGCGGTCCGGCGCGGTCGAGCTCTTCGTGGTGCCGACGTTCCCGTCGCTCGTCCCGGTCCGAGCGATCCTGACCGGGTCAGGCGCTCCGGTGCTGCTCGGTGCCCAGGACCTCGCCTGGGCCGACGAGGGTGCCTTCACCGGCGAGGTCTCCGGCGCCGAACTCCGTGAGATCGGCGTCGACCTCGTCGAGATCGCACACGCCGAGCGACGCGAACTGTTCCACGAGACGGACGACGAGATCGCCGGCAAGGTGCACGCGGCGTACCGCAACCACCTGCGGCCCCTGATCTGCATCGGCGAGACCGAGCGCGCCGCCGACGGCGACCCCGCGGGCGCGATCTCCGAGGTCACCGCGCAGCTCGACCGGTTCCTGGCGACCGCGACTGCCGACGGCATCGCCGGACCGCTCATCGCCGCGTACGAGCCGGTGTGGGCGATCGGTGCCCCGCAGCCCGCGCCCGACGAGCACATCGTCGCGGTCCTGGCCGGCCTGGAGCAGCACCTGGCGAACCGGCCGGAGCTCGCCGGCTCCGTCGCGATCTACGGCGGCAGTGCCGGTCCGGGCCTGCTGACCCGGGGTGCCGGACGCATCGGCGGCCTGTTCCTCGGCCGCTTCGCCCACGACCCCGAGGCGATCCGCACGATCCTCGACGAAGCCGAGGCGCTGGCCGCGACGCAGGACGGAGCACCGGCATGACCTCCCTGCTCGGCCTCTCCACCTACGCCTACTTCTGGCGCATGTCCGACCGCGTCCCGTCGCCGATGTCCCTCGACGACGCCCTGCGCGACGCCGCGTCGCACGACGGTGTCGACCTGTTCCAGATCTGCGACCACCTGCCGCTCGACACCGCGACCGACGAGCGCCTGGCCTCGATCCGGTCCCTGGCCGCCGACCTCGGTCTCGCGCTCGAGGTCGGCACCCGAGGCACCCGGCCGGAGCACCTCGCCCGGTACCTGCACGTCGCGGAGCAGCTCGGCGCGACCCTCGTGCGGAGCATGTGGACGAGCGGCGACGACCAGCCCGACGCGGCCGAGACCGAACGACGCCTGCGGCAGGCGCTCCCCGCCTACGAGCGCGCGGGCGTGACCCTCGCGCTGGAGACCTACGAGGTCGTCGCCACCGCCGACCTCGTCGCCGTCGTCCAGGCGATCGGCTCCGACAGCCTCGGCATCTGCCTCGACCCGGCGAACACCGTGGCACGGCTCGAACACCCAGGGGACGTCGTGGCGATGACCGCCCCGCACGTCGTCAACTGGCACGTCAAGGACTCCGCCTTCACCCGCTCACCGGGCTGGGTCGGGTTCCAGTACACCGGCGTCCCGATCGGCACCGGGGTCCTCGACCACGACGCCGTCCGCGCCGCGCTCGAGCCGGACACCCGGGAGATCAACCGCGTCATCGAGTTCTGGCTGCCGTGGCAGGACGAGCACGCGGGCGCCGAACCGCTGCCGGGGGAGCCCCCCGCACAGACCACCACCCGCATCGAAGCGGCGTGGACCGAACACACCATCGAGTACATCAGGAGCAAGGAATCATGACCGACACCGTCACCACCCCCCACACCGTCGCTGCCGGATCCGGCACGGCCGACGTCACCGTCGCCGTGATCGGTGCCGGCGGCAAGATGGGCACCCGCGTCTCGAACAACTTCGCGAAGAGCGAGTACACCACCCTCTACAGCGAGGCCTCGCCCGCCGGCCAGGAGCGCATCCAGGCCCTCGGCCGCGAGATCACCGACAGCCTCGACGCCGCGAAGGCCGCCGACGTCGTCATCCTCGCCGTCCCGGACGTCCTGCTCGGCACCATCTCCGAGCAGCTCGTCCCCGTCATGAAGTCAGGCGCCAGCATCCTGACGCTCGACCCGGCCGCCGCCTACGCGGGTCTCCTCGCCAAGCGCGAGGACATCCACTACGCCGTGGCGCACCCGTGCCACCCGTCGGTGTTCCTCGAGCGCACCACCAAGGCCGAGTGGGACGACACCTTCGGTGGCATCGCCGCCCCGCAGGAGGTCATCGCGGCCTTCGACGCCTCGGAGTCGCTCGGCGACGAGGGCGACCGTGCCAAGGCCGTCGCCGAGGCCGTCATCACCACGATGTACGCCCCGGTCATCCAGGTGCACTGGGTCACGGTGAAGCAGCTGGCCGTGCTCGAGCCGACCCTGGTCGAGACGATCGCCTGCATGATCGGCGACTTCCTCAACGACGCCCTCGAAGAAACGGTCACCGGTGTCGGCGTGCCCCGCGAGGCCGCCCGCGCCATGCTCTACGGCCACACCTGGATCGCGCTGACCAACGGCCTGCGCGGCTCGAACCCGTTCTCCGACGCCTGCCACATCGCGATGGGCTACGGCCGCGAGAAGCTCATCAAGGAGGACTGGAAGCAGGTCTTCGACGACAGCGAGCTCGACTCGGTCATCGCGAAGATGCTCAAGATCGACGCAGTCCGGCGCTGAGCCGGACCGCCAACGACCACCGCGCCGACCCGTCAGCGTGCCCGGACCGGAACGCCCCGCCGACCCCCTTCCGGCGGGGCGTTCCCCGTGCCGTCGGCGGCCACGAACCCCCGCGGCCCCCACGCCTCGGTCAGCGTGATCGAGGCCACGCCCGGCACGGTCAGCGCCCGCACCGCGTCGGTGAACCACCGCCCGGCGGCCGGCGTGTGCTGCGCCGGGTCGGTCGCGTCCGGAACGGTCTCCGGCCCGTAGCCGTGCTCGACGGTCGCGTCCGTCACGACCCGGGTCGGCGCCGTCGCCACCGCGTTCCACCGTGGCCGCAGCGTCACCGGTCCGACGTGCAGCGCCCTGCCGGCGGCCAGCCTGGAGGCGCTGCTCACCACCCAGCGCAGCATCCGGATCGACTCGGTCACCTGTTCGGGCGACCGGTCGTGCATCTGCGGCGTCACGCTGCAGGTCAGGGGGCCGTCCCAGCCCGAGAACACCGCGATCGAGCGGTTCAGCTCGGTGAAGTGGGCCCGGGTACCGGCGACGACCTCCAGCGCACCGACCGCTGCCACCGCTTCGCGCAGTGCCCGCTGCAGCGCCGGCGTCGTCACGTGCGACACCGGGTCGAACGCCCCGACGCGAGCCACCGGCCCGCCCTCGAGCACCGCGTCGATCGCCGCGCGCAGCAGCACCGGGTCGTCGGTGACGAACCGGACGTCCAGGGGAGCGCCACCCGCGTCCCGGCGGGCCGAGGCGAGCACCGCCTCGACGTTCGGGGCGCCGAGGGTCGGCTCCACCAGGATCGGGAACCCTCGGAGCAGGTCGGCGTCGTCCGGGCGCGCAGCGACCGGCGCCGAACCTGCGAGCAGCTGGAGCGTCGGCGGCGGCGTGACCACGGCACCGGGAGCGGGCCCGTCGAGGGTCGCGAGGTCCGGGGCGGGGGAGGCCGCGCCTCCCGGCCGGGTGCCCGGACCACCTGCTGGACCGCCCGCCGTCACACGCAGGGTGAGCCCCTGCCGGACCGTCGTCCCCGGCGTGCTCGCGACCGGGAACGGCTCGGCGAGGGGAGTCGAGTACGTCTTGAACGAGGCGTCGGTCCAGTTCCGCTGGTCCTCGGTCTCGAACACGTCGCCGGTCAGGTCGAGCGACAGCGCGACCGGACCCGCAGCCCAGTCGAGCCCGGCGATGTCGACGGCTGGCTGGTGCGGCGCGATCCAGAACGGGAACGCCGTCGCGGTAACGCCACCGGACGGGTGCCGCACCGTCAGCGGCTGCCCGGCCAGGGTCGGCGGGTGCAGGACGACGAGCCCGATGCGGTTGCGGCGGAAGGCCCGTGTGACCGTCCCGACCGCGGCGACCCGCAGGGTGTCGTCGTCGACCGTGACCTCGAGGACGGTGCGGACGACCTCGACGCCGTCGTACCGTGCGCTGGTCTCGATGCGGATGCGCTCATCGTCACCGTCCACCGTGCGTGTCAGCACGGTGTCGTCGGCGGTGCGCCAGTCGTGGTCGCGGACGACGAACCGGACGGCGCGCAGGACGAGCGTGCCCCGGAACGTGACGTCGGCGAGTTCGGCTCCGCGCAGGGCCAGACGCCAGGGCCCGACGGACACGATCTGGTCGTTCGACGTCGCAGTCATGGTGCATGCCTAGCACCGGTCAACCGGTTGGGCAATGATGGGGGTGACGGAGCAGCGCTGCTCCGAGGACGGAGTCCCACATGACCGCACGACTCGACGGCCGGACCGCACTCGTCACGGGAGCGGGGTCCGGCATCGGCCGCGCGATCGCCGACCGCTTCGTGACCGAGGGGGCCACCGTCGTCTACGCCGACCGCGACGCCGATGCGGCCGCCGGTCCCGCCGCCGCAGCCGGCCCGACCGCGATCGGCCTCACGATGGACATCGCCGACGAGGCGAGCGTGGCCGCGGGGTTCGCCGGACTGGCCGACCGTGGTGCGAGCCCCGACGTGGTGGTCGCGAACGCCGGTGTGCAGCTGTTCGGCCACGACGCGAAGGTCGCCGACCTGTCGCTGGAGACCTGGGACCGCACGGTCGCGGTCAACCTCACCGGCACGTTCCTGACGATCAAGCACGCCGTCCGGGCGATGCTCGCGAGCGGCGCCGGCGGGTCGGTCATCGCCACGGGGTCGCCGACCGGCCTGAACGGCGAGGGCGCCGACTTCGCGGCGTACTCCTCGACCAAGGGCGGCATCCACGCACTCGTCCGGGCGACCGCGATGGCCTACGCGCGGGACGGCATCCGGGTGAACACGGTCGTGCCGGGCTACACCGAGACCGGCCTCGTGTCGGCGATCTCCGGTGACCCCGAGGCCCGAGCCGCGATCGTCGCCCGCACGCCCCTCGGTCGCCCGGGCACCCCCGACGACGTCACCGGCATCATGGTCTACCTGGCCAGCGTCGAGTCGTCCTACGCCACCGGAGCGGAGTTCCGCGTCGACGGCGGCATGACGAGCCTCTGACCCGTCTCACGCCCGCTGCCGGACCCGCGACGCCGCCCTGGAGGCCCGGTGCAGCCCCGTCATGCCGTCTCGCGCCCGGCGAGCAGCGCGCCCAGGGCTGCGGCACCGCCCGCAGCGTCGGGCACGGTCACCATCCGCGCCTGCCCGCCGCGGAGCCGCGCGACCAGCCCCGGCCCGGACCGCACGACGTAGGCGACGCCGCGGCCCGAGATCCGGTAGCCCCAGCCGCCCCACTGGCCCGGGGTCACCTGCTCCCACCCGCACGACTCGATGCGCTCCAGCGGGACGCGCATGAGGGGGATCCTCGTCCAGGTGGACGTGAGCCGCATGCCGCGACGGTCGACGGTGAGTTCCAGCCGCGCCAGCACCAGCACGGCGATCCCCGCGATCACCATCGCCAGTCCGGAGACGACCGCCGTCGTCACCCCGGCCGATGCCGTCCAGACGGCGGTGCCGACGCCGAGGACCACGACGACCGCCCCGATCACCGCGAACCACCGGCTGCCGACGCGTGCGCGCCAGGCGACGCGGGTGTCGGGCCCGACCACCAGGGGAGCGACCTCGTGGGCTGGCACGGGTGCAGCGACCCGGAACAGTGCGAGCACGGGGACGGCGGCGACCACCACGGCGACGAGCAGGAACGGGACCGTCCACCAGGGGGACAGGGTGCCGTCGCCGGCCGTGTTCGTCCACGCGAGCACGACCCAGGCCGAGCCGAGGGTCCCGGCCAGCAGGTTCGCGACGAGCAGGACCGTGGCTGCTGTCCGCCTGTCGCGCCAGCGCAGCGCGGAGAACGCGAGGACGACGGCCACCAGTGCCACCGCCAGGGTGACCCAGAAAGCCGTCCACGGTGACCCCCAACCGTCCGCGGTGCCGTCCGTCCGGAAGTGGATCGCGATCCGCGCGGGCATGGTGGACGCCGCGAGGACCGCGGTGAGCACCAGTCCCACCGCGACCAGGAGCCCTGGTGCCGTCACGGCCAGCCGTGTGCCCGTGGTCATCGGTCGAGTCGTCATCGTGCCCCCTTGATCATCGTGAACAGGTCGTCGAGCGAGACACCCAGGGTGTCCGCCTGGTCGCGCAGCTCGTCGACGAGCGTGCGCAACCGGTCGAACGAGGCGTTGCCCGATCGCAGGACCGTCGCGCCGCGGCCGCGCCGCAACTCGATCAGTCCGTCCTCCTGCAGCAGCGCGTAGGCGCGCAGGACGGTGTGCATGTTGACGTCGACCGAGGCGGCGAGGTCCCGCGCAGCGGGCAGCCGTTCGCCGTTCCGCAGCTCGCCGCGGGCGATCGCGTGCCGGATCTGGGTGGCGACCTGTTCCGCCAGGGTCGCTCGCGCCTGCGGGTCGACGGTGATCAACATGTTCGCATTCTATGCGAACAATCCGGCATCGCACCAGGGCTGCTCCACCCGTTCGGACCCTGTTTGGCCGCGGAACGCAGCACGTGGTTCGGCGGCTCCCGGCACGCGTACCGTCCGTCGCGATGACCGAATCACCCACCACCACTGTCCCGTCGAACTACGAGTCCGCCGACGGTGTGGACCCCCTGCACGTCACCACCTACCGACAGGTCCGCAAGGCCGCCCGCCGCGGACACGCACTCCCCGGCGACGCCGGTGAGCCGTCCCTGGCCGACCTCGTGAACGCCCGGAAGAACGGCACCGCCGAGTCCCGCTGACGCAAGCTCACGATCCGGTCTCGACCAGGTCTCGATCGGGACACGACGACGCGAACAGCACGAGGGTGCTGCCACGATGACGTCCATGGTCTCCTTCCGGTCCGCACTGCCCCTGGTCGTCGTGAGCGCGGTCCTCGTGTCGGGCTCGCTCGCCGGCTGCTCGGCCGACGACGACGCAGCGGCGCGGCCGACGTCGACCCCGACGCCGACCTCGGAGACCTCGGACGCCCAGCCAGCGGGCGGCGCGACGGACCCGATGGAGGAAGACCGGAGTGCTGCGGCGATCTGCGGCCAGATCACTGCGCTGACGACGATCTCGCTGAACGCGACGGTCGGGCGAAGCCAGGGCGATCTCTCCGAGGCGCAGTACCAGGCACTGATCGCGGCGGAACGCTTCGGCTACGAGCACCTGTCGAGCACCGACGAGGAGCTCGACGACGCGATCGACTACGCGCACGAGTACCTCGACGCGCACCCCGCACCGAAGTCCGGGCCGGCGCTCGAGATGACTCCCGAATGGGAACTCGTCGGGCGGACCCTGATCACCGCGTGCCGGGGTGCCGGGTCGAACGTCGTGGGCACCGCCCAGTACGGCGGCTGACGACCCGGATCAGGGTCCCGTGACCGCCGTCACGAGCGCGTCGAGCGCGCGGTCGAGCTCCGGCATCGTCACGGCGCCGTAGCCGAACACGATGCCCGGCGGCGTCCTGCCCGGCGCGAGCCCGTACTCCTCGAGCGTCGCGACGAGCACCCCGGCGTCCGCCAGCCGACGCGCGATCTGGGCCCCCGTGGTCGGACCCGACCACGTGACCACCGCGTGCAGTCCGCCGTTCAGGGCACGGGCCTCCAGGCCGGCGACGTCGCCGAGCCGAGCCGCGATCCGGGCCCGGCGGTGCGTGTAGTCGCGACGCACCCGACCCAGGTGCCGCCGCAGCCCACCCGTCCGCAGCAGGTGCACGAGCGCGGCCTGCACCGGTTCGGCGACGACCGCGCCACGAGCCCGACGGGCGGCGAGCACCGCCTCCGTCACCGGGGAACCCGTCGCCGCGACCGTCGGCAGCACGACGTACGCGCAGCGCAGCCGGGGGTCGAGCGTCTTCGAGAAGCCGCCGACGTGCAGCACCACGCCCTCGGCGTCGAGTGCGGCCAGCGCGGGCACGGGAGCGCCGCGGTGCCGGAACTCCGAGTCGTAGTCGTCCTCCACCACCACGGTGCCGGTGGTGGCGGCCCAGGTGAGCAGCCGCCGGCGCCGGGCGACGGGCATCACCGACCCGAGCGGGTACTGGTGCGTCGGGCTGACCAGGACGGCGTCGACCGGTCCGGCGGCCTCGAGCGCGTCGAGGTCGAGGCCGTCCTCGCCGACCGGGACGCCCACCAGGGATCCACCAGCGCTCGTGATCGCACGGTGTCCGGTGCGGTAGCCGGGGTCCTCGACGGCGACGACGGGAGCGCGACCCAGCAGCCCCCGAAGCGCCTCGGTGACGAGCGACAGCGCTTCCGAGGTCCCCGCGGTCACGAGCACCCGGTCGATCGTCGCCGTGAACCCGCGGGTCAGGCCGAGCTGGGCGACGACCTGTGCCCGCAGGTCGGGGGAGCCGAGCGGGTCCGCGATCGCGTTCCGGAGCGGGGCCGATGCCGCTGCGCGCCAGGCTGCCCGCCAGTCCCGCTGTGGGATGGCGGTGACCGCGGGGATGCCCGGACGGCAGTCGATGAGCGGAGCGGACGGCGGAGCGGCCGCGACGCCGGCTGCGTCGACCGCGCCGGCCGCGCCGGAGCCGGCGGTGTCCGTGCCGACGGCCGACGGCGCACCCGTGGTCCGACCGTGCAGGTCCGCCGCGACCCGCGCGAGGGCACCGTGCCGCGTCCGCAGGTACCCCTCGCCGTCGAGCTGCTCGTACGCCGCGACGACGGTGCCCCGGGCCACCCCGAGTTCCGCCGCCAGCACCCGTGTCGACGGCAGTGGATCGCCTTCGCGCAGGGTGCCGTCGTGCACCATCCCACGCACCCGTGCCACCACACCGGACACCTTGCTCGACTGGTCCATCGTGATCGCCCCGATCTGGTCCAGGCACCGGACCACTGCTGACCCTAGCGTGACGACATGCCCACCTCGAGCTCCGAATCGGAACTGCCCACCGACGGCCCCTCACTCCGCGTCCGCCGCCTGCGTGACCGTCAGTCCGACGCCCCCGCCGTCCTGCACGCGATCCTCGCCGAGGCCCACGTCGCCCACGTCGGCATCGTCCGCGGTGGCCAGCCCGTCGTCCTGCCGTTCCTCTGCGCCGTCGGGGACCTCGGCGACGGCCCCGTCCTGCTGCTGCACGGCTCGACCGGTGGTGGGCTGTTCCTCGACGCCGGGGCCGAGGGCGTCCCGGTCGCCGCCACCATCACCCACCTGGACGGTCTCGTCTTCGCACGCTCCACCAACGACAGCTCGGCGAACTACCGCAGCGCGATGGTCGCCGGCCGCGCCACCGTGGTGCCGACCGACCTGCGCACCGAAGCCCTCTGGCAGGTGGCCGACCACCTCATGCCGGGCCGCCGAGCCGAGGTGCGCGAGATGACCGCGAAGGAGGTCCGCGCCACCCAGGTCCTCCAGCTGCCCCTCGACCGCGTGAGCGTCAAGGTCCGAGCCCACGGTGTCGGCGAGGACCCGGCGGACGGTGAGGACCACACCGTCTGGGCGGGCGTGCTGCCACTCGCGGTCCGCGCCGGGGTCCCGATCCCGGGGGACATCTCGGGGGACAGTCCGGTGGACGCCTCGGTCGTCGCACTGTCGGCTCGCCTCGACCGCCTGGCGGCCGACCGGGAGGCCCGGATCGCCGCCGTCATGCGGGTCACGCCGGTCTGAACCCGGGTCCACCGCCGCGGGCCGGCTCCGGAACGCCCGTGCGCGCCGTCGGAGTGGCCTGCGAGCGGTGCTCGTTCCTGTGACCAGCTGCAGGAACACTCCGGCGCTGCCCAGCCGCAGGCACCGTCGTGACCAATACGTTACTTTCCGGACCGCCGAGTGGTCCCGACCCGGAAGGACCCATGGGACGCCACACCCTGCCTGCAGCAGCCGACGACCGTCAGCCCGCGCGAACGCACACGCACCCCGCGGTCGACCCCGCGCCGCTGACGCCGGACACGCAGCAGTCCCGTCCCCGTGGTCGCCGTTCGGCCCTCGGCCCCGCGGCCGCCCGCTCCACCTTCGTCGAGCACCCGAAGCCGGCCCGGACCGTGCGGATGCAGCCGCGTCCCGCCCCCGTCGCGTCGTCGGCGGGCAGTGCGGTGCTGAGCCGGACCGCCACCCTGCGTGCCGAGCGCGCCGTCGACCCGCGGCACATCCGCCGTTCCGCGAACGCGAAGCGCGCGGCCATCCTGCTCGCCCCCGCGATCGCGGTGACCTCGAGCCTGACGCTCGCCCTGCCCGCGAACGCCGACACCCTGCCCGCGGACACCCGTTCCGGCACGACCACGGCGCAGGACGCCCAGACCTTCACGGTGGCGCACGACGTCCAGGTCCCCGTGGTCTCCACCGACGGCATGACCACCACGACGACGATCGTGTCCTACCCGACGCTCGACCTCCGCTTCGGGGTGACGACCGCGCAGGCACAGTCCGCGTTGTCCGCCGCACTCTCGGCCGGGGGCGACCGGGCCACGATCGTGCAGACCGCCCTGCAGTACATGGGGGACCCGTACGTCGAGGGCGGCGCGAGCCACGAGGGCATCGACTGCTCCGGGCTCACGATGGTCGCCTACCAGGCGGTGGGGATCCAGCTCGTGCACTACGTGCCGACGCAGGACGCCGTCGCGACCACGATCCCCGAGTCCGAGGCACTGCCGGGCGACCTCGTTGTGTACGACGACGAGGACCACGTCGGCCTGTACCTCGGCCAGGGGCTGGTCCTGCAGGCACCGCACCCGGGCGAGGTCGTCGACATCGTCCCGATGTACTCGGCGGCGCACCACTTCGCGCGCGTCCTGCCCGCCGGCAGCTGACCCGACCAGCCGTGGCGCGGCCGTGGTTGTGACCAGCAGGACCACCCGGACGGGGCGTCCCCACCGATCACGGGCCTCCCGTATCCTGGAGTGATGGCTTCCGACACCCGCACCCCGTTCGAACAGCAGCAGTCTGCTCGTCCGCAGGTGCGCCCGCGCACCGAGGGCTGGAAGCAGGCCACCGACACCGACGGTCGCCCGCTGCTGCAGTTCGCGTCCCCGAAGCGTGGCAAGCCGCCCGTGCACCTGGCCGACCTCACGGCCGAGGAACGCGAGGCCCGCGTGAAGGAACTCGGCCTGCCCGGGTTCCGCGCCAAGCAGCTCGCGACCCACTACTTCCAGCACTACACGTCCGACCCGGCCAAGATGACCGACCTGCCCGCCGCCCAGCGGGAGCAGCTCGTCGCCGGGATGCTGCCGCCGCTCCTCACCGAGACCCGGCGGCTGGCGACGGACAACGGCGACACGATCAAGTTCCTCTGGAAGCTGCACGACGGCGCCCTGGTCGAGTCGGTCCTCATGCGCTACCCGGGCCGCATCACCCTGTGCGTCTCGTCCCAGGCCGGGTGCGGCATGAACTGCCCGTTCTGCGCCACCGGCCAGGCGGGGCTGACCCGCAACATGTCCACCGCCGAGATCATCGAGCAGATCGTCCGGGCCAACGCCGCGATCGCCGCCGGTGAGCTCGGGGGCGATCCGCGCAAGGGCGGCCACGACCGCGTCGACGCCGAACGCGTGACGAACATCGTGTTCATGGGCATGGGGGAGCCGCTCGCGAACTACAAGCGGGTGATGGACGCCGTGCGGTTGATGGTCGCACCGCAGCCGAACGGTCTCGGCATGAGTGCCCGCGGCATCACGGTGTCGACCGTCGGCCTGGTGCCGGCGATGATCAAGCTCGCGGACGAAGGGATCCCGCTCACCTTCGCGCTGTCCCTGCACGCACCCGACGACGAGCTCCGCGACGAGCTCATCCCGGTGAACTCGCGCTGGAAGGCCGACGAAGCGATCGACGCCGCCCACAACTACTACGTGAAGACGGGCCGTCGTGTCTCGATCGAGTACGCGCTCATCAAGGACATGAACGACCACGCCTGGCGAGCCGACCTGCTCGCCGAGAAGCTCAACAAGCGCGGCAAGGGCTGGGTGCACGTCAACCCGATCCCGCTCAACCCGACGCCGGGCTCCGTGTGGACCTCGTCCGAGGTGCACGTGCAGGACGAGTTCGTCCGCCGACTCAACGCCGCCGGCATCCCGACGACCCTGCGCGACACCCGCGGCAAGGAGATCGACGGGGCGTGCGGGCAGTTGGCAGCGGCCGAGTAGGTCGGTCCGGTTCGTTCAGTCGGGAGGCACGGTGCGGGTTCGCACCGTGCCTTCCGTCGTTCCCGGGGTCGCGCTCACACCGTCGATCCCCGGAAACCCGGGGGACACGTGCCGTTCACCCGACTGCGACACGCCCGGGAGGGACGACGGTTGGCAGGGCCCCCGGGGCGTGTGTAGAGTAATCACTCGTTGCCGCTGAGGCGGAGAACGGAACGGCCGAGACGGTCACCGGGTTGAACACCTGGAGATGCAGTCCGGACGGGGTCCCGCTCAGGCAACCAACTCCTCGGAACCACGACCTTTGGTTGTGCGCCCGGGATGTTGTACAAGACGAATGCCTCTCTGGCGGAACCTGTGATGGGTCGAGCGGGGAGTGCGTCTGGTCCTTGAGAACTCAACAGCGTGCACATTGTCAATGCCAATTTATTGATTGACCTCGTGCCTGGTCGGCTTGCTGACTGGGTCATGAAGCAATTCCTTTTGGATTGAAGATTGTCAGTAGACAGTCAACAGTCAGAATCAACTCGGTCTGATGCCTTCGGGTGTTGGGTCTGTATTTTTTTACGGAGAGTTTGATC
>NZ_JMLI01000022.1:0-167681 GCF_000686685.1 Curtobacterium sp. UNCCL17 | reverse complement strand
TCCTCGGCGGTGCCGCGTTCGGGATCTCCTCCGCCCAGGCCGCGACCCCGAACGTGCACACGGTGTCGTCGTCGTCGTCGTCGAAGATCCCCGCACCCGTCGCCTCGGTCCCCGAGGTCCTCGGTGGCTCCACCGCCGTGAAGCTCGACTCCGGCTTCACCGACGCCCTCACCGCCCTGAAGCTCACCCCCGGCGTCTCGGGCGATGCGACCCTGGCTGACGGGTCGGTGTCGTTCCCGATCACCGCCGGGTCGGTCACCTACTGGTCGCCGGATGGCAACTACCGCCCGTACGTGCAGGGCCTGCTGAACCACGACGACTCGGGTCTGACCCTGAAGGCCGGCGACACCACCGTCACGCTGGAGAACTTCGTCGTGAACCCGGGCTCGTCCAAGCTCTACGGCGACGTCCTCGTCAACGGCAAGGTCGCCGCGGCCAACGCGTTCCTGTTCGAGCTGCACGGCGGCTCCCTCAAGCCCCTCCAGCTCGAGGGCGACAACGCCATCCTCACCGGCACCACCGTCCACATCTCCGAAGACGCCGCCGGCCTGCTGAACAAGACCTTCGGCACCGACGCCGTCAAGCGCGGCCTCCTCGTCGGCACCGCCACCATCACCGCCCAGATCAAGTAACACCTGCCGCAACACCGCTCGACACGAAGAGTCGCTCCGCCGATCAGGGCGGAGCGGCTCTTCGTCGTTCGCGGTTCCGCACCGGTACTGCTTCTCCCAGTGGCCGAGCCTACGATCGAGCGAATGCCCGCTCCTCGCTCGACCCCCACCGACGACCGACCCGGGCCGGACGACTTCATCCGCGTCCGAGGCGCCCGCGAGAACAACCTGCGCGACGTCGACGTGGACATCCCCCGCGACCGGATCGTCGCGTTCACCGGCGTCTCCGGTTCGGGCAAGTCCTCGCTCGCCTTCGGCACCGTCTTCGCCGAGGCCCAGCGGCGGTTCCTCGAGTCCGTCGCCCCGTACGCGCGGCGGCTGATCGCGCAGGGGTCCACCCCGCACGTCGACTCGATCACCGGACTGCCGCCCGCCGTCGCCCTGCAGCAGCGCCGCGGCGCCCCGAGCTCCCGCTCCACCGTCGGCACCATGACCACGCTGTCGAACTCGATGCGCATGCTCTACTCGCGTGCCGGCACCTACCCGTCCGGCGCCGACCGGCTCGAGTCGGACTCCTTCTCGCCGAACACCGTCGCCGGCGCCTGCCCCCGGTGCCACGGCATCGGGACCGCGCACGAGGTCACCGAGGCATCGGCCGTGCACGATCCGTCGCTGAGCATCCGCGACGGCGCGATCACCGCCTGGCCCGGTGCGTGGCAGGGCAAGAACCTGCGCGACGTCACCGCCGTGCTCGGCTACGACATCGACCGCCCGTGGCGCGAGCTGTCGCGCGAGGACCGCGACTGGCTGCTCTTCACCGAGGAACAGCCCGTCGTGCAGGTGCAGCCGAAGCGCGACCGTGTGGCCAAGCCCTACAAGGGCCGGTTCTGGAGCGCCCGCCAGTTCGTGCTGCACACCCTCGCCGACTCGCAGAGCGAGACCCAGCGCAAGAAGGTGCTGCAGTTCGTCGAGTCCGGCCCGTGCGGGCTGTGCGGCGGGACCGGCCTGACCCGAGCCGCCCTCGCCGTCACGATCGGCGGCCACTCGATCGCCGAGCTGAACGCCCTGCCGTTGACCGGCCTGGCCGACGTCCTGCGCCCGATCGCGGCGATCACCGACGCGGCAGCGGCGACGTCGCGAGCATCGTCCGGCGAGCACACCGAGGTCGCCGTGGCGATCTCCCGCGACCTGCTCACCCGCGTCGAGGTCCTGGTCGGCCTGGGTCTCGGCTACCTCGCGCTCGACCGCGCCACCCCGACGCTCTCCCCCGGTGAGAGCCAGCGGCTGCGGATCGCGACGCAGCTGCGCTCCGGTCTGTTCGGTGTCGTCTACGTGCTCGACGAACCGAGCGCCGGGCTGCACCCCGCCGATGCCGAGTCGCTCGTCGACGTCCTCGACGACCTGCGTGCCGGCGGCAACAGCGTGTTCGTCGTCGAGCACGACATGAGCATCGTGCGGCGAGCCGACTGGATCGTCGACGTCGGCCCCCGTGCGGGCACCGGCGGCGGCACCGTCCTGTACAGCGGCCCGGTCGCCGGCCTGGCCGAGGTCGAGGCCTCGGTCACCCGGCGCTTCCTGGAGCCCCGGCAGCCGACCGCCGACCGTGCCGTCCGGTCCCCGATCGGCACGCTCGAACTCCGCGACCTCACCCTGCACAACCTGCGGGGGCTCGACGTCGACCTGCCGCTCGGTGTGCTCACCGCGGTCACCGGGGTCAGCGGCTCCGGCAAGTCGTCGCTCGTCGGCGGCGTGCTGCCCGGCGTCGCGACGTCGCACCCGATCATCGACCGCGTCGTGCAGGTCGACCAGAAGCCGATCGGCCGGACGCCCCGCTCGAACCTCGCCACCTACACCGGCCTGTTCGACGCGGTCCGGGCCGCCTTCGCCCAGACCGACGACGCGAAGGCCCGGGGCTGGACCGCCGGACGGTTCTCGTTCAACGTCGCCGGCGGCCGGTGCGAGGTCTGCCAGGGCGAGGGGTCGGTGTCCGTCGAACTCCTCTTCCTGCCGGGCAGCTGGGCACCGTGCCCCGAGTGCCACGGCTCCCGCTACACCGCCGAGACGCTCGAGGTCCGGTGGAACGGGGCGTCCATCGCCGACGTCCTCGGCATGACCGTCGACGAAGCGGCGCCGTTCCTGGCGTCCCTGCCCGCAGCCGGGCGCGGACTCGAGACCCTCCGCGAGGTCGGCCTCGGCTACCTGCGGCTCGGCCAGCCCGCTCCGGAGCTGTCCGGCGGCGAGGCGCAGCGCATCAAGCTCGCCACGGAACTGCAGCGTGCGCGGACCGGCCACACCCTGTACCTGCTCGACGAGCCCACCACCGGCCTGCACCCCGCCGACGTCGAGCTGCTCACCGCCCAGCTCGCCCGACTGACCGACGCCGGCAACACCGTCGTCGTGGTGGAGCACGCCATGGACGTCGTCGCGAGCGCCGACCACGTCATCGACATGGGGCCGTCCGGCGGTGTCGAGGGTGGCCGGGTCGTCGCCTCCGGCACGCCTGCCGAGGTCGCCGACTCGACGACCAGCCGGACCGCGCCCTACCTGCGGGACCAGCTCGGTCGCTGACGCAGGAGTGCCCGCCAGGATCGCTCCTGGCGGGCACTTCGTGGCTGCTGCTGGTTACCGCTGGACCGCTTCTGGTGCGTCGTCGCGGAAGAAGTCGCTGCCACTGTGCGTGTAGCCGACCTCACCCGTCCGACGCCACTGCTTGCGGACGCGCTTGAAGGTGGTGATGCGTGCAGGTTCGACGTTCTCGTCGCTCGTGTAGGCGCTCATGGCTGATCTCCCTGTGTGATTGGCCGTGGTTCCTTGGCCCCCCGAAATGGACGCTAGCGAGCGCCTCGGAGCCGAGTTCGCAATCCGTCCCGGAACGTCCGTGGAACGCAATTCCGGCCGTGCTGAGAGCCCGATCGCGCCCCTCCGGCACCGGGGTGCTCGTCCACGCCGAACGAGGATCCCCGCATGACCTGCTGCGATCATGGTGGCTTCGACCAGATCAGGAGGACGAGCGTGACCGCTGCGAACCGAGCCGTGATCATCGACGCAGGGGGCGACGTCACCGCCGACCTCGGCGATCGCTACGAAGCGAGCGCGCTGGTGGAGTGGGCGAGTGTCACGAAGACCGTGACCGCCGCCGCCGTGCTCGTCCTCCTCGCTGAACGGGACATCTCACGGGACACCCCTGCCCGGGACCTGTTGCCGGACGTCCCCGACGACGCCACCTACACGGTCGACGACTTGATCCGACACCGCTCGGGCCTGCCCCGTGTGCACCAGGGCATGTCGGCCGGGATCGTCGGCGACCCGTACGCGGACGTGTCCGAGGCGGACGTCACGCGTGCGCTGCGCCAGACCCCGACGACACCGGGTGAGCGGGAGTACTCCAACCTCGGCTACGCGGTGCTCGGTCGGCTGCTCGAGCACGTCACGCAGGAGGCATGGTCCACGGTCGCCGAGCGGACGGTCCTGGCTCCGCTCGGCATCACGAGCGCCACCCTCGACCCGGCACCCGAACGACGAACCCTGCTCCGGTCGTGGCGGGGCCGTCCCCGTGAACCCTGGACCGTCGGATCAGGTCCCTACGCACCGGCCGCCGGGATCTGGTCGACCATGTCCGACCTCCTGCGCTTCGGCGTGGGGATCGGACGCATCGAGCCGGACTTCCTGGCGTGGGAGCACCGCGACGGGCTGATCTGGCACAGCGGGCAGACACGGGACGCCGGCGTCTGTCTGCTCCGTCACGGCGACGTCACGATCGCGTCGCACGCCCTCGGCGCAGCGCCCGGAGCCGCCGACCGGCACGCCGTCCGACGCCTCCGTGCCGTGGGAGTCGTCGCGTGAGCGCCGGCACGCGAGCTGGAGATGTCCTGCAGGTGGCCCTGGAAGACTCCCGGCAGAGCTCGTTCAAGCGTCTGGCCCGGACGACGGCGGCGCTGGCCCTGGCCGCGATGGGCGGTGCCGGTGAGGACTTCCTGCCGAGCTTCGACCTGGTCATCCGCCGTCGTGACGACGGCGCGGAGGTCCTCCGGACGCGAGCCGGAGACGCGGATCAGGCCGAACGGCTCCTCGAGACCGTGGAACGAGACCTGGACGAGAAGGACGTCACGACGTTCGTCAGCGAGTGGCGCGTCATCGAGCGCTGAGGGAGCGCGCGGGCGGACTCAGGAACGCAGGCCGAGCACCAGGTCGTGGACCACGCGCGCTGCGCGTGCCGCGGCGTCGTCCAGGTGCTCGCGGAACTCGGAGCCGTCCGGCGCGCAGAGGTCGCTGATGCACCGGACGGACACGAACGGCATGTCGTGTACGTGGGCGAACTGCGCGATGGCGGCCGACTCCATGTCGACCGCGGCCACGTCGGGGAACGCGACCCGGAGTGCGCGGGCACGGCCCTCGGTCACGAAGACCTCGCTCGAGCCGATCGTCGCCGATCGCAGCGGCCACGCGATGTCGGCGCCCATCGCGAGCTCGACGAGCCGGGCATCCGGCGCGTATCCGGTCGGCATGCCGGGGACCTGGCCCAGGGCGTAGCCGAACGCGGTGGCGTCGGCGTTGAGGTTGACGTACCGGTCGCCGACCACGACGTCACCGATGGCGACACCGTGCATGAGCCCGCCGGCGGTCCCGACGCTGATCACCGGGATGCCCGGGCCGAAGTCGTGGAAGCCGTGGGCGACCGCGGCCGCGGCGTTCGTGAAGCCGATGCCGCTGCGGCGCACGACGACAGTGGCGCCGCCGATGTCGAGCAGCTGGTGCGGGTCGTGGCCACCGACGGGGCCGTCGAGGACGGGGACGCCGCCGAAGAGGTCGGCGAAGGCCGAGACCTCTTCGCTCATAGCCGCGATGATGATCGCGACGGGTTGCTGCTGCACTGATCGATCTTCCCACGCCGGGCGCTCGCGGACGTGCAGGTCAGATCGTCGCGGTCGCTACCGGGAGGGGTCCTGCCGGGCCAGCTCGTCGGCGACGAAGGCGGCGAGCGCGTCGGCGCCGAAGTGGTCGTCGGCGGTGATGGTGACGACGGTGTCGTTGCTCGCCTCGGTCTCGTCGAACAGCAGCATCTGCCCGTACGCACCGTGCAGCCGCCAGAGCCGCCCGGGGCCACCCCACCCCGCCATCGCGTACCGCTCGTAGCCGGGGCCGGTGCCCTCGCGCTCCACCCAGTCGGTGTGCATCGCGTCGCACCACCGCGCGCTGACGATCCGCTGTCCGTCGACGACCCCGCGGTCGCGGATCAGGTGCCCGACGCGGGCGAGTTCCTCGGTGCTGAGCGACAGCCCCTCGCCCGCGGCGACGAACCCGTTCGGGCAGCGCTGCCACTCGACGTCCCGGAGGCCGAGCGGCGCGAACAGCCGCTCCGCGACGAACGCGCCGACGTCGCCGACCCGGGTCTCGAGCACGCGCATCGCGGTGTAGGTGCTGGCGTTCGCGTACTGGAACACCCGGCCGCGGGACGGGCGCCGCAGGAACTCGGCCGCCAGGTCCGGCCAGTCCGTCATCTCGGTCGGCGACCAGGGCATGTCGATCCCGCTGGTCATCGTGAGCAGGTGGCGGAGGGTGACCCGGTCGACGCCGTCGCCGAGCGCGAGGCCGGTGCCGGCCAGGTACGTCGCGATCGGTTCGTCGAGGTCGACCAGGCCGTCGTCGGCGGCGATGCCGGCGGCCAGGACGCAGACTCCCTTGGCGGCGGAGTGGACCTCGCGCCGGACGTCGGGGGTCCAGTGGTGCTCGGCGACGTCATCCGTGCCCGGAGCCGCAGTCCGCGTGCGCACGTGGATGCCGTGTGCGGCGAACCCCGTCGCGTCGATGTGCCGGACGACGGCGTCGAGGATGGTCGCGGCGGTGTGCACACCCCATCTTCTCGTGGCCGGGCGGCTGCGGGGACGGGCAGGGGCCGCCGCGTACCGTCCGGCTCGTGTCCGACGAACAGCCCCGCCGCCCCGATCCCACCCGCGTCGGCGACCAGCCCGCACTCCGGACGGCGTCGGGCTCGAACTGGCTCGTGTGGGGAGCCGTCACGGCCGTCATCGTCGCCGCGGTGATGGTGCTCATGGCGATCCGAGCGCCGGCGATCGGCTGGCCGGCGCTGGTGCTCGTCGTCGTTTTGTTCGTGGCGATGGTCGTGGTGCGGACGGCCGTCCGGCCGCAGCGGGCCCGACTCGTCACCCTGGCCGTGCTCGACCTCGGCATCGTGGTCGTCGGACTGGTGGCGACCCTGGCGGTCCTGTACTCGACCCCGGTGGGCTGATGCTGCGGTAGCTTGTTGGTAACGCTTCTCACTAAGATGGGGCTCAGCGGCCACACGACAGTGGCCGTTCCATCGACGCAGCCGCAGCTGCTGGGAAGACCGACCCCATGCCAGCACCACACCCCACCGAGACCCTCGACGCCCTCGTGGTCGGAGCCGGACCGGCCGGCGTCGGCACCGGCCTGGCACTCCATGCCGTCGACGGCCTGCTGTTCGGCGTCGTCGAACGCGGCGTCGTCGGGGACACGTTCCGGCGGTGGCCCGAGCACCAGCGGTTCCTGACGCCGTCCTTCACCGGGAACGGGTTCGGGGCCACCGACCTCAACGCGGTCCACCCGCGCACCTCACCCGCCTACAGCCTGGGGACCGACTACCCCTCGGGGCCGGAGTACGCCCGGTACCTGCGCGGCGTCGTCGCGGCCTTCCACCTGCCGACCCTGCTCGACACCGAGGTCGAGCACATCGAGCCGGACGACGACCGCTTCCGCGTGACCACGAGCCGCGGCCCCGTCGTCACCCGCAACCTGGTCTGGGCCGGCGGCGAGTTCTCCGACCCGGTCCTGCCCCGCTGCGCCGGCACGTCGCTCGGGGTGCACGCGTCCGCCGAGGCAGCCTGGGTGGCGCGGTCCGGACACGTGGTGGTCGTGGGTGGCTTCGAGTCCGGCATCGACCTGGCGTGCCACCACGTCGAGCAGGGGGCGACGGTGACGGTCGTCGACCCGTCCCACCCCTGGGACGCCGGCAGCGGGTCCGACCCGTCGTTCCGCCTCGCCCCGCGGACCCGTCAGCGGCTCGCGGCCGCGCGGGCCAGCGGACGCCTCGCCCTGGTCGACGACGGACAGGTCACCGGCATCAAACGGTCCGGAGAGGGGTTCACCGTCGGCGTCGCCGGACGGACCGCCTTGGTGTCGGACGTGCCACCGATCCTCGCCACCGGGTACGGCCCGGGGCTCGGGCCGGCCGCGAGCCTGTTCGACACCCGCGCGGACGGCTGGCCGCTGCTCACCGAGGACGACGAGTCGACCACCACGCCCGGGCTGTTCCTGGCAGGCACGGCGCTCCGGCACGGTGGGCTGCAGTTCTGCTTCGTGTACAAGTTCCGGCAGCGGTTCGCCCACGTCGCCCGCGTCATCGGCGAACGAGCCGGGCGCGACTGCGGCGCCCTGCAGGAGTGGGACGACGCCGGGATGCTCACCGACGACCTGAGCTGCTGCGGTGTCGAATGCGCGTGCTGATGCCGGCACAGCGGCCCGCCCGCCCCGCCGGTGCACGACTCTGGGCCACCCCCGCGATCGTCGGCGGCGCCATCCTGGTCGGGTCGGTGATCGGCGGGGCCTCCCCCGCGAGCGGCGACGCCATGGGCTCCGTGGTGGACCCGTTGGTGATCACCCTGGTCGTCGCCCTGTTCGTCGACGTCCCACTGCGCCGCCTCCCACGGACGACGGGCGCGTGGAAGGTCATCGGCATCGCCTGGAGCATGAACTTCCTGCTCGCCCCGCTCGTCGCGTTCCTGCTCACCCGCGTGGCCCTGCCTGGGCACCCCGCCGTCCAACTCGGCGTGATGCTGTACTTCCTGGCACCCTGCACCGACTGGTTCCTGGCGTTCACCCGCCTGAGCGACGGGGACACCGCTGTCGGGGCGACCCTGCTGCCGATCAACATGGTCACCCAGCTGCTGCTGTTCCCGGCGTGGATCACGGTCCTGGGCGGCAACGCCGGCATCGATGCCGTGGGGACCGTCGGCACCCTGCTGCAGTGGTTCGTCCTGCCCGCCGCGATCGCCGTGGTGATCCGCCTCGGGATCTCACTGCTGCCGGACGGCGCTCGAGCCCGCGCCGCCGCCCTGCCCGGCCGCGCGGTTCCCTGGATCGTGGGCGCGATGGTCGCCGGGCTCTTCGCCTCGCACATCGCGCTGCTGCTGGCGAACCTGCCGGTGTTCGTCGCCGTGCTGGGGTGCGCGGTGGTCTTCTTCGCCGTCATGTTCATCGCAGCCGAGTGGGCGTCACGCCTCGCCGCCCTGTCGTACCCGCGGTCGGCGCTGCTCGCGATGACGACGGCGGCCCGCAACGCGCCCCTGATGATCGGGCTGACGAGTGCCGCACTCCCCCACCAGCCACTGGTCACCACGGCGATCGTCGTCGGCATGCTCGTCGAGTTCCCGCACCTGCTCGCGGTCCGCCACCTGCTGCTGCGTCGGCGACGTGGTCAGGACGCCGAGCGACGCCTGCGCGGCACCGCAGCGTGGGGGCACCCGTGACGCATCGGGTCCGACTCGTCGTCGTGCCCACCGAGCGGCGGGTGATCGAGACCGAGCACGACGACCGGCGGACGGCGCTCCTGCTCGCGCTCGGCCAGGTGCCGCTCGGGTACACGGTCACCGACGTCGACGTGCTGCCGGAACACGAGGACACAGAGGGCTGCCCCGCGGAGCCGGGCGCAGTCTGAGCGGGGCGCTCCGACGGCGCTGGTGCGGCCCGAGACGGTCGCGACGCCGGACGGGAGGCCCGTGACTGGCCCGCACCGCGCCTCCAGTCCGGTGCCGGTCGCGACCAGTGCACGTGGCCGGCTACGCGCTGTCGGCCACCGTCGGCTGCGCCTGCCGCAGCCCGATGACCAGGAGGGTCACGATCATCCGGACGTCGTAGTCGGGGTCCTGGGGACTCCACGCCACCAGGTCGCCCACGGCCCGGAGCAGCTGGTAGGGCGGGGTCGGTGCCGCCACCTCGCCGGACGCCCGCGCGGCGTCGAGCAGCCGGCCGAGCACGGGCACGAGCTCGTCGACGAACAGCGTGTGCAGCGCCGTGAAGCCGTCGGCGTCGCCCTCCCAGACACGCGCCAGGCCGTGCTTGGTGCCGAGGAAGTCGACGAACTGGTGCACCCAGCGCAGCAGGGCGGCGAACGGTGTCGGCTCGGAGTCGAGCAGCGCCGGCCCCGCGTCGACCAGGGCCTCGATCTGGTGCCGGTAGACGGCGACGACCAGGTCCGAACGGGTCGGGAAGTGCCGGTAGAGCGTGCCCACCCCGACACCGGCGGCGGTGGCGACCTCGCGGACCGGTGCGCCGACGCCCGAGGCCGTGAAGACCGCGGCAGCGGCGTCGAGGATCGTGCGCTCGTTGCGCTCGACGTCGCGACGGCGACGCGGCACGGGGTCGGTCGACGGGGTGCTCATGCGTCGATCATCGCACGACACCGACACGATGCGGAACAACGCTCCGCTTCCTCTTGCAATCCGGATCGTTGTTCCGTATCGTTCCGGAACGTCGCTCCGTTTCGGACGACGATCGCTCCGACCACGGGCGACACCGCATCCCGGAAAGGCCCACATGGCACCCACAGCACCTCGAACGCAGGTCATCAGCGTGCGCCCCGTCACGCTTCCCGCACCCTCGCGCGGTCAGGACCTCGAGGTCCGGATCACCGCACCGACGACCGGAACGGACCTGCCCGTCATCGTCTTCGCCCACGGCTTCGGCCAGTCCATGACCGGCGGCGACCCCCTGGTCGACCACTGGACCGCGAACGGCTTCGTCGTCGTCCAACCGACCTTCCTCGACGCGAAGGCCTACGGGCTGACGCTCGAGGACCCGCGCTACCCGACCATCTGGCAGACGCGCGTCGACGACCTCGAGCGGGTGCTCGACGACCTCGACCAGATCATCGACGCGGTCCCCGGCCTGAGCGGGCGTGTCAACACCGAACGCCTCGCCGCGGTCGGACACTCGTGGGGCGGACAGTCCGTGGGCATGCTGCTCGGGGCCCGCGTCCTGGACGCCGACGGGCGGCCGGGCGAGGACCGCACCGACCACCGCGTGCGCGCCGGGGTCCTGCTGTCCACCACCGGGATCGCGCGCGGCGACCTCGCGCCATTCGCGCAGGAGCACTTCGCGTTCATGAGCCCCGACTTCAGCCAGCTGCACACCCCGTCACTGGTCGTCGCCGGCGACCACGACCAGTCCCAGCTCTCGACGCGAGGTCCGGACTGGTTCACCGACGTCTACCACCTGAGCCCCGGCGCGCGGCACCTGGTGACCGTCCACGGCGGCGAGCACCTGCTCGGCGGGATCCAGGACTACGAGTCGACCGCCACCACGGACGAGAGCCCCGAGCGTGTGGACCTCGTTCGCCACACCACGACGGCGTTCCTCCGGACCGAGCTCGGGCTCGCCCCCGACGCGTGGTCGGCGATCGCCGACGCCGTCGGCACTGCCACCGCCGTCGGCCACATCGAATCGAAGGAGCACCAGTCGTGATCACCGACCAGCACCCCCTGCCCAGCGGCTTCACCGCCGCGTCCACCGCCGCCGACGTCCTGCACGGCGTCGACCTGACCGGCCAGAACGTCGTCGTGACCGGCGGACACAGCCGCCTCGGCCGTGAGACCAGCCGCGCCCTCGCGGCAGCCGGCGCCGACGTCACCGTCGCCTCCCGCGACGTCGACCGGGCATCCGCAGCCGTCGCCGACATCCCGGGGATCAACGTCGAGGCCCTCGACCTCACCGACCCATCGTCGGTCGATGCCTTCGCCGCGCGCTGGTCGGCCTCCGGCCGCCCGCTGCACATGCTCGTGAACAGTGCCGCGATGCTCTTCACCCCGGACCGCCGGCTCGACGGCCGCGGCAACGAACTGGCGTTCTCGACGACGCACCTCGGGCACTTCCAGCTCACGCGGGCGCTCCTCCCCGCCCTCCTGGAGGCCCGTGGTGCGCGGGTCCTGACCGTCACCTCCGGCGCGGCGCGGTTCGGGCAGATCCGGTGGGACGACCTGACGTTCGCGCACGGGTACGACCCGGTCACCGCGTACGGGCAGTCGAAGCGGGCGAACGTCCTGTTCACGGTGGAGCTCGACCGGCGGTACGCCGACCAGGGCATCCGAGCCTTCGCCGCGCACCCGGGCGTCATCATCGGACCCGGCCCGCACGACCCGACGGTGCTCGCGTCGTACCGGGAGCAGGGACTGGTCGACGACCACGGGGTGACCGTCATCGATCCCGAGGTCGGCAAGAAGACCGTCGAGCAGGGCGCCGCCACGCTCGTGTTCGGTGCCGCGAGCCCGCTGCTCGACGGCGTCGGCGGGGTCTACCTGAAGGACAGCGACGTCGCCGTGATCGACGACCGGGTCCTTCCCCTCACCGCGGACCGGATCCCGTCGGACGCGAACTCGGCGATGCTCGACGCCGACGATGCCCGGCGGCTGTGGGAGGTTAGCGAGGGACTCCTGGCCTGATCACCGTCGGCCGGGGGCCTCGTCTGCCCACTGTTCTCGTCGTCCTCGCTACTGTGTGACGGTGCTGACCGTGCGGATCGAGAGCCCCCGACAGGACGACGTCCTGCACCTGCTGCAGCAGGGCGACGACTACGGACTGAGCCTCTACCCGGCCGAGAACTACCACGCCCTCGACGTCGACGACCTGGACCAGCCCGACGTCACGTTCCTGGTGGCGCGCGAGGACGGCACCGCCCTCGGCACGGTGGCGCTCGTCGACGCCGGCGACGGCACCGGCGAGGTCAAGCGCATGTTCGTGAGCGACGCCGCGCGTGGGCTCGGCGTGGGGACGCGGTTGCTCGACGCCCTGCACGACCGGGCACGCGCGGTCGGCATCGGGACCGTCCGGCTCGAGACCGGTCTGCCGCAGGCCGCGGCGATCGCGCTCTACCGGAAGGCCGGGTACGCGGACATCCCCCGGTTCGGCCCGTACGTCGACGACCCGACGAGCGTGTGCATGGAGCAGCAGCTCGTCTGATCGGTGCTCGGTCCCGACGTAGGATCGCGTGTGAGCTCCGAGCACCCCGAACCCAGCGGCATCGACCCCGACGACCTGACCGTCGCGCTCCGGGTGCTCGAGCAGCTGCCGTCGATCGACGAGACGCACCCGGACTTCATCCGGGTCCGCCAGGCCACCGCGAAGATGTTCAAGGCCGTCAAGCGCGCGCACCGTCTCGAGAAGCGCGGCGTCATCGCCGAGGCCGACCGCCGAGTGATCGCCGCCACCGCCACCGGGGCCGCCGACCGGATCGACGACGAGACCCGCGGCGTCCTGATCAGCGCCTCGACCGCGTCGACCACCGCGGGCACGCTGCTGAAGTCACGGCCCTGCTACATGTGCAAGCAGCACTACACGGTCGTCGACGCGTTCTACCACCAGCTCTGCCCGGCGTGCGCGCGCATGAGCCACGCGAAGCGCGACGCCCGGACGGACCTGACCGGCAAGCGGGCGCTGCTCACCGGCGGTCGCGCGAAGATCGGCATGTACATCGCCCTCCGGCTGCTGCGCGACGGGGCCCACACCACCATCACCACGCGGTTCCCCCGCGACGCGGTGCGCCGGTTCGCGAGCCTGCCCGACTCCGCTGACTGGATGGACCGTCTGAAGGTCGTCGGCATCGACCTGCGCGACCCCGCCCAGGTGATCGGACTCGCCGAGGACGTCGCCGCGTCCGGCCCCCTCGACATCCTGATCAACAACGCCACGCAGACCGTGCGCCGGTCGACCGGGGCCTACCAGCCGCTGGTCGACGCGGAACTCGCGCCGCTGCCCGACGGACCGCTGCCCGAACTCGTGACCTTCGGGCACACGAACGACCAGCACCCGCTGGCGCTCGCACGCTCGGTGGCCGCGCACCCGATCCTCGCGGCCGCCGCAGCCCGAGCCGACGAGCTGACCGAACAGGCGATGGCGCCGGGGTCAAGCTCGCTCGAACGACTCGCCCTGGGCACCGCGATCGACGCCGGTGGCCTGGTCCCCGACCTGCACGACGAGAACTCGTGGACCCAGCAGGTGGACGAGGTCGACCCGCTCGAGATGCTCGAGGTCCAGCTGGCCAACACCACGGCGCCGTTCATCCTCATCTCAAAGCTCCGCCCCGCGATGGCCACCAGCACGGGACGCCGCACCTACGTGGTGAACGTCAGCGCCATGGAAGGGGTGTTCGGCCGCGCCTACAAGGGGCCGGGTCACCCGCACACGAACATGGCGAAGGCCGCCGTGAACATGCTCACCCGTACGAGCGCGCAGGAGATGTTCGAGACCGACAACATCCTGATGACGAGCGTCGACACCGGCTGGATCACCGACGAACGGCCGCACCCCACGAAGGTCCGGCTCGCCGAAGAGGGCTTCCATGCGCCGCTCGACCTGGTCGACGGCGCAGCCCGCGTCTACGACCCGATCGTCCGGGGCGAAGCGGGCGAGGACGTGTTCGGTGTCTTCCTGAAGGACTACGCGCCGAGTTCGTGGTGACGAGCGGCTGACCGTTGGATCCGTCACCATCCGCACAGGATCGACATCGGATCAATCCGTTCAGTCAACGTCAGCGGAGCCAACCCGGAGTTCTGAAATGCTGGAAGTCTTCTTCCTCTCGTCCATGGACAGCAAGCGGTTCTCGACCGTCTTCCGGTGCACGGTGGAACGACCGATCGAGCTCCCGAACGGTCACCATGCGCTGATGGTGAGCTGCGATCCGCCGTTGAACGGTCAGGAACTCGGCCACCCGCTCGGCGTCGGAGAGTTGTTGCTCTGGAGTCGGTTCGAGGACGAAGACCTCTGGACGTTCCCCGCCTTCCCGCACTTCGTGCAGATCAGCCTGTTTGACGCCGACCTGCATGTCCATGCCATGCCCGCGAGCATCGCATGGGGCGAGATCTACAAGACCGAAGCCGACGCGCACGCCCATGAGATGAGCGCTCGCCCGCGCTCCTCGGCGGAGTGATCGAGTTGCTCGGCAAGCGCCACCAGTCACGCGAACCTCGCGACGAGGCAGCAGGAGGCGATCCGATCGAGGTCACGACCATGCCCCTGGACATACCAGTGGCGGCCTGACCCCGCTGAAGATGCCACGGGAGGTCCGAGCACGTCCGGAGGCTCCACGGAGCGAACACACCGAACCGATTCCGTCGATCGGCCAATCGGTCCCCGCTCCGCCTCCAGGATTCGAACCCGGACCTAACGGCACCAAAGGCCGTCGTGCTGCCATTACACCAAGGCGGAACGCACCCGGAGGTGCTCCTCCATCCTCCCACGACCGACGAGGCTGGCTGTCCGCTCCGGGTTCGGCCAAGATGGTGGGATGCCGCATGAGGACGAGGTCGATCGCATCGTCGCGGCGTGGGGTCGTGAGCGCGCCGACCTCGACTTCGGCCCGCTCGAGGTGCTGTCCCGCGTGGACCGGCTCGCCCGGCACCTGGACCGTGCCAGGCGGACGGCGTTCGACGCGAGCGACATGGAGCCGTGGGAGTTCGACGTCTTGTCGGCCCTGCGGCGGGCGGGTGAGCCCTACGAGCTGAGCCCGAAGACCCTGCTGCAGCAGACCTTGGTGTCGAGCGGCACGATGACGAACCGGGTGGACCGCCTGGCGGCCCGCGGCTTCGTGGGGCGACGGACCGACCCGAAGGACGGCCGCGGGATCCTCGTCTCGCTGACGGGCAAGGGCCGGGTGGCGGTGGACGCGGCGATCGCGGACCTGCTGGCCGCCGAGCGGGACATCCTGTCCGGGGTCTCCGCCGACGAGCAGGGCCAGTTGGCCGGGCTGCTCCGCCGGCTCATCCTGGGCCTCGGGGACTGACCGACAGCGTGACACGGGCCGAGCGGCCCCGGCGTAGCGTGCGGCGCATGCACGCCATCACCCTCGCCGTCGCCGACGTCGCTCGATCGGCCGAGTTCTACCGCGCCCTGCTCGGCATCGAGGGCAGCGGCGTCATCGGGACCGAGTACCCCGCGACCGAGACGCAGGCCGGCGGCACCACGGCGATGTTCACCCTCGACGACGGCCTGATCGTCAGCGTCTACGGCCGTGACGACATGGCGAAGGACTCCGGCGTGCAGCTGGCCACGGCACCGAACAGCACGATCGGGCACTTCACGGGCAGTCAGGCAGAGGCCGAGGCGTTCCTCGAGCGAGCACAGGCAGCGGGCGCCACGATGGCCGAACCGCCGTACACACGCCCGTGGGGCATGTGGTCCGGCTTCTTCCAGGACCCGGACGGCCACCTGTGGGAGGTCGTGGCGAACCCCGGTGGTGGGGCCCCCGAGGACGCCACCCCGGCGGACAGCGGCCAGGACGCGGTCGACCCCGCGTCCGTCGAGTAGACCGCCTCAGACCCCGAGCAGCTCCGCGACCTCGAGCCAGCGCTCCTCGAGCTGCTCGACCTCGGCCTCGAGCGCACCGAGCTTCGCCTGCAGTTCGCCGAGTCCGGCGTAGTCGGACTGGTCGTGCGTCGCGAACTGGTCGAGCAGCTTCTTGCGGTCCGCGCCGACCTTCGCGATCTTGCGGTCGAGCGCCGACATCTCCTTCTCGGCCGTCCGCCGGTCCGCTCCCGACAGGGCGGACGCACCAGCGGCCGTGGACCCGGCCACGGCACCGGCCGAGCCGGTCCCGCCGACGGTGTCGGGCCTCCCGGCAGACGCGGCGGCAGCCGCAGAGGCGGTCCCGCCACCGGTTCCGGCCTCGCGCAGACGCATGTACTCGTCGACGCCGCCGGGCAGGTGGCGCAGGTGCCCGCCGAGCACGGCGTACTGCTGGTCGGTGACGCGCTCGAGCAGGTACCGGTCGTGGCTGACGACCAGCAGGGTGCCGGGCCAGGTGTCGAGCAGGTCCTCCATGGCGGCGAGCATGTCGGTGTCGAGGTCGTTGGTGGGCTCGTCGAGGATCAGCACGTTCGGCTCGTCGAGCAGGATGAGCATGAGCTGCAGGCGCCGCTTCTGCCCACCGGACAGGTCCTTGACCGGCGTGGAGAGCTGCTCCGAGGTGAAGCCGAGCCGCTCGAGCAGCTGCGACGGCGTCATCTCCTTGCCGTCGGCGACGTAGCTCGTCTTCTTGCGGGCCACCACCTCGCGCACGCGGTCGTCGGCGAACTGCTGCAGGTCGGCGAGCTGCTGGTCGAGCACCGCGACCTGCACCGTCTTGCCGGTCTTCACCCGCCCGCTCGTCGGCTGCAGCCGGCCAGAGACCAGGTTGAGGAGCGTGGACTTGCCGGCGCCGTTCGGGCCGAGGATGCCGGTCCGCTCCCCCGGTGCGATGCGCCACTCGATGCGGTCGAGGATCTGCGTGCCGTCGAACGAGACGCTCACGTCGAGCAGGTCGACGACGTCCTTGCCGAGGCGCGCAGTCGCCGTCCGGGACAGCGCGACCGTGTCGCGGATCGGCGGGACGTCGTCGATCAGGGCGTTCGCCGCGTCGATGCGGAACTTCGGCTTGCTCGTGCGGGCCGGGGCACCGCGGCGGAGCCACGCGAGCTCCTTGCGGGCCAGGTTCTGGCGGCGCTGCTCGATCGTGGCGGCCTGCCGGTCACGCTCGACGCGCTGCAGGATGTACGCGGCGTAGCCACCTTCGAAGGGGTCGACGACGCCGTCGTGGACCTCCCACGTGTCGGTCGACACCGCGTCGAGGAACCACCGGTCGTGCGTCACGACGACCATGCCGCCCTGGTTCGACGACCAGCGGCGGTTGATGTGCCCGGCGAGCCACTCGATGCCCTCGACGTCCAGGTGGTTGGTCGGCTCGTCCAGGAACAGGACGTCCCAGTCGCCGACCAGCAGCCGCGCGAGGGCCACACGGCGACGCTGCCCACCGGACAGCTCGTCGACGCTGACGTCCCACGGGATGTCCGAGACCAGACCGCCGATGATGTCGCGGATCTTCGGGTCACCGGCCCACTCGTGCTCCTCGAGGTCGCCGACGACGGTGCTGCCGACGGTCGCGCCCTCGGGCAGGATGTCGCGCTGGTCCAGGTAGCCGATGGTCAGCCCGCGGCGGTGCGTGACGCGGCCGCCGTCCGGCTCGAGGCGCTGGGACAGCAGTGCGAGGAGGGTCGACTTGCCGTCGCCGTTCCGGCCGACGACGCCGATCCGGTCACCCTCGTCGATGCCGAGGGTGACGTTGTCGAAGACGACCTTGGTGGGGAACTCGAGATGCAGGTTCTCGGCGCCGAGGAGATGTGCCACGCGTCAAGGGTAGGTGGCGCGGCGGGGTGGTGGGTGCGGGGCGGGTGGTCGGGGTGCTCGGCCGGCTCTGGGCGCACGGTGCGCGCTTGTTCGAGTGGTGCGCGGGTGGCGGGCTCGTCGCACGGTGTGCGCTTGTTCCAGTGGTGCGAGGTTGCCCACTCGATGCGAACCCGTAGCGGCACACGGAGCGCGCAACCTCGCACCAGCCGACAGACCGCGCACGGTGCGTCGGCGAGGCGGCGCTCCGCTCGTCGGCACGTCGGCCTGGAGGCCCTGGTCAGCTCGCGGGGGCCGCGTCGCCTTCGCCCGCGGCCTCCTTGGCACGCTTCAGGCGGGCCTGCGCCTCCCAGTACTCGATCTCGCGCTCGAGCTCGGCGAGCTCCTGCTCGGTACCGGTGACGCGCTTGGCGCCGTGGGCACTGCGGGCGTCGCCGAGGGTCGCGTACCGGTCCTCGTGGCGGGTCGGCTCGATGTAGCGACCGTGGTTCCGTTCGCCCGGAGCCCAGTCGTGGCCGATGGCGAACCAGACGATGCTACCGACGACGGGGACCAGGATCACGAGGATCACCCACGCGATCTTCGGCAGGCCTCGGATCTGGTCATCCGTCTTCGTCAGGATGTCGATCAGGGCGAAGACCAGCAGGATGACGGTGATCCCGGGCAGCAAGACGCTCATGTTCGCGATTCTATGGATCCGCTTGGAGTCTCACCATGCCCCGAACGAGCGTCCCGGTTGCGAAGGTGCACAGGGTGGGGGCCGGTCACAGCGCCGCGACCCACTCGTCCGTCCCGTCGGTGAACCGCTGGTGCTTCCAGATCGGGACGCGCTCCTTCACCAGGTCGACCAGGGCACCGCACGCGGCGAACGCCTGCGCCCGGTGCGACGACGACACCGCTGCGGCGAGCGCGACGTCGCCGATGCCGAGCGCCCCGACGCGGTGCAGCACGGCGATCCGGACGTCGGGGTGGTCCTCGGCGATGGTCCGGGCGACCTCGGTGATGACGTCGCCGGCGCTGGGGTGCCGCTCGTAGTCGAGCGCCGTGACGCCCTTGCCACCGTCGTGGTCACGGACGATGCCGGCGAAGGTCACCACGGCGCCGTCCTGCTCGGTGGCCACCACGGCTGCGACCTCGTCGACGCTGATGTCGCGGTCGACGACGTCGGCGAGCACGACCCGTGCGGCGGCCTCGGTGCTGCTCACGAGGCGCTCCGCGGGGCGTGGCCCTCGCCGTGCACCTGGGCGACGACGTGGTCGAGCACACCGTCGAGCACGGCGAGCCCGTCGGACACCCCGCCGCGCGACCCGGGCAGGGTGACGAGCAGGCAGCCGGCGTTCGTGACCCCGGCGACGCCGCGGGTGAGCAGCGCGGTGGGGCCGGCACCCGCGAGTCCGCGTCGACGGATCTCCTCGGTGATGCCGGGTAGTTCGAGGTCGATCAGCCCCGCCACCGCCTCGGGGGTCCGGTCGGTCGGGGTGACCCCGGTGCCGCCGGTGGTGATGACCACACGTGCGTCGGCCAGGAGTTCGGCGGTGACGGTCTCGGTGATCGCGCCGCCGTCGGGGACGATGATCGGGTCGCTCGTGGTGAACCCGCGGTCGCGTAGCCAGTCGACGATGACGGGTCCGGTGCGGTCGAGTGCGGGGTCGGCGGCGGCCTGCGTGGACACCACGACGACGGCGGCCCGGCCCCTGGTCGGCTCGGCGGTCATCGGTTGCTCCAGTCCCCGGAGCGCCCGCCGTGCTTCTCGAGCACGCGCACGTCCGTGATCACGGCCGCTCGGTCGACGGCCTTCACCATGTCGTACATCGTCAGGGCGGCGACGCTCGCCCCCGTCAGGGCTTCCATCTCGACGCCGGTGCGCGAGGTCGTGCGGACCGACACCTCGATCAGCACCCGGTCGTCGGAGCCGGTGATGTCGACCTGCACGCCGGCGATCGGCAGCGGGTGGCACAGCGGGATCAGGTCGGAGGTCTTCTTCACCGCCATGATCGCGGCGATCCGGGCGGTGCCGACGACCTCGCCCTTGGGCAGCGAGCCGTCGAGGATGCGTGCGACGACGTCGGGACGGGTGACGACGGTGGCGGTGGCGGTGGCCGACCGGTCGGTAACGGCCTTCGCGGAGACGTCGACCATGTGCGCGCTGCCGTCGGCACGGACGTGCGACAGCTGGTCGGAGGCGGACGGGGCGGTCATCGGAGGCTCCAGACGGTCAGGGGGTCGCCGACCTCGACGGTGTCGACCCCCACGGGGACGTGCACCAGGTGGGTGGCGGCGGCGTAGTGCACGAGCAGGTGCGAACTCGGCCCACCGACGAAGTGCACGGCCCCGTCCTGCACCCGGCCGCGACGGACCTGGTGCTTGCCGACGGGTGAGCCGGCAGCGGACGCCGCCGGCAGGACCTGCGCGGGCCGGTCCGGCACGAGTCCGACGGCGGCGGCGAGCAGGGGACGCAGGAACACCTCGAACGAGACGAGCGCCGACACCGGGTTGCCGGGGAAGGACACGACCGGTACGGCGCGACCGTCTCCGAACACGACGCTGCCGAACGCCTGCGGCCCACCGGGTTGCATCGCGACCGGCGTCACCGCGAGCCCGCGGGGTTCGAGCGCCTGCCGGACGACCTCGTACGCCCCGGCGCTGATGCCCCCGGTGGTCAGCACGAGGTCGGTCCAGTCCCCCACAGCTGCATCGAGCGCCCGGTCGAAGGCAGCGACGTCGTCGGGCACCCGGACGGCCCGCGAGTCCGCACCGACCTGGGCGAGGGCTGCCCGCAGCGCGATGCCGTTCGCGTCGCCGATGGTCGCCGCGTCCGTGTCGGCGCCCTGCAGCTCCGAGCCGGTCGACACGACGAGGACCCGCAGCGGTCGGCGCACCGAGACGGCCGTCACCCCCGCAGAGGCCAGCGCCCCGAGCAGCGCCGGCGTGACCGGGGAGCCGGCCGGAGCGAGCTCGGCACCGGCGGGCAGGTCGCTGCCGGTGACCCGCACGAAGGTGCTGGCGGTCAGGTCGGCGGGCACCGTCACCCGGGGCAGCTCGAGCGCCGCCGGGAACGCGCCGGGCTCGGTCGCCTCGACCGGGAACACCGCGTCGGCGCCGGTCGGGATCCGTGCACCGGTCATGATCGGCGCGGCCGTGCCGGGCTCGAGCGGTTCGGGCACCACGCCTGCGGGGATCGGTTCGACGACCCGGACCTGCTGCCCCGCCTCGGCGACCCGCACCGCGAACCCGTCCATCTGGCTGTTGTCGAAGGGCGGCAGCGGAACGGGCGACAGGACGGCGGCCGCGAGCACGCGGTGTGCGAACCCGGCCCCGAACCCCGCGCCGACGAGTTCGTCGATCGGCAGTTCTTCTGCTCCGAGGCCCGCCACCACCGGCGCGAGCAACGCCGCCAGGTCGTCGCGGTGCTGACCGATCGTTCGCACAGGTGCCTCCGAACAGGGGTTGGTGGCGCCGTTCCCGGTTCGCCCGGTGGCGCCGTCAGTAGCGTATCCAGCGCGCAGCCCGCGCCGACGACCAACCGGAGGACCTGTGGAGAACGACGAAGCCGTGACGATCGGTGTCATCGGAGGCTCCGGCCTCTACCAGCTGTTCGAGGAGGGCACCGCCGACGAGCTCGACGTCCCGACCCCGTTCGGCCCGACGTCGAGCCCGATCAGCATCGGCACGATGGCCGGACGACGGGTCGCGTTCCTGACCCGCCACGGCCGTGAGCACTCCGTCGCCCCGCACCGCATCAACCACCGTGCGAACGTCTGGGCGCTCCGTTCGCTCGGCGTCCGCGCGATCGTGTCCTCGAGTGCCGTGGGCGGCCTGCACCCCGACTACGCCCCGGGCACCTTCGTCGTGACCGACCAGCTCATCGACCGCACCTGGGGCCGCGCCGACACGTTCTTCGAGGACGACGTGCAGCACCTGTCCTTCGCCGACCCGTTCGACCCGACGCTCCGCCGCGCGGCGATCGACGCCGTCGCCGGCCTCGACGTGCCGTTCCGTCCGACCGGCACCTGCGTCGTCATCCAGGGTCCCCGGTTCTCCACCCGCGCCGAGTCCGTCTGGCTCCGCCAGGCCGGCGGCCACACCATCAACATGACGATGACGCCCGAGGTCCCCCTGGCCGCCGAACTCGGCATCGCCACGGTGAACCTGTCGTTCGTCACCGACGCCGACGCCGGCCTGGCCCCGACCGAGGACGAGGCCGCAGCTGCCGCCAGCGGCCCCGACGTCGACGACGCCGGTGCCGTCGTCACCCACGCCCTCGTCATGGAACGGCTCGCCCGCGCCAACGAGGTCATCGTCCGCGCCATCGGCCAGATCGTCGCCGCCATCCCCGCCGACTTCACCCCGCGCGAACTCGTCCCGACCAGCGCGAGCGCCAGCATCATGCAGGCCCAGCCCACAGGCCCCACCGCCACGCAGGCCCAGCCCGCCGCCACCGCCACCACGGGCGCCACCGCATGACCCGCCTCCTCGTCACCGGCGGCGCCGGCTTCATCGGTTCCGCGATCGTCCGCCGCGCCCTGGCCGACGGCCACGAGGTCCGCGTCCTCGACTCCCTGCGCGACGACGTGCACGGCGACCCCGCCGAGGTCGTCCGCGCCCACCAGCAGCAGGGCATCGCGTTCGTGCACGGCGACGTCCGTGACCGGGTCGCCCTCGACGCCGCCCTCGACGGCATCGACGTCGTGTGCCACCAGGCAGCCAAGGTCGGCCTCGGCGTGGACTTCCAGGACGCCCCCGACTACGTCTCGTCGAACGACGCCGGCACCGCCCACGTCCTCGCCGGCATGGACCGGCACGACATCGGCCGGCTCGTCGTCGCCAGCTCGATGGTCGTCTACGGCGAGGGCGCGTACACCACCGCCTCCGGCGAGCCGACCCGTCCGCCGGCCCGCCGCCGCGAGGACCTCGACGCCGGCCACTTCGACCCCATCGGCCCCGACGGTCAGCCCCTGCTGCCCGGCCTGATCGACGAGTCCGCCGCGCTCGACCCCCGCAACGTGTACGCGCAGACGAAGGTCGCGCAGGAGCACCTCGCCTCCAGTTGGGCCCGTGCCACGGGCGGCCGCGCGATCGCGCTCCGCTACCACAACGTCTACGGGCCGGGCATGCCGGCGAACACCCCCTACGCCGGTGTCGCGTCCCTGTTCCGCTCGGCGCTGGCCCGCGGCGAGGCACCCCGGGTCTTCGAGGACGGCGCCCAGCGACGCGACTTCGTGCACGTCGACGACGTCGCCGGTGCGAACGCAGCCTCCATCGCGGCGACCGCCGACCTGCCGTCGGACACGTTCCGCGCGTACAACGTCGGCTCCGGCACCGTGCACACCATCGGCGACATGGCCGCCGCGATCGCCGGACCCGACGGCCCGCAGCCGGTCGTCACGGGCGAGTACCGCCTGGGCGACGTCCGCCACGTCACCGCGAGTTCGGCACGCATCGCCGCCGAGCTCGGCTGGCACGCCGAGGTCGACTTCGAGGCCGGCATGCGCGACTTCGCGACGGCACCGCTCCGCAGCGCCGTCCGCTAGCCGGAACGCGTGAGCGGGCCGGTCGGCGCGAGCGACGCCTGAGAGCACGGCCAGCCACCGGACGGGAGGGCCGTGACGGCCCCGCCCCGCGCCTCCCGTCCGAATTCCCCGCCCCCACGGCCCCGCAGGACGCCGTCGTGTCGGCACCATGCCCCCTGCTGCGTGAGACGCCGCCGCATCCGGCGGCGTCTCGACGACACGACGGCGTCTTGCGGAACCACTCGCGGAACCCACGCGCGCACCCTGTCCCCCGTTCTGGGGACCGGACGCGGATCGAGCGCGCTGAACGACCAGGACCCGGCAGTTTCCTGTACCCCGCAGCGCGTCGTCGTGTTGTGTCGAGTGCATGCCAGGACAGACCCGTCGATCCGACCGACCGCACCGAATGACGGACATGACTGTCGACGTGATCCTGCCGTGCCTCGACGAGGCGGACGCCCTGCCGAAGGTCATCGCGCGCCTCCCCACGGGTTACCGGGCCATCGTCGTCGACAACGGGTCGACCGACGGATCGGCCGACGTCGCCCGCGCCCACGGTGCCCTCGTGGTGACGGAACCCGTCAAGGGGTTCGGTTCGGCGTGTGCCGCCGGGGTCGCCGCGGCAACCGCCGACTTCGTCGCGTTCTGCGACGCCGACGCCTCGATGGACCCGGCCGAGCTCCCGCCCCTGGTCGACCGCGTGGCCAGTGGCCGCGTCGACCTGGCACTCGGCCGTCGCGTCCCGACCGGCCGCGGCGCGTGGGCCCCGCACGCGCGGTTCGCGAACCGCGTCCTCGCCGTCCTGATGCACCGCGCGACCGGCTACCGCCTGCGCGACCTCGGCCCGATGCGTGTGATGCGCCGCGAGGACCTCGTCTCCCTCGACCTGCGCGACCGCCGCAGCGGCTACCCGCTCGAGATGGTCCTGGCCGCGCACGCCGCCGGCTGGCGCGTCGACGAGTCCGACATCGGGTACGCGCAGCGCATCGGCGACAGCAAGGTCACCGGAACGCTCCGCGGCACGATCAACGCGGTGCGGGACATGTCCCGTCTGCTCCGTGCGTACCGCCGGGAGGCCCGTGTCCGGGTCGTCGCACCGGGGCCGCTCCGCCAGGCGGCCGAGTCCACCCCCGTGGTCGAGGAGGCCCGCTCGTGACCGCCACCCACTCCAGCGACGCTGCTCGCGCCGACGTCACCGTCGCCGTCGTGGCGAAGGAGTGCCTGCCCGGCAAGGTGAAGACCCGGCTGACGCCGGCGCTCTCCCCCGAGGGCGCCGCACGCGTCGCGTCCGCGAGCCTCGCCGACACCCTGGCCACCGTCCGCGCACTGCCCGCGGCCCGCCGGGTCCTGTTCTTCGACGGCGACGTCGTGCCCGCCGCGGCCGACGGGTTCGAGGTGCTGCACCAGCCCGGTGGCGGTCTGGACGAGCGCCTCGGGTTCCTGTTCGACGCCGTCGACGGTCCGCTGCTGCTCGTCGGCATGGACACTCCGCAGGTGTCCACCGCGGACCTCGCCCCGGTGTTCGAGGACGCCGCCCGCGACGCCTGGTTCGGCCCGGCCGAGGACGGCGGCTTCTGGTCGCTGTACCTGCGACAGCCCACCGGCGACCTGCTGCGCGGCGTCCCGATGTCGCGCGACGACACCGGAGCCGTGCAGCTCGCACGCCTGACCGATGCCGGACTCGACGTGGGCGTGCTCGGGGAGCTGCTCGACGTCGACACGATCCCGGACGCCGAGCGGGTCGCCGACCTCGCTCCCGACTCCGACTTCACCCGGGCACTCCGTGCCGAGACCGTGGGGAGCACCCGATGACCATGCACGCACCCGTCTCGTTCGGCGCCGGCGGCGGCGAACCGTACGCCCGTGCCCTGCGCACCGACGGCCACCTACGCCTGACCGATGCCGACCGCCCCGACGCCGTCACCACGATGGACGTCGGCCGTTGGAGTGCCGCCGCCGACCGCGTCGACCGCTCGCTCCTCGACGACGTCGACGGCGGGGTCATCGACATCGGTTGTGGTCCGGGCCGGATGCTCGTCGCCGCACGGTCCCGGGGCATCCCGGCACTCGGCGTGGACGTCTCCGCCGAGGCCGTGGCCATCGCGCAGCGCGCCGGCGGCACCGCCCTGCAGGGTTCCGTGTTCGACGCCGTGCCCGACGAGGGTCACTGGGACACCGCGCTGGTGATCGACGGCAACATCGGCATCGGTGGCGACCCGACGGCCCTGCTCGCCCGCTGCCGCGAGATCGTACGAGCCGGCGGCCGGGTCATCGTCGAGACGAACCCCGAAGCCGCGGCCGACCGCGTGTACACCGCGCGGGTGGTGGACGCCGACGGCAACGAGAGCGCCGGGTTCCCGTGGGCCGAGGTCGGCCTCGACGCCCTGCACCGGCACGCGGCGGACGCCGGAATGGTCCCGCGGCAGAGCTGGACGGCCGAGGGCCGGAACTTCTGCGAGCTGCTCGCCTGAGACCGACACGCGCTTGTTTTGCACCATGCAAGACAAGCGCGTAGAGTGATGGTCATCCAGCCGACGGCGTCGCGGTCGCCGGCTCGGTGACCTGCGGACCTCGGCACGACGACGAGGAGCACCCATGCAGAACCGTCAGAACCCCCTGGGCGGCGCCTACGTGACCGGCCTCGAGACCCGCACCGAACTCGGCGCCTTCACGGGCGACGCGACCCGCAGCCCGGTCGGCAGCTACACCGGCACCGGCATCGGCCGAGCACTCGGCCGCTTCGTCGACACGCAGTTCCGCCGTCCCGGCACCGCGACGTCCTCGACGCGCACCGTGACCGGTTCGTTCCGCACGGCGACGGGTTCGTTCCGCACCGCCTGAGGCACCTGCCTCCACAGACCGCGAGCGGTCGTCCGCCCCGGGTGTCCCCCCTCAACCCGGGTGGGGCGGCCGCTCGCTCGCGTTCCCCCGACCTCCGATGCACTTCCCCCGAACGCGCCAGGGCGGCCGATGCCAGGATGGACGCATGAACGACCGCGCCGGCACCCCAGCGACCGCAGACGACCTCGTCGACCTCGACGAGCTCCTCGCCGCCTACCACGACCGAGTGCCCGACGTCTCGGTCCCCGAGCAGAAGGTCGTGTTCGGCACGTCCGGACACCGCGGGTCGTCGCTCGACACCGCCTTCAACGACACCCACATCGCCGCGATCACGCAGGCGATCGTGGAGTACCGCCGCGAGCAGGGCACCGACGGGCCGCTCTTCATCGGCCGCGACACCCACGCGCTCTCGGCCCCCGCCGAGCAGACCGCTCTGCAGGTCCTCGCCGCCAACGGCGTGCGCGTGCTCGCCGACAGCCAGGACGGTTTCGTGCCGACGCCCGCGCTGAGCCACGCGATCATCCGCTACAACCGCGCCGGCAACCCGGACACGGCCGACGGCATCGTCATCACGCCGAGCCACAACCCGCCCCGCGACGGCGGCTTCAAGTACAACCCGCCGCACGGCGGTCCCGCCGACAGCGACGCCACGAGCTGGATCGCGAACCGCGCGAACGCGATCATCGAGGGCGGCAACGCCGAGGTGCAGCGCACCGAGGACGCCGCGCCCGAGCGCTACGACTTCCTGAACACGTACGTCGCCGACCTCGAGAACATCATCGACATCGCCGCGATCAAGCGTGCCGGCGTGAAGATCGGCGCCGACCCGCTCGGTGGCGCCTCGCTGCCGTACTGGAACGCCATCCGCGACCACTACGGACTCGACCTGACCGTCGTGAACCCCGAGGTCGACCCCACGTGGGCGTTCATGACGCTCGACTGGGACGGCAAGATCCGGATGGACCCGTCGAGCCCCTCGGCGATGGCCTCGGTGCTCGCTCGCAAGGACGACTTCGACGTGCTGACGGGTAACGACGCCGACTCCGACCGGCACGGGATCGTCACGCCCGACGGCGGACTGATGAACCCGAACCACTACCTCGCGGTCGCGATCGAGTACCTCTACGCGCACCGGCCCGAGTGGCGCGACGACGCCGCGATCGGCAAGACCCTGGTGTCGTCGAGCATCATCGACCGCGTCGCCGAGTCCCTGGGCCGTCGCCTGTGGGAGGTCCCGGTCGGCTTCAAGTGGTTCGTCCCCGGCCTGATCGACGGCTCCGTGGCCTTCGGCGGCGAGGAATCCGCGGGTGCGTCGTTCCTGCGCACCGACGGCACCGCGTGGACCACCGACAAGGACGGCATCATCCTGGCGCTCCTGGCGTCCGAGATCGTCGCCGTCACCGGCAAAACCCCGTCGCAGCTCTACGCCGAGCTGACCGAGCGCTTCGGTGCCCCGGTCTACCAGCGCGTCGACGCCGCGGCCTCGAAGGAGCAGAAGGCCCGCCTCGGCAAGCTCGACGGCGACGCCATCACCGCGGACACCCTGGCCGGTGACCCGATCACCGCGAAGCTGTCGAAGGCCCCGGGCAACGACGCAGCCGTCGGCGGCGTGAAGGTCGTCACCGACAAGGCGTGGTTCGCCGCGCGCCCGTCGGGCACCGAGGACGTCTACAAGATCTACGCGGAGAGCTTCGTCGGGCAGGAGCACCTCGAGCAGGTGCAGCGTGAGGCCAAGGAGATCGTCGACGCAGCCCTGGGCGCGTAGCGCCCTCGTCGGACGGGCTGCGGGTGTCGGACACCGCAGCCCGTCCGCCGGAACCGAGCCGGGCCTCCAGGCCGTGTGCCACCGGGGCCCACTGGGCGTACCGTGACTGCCGATCCACTCAGGAAGCCGTCTCGGTGCGACCGAGCACTTGCGGCAGTTGTAACTTTGCAGGCAGCGCAAAAATCGTTCTGCCAGCGCATCGGTACCCCGGGAGACCCTGCTCATGACCCAGACGGCGACCGCCCCCGCGGCCCCCACCACGGCGTCCAACGTCGTGATGAACCACCGACAGATCCTGTTGGTGATCTACGGCCTGATGGCCGGCATGTTCCTCGGTGCCCTCGACCAGACGATCGTCGGCACCGCGATCCGCACCATCGGTGACGACCTGCACGGACTCGACCAGCAGGCCTGGGTCACCACCGGGTACCTCATCGCATCGACGGTGACGACCCCGATCTACGGCAAGCTCTCCGACATCTTCGGTCGCCGGCCGCTCTTCATCACCGCGATCGGCATCTTCATCGTCGGTTCGTTCGCGGCGTCGTTCTCCGACTCGATGCTCATGCTCGCCGGGTTCCGCGCGCTGCAGGGCCTGGGTGCCGGCGGTCTGATGTCCCTGCCGCTGGCGATCATGGGCGACATGCTCGCCCCACGCGAGCGGGCGAAGTACCAGGGCTACTTCCTGGCGGTCTTCGGCATCTCGTCCGTCATCGGGCCGCTCGTCGGCGGCGTCTTCGCCGGCGCGGACCAGCTGCTGTTCATCGCCGGCTGGCGCTGGGTATTCCTGATCAACGTGCCGATCGGCATCATCGCCCTGTTCATGGTGCTGACGTTCCTGCACCTGCCGAAGTTCGGCGACCGGGGCAAGCCCCGCATCGACTGGTGGGGTGCGACGCTCGTCATCGTCACGCTCGTGCCGCTGCTGCTCATCGCCGAGCAGGGCCGCGAGTGGGGCTGGGACTCCCCCGCCGCCTTCGCCTGCTACGCCATCGGCGCCCTCGGCCTGATCGCGTTCATCATCGTCGAGCGGGCCATGGGCGACGATGCGATCCTGCCGATGAAGCTGTTCGGATCGCGGGTGTTCTCGATGTCCGCGATCCTGTCCGTGCTCGTCGGCTTCGGCATGTTCGGCGCGATGCTGACGATCCCGCTCTACCTGCAGATCGTCAAGGGCGTGACCCCGACCGAGTCCGGCTTCGCCATGCTGCCGATGGTGCTCGGCCTGATGATCTCGTCGATCGCCTCCGGTCAGATCATCTCGCGGACCGGCAACTACCAGGTCTTCCCGATCACCGGAACGGCGTTCACGGCGATCGGCTTCACGGTCCTGACGTTCCTGACCGCCGACCGGCCCCTGTGGTTCCTGATGCTCGGCATGTTCGGCATCGGGCTCGGACTCGGGCAGCTCATGCAGACGCTGACCCTCGCCGCGCAGAACTCGGTGTCACCGCGGGACATCGGTGTCGCCACGAGCGCCGCGACGTTCTTCCGCCAGATCGGCGGCACGATGGGCACCGCTGTCCTGCTCTCCGTGCTGTTCACCCTGATGCCGACGAACATCAGCGCCGCGATGCAGAACGAGTCCGACCTGAAGAGCGCGCTCAACGCCGCGATGACGCCCTCGGTCGCGAACGCGTCGAGGAACCAGGGCGTGATGGACGAGATCTGGACGAAGATCGTCGACCCGGTGCAGAAGAAGGTGCAGGACGGTCTCGACCAGGGCACCGCGCAGGCGAAGCAGGCCGCCGACGCCGCCGTGACCAAGCAGGTGACGGCAGCCGTGCAGCAGCAGGTCGCCGCGGGGACCGTCCCGGCCGCCGCAGCGGACACGATCATCGCCCAGCAGGTCGACGACGCCAAGCCCGCAGCCGAACAGCAGGCGCTCGAGACGGCGGCCACGAAGGCGAACGCCTCGGTCGTCGACGGCACGCTGCAGATCGACTACTCCGACAAGGGGCAGCGGGAGAACGTCGTCGAGCAGGTCGCCCCGACGCTCATCAAGCAGCTCAAGAGCGGCGACTCGGCCGCGAGCTCGTCCACCGACTCGGCGACGAGCGACACGTCGTTCCTGAACGGGGCGGACCCCCGGCTGAGCCGTCCGTTCCTGGTCGGGTTCAGCGACTCGGCCGTCCGCGTCTACTACGTCGGCCTCGCGGTGATCCTGCTCGCGTTCGTGCTGACGTGGTTCTTCCGGGTGCCGCCGCTCCGCAAGACCTCGGCGCTGCAGGAGCAGGCCGATGCCGCGCGCACGGCTGCCGGTGCGGGGTCGGACGGGAGCGCCGCTGCAGCCGCTGCCGCCGCCGCACCTGGAGCCGGTCCGGTGCCGACGGGGTCGTTCCCGACCTCGCCCGACGTTCCGACGTCGCCGGACGTGCAGCCGCGGTCCGCCCGGGCTGCCGGAGCGTCGGACGTCTCGGTGCTGCCGCACGGGGTCGACGACACCCGCGCGCCGCTGCCGAACGCCACGACGCACGGTGCACACTCGGCGGCTGCGCCGGTCGACGAGCCCCCGACGACGACCGGCGCCATCCGGACCCGGGCTGCCCACGCCGCCCCGGTCGTGGAGCCGGACGCCCACGGGGCCGGAGCCGATGCGGCGGAGGCGAGCCGGGCCTCCCGGCCGGACGCTGACGACGCGCACGCACACGGGCGGCACTCCGCGGAGTAGTCGGCGCTGGCGCTCGCTCGCTCATGCCGAACGACGAGGTCGCTGTCGTACGACAGCGACCTCGTCGCATCTGCGCGCGTGCAACTGTTGCGGCCGCGCGGGAGCGACACCGTCGACGTCGTGCGACATCGACATCGACGCTCCCGTGCGGAGGCTACGAGCGCTCTCGCTCGCGCATCTCGACGTAGTCCCCGGCAGCGCACGCCGAGGTACCGCTGACCGTGTCGCCCCCACCGAGGTCGGAGGACTGGAACCCGATGTCCGCCACGCCGTCCCCGCTGCCGTCGACGCCGCTGGAGGACGCGTCGGCATCGGAGAACCGCTTCGTGTCGAGTCCGCGCTCGCCCCACAGCTTCTCGAGCGTCCGGATCCCCTGCTCGACGTCGCCGCGATCAGCACGGGACTTGATGTACGTGTAGTTCACACCCTCACCGACGCCGCGCTCGTCCTCACACGTGCCGAGCCGCGGCCCTTCCTGGGCCGTCCACGTCCCTCCGAGCGCATCGGTCGTGTCGTCGACGAGCTGCTGGATGCTGCGCTTCGCATCGGCCGGCTCCTGGGTCGGTCGGTTCTCCATCTGTCCTCCAGAACAGCCGGCAGTCGTGCCGACGATCGCGATCGTGGTCACGGTGACTGCGATCCACTGCCTCAGGGCGGTCATCGGTGTCGGTTCTCCGTTGGGTCGTCGGGTCGAGGGATCGTCGGGTCGTCGGGTCGAGGGAGCCGTTGCCGTTCTCGGTGCCGCGCCTCAGACCGCCGGCGCTGCGTCCCCCGCCGCTGCCGCCGGCGCTCCAGCCACCTCGAACGACGCACCCGGCAACCGCTTCCGCATCACGTCGATCGCCGCAGGGTTGTCGTCCACCAGTACGTACCGCCGCCCCAACGCCTGTGCCACGGCGCCCGTGGTCCCGCTGCCCGCGAAGAAGTCGAGCACCCAGTCCCCCTCGCGTGAGGACGCCTGCACGATCCGCCGCAGCACCCCCTCGGGCTTCTGCGTGGGGTAGCCGGTCTTCTCGCGGCCGGTCGGCGAGACGATCGTGTGCCACCAGACGTCGGTGGGCAGCTTGCCGCGCTCGCGCTTCTCGGGGGTGACGAGACCCGGCGCCATGTACGGCTCGCGGTCGACGGCCTCGGAGTCGAACCAGTACCGCGACGGGTCCTTCACGTAGACCAGGATCGTGTCGTGTTTCGTGGGCCAGCGCGTCTTGGACTTGGCACCGAAATCGTAGGCCCACACGATCTCGTTCAGGAACGACTCACGGCCGAACAGCGCGTCGAGCAGCACCTTGGCGTAGTGCGACTCGCGGTAGTCGAGGTGCAGGTACAGCGTGCCGTCGGCGGCGAGCAGCCGCCAGGCCTCGATGAGTCGGGGTTCGAGGAACGACCAGTAGTCCTCGAACCGGTCGTCGAAGCACATCAGGTCGCCGCGCACCCGCTCGTAGGTCCGGCCGTGGAATCCCATCACGGGACCGTCGGCCTTCGGCACGGCGGACGTCGCGTGCCGACGCTGGTACCGGCCGGTGTTGAACGGCGGGTCGAGGTACACCAGCGTGAAGGACCCGTCCGGGTAGGCGGGGACCACGTCGAGGGCGTCGCCGAGGACGACGCGGTCCGGGCCTCGGTCGTCTCCCCTGCGCACGGACCCATTGTCGCGCACCGAGCGAGCACGCTCGACGCGCACCGCACCGCACCGCACCGCACCGCACCGCACCGCACCGCACCGCACCGCACCGAGCGAACACGCACCGCACGCCCAGGCCCCGGCGTACGGTCGAGTGCATGGCAGCAGCACCCGAGGTCCGCAACGACACCGACAAGCAGCAGTACTCCCTGATCGAGGACGGCGAGGTCATCGGCCTCGCGGCGTACGAGATCGACGGCGACGAGATCCGCTTCGTGCACACCGAGGTCGATCCCGAGCACCGCGGTGGTGGCCACGCGTCGATCCTGGTGCAGCACGCCCTCGACGACGTGCGTGCGAGTTCGTCACGCCGGGTCGTCGCGCAGTGCAGCTACGTGCACGCGTGGATCGAGCGGCACCCGGACTACCAGGAGCTCACGACGCGCTGACGCGGGCGACGCACAGACGAGCGCGGCGCCCGTCCGCTCAGTACGAGCGGTCGTGCGTCCCCACGCGGGCCTCGTGCCGCCCGGCGCTCCGCACCGTCGGCACCCGGATGAGCACGCTGCCGCTGAGCAGGTCGTGGTCGTCGTCCGCCGGTGACGGGGCCTGTTTCGGCAGGCGCGCCTGCCGTTCGTACTCGGCTTGCGTCTCGTGCCGGGTCGGTGCGAACACCTCGTCCAGCATCCCGACCATGCCTCCGGATCCACCGCTCCGCTGGGATTTGTTCGACAGGTCGATCCACCCCATGCGATCGGCGATCCACACCACGACGGCCACGGCGGCCACCGCCCCCAGGAAGATCAACCAGTTCACGGCAGCGACGCTACGTGGGCTGCGCGGCGAGCGGATCAGCCGCGCGGGGGATTCTCATCATCCACACGTCTGGTTCATGAGGTCGAGGCGCACACTCGAGGAAGCGGCGGCCGGGACGTCCCCCCTCAGCTCCGGCCGTCGCGTCCACCGTCGATCGGAACGGGGCTCACGGCACCCGCTCGAGCCACTCCTTCGTCGCGAACTTCGTCCGCACCAGCTCCTGTGCCCGCTCGCGCTCGGCCTCGGTCACGTGCCCCTCGGTCGCCCCGTACAGGCGGGTGAAGGTGCCGATCAGCCGCTCGATGATCTCGGCGCGGGACAGCCCCGTCTGCGAGCGGAGCGGGTCGACGCGCTTCGCGGCGCTGGTGGTGCCCTTGTCGCTCATCTTCTCGCGCCCGATGCGCAGCACCTGCACCATCTTCTCGCCGTCCATGTCGTAGCTCATGGTGGCGTGGTGCAGCAGCGAACCGGTACCGAGGCGCTTCTGGGCGGCACCGCCGATCTTGCCCTTGGTCGAGGTGATGTCGTTGAGCGGCTGGTAGTACGCCTCGATGCCGAGCGACTTGAGCGCCTCGATCACCCATTCGTCGAGGAACGCGTACGAGTCGGCGAAGGTCATGCCCTGCACCAGGTCGGACGGCACGTAGAGCGAGTACGAGATCACGGCACCGGCGTCCATGAACATCGCGCCGCCGCCGGAGATCCGTCGGACCACCTGCACGCCGTACTTCTCGGCGCCGGCGGGGTCGACCTCGTTCTTGAGCGACTGGAACGAGCCGATCACGACGGCCGGCTGGTCCCACTCCCAGATGCGCAGCGTGGGACCGCGACGGCCTGCACCGACCTCTTCGGTCAGCACCTGGTCGAGCGCGAGGTGCTCGTTCGGGCTGATCGGCCCCTCGTGCACGATCTGCCAGTCGTGGTCGCGCCAGGTCGAGGCCCGCGACAGCGCGCGGCGCACCGCGACGCCGACGGACTCGGGCGTGAAGCCGAGCAGCACCGCATCGGTCGGCAGGGCCGCCCGCACGGCTGCGGCGATGCCCGCGGCGTCGGTGGTGGCGGGGAGCCCGTTCACGGCCGCGTCGATGAGCGGCAGCGCATCGTCGGGTTCCAGGAAGAAGTCACCCGCCAGGCGGAACTGCTGGATCGTGCCGTCGACGACCTCGAGGTCGACGACGACCAGCTTGCCTCCGGGGACCTTGTACTCACCGTGCATGCCGCAACCCTATTCCGGACGGCCGACTGCCCGGCAGTGGGCCGGCCTGGTGACGGACTGGAGGCCCGTGGCGGCGTCGCCACGGGCCTCCAGTCCGGCACCGGTCGCGTCGCAGGACGCGGCGAGTGCCGTCAGCGCGCGGTCACACGGTCGAGCCACGCGACCAGGTCGCCGATGACCTCTGCGCGGTTCGTCTCGTTGTAGACCTCGTGGCGTGCGCCCTCGTACACCTGCACGGTCACGTCGGACAGCCGGCCGCGTCGGCGGTACGCCTGCGCCAGACGCTCGATCGAGCGCGGACCCCCGAGGGTGTCGTCGGAGCCGACCTGCAGCAGCATCGGCAGGTCGTGCGGGATCCCCCGCCGCGGCACCCCGAGCAGCCGGAGGGTGTCGGCGAGCCCGAACAGCCCGATGACGTCGGCCTCGACCGCCAGGGGGTCGAGCGCCATCGCGTCGATGATCGTGCGGTCGCGGGTGAGCCACTCGTACTTGGTGGGACCCGACCCCGCGTGCCGGGCGTTGAGGTCGCCGCTGTTCATCCAGCCGGGCAGCCGGTAGGCACTCGCGGACAGGACGACGCCGTCGTAGCGGTCGGATGAGGTGTTCACGATCCGCTGCGCCATGAGCGACCCCCACGAGTGCCCGAGCAGCACGAGCGGCAGCCCGGGTTCGTCGGCCCGCGCGACCGCGCTCATCTGCTCCACCGCGGCGATCGCCGCGCGCAGCCCGCCGGGGCCGAGCCGCCCGAGCTTGGCGTGGTCGCCGTCCCACTGGGTCAGGCCGGTGCGTCCGTGCCCGCGGTGGTCGTTCGCGTGCACGGTGTAGCCGGCGCGCACCAGGTCCTGCGCGAGCGGTTCGTACCGGAGCCCGTGCTCCCCGACCCCGTGCGCGATCTGCACGACACCCTTCGGCCGCGCCGCACGCCAGGTCGAGTAGACGATCTCGACGCCGTGGGCGTCGGTGAACGAGGCGTCGCCGCGAGCGGCGGAGAAGGTGGGCACACTCGCATCCTTTCAGACACTGCCATCCTCGCAGACGCGCTCCATCCCGGACCTGTTCACCCGGCGTTCACGCAGGGGGTTCCGGGCGGGCCTAGCGTCCTGCGCATGGACGTCATCGTCATCGTCACGCTGGTGATCGTCGTGGCCCTCGTGTTCGACTTCACGAACGGCTTCCACGACACCGCGAACGCCATGGCCACGTCGGTCGCCACGGGAGCGCTCAAGCCCCGGACCGCCGTGCTCATCTCCGCCGTGCTCAACGTGGTCGGCGCGTTCCTGTCCACCGAGGTCGCCAAGACCGTCTCGCAGGGCATCATCCGTGAGGGGCAGGACGGCATCCACATCTCCCCCACGATGATCTTCGCGGGGCTCGTCGGCGCGGTGCTCTGGAACCTGGCGACCTGGTACCTCGGGCTGCCGTCGTCCTCCACGCACGCGCTCTTCGGCGGGCTCATCGGCGCCTCGATCATCGGGGCCGGTCTGAACTCGATCAGCTGGGCGACGGTGGTGTCGAAGGTCGTGCTGCCGGCGCTGCTCTCCCCGGTCATCGCCGGGGTGATCGCCCTGGTCGCGACGTACCTGGCGTACGTGCTCACGAAGAACGCGACGACGCACGGTGCGGCGACGGGGTTCCGGCACGGGCAGACGATCTCGGCGTCGCTGGTGTCGCTCGCACACGGCACGAACGACGCGCAGAAGACGATGGGCGTCATCACGCTGACCCTCATCGCCGCGAACTACCAGGCCGCCGGCACCGGTCCGGCGCTCTGGGTGATCCTGGCCTGCGGGCTCGCGATCGGCCTCGGCACGTACATGGGCGGCTGGCGGATCATGCAGACCGTCGGCAAGAAGATCTCCGACGTGCAGTCGCCGCAGGGCTTCGCCGCCGAGACGAGCTCCGCCGCGACGATCCTCATCTCGTCGCACCTGGGCTTCGCGCTCTCGACGACCCACGTGACGAGCGGCGCGGTCGTCGGTTCGGGGCTCGGCAAGAAGCTCGCCGACGTGCACTGGTCGGTCGTCGGCCGCATCGTCGTCGCGTGGGTGATCACGCTGCCCGCCGCTGCGGTGGTCGGGGCGCTCGCGACCTGGCTCGCGTCGACCTCGGCCTTCGGGCTGGTGCTCGTCGCGGTCCTCGCCCTGGCCGGCGGGCTCACCTTCTACGTCCTCGCCAAGCGCAAGCCGATCTCGCACGAGGACATCACCACCGAGTCCGGGCCGGCCGAGCAAGCCGAGCCGCAGCCGACCGGCGCGACGAACTGAGGGGAACGACGATGGACATCGACTTCACCGCGATCGGCACGGTCGCCGGCGTCGGCTTCGTGGCCGCCGTGGGCCTGGTGCTCGTGTACACGCTCGGCCTCCGGTTGCTCGGGACCGGGCAGCCGGACGACGCGGGCGGCGAGCGCACGCAGTACTCCGACGAGACCCCGCGCTCCGGGCACACCCCGCCGGCGGCACTGGCGGGAGCCGTGGTGTGCTTCGCGCTGTGCATCGCCGCGGTGCTGGCGGGCATCTGGTTGACGATCCCCCAGTTCCACTGAGGACGTTCCTTCCCAGAACACCCGCGATGCCTGGTGGAATCGGGCGTACCTGGTCAGAACTTCCGACCAGGCACGCCCGATCCGACCAGGCACGCCCGGAACCCCCGCCTGGGATGATCGACGGGTGACCACCCACCACCACCTCGACGCCACGGTCGACTCCGCAGTCGACGTCTTCACCGCCGAACGCCAGCCGGTCCTGACCGTGGAACCGGGCGACACGGTGACGGTCCGAACCCTGAGCGCCGCGGGCTACACGGAACGCCAGCCGGGCCCGGGCCTGGACGCCCCGACCCTGATCGACCCGCGCCGGGGCCACTGCCTGGTCGGGCCGATCGCCGTCGCGGGAGCACGTCCGGGGATGGTCCTGGCGGTGCACTTCGACGGCCTCGTGCCCGACGACTGGGGCTACACGGCCTCGGGTGGGGTCGACTCCCCGGTGAACCGCGCACTCGGGCTGACCGATCCGGCGTCGCGCGGCCCGCTGCTCTGGGACGTCGACGTGCCCGCCGGAGTCGCCGTGAACCAGCTCGGCCTCGGGGTGCGGACGGCACCGTTCCTCGGCGTCGTCGGCGTCCCACCCGAACCCACCGGGGAGCACTCGACGATCCCGCCCCGCACGGTCGGCGGCGGCAACGTCGACTGCCGCGAGCTGATCGCCGGCTCCACCCTGTACCTGCCCGTGACGGTGCCGGACGCCCTGCTCCACGTCGGCGACGGGCACGCGGCCCAGGGCGACGGCGAGGTCTCCGGGACGGCGGTCGAGTGCGGCATGACCACGACGATGACCCTGACGCTCCTCGACCGGGCTCCGGTCGACGGTGTGCACGCCGACACCCCCGCCGGACGCATCACCTTCGGCTTCGATGCCGACCTCAACGTCGCGACGGCCACGGCGCTCGACCGGATGGTCGACTGGATCGCCGGGCTGCACGGGATCGGCCGCGCCGAGGCACTCGCGATGGCGAGCGTGGCGGTGAGCATGCGCATCACGCAGGTCGCGAACCGCACGTGGGGCGTGCACGCGCTGCTCCCGCACGACGCGATCCTGACGGACGCGCGGCACTGAAGGACGGGAGGCCCACCCACCGCGAGCCGACCGGCGCACGCTGGGCGGGCCTCCCGTCCGACGGTCCTTCCCATCGCACCCGCGCTGGAAAGCGGAAACGGGCGTACCTGGTCGAAAGAACCGACCAGGTACGCCCGTTTCGACCCGGCACGCCCGGAACGACCAGGTACGCCCGACCCGTCAGTGGGCGGAGTAGCCGCCGTCCACCAGGTGGTAGCTGCCCGTGATGAACGAGGCCTTGTCGCTCAGCAGGAACAGCACGAGCGCGGCGACCTCGGCGACGGTGCCGAGCCGCTTCGTGGCGTGCTCGTCCTCGAGTGCCGCGACTGCCTCGGGCGAGAGCGACTTCCGGAGCAGCGGGGTGTCGATGAACCCGGGGCCCACGGCGTTCGTGCGGACGCCCTGCGACGAGTACTCGAGCGCGGCGACCTTGGTCAGTCCGGCGAGCGCGTGCTTCGAGGTGACGTACGCCGCGTTCTGGGCCATCCCGACCACGCCGAGCACCGACGCCATGTTCACGATCGCGCCACCGCCGGCGGCCACCATCGCGGGGATCTCGTAGCGCAGCCCGTAGAAGACGCCGTCCAGGTCGACCGCACGGACGCGGTCCCAGGCGGCGATGTCGTACTCGCCGATCGGCTGCGGTGCCGCAGCGATGCCGGCGTTGTTCACGGCGAGGTGCAGCGCGCCGAACGTGTCGACCGCGAACTGCACCATGCGCTCGTTGTCCGCGGCGACCGCGGAGTTCGCCTCGAACGCGCGAGCGGTGCCACCGGCCTCGACGATCGACGCGGCGACGCGCTCGGCGCCCGCCAGGTTGATGTCGGCGACGACCACCGTGGCGCCCGCCGCTGCGAGCTCCTTCGCGACGGACTCGCCGATGCCGCTGCCACCACCGGTGACGACGGCGACCTTGCCCTCGAACTCGGACATGTTCTCCTTCTCTCTCGGCAACACGTGTTGTCTAAGAGCACGGTACACCCGAAATCCAGTTCGTTCGCTGAACTAATGAGCTAGGCTAACGACCGATGACCGACGCCACCGACCTCCGCATCGCGGTGAACCGGCTGTCCCGCACCCTCCGTGCCCAGAAGGCCGACTCGAGCGTCACGGACGCGCAGTTCTCCGCCCTCGCCCGACTGCACCGCGACGGCGCCATGACCCTGGCCGACCTGAGCCGACAGGACGGCGTCACCCCGCCGTCGATGACGAAGACCGTCGCGGTGCTGGTCGAGCGGGGCCTGGTGTCCAAGTGCGGGCACGGCGACGACCGCCGCAAGGTGCTGCTCGGTGCGACATCCGCCGGAGCCGCCTTCGTCGAGGAGACCCGACGCCGCCGCGACGGCTGGCTCTCCCCGCGACTCGCAGCACTCACCGCCGCCGAGCGGAGCACCCTCGCCGACGCCACCGAGATCATGAGGAGGCTGGCCCAGCAGTGACCGCCATGTTCCGCTCCCTCGCCGGACGCAACTACCGCATCTGGTTCGCCGGGGCCCTGGTGTCGAACGTCGGCACCTGGATGCAGCGCACCGCCCAGGACTGGATCGTGCTGACCCAGTTCTCGGACAACAACGCCGTCGCGGTGGGCATCACGATGGCCCTGCAGTTCGGCCCGCAGCTGCTGCTCCTGCCGCTCACCGGGCTCGCAGCCGACCGGTTCGACCGCCGGAAGATGCTCATGCTCACCCAGGGCCTGATGGGACTGCTCGGGCTGGGGCTCGGCGTCATGGTCCTCACGCACACCGCCACCCTGCTCGCGCTGTACGGCTTCGCCCTGGCACTCGGCATCGTCGCCGCGTTCGATGCCCCGATCCGGCAGGCCTTCGTCTCCGACGTCGTGCAGGGCGAGGACGTCTCGAACGCCGTCGCCCTGAACTCCGCGTCGTTCAACGCCGCACGCCTGATCGGCCCCGCGGTCGCCGGCGTGCTCATCGCGGCGATCGGCTCCGGATGGGTGTTCGTCATCAACGCCGGGTCGTTCCTGGCCGTCCTGCTCGCACTCCGCTTCGTCGACCCCGCCCAGCTCGCCGAACGGGTCCGGGCAGGCCGCGGCAAGGGACAGATCGTCGCCGGCTTCCGGTACGTCCGCACCCGACCGGACATCGTCGTCGTGCTCTGCATGATCTTCGTCGTCGGCACGTTCGGCGTGAACTTCCCGATCTTCACCTCGACGATGGCGCGGGTCGAGTTCCACCAGGGCGCCGGCGAGTTCGGGCTGCTCAACTCGGTGATGGCGATCGGCTCGGTGCTCGGCGCGCTGCTGTCCGCCCGCCGGGACAAACCGCGGATGCGCACCCTCGTCCTCGCCGCCGGCGGGTTCGGGCTCGCGTGCACGGCCGCGGCCCTCGCTCCGACGTACTGGACCTTCGCGATCGTGCTGGTGTTCGTCGGGCTCGCGTCCCTGACCTTCATGACCACGGCGAACGCCCTGGTGCAGACCACGACGAAGCCCGCGATGCGCGGCCGCGTGATGGCGCTCTACATGGCGATCTTCGCGGGCGGCACCCCCATCGGCGCCCCGCTCGTCGGTGCCGTCGCCGACGCCTTCGGCCCGCGCTGGGCGATCGTCGTCGGCGCGGCCTCGGGCTTCGTCGCACTCGGGATCGCGCTCGTCTGGCTCGTCCGGTACCAGCGGGTCCGGCTGCGCTACGACGCCGACTCGCGGCTGCACCTGGCGATCACGCACGCCGTGCCGGTGGTCGGCTCACGCGCGGCGCTCCGCCGCGAGCTGGAACGCGACGAGGCGCTCGCCGACCGCTCCAGCGCCGTCTGACGGACCGGCGGGTCGCCCTGCCCGTCGGCCGACGGCCCGTGACGCACCGGCCGTCGGACGGGAGGCCCGCACCGGCGCCGCCACGGTCCTCCCGTCCGACGCCACCCGGGCCCACGGCCGCGGTCACGACGCGCGGACCAGCCGCCTTCCGCCACACGCGCGCCGAGCCGGCGCCGAACACGGGCTCCGGGTGGGTTCAGAGGACGGGTGCGGACGACGCGAAGACACGCTCGTCGAGGGCCGCGGCGACGCGGTCGGCAGCCACCGCCAGCCGTTGCCCGACATCACCCGCCACCGCGAGCGCCGACTCCTCGGGGATGCCGTCGAGCAGGGCGCGGACCTCGTCGAACCCGGCGACCTCGTCCGCGACGCAGGACGGGGCGACGTCGGCCAGGCACTCGGCCGCGCGGTGCACGGTGAAACGCAACGACCGCGGGCTGTGGGCGTCGAGGAGCAGGAAGGCGGCGGCGTCGGACGGCACCGGTGGGTGGTCGCGTCCGCGCAGGAAAGCCTCGCCCGCGCCGCACGCCCGGAGCGCCGCCGTCCACGAGGTGACCGCGTCCGGCTCGAGCAGCCGTGACGCCAGCAGCCGTGCGGTGGAGGCGCAGCGGGTGAGTGATCGCCCGAGGGTGAAGAACTCCCACACCTCGTCACGGCTGGCGTCGCCCTCGACCACCCCGATGGCGAGGGCACTGCGCTCCCGCACCCAGCCGAGGAACTCGTGCGCACGGTCGGGGGCGATCTTCCGGGGCATCCGCGACCGCGTGACGTCGAGGCAGTCCCAGAGCTCGCTCGAGACGACCTCGCGGGCACGGCGTGCGTGGTCGCGGGCGACGGCGACCGCGGCGGCGATGGACGCGGGTTCGTGCCGGTCGAGCGCGAGGGCGTCGACGGTGGCGGCGCGGTCCGGGTCGTTCGCGGGGCCGGTGGTCCCGATGACGCTGCGGAGCTCGGTGGACACGAGCCGGTCGTCGTCGAGGGTGCCTGGTTCGCGGCGGGCGACGTAGACGTCGAGCAACCGTGCGACGACGTCGGTGCGCTCCACCGCGCTCCCCACGTGGAAGACGTTCCCCGCGAGGCGGCTCAGCACGGCTGCTCCTGCATGTCCAGAACCTAACGAGCCGGCGTTGCCGGGGTGTTACAGAACCGCGTCACGGGTGTTGCAGGTGTCCCGTCTCCGCGCTCGCTAGACAATCTAACTAGAGCGTCTAGCATTGGGGCATGACGTCCGAGGTGATGACCAGCACCGCGGGGTACTGGTACGAGGACTCCGCGGTCTCCGCCGTGGACGTCCTCAACGCCCTGCGGCGGTACCGAACGGCCGAGAGCGCTGCCCAGCGCCGAGCGCGCGAGGCACTGGGGATCGGCGAGAACGCACTGCTGGCGCTCCGGTTCCTGATCGAGGCCGAGCACGACGGCCGCACCGTCAACGCGAAGGACCTCGCCGAGCGGCTCGAGATCACGGCGGCGTCGACGTCGGCGCTCGTCGACCGGCTCGTCCGCAGCGGTCACGTCGAACGGCACGCCGACCCGAACGATCGCCGTGGCGTGATCCTCACCGCCACCGGCACCTCGATGCGGCACGCGCTCCGGGTCATCGAGGAGCTCGACGCCCGCGCGCTCGAGGTCACCGAGCACCTGCCGAGCAACGAGATGGCCGTCGTCGTGGACTTCCTGGACGAGATGGTCCGCGTCGTGGACGAGCTCGACGGCGGGTCGGACCACCTCCGTCGCGCGTAGCCTGGTCCGCATGGACCCTCGCGGCGAGCACCACCCCGAGGACGACATGCCGTTCGCCGAGCTCGACTCGCGGGCCCGTGCCGACGCAGCACTCCGACGCATCCAGGCCGGGTCCGATCCGGCTCGTGAGGCGTTCGACCTCGCCAACACCATGAACGACGAGGCCGTGGGGCGGCTCACGAAGCGCCTGCGGCGGTTGTTCCGTCGGGGCTGATCAGTCGGCGGAACCGTGCGTGTGCGTGTGCGTGTGCGCGTGCCCGTCCCCGTCCCCGTGCGTCAGAACGCGGTGCCGACCGCGGCGATGTCGTCGCCCCCGTGCCCTGCCGCGCTGGCATCGGCGTAGACGCGCCCGAGTGCCTCGAGCAGCGTGGTGGACACCCCGGCGGTCCGGGCGGCATCGGTGATGAGTCCGATGTCCTTCCGCAGTCCGTCGAGTGCGAACTGGGCGGGGAACTCGTGGGCGATCATCGCGGCACCCTTGGTGTGGGCGTAGGCGGAGTCGCTCGCGCTGCCCTCGATCGCCTGCAGGAACAGCGCAGGGTCGAGCCCGAGTGCCGCCGCCAGAGCCAGGGACTGCCCGGTCGCCGCGGTGATCGACGCGATCCAGGCGTTCGCGGCGAGCTTGAGTGCGGTGCCGTCGCCGACGTGGTCGCCGGCACGGACGGTCTTCGCGCCGATCGCGTCGAGCACGGGGTCGACACGGTCCAGCAGGTCCGCGGGGCCGGCCGCGAGCATCGTGAGCTTGCCCTGTTCCGCGGGGGCCTTCGTGCCGAGCATCATGGCCTCGACCAGGGTGATGCCGTACTTCTCGGCCAGTTGCACGACCGTCGCGGTGCCGTCGACCCCGATCGTCGAGGCCTGCACCCACACGGCGTCGGTCGGGGCGTCACCAGCGGCCTGCTCGAGGACGTCGACGACCGCATCGGTGTCGAACAGGGTGAGCAGGACGACCTCGGCGTGCTCGACGGCACTGCCCGGGTCACTCGCCACCGTTGCGCCGCGGTCCCCCAGGGGTGCGGCCTTGTCGGCACTCCGGTTCCAGACCGTCACCTGGTGGCCGTCACGGAGCAGCGATCCAGCCACGCCGGCGCCCATCGCACCCGTCCCCAACACCGTCACTCGCACGTGCGTCTCCGTCCTGGCGCGGCTCCGTACCGCGACCGTCCCGACGCTACGCCCGCCGCCGTCAGAGGAGGCCGCGAGCCTGCAGCCAGGCGGCCGGGTCGATCGGGGTGCCGGCCACGATGACCTCGAAGTGCAGGTGCGCGCCGGTCGAGACACCCGTGTTGCCGACGGCCCCGAGGCGTTCCCCCGCGCGGAGGACCTGGCCGGGGCGGACGTCGATCGCCGACAGGTGCCCGTACCGGGTCGCGGTGCCGTCGGCGTGCTGCAGGAGGACCTGGTTGCCGTAGCCACCGAGCACACCCGCCGAGACGACCCGGCCGGGCAGCGCCGCGACGACCGGGGTCCCGATGGCCGCGGCGAAGTCGACCCCCTGGTGGTTCGACGAGCAGGCCGCGCAGCCGACGACCCAGCGGGAGCCGAAGCCACCGGCGTCGGGGACCGCACCGACCGTGGGGCGGACGGCTCCACCGGTCGGGCCCGAGCCACCGGGGACCCGGAGGGCTGCCGCGGCACGACCCACCGAGAAGTCGTCGCGGCCGGCGGTCGGCCCGGACGAACCGTCGGCGACGAAGTGCTGCATGCCGGCCGATGCCGACGTGGCTTCCGGAGCGGCCGGAGCGGCGACGGCGGTCTGCGGGGAGCCGACCGCGACGAACAGGCACGTGACGGCGGTCACCGCCGCGGCGGGCAGTGTCCGCCGGGCGGGGATCCGGAACGACGCGAGGCGGCGGCGCGCGGGAGCGGCGGCCTGCGTGGGCCGGGTCGGCCGCGCGGCCAGCGTGGACCGGGTCGGCCGTGCGGACTGCGCGGGCCGGGTGGAAGCCGGGGTGGCGGGAGGGGACACCGCCACCCCGGCGGCTCGGAGGGGCCCGGGCTGTGCAGCGTGCCGTGCACGGCGCAGCGGGGGCTCGGTCGGTCGGTCGGCGGTACGGCGCTCGGCTCCGCGCGGGCGCCGGGGCAGACCGTCGTCGAGGGTCGTCATCGTGCGGTGACCGGCCCGGTCAGACGCGGACGACGCCGTCACGGGCGATCCGGTCGAGCTCGCACACGACGGCGTCGACGACCGCTCGGGTGATCGCGTCGGCGACGGTCTCGACCAGGACGAGGTGCTCGGGACGGATCGTGACCTCGGTCACGAGGGCCGATGCCACCCGCACCGGGATCTCGTCGATCGCGGCGACGAGGGCGGCCGGCACCAGCGTGGAGTCACCGGGGCGGACGGGCGCGGAGATCGGCGAGGTCGGCACCGGGGTCACGACGGCGAGCGCCGGCGACGGGGTGGAGTGCACGGTGGAGTGTGGAGCGTCGGCCTGATCGCGACGCTGGGCGATGGAGTCGAAGAGCGGGGTGGAGGACATGCTGCGGACGGTCCGATCTGGATGTCGTGGCTGGTCGTTCTCGGGCGACCGGCGATGGCGGCGTGCCGAGCGGCACGTCCGCCATTCAACCATCGATATTTCAGATGTGCAATAGTGACCGGACAGTCGCAGCGATCAGTCCGGGTCGACGGCAGCCGCGGTCGGATCGTCCGGCTGCAGTGCACGACGGACCCGTTCCACGATCGTCGCGGGCGGGTTGTTGTAGGCGTTCGCCGGCTCCTGGCCGCTGAGCTCCTGGATCGCCGCCATCACCGCATCGGTCGCGTGGCGCCGAGCACGACCGGACGACGCCTCGCCGAAGGACGACAGGTCGATCGGCTGCCCGAACTCGATCGTCACGCGGGCGAGCTTCGGCAGCCGGGACCCGACCGGCTGCACGTCCTCGGTGCCGGTGAGCGCGACGGGCACCACAGGGGCACCGCTCGTCAACGCCAGCCACGCCACTCCAGTGCGGCCCTTGTAGATCCGGCCGTCGAGCGAGCGCGTGCCCTCCGGGTAGATCGCGAACGCCTCGCCCTCCTGCAGGCGTGCCAGCCCGAGGTCGAGGGCCTGCTGGGCCGCCGCACCCGCGCCACGCTCGACCCCGATGGCGCCGATGCCACCGAAGAACGCCCGCGAGACGGCTCCCTTGAGCCCCGAACCCGTGAAGTACTCCTGCTTCGCCAGGAACGACACCTTGCGCGGCGCCATGAGCGTGATCGCGGGCGAGTCGATGAAGGATCGGTGGTTGCTCGCGAGGATCACCGGGCCACGCTTCGGGACGTTCCGACGACCGATGATCTTCGGCCGCCACAGCAACCGGGCGAGCGGGGTCACCACCGCGCGACTGAGCACGGTGGCGAACTTCGTCGAACCGGACACCGGACCTCCTCGTGGTGACGAGCTACCGAGTGTAATGAGGCGCGCGGAGGGCACATGCCCGGAACGGCATGCAGTGGTGGCCGGGCGTCAGTCGGCAGCGGCGACGACGTCGAGGACCGCTCGCCCGTAGCGCTCGAGCTTCGCCGCGCCGACGCCGGAGATCTCGCCGAGCTGGTCGACGTCGGCCGGGCGGACGGCGGAGATGCCCCGGAGCGTCGCGTCGTTGAACACCACGTACGCGGGGACGCCCTGCTCGCGGGCCTCGGCAGCACGCCAGGCACGCAGGGCCTCGAACAGGCCGACGGCTTCCTGCGGCATGTCGGTGACGACCGTTCGTCGACTGCTGCGGCCGGCCCGCGGCGCCTTGACCGGGTCGCGACGCATCCGCACCTGCACCTTGCCGGTCAGGACCTCGGCGCTCGTGGGACTGAGGACGACCGTGCCGAAGCCGTCGCCCGACACCGCCGCGTAGCCCTGGGCCAGCACCTGTCGGGCGACCGCGCGCCACTCACCCTCGGACAGGTCGGCACCGATGCCGAAGGTCGCCAGGGTGTCGTGCTGGAGTTCCTGCACGCGGGGCGACCGCTTGCCGATCAGGATGTCGACGAGGTGCGAGACGCCGTACCGCTGGCGGCGCTCACGCTCGAGCCGCACGACGGTGGACAGCAGCTTCTGCGCGGGGACGGTGCCGTCCCACGACTCCGGCGGCGCGATGCACGTGTCGCAGTTGCCGCACGCCGTGCTCTCCTGCCCGAAGTACGCGAGCAGCCGCACCCGGCGGCACTCGATCGTCTCGCACAGGCTGAGCATGGCGTCGAGGTGGGCGCTGAGCTGCCGACGGTGTGCGGCGTCGCCCTCGGACTGGTCGATCATCCGCCGCTGCTGCACGACGTCGTTCAGGCCGTACGCGAGCCACGCGGTGGCCGGCAGCCCGTCACGACCCGCACGGCCGGTCTCCTGGTAGTAGCCCTCGACCGACTTCGGCAGGTCGAGGTGCGCCACGAACCGGACGTCGGGCTTGTCGATGCCCATGCCGAACGCGATGGTCGCCACCATGACGACGCCGTCCTCGCGCAGGAACGTCGACTGGTTGCGGGCACGCACCCGGGCGTCGAGGCCCGCGTGGTACGGCAGGGCGTTGATCCCCTGCTCGGCCAGGGCGGTCGCGGTGCGCTCGACGGAGTTGCGGGACAGGCAGTACACGATGCCGGCGTCGCCGCTGTGCTCCGTGCGGATGAAGGTGAGCAGCTGCTGCAGCGCGCCGGTCTTCGGCTCGATGCGGTACTGGATGTTCGGCCGGTCGAAGTCGGCGACGAAGTGTGCGGCATCGTCGAGGCCGAGCCGGGCGGAGATCTCGCGGTGGGTCTGCGGCGTGGCGGTGGCGGTGAGGGCGATGCGCGGCACCGTCGGCCACCGCTCGTGCAGGACGCTCAGCTCGAGGTAGTCCGGGCGGAAGTCGTGGCCCCACTGGGCGACGCAGTGCGCCTCGTCGATGGCGAACAGCGAGACGCGCGCCCGGTCGAGGAGCGCACGGGTGGACTCGAGCCGGAGCCGCTCGGGCGCGAGGTAGAGCATGTCGACCTCGCCCTGCACCACGGCACGCTCGACCCGGGACCGTTCGTCGGGGCCCTGCGTGGAGTTGAGGAACGCGGCCCGGACGCCGTTCGCCGCCAGGGCGTCGACCTGGTCCTGCATGAGGGCGATGAGCGGCGACACCACGACCCCGACTCCGTCGCGGACGAGCGAGGGCACCTGGTAGCAGAGGGACTTGCCACCACCGGTCGGCATGAGCACCAGGGCGTCACCACCGGCCACCACCTGGTCGATGATGGCCGCCTGCTCACCGCGGAAGTCGTCGTAGCCCCACACGCGGTGCAGCACGTCGAGCGCAGCGGCACGGGGTGCGGACACGGCAGCGGGAGCAGGCACGGCAGCGGGCGCGGGCGCGGGCGTGGTGCTCATGCCACGAGCCTACGGGCGACCGGCGACACCCACCGCACTGTCCACAGCACCGTCCGTGCCGGAGTCGGCACGGTGGTCGGAACCGGCCACGTCGTCGGCGCGGGCCGGCGTGGTGGCCCAGCCCGTGCCTCCAGGCCGGATCCAGCGGACGCCGCCCGCCCAGGCCGGGGTCACACCGCGGAACCGGGGTGCCTCGTGCCCGGCGAACCGGCGGTCCAGCCCCCGCCACCACGCCAGGAACTCGACCATGCCCCAGAACGCGAGCGACGTGACGAGGGTGACGAGGGTCCCCTGCCAGGTGCCGTTCGCGTCGGACGAGGTCAGGTCGACCTTCGACCAGCCGGGCGCCTGCAGCACGAAGATCATGATGTTGTTGAAGGCGTGCTGCAGGACCGTGGCCTCGAGCCCGCCGGTCCGGAGGACGATGATCGCCGCGATCAGGCCGAACGAGCCGACGTCGAGGATGCCCCAGACGTTGTAGCCGTTCGGGATGTGCAGCACCGCGAAGACGACCGTCGAGACCGCCACGGCGATGACCGTGCCGACGCGACGCGGGATCCACGACGCGACGGTCTGCATCAGGAATCCGCGGAAGATGTACTCCTCGGCCGCGCCCTGGAACGGGACGAGCACGACGACGAGGGCGATCGTCAGGGTGAGGGTGCCGAGGGAGACCGTCGACTGGCCGATCGCGTCGTGGTTCCAGGCGAAGCCGCCGTCGGTCGTGATCATCCCCCCGTCCCAGAACAGGCCGGTCTGGACGACGAACATGACCGCGGCGATGACGAGCGTCGGCAGCAGGCACCACGCCGTCCAGGCCCACCGGACCCGGAACCGCGTCGACGACAGGATGCCGGCCGGTCCGATCCGCGCGATCTTCACGGCGAGCAGGACCCCCGGTAGCAGGACCACGAGCGACACCAGGGTCAGCGAGAGGGTCAAGGGATCGGTCGGGTCCAGAGCACCGCTCTGCAGGTCGTCGAGCAGGCCGTAGAGCCCGGACGCGCCCCCGACCGCGGCGACCGGGATGAAGTAGGCGACGGTGATCAGCACCTGCGACACGAGGTACCACCCCGCCAGGAACGCGAGGGCGACGAGCGGCCGCCACCACCTCCAGCGCGCGTCGATCCGGGGCAGGCGCTGGTAGGGAACACTCACGCACCGCAGGGTACCGGCCCGGGCAGGATGGGAGCCGTGCTCACCGTCCTGTTCGGCCTGTCCGGCGCGATCGTCTACGGGTTCGCCGACTTCCTGGGCGGACTCGCCTCGCGCCGGGTCCGCCCGGTCGTCGTCACGGCGGCGGCCGCCGCGATCGGGATCGTGCCGCTGCTCGTCGGACTGGTGGTCCTCGGCGGCGTGTTCTCGTGGCCGGCCGCGGTCTGGGGTGCGGTTGCCGGCCTCTCCGGCGGTGTCGGGGTGCTGCTGCTCTACGCGGCACTCGCGATCGGCCCGATGAGCGTGCTCTCCCCCGTCACCGCCGTCTTCGCGGCCGTCGTGCCGGTGCTCGTCGCGGTGTTCCGTGGCACGGTGCTGTCACCCGTGGCCACCGGCGCGCTCGTGGTCGCGGTCGTCGCGGTGGTCCTGGTCGCGGTGGTCCGGGACGCCTCGGGCGCACGGCTCACCGCTCGGGGCGTGGTCGCGGCCGCCGTCGCCGGGTGCGGCTTCGGCGGGATCGTGCTGGCCTACGACATGACGCCGTCCGACTCGGGCATCGCACCCCTCGTGGTCGCGCGGGTGCTGCAGGCGGTGCTGCTGGGTGCGGCGGCGATCGTCGTCGTACTCCGGATGGGAGGCCCGGTGTCCGCCCCGACGTCGGCCCGCCCCGACGGGGCTGCCGTGACCCCCGGGCGTCGGCCGGGTCGCGGATGGGGTCCGCGGCTGCTGGTCACCGTGGCCGTGTGCGGCGTCTTCGACGCGATGGCGAACGTGTTCATCCAGGCGGGGCTGCACAGCAGCGACGATCCGGCGACCCTGCCCGTCGTGAGTGTGCTCAACGCGCTCTACCCGATCGGCACGGTGGTGCTGGCCGGGGTGGTGCTGCGGGAGCGGTTGACCGCGCAGCAGTGGATCGGCATCGTGCTGGCGTTCGTCGCGTCGGTGGCGCTGGCGTTGGCGTAGCGCGCGGTCAGGCGTCGGGGATGAGGCGCTTGCCGAGCGAGACCGTGCGGTCGTCGGTGTAGCCGAGGGACGCGTAGAACCCGAGCACCTGCTCGTTGCCCGCACGCACCTGCAGGTTGAGCTTCGGGCAACCGAGGTCGGTCAGGAGCCGCTCGAACTCGGCCATCAGGGTGCGACCGAGGCCGGAGCCCTGCAGGTCGGGGCGCACGGCGAGGTAGTTCACCCAGCCGCGGTGCCCGTCGAAGCCGGCCATGCCCGCGGCGACCACGCCGGCTTCGGCGGTGTCGGTGTCGGTGTCGGTGTCGGTGTCGTCACCGTCGGTGGCGTCCGGCTCGGCGACCAGGAAGAGTTCGGGCTGAACGGTCAGCTTGCGCGCGATGTCACGTCGGGGGTCGTTCCAGGGTCGGACGAGCCCGCAGGATTCCCACAGGGCGACGACCGCGTCGGTGTCCTCGGTGCGGAAGGGGCGGATCCGGTACTCCATGCCCCCACGTTAACGGGGGTGGGGAGAACGTCGTCACCGGCCTGTCGTCGTGATCTGATAGACCTGTCCGACCACCCAGCCGATCAGGAGCCCCGTGACCGCACACGACACCATCCCGTCGCGCCGCAGCGCACGGGACGACGAAGCCGGCTCGCGGTCCCGGCGTTCCCCGCGCAGACGCCAGACGGTCGGCGGCGCGATCGTCTCGCTCATCGCCGAGTTGCTCATCATCGCGGGCGCCGGCACCGGCCTGTACGTGGTGTGGACGGCATGGTGGACCGACGTGGTCGCCGTGAACGAGCAGACGAAGCTCGTGCAGGGCCTCGACCAGGTCAAGACCCCGAAGGTCGAGGGCACCGAGCACCGCGGCACCGCACCCGTGCTGGACGAACCGCCGGCGCTGTCGGACGTGTTCGGGACGATGCAGATCCCCCGGTTCGGCAACGACTACAACCGGCCGATCGGCGAGGGCACGGATCGTGAGAAGGTCCTCAACACCATCGGGCTCGGGCACTACCAGGGCACCGCGATGCCCGGCGCCCCCGGCAACTTCGCCGTCGCCGGACACCGGGTCACCTACGGCAAGCCCCTCAACCAGATCGCGGAGCTGCAGAAGGGCGACTCGGTCGTGGTCCGGGTCACCGACGCGAAGACGAAGTTCGACGTCTGGTACGTCTACAAGGTCACCGACAGCCAGATCGTCACGCCCGACAAGATCGAGACGATCGCGCCGGTGCCGAACAAGCCCGGCGTGGAACCGACCGCCCAGGACCGCTGGCTCACGCTGACCGCCTGCCACCCGATGTGGTCGGCGGCGGAGCGGTACGTGACGCACGCGAAGCTCGACTACTGGATGCCCGCGTCCGAGGGCACCCCGAAGGAACTCTCGGAGACGGCCAAGTGATCTTCCCCCTGGTCTGGCGGCTGCTGCCCGGCCCCACTGTCCTGAAGGTGCTCGAGCTGCTGGTCCTGCTCGCAGCGATCGTGTTCGTGCTGTTCCAGTGGGTGTTCCCGTGGATCGCGGCGGACATCCTGCCGCCGCCGGACGGTACGGTGGGGGCCACGCCGACCCCGTAGCGCCTGGTCAGGTCAGGTCAGGTCAGGTCTGGTCAGACCGTCGTCGTCACCCGCGACCCGCCGGTCGGGGTGCGGCGCACGGCGATCCGCTCCGGGATCCGCTGCTTGAGTTCCTCGACGTGGCTGACGATCCCGACCTGTCGCCCGCCCGCGGTCAGTCGGGACAGCTGTCCGATGACGTCGTCGAGGGTCTCGGGGTCGAGCGTGCCGAACCCCTCGTCGACGAAGAGCGTGCCGAGCGAGACCCCGCCGGCCTCGGCCTGCACGACGTCGGCCAGCCCGAGCGCCAGGCACAGTGACACGGTGAACGTCTCGCCGCCCGACAGGCTGCGGGGGTCACGGACGGTGTCGGTCGTGTGGTCGTGCACGGCGAGGGCGAGCCCCGTCCGTCGTGACCGTGACCCGGACTCCCGTTCGTCGGAGGTCTCGAGGGTGAAGCGTCCGGCGAGCATGCCGCGCAACCGGTCGTTCGCCGCCGCCACGACGTCCTCGAAGCGCCGCATGAGCACGTAGGTGCCGAGCGTGATGCCGGTCGGGTTGACCGATGCCACGCCGTTCGCGACGTCGGCGAGGCGGACGACGGCGCGGCTGCGGGCCGAGGTCTCCTGTCGCGCACGGACGGTGCGGTGGACCTCGGTCGCACACTGCTCGACGGCCTCGGCGCGGTGCGCTGCGGTCACCGCGAGCCGGGTGGCCTCGTCGAGCTCGGCCGTCGCGCGGACCCGTTCGGCCTGCGCCGCCGGCACGTCGAGCTGCTCCGGATCGTCGTCGGCGGCCTGCACCACCGCGGGGTCCTCGAGCCCTGCCCGCACGACGGCGCGCTCGGACTCGGCTGCGCTGATGCTGCTGCGGAAGCGCGCGACGGTGTCGGGGTCGAGGAGACCGGCTCGTGCGGCAGCGACGTCGGGGAAGGACTGCTCGTCGAGGACCCGGGCGACCTCGGCGCCGCGCTCGTCGCGGGCGCGGGCCGCGGTGGCCGCGCGGTCGTCGGCCTCGGCGACGGCACGGAGCACCGTCAGCCGCCCGTCGAGTTCGTCGACCACGGCGTGGAGCGAGACAGGCGAGCGGTCGTCGTCGCTGTCGAGCAGTGCTGCGAGCCGCTCGATCGCGTCGTGCACCGATCGCAGGTCGGCCTCGAGCCGCTCGGCATCGGAGGCCGCGGTCGACGCGAGCACCGTGCGCCGGGCGTCGAGGTCGTTCCGCTCACGCTCGAGCGCCCGGGTCGCGGTGTCGTGCGCCGTCCGCTCGCGCTCGTGCTCCAGCACCAGCGCCGCAGCCTCGTGCGCCGCTCGGACCCGCTCGGCGGCGGCCACCGCCATGGCGTCGAGGGCGACGGTGTCGACCGTGCCGACGACGGCGGTCAGCCGGAGGTGCTCCGCACGGTCGACGGCCAGGTCGGCCGCGGCGTCGGCGAGCTGCTGGTCGGCCAGACGCGTGGCGTCGCCCGCGGACTCCACCGCCTGGATCGTCGGGTGGTCGTCCTGCGGCGCGGCCACCGACGGGTGCGCCGTCGATCCGCACACCGGGCAGGGGTCGCCGGGAGCCAGCGCGGCACCGAGCTCCCCGGCGAGCCCGGCGATCCGGCGCTCGCGCAGGGAGCGTTCGGCATCGAGCGCCTCGGTGGCCCGACGGCGGGCACCGGCCACGACGCGTTCGGCATCGGCGACGCGCCGCTCGGCGCGGTCGCGCGCGGCCAGGTCGGCGCGGAGCGACTGCACCCGGGCGACCTCGTGCGCGGCGGCGTCGGCGTCGGCAGCGGTCGTCGAGGCGGTCCGGGCGGCCTCGACGATCCGTGCTCGTTCCGACGGCCGGGATTCGAGCGCGGTGTCGAGGGCGGTGAGGTCGTCGGTGAGCCGCGATGCCGTCGTGGTGGCCTCGGCGATCGCGGTGCGCCTGGCATCCGCTTCGGCCTCGACCGCGACGAGGTGCCGGACGTCGGACAGGGCGTCGGTCAGCGTGTCGCGGCGCCGGGCGATCTGCTGTGCGTCGACGGCGCGGAGCGCGTGCTGGTCGCGCAACCGGGCTGCTGCCGCGGCGGTGTCGTCGGCCCGCACGGTCGCGGCGTCGAGGCCGTCGGCCACCGCGGCGACCCGGGCGGCACGCTCGGCCGTCGCGACCGCTGCTCGTGCCTGCTCGATCGCCGGGGCGTCGTCGTCGAGGAGCGCCCGCCGCCGCAGCAGCGCCGCTCGTCGCTCGAGGGCGGCCGCACGGGCCGCGACCGATCGTTCGTGGTCGGTCGCCACCGTCGCAGCGGCAGCCGCAGCCGTTCGGGCTGCCCCGGCGGCGTCGGCCGTGGCGCGGAGGGCCGCCACCGTACCGAGGACGACGGACTCGTCGGCCTCGGCGAGGTCGGCCGCCTGCGCGAACCGGGCCAGGGCGTCACGGACGCGGTCGTCGGCCCCCTCGACCTCGGCCTGCACGGCTCGGCGGCGAGCGGCGAGCTCGTCGGCGGTGCGGTCGTAGACCTGGGTGCCGAACAACGACTGCAGGAGCTTCCGGCGGTCTTCACCCGGGGAGCGGAGGAACCGTGCGAACTCGCCCTGGGGCAGCACCACGGTCTGCAGGAACTGCGCGCGGTCGAGCCCGACGATCCGGGCGATCTCGACCCCGACCTCGGGGATGCGGGACGACAGGGGTTCGCCGGCGACGTCGGTGGGCGCGGCGAGTCGGAACAGCTGCACGGACGCCTGCTGCTTCACCGTGCCGGTCCCCCGCTGCTTCGGGCGGTCGTACTGCGGGGTTCGCCGGACCCGGAACACGCCTGCACCGGTCTCGAACACGAGCTCGACGAACGGTTCGACCGCGGGGTCGGCGTGCTGGCTGTGCAGCCGGTCGGAGCTGGCGTCGGAACCGGCCAGTCCGCCGTACAGGGCGAACACGACGGCGTCGATGATCGTCGACTTGCCGGAACCGGTCGGCCCCTCGAGCAGGAAGACCCCGGACGCGGCCAGCGCTGCGAAGTCGATCGTCACGAGGTCGGGGTACGGCCCGATGGCGCGCAGTTCGAGTCGGTGCAGGTACATCAGCGGTCCCCCTCACGCTGCAGGGCGAGCACCGCGGCCTCGTACGCCTCGGTCAGCACCGCGCGTTCGTCGTCGTCGGGCAGCCCGCCGGTGGCGAAGGCCACGAAGTCGCCGGCGACCTCGACCGGGTCGGACGTCGCGGTGACGGCCCGCGCGGCGGTGGCGGCCGGCCGGTCCGCCGGTTCGTGCGTGATCGCCAGGGCGTGCGGGAAGTGGTCCTTCACGCGGGCGTACATGCGTTCCGGGTGCACGGTGTCGGTCACCGCGACGCGGACCCAGGCGTCGGCATCGGCCCGGAACTCCCCGGACTCGATGGCGTCGATGCTGCCCCGGACGTCGACGAGCCGCCGTGGCACCGGGGTCGGCACGAGCTCGACGGTGACGGCACCCGCCGCGTCGAGGTCGGCGATGGTCACGGACTTCCGCTGGTGCCGCTCGCCGAACGAGAACGCCAGCGGCGACCCGGCGTACCGGATCCGGTCGTCGTCGCCGACGCGCTGCGGGCCGTGCAGGTGCCCGAGGGCGACGTAGTCGAACCCGTCGAACACCGACTCGGCGACGCGGTCGACACCGCCGACGCGGATGTCCTGTTCGCTGTCGCTCGGGTCGGCGCCCCCGACGAAGGCGTGCGCGACGACGACGCTCCGGGTGCCGGCCCGCGTCTCGAGGTCGGCGCGGATCCGTTCGGTGGCGGCGTGCACGACGGCGTGGTGCGAGCGGGCGAGGGGCTCGTCGGGGACCGCCGCCAGGGCGTACCGCGTGAGGTCGGGGTGCAGGTACGGGATGCCGTACACGGCCACCGGGCCGTCGTCGTCGGTGACGAGCACCGGATCGGCCACGTGTGCGGGCTCGGCGAGGATGCGTACGCGCTGCCCCATCACGCCGGCCCCGAAGCCGAGCCGCGCGGCCGAGTCGTGGTTGCCCGGCGTGAGGACCACCGTCGTGATCTCGGCAAGGCGTTCCAGCGCGCGGGAGAGCATGCGGACGGCGTCCACCGGCGGGATCGCACGGTCGTAGACGTCGCCGGCGATGACGACGAGGTCGACCGCGCGCTCGCGGGCGAGGTCGACGAGCCAGTCGGTGAACGCCGCCTGGTGCTCGAGCAGGTCGGCACCCAGCAGTGTGCGGCCGAGGTGCCAGTCGCCGGTGTGCAGGATGCGCATGCGGCCACGGTAACGCCGGCCGGGGACATCCCCGGGCACCTCGCGGTGCCCTGTGGAGGACTCAGGCGGTCACGCAGCTCGCGGACGCCAGGCCCAGCACCGAGACGACCTTGACCCTGACCGTCGGTGTGCTCAGAGCGGTCCAGTTGTTGCCGAGGTTCGTGCGGAGGCGCAGCTCGTACGTCGTGCCGAGGTTGAGGAGTCCGGCGCCGGCGTATGGCATCGAACGGGCCCCGGCGGTGGTCGTGCTGGCCACCTGCATCGTCCCGTTCATCAGGTCGAACGACACCGGCACAATCGCGCCGTTGTCGTAGGTCCAGGCGATCGTCACCGTGTTCGACCCCGCCGGGGCGCAGGTGAGGGTGGGGACACCGGTCGCCGTGCCCGCCGTGAAGGTCGCGGTCGGTGCGACGGTGGTCCGTGACCACGGGGCCGCGTCCGCCGCTCCGGGCAGCAGGACGCCGGCCGCCGCCGCGAGCACGAGCACCGCGGCGCCCCCGCCGACGCGGCGCAGCCGCCGCACGCGACGTGCTCGTCGACGCAGCGCGCGACGGGTGAGGACGCTGGACGCAGCGGTCGGGAGGCTCGTGGCGGCGCCGTTCCGCGCCTCCAGGCCGTCGTCGGCACCGTCTGCCGGACCGGCGGCGTCGTCCGGACCGGCGGCGTCGTCCGGACCGGCCGCGTCGTCCGGACCACCGGCCGCGCCGTCGGTGTCGTCGTCGGCCTCGACGAGTCGCCGGAGCGACCCGTCGATCGTGCAGAGCGCGAGCACCGCGGTCAGGCCGAGCGCGAGCATCGCGACCAGGCCCCACTCCCCGGCGCTGATCCACCGGATCGGTGTCCCGATGAACGGGATGCGCAGGAAGGCGACCCCGTGCACGGCGGAGCGCTCGATCGGCGTGGAGTCCTGCTGGGGGTTGGCGTCGCCCTTCGTGACCATCGTGCCGCGGGGGCCGTCCTCGACGTAGCGGTGCATGCGCAGGTGGTCCGGCTGGTCCGGGTCGTCGGCGAGCAGGACCTTGCCCGTCGAGATCTCGCCCGAACCGACCGGACGCGAGACGACCACGTCACCGGGGACGATCCGCGGCTCCATCGAGCCCGTCATCACGGTGGTCGGCTGCCAGCCGATGAGCGCCGGCGCGGCCGCCCAGAGCGCGAGCCCGAGCAGCGTCGCGACCACGCCCCGGGCGAGGGTGGCGACGACGACGCGCCCCCAGTCGACGGCGTCACGGACCGCTGCGTGCGGTGCGGGACCACCGTGCACTGCGATGCTGCTCATGACTGCCTTCGACCGGGGGCGCGTTGCGGGGAGGGAACGGACGGGGCTGGTTCGGCCCCGGTCCCGGCTCAGCTGTTCTGGGCCTCCCAGGTGAAGCCGAGGGCTGCGGTGCCGCCCTGCACGGTGTTCGGAGCGGTGCTCGAGACCGTGTAGCTGACGCGGTAGACGCGCGTCTCGGACGCGGTGCCGGTCGGGGCCCAGCTGCCGACGCCGGTCGCGTAGTTGGTCGAGGCGGCGCCGAAGCCCGCGACGGTGCCGCTGTAGAGCGAGCCGCCGGTGGCGGCCGGGGTGAAGCCGGAGCAGGAGCCGAAGCCGCCGCCGGTGCCCTGCTCGATGGTCAGGTTGACGTTCGCGGCCAGGTCCTTCGTGGTCGAGACGTTCGTGCCGTAGAGCTTGACGGCCGAGGGCAGCGAACCGGTCGAGGTCACCGCGATGCAGTTCGCACCGGCCGAGCCGGGCTTCAGGTTGTTCGCCGTGAACAGCGCGGTGTTGTTGTCGTCGTCGGACAGGGCGACACTGCCGGCCGTCCAGTTGTTCGTCGGGTTGATGGTGGTCGAGGAGAACGCCGCGTACGAGGCCGTCGAGACGACGACCCCCGAGGCGACGAGGGCGGCGGGGATGGCGATCCAGGCGGCGAGGCGGGCAGCACGAGGCGTGACACGAGACATGGTTGGACTCCGTGAGGAAGAGATCTGATCGGTGGTTCGGACGGGCCCGCGGTGGTTGGTCGCGCTACGTGCCGAGGTGGTACGACGATCAAGCTACTTGGCGTTCAAGCAGCTCACAAGACCTGAGATGTCCCCACTGATGGGGGTATCTTGACGAGTGAGTTACTTGTTGACTGAAGTTCCCACCCTGTACCCGAGAAGAGCTCCCATGACGGACACCGACCCGGTCGTCCTCCCCCCGCATGCACCCGCCGTCCCCGCGGCGCGCGTCGCCCCCACGACGCCGCCGGCACCGATGTCGCCCGACGTCACGGCGCTCGACCCCGTCACCGCCGACACGGACCCCGACGCCGACCTGCCGCGACTGCTCACCGCCTTCCGGGTGCTCCAGATGCAGCACGCACGGGTCCTGCACCACGAGAGCACGATCCGCGGGCTGAACGCCACGGACACCCGCTTCGTGTTCTTCCTCAGCGCCGCCGGCGGCCACGGCGTGACCCCGAAGCAGGCCGGCGAGTACCTCGAGCTCACCACCGGGGCGATGACGTCGCTGATCGACCGACTCGAGAAGCACGGACACCTGGAACGTCGCCCGAACCCGGAGGACCGCCGGAGCGTGCTCCTGCACCTCACGCCGTCGGGCACGGCGGTCGCCCGCGAGGTCGGCGCCGTCTACTCCGACGCGTTCCGGCAGGTCGTCGCACCGTCCGACCGCGCCGTGGTCGCGGCCGCGTTCGAGGGGCTCGGTGCCGCCCTGGAGCGCCACCACCGCAGCACCGCCGTGTGACAGCGGGTGTCACGGCCCGCGCGTAGCGTGAGCGCCATGACCCCCTCTGAACTCCTCACCGAAGCGTTCTCCCGCGTCCCCGAGACGGTCGAGCGGGCCGTCGACGGGCTCTCCGAAGACCAGCTCGCGGCACGGCCGGCCGCCGGGGCGAACACCCTCGCGTGGCTCGCGTGGCACATCGCCCGCGGCCAGGACGTGCAGATCGCCGAGCTCGCCGGCTCCGAGCAGGTCTGGACGGCGGACGGCTGGTACGACCGGTTCGGGCTGCCGTTCCCGGCCGAGGCGCTCGGGTACGGCATGTCCCGCGACGACGTCGGGCGGGTGCGGGCCTCCGCCGAGCTGCTCACCGGGTACCTGCGCGCCGCGCACGAGCGCACGGTCGCGTACCTCGGCACGCTCGGTCCGGACGACCTCGACCCCGTCGTCGACGATGCGTGGGACCCGCCCGTCACGGCCGGCGCGCGACTCGTGAGCATCCTGGACGACTGCACGCAGCACGCCGGACAGGCCGGCTTCGTGCGCGGGCTGCTGTTCTTCAACCGCTGAGCGCGCGCGGCCGCGGTCGCGCCGCCGCTTCGTGAGCAGGAATGGTCGGGTCCGACGTCGCGACCCGACCATCGGTGCTCACCATGTGACGGACGGGAGGCCCGGTACCAGCTGGTACCGGGCCTCCCGTCCGTCACAAGGTGGGTCAGACCCCGGTGGCGCGGATCAGTGACGCCCCGCGGACAGCGCGTCGGCCAGGTGCGGGAGCTCGGTGCGGAACGACCACTGCACGGTGTTCCAGTCGTGTCCGCTCCCCGGGGCGAACGCGACGCTGGTGTCCGCGCCCGCTGCCCGTGCAGCGTCGGCGAGGACGCGAGCGTTGCGGCTGAACGCCCCGTCTGCCGACCCCGCGGTGAACCAGAACGCGTGCCCGTGCAGGTCGTCCGCCCGCATCTGCGCGATCGGACCGGCGGCCTTCCACGCGGTGATCGATCCGCCGAAGGCCCGGTCGGCGCTGTGCTGCGGGTTCTGGTCGATGGGCTGCAGCTCGCTGGACACCGCGAGCACGGCCCCGAACCGGTCGGGGTGCGCGGTGGCGAACTGCATCGCGCAGGTCGCCCCCTGCGAGAAGCCGGCGAGGCCCCACGCACGGCGGTCCGGGGTCACCGGGAGGTGCGCCGTCAGCCAGCGGGGCACGTCCTCGGTGACGTAGGTCGCTGCGTTGCCGAGGTCCGAATCGACGCACATCGTGTTCAGGCCGGGCGCGGAGAGCTGGTCGACGGAGACGACGATCGGCGCTCGGCCGTGGTGGGCTGCGGCGTACCCGTCGAGTGCGCTGCCCATCCGGCCGGCGGTGAACAGGTCGCTCGGAGCCCCCGGTTGGCCGGAGAAGGCGAGGACGACGGGCAGCGGCGCCGGATCCCTGACCAGGGCAGCGGGCGGGAGGTAGACGACGGCGGGCCGTGCGGGGAACCCCGATCGCTCCCCGGGGATCTCGACGGTGCGGACCTCGCCGGTCGTGGGCATGGTGGCGACGGGGGCTGCGGCGAGGTCGAGCTCCGGGAACGGGTCCGTCTGCACGACGGTGCCGAGCGTCGGGTACATCGCGAACTCGACGTTCACCCCGAGGGCGGACGCGAGCAGCGCGGTCGGCACGAGCAGCCCGGCGAGGACGCGGCGCCAGCGACGGCCCTGCACGAGTCCGACGACCGCCAGGGCCAGTGCAGCTGCGGCAACGACGAACCACATCCGGGTGACGGGGCTCAGCGCGACGCCGAACAGGTTCATCAGATCGCTGAGGACCCAGCACACGAGCAGCACCACCGCGGCGGCGACCACCGCGACGGCAGCGCGGACCCCGGCCCGTCGCCACGCGACGCGCGAACGCAGCGCCCCGAGCGCCGGCAGCAGGACGGCGAGACCGAGCACGGCGAACGCCACGTCCAGCGGGACGAGCTTGGACGGCGCCTGCAGCTGGGTGGCGAGCAGCCACTCGGTCGGACTCACTGCTCGGACACCACCCGCGTCGGAGCGGGCTCGCGCACGACCGAGCGGTGTGCCTGCCGCAGTGCCCAGAGGTGCTTCGGACGGAGGCCCGGTACGTACGCGCCGGCCAGGGCACGTGCGACCCGCGGCACGTGCAACGGCGTGGGGACCACGATCCAGAGCGCCTCGTGTCGGGCGCCGAACTTCTCCTTGAAGCGCTGGAGCGACCGGAACCCGTACACCGGCTCGAGGAGCCGGGCGACGAGGACCGATCCGAAGGACACGAGTGACGGTGCGCCGTCGTGGGCGGCGAGCGGCGTGCCGGAGAGGCTGATCATCCGCAGGCCTGCGTCGTGTGCCCGGATCGCGGTCCGGGCGATGAGGAACTCCATGACGCCCGGCATGCCGTCGTCGCCGCGGCGCATGACGTCGAGCGTGTAGCCGGCCAGCACGCCGTGCTCGTACACGGGCAGCCAACTCGTGACCGCGGTCACCTGCCCGTCGGCCGTCACCGCCAGCATGAGTCGGACGTCGGGGTCGTCGAGCTCGTGGAAGCCGCCCAGGGTGAACCCCATCTCCGGCAGTCTCCGGTCGCTCGCCCACCGCGTGCAGATCGCCTCGACCTCGGCACGGTGTTCGTCAGCCAGGGCGTCGAAGGTCGTCCACTCGTCGCGGACCCCCTCACGGTCCGCCCGGTTCGAGGCCGTCCGGAGGTCCTGCCGCTTCTTGCCGCGCAGGTCGAAGGTGGCGACGTCCAGCACCGACTCGACTCCCACGGGCAGCGCGGTCCACCCGTCGGCGGCGAGGATCTGCCGCACCGGGTCGTGCACGCTCGTGAACGCGGGCACCCAGCCGTTGCGGTCGCAGAAGGCCGTGAACGCGGACACGACCTCGGCGCGGTCCGCAGCGCTGCACGCCGGGTCCGACACGGTGAGTGCCACGTCCCCGCGGACCCGGTACGCCACGGCCCCACGTCCGTCCGGGTCCGTCCAGGTGGCGTTGCCGCGCCAGGTGCCCATGTGGCCGAGGGTTCCGGCATCGCCGTCGCGGAGCATCTCGACCAGGGCACCGCGGCCGTCGGTGGCGGCACGGAACCGCGAGCGGACGAGGCGTCCGCGGAGCGCCAGGACCGCCAGCAGCACCATCGCCGGCACGAGCCACGCGCCGAGCAGTGTGACCTGCCACTCGATCGCGTCCAGCCCGAGACCGCGCCACTGCACGGCGTCGTCGGTCATCGGTTCGATGAGGAACACATCGGCGAGGACGGCGGTCAGCGTCACGAGCACGCCGACGGCGAGCACGATGCCCGTCCGCCGGCCACGCTGCACGAGCCAGGCGGACACCAGCAGGAGGAGCCCGACGATGACGACCGCACGGTCGCTCATGGCGTCGGCGAACACCGAGAGCACGCCGTCCGGGTCCGGCACGACCGGGGTCACCAAGGTGCCCGCGCCGAGCGCGATGAGCGTCGCGACGACGCAGGTGCGTGCGCTGACGGTGTCACGCGCGGTCGGCGCGTCGCGACCGGAGGCCCGGCGCACCACGAACGAACCGGCTGCGGTGCCGAGCAGCGTCGCCAGGGCACGGGCGAGGTCCGATCCGTGGCCGGCGAAGAGCACGAGCGTGAGGACGACGGTCCAGAGCGCGGCTCGCGTACGCCACCGGTGCTGCGCGGGCATCGCTGCCGAAGCGGCACCGAGCAAGGCGGCGGCGACGATCGACGGGGCGAAGAGCGGCTGGCCGACCGCGAGTTCGGCGTGTGCCTCGCCGAGCGCTGACCCGATGCTGACGGTGAGCAGGGCTCCGAGGACGCCGAGCGCCGGGGCCACCACGCCGATGACCACCGTGCGGACGGAACCGAGGGACCGTTCGGCGAGCACCGTCGTCACGATCACGAGGACCATGGCGAGGCACGCGACGGGCGGGTGGTGCGGGAAGTCGGGCTCGGCGTGAGCGATCCGCGCGGTCACGAGGAGCGCGGTCGTCGCTGCGGCCACGGAGACGGAGACGGGGAACCGGCGGAGTCGTCCGACGAGCGCTGCGGGTGTCACGTGATCATTGCAGCGGTCCTGCTCGCCCGTGTCATCAGCCGGGGGCATGAGCACGGCGGCTCTGGGTCCTCCGAGAGGATGACCCGGGCGCAAGTGCGGTCTTCGGTCGCACCGTGTGACGGACGGGAGGCCCGGTACCAGCTGGTACCGGGCCTCCTGTCCGTCGTGGGGTCGCGACTAGCGCGCGGCGAGCTCCGACACGATGCCGTCACCGGGTGCGGCCTGCACCAGGTCCGCCTCGATCTCGGCGCGCTCGAGGATGCCCTCGATCTTGCGGATGCGGCCACGCGGGACGATGGTCACGACCGTGCCCTCCTTGCCGGCACGACCCGTGCGGCCGGAGCGGTGCATGTACGCCTTGTAGTCGTCCGGGGCGTCGGCCTGCACGACGAGCGAGACGTCGTCGACGTGGATGCCGCGGGCGGCGACGTCGGTGGCGACGAGCACGTTGACGCGGCCGCTCGTGAGCAGCTGCAGGTTGCGCGTGCGACGCGACTGGTTCAGGTCACCGTGGAGCGAGGTCGCGCGGATGCCGGCGTCCTCGAACTGGTCGGCCAGACGCTCGGCGTAGGCGCGGGTCCGGGCGAAGACGATGGTCTTGCCGTCGCCGGCGACCAGCTCCTCGAGGAGACGGTCCTTCTCGCGCTGCTCGACAACGAGGACACGGTGGTCGATGGTCGAGGACGCCTGGTCCTCACCCGCGACCTCGTGCACGCTCGGCTCGTGCAGGAACTGCTCGACGAGCGCCGCGACCTGGGTGTCGAGCGTCGCGCTGAACAGCAGCTTCTGCGCGCGGTTGCCCTGCGGGGTGACCTCGGCCGTGGCAGAGAGGATCTCCTGCACCGGCTCGAGGAACCCGAGGTCGCACATGTGGTCGGCCTCGTCGAGCACGGAGATGATGACCTCGCTGAGGTCGAGCTTCCCCTTGTTCATGAGGTCCTGCACACGACCGGGGGTGCCGACGATGATGTCGACGCCGCGCTCGAGCGCGCCCTCCTGACGGCCGTAGGGCACGCCGCCGTAGATCTGCGTCGTGAACAGGCCGACCGAACGGGCGATGGGCTGCACCGTGCGGTCGATCTGCAGGGCGAGCTCACGGGTCGGCGCGAGGATGAGCGCACGCGGGGCGCGGCCCATCTTGCGCTTGGTGCCGCCGCCGTGCTCCATCAGCTTCTCGACCAGCGGCGCACCGAAGGCGATGGTCTTGCCGGAGCCGGTGCGGCCACGACCGAGGACGTCCTTGCCGGCGAGCACGTCGGGGATCGTCGCCGCCTGGATCGGGAACGGGCTCGAGGCGCCGAGCTCCTGCAGGGCGCGGGAGATGTTGCCGCCGATGCCCAGGTCACCGAAGGTCACGCCCTCGACGTCGGCCGCGATGGTGGCCTCGGCCTGGAGCTTCTCGAGCTTGACGTCGTCGGCCGGCACGAACTTGCCGCGCTCGGGCTCGTCGAACGAGCGGCGCGGGGCACGGTCGGTGCGGTCGTCGCGGTCGAACTTGCGCGGGGCGCGGTCGTCACGGTCGAACTTGCGCGGGGCGCGGTCATCGCGATCGAACGAGCGACGCGGGCGGTCGTCGTTGTCACGACGGGGCGCACGGTCGTCGCGGTCGAACGAGCGACGCGGGCGGTCGTCGCGGTCGAAACGACGGGGACGGTCGTCGTTGTCACGACGGGGCGCACGGTCGTCGCGGTTGAAGCTGCGCGGAGCGCGGTCGTCGCGGTTGTAACGACGGGGCGCACGGTCGTCACGGTCGAACGAACGACGCGGACGGTCGTCGTTGTCCCGACGCGGGGCACGGTCATCGCGGTTGAAGCTGCGCGGGGCGCGGTCATCGCGGTCGAAGCGACGGGGCCGGTCATCGTTGTCACGACGGGGCGCGCGGTCGTCACGGTTGAAGCTGCGCGGTGCACGGTCATCGCGGTCGAAACGACGCGGGCGGTCGTCGTTGTCACGACGCGGTGCACGGTCGTCACGATCGAAGCGACGCGGGGCGCTGGGCCCCTGCGAGCCGGTTCCGGCGCGACGCGGAGCCTGCGGAGCGTCGGGACGGCCGTGCGAGTAGGGAGCGTCGCGGTTGTAGCCACGGCCGCCACGGTCGTCGCGGTCGGGGCGCCGCTGGCCGCCGCTGTCACGCGGCTCCCAGTTCGGACGGGCCGGACGCTCGCCCTGCGACGCACGGCCGCGACGCTCCTCGGCGTCCCAGCGCTGCTTCTGGCGCGGCTGCGAGGAGTCGGCGGCGCGGAACCCGCGGTGCTTGCTGCTGCGGGCGGCGGGGGTGCCGTTCGGGTGGCGGACGCGGTCGGAGGCGCGGTTGTCCGCGCCGCCCTTGTTGTACGGGGCCATGGCTGCTTTCTCGGGTGCGCAACGTACCGCAGCGCCCGACAGCGACATCGGCGGGGGCTGCTTGCGGAGAGGGGGTTCATCCCGTCGCGAGTCGACGTGATTCCAGCCCTCGAGCAACACACACCCAGCAGAATTTCCGTGATCACAATGTCACGACGTCGAAGGCCGACCGAGCGAGTCTACGCGAGCCGGTGCCCTGACGCCAGCCCCGCGCGGTCCGGCGGCGGCGTGCCGGGCGCGGGACGGGCCTCCAGGCCGGGGTCGTGCGCTCAGGACTCCGCGAGCCGACGACGCTGCTCGGCGACGTCGAAGTCCGCCTTCGGCCACGACAGGTGCATGTCCTCCAGCGCCCGGAGCAGGAGCTGCTGCACGGCGAGGCGGGCGTACCACTTGCGGTTCGCGGGAACGACGTACCAGGGAGCCTGCGGGGTCGACGTGCGGTCGAGGGCGATCTGGTACGCCTGCTGGTAGCGGTCCCAGAGCAGGCGATCGTCGATGTCGCCCGGGTTGAACTTCCAGTGCTTGTCGGGGCGGTCCAGCCGGTCGCCGAGGCGCTCGCGCTGTTCGTCCTTCGAGATGTGCAGCATGACCTTGACGATGGTCGTGCCGGCGGCGGCGAGGCCGTCCTCGAAGGCGGTGATCGCGCCGTACCGACGTTCGATCTCGTCCGGCGCGGCGAGCCCACGGACCCGCTGGGCGAGCACGTCCTCGTAGTGCGAGCGGTCGAACACGCCGAGCTGCCCGGCTGCGGGCAGCTGCTGCTCGATGCGCCAGAGGAAGTCGTGCTCGCGCTCCTCGGCCGTCGGGGCCTTGAAGCCGGCGTAGTGCACGCCGTTCGGGTCGACCGCACCGACGACGTGCGAGACGATGCCGCCCTTGCCCGCGGTGTCCATCGCCTGCAGCACGAGCAGCACCCGCCGCTCGTCGCCGGCGGTCGACGCCGCGTACAGGCGCTCCTGCAGGGCGGCGAGACGGGAGGCGCCGGCGGCGAGGGCTTCGAGGCCGTCGATCTTGCGGCCGGGGAAGCCCGGGGTGCCGTCCGGGTCCACCTGGTCGAGGCGGAACCCGGGTTCGACGCGGAGCAGTGGTTCGGGATCGGCGTTCCAGGCCTTGCGATTGCTCACGGGTCCTCCTGCGGTGCTCCGGTCGGCGGCTGCCGTGCTCATCCTCGCACTGCCGTCCTCCGCTCGGGTGACGTGGGCGGCTGCCGGTGCGGCTAGCGTGGACGTGATGAAGTCCGGCCGCCGCTCAGTGCTCGCGCTCGTCGCCGCGGTCGTGGCGCTCGGCGCGATGGCGTCCTGCAGCACGGACCCGGTCGGCGACGAGAACGCGACGGTGACCGCGGACAGCATCATCTACCCGCTGTCGCTGCGGTACCACGGCATCGACGTGGTGGCCGACGTGCCCTACGGCACCGATCCGTTGCAGCGCCTCGACGTGTGCCTGCCGGCCGACAGCGACCCCGCGACGACGGCGACCCCCACCGCGACGCCGTCCGCCTCGGCCGCCGCCGACCCCGATGCCCCAGCGGTCGGGGCCGCCACCGGACGCCCGGCGGTCCTGATGATCCACGGCGGCAGCTGGTCGCACGGCGACAAGGCGACCGCCGCCTACCGGTCCGTGTGCAAGTACCTGGCGTCCGAGGGCTTCGTGACGTTCAACGTCGACTACCGGCTGGCGCCGACCGACCCGTTCCCGGCCGGGCTCGACGACGTCCGCCGTGCGCTCGACTACGTGTTCCGTCCGGCGACGCTCGAGACCTACGACGTCGACTCCCAGCGCGTGGGCGTGTTCGGCGGCAGCGCCGGCGGCAACCTCGCCGCGATGCTCGCCGTCACCGACCACGACTCCGCCGCGTACGCCGACGGCGACCGGATCCGTGCCGTGGTCGACCTGAGCGGGCCGACGAACCTGACCACCCGGTCCACCGAGCCCGACGGGGTGTCGGCGGCCTTCCAGCGCAAGCAGCTGCTCTACCTGGGGTGCCGGTCGTACGCCAGGTGCCCGGCGGCCACCAGGGCGTCGCCGGAGTTCCAGGTCACCTCGGACACCGCGCCGTTCTTCATCGGGCACTCCACCGACGAGTTCATCCCGATGTGGGAGTCGCAGGAGTTCGCCGCGACACTCCGGTCCCACGACGTCCCGGTGACGTTCGTGGCGGTCGAGGGCACGGCGCACTCGATCGCCCAGCTCGACGAGGCGATGAGCCGCCGCGTGGTCACGTTCCTGCGGACGCAGCTGGGCTGACCGCGCCGGCCGACCGGCTGATCGCCTGACCGCGCAGGGCGTCCGACCGGCCGGCCGCGAAGGGCGTCCGACCGCGTGCCCCGGGTGGGTGCCACCCGGAGTCGGGACTGCCGCTGCCGCGCCCCCGGCCCCAGACTTCGGGGGTGACCGACACCTCGACCCGCCCTGCCCGCGCCGCTGCGACCCGCTGGGACCGCCCGGCGCTGCAGACGTTCGGGGAGCTGCTGCTCGGGCTGTCGTTCGTCGCCGCGGTGTCGTTCGGTGGGTACGCCTCGGTCACCGGGCAGCTGGCCGTCGTGTCGCAGGGCGCCGCCGTGGTGTTCCTCGTGACGCTGACCCTGGTGCTCGTGTCGTGGTTCCGGGCGGTCGAGCGCGAGGAGCGGACCGAGCGCGTCGTCGTCTCGCCCCTCGCCGCCATCGACGCCGAGTACCGCCGCTAGACCGCTTCGCCCGGCTCCGTCTGCCGCGCGGCCCGCCGATCCGCGCGGCGCTCTCGAGCCCGCTCGACCACGAAGTACAGCGCCGGCAGCACCACGAGCGTCAGCAGCGTCGAGGACACCAGGCCACCGATCACGACCAGGGCCAGCGGCTGCGAGATGAAGCCGGACTTGCCGGTCAGCCCGATCGCCATCGGCAGCAGCGCGAAGATCGTCGCCATCGCCGTCATCAGGATCGGACGGAGGCGTCGTGTGGCGCCCTCGATCAACGCCTCGCGCACCCGCAACCCGCGCCGTCGGTACTGGTTGACGAGGTCGATGAGCACGATCGCGTTCGTCACGACGATGCCGACGAGCATGAGCAGACCGATCAGCGACGCGACGCCGATCGGGACGCCCGACGCGATCTGCAGCAGGATCGCGCCCGTCGCCGCGAACGGCACCGACACGAGCAGCAGCAGCGGCTGGAGCAGGCTCCGGAACGTCGCGACCATGATCACGTAGACGATCAGCACGGCGACCAGCACTGCGAGCCCGAGCTGCGAGAACGCCGACGACTGGCTGGCGGCGACGCCACCGATCGAAGCGGTCGCACCCTTCGGCAGGTCGAGCTCGTCGACGGCGGTCGTGACGGACTGCACGGCCGCACCGAGGTTCGTGGCGTCCGGCGTCACGGTGATCGTGGCGGTGCGGGCCGCGTTCGTCGTGGTGACGGTGGTCGGCCCCTCGGACTCCTCGACCCTGGCGACGTCGGACAGCGGGACCGTGCCCGTGCTCGTCGGCACGTCGAGGGCACGGAGTGCACCGATGGTGGTCGGCGGCTCCGGGTCGGCGATGTAGACGTCGAGCGTCGCGTCGTCGATCTCGATGCTGCCGGTGTCCCGCGGCGAGACCGCTGCGGCGACGAGGCCACCCACCTGGGTCTCGGTCAGGCCGAGTGACGCGGCCTTCTGGCGGTCGACCCGGACGGCGAGGAACGGCTCCGCGGCAGACAGGTTGCTCGTGGCGCCCGTGGTGTCCGGGACCGACTGCATGGTCTTCAGCACCTGGCGCGACGCGGTCTCGAGCTGCGCCTGGGTCGGCGCGGTGACGTCGACCTCGATGTCGCTGCTGCCGCCGAACCCGCCGCCGGAGGACGCGATGGTGACCTCGCCGACGTTCTCGATCGACCCGATCGCCTTCCGGGCGTCGGCCTGGATCGTCGGCTGGTCGGCCTCGGCGTCGGTCGTGACGGCGTACTGCACCGAGGCGCTGCCGCCACCGCCGAACGCCGCCTGGATCGACTGGCCGCTCGTGCCGATGGTGGTCTGCACGGTCTCGACGCCGTCGACGTCCTGCAGCGCGCGCTCGACCTTGCGGGCGGACTCGGACTGGACGGCGAGGCTGGAGCCGGCCTTCAGGTCCTGCGTGACCGTGAAGGTGTTCTGCCCCGAGTCGCCGAGGTAGTTCGTGGTGACGAACGGCAGCGTGGCGACCGTTCCGCCGAGCACGATCACGGCGAGCAGGATGACGACGACCGGCTTCCGGACGACCCACCGGAGCACCGGCAGGTAGACGCGGCGCAGACGGTCCGCGGTGCCGGCGTCGTGCAGGTCGGCGGCGGAGGCGAGCGCACCCTCGGAGCGATCGTGCTCGACGTCGGGAGCCGACGGCGCTACGACCGCTTCCGCTTCCGCGTCCGCTGCCGTCGTCGCGTCGCCCGGCTTCGCCTTCGGCGGGCGCAGCCACCAGTACGCGAGCACCGGGACGATGGTGAGCGAGACGAACAGCGACGCGACGAGCGCCAGGGTGACGGTCACGGCGAACGGACGGAACAGCTCCCCCACGAGTTCGGCGACGAAGGCGACCGGCAGGAACACCGCGACGGTCGTCAGCGTCGACGCGGTGACCGCACCGGCGACCTCGCGCACGGCGTCCCGCACAGCACGGCCGCGGTCGACGCCGGGGAGCATGTGCCGCTTGATGTTCTCGATGACGACGATGGAGTCGTCGACCACGCGGCCGATCGCGATCGTGAGGGCCGCCAGCGTGATGATGTTGAGCGTGTACCCGGCGGCGCGCATGCCGATCGCGGCGAGGAGCACCGACGTCGGGATCGAGATCGCGGTGACGAGCGTGGAGCGCCACGACAGCAGGAACACCAGGATGACGATCACCGCGAAGGCGAGCCCGAGCAGGCCTTCCTCGGCCAGGGAGTCGATGGACTGCTGGATGTAGGGCGCCTGGTCGAAGACGACGGTGAAACGGGGGTCGCCCTCGATCTTGTCCTCGATGCCGGGCAGGGCGTCGCGCACGGTCTTGGAGACGTCGACGGTGTTGGCTTCCTGCGTCTTCGTGATCGAGATCGTCAGGGCCTGCTGGCCGTCCACGCGGCTGATCGAGGTGCGCGGCGACTCCGTGATGGCGACCTTCGCGACGTCGCCCAACGTGGTGTCGGTGGGAGTGGCCGCGGTCGTGGACCCGCCCGTCGCGGTGTCACCGGTCGCCCCGGTGCCGGTCGTACCGGTGCCGGTCGTACCCGTGCCGGTTCCGGTCGTGCCGGTGCCGGTCGCACCCGTACCGGTGGCACCCGCAGCCGTGCCGTCACCGGACGGTGTCGTCCCGGCGGCACCGGCGGCACCCGACCCGGACCCGTCCGAGCCCGACGAGCCCGAAGAGCCCGAAGAACTCGACGAACTCGTGAGCGGCAGGGCGCGGATGTCCTCGAGCGAAGCGATCCGCTCGCCCGTCTGCACCGACAGGGTCGAGCCGTCCTCGGTGATGGTGCCGCCGGGGATCAGGGTGCCGTTGTCGTCGAGCGCGTCCGAGATCGCCGTCTGGGTCAGGCCGCGGGCGGCGAGTTCGTCCTGGTTCGGCGTGATGACGACCCGACGACCCGGGTTGCCGAAGACGTCCGCCTGCCGCACACCGTCGAGCTTCTCGAGGTCGGGGATCGCCGAGGCCTGCAGCCGGTCGACGAGCTGCTCCTGGTTGCCGGACGCCGAGACCGCGACCTGCAGCACCGGCAGGTCGTCGAAGGACCCGGTGACGATCTGCGTCTGCACCGAGTCGGGCAGCGACAGCGCGTTCACCGCGGTCTGGATCTTGTCCTCGGCGCTGGCCAGGTTCGATCCGTACTGGAACGACGCCGACACCACGCTCTGCCCGGTAGACGAGGTCGCACTGGTCGACTCGAGGTCCGGGACGACCTGGATCGCCTGCTCGATCTTGGTCGAGACGTCGTTCGACACGACCTCGGGCGTGGCTCCGGGGTAGGCGCTGACGATCGCGACCTGCGGGAACTCGACGCTGGGGATCAGCTCCTGCTTGAGGCTCGAGAGCGCGATGCCGCCGAAGACCGCGACCACGATCGTGACGAGCGCGATGAGGGCCCGGTTGCGCAGGCTGAAGACCGAGAGGAGGTGCACGTCATCGATCCTCGCAGGACCGACCGACGAACGCTCGGCTGGCAGCCAGAACCCGCCGTCGGATCAGGACCGAGGGGCCAGGACCCACCGACGGATCAGAACCCGCCGAGCACCAGGTACGCCCCGAGCACCGCGACCGTCCCGACGACCCCGGTGCCGAGCGCCACCACGCGCGCAACGGGTGAACGGGTGCCGAGGACCCCGATGCCGAGGAGCACCACGCCGACGACGATCTCGACGACCCAGGTCACGTGCCCGGTCGTCGCGGCGACCTGCAGCAGCCCGCGGATCCCCTCACCGACGAGCACCGCGGCCGTCACACCGAGCGCCCCCGCGCGCCACCGGGCGTCGCGGGACCGCACCGCCACGGCGACCGCCCCGGCCAGCAGCCCGGCCGGCACCCCGAGCAGCACCCACGGGTTCGTGATCGACAGCACGTCCGGGAACCCACGCAGGACCGTCGTGGCCCAGTAACCGACGTGCATGAGCTCGAGGAGCACGACGCCGAGCACCATCGCGAGCGGCAGGGCGACCCGGCCCGCTCGTGCTCCCGCCGCCAGGCACAGCAGCGCGGCGACGAGGAACCACGGTCCGGCCGAGTTCGACACGGAGGCGAGTGCGGGCACCGCCTGCCCGAACGACGTCAGGACGCCGGCAAGGGCCGCCCCGCTCAGCGCGATGGTGACCCGCACCACGGCGGGGACCGGCGCGGGCGGGTCGACGGGCGTCGGCACGGCGGAGCGGGTTCCGGCGGACAGGGTCGCGTTCATGGCTCCAGCCTCGCCGGACCCCACCGCCGCCGCATCACCCCGAGGAGCGACAACCCCCGACCCGGCCTCACCCCAGAGGATGACACCGAGCCCCGGCGCACGACACCGAGCCCCGGCGCACGACACCGAGCCCGGCGGACGACACCGTGCCCGGACGACGCACCGCTCAGACCACCGCCGCCAACGACCCCCGCACCCCCGCCGGCTCGCCACCGACCCGCTCCCACGCACGCGACAGCACGTCGACCAACCGTCCCCGGTCGGCCGGGGCCATCGTGAACGGCACCCGCAGGAACCGCTCGAACCCGCCGTCCGGCCCGAACACCCCGCCCGAGGCCAGCACCACGCCCTCGGCCCGGGCGGCGAGCACGAGCGCGCTCGACACCGGCCGCCCGAGCCCGACCCACGTCGTCAACCCGCCCGCCGGCGCCGGGACGTCCCACTCCGGGAGCCGCGCCCGGAGCGCCCCCACGACCGCGTCGCGACCTTCACGCAGGGACGCACGCCGCGCCTCCAGGACGGCCGCCGTGCGCGGGACCAGCTCGCGCACGACCAGCTGGTCGAGCACGGGGGTGCCGAGGTCGCCCGTCGGGCGGGCGAGCAGCAGCCGCTGCAGCAGCGCCGGGTCGGCACGGATCCAGCCGATCCGCAGCCCGCCCCAGAAGACCTTGGCGGCGGAACCGATCATCACGACCGACGCCCCCGTCGGGTCCGCCGCTGCCAACGGCGGCGACGGCGAGCCGTCGATGCGGAGCTCCCCCATCGTCTCGTCGGCGATGACGGTCGTGCCGACCGATGCCGCGACCGACAGCAGGAGCTGGCGGGTCGATGCGGACATGGTCGCACCGGTCGGGTTGTGGAGCTCGGGCATGACGTACGCGACGGAGGGCGCGGTCCGACGCAGCGTCGTCTCGAGCGCGGCGGCGTCCCACCCCGTCCGCGCATCGACGGGGACGCCGACCAGGCGGCCGCCGGCTTCGCGGAAGGCCTCGTGCGCGTGCGGGTAGGTCGGGGACTCGACGAGGACGGCGTCGCCACGGCGGACGAGCACCCGCGCGAGCAGGGCGATCGCGTGCTGCGCGCCGATGGTGACGATGACCTGGGCGGGCTCGGTCGGCAGCCCGCGCTCGGTGTAGCGCGCGGCGATCGCGGCGCGGAGGCCGGGGTCGCCGACGGTGTCGTAGCCGATGCCGGCGAGCGCGGCGGGCACGTGCCGGACCGCCCGCTCGACCGCCTCGTCGATGCCGGGGGCCGCGTGCAGGGCCGCCTTGCGCAGGTCGAGCAGGTCCCCCTCGACGACCCCGCCCAGGCGTTCGGGGTCGGGCCGGCCGACCAGGTCACGGGGCAGGTGGACCACGCTGCCGGAGCCACGGACGGACACCAGGAACCCGTCGGAGCGCAGGCGGGCGTAGGCGTTCGCGACGGTGGTGCGTGAGACGCCGAGGGCTGCGGCCAGGCCGCGCTCGGCCGGCAGCCGGACACCCTGGGCGACCCGCCCGTCGATGACGAGGACCCGGAGGGCATCGGCGAGCGCCTCGTAGGCCGGCGCGTCGGTGCTCGCGCGCCAGTCGGTCAGCAGGTGGGCGGCGGCGCGGGCACTGATCAGGACAGGGGGCACGGGTCCACGGTAGCGCGATTGGCTCTCGACCAGCAGGCCAATCTGTCGGGACGATGGCCACATGCCCCGCCGCACCGCTCTCACCCTGCGCTTCGTCCAGCTCTTCGTCGGACTGTTCCTCTACGGCGCCTCGACCGCACTGCAGGTCCGAGCGGTGGTCGGCGTGAGCTCGTGGACCGTGCTGACCCAGGGGCTCGAGAACGTCGTGCCGTGGTCGTTCGGCGTCATCACGGTCGTGTCGAGCGGCGTCATCCTGCTGCTGTGGATCCCGCTGCGTCAGAAGCCGGGCATCGGGACGCTGCTGAACGCCCTGGCGATCGGGCCGAGTGCGGACCTGGTGCTCTGGCTGGTGCCGGAGCCGTCGGGGATCGTCGCCCGGATCGGGCTGTTCGCCGCGGGACTCGTGCTGCTCGCGATCGCGACGGCGTTCTACATCGGTGCGGGGTTCGGCACCGGGGCGCGGGACGGCCTGATGGTCGGGTTGCACCAGCGGCTCGGCTGGCCGATCTGGCTCGCACGGACCCTGGTCGAGGTCACCGTGGTGATCGTCGGGTGGGTCCTCGGCGGGGACGTCGGTGCCGGCACCGTCATCGCGGCGTTCGCGATCGGCCCGATGGTCCAGCCGCTCATGCCGCACTTCCGCCGGTTCCCGTGGAGCCCCGAGCGCACGGCCGCAGCGCGGGACGTCACTGCACCCGCCGTCACACCCGCCCTGGAGGCCCGCCCCACCCCCGCCACGCCCGCTTCGTGAGCAGGAATGGTCGGGTCCACGGCGCCGACCCGACCATTCCTGCTCACGATCGCCCGAGCGATCGCCCGGCGCTCGCCCGACGATCGACCGGCGATCGCCCGGCGATCGCGTGCGACCCCTTGCGGCCATGGGGAACGCGATATAGCGTGACCTCCACAGACGCGATACATCGCGAGTTTCAGGAGGCAACATGGCGCAGGAGAAGTGGCTCGTCGACGAGCCCAAGGTCATCGACACCGGCATCGTGCGCACCGTGCGTGTCGGCCTCGTGGGCGGGCAGGTGGACGTCGTCGCACACGACGAACCCACGGCCCGGGTCGAGATCCACAGCGTGTCCGGCAAGCAGATGCTCATCGAGGTCGACGGCGACACCCTCACCGTCGACCACCCCCAGGTCCGGTGGGACGACCCCATCGGGTTCCTGAAGTCCTTCCGCGGCAAGGCCCACGCCGACGTCAGCATCCTGGTCCCCCGCGACGCCGGCATCACGCTCGGTGTCGTCTCGGCCGGTGCGCTGCTGTCCGGCACGAACCGCGGAGCCACCCTCAACACGGTGTCCGGTGACCTGGTCGTCGACGGTGTCGCGGGCGACGTCACGGTCAACGCCGTCTCGGGCGCGACCACGATCCGCGACCTCGACGGTGCGCTCGCGGTGCACACCGTCTCCGGCGACGTCGTGGCCACCGGCGAGATCCCGCGGTTCCAGGCCGACGGTGTCTCGGCCGACGTCGTGCTCGACCTGCACGGGGTCCCCGAGTCCGCCCGCGTCAACACGGTGTCCGGCTCGGTGAGCGTCCGCCTGGCGGACGGCGTCGCCTACAAGTGCACGGTGAACACCGCGACCGGCAAGCTGCAGTTCGACGACGCCGAGATCCGCGGAGTGCGCGGTTCGTACGTCAAGCAGGGCGGCGAACTGTCCGGCCAGTGGCTCGACCTGCGGGTGAACTCCGTCTCCGGCGACATCGCGGTGCTGCACGCCCCGCCGGTCGCCGAGCCGGCACCCCCGACGACACCGACCACCCCGTCGACCACCCCGACGAACGAGAGCGAGGTGCCCGAATGAGCCCCGTCTTCGCCCACGGCCACCTGCGCCTCTACCTGCTCGTCCTGCTGGCCGACCACCCGATGCACGGCTACGAGCTCATCCAGGCACTCGGCGACCGCTTCGGCGGCACCTACGTACCGAGCGCCGGCACCGTGTACCCCCGGCTCGCGAAGCTCGAGGACGACGGCCTGGTCACCAAGACCGCCGACGGCCGCAAGACCGTCTACGCGATCACGGACGCCGGCCGTGCCGAGCTCGCGGCGCGTGCCGACGAGATCGCCGCGGTCGAGTCCGGCGTGAGCGACTCGGTGAAGTCGTTGGCCGACGGCGTGCGCGCCTCGGTCGGCGAGGCCATGCGCTCGCTCCGTGCCGACCTGGCCGCCGCCGCCGAGAGCCCGGCGACAGGTTCCGCCGAGGAGCCCGTGTCCGTGCCGTCGGACAGCGCCCGCGCCCTGCGCGAGCTCGAGATGGCCCTGTCGTCGTTCCGGCAGCAGGTGCGTGCGGACCTGCGCCGCCGGGCGACCCGCGGCACGCTCGGTGCGGACACCGTGACGCGTCTGCGTGACGGTCTGGAGGCCCTGCGCAAGTCGCTCTGACGGCCGACGGCCGACAGGCGGTCGCGACCACGGGCCTCCCGGCCGCCGTCCGCACCGACTGTCGGCCCGCCGCGTGCGCGGGGCTGCCGGCACCTCAGGAACCCGGCAGCCGCGTCGGCGGGAAGCCGGCGAACGCGTCGGCCGCCGCCAGGTCCTCCCCGTGCTCGACGCGCGCCACGGTGGTGCGCACGGCCGCGAGCTGCCGGGCCAGGCGGTCTCGTTCGTGCTCGAGCCACGTCAGGTGTGCCGTGAGCGCGGCGACGTCGTCACCCTCGTCGTCGAGCCGTCGCGCGATCTCGGGAAGTCCGAGTCCGAGCCCGCGCAGCAGCAGGATGCGCTGCAGTCGGACCAGCGCTCGGTCGTCGTAGCGCCGGAGCCCACCGGCGCCGACGGCCGTGGCCGGCAGCAGTCCGACGGCCTCGTAGTGCCGGAGGGTCCGACTCGAGACACCGGCGGAACGCGCCACCTCGGTGATGACGTGGGGAGCTTTCGCAGCTGGGTCGTCCGGGCCTGTCGATGCGCTCATGCTGGTGACTGTAGTGCTTGACGCTGCGTCAACCGCACGGGGTGCACGGCCCCCAGGGTGGAGCACCAGTGGGCAGCCGGGAATATGCGGCAGGCGAACCGTGTTGACTCGCGCCCGGAACTGAGTAGGTTTGCCGCTCGTGACGAACGAGATCCGGTCGTTGAAAGCACGACTGATCGGGGATCCCCTCCCCTCTGAGAAGCTCGAAGGACAGCTCCTCCCGAAGCACCTGGCCCTGCCGATCTTCGCGAGTGACCCGCTGTCCTCTGTCGCGTACGCGCCGCAGGAACTCCTGATGATCCTGCTGCTCGGCGGCATGGCCTTCCTGACGTTCGCGCCGTGGGTCGCCGCACTCGTCGTGCTGCTGCTCGTGGTCGTCGTCGCCTCGTACCGACAACTCATCAAGGCGTACCCGTCGGGTGGTGGCGACTACGAGGTGGCGCACCGGAACCTCGGCGAGAAGGCCGGGCTCGTCGTCGCGAGCGCGCTGCTCGTCGACTACGTGATGACGGTGGCCGTGTCGGTCGCCTCCGGTGTCGACAACATCATCTCGGCGCTCCCGATGCTCGACCACTTCCGCGTCGAGCTCGCCCTGCTGTTCGTCGTGCTGCTCGCCGCCGCGAACCTGCGGGGTGTGCGGGAGTCGAGCAAGGCCTTCGCGATCCCGACCTACCTGTTCGTGGCGAGCGTCTTCGTGATGGTCGTCACCGGGCTCGTCCGGGTCGCCGCCGGCAACGCCCCGGTCGCCGAGTCCGCGGCGTACACGGTGCAGAACGTCGAGCACACCACGCAGGCGGCGTTCATCCTGCTGCTCCTCCGCGCCTTCGCCTCGGGCTGCTCGGCCCTGACCGGCGTCGAGGCCATCGCGAACGGCGTGCAGGCGTTCCGCCGTCCGAAGATCAAGAACGCGCAGGCCACCCTGGTCGCGATGGGCGGCATCGCGATCGTCCTGTTCATCGGGCTCATCACCCTGGCGTTGGTGTCGCACGTGCACTACGCCGAGCGTGCCTGCGACCTGCAGGGCTTCGCGAACTGCGCCACCACGCCGCAGCGCTCGCTCATCGCGCAGATCGCGGCCGCGACCTTCGGCAACAACTCGGTGCTGTTCTTCGTGATCCAGGCGACGACGGCCGCGGTCCTGCTCCTCGCGGCGAACACGGCCTTCAACGGGTTCCCGCTGCTCGGCTCGATCCTGGCGCGCGACTCGTACGCTCCGAAGGCGCTCTCGACCCGCGGCGACCGGCTCATCTACTCGAACGGCGTCATCGTCCTGGCCCTGGTCGCCGCGGCGCTGCTCGTGGTCTACCGGGCGAACGTCACGAGCCTCATCCAGCTCTACATCATCGGTGTCTTCGTGTCGTTCACGCTCGGACAGACGGGCATGGTCGTGCACTGGACACGACTGCTGCGGGCCGATCGGGACCGGGACGGGGCGCCCGCCGCCGACGGCGAGCCACCCGTGAACCGCGGGCAGGTCGTCCGCTCCCGGACGATCAACGCCATCGGTGCGACCTTCACCCTCGTGGTGCTCGTCATCGTCACGATCACGAAGTTCACCCACGGCGCCTGGCTCGTGTTCCTGATCATGCCGGTGCTGTACGTGCTCATGCTCGGCGTGAACCGCTACTACCGCGACGTCTCGCACGAGATCGAGGCCGACGTCGAGACGAAGTTCGGCGCCACCGGCGACCACGCGATCGTCCTGGTGAACAAGCTGCAGAAGCCCGTGCTCAAGGCGCTCGACTACGCGGTCGCCGCGGAGCACGCGAGCATCGAGGCGGTGCACGTCGCGATCGACGACGCCGAGTCCCAGCGCCTGCGCGACCAGTGGGCGGAGTACGGCATCCAGGTGCCGCTGACGATCGTGCCGAGCCCGTACCGCGACATCTCGATGCCCCTGATCAAGTACATCAAGGCACACCGGGCCGAGCACGGCTCCGAGGTCGTCACCGTCTACACCCCGATCTTCATCGTCGGGCACTGGTGGGAGGGTCTGCTCCACAACCACCGCGGCCGCCGCATCCGCAAGAAGCTGCTGCTCGTGCACGGCGTCACCGTGGCCCTGGTGCCGTGGCTGCTCGACTCGTCCGAGCTGCTCTACGGCCGCCGTTCCCGCCCGCTGCCCGGCCAGGAGCGCCGCGGCGAGCCCATCCGGCCCCCGCTCCGCCGCCCCGCGCAGCCCGGTTCGTCGGCCGAGGCCGCGGCCTCGGCTTCGGCTTCGGCTTCGGCCGAGGACCGCCTGCTCCGGTCCGCCGAGCGCAACAGCATCCAGCCGCGCCGCGCGACCCGTCCGGCCGGCCCCGCCGAGGGCATCGACCCCGCGCTCTGCACGGGAGAGATCCACGCCCTCGTGCCCTCGCCGCCGCGACGGGGAGCCGACGAGTCGTAGCATGTGGCCCCATGACCATCAGTGACCTGCGGACGTTCGCCACGTTCGACGGACACGGCGGCAAGGTCTCGAAGCGCGTCGAGGTGCTCGACCACGAACCGCCGGCCGGCAGCCCGCTCGAAGGACTCGTCGCCGTGCGCGGCGAGCACCCCCTCGGCGCGCGCGACGAGCGCGCCGCCGACGAGTCCGCCGCGCTCTCCCGCGGCGTCCCGAGCGTCGGCTGGGTGGACCCGGCCGCGCTCCGCGACTGGTACCGCCCGGACCGCGTCGTCCTCACCCGGCTCGAGGCGCGACAGTCCGGCATCGAGCCCGGTGTCTACGCCGACTCCCGTGGGCACGGTCGCGTCCGGATCGACGGCCTGGAGGCTCACCTCGCCCCCGACGGTCGGCCCGCCTTCCGCGCACTGGCCGGCCCCACCGCCGAGCCCGTCGTCGACGTGCCGCTGCCGACCGACCAGGCCGTCCGCCTGGTGGCGGTGACCGCGGTCGACGAGGGACTCGAGGTCGTCACGGCCCCGGTGTCCCCGTTCCTGCAGCCCGGCGAACACCCGGAGTACGGCGACGACGTGGTGGGGCTGCCCCCACGTCCGGCGAGCGGGCACGTCCGGGTCACGGCGTCGGTGCTGCTCGACGGCGAGCTGCACGAGGTCGACCGGATCGACGAGCGTGCGGCGACCATCTGGATCCGGCGGGACGACCGCGTCGTGCCGATCGCCACGAGTGCCGTCGGGGCCGACCTGGTGCGGTACGCGGCGACAGCGGTCTGAGCCGCTTCGGTGCGTTTGCGTGCCGTCGTGCGCGCTGTGCCGTTGTGCGCGCTGTGCCGTTGTGCGCGCTGTGCCGGTGAGCCGCTTCGGGGGACGCCGCTGCTGCGTGTCGTGACGGGGGTGCGGCGTACCGTCGCGGACATGAGTGACGCAGACCGCGACCAGCAGCAGACCCCGGACGCACCGATCCAGGGCGAGACCCTCGGCGGCCCCCGACCCGACCCCTCCACCGACGCGAGCAAGGACCCCGAGCAGTGGGTCACCGGCGACGAGCCCATGACCGGACCGCAGCGCAGCTACCTCGACACCCTGGCCCGTGAAGCCGGCGAGGAACTCCCCGCCGACCTCACCAAGGCGCAGGCGTCGGAGCACATCGACCGCCTCCAGCAGCAGACCGGCCGCGGCGCCGATTCCTGAGAAGCGGTCCGCCCTTCGGCGGACCGCTGTCTGGGCATGCTCTGGGCATGTTCTGGCGAAGCGCGGTCAGTCCCCTGTTCGAGGACGATCGATGACGCGTCACCGGCTACCTTCGTGGCCATGCGAACGACATCGACCTCCATCGGCCTGACCGCGCTCCGCATCGTCCTCGGGGTGGTGTTCATCGCCCACGGCGCCCAGAAGTTCGCCCAGGGCATCCCCAACGTGGTGCAGGGCTTCTCGGGCATGGGCGTCCCCCTCGCCGAGGTCGCAGCCCCCCTCGTCGCCGGCCTCGAGCTCGTCGGCGGCATCCTGCTCGTGCTCGGCGTCGCGACCCGCGTCGTCGGCGTGCTGCTGGCCGTCGACATGGTCGTCGCCGGGTTCCTGGCCCACGGCACCGCCGGCTTTTACTCGCAGGACGGCGGGTTCGAGTACGTGCTCGTCCTCGCGGTGGCGTCCCTCGCCGTGGCGCTGACCGGGCCCGGCCGATTCTCGCTCGATGCCCTGGTGCTCAAGTCGTCGCGCCGTCGTCGTGGCGTCGAGGAGCCCCTGCCCGCCTGAGCCGCGCGCTTCGGCTCGTCCGGTGCGAGGTTCCGTCGCCCGTGCGAGCTCACGAGGCCCGCACCGGGAACGGAACCTCGCACCGTTCACGCGGCCCCTCGCACCGTGCGAGGGGCCGCAGCGTCGTCAGCCCGCCAGTGCGTCCATGACCTGGCGGGCGATGCGCCGTCCGGCCCGGTTCGCACCGATGGTCGATGCCTGGGGGCCGTAGCCGGCCAGGAACAACCGCGGCTCCTCGCCGGACCGGCCGTCCTCGACCACCACCCCGCCCGCCGTGGTCCGCAGGTGCAGCGGCGCGAGGTGCCGCAGGTCGGCGCGGAACCCCGTCGCCCAGATCACCGCGTCGGCGTGTACATGGGTGCCGTCCGCGGTCCACACGCCGGTCTCGTCCATCCGCGTGAACATCGGCTCGTCACGCAGCACGCCGCGGTCGATGCCGGCGCGGATCCGCCGCGACACCGGGACCCCGGTACCGCTGACGATGCTCGGCAGGACCTCGCCGGCGCGGGCGGCCCGGTCCTGTTCGTCGACGGCGGCCACCGCGGACTCGACGTCGAGCGACGCGGTCCCGGCCCAGACCATCGGGCGGCGGGTGAACCACCGCGTCGAACGGGCGACGCCGTCGAGTTCGAGCAGGAATCCGATCGCGCTCGTCCCACCGCCCACCACCACGACGTCCTGGCGGGTGAACTCGGTGGCGCTGCGGTACTCGGTCGTGTCGACCTGCCGCCCGCGGAACACGTCGCGCCCCGGGTACCACGGTACGAACGGGGTGCCCCACGTGCCGGACGCGTTCACCACGACCTCGGCACGGATGCGCGTGACGGCGCCGTCGGCGCTCCGGGTCGTGACGCACAGGCCGCCGTCCGCCGGAACGTCGCTCGCCACGCCGTCGTCGCCGTCGATGCGCGAGACGGACGTCACCGAGACCGGGCGCCGGACCCGCAGGTCGTAGTGCTGCTCGAAGCGTCGGTAGTACTCCCCGACGACGTCCCGCGCGGGTCGTGACCGGTCGGCGTCGTCGAACTCCAGGCCCATCGCGCGCATGCCGGGCAGGTCGTGCACACGGTGCGCCGACCCGAGCCGCAGCGCCTCCCACCGGAACTGCCACGCCCCACCGGTGCTCGGTGCGCGGTCGAGGATCACCAGGTCGCTGCCGGGGACGAGCCCGAGGCGACGCAGGTGGTATCCCACCGAGAGCCCCGCCTGCCCCGCACCGATCACCACCACGCGGGCGTGCTGGTCGACCGGGGTCTCGAGGGGTTCCGTCATCACTTCGATTCTGCTGTGCGGGCCAGCCGTCGCGCGACGTCCAGATCGAGGTACATGGTAGAGTGATCGGCAGATTTCAAACCACGAACCGTCTGGTTCCCCGAGTGATCCTCCGTCATTCGCCAGGACCGGACCAGAGCCGAACGAGGGGGTCACGCATGGGGCGCGGCCGTCAGAAGGCGAAGCACACCAAGGTCGCCCGTGAGCTGAAGTACTTCAGCCCGCAGACGAACTACGGTGCGCTCGAGCAGGAGCTCTCCGCCGGACAACACTCCGACGAGAACTACGTCGACCGTTGGGCGGACCAGTACGGTCCGGAACCGGCGGAAGACGAAGACGAGTTCGAGACCCAGGCAGACCAGAACAAGTCCGCCTGACCTCTCTCGCAGTCACGCCGCGCAGCCCTCGGGCAGCGCGGCGTTTCCGCGTGCCCGGACACGGGGCGCGCCCAGACACCGAGTGCGCCCGAGCACGCCTCGGCGCGCTCGGGTCCCCGGCCTCCAGTGGTCACGACTCACCGCGTGTATGACGCCGAGTGGTCACAAACCGTCGGTTGCAGGCCCGCCAAACGACGGTTCGTGACCACTCACGCACGCACCACGGGGAGTGCCGGCACACGCCACGCCGGCGGCAGGGGCCACCCGCACTCGCCACACTCCCGGTGCCACGACCCGTTGCCGCGCCCGTTGCCGCGCCCGGGTCCCCGGCCTCGAGTGGTCACGACTCACCGCGTGCATGACGCCGAGTGGTCAAGAACCGTCGGTTGCAAGCCCGCCAAACGACGATTCGTGACCACTCACCGCACGCACCACGGCGGGTCCCGGGACACCCCACGCCGGCGGCAGGGGCCACCCGCACTCGCCACACCGGTGCCACGCCCCGTTGCCGCGCCCGGGTCCCCGGTCTCGAGTGGTCACGACTCACCGCGTGCATGACGCCGAGTGGTCAAGAACCGTCGGTTGCAAGCCCGCCAAACGACGGTTCGTGACCACCCACCGCACGCACCACGGCAAGGCGCGGCCCGGCACGGCACGGCACGGCACGCCACGGCACGGCACCGAGCGGGTCAGCCCGCGTAGCTCCCGACGAGCCGGACCGCGCCGCCGTCGACACCCTTGGCGCCCTGCTCGAACCCGGTCAGGTCCCGCGCGGACGTGGCGATCGTGCCGACGGGCCACGTGGGCATGCCGGCGGCACCGAGCGAGGCGATGACCTCGGCAGCGGCCCCGGCCGAGACGACGGCGAACATGCCGATGCCCAGGTTCCAGGTGCCCTCGGTGTCCTCGATCGGGGTGCCGGCCATGTCGGCCAGGACCCGGAAGACCGGGAGCGGCTGCCAGGTGGAACGCTCGACCTCGACCCAGGAGCCGACGGGCAGCACGCGCGCCAGGTTCGCGGCGATGCCACCACCGGTCACGTGCGAGAGCGAGTGCACCGCGCCCGGGTGCTCCTCGAGCAGCGCCAGGAGCGGTGCGGTGTACAGGCGGGTCGGCTCGAGCAGGGCTTCGCCGACGGAGACCGCACCGCCGAAGCCGACGCCGCTCAGCTCGGGCAGCTGGTCCGTGAAGCCGACGCCTCGCGACGACAGGATGTGCCGCACGAGCGAGTAGCCGTTCGAGTGCAGGCCCGACGACTCGATCGCCAGGACCACGTCGCCGTCCTGCACCAGGTGCGCTCCGAGCTGCGCGTCGGCCTCGACGACACCCGTCGCCGCACCGGCCACGTCGTAGTCGTCCGGGCCGAGCAGCCCCGGGTGCTCGGCGGTCTCGCCGCCGACCAGGGCGGTGCCGGTCTCCGAGCAGCCGCGGGCGATGCCGGCGACGATGTCGGCGATCCGGCCGGGCACGACGCGACCGCAGGCGATGTAGTCGGTCATGAACAGCGGCTTCGCGCCGACCACGACGATGTCGTCGACGACCATGCCGACCAGGTCCTGCCCGATGGTGTCGTGCTTGTCGATCGCCTGCGCGATGGCGACCTTGGTGCCGACGCCGTCGGTCGAGGTCGCGAGCAACGGGTGTGAGAAGTCCTTCAGGAACGAGACGTCGTAGAGCCCGGCGAACCCGCCGACGCCACCGAGGACCGAGGCGTTGTGGGTGGCCGCGACCGCGGACTTCATCAGTTCGACGGCCAGGTCACCGGCAGCGGTGTCCACTCCGGCTTCGGCGTACGGGTTGGGCATGCGGAGTCCTTCGCGGTGACATGGCAGACTTGTTCGGTACCCCCCGATTCTACGGTCTGGAGCACACCCGCGAATGTGCGGCATCGTCGGCCTTGTTGCGCAGGGCCCCGCCAACCAATCCATCTACGACGCACTGCTCCTCCTGCAGCACCGCGGGCAGGACTCGACGGGCATCGCCACGGTCGAGGGTCACGTGCACCACATGCACAAGACCCGCGGCCACGTGCGTGAGGCGTTCCGGACCCGCGACATGCGTGCCCTCCTCGGCACCATGGGGCTCGGACACGTCCGCTACGCCACCAAGGGCGCCGCGACGAACGAGGAAGAGGCCCAGCCGTTCTACGTGAACGCGCCGTACGGCATCGTCCTCGTCCACAACGGCAACCTCACCAACACGCGGGAACTCACGCGTGAACTGTTCGACATCGACCGTCGCCACCTGAACACGACGAGCGACACCGAGCTCCTGGTGAACGTGCTGGCGCACGAGCTGCAGGGCCAGGTCCGCGGCGCGAACCTCGACCCGGGTCAGGTCTTCGACGCCGTCGAGCGCGTGCACGAGCGGGTCGAGGGCTCCTACGCCACGATCGCGACCATCGCCGGGCACGGGCTGCTGGCCTTCCGCGACCCGTTCGGCATCCGCCCGCTGATCCTCGGCCACAAGTTCGACGAGGCCGGGCAGCCGGAGTGGGTCGTCGCGAGCGAGTCGCTCGTGCTCGAGTCCGGCGGGTACGAGATCGTCCGCGACATCGCTCCGGGCGAGGCCGTCTTCATCGAGATGAACGGCCAGATGCACGCCCGCCAGTGCGCGAAGAACCCGCGCCTGGTGCCGTGCTCGTTCGAGTACGTCTACCTGGCACGTCCCGACTCGGTGATGAACGGCATCTCGGTCTACGACGCGCGTCTGCGCCTCGGCAACCGTCTCGCCGACACCATCGAGCAGTACGCGCCGACCGGTGACATCGACGTGGTCATGCCGATCCCGGACTCGAGCCGTCCGGCGGCCATGCAGGTCGCCCGAAAGCTCGGCATCGAGTACCGCGAGGGCTTCTACAAGAACCGCTACGTCGGCCGCACCTTCATCATGCCGGGGCAGGCGGAGCGCAAGCGTTCGGTGCGCCAGAAGCTCAACGCGATGTCGTCCGAGTTCAAGGGCAAGAACATCCTGATCGTCGACGACTCGATCGTCCGTGGCACCACGAGCCGCGAGATCGTCGAGATGGCCCGGGCCGCCGGCGCGAACGAGGTCACGTTCACGAGCGCCGCTCCTCCTGTCCGGTTCCCGCACGTCTACGGCATCAACATGCCGACGCGCGCGGAGCTCATCGCGCACGACCGGAAGATCCCGGAAATCAACCGCGTGCTCGGCAGCGACCACCTGATCTACCAGGAGGTCGGGGACATGCGCGACGCCATCATCGAGGGCTCGGACGTGACCGACCTCGAGATGAGCTGCTTCACGGGCGAGTACGTCACGGGCACCGTGAGCCCGGAGTACCTGTCCTGGGTCGAGGCCAACCAGCTCAGCTGAGTGGGGGTCGCGATCGCGACCACCAGACGGACGGGAGGCCCGGTGCCAGCTGGCACCGGGCCTCCAGTCCGTTGATCGGGAGCGGCTACGGCCGCTGGTCACCGTGGTCGTCGAGCTCACCGTCGACCGTCTCGGGCGGCAGTTCGACCTCGACGCGCTCCGCCGTCAGGCGGGCCGAACGCCGGGCGTAGACCCGGTCGAACACGACGGCGACGACCGCCCCGATGAAGGCGCCGATCGTGACGCCCCACAGGCTGAAGTAGCCGACCAGGCTGCCGAAGCTGGTCTGGTCCCGCTGACCGCCGAGGTTCATGGTGAGGGCGACCACGACGAGGGTCGCGAGGAATCCGAGCACGGCACCGCCGACGATGAACACGCCGAACTTCGGTGCACGGCGGATGGTGACCTCGTCGGGGCTGGCGACCGCGCTGGGAGCCGGCGCCGGCGTGGGGAGCGGCTGCTCGTCGGGTTGATCGGTGTTGCTCACCCGTCCATTGTCCCCCACTGTGGGACGTCCCGCGGCCTGTGCGCGGCGACCGATCCGGGAGAGGATGGTCGCTACTGGTCGGTATCCCAAGCGGAGGAGGTGTGTCGGATGCGCGAACGAACCGCACCCGCCCGCCGACGCCGACCGACCGCCCCCGCCCGCGTGGCCTGGCCCGTCGCACAGCGCGTCGAGGAGGACCGCGCCGTCGCCGTCGTGGCCGAGCACCGGTGGAGCGTCGCGCTCGTCGGTGCCCCCGGCATCGGCAAGAGCACCGCCGCGGCGAGGGTCACCGACCGCGTCGCCGGTCGCGACGGCACCGGCCGCACCGTCGTCGTGCCGATCACGGCGGTCGCCGCGAGCCGGTCGATGCCCTTCGGTGCCGTCGCCGAGCGCTTCGGCGAGCTGCCGGCGTCCATCTCGGAGCTGTCCGACGACACCGGTGCCGAACAGCGCCTCCGGGCGATCGAGGACCTCGTCGACCGCGACGTCCTGCTCCGCGTCGACGACGCCGACCACCTCGACGCGATCTCCGCGCGGTACGTCGCCTGGCTGGTCCGCCGGCAGGGCGCCCGGCTCGTCCTGACCTGCCGCGACTTCACGGCGCTCCCCGAGCCGCTCCGCGCGCTGTGGCAGGACGACCTGCTCGAGCGCATCGACCTGCAGCCCCTGGCGCTGCACGAAACCGCGGCGCTCGTCGCCGAGGCACTGGGCTCGCCGCTCGAGAACGCCTCGGCCGAGCGCGTCCACCGCGCCACCGCCGGCAACCCGCTGTACCTGCGCGAGGTGGTCCGCGCGGCACGGGTCTCCGGTGCCCTCGACCACACCGCGACCGGGTGGTACTGGCGCGGACGGGTGACCGCGTCGGACAGCCTCGCCGACATGTACCGCACGGAGCTCGGGTCGCTGCCGGAGGACCTGCGCGACGTCGTCGACATCGTCGCCCTCGCGGACCCGATCCCGCTCGCGCGCCTGCTCGGCCTGGTCACCGGCGGGGACGTCGACCGCGTCGTCGCGCTCGGCCTGGTCCGCATCGACTCGCTCGAGGACGGCGCCGCGGTCGTCCGGCCGTCACACCCGCTCGTCGGCGAGGTCATCCGGACCCTGGTGCCGGTGGCCCGGCGCACGGCACTCTTCGCGCGCGCCAACGCGTTCCGCACCGACCGGCCCGAGGGTGCACCGCCCGCCGCACGGCTGCGTGCCGCGCTGTGGTCGCTCGAGTGCGGGGTCCTGCCGTCGGTCGACCAGCTGCTCGACGCGGCGCAGGTCGCCGTGCGGCTGCAGGAGCACGAGAGCGGGATCGCCCTGGCCTCGGCAGCGCTCCGCACGACGCTCACCCCCACCGAACAGGTCGCGGCGCACTGTCTCCGCTCGCTGGCGTACTCGTACTCGGACGGCCGTGAAGCCGGCCGCGCCGACGCCGAAGCCGCCTGGGGCGCGGCGAAGCGGCACGTCGGCGACGTCACCGACGAGGCCGTCATCGAAGCGTGCGAGACCCTGGCGAACATCCGCCAGTTCCACGACGACGACGTCACGGCGGCGGTCGCCCTGACCGATGCCGCCGCGCGCCTGGTGGTGTCCGACGAGGCCGTCGAACGGCTGCGGCTGCTGCGGATGGCGCACCAGGGCTGGGGTGGGGACTTCGCCGAGGTCCGGGCCGAGATCGAGCGCAGCGGCATCGTGGACGCCCCGACGATGCCGATGTCGTTCCTCGCCGTCGCACCCTGCGCCGTGATGGCGCTGGCGACCGCCGGCCGACTGGACGACGCGTCCGCGCTCGGCCACCGCGCCCTGGCCACCGCCGTGGCGCACGTCGAGGCAGCGCCCTGGAGCGTGGGCGAGAACTCCTCCGTCCTGCACCAGGTGCAGATGTGGCGCGGCGACCTGGACGACCTGATCATCGAGGTGCCCGCCGGGCGGTCCAGCCCCTACCTGAAGTACGACTTCACGCTCGAGCTCATCGGCCAGGGCAACCTGGCGATCGCGCAGCGCCGCTGGGACGACGCCGTCGCAGCGTTCTCGGCGGCGTGCGAACGGTACGACATCGCCGACCACGGCGGGTTCGCGGCCTACCCCTGGGCACGTCTTGCCCTGGCGCACGCCTACGCAGGACGCCCGGAAGCAGCCTCGGGTGCACTCGAACGGGCACGGACCACCCCGCAGCGGGCGATGCGCATCACCGGCGAACAGGTCGCCGTGTCGATCGCCTGGACCGAGGCCGTGCTCGGCAACCCGGCCGGGCTGCAGCACGCTGACGAGATCATCGAACGCAGCACGGCCAACGGCTCGTGGACGCACGTGATGTACGGGTACGCCCTGCACCACGCGGTCGGCATGTCGCAGGGGCGCGACTCGACCGGCTCGCTCGAGCGGATGCGCGACGCCGCCACCCGCGTCGACGGACCACTCGCCGCCGCCGTGATCGAGTACGCCGACGCCGTTCGTGCCGACGACCGCACGCGGGTGATCGCGGCGCAGGGCGTGCTCGCGGCGCACGGGGTCTCGGTGGCCGCCGGGCGCTCGAAACCGCCGCTGACGAAGCGCGAGTACGAGGTCGCCGAGCTCGCGGCGCAGGGGCTGAGCAACCGGCGGATCGCGGAGTCCCTCGGGCTCTCGACGCGGACGATCGACGCGCACCTGTCCCGTGTCTTCGCGAAGTGGGACCTGCACGCGCGGTCGGAGCTCAGCGAGCTGCTCTGAGCTGCTCGGCGTTCGGCATCGGCTGTCGCACACGCAAGAACGTTGCGGATTGCAGCACGACGCGCCGCCACGATTGACACGTTGTGTGGAACATCGCGTACCTTGGTGCCTGTCGCCGGGTTCGGACCCGTTCGGGTCGGGTCCGAATCCCGGCGACTTCAAGCTTAGGAACCAGGTCGATGCGGGCGCATCGGTAGGCACTACCTAATTCGCGCGGGTCTCCTCCGCAGGCGCCTTCGGCGTGGGTGGGTCTGGTTCCTGCGGGTCTGGTTCCGGCGGGTCAGGCGCCGGGGCGGGCAGCCGGACCGGCAGGAACGCCGTCAGGTCGGCGCGCGAGCCCGAGGCGCTGACGCGCGACTGCGCGACCGCCTCGGCCCAGGTCAGCTCGCCCGACGCGAGCGCCAGCCACGTGGTCGCGTCGGTCTCGACCACGTTCGGCGGCGTGCCGCGGGTGTGCCGGGGTCCGGGCACGGCCTGGACGGCGGCGAACGGCGGCACCCGCACCTCGACGCTGTTGCCCGGCACCTCGTCCGCCAGGCACTGCAACGTCCACCGCACCGCGGTCGCGACGGCCGGACGGGCCGTCTCCCCACGACGCACCGCGGCCAGTGCCGCGCGCCCGTCGGCGTCCTCGATCCTCCTGGGTGGCATCTCCACAGGCTAGCCCTCGCATCGCGGGCGGCGAGTCGGGCTGGGTAGGGTGATCGGGTGCGAATCCTCGTCCTCGGTTCCGGTGCCCGCGAGCACGCGATCATCACGGCCCTCCTCGCTGAGCATGCGGGCCACGTCATCACGGCAGCGCCCGGCAACGCCGGCATCGCCGCCGACGTCGAGACCGTCTCCCTCGACCCCACCAACGGTGCGCTCGTCGCCGAGTACGCGATCGAGAACGACGTGGAACTCGTCGTCGTGGGCCCCGAGGCCCCGCTCATCGCCGGCGTGGCCGATCCGGTGCGCACCCGCGGCATCCCGGTGTTCGGGCCGGGCAAGGCCGCCGCGCAGCTCGAGGGCTCGAAGGCGTTCGCCAAGCGGATCATGGGAGAGGCCGGTGTGCCCACCGGGCGTCCGGTCTACGCCGGCACGGCAGACGAAGCCGTCGCCGCGATCGACGAGCTCGGTGCCCCGTACGTGGTCAAGGCCGACGGGCTCGCCGCCGGCAAGGGCGTGCTCGTGACCGACGACCGCCAGGCTGCGATCGACCACGCCACCTACTGGCTCCAGCACGGACACGTCGTGGTCGAGGAGTTCCTCGACGGCGAAGAGGTCTCGTTGTTCTTCCTGAGCGACGGGCACGACGTCCGCGCGCTCAGCCCCGCGCAGGACTACAAGCGCCTGGCCGACGGCGACCTCGGACCGAACACGGGCGGCATGGGCGCGTACTCGCCGCTGCCGTGGCTCGCCGAGCGCTGGCCGTCCGAGCAGGCCTTCGTCGACGAGGTCACCGAGCTCGTCGCGCTGCCGACCGTCCGCCGCCTCGAGCACGAGGGCACGCCCTTCGTCGGGCTCCTGTACTGCGGCCTCATCGTCACCGAGCAGGGCGTCCGCGTGATCGAGTTCAACGCGCGCTTCGGTGACCCGGAGACGCAGGTCGTGCTCCCCCGCCTGGCCGCGCCGCTCAGCGAACTCCTGCTGGCCGCCGCGACCGGGCAGCTCGGTGCCGTCCCCGCACCCGTGTTCCGCGACGAGGTCGCCGTGACCGTCGTCCTGGCGAGCGAGGGCTACCCGGAGAACCCGCAGACCGGTCGACCGATCACCGGCATCGACGACGCGAACGCCCGCGACGGCGTATCGGTCGCACACGCCGCCACCGGCGTCCTCGACGACACGCTCGTGGCCACCGGTGGCCGGGTGCTCAGCGTCGTGGCGACCGGGTCCGACTTCGGCCAGGCCCGCGAGCGCGCCTACGCCGGGCTCGGCGACATCACGCTCGACGGCGCGCAGTTCCGCACCGACATCGCCGCGAAGGTCGCGAAGTGACCGCCCCCGCGCCGATCGCCGGCTGGCGGCACGTCTCGTCCGGCAAGGTGCGCGAGCTCTACGTGCCCGAGGGCACCGCTGACCTGGCGAGCGCGTCCGAACTGCTGCTCGTCGCCTCGGACCGGGTCAGCGCGTACGACTTCGCCCTCGAGCCGCCGATCCCGGGCAAGGGCGAACTGCTGACCCGCCTGTCCCGGTTCTGGTTCACCCAGCTGAGCGACGTCCCGAACCACATCATCGGCCCCTCCTCCGGTGGCACCCCGGTGCCCGCCGAGGTCGAGGCACGGTCGATGCACGTCATGCCGCTCACGATGTTCCCCGTCGAGTGCGTCGTGCGCGGGTACCTGGTCGGCAGCGGCTGGGCCGAGTACCAGGAGACCGGCAGCGTGTGCGGCGTCGCGCTCCCCGCCGGGCTGTCCAACGGCGACCGCCTGCCGGAACCGATCTACACGCCGGCGTACAAGGCAGCCCAGGGCGAGCACGACGAGAACATCTCGTACGAGCAGACCGTCGACCTGGTCGGTGCCGAGACCGCCGCCACCCTGCGCGACCTCTCGCTGCACGTCTACACCGAGGCCGCGGCCATCGCCCTCGAGCGGGACGTCGTCATCGCGGACACCAAGTTCGAGTTCGGGCAGGACGCCACCGGCCGGATCCGCATCGCCGACGAGGTCCTGACGAGCGACTCCAGCCGCTACTGGGACGCCCGCTCGGCCGACCGCACCGACTCGTTCGACAAGCAGATCGTGCGGGACTGGCTCAGCGCGCACTGGGACCGCCAGGGCACGCCGCCGGTGCTCCCGGACGAGATCGTCGAGCGCACGGCTGCGCGCTACGCCGAGCTGATCGAGCGCCTCGGCGCCTGACGCTGCGCCCAGTCCGACGCGTAGCGAGGCGCGGCGCGTGGCGTGGCGTGGCCCGAACGGTCACGACACCCCGCTCAGCTCCGTCGAGCGGTCACGAACCGTCGGCTGAGGCCCCGCCAACCGACAGTTCGCGACCACTCCGCGGCCCACCCATGACACGTCGCGACCACTCGCCGCGCCGGTACCCGGTGCCACCCGAACGGTCACGACACCCCGCTCAGCTCCGTCGAACGGTCACGAACCGTCGGCCGAGGCCCCGCCAACCGACAGTTCGCGACCACCCGCCGGCCCACCCATGACACGTCGCGACCACCCGCCGCGCCGGTACCCGGTGCCACCCGAACGGTCACGACACCCCGCTCAGCTCCGTCGAACGGTCACGAACCGTCGGCCGAGGCCCCACCAACCGACAGTTCGCGACCACCCGCGGCCCACCCACGACACGTCACGACCACTCGACCGGCGAAGACCCGGCGACAGTTCTCGACCGGTCAGGCCCCGAGCGCCTCGCGCGCCACCACGACGACGGTCAGGTCATCGCCCGGGTCGTGCTCGGCGACGCGTGCGCGCACCCGCTGCAGGAACGTCTCGACGTCCGGGGACTCCCGGTACAGCGACCCGAGCTCGGACAGCGACGCGAGTGTGGAGTCCCAGAGCTCGAGCGCGCCGTCGGTCACGACGATGAGCACGTCACCGGGCCGGAGCACGAGCGAGCCGGCGGCGCGGGGCATCCCGGCGGGGTGCAGCCCGATCGGCAGGTCCGACGACCGCAGGATCCGCTCGGCGCCGTCGTCACGGAGCTGCAGCACGAGCCCGTGGCCGGCGTCGGCGAAGTCGAGGCGCCCGGTGGACGGGGTCAGCCGACCGTGGAACATCGTCGCGAAGGACTCGGCGCGGCTGAGCTCCGGGGCGACCTGCGCCTCGAGCTCGGCAACGGCGGTGCCCGGGTCCTGGTCGCCGCGGGCGAGCAAGCCTCCGCGGATGTTCGCGGCGAGGAGCCCGGCGGACATCCCCTTGCCCATGACGTCCGACACGGTCAGGTGGATCGAGTCCTCGCCGGAGCGGTGCCAGTCGTGGAAGTCGCCGGAGACGAGCCCGTGCGGGATCGACATCCCCGTGATCCGGTACCCGGGCACCTGCACCGCGGCCGGCTGCAGGCCGTTGAGCACGGTGCGCAGTCGGTCCTCGTCGGCTCCGGCCAGGAGCTCGCGCTCCGCCCAGATGCCGAGTTCCTGCAGCAGTTCGAGCTCGTCGGGGTCGAGGGTGCGGGGCTCGGGATCGATCAGGCAGAGGGTGCCGATCTTCAGGTCGTCGTCGCCGGCCCGGAGCCCGACACCGGCGTAGAACCGGACGTTCGGGTCACCGAGCACCATCGGCAGGTCCGCGTACCGGGCGTCCTCGCGGGCATCGGGGACCACCACCGGGCCCTGCTCGCCCAGGGTGCGTCCGCAGAACGTGTCCTGCAGCGGGATGACCGGGCCGAAGGCGGCGTCGCTCTGCTGCGACTTGATCGTCAGCGTGGTCTCGCCAGCCAGGTTGAGGAACGAGCCGGAGACCCCGAGGGCCTCGCGTGCGATCCGGGTGATCCGTTCGAACCGTTCCTCGACGCCGCCGTCGACCACGTCGAGTGCCGCGATCAGGGCCGCTCGCCGGACGGCATCGGCCCCGGTCGGCGCGGGCACGGACATCGCGGTTTCCGGCTGCATGCTCCCACGGTAACGCGCTGAACGGACAGGGCCTGGCCCCAGTCCGGAGGGCGCAGATCGTCGGGCGCGTCGGCGTACCCTGGTCGTCGTGCTCCGAGTCGTCCCCGCAACCGTCCTCGGCGTGGCCGCGCTCCTGGCCCTCGCCGGCTGTGGCGCCCACGACTCCACCGGCCAGGTGTCGGTCACGGTGTCGTCGAACGCCGCCGACCACCCCTACGAGGTCAAGGTGTTCGCCTCGACCGGCAAGCTCTCCGAGCACCAGCGGGTGTTCCCGGGCGGAACGGCCGACTTCGCGGGTGTTCCCCTCGGCCAGGTCACGGTCCGCGCCGGCGACCTCTGCCCGCAGACGACCAAGGTGTCCGACGGCACGGTCGCGACGGTCACCCTGACCACGACCGGCTGCTGACGCCGCCCGCCACCACGACGGACCGCTGACCCAGCGCGTCGCCCCGACGGGCCGCTGACCCTGCCCGTCACCCCGACGACGGGCCGCCGACCCCCTCCGCGACCAGGTGCTCGACCCGCGGCTCGCCCGCGACCTCGCGCACCGACTGCAGGGTCCGCGCGTCGTCCCCGGTCTGCCGGACCTCGTGCTGGTCGACGTGCTCCTGCCACGACCCCACCCGGAACGCCTCGACCCAGGCGTCCGGCCCGTTCGCCGCGTCCCGGTACAGGTTCCAGTCACGGGCACCGGTCCGCCGCCGGCTCCGCCCGAGCCGTCCGGCGCGCGCCCGGAACTCGTCGACCGCGTCCGCCGGGACCGTCCAGTGCAGCAGCACGAGGGTCTCCCCCGTCGCCGCGCCGTGGTCGTCCGGCACGAACACCTCGTCGCCGAACGGCATCGGCGTCACGGCGCGCTGCCGGTCGGTGAGCACCGGGAACCCGGACACGAGCAGCAGCGCGGCGCTGAGCGCGGTGACGACACCCGCTCCGGCGAGCACCCCCGTCACCCCGAGGGGCGTGGCGACGGCGCCGGCGAGCGCCGCACCGATGGCGGTGCAGCCGAAGAGCACGAGCTGGTAGGCGGCGAGCCCGCGGGTCCGGACCCAGGCGGGCAGGAACGCCTGAACGGTGCCGTTCAGCGTCGTCACCACGGCGATCCAGGCCACCCCGCCGACCAGCAGCGCGACGAGCACGACCGGCAGCACGGGGACGAGCGCGACGACCGCGGTGCAGACGCCGAACACCACCGAGGCGACCCCGACCGTGCGGCCGATGCCGAGCCGCGCGCGGACCGCCGGCATCAGGAACGCCCCGCCGACCGACCCGGTGCCGACTGCGGCGAGCAGCAGTCCGTACCCACCGGAGGACAGGCCGAGCGGGCCGTCGGCGACGAGCGGCAGGAGTGCCCACAGCGCGTTCGCGGGCACCATGAAGACGGCGAGCTGCACGAGCAGCCGGCGGACGACCGCCGCGTGCAGGACGTACCGCAGCCCGGCGCGGGTGGCGTCGATGAACGGCTCGGCCCGCGTCTCGGGGCGCTGGTACCCGCGCCAGGCGACGAGCACCACCAGGAAGAGCGCGAACGACAGCGCGTTGGCGGCGAACACGAACGGCACGCCGAGCTGCGCGATCACCACCCCGGCGAGCGCCGGTCCGATCGCCCGGGCGACGTTGACGCCGACGGAGCTGAGCGCCGCGGCGTCGGTGATCGCGGCGCGCGGCACGATCTCGGGCACGAGCGCCTGGTACGCGGGCAGCTGGAGCGCCGAGGCGGTACCGAGCAGGAACGTGACGGTGAGCAGGAGCGCCGGGGTCATGTCGCCGGTCGCTGTGAGCACGGTCATCACGACGCCGACGACCACCTGGAACGCCTGCACGCCGATGAGCAGCCGCCGCCGGTCGACGAACTCGCCGATCACCCCGGCGGGGATCCCGACGAGCAGCACCGGCAGGCTCGACGCGGTCTGCACGAGGGCGACGACGACGGGTGCGGCGTGCTCGTCGACGAGCAGCCACTGCGCGCCGACGGTCTGCATCCAGCTTCCGATGTTGCTCACGAGCACCGCGATCCACAGGGCGCGGAAGACCGGGATCGCGAGCGGCGCCAAGGCGCCGCCGCGGGGTGCGGGGGTGGTGCGTTCCGTGGTCACGTCGCCTCCTGGGGTGGAACGAGGACATCCTGGAGGCGCGGTGCGCGTCGGGCGCACGCCGCGCCTCCAGGGGTGGTCGCGTCAGGCGGCGGCGTCGGTCGCGCTGGTCGCGGCGACGGCGCGCTCGATGACGTCGGCGACGTCCTTCGGGTGGGTCTGCATGACGAGGTGCGGGGCGGCGAGCTCGGTCACGTCGGTGATGCCGGCGCGGGAGTAGCCGAAGCGCTCGACCTCGGGGTTGATGGTGTGGTCGTCGGACGAGACGATCGCCCACGCGGGGGTGGTCTTCCACGCGGCGGCGGAGGCCGGTTCACCGAAGGCGGCGCCGGACAGCGGGCGCTGCGAGACCGCCAGGACCTCGGCGACGCGCGGGTCCACCCCGGCGGCGAAGACCTGCGGGAACGCATCGATCGCGACGGAGACGTCGGTGCCGTCCTCGGCGCCGGCGACCGGGTACGGCGTGTACACCAGGTTCGCGGCGAGGTCGGAGTCGGGGAACCCGCCCTGCAGCTGCCCGAGGCTCTCGCCGACCTCGAGCACGTAGCCGGAGACGTAGACGAGTCCGACGACGTTCTCGGCCTCGCCGGCGACGGTGATCACGGCGCCGCCGTACGAGTGCCCGGCGAGGACGACCGGCCCGTCGACGTGCTCGACGACAGCGCGGATCGAGGCGGCGTCCTCGGCGAGGCTGCGGTTGTAGACCGGCGGGACGAGCACCGTGTGGCCGCGGTCGAGCAGCTCCCGGGTGACGGGCGCCCAGCTGGCGGAGTCGGCGAACGCGCCGTGGACGAGGACGATGGTGGGTGCAGCCATTGCGGGTCTCCTTCGTGACGAACGTCTGGGGTGGTGCGGGGACCGGGGGTCCCGGCGTCGTCACGCTAGGGCTGCGGGCGCTGCGCCGTCCTGTCCCTGTCGTTGCCCGTCACCCCCGACGACAGCGCGCGTCGACGCCCCGGGAGCGACGCGGGGTGCCCTCGGACGGCCGGACGCACCGTGCCGGGGTCCCCCTGCGGGGCGGAGGCACGGCGACGGGGTCCCCGCCAGGGCCCCCTTCTCCCCCCTGCTCCACTGCCCGGCCGGTTAGCGTGATCGCATGGAACACGAGGACGGCACGACGACGACGTCGGCCCAGGACTTCGTGGACGCGCTCGCCGAACCGATCGTGGTCTTCGACCGGCACCTCGACGTGGTGGCGGCGAACCGGCTCGCCGGGGCCCTGTCCGCGTCCCTCACCGTCGGTACGAACCTGGCGCGGTTCACCTTCCTGAACCCCTGGGTCGAGGACTCGGTCGACGGCTGGGAGGCCGAGGCGCACCGCACCGCCGCGATGCTCCGGGATTCGCTGGACGAGCACGACGCCGACGACCGGTTCCAGGAGCTGCTGGGCGAGCTGATGGCGCGGAGCACGACGTTCGCGACCGAGTGGGCCGGCGGCGCGGTGCGGCCGGCCCGACGCGGGGAGTCGACGTTCGAGAACCCGCTGGTGGGCAGGATCGACCTGCGGTGGGAGCAGCTGCGTCGGCTGGAGGACCCCGAGCACGTGCTCGTGGTGTGGACGGCAGCGGACGAGGAGTCCGCCGCGCGGCTCACGACGCTCCGGGGACTGCTCGACGAGGACGCGTCGACCGCCTGACCGGGAGCGCTGCGAGCGCGGCGACCGCTGCGACCGCTGCGACCGCAGCGACCGCAGCGACCGCAGCGACCGCAGCGACCGCAGCGACCGCCTCGCTACCCCACCGCGGTCTCGCCCGCGACCGGCTGCCGGCGGGCGGTGCCCTGCTGCACCTGCGCGGCGAGGTACGCGACGGCCGCGGCTGCGGGGGTGCCGGGGTCGGCCCAGAAGGTCACGAGCACGTGCGAGCTGCCCGGGATCGCGAGGTTCTGCCAGCGGAACTCGACCCAGCCGATCGGGTCGATCCAGTGCCGCGAGACCCCGGTGCGCTGCACGGCGACGTCGTGCCGCGCCCAGATGCGGGCGAAGTCCGGGTCCTCCAGGGTCAGGGTGCCGACGATCTCCTGCAGCCGGGGGTCCTCGGGTTCGGCGTGCAGCCGGAGCGCGGCGACGACCCGGTGTGCGGTGCGGTCCCACTCGGCCGCGTGCTGCCGGGACGCCTCGGAGAACATCTGCAGGACGAGGTTCGCGCCCGGCTCCATGTACCCGGGGCCGAGGGCGCTCGCCAGGGCGTTGGACAGGATGATGTCCTGGTTGCGGTCCATCACGAACGCCGGGGTGTGCGACCACTGCGCCAGGAGCGACCGGACCGAATCGTCGAGCCCCGGCGGCACGACCCCCTCGGGGCGGCGGCGTTCGGCGTGTGCGAGGCGACGCAGGTAGTCGACGGCCTCGTGGTCGAGCCGCAGGGCCCGGCCGAGCGCCACGAGCACCTGGTCGGACGGCTGGTGGTCACGGCCCCGTTCGAGCCGCAGGTAGTACTCGGGGCTGATGCCCGCGAGCCGTGCGACCTCTTCGCGGCGCAGGCCGTCCACTCGTCGTCCGGGCTCGCGGGTGAGGCCGACGTCCTCGGGCTGGACGAGTGCCCGACGGGCGCGGAGGTACTGCCCCAGTTCGGACCGTCGCGCATCCACGCGAGCAGGATAGCCGGAATCCGCAAAGAACGCGAGAACTACCGTTCTCTAGGTGTGCCGCCCCGCGCGATGGTCTGGTGCGGCTGCTCCCCGAACCGCTCCCGGTAGTGCGCCGCGAACCGCCCCAGGTGGGTGAACCGCCACCGCCGCGCGACCTCGCTGACGAGCAGCGCGCGGGACCCCGGCCGCCCCAGCTCCAGGTGCACCCGGTCGAGCCGGACCTCGCGCAGGTACTGCATGGGGGTGACGCCGAGACGACGGCGGAACAGGTCCTGCAGGCCGCGCTCGCTCAGGTCACAGGCCGCTGCGACGTCCGCCACCGTCAGCGTCCGGTCGGCGTGGTCGTGCACGAAGCCGATCGCCCGCCGCATCCGGTCCGCGACGTCCGATCGCGACCGGGCGAAGGTCGACAGGACGACGGTCGCGATCCGCCGGTTCAGGGCCGCACGGTCGTCGACGGGCAGGGCGGGGTCGAGGATGCGCCCGGAGGCCTCGCGCAGCAGTGCGCGCAGCGGTTCGAGTGCGGGATCGGCCGCGTCCGGCTGCCCGAACACCGAGGACTCCCCCGTGTCGCCGAGCAGCGACGGCGACAGGTGCAGCAGCGTCGTGGCGGTCGCGTCGGTCTCGAACCCGTACGCGACGGACGCCGAGAGCATCATCGGCCGCTCGGCACCGACCTCCCAGTGCTCGCCGTCGTCCGCGGTCAGGCTGGCCCGGCCGTCGGCGAGCCAGAACACGACGTGGTCGGGGCGCGGACCGATCGTCCCCGACCGCTTGCCCGGTGTCGCGATCCGGTGGATCGACAGGTCGTCGTCCCCGCCGGTCTCGTAGCGGAAGCCCTCGTCGTCCGCGGTCACGGCGTCGGGACCCGGTCCCACTCGTCGCCGTAGCGGGACAGCACCGACCACCGCGAGATCGGCCACGTGGTGACGAAGGCGCGTCCCACGACGTCGTCGACCGGCACGGTGCCGTGCACACGCGAGTCGGCGGAATCGTAGCGGTTGTCGCCCATCACCCAGATGCGCCCCTTCGGCACGGTGATCTCGAAGTCCTTCCCGGCGACACGGTCCGATCCGCGTTCGAGCACGACGTAGGGCTCGTCCACCGCGTGCCCGTTCACCGACAGGCGGCCCCGGGCGTCGCAGCACGACACCGTGTCGCCCGGCAGGCCGATGACGCGCTTGATGAGGTCGTCGCCCTGGCCCATGCCGAGCCAGCCGCCCGGGTCCTGGAACACCACGACGTCACCACGCTGCAGCGGGACGACCCCGGGCACGAGCTCGTTGACGAGCACCCGGTCCCCGACGAGCAGCGTGTTCTGCATCGAGGCCGAGGGGATGTAGAAGGATCGGACCAGGTACGCCTTCACCAGGAAGGACGCCAGCAGCGCCACGACGACGATGATGACGAGGTCGCGCAGGAACCGCAGACCGCCGCGCTTCGGCTCGCTCTCGGGCGCGGGTTCGGAGTCGGGTCCGGCGTCGGCGTGCGTGTCGCTCAATGCGTCAGCACCACCTTGACGAGACCGATCACGAACGCCACTGCGGCGAGCACGATCCCACCCCACAGCCCGAGGAACGTCGGCTGCTTCCCGCTGAACCGCTGCATGAACACGCCCACCAGCCCGATGCGCACCACCAGGATGACGGTCGCCGCGATCTGCGCCCACTCCGCCGGCAGCCACCCGATCCAGGCAGCCGCGTAGAGGACCGCCGGGATCAGGCCGGAGGTCGCGATCGGGTTGGCGTTCCGGACGATCGTCGCGACCGAGTCGCGGCGGGCAGCGCGGTCCGCAGCGGACTCCTCGCCGTCGTCGCCGAGCCCGTGTGCGACCAGGTGCGCGAGCACGTGCGCCAGGTAGGTCAGCACCGCGGTCGCCAGGACGGTCGCCACCGCGGCGCCGTGGTGGATCTGCTCCGGGTTCACCGCGATCGCGACGGCGAGCACCGTGATGTTGCCGTAGATGTACGACGACATCCGGTCGCGGACGTGCTCGAGCGGCAGGTCACGGGGGTCCGGGCGACCGCCGCGGGGTCCGCGCCCCGGTCGGGAGGGCCGTCGTGTGCGTGGCATCCGTCCATCTTGGCCCCCGTGGTCGGCCGTCCGCCGACAGGACACCGGATGCGATGGTCACACGGGTGGCCGGTTCCGGCAGACTGGGTGCCGATCGGCGCGACGGAGCGCCGGACAGGAGGCACGCATGACGTCCGCACGACCACTCGCCCTGGTGACCGGGGTGGGCCGCAGAGCCGGCATCGGCGCAGCGCTCGCCACCCGCCTGGCGACCGACGGCTGGGACCTCGCCATCTCGTGGTGGGGACCCTACGACGACCGCGTGAGCGGCGGGGCGGACCCGGACGGGGTCGAGTCGGTGGTGCAGGAGTGCGAGGCGGCGGGAGCACGGGTGACGCGCCTCCCGGTCGACCTGGAGGACCCGGAGCAGGCGGCCGCGCTCGTCGGCCGCGCCGAGACGGAAGCCGGCGCCCCCGTCACCGCACTCGTCATGTCGCACTGCGAGTCCGTCGACTCCGACCTGCGCACCACCACGGTCGAGTCGTGGGACCGCCACTTCGCCGTGAACGCCCGCGCACCGTTCCTGCTCGTACAGGCCTACGCGGTCGGGCTCGAGCGTGCCGGGGACGCCGCTCCGCGCGACCGACGTCGGATCGTCGCGCTGACGAGCGACCACATCGCGTACAACCTGCCGTACGGGGCGTCGAAGGGCGCGCTCGACCGGATCGTGTTCGGCGCCGCGAAGGAGCTCGGCAGCCTCGGCGTCAGCGCCAACGTGGTGAACCCGGGCCCGAACGACACCGGCTGGATGTCCGACGAGGTCAAGGGGTGGGCCGTCGAGGGCACCCCGCTCGGTCGGCTCGGACGCCCGTCGGACACCGCCGCGCTCGTCGGGTTCCTCTGCTCGGAGCAGGGCGCCTGGGTGAACGGGCAGCTGCTGAAGTCGGACGGCGGGATCTCGAACAGCGCCTAGGGCGTTCCATTTGGTTGACGCGTCACCGAATTGGTTGACGCGTCAACCAAACGGGCGCACACTAGGTGCATGCAAACGCACGAACTGCTCGCCGCCGACACCGGGATGGGCGCCGTCACGCTCCGCGTCGCCGACCTCGACGCGATGATCCGGTACTACCGCGACGGCGTGCGGCTGTCGCTGCTCTCCCAGGACGGCGGCGTCGCCGTGCTCGGCCGAGGCAGCACGCCGATCGTGGTCCTCGAGCACGCCCCCGCGATGCGGCACGCCGGCCCCCGCGAGGCCGGGCTGTTCCACACGGCGATCCTGTTCGACACCCGCGCCGACCTGGCAGCCGCGCTCTACTCAGTCGCCACCCAGTACCCGGCGGGCTTCACCGGCAGCGCCGACCACCTGGTGAGCAACGCGTTCTACTTCACCGACCCCGAGGGCAACGGCGTCGAGCTGTACTGGGACCGTGACCGCACCGAGTGGTCGTGGACGCACGGCATGGTCGACATGGACACGAAGTACGTCGACCCGAACGCGTTCCTGCAGTCCCACCTGACGCAGGAGGCCCTGGACACCGCCGCGGCACGCCCGGGCAAGGTCGGCCACGTGCACCTGTCCGTCGGCGACGTCGCCACCGCACGCTCCTTCTACGTGGACACCCTCGGCTTCGAGACCACCGCCGGCTTCGGCGAGGCACTGTTCGTCAGCGCCGGCGGCTACCACCACCACATGGCGATGAACACCTGGAACTCCCGCGGCGCCGGGCGGCGACAGCTCGCACTCGGCCTGGGGCTCGTGCGCATCGAGGTCCCCGCCGCCGACGACCTCGGTGCCCTGACCGAGCGCATACGGCACGGCGGCGTGGAGCTCGCCGACGACGGCCGGACCGTGGCGTTCGACGACCCCTGGGCGAACCGCATCGAGGTGACCACGCCCGGTCGCGGGTAACGCGTCGCGACACTTCGCGCTGACCGACACCTCACGCGCGCCCGGACCCGCGAGGTGTCGCGCAGCGCGAAACCTCACCACACCGGCCGCCGGACCGGCAGGATGGACCCGTGACTGACGACATCCGGTGGGAGGTGGTCGAGGAGAGCACGCTGTCGCTCCCCGACCACGAAGCGATCGCGGCGCTGCTCGGGCAGGCCTTCCCCGACTGGTCGCACTGGTACGTGGGCAGCCGGAGCTGGTCCGGCATGCAGCCGGAACGCCGGGTGCTCGCGCACGACGCCGACGGGGTCGTCCTGGCCCACGTCGGCATCCGCCGCATGTACATCTCCGTCGGCGGGCAGGATCTCCTGGTCGGCGACACCGGCCTGGTCGCCGTGTCGCCCCGACTGCAGGGCACCGGCGTCGGCCGCGAGCTGATGACCCGCACCGCCGCGGTCCTCGAGGGACTCCGCGTGCCCTTCGGGTTCCTCGGCGCGGGCGAGGACCGCATCCCCTTCTACGCGAAGCTCGGCTGGCACGAGTTCCCCGAGGCCGTCGGCACCTTCTCGGCGTTCACCGCCGAGGGCGCGGGCGTCAGCAACACCGAGCAGGGCGGCTGGATGGCGCTGCCGGTGGCAGCGCAGCTCGAGGACTGGCCGGACGGACCCATCTGGCTGAACGGCCAGCAGGTCTAGACGCAACGACCGACGGACAGGAGGCCCGGTACCAGCTGGTACCGGGCCTCCTGTCCGTCAGGTCGTCCAGCGGGGCTTACGCCTCGACCGCGACCTTCTCCGGGTCCTCGTTGGAGCCCGGCGCGCTCGGCGCGACCGCGGCGCGCACGCGCGCACCCAGGTCGGCGTCGACGTTCGTCCAGTAGGCGAACACGCGCTCACGCAGGTCGTCGCGCGTCACCTTCGAGACGTGACCGGCGATGTTGCCGACCAGGCGCTCACGGGCGGCGTCGTCCAGGACCTCACGGACGAGCGTGCCAGCCTGGCCGAAGTCGTCGTCCTCCGGGTGCAGGGTCGCGGCGGAACGCTGCAGCGCACCGTCGGACTCCCAGCCCGGGGCGTCGTCGGTCGCGTTCGGGTCGGCGTGCGCACCACCGAGCGAGTTCGGCGCGTACACCGGCACCTCGGACTTCTGGAAGTCGAAGCGCATGCCGCCGTCCTTCGAGTACGAGTGGACCTCGTTCTTCGGGGCGTTCACCGGGAGCTGCGCGTGGTTCGTGCCGACGCGGTAGCGGTGTGCGTCCGCGTAGCTGAAGATGCGCGCCAGGAGCATCTTGTCCGGGCTCGCCGCGATGCCGGGCACGAAGTTCGAGGGGGCGAAGGTCGCCTGCTCGATCTGCGCGAAGTAGTTCTCCGGGTTGCGGTTGAGCTCCATCGTGCCGACCTCGATGAGCGGGTAGTCCGCGTGCGGCCACACCTTCGTCAGGTCGAACGGGTTGAAGCGGTAGGTCGCGGCGTCCTCGTAGGGCATGACCTGCACCTTGAGGGTCCAGCGCGGGAAGTCCTGACGCTCGATTGCGGCGTGCAGGTCGCGGATGTGGAAGTCCGCGTCCTCGCCGGCGATGCGATCGGCGTCCTCCTGCGTCAGGGTCTTGTGGCCCTGCTCCGTGATGAAGTGGTACTTCACCCAGAAGCGCTCGCCCTCGGCGTTGATCCACTGGTAGGTGTGCGAGCCGAAGCCGTCCATCTCACGCCAGCTCGCCGGCAGGCCGCGGTCGCCCATCAGCCACGTGACCTGGTGCGCCGACTCGGGCGACAGGGTCCAGAAGTCCCACTGCATGTCGTGGTCGCGCAGGTGCGAACCCGGCAGGCGCTTCTGCGAGCGGATGAAGTCGGGGAACTTGATGCCGTCGCGGATGAAGAACACCGGGGTGTTGTTGCCGACGAGGTCGTAGTTGCCCTCTTCGGTGTAGAACTTCAGCGCGAAGCCGCGGGGGTCGCGCCAGGTGTCGGGGGAGCCCTGCTCGCCAGCGACGGAGGAGAAGCGGGCCAGCATCTCGGTCTGCTTGCCCGGCTGCAGGAACGCGGCACGGGTGAAGCGGGAGACGTCCTGCGTGACGGTGAAGGTACCGAAGGCGCCGCCGCCCTTGGCGTGCACGACCCGCTCCGGGACGCGCTCGCGGTTGAACTGGGCGAGCTTCTCGACCAGGTAGTGGTCGTGGAGCGCGAGGGGGCCGTCGGCCCCGACGCCCATCGAGTGCTCGTCGCTCGAGACGGGGGCGCCGCTGTTGGTCGTGGTGGTCGGGGTGCCGGTCGGCGTGTTCTGGTCGGACACGGTTCCTCCTGGAGGTGGGACGTTGGTTCGGTCAGGGGTGCTCGGGTGGTTCGGGGTCCGGCGCGTCGTGCGGCCGGTGCGGTGGGCGGTCGCCGTCAGGCGGGCGTGGGGGCGCTGGGTGCCTGCGCGCTCGCGTCGGGCGCGTCTGGGGCGTCGCGCTCTGCGTCGTCGCGCTCTGCGTCGTCGCGCTCTGCGCCGTCGCGCTCTGCCGCTGCGCAGCGTTCGCAGATGCCCCAGTAGGTGACCTCGGCGGTGGTGACCGCGAAGCCGTGGGTCTCGGACGGCGTCAGGCAGGGCGAGTGGCCGACCGCACAGTCGACGTCCTCGATCGCGCCGCACAGGGTGCAGACGATGTGGTGGTGGTTGTCACCGGTGCGGCGCTCGTACCGGGCAGGGCTGCCGGCCGGTTCGATGCGGCGGACGAGCCCGACGCCGGTCAGGGCGTTCAGCACGCCGTAGACGGCCTGGTGACTGGTGGTCGGCAGCTCCACGGCGAGCGCGGTGACGATGTCGTCCGCGGTGGCGTGCGGCATCGAGTCCGTCGCGCGGAGCACCGCGAGTCGTGGGGTCGTGACCCGGAGCCCCGAGGAACGGAGCAGATCGGCGTCGGCGTCCATGCTGAGCCTTTCTTTTGCAGGAATCAAGACAACGCGTTCACTGTACACGAGCTTCTGCTGCCGACCAGCGAGGACCCACATGCCGCTACCGGAATACGAAGTGTCACGATCCGGTCGCGATCAGCTGGGACGACCCTGGACCGACCGTTCTGCACGCTAACGTCCGGACATGTCCACGAGCCAGGGTCTGCCTGAACAGGCGAACAGCACCGCGGACGTCCGGGGGATCATCGCGAAGCGGGACCTGGTCGTCGACCTCATCCGGACGGCCTGCGTCGTCCTCGTCGTCATCGTGCACGTCACGATGGTCGGCGTCGCCGCCGATGACCAGGGGGTGCGGGTCACGAGCCCGCTGCAGGAACTCCCCTGGTACGTCGCCGCCACCTGGGTCGGGCAGGTGATGCCGCTGTTCTTCGTGGTCGGCGGGTTCGCGAGCGCCGTCGGCTGGCGCAGCACCGTCGCCCGTGGCGCGCCGAGCCCCGCCCGCGACTACCTGGCCACCCGCCTGGTGCGGCTGTTCCGGCCCGCGGTGCCGCTGTTCGTGTTCCTCGCGCTCGGGCTCGGGGTCGCCACGGCCGCTGGGACGCCGCCGGAACTCCTGGCCGAGGTCGCGTTCGGCATCGGTTCGCCGCTCTGGTTCCTGGCCGCCTACGGCATCACCCAGTGCTGCGTGCCCGTGATGATGCGCCTGCACGAGCGAGCACCGTGGGCCACCCTTGCCGTGCTGCTCGTGCTCGCCGGGGCGGTGGACGCCGTCCGTCTGGCCACCGGGGTCGCCGAGGTCGGGCTGCTGAACCTGGGCCCGGTGTGGCTCTTCGCGCAGCAGCTCGGCTTCCTGTGGGCCGACGGCTGGTTCGCTCGCCGGTCGAAGGTGCTCCTGCTCGGCATCGCCGTCGCCGCGTACGCCGTGCTCGTGCCGATGACCTCGGTCGGGCTCTGGGCACCGGACATGCTGCAGGACCTCAACCCGCCGATGCTCCCGCTGGCGTTCCTGGCGATCGCGCAGGCCTGCCTGGTCCAGCTCGTGCACGCTCCGCTCACCAGGCTCATGCGCACGCGGGCCGCACTCGGGGCCGTGTTCGTCCTCGGCCGCGACGGCATGACCATCTACCTGTGGCACCTGCCGCTGTTCATCGCGCTGAACGGCGTCGCCCTGCTCGTCGGGGTGCCGTTCCCGGCGCCGGGCTCCGGTCCGTGGTGGGCGTCGCGCATCGTCGCACTCGTGGTGGTGCTCGCCGTCGCGATCGGGGTGGCCAGGGCCCTGCGCTGGTTCGACCGGCCGCTCCCCCGGCTGCTGCCGTCGGCCGACCGTCCGTCGTGGCCGGTCGTCGCGTTCGCCGCGCTCTGCACGATCGGCCCGGCGTTCCTCGTGATGCAGCTGCACCTGTCGTTCGGCGTCGCGCTCGTCGGTGCCGTGGCCGTGCCGGTGGGCGTCTGGCTGCTGTCGCGGACCGTTCCGGCACGCGGGGTCGCCCGGATCTGAACCGGTTCTCACCGACGCGGGGCCACGACGGACCCCCGCCGGACGTCGGGCGGACGGAGGATGGTTCCGGCGGCGCGAAGGACGAGTCCGCCTGATCCCCAGGAGGCTCCCCACGCCGTCGACACCCGAGTTCTGGAGCACCTGGCGGTTCGATCCACTGGCGGCGGTGCTCCTCGTCGTCGCCGCGGTCGCCTACGGCCGGTGGGTCGTCGGCGCGGCTCGACGGGGTGCCCGGTGGCCGTGGTGGCGCACGCTCGCCTTCGCCACGGCGCTCGTGCTGTTCGGCGTCCTGCAGTTCGGCATCGTCGGCGTCGACGACGAGCGGTTGCGCTGGGCCTTCGTCCTGCGGGCCGCCCTGCTGTTCTTCGCGGTCCCCACCTTCGCCGCGCTCGGTGCGCCCGTCGCACTGCTCCGGATCGGAGGCCCGGCTCGCCTCGCGCAGGTCGCCGACGCGGTCATGGGGTCACGTCCGGTGCGCCTGCTCGGCAACGCGATCGTCGCGCCGCTGGTCGCGCTCGCGCTGTTCGCCGTCCTGCTCACCCCGTTCTCGGCGGTGATCCGGGAGTCCCCCGCGTGGGCCGCCGTCATCACCGTGGCCGTGCCGGCGCTCGGGTTCGGCCTGCTCGCGCCCCTGTCCGAGGTCGGCGTGCTCGTCTCGTCGACGTTCGCCACGGCCGAGTTCCTGCTGGCGTTCGTCGAGCTCGTCGTCGACGCGGTGCCCGGCATCGTGCTGCGGATCACGAACCACGTGCTCGACGGGTCCCTCGTGCCGGTGGTCGGGCGGGCCTGGTACCCGTCGCCGCTGCAGGACCAGCACCTGGCGGGCGACCTGCTGTGGTTCATCGCCGAGGTGGCGGACATCCCCGTGCTCGTCGCCCTGTTCATCCGGTGGCAGCGGACCGACCGCCGCGAGGCTCGGGCCGTCGACGCCCTGACCGACGAACAGATGGACGAGCTGACCCGAGCGCACCTGCAGCGCCGCCGCTGAGCGTCGTGATGTCCCGCGTTCCACTTCGTGAGCAGCAATGGTCGGGTACCCGAAGGCGACCCGACCATTCCTGCTCACGAAGTGCGCTCGTGCCCTACTTCGACGGGGCCCCCGCGGGCTCGGCGTCGGGCTGCGTGGTCACCGAGCCGGTCTGCTGCCAGGCGACGGTCTGCTTCGGCTTCGCCAGGAACAGCGCCGCGACGATGGCCACGATGAGCACGATCGCCGGCAGGTAGAGCGACTCACCCATGGCCTTGGAGAACGGCTCGAGCAGGAAGCCCGGCAGTGCGCCGACCTGCTGCTCCGCGCCACCGGCCGTGGCCCCACCGGACGACGCCGGGAAGTTCGCCGTGATCCGGGCCTCCATCAGGGCGGCGATGCCGGCGGAACCGAGCACGGCACCGATCTGGCGCGTGGTGTTGTAGACACCCGAGCCGGCACCGGCCAGCTTCGGCGGCAGGTTGCGTGTCGCCGAGACGGACAGCGGTCCCCACATGCAGGCGTTGGCGAGGCCGAGGAGCGCGCTCGGCAGGAGCACCCAGCCCCACTCGGCACCGCTCGACAGCAGGGCGCCGAACCAGAACAGGCCGACCGAGAAGCAGGCGAGCCCGAACGAGGCGACCCAGCGCGGGTTCCAGCGGTTCAGGTTCTTGCCGACGATCGGCGCGAGTGCGGCGGACAGCACGGCCTGCGGCACGAGGAGCAGTGCGGCCTGGGTCGGCGAGAAGCGCAGGACGTCCTGGGCCCACAGCATGATCGGCAGCGCGAACGAGGCGATCGCGACACCGACGGCGGTGATGGCGACGTTGGCCAGCGTGAAGTTGCGGTCCTTGAACAGGCCGAGCGGCAGCAGCGGCTCGCCCTTCTGCACGCCCTGCCAGACGACGAAGCCGGCGAGCACCACGAGGCCGACGATGATGAGCGACCACACCGAGATCGGGCCCGCGATGACGCCCCAGTCGTAGGTCTCGCCTTCCTGGATGCCGAAGACGAGCAGGAACAGGCCCGCTGCCGACAGGAAGATGCCGAGGTAGTCGAAGCGGTGTCCGTGACGCTCGAACGACGGCACGAAGCGCTGCGCGAGCACGAACGCCACGACACCGACGGGGACGTTCACGAAGAAGATCCACTCCCAGCCGAAGCCGTCGACGAGCAGGCCGCCCACGATCGGGCCGACGAGCGACGCGACACCGGCGACGGCGCCCCAGAGGCCCATGGCCGCGCCGCGGTTCTGCGGCGGGAAGATGCGCGTGATGACCGACATGGTCTGCGGGCTCATCATGGCGGCGCCGAGGCCCTGCACGACGCGGGCGACGATCAGCACCTCGATCGAGCCGGCCAGGCCGCACCACAGGCTGGCGAGCGTGAAGACCACGAGGCCGATCTGGTACATGACCTTCGGGCCGAAGCGGTCGCCGAGCCGGCCGGTGATGAGCAGCGGCACGGCGTAGGCGAGCAGGTAGGCGCTCGTCACCCAGATCACGGAGTTGATGTCCGCGTCGAGCTTCTGGGCGATGGTGGGGGTGGCGACCGACACGATGGTCGAGTCGACGAGGATCATGAAGAACCCGACGACGAGTGCCCACAGGGCAGGCCACGGCTTCTTCTCGGTCGTCCGCGGAGGCGTGACGGTGGTCATCGAGTGGTTTCCTTGCTGTTCGTGGTGGTGTCTGCGGACGCGACGGAGGCGTCCCAGGAGATGTGGCCGGCGGCGATCCGGTCGGCCGTGGCGGCGAGCCACTCGATCTGCGTCGTGAGCATGGCACGCACGTACGACACGTCGAGCCAGTACCGCTCGGGCAGGTCCTTCGCACGGACGACCCCGAGGATCTCGTCCGCCTCGTCGCGCTGGGCCCGGAGTGCGACGGCCCGCGCCCGGAGGGCGGACTCGGCCTCGTCGACCGACAGGTTCTCGATCTCGGCGACGGCCAGGTGGAAGACGGGGTACTCCTCGGCCGGTTCGGCGATCAGCCGGACGAGCCCGTCGTGCAGGGCCGTCCACCCGTCGTCCGTGATGGCGTAGGTGGTGCGTTCCGGACGGTTGCCCGCCCGGTCGGTCCCGACGACCTCGGCGAGGCCGAGCTCCACCAGGCGGCCGACCTGGTGGTACAGGGTGCCGGGCCGGACCTTGACGTTCCGGCCGTCCCGGCGGTGCGTCATCGTCTGGAACATCTCGTAGGGATGCGTCGGCCCCTCGGCCAGGAGCCCGAGCGCGGCGAACGCGAGTGGCGTGAGCGACGGCACACGTGCCTCCAGTCCGCTTGTTCGTTGTTGACTATTCGGCTTGGAATATACGCGTTGGAACAGACGTGAGCAAACGCACAGCAAGGGCCCGCCTGGAGGCCCGGGGCCGTCCCGGCGTGTCGCGCGCGCCCCGTAGACTGGTCGCGTCCCCCCACCCCTGAAGTGCTGGAGAGAACACGTGCCAACGATCGTCGTCGAGGTCATGCCCAAGGCCGAGATCCTCGACCCCCAGGGGAAGGCCGTGGGCAACGCCCTGGCCCGCCTCGGCAAGGCCGACCTGACCAACGTCCGCATCGGCAAGCGCTTCGAGGTGACCGTCGACGGCCCCGTCGACGACGCCAAGCTCGCCGAGGTCCGTGACATCGCGGCCGACGTCTTCTCGAACGCGGTCATCGAGGACGTCGTGTCCGTGACCGTCGAAGGCCAGTGACCCGGATGCGCATCGGCGTCATCACGTTCCCCGGCTCGCTCGACGACCGCGACGCCCAGCGCGCCGTCCGTCTCGCCGGCGCCGACCCCGTCGCCCTGTGGCACGGCGACCACGACCTGCAGGGCGTCGACGCCATCGTGCTGCCCGGAGGGTTCTCGTACGGCGACTACCTGCGTGCCGGCGCGATCGCCGCGAAGGCCCCGATCATGGCCGAGGTCATCGACGCCGCCGGCAAGGGCATGCCCGTGCTCGGCATCTGCAACGGTTTCCAGATGCTGGCCGAGGCCCGTCTGGTCCCCGGCGCGCACACCCGCAACGCGCACCAGCAGTTCATCCGCCGCGACCAGAAGCTCCGCGTCGAGACCACCGCGACCGCCTGGACCTCCGGCTTCAGCGCCCAGCAGGAGATCACCATCCCGCTGAAGAACGCCGATGGCCGCTTCGTCGCGGACGCCGACACCATCAAGCGCATCGAGGACAACGGCCAGGTCGTGTTCCGCTACGTCGGCGTGAACCCGAACGGCTCCATCGACGACATCGCCGGCGTCTCGAACGAGCGCGGCAACGTCGTCGGCCTGATGCCGCACCCCGAGCACGCGACCGAGGCCGGCTTCGGCCCGGACACCCCCGCTGCGATGGCCTCGGGCACCGACGGCCTGACCTTCTTCACCTCCGTGATCGAGCACGCGCTCGTCAAGTGACAGGGAACAACGACACCGTGACGACACCCGTTCGCCCGAAGCCCGACACCGTGCAGGACGCGGCAGCCACCCCCGACAAGGAGCAGCCGTACGACGCGCTGGGCCTGAAGCCGGACGAGTACGCCCGCATCAAGGAGATCCTCGGCCGCCGCCCCACCTCGGGCGAGCTGGCGATGTACTCGGTGATGTGGAGCGAGCACTGCTCCTACAAGTCCTCGAAGAACTACCTCCGTCAGTTCGGCAAGAAGGTCACGCCGGAGATGACGAAGAACCTGATGGTCGGCATGGGCGAGAACGCCGGTGTCGTCGACGTCGGCAACGGCTGGGCGGTGACCTTCAAGGTCGAGTCGCACAACCACCCGTCCTACGTCGAGCCCTACCAGGGCGCGGCCACCGGTGTCGGCGGCATCGTCCGCGACATCATCTCGATGGGCGCCCGCCCCGTCGCCGTGATGGACCAGCTCCGCTTCGGTGCGATCGACCACGAGGACACCGCACGCGTCGTGCACGGCGTCGTCGGCGGCATCTCGTTCTACGGCAACTGCCTCGGCCTGCCGAACATCGGCGGCGAGACCTACTTCGACCCGGTGTACCAGGGCAACCCGCTGGTCAACGCCCTCGCGGTCGGCGTGCTCCGCCACGAGGACCTGCACCTGGCGAACGCGTCCGGTGCCGGCAACAAGGTCGTCCTGTTCGGCGCCCGCACCGGTGGCGACGGCATCGGCGGCGCGTCGATCCTGGCGTCCGACACCTTCACCGAGGGTGGCCCGACCAAGCGTCCGGCCGTGCAGGTCGGCGACCCCTTCGCCGAGAAGGTCCTGATCGAGTGCTGCCTCGAGCTGTTCCAGAAGGACCTGGTCGAGGGCATCCAGGACCTCGGCGCCGCGGGCATCTCCTGCGCCACCTCGGAGCTCGCGAGCAACGGTGACGGCGGCATGCACATCTCGCTCGACGACGTCCTGCTCCGCGACCCCACGCTCACCGCCGAAGAGATCCTGATGTCGGAGAGCCAGGAGCGCATGATGGCGGTCGTCCGCCCCGACAAGCTCGATGAGTTCCTGAGCGTCGTCGGCAAGTGGGAGGTCGAGACCAGCGTGCTGGGCGAGGTCACCGGCACCGGCCGACTCGTCATCGACTGGCAGGGCCAGGAGATCGTGAACGTCGACCCGCGCACCGTCGCCGTCGACGGCCCGGTCTACGACCGCCCGGTCGCCTACCCGACCTGGATCGACGCGCTGCAGGCCGACACCGCCGCCTCGCTCGACCGACCCGCTGACGGCCCCGCGCTGAAGGCACAGTTCCTCAGCCTGCTCGGTTCGCCGAACCTGGCGTCGAAGAACTGGGTCACGAACCAGTACGACACCTACGTGCTCGGCAACACCGCGCTGTCCTTCCCCGACGACGGCGGCATGATCCGCGTCGACGAGGAAACGGGGCTCGGTGTCGCCATCGCCACCGACGCGAACGGCCGCTACTGCCAGCTCGACCCGAAGCAGGGTGCACGTCTGGCCCTGGCCGAGGCCTACCGCAACGTCGCCGTCACCGGTGCCGTCCCCGCCGCCGTCACCGACTGCCTGAACTTCGGCTCCCCCGAGAACCCGGAGGTCATGTGGCAGTTCTCCGAGGCGGTCGAGGGCCTGGCCGACGGCTGCATGGAGCTCGGCATCCCGGTCACCGGCGGCAACGTGTCGTTCTACAACCAGACCGGCTCGACCCCCATCCACCCGACGCCCGTCGTCGGCGTGCTCGGCATCATCGACGACGTCGCCAAGCGCGTGCCGTCGGGGTGGCAGGACGACGGCCACAACATCTACCTGCTCGGCACCACGAGCCTCGAGCTCGACGGTTCCGCGTGGGCCGGCACCGTGCACGGGCACCTGGGCGGGCGTCCGCCGGCGGTCGACCTCGAGCGCGAGAAGGCCCTCGCCGAGCTGCTGTACGCGGCGTCCGGCGAGCAGCTGCTCACCAGCGCGCACGACCTGGCGGACGGCGGCCTCGGCCAGTCCCTCGCCGAGTCGGTGCTCCGCTTCGGCATCGGCGCCCGCGTGGTCCTCGACGAGCTCGAGACCCGCGACGGCATCGACACCGCGACGGCCCTGTTCTCCGAGTCGACCGGTCGCGTGATCGTGACCGTCCGCCGCGAGGACGACGTGCGGTTCCAGGGCATGTGCGACGGCCGGGGCTTCCCGGTGCTGCGCATCGGCGTGACCGACGCGACGTCGAGCACGCTCGAGGTCCAGGGCGCGTTCGAGGCCACGGTCGACGAGCTGCGCGGCACCCACGCCGCGACGCTGCCGGCCCGTTTCGGCGACGTGATCGTCGAGGACGTCACCGAGGGGTACGTCGGCCGCGGGCCGCTCGACTCCGACGGTGCCTTCTCGCCGCGCACCGACGCCTAGGCCCGGCTCGCGGATGCCGATCGTCACCCTGCCCTTCGCCGAGCTCGTCGACCGGTTCGGCCCCGTGCCGGACGGCATCGAGCTGGACGTCTGGGACGTCGAGTCGCCGTACGGTCGCCCGGACGACGTCGCGATCACGTTCCTGCCGTTCTACTTCGAGGGGCGGCACCGCTGGCAGTTCGTGCACGACCTGCCCGAGCTCCAGCTGCTGCAGCTGCCGAGCGCCGGGTACGAGCACGCCGTCCCGCACGTGCCGGGTCACGCGCAGCTGGCGAACGGTCGCGGCATCCACGACGACGAGACCGCCGAGCTCGCGGTCGGTCTCGCGCTGACGTCGCTCCGTGAGATCTCGGCGTTCCAGGTCGACCGTGCCAACGGCGTCTGGGACGCCCGCGAGACCCGATCGCTCGCCGACCGCCGGGTGACCGTCGTCGGTTACGGGGCGATCGGGTCCGCGATCGCCACCCGGTTCGAGGCGTTCCGCACCGAGGTGACGGTGGTCGCCCGGACCGCTCGCGAGCAGGACGGCCGGCACGTGCACGCGTTCGGCGAGCTGCCCGAACTCGCCCCGGCGACCGACGTGCTCGTGCTCATCGCGCCGCTCACCGCCGAGACCGAACGCCTGGTCGACGCGGAGCTGCTCGGGGCACTGCCGGACGGCGCCCTCGTGGTGAACGTGGCGCGCGGCAAGGTCGTCGACACGGACGCCCTGGTCGCCGAGCTGCGGTCGGAGCGGCTCTTCGCGGCCCTCGACGTCACCGACCCGGAGCCCCTGCCCGCCGGACACCCGCTCTGGACGACGCCGAACACCGTGCTGACCCCGCACGTCGGCGGCAACACCGACCTGAGCGTGCCGCGGTCGATCGAACTCATGCGAAAGCAGGTCGCCGCCCTGGCCGAGGGTCGCCCGTTCGAGAACCTGATCGAGTTCTAGCCGGCTGGTCCCGGCGTCAGAGCGGGACGACGCAGCTCGGGGTGCCGACCGGGATCTGCGCGACGGCCTCGCCGGGCATGCCCTCGGCGTCGAGCGGCAGGACGGCAACGGCGTCGGACATCTGGTTCGCCACCAGGACGAACCCGGGCACCCGCGCGAAGTGCCGCGGCCAGACTCCACCGCAGGGCACCGACGCGACGACCGCGAGCCCGCCGTCACGTGCGTCGAGCACCACGAGCAGGTCGCGCCCGCGCACCGCCACGTACGCGCGGCCGGCCTCGTCGACCTCGATGTGGCTGAGCAGCGACTCCCCCACGGCACCGTCGAACGTGGGCACGGCAGCGATCGTCAGGAACGACCCGGAGTCGTCACGGCGCAGGCGGTGCACGTGCCCGTCGAGTTCACCGGCGACGAGCAGGTCACCGTCGATCCAAGCCATGTGCCTCGGGCCGGCGCCGGGTGTCACGTGGTGCACGCGGAGTGCCTCGATCGCGGGGACCCCGTCGGCCGACACCGCGACGCGGAACTCGTGCAGGGCATCGCCGCCGAGGTCGGCGACGAGCACCGTGCCGTCCGGGGTGGCGATCGACTGGTGGGCGTGCGGGCCGTCCTGGCGGTCGTCGTCAGGACCCGTGGCGTCGGGCAGCACGGCGACCGCGACGGCTTCGGCCGGCACGGAGCGCTGGTCAGCGTCCCCGTGCAGCACCACGCCGTCGCTGGCGGTCACCGAGGCGGCGTGCGACTCGGCCGGGGCGAGGGAGATCGCCGTGACCGTACCGGAGACGTAGTTCGTGACGACGAGCACGCCCGAGGGGTCGACCCGCACGTGGCACGGGGCGTCTCCGCCGGCGGGGGCGTCCCACAGGTGCTCGAGTGCGCCACCCTGCAGCCGGAAGGCCGACACGGCGCCGTCGTTCGTCTCGGAGACCGCGTAGACCCGGTCACCCGAGACGGCGAGGAACGAGGGGTCGTCGAGCACCGCGACGGTCCGGGGTGCCGGGACGGCTCCGATCGGTCCGGCGTCGACCAGCGAGATGCCCGTGGCGTTCCCGCCGCCGGTCGCCGTGTACGACCCGATGAGCAGCGACGGCAGCTCGGCGCTCATTCGTCGCGGCCCGCGATGCGCTCGTGGTGGTGGATGACCTCGGCGACGATGAAGTTGAGGAACTTCTCGGCGAAGGCAGGGTCGAGGTGGGAGTCGGCGGCGAGCGACCGGAGCCGTGCGACCTGGATCCGTTCGCGGTCCGGGTCGGCGGCCGGCATGCCCGACTCGGCCTTCAGGTGCCCCACGCGCTGCGTGTACTTGAAACGCTCCGCGAGCATGTGGATGACGGCGGCGTCGATGTTGTCGATGCTCTGCCGGATGCTCCGCAGTTCGGCGACGGCGCTCGCGTCGGCCTCGGTCGGGGTGACGTCGTCGTTCATGGTCCGAGCCTACTGGCGGACGTGCAGCAGAACCCGGCCCGCTGCTGCGAGAATGTGCACATGTCGGTCCTGCTGGTGATCTCGGGCGTCTGTGCGGTCCTCGCGGGCCTCATCCACGTGTACATCTTCTTCCTCGAATCGGTCATCTGGACCAGTCCGCAAGCGCGCCGGATCTTCGGCATCGCTTCCGAGACCGAAGCCGTGGCGACCCGCTCGCTCGCCTTCAACCAGGGCTTCTACAACCTGTTCCTGGCGATCGGGGCCATCCTCGGCGTCGTGCTCGTGCTGGCCGGCAACACCGTGAGCGGCTGGACCCTCGTGGTGTTCTCGACGGCGAGCATGCTCGGTGCCGCGGTGATCCTGCTCGGCTCGGGTCGCAAGTACGTCAACTCCGCGTTCAAGCAGGGCACGCTCCCCCTGATCGCGCTGCTCTTCGCGCTGCTGGGCTCCACCATCGGCGTCTAGCCCCGCTTCCCCTCCCCCGAACTGCGAAAGCGACAGGGTGCCACCGGACATCGGCGGCACCCTGTCGCTTTCGTGGTGCTGACCAGCGGAACCGGCCAGCAGCGACGACCAGCCCTAGCCGAGCTTCTCCTCGAACTGCGCCGGCAGCTTGTCGAGCGCCCACTCGATCGCGGCTGTGGTGCCCATCGAGAACGCCGACGAGACGTCCTTGTCGTCGAAGACGATCGCGTGCCCGGCCTCGACCGACGGCACCTTCTGGAACAGCTTGTTCGACGAGGCCTCTGACGCGTCGACGTAGATCGGCAGGATCAGCGTCAGGTCGGCGTCGAGCAGGTCGAGGTTCTCGTCGGACAGGTGCACGGAGAACTCCTTGCCGGCCTGTTCGTCGATGGCCTTCGGGATCTCGAAGCCCAGGTTCCGCATGAAGGTCGAACGGCTGTCGGTGGAGGCGTACGCCCCGAAGCCCTCGGAGCTGTACGCACCGACGACGGCGGTCTTGCCTTCGAAGTCCGGGTGCGCCTTGCGTGCGGCGGCGTAGGCGTCGTCGAGGCCGGAGAGCAGCTTCTTGCCCTCGGACTCCTTGCCGAGCGCCTTCGCGATCATGGTCGTCTGCTGCTCGGTCGAGGCGAGGTAGTTCGCGCCGCCCTTCGGGATCGCCACGGTCGGCGCGATCGCGGAGAGCTTGTCGTACCGCTCCTTGTCGCCCGAGGACTTCACGTCGAGGATGACGTCGGGGTTGAGCTTGAGGATGTCCTCGTAGCTCGGCTCGAGCGTCTGGATGATCTTCGGCGACTTGTCGTACGCACCCTTGAGCCACGGACCGACACCGTCGCCGCCGAAGGCGAGCCAGTCGCTCGCACCGACCGGCTGCACGCCGAGCTCGAGCGCGGTCTCGGCGTCGCCCCACCCGAGCGCGACGACGCGCTTCGGTGCCGACTCGATGGTGGTGGTGCCGAGGCCGGTCGTGATCGAGACCGGGAACGCGGCGTCGGACGACCCCGACGACGCCGAGTCGGTCGAGGAGCCGGAGCCGGACGCACAGCCGGCGAGGACGAGGGACGCTGCGACGACGGCGCCGGCTGCGGCGAGCACGCGTCGGAGACGCAAGGGAGAACGGTTCACGAAGGGTAGCCTAACCTAACGGGGTGCTCAGGAACACGGCTGGCTAGGCTGGGTGACCGTGGCGTTCACCGATCCAGGCCGCACGCACCTCGCGGTGCTCGGCTCCCCCATCGCGCACTCGCTCTCGCCCACGCTCCACGCAGCGGCCTACGATGCGCTCGACCTGCCCTTCACCTACGGGAGGCACGAGGTTGCGTCCGGCGAGCTCGCCGCGTTCGTCGCGGGGCTGGGTCCGGAATGGCGTGGCCTGAGCCTCACGATGCCGCTCAAGCGCGAGGTCCTGCCGCTGCTCGACCGCACCACCCCGCTCGTCGACGAACTCGGGGTCGCCAACACGGTCGCGTTCCGCCTCGAGGGCTCCACGCTCGTCCGAGCCGGCGCCAACACCGACGTGCAGGGGCTCGTCCGCCCGGTCGAGGCACTCGGACACCTGCCCGGCGAGGCCACGATCCTGGGCGGCGGAGCCACTGCGGCGAGCGCCCTGACCGCTGCCGTGCGGCTCGGGGCGTCGCTCGTCCGGGTGTTCGTCCGTGACCCCGCGAAGACGCGCGCGCTGGTCGACCTGGCCGTCCGGCTCGGGGTCACGCTCGAGGTGCACCCCCTGACCGAGCTCGCCGGCACGCACCACGGGTTCGTCCTCTCGACACTGCCTGGCGGCGCCGCCGACCCGCTCGAGTTCCGTCCGTCGGGGCCGGACGCCGTCCTGTTCGACGTCGCCTACGAACCGTGGCCCACCGTGGTCGCCAGCCGCTGGACCGACGCCGGGGGCCGCGTGCTGAACGGCCTCGACATGCTCACCGAGCAGGCGATCGGGCAGATCCGGTTCTTCCTGACCGGTGACGAGGACGAGCTGCTCCCCGACGAGGCCGGGGTCCGCCGGGCGATGCGCACCGCGGTCGACCTGCCCGCCGTGATCGGCAGCTAGCCGGCGCCGGCAACCCTCGATCAGCCGCGGGACCGCGCCTCGGCGTCGAGCAGCGCGACGGAGACGTCCCACAGCCGATCGGCCTGGTCAGGATCGAGTGCCCAGGGCAGCACGCCGTGCAGGCCGTCCTCGATCCGCTCCACCACCGCTGCTTCGTGGCAGTCCTCGAAGTACCGACCCGTGACCCCGTCGAGTTCCGGTGCGGTGGCGAGCAGGACCGAAGTCGCGGCTCCCTGCTCCGGGGACTTCACGGCGTCGGCCGCGGCGATCTTCGTGGCGGCCAGGACCTCCGGGTCCCAGTGCTTCTGCAGCCCGGTCCAGATCCCGCCGGGCATGAGGGCGTTCGCGGTGATGCCGTCGGCGGCCCACCGGCGGCTGGCAGCGACGGCGAACAGCACGTTGGCGGTCTTCGACTGCCCGTACGCGAGTCCGGGCTCGTAGCGACGCCGGCGGAAGAACAGGTCGTCGAACACGACGGGCGAACCACCGTGTCCGCTCGACGACACCGAGACGATCCGTGCCGAACCCGAGGCAGCCAAGGAGTCGTGCAGCCCGAGCGCGAGGGCGAAGTGCCCGAGGTGGTTGGTCGCGAAGTGTGACTCCCACCCGGCGGGCGTGTACGACTCGGGCGCGTCCATGATGCCCGCATTGGCGACGAGCACGTCGAGCGGCCCCGACCACGCTGCGGTGAAGGCCTCGACGGAAGCCGGACGGTCCAGGTGCAGCTCGACGACGGCCGGCGCTTCCGTCCCCGTCGTCCGGGCGATGTCGTCCGCCACCCGTCGGCCGGCATCGACGTCCCGCACCGCGAGCGTCACGCGCGCCCCGGCTCCGGCGAGCGCTCGGGAGGTCTCCACGCCGATGCCGGACGCAGCACCGGTGACGATCGCCGTGCGCCCCGACAGGTCGAGGCCGTCGACGACCTCGGCGGCCGTGGTCCGGTCGCCGAAGCGGGTGAGGTCACGTGCGGGCATGTGGGCTCCTGTCAGCTGGCGTGGTGCGCAGTCGTCAGGCGACCACGCCGTCCACGTAGAACCATCGTCCCTGCTCGCGGACGAAGTCGCTCGTCTCCTCGAGCGTGCCGCGCTCGTCGTCGGAACGCCACCACGCGCGGAACGTGACGGTGCCGTGGGAGTCGAACGGGCCTCCCGAGGTGGTCGCCAGCACGTCCAACCGGGTCCAGCGCTGGGTCGGGTCCAACTCGAGACCCGCGGGGCGGGTGCGCGGGTGCCAGGTGAGCAGCAGGTACTCCGGCAGGCCCAGCGCGAAGGCGCTGAAGCGGGAGCGCATGAGCCGTTCCGCGGTCGGCGCCACGGCCCCGGCATGCAGGGGGCCGCAGCACTCCCCGTAGGGGTTGCCGCTCAGGCAGGGGCAGCGCGTCGTGTCGGTGACCACCGGCCGAACGCTAGTCGACGATGGACAGCGTGACGGTGATGTTGCCGCGGGTGGCGTTCGAGTACGGGCAGATCTCGTGTGCACGCTCGGCCAGGCGCTGGCGCTGCTCCTGCGGGGCGTTCGGGGCGTAGACGTCGAGTTCGACCGCGAGACCGAAGGCGCCGTTGCCGGTGCCGCCGATGCCGACCTCGGCGGAGACCTCGGCGCCGGTGGTGTCGACCTCGAGCTCCTTGCCGGCGGCGTGCAGGGCACCGAGGAAGCACGCGGCGTACCCGGCGGCGAAGAGCTGCTCGGGGTTCGTGCCCTCGCCGCTGCCGCCCATCTCCTTGGGCGGGCGGGTGTCGAGGTCGAGCCGGTCGTCCTCGCTGCGGACGTGTCCGTCGCGGCCGCCTCCGGTGGCGTGGGCAGCGGCGGTGTAGACGATGTCGAGACTCATGGTCCGAGGTCACCGTGCTCGCCTGGACGAATCCTGAGCGGCAGCACCACGTCGCGGGTGCGGTGGCTCCGGGCGGGGAGCGCTCGGGCGTGTCCGGGTGGAGGCGGCGGAGGCGAGCGTCCGGGCACGCGGCACCCTCAGCAGGTAGACATGATGGATGTTCACGCTCGGGTGGCAGGTCTTCCGCCGGCACGTCACGGACGTGCTGGATCCGGCACGCGTCCGTCGCGCTGCCCGGTGGTCCGGGTTCGCGGCGGTCGTCGCGCTGGTCGGCATGGCCGTCCTGGAGGCGCGGGTCGACTGGACGGGGACCGCCCCGGTCCGCGGCGTGGTCGCGATGGTGCTGCTGACGCTCGGCGTCGGACTGCTCACCTTCGCGTGCATCCCGACGTGGCAGCCGCCGGACCCCTCGACCACGATCAACGGTCGGCAGGTGCGGCCCTCGTGGCAGCTCGCCGCGCGGGGCGCCACGCAGCTCTACGTGCAGCGTCGTCCGGTGCCGGTCCGGCCGGAGCACCGCGACGTCGTCCGCACCGACACGGTCCTGCTGCGGCGGGGGCTGATCGGCACGCTCGCCCGGGCCGCACCGTTGCTCGGTTCGGCTCTCGTTGCTGTCCTCGGGGTGTTCGTCCTCGGGCTCGCCACCTGGTTCCACGTGCTCTGGATCGCGGTCCACGCAATCGGGCTGTCGGAGTACGTCGTCCGCCTCGGCCGCTCCGAACGCGCCCGCCTGGCCGCCGAGTCCCTCGACCCGGTCCCGGAGACGCCCGCACCCGAGACCCCCGCCCGCCCCACTTCGTGAGCAGAAGCGGTCGAGTCGCTGTGGGGCACTCGACCATTCCTGCTCACGAAGCGTGAACGGCGCACCCCGACGCGCACCACTGTCGGCGGCGACGGGCACACTGGGCACATGTGTGGAAGGTTCGTCGTCTCCGACACCACGGCCGATCTGTTGCCCGAGCTCATGGGCGAGCTCGCCGCCCGGACCGAGCACGTCGACGAGGACACCGGCGAGGTGCACCCCGGCCTCGCCCCGAGCTGGAACGTCGCCCCGACCGACCCCGTGTACGCCGTCCGCCAGCGGCACGGCGAACGGGAGCTCCCGCAGATCAGCTGGGGCTTCGTGCCGAGCTGGGCGAAGGACTTCCAGAAGCAGCGCCCGAAGCCGATCAACGCCCGCATCGAGACGGTCGCGACGAGCGGCATGTTCAAGCGGGCCTTCGCCACGAACCGCTGCATCGTCCCGGCGCAGGGGTACTACGAGTGGGTGGTGCGCGAGGACGGCAAGGAACCCCACTTCGTGCACGAACCCGGCGGCGCCCTGGCGATGGCCGGCGTCGTGAGCGCCTGGCCCGACCCCACGAAGCCCGAGGGCGACCCGGACAAGTGGCGCCTGTCGCTCGCGATCATCACCCGTGACGCCCACGTCGCCCCGGGCGAGGTCCACGACCGCATGCCGGCGTTCCTGACGCCCGACGGCTACGACGACTGGCTCGGCGGCGACCTGCACGCCGACGACCTGCTGGCCCTGCTCGACCACGAGTCGCTGACGGTGGCCGCTGGCCTTGCGCAGTACGAGGTCTCCCGCACGGTGAACAGCGTGCGGAACGACGGACCGCAGCTCATCGCGCCCGTCGCGTAGGCGGCCGCGCCCCGCGCGCGGACAGGAGGCCCGGATCACCGCAGCGGGTCTGCTGCGGTGATCCGGGCCTCCAGTCCGGTGCCCGTTACGGACGTGCGCTGCGGCGGATGCCCGGCACGACGCGGACCGCGATCCGTCGCCGGGTCACCAGGAGCACGCCCGCCAGCATGAGCGCGAGTGCCGCGAGCCCGAGACCGACCAGTCCGGTCACGCCCGTGAAGGCGAGCTCGGTGCCGTGGACGAACGCGGCGAGCCCGGTCGGGAACGTGACCGTGACGGTCGCGGTGACCGTCTGACCCGCACTGTCGGTGATGGTGTAACCGACGAAGGTGGTTCCGGTGAAGCCGTCCTGCGGGGTGAAGACGACCCGGCCGTCGCGGATGGTCCACGTGCCCTGGTCGGCGACGACCACACGGTCGGTCGGTGTGCCGGACTCCGGGTGGAGCAGGTGCAGCGTGCCCGACTCGAACGTGGCGCCGCCGGTGGCGGAGTCGTTGTCGAGCGGATCCACGACGACACGGTGTCCGACGATCCCGGTGGCGGAGTCGTCGGTGGCGACCGCCGCGGCGACCACGGTCATGGTCGCGGTGGCGGTGGCCGTCTGCCCCGAGGCGTCCGTCACCGTGTAGGTGAAGGTGTCCGTGCCGGTGAAGCCGGCGGCCGGGGTGTAGACGTACGCGCCGTTCCGCTGGATCGTCACGGTGCCGTGGGCGGGCTTCCGGGCCGGGGCCGCGGTGAGGCCGGTGCCCTGGTCGTCGGCGAGCAGACCGTGGCGGGCGTCACGGGCGACGGGCGTGCCGGACACGGTGTGCCCGGTGTCGTCCGCTGCGGCGATGCCGACCGTGATCGTGACGGTGGCGTCGACCTGCTGCTCCATCGAGTCCTGCGCACGGTACGTGACGGTGTCGGTACCCGAGAAGCCCTTCGCCGGGGTGTAGACGAACGTGCCGTCGGCGGCGATGGAGGCCTTGCCGTGCCGGGCCTGACCCACCGCGACGACCGTCAGGGCGTCACCGTGGTCGTTGCCGAGCACGCCGTGGCCGGCGACCCGGACGGTCTTGCCGGCCGTGGTCGTCGTCTTGTCGTCCTTCGCGACCGGGGCGACGTCGATGATGACGCGCGCGAACGCCGCGGTGCCGTCGGAGTCGTTGGCCGAGTAGGTGAACCAGTCACGGCCGGACCAGTTCGACGTGGGCGTGTAGACGTACGAACCGTCCTTCTCGAGCGAGAGCTTCCCGTTGAACGGCTTCGTCTCCATGGCGGCCCAGAGCCCACGGCCGGAGTCGCCGACCAGCACGCCCCTGTCGGCGGACATGCGCATGCTGCGGTTCGTCGACATGGTGTGCCAGTGGTCGACCGCGGCGACGCCGACGACGACCGTGACCGTCGCGGTCGAGGTCCGTCCGGCGCCGTCGGTCACCGTGTACTCGAACGTGTCCGCACCGGAGAACCCCTTCGCCGGGGCGTAGACGAGCGAGCCGGGCTCGGTGCCCTCGGTCACGGTGCCGTGCTCGGCGCGGCCGTGCGCGGTGACGGCGAGGCCGGTGCCGCGGTCGTTGCCGGTCAGGGTCGCGCCGCTGATCGGCAGCGCGGTGTTCGCCGCGGTGCGCAGAGCGTCGGCGACCGCGGTCGGCGTGACGGTCACGGTGACGGTCGCCGTCGCGGTGCCGCCGGTCGGGTCGGTCACCGTGTAGGTGAACGTGTCCGTGCCGGAGAACCCGTCGGCGGGCGTGTACGTGACCGAGCTGGCGCCGGTCGCGCCGCTGTCGGTTCCGCCGGCCGTCGTGCTGCCGGTGATCGTGGCGGTGCCGTGGCCGGGCTTCGACACCGCGGTGACGGCCAGCTTCGTGCCCGAGTCGTTGCCGGTGACGGCGACGTCGACCGGGGTCGCGGCGCTCGTCGTCGCGGTGTCCGCTGCGGCCTTGGGGGCGACGACGATCGTGACGGTGCCCGTGGTGGTCGTGCCGGAGCCGTCGGTGACCGTGTAGTCGAACCCGTCCGGGCCGGAGTAGCCCGGCTCGGGCTTGTACGTGTACGAGCCGTCCTCGTCGACCGCGACCTCGCCGTGCGAGGGCTCCGTGTGGTCGGTGACCGCCAGGTCGGTGCCCTTCGCACCGTCGAGCAGGCCGGTGCCGGCCGGCACGGTGGTGGTGGCGTCGGCCTCGGCCGAGGTCGAACCGCCGCCGGCGACCGGGGTGACGGTGACCGTCAGGGTGCCGGTGTTCGTGGCGCCCGACGGGTCCGTCACCGTGTAGGTGACGGTGTCCGTGCCGGAGAAGCCGTCCTTCGGCGTGTACGTGATCGTGCCGTCGTCGTTGCGGGTCGCGGTGCCGTTCTTCCCGTCGGTGACGGACACGACGGTCAGGCCGGTGCCGTGGTCGTTGCCCGTCAGGGCGCCGGAGGTGACCGTGGTGCTGCCACCCGCCGCGACGGTGACGGTGTCGGGCTCCGTGCCGGGGCGGACCGTGACCGTGACGGTGCCGGTGGTGGTGCGGCCGGCGGGGTCCGTCGCCGTGTAGGTGAAGGTGTCCGTGCCCGAGAAGCCGTCCTTCGGCGTGTAGATGTACGAGCCGTTCGCCGCGAGCTCGACCGTGCCGTGTGCGGGCTGCTGGTCGACGGTCGCGGTCAGGCCGGTGCCCCGGTCGTTCGCGAGCACGCCGTCGCCCTTCGCGACGGTCAGCGTCGAGCCGGCCGTGGCGGTGGCGGTGTCGGCCGTGGCCCATGGGCCGACGACGACCGTGACCGTGCCGGTGGTGGAGCGGCTGGCGGCGTCGGTCACCGTGTAGGTGAAGGTGTCCGTGCCCGAGAAGCCGTCGGCCGGGGTGTAGACGACGCGGCCGGTGGCGCGGTCGAGCGTGACGGTGCCGCGGGCGGCGCCGGTCTCGCCGGTGCCGGCGCCGGTGCCGGTGCCGGTGCCGGTGCCGTTGCCGGCGGCCCCGCCTGGGGTCACGTCGGTCACGGTCAGCCCCGTGCCCCGGTCGTTGCCGGTCAGGGTGGCGGCGTCGATCGTCAGCGCCTCGTCGGCCCGGGTCGACACCGTGTCGGCGGTCGCGACGGGTCGCACGGTGATCGTGACGGTCGCCGCACCGGTGGTGACACCGCTGCCGTCGGTCACCGTGTAGGTGAACGAGTCGGGGCCGGACGCGCCGACGGTGGGCGTGTACTCGACCGAGCCGTCCGCTGCGACGACGGCCGTGCCGTGGGACGGACCGGTGACGATCGTGGTCTCGAGGTCCGAGCCACGGTCGTTGCCCTGCACGTCGATCGTCAACGGGGTGCCGGAGTCGGTCGACGCGGTGTCGGCGCCGATGGTCGGGTTGACCGTGATGGTGACGGTCGCGGTGCTCGGCGAGCCGGAGCCGTCGACGGCCGTGTAGGTGAACGCGTCGGGGCCGGAGTACCCGTCGGTCGGTGTGTAGGTGAACGTGCCGGTGGCCTTGTCGAGCGTCAGCGCACCGTGCGAGGGGGACGTGTTCGACGCCACGGTGAGCCCGGTGCCGGAGTCGTTGCCGAGCACACCGGTCGCCCGGGTGCCGGCGGTGGCCGTGCCACCCGCGGCGACCTTGACGGTGTCGTCCTGTGCGGCCGGAGCGACCTGCACGGTGACCGTGACGGTGTCGGTCCCGCCGCTGCCGTCGGTCACGGTGTACGTGAAGGAGTCGGTGCCGGAGAACCCGGGTGCCGGGGTGTACGAGTACGAGCCGTCCGGTCGCACCGTCGCCGAGCCGTGGGCGGGGGCGCTGCTGCCGGTGACCGTCAGGCCGGTGCCCAGGTCGTTGTCGAGCACGTTGCCGGTCGTCGTCGACCCGGCCGTCGCGGCGACGGCGTCGGCCGTCGCGGTGGGCAGCACGGTGAGCCGCACGGTCGCGGTGACGGTCTCGCCGGAGCCGTCCTTCGCCGTGTACGTGAACGAGTCCGGGCCGGAGTACCCCTTGTCGGCGCCGTAGGAGAACGACCCGTCGGGGCCGATCTTCACCAGACCGTGCGACGGCTGGCCGCTGCCGGTCAGGGTCAGGTCGGACCCGCGGTCGTTCGTCAGGACGCCGTCCGCGGCGTTCACCTTGAGCACGGTGCCCGCGTGCACGCTGTACGCGTCGTCGGAGCCCTTCGGCGCGACGGTGACGGTCACGGTGCTGGTCGAGGTCTGCCCGGAGGAGTCCTTCGCCGTGTACTGGAACGTGTCCGAGCCGGAGAACCCGCCGGCCGGGGTGTACGTGTACGAGCCGTCGGCGGCGACCGTGGCGGTGCCGTGCGCCGGCGTGGTGTTCGAGACGACGGACAGGCCGGTGCCGCGGTCGTTCGCGAGCACGCCCGAGGCGGCCGGCACCGAGAGCGCCGTGCCGGTGGGGGTCGTGGCGGTGTCGCTGCTGGTGGAGACGTGCGTGGCCTTCAGCGTGTTCGTGAAGGTGACCAGGACGTCCGTGCCGTCCGCGGTGGTGGCCGCCGGGAACGTGAAGGTCCCCGTGGTGCCGGTGCCGCTGGCGACGGTCGTGCCGGTCGTCTGGTCCACCGCCTTCCACGTGGTGTCGTAGTTCGCCGGGTCGGTGGTGCCCGCGGCGGTCTGCTTGACCGTGTACTCCTTGTTCGGCGTCGTCAGGACGGCGCCTGCCTTCTGCGCCTGCACGCCCGTGGCGGAACCGGTCGTGGTGCCGGAGACGCCCGCGGTCGCCGGGTCGATGCCGCCGCCGCTGATGGCCAGGGCGAACTGGTCGCCGCTGCTCCAGCGCTGGTCGACGCTCGCCGCACCCGTGACGGTGTCGGCGTAGTTGCAGCTCGCCAGGTCACTCGCGGCGTAGTTGCCGACGATGGGGAAGCTGCGGACCTCCTTGCCCGAGGTCGGGTCGAGCTGGTAGATCGTGGTCGTCGCGACGCTGTTGGTCGTCACGGTGTTCGAGACGTAGAGGTAGCCGTCGGACGAGAACGCGATGCCGGGGCTGTTCGTGCTCGCCGGCAGGGTCGCGATCTCGGTCGTGCTCATCGCCGTGGTGCCCGCGGTCGCCGGCACCTGGTCGACGTTGACGCGGTAGACCTTGTTCGCCGCGACGACGAAGAACAGGCCGCGCGAGCTGAACGCGAAGTCACCGTTGGCGTTCGCGGTGTCCGCGGCGTTGCGCTTCGTGAGCCCGTCGATCTGACCGACCTGGCCGAGGTACTTGCCCGTCGACGGGTCGTACGCGCCGAGCCACCCGGTGTTGTCGCCGTAGTAGTAGATCCCCGTCACCGGGTTGACCGCGCCCCGGATGACGGGGCGCGTCTTGTCCGTCGCGACCGGGTCCGATGCGACACCGGTCTTCGGGTCGAACTGCCGCAGGGTCGCGGTCTGGTTGTTCGACGCCGCGAACATCGAGACGCCCTCGCGCGAGATGCCGAGACCGTTGTTCGCGCCGGTGCCGAGGTTCGTGACGTCGGCGGTGGTGCCCCGCGAGGCCCCGGTGCTGATGTCGACCGCGACGACCTTGCCCGTGCCGTCGACCGCGTACAGCGTCTCCTGCGGGGTGCAGACCATGGCGCCGTCCTTCGTGGCGCTGACGGCCGAGGCCGGCGCAGCCGCGACGACCGCCGAGGTGGCGGTCAGCCCGGTGCCCACCAGGAGTGCCGCACCGAGCACGGCGACCGCGCGCAGGCCGGGTCGGCGGGTGGCAGGGGTGCCGGCAGGACGGTCGGGACCGTCGGTGGGCACAGCGGTGCCCGGGTTCGTACGCTGCATGATCACTTTCGGGTCGAGACGATGCGGGCACCGAAACCGACCGGAGGATCAGGGAGAACGGTCGTTGGCGCCAGGTTGATCCTGGCAGTTCCTCGGGTTCTGATGGGGACAACCGGGGTCCCCAATAGGGGGGACCACTCGTTCAGGGGCCACGCCGCGGCCCGGCACCTGACCGCGCCCGTCACGGTCCGATCGCGCCCCGGGCACACGGGAGAACCCCCGCCGGCAGGCCGGCGGGGGTTCGAGGATCAGGGAGCGATCAGCAGCGGATCAGGCGGTCGGACGGATGACGTCCGGCAGCAGCACGTGCAGGCGCTCGGCCAGGCGAGCCTTCGCCTCGTCGAGGGAACGGAAGTCCCCGACGTACTCACCGAAGGTGTCGGCGACGAAGAAGTGGCTGCCCTGACGGTCGACGGTGCCGCCGTAGTAGCCGCCGTAGTTCGCGACCCACAGGCCCGTGTCGGCCTGGGCCCACGAGATGCGGACGGGGGCTGCCTGCACGGGAGCGACGACCTGGGCCTCGATCTCGGCGATGACCTCGATCGTCTGGGTGTCCAGGGTCACCTCGGCCTGCTGGCGGTGGGCGACGGTCGTGCTCATGGTCCTGCTCCTTCGTGCTGTGCTGCGTGCTGGGTGGTGCGGGCGTCGCGGTCGACGCCGGTGATGTCGGTGTCCGCTGTCGTCACTCGACCGGCCGGATCACCGGCGGGAGCATGACGTGCAGCTGGTCCTCGAGCTTGGTCTGCGCCTCTTCGAGGGAGGAGAACTCGCCCACGACGAGCCCGAAGGTGTCGGAGGCCACGTAGCGGTCGTCGCGCTTGTCGACGCTGCCGCCGAAGTACCCGCCGTAGCCGGCGATCCACTCGCCCTGGTCCTCCTGCACCCAGGTGACCTTGGCGCGCTTGGGACGCGTCGAGAGCGCTGCATCGGCTTCGAGGATCGCGATGGTGTCCACGGTGTCGGTGTCGAGGGTGACCTCGGCCTGCGTCGCGTTGTTCACGGTGATGCTCATGTCGCTCTCCTTCACGATCCGGGGTACATCTGCTGACACCAGAACGCTACGAGAAGTGCCGAGGGGATCGCCAGCCAGGCCCGTCGATTCACGGGTTTCGTCAATGCCATCCATCGGGCAGCCCCGGATTTCCGGGCAGGTGCGTCGCACTTCCGGGGTACAGCGTCAGGATCGGGGTACTCGTTTTCCGGATCGCCGCGATCGGGGGACGAAATGGTGCGGACACCTGCCTGGAGGCGCGACTCGCTAGCGTCGGCACGTGACCTCCGACAAGCCCCGCGTCGACTACCGCGCCCCGGCCACCTGGCGCAGCCGTCGATTCGCGACGGGGCTGGCGATCGCCTACGGCGTCGCCCTGGCGCTCGTCGGGTTCTGGGGCTCCCCCGTCGACGCCGCAGGAGGCCCGTGGCTCACCCGCGCCCTCGCAGCCGCGCACCGTCACGGCCTGCCGGAGCGCATCGACTACGCCGCCGTCGAGTCCCTGGCGAACGTGGTCTACTTCGCGCCGCTCGGACTGCTCGTGGTGCTGCTCACCGGAGCGCGATGGTGGTGGGCCGCCATCGCCGCAGGGCTCGTCGTCAGCACGTGCATCGAGACCGGCCAGGCGCTGTTCCTGCCCGCCCGCACCGCGACCATCGACGACGTCGTCGCCAACGGCGTGGGGGCGGTCCTGGGGGCCGTGGCAGGGGTGCTGCTGCTCAGCCGGGCGGCACGGCGTCGCTGACAGCGGCCCCCGCGCACGACGAAGCCCCCGGAGCAGATGCTCCGGGGGCTTCGTTCAGTGCGTTGCGACTCAGACGGACTCGCGCTGGCGGCGGACCGAGCCGCGGACCAGCAGGAGGCCACCACCGAGGACGACGGCGCCGCCGGCAACCCAGATGGCGAGCATCGAGATCGTGGAGCCGGTGAAGGCGAGGGTGCCGTCGCCGGCACCAGCGGCCGGCGCAGCAGCGGCACCGTCAGCCGGAACGACCGTCAGGGCCGAGGTGGCGACGTTGCCCGAGGTGGCGCCGGTCGCGGTGAGCGAGTAGGTGCCCGAAGCGCCCTGCGGCAGGGTGACCGAGACCGAGGCGGCGCCGTTGGACGAAGCCGTGTAGGTCTTCGAGACCGTCGTGATGGGCAGCGCGCCCAGCGTGACGGCGCCAGCACCGGTGACCGAGACCGTAACGGTCTCGTTCGGCACGAACGAACCGGCGGCGAAGCCGACGACCGCGGTGCCACCGGCGATGGCCGGGCCGGAGACGCTGACGTTCGAGGCGGGCACGTAGCCTGCGGCGTTGGCGGCGGTCGGGATGGCAACGAACGCAGCAGCAGCCAGAACGACTGCAGCGATGATCTTCTTCATGGAGGAGTCCCCTAGTTGCTGATGGCTTCGCGCGGATGAAAGTGCGACCAGCCCCAGTTACTTGCAGGCGCGATTGCGAAGTTCGCTCAATCTACCGGGGATTCACAGCTCGTGACCAGCGGTTGTGTAACAGAGCGGTGAACACCCGGCGTCGACACCGCGTCGATCGGAGTGCGGCCCTGCCCGGACGGCCCCACCCACTCAATCCGGATTTTCGTGCTTTTGCCTGGTGAGAGCAGCGTTTGGAACTGTGCAACGGGGTGCTTTCCGTCCATCGCGGTCTGCGGCGACGCAGGCCGCTCATCCTGAGACGAGGTGACGTACACCCCCGAAGAGGGGGCGTACACGGCGACATTTGTCCGCACAGCGCCGCGTGCCACGCCGAACGCACCGGCACCCGTCACGTAGTCGGGCAGGGTCGTCGCGGCATCAGCGGGTGCCGCGTTCTTCAAGGTGACCTCGACCGTCCACGTCGGCCGGCCATCCTTCCGGCACACTTGACTACCAACGGAGACGGTCTTCTCGAGGTAGTAGTCCATCTTCGCCCCGGTCGCGTCGTTCAGGTAGACACCGAACTGCTGCGAGCTCGAGTCGCTGATCGGCAGCCCACCCGCGATGGCGGTCCCGACGAGCTCCGACTGCTCGTTCTTGTCGGCGCTCCAGAGCTTGACCCGTCCCTCGTCGACACCTGTCGTCAGCGCCGCGATGAACTGCTTGGGATCAAAGCCGCCCGCGGACACCTTCGTGAACACCGCGCTGGCTGCTGAAGCGAAGAACAGGTCCTGCACCGCAGGATCGGGGTACTTCGCGTACGCGTCGCTGAGCAGCAGCTGTACCGCATTGTCCGACGTCAGCCGGTCCCCCGTCGGCAGGTCGACCGGTCCGGTCGCCTTCAGGATGTAGCCGAGGGTCACGGGGTCGATCGACAGCACGCCGTCGACCCGCTGCCCGAACTGCCGCTTCCACATCTCCCGCGCCAGCTTCGCCGAGGTGTCGAATCGTGGCGTCAACGTGACGTCCTGGATGAACTCCCCGGTGATCGAGCCGTACAGGCCCTGCGTCTCCGTGGTCAGTGGCAGTACTGGTTTGTCGGTCTGCGGGAAGTCGGAGGTCGACGCCTGCTGACCCAGCGAGATCGCACCGTCCTTCGCCGTGATCATCGCAAGCGCTCCGGGGATGCCGCCGCCTGCGCGGAGCTCCGAGTTGTTCTGAAACATCACGAGGTAGTGTTTCGTGCCGCCCTCGCCGAGCATCGACGGCGCGAGCCGCACGACCTTGTTGGCCGAGTCGGCCTGCGCGGACGCAGACGACAGGGACGACCGGAGTTTGTTCACCGCGTCCGACACCGCCGACACCGTGTTGCTGGTGTCGATCTCCCCGGCGGAACGCGTGGCCGCCCTGAGCGTTGCCGTAGCCTTCGCGACGGCAGGCTGCGCCGCCACCAGCGGCTGGAGGTTGACCTTGCCGGCTTCCGGCTTGAAAGCGTCGACGTCGACGTCCCCGAGGACCCCTGCGACAGGTCGGACGGCGTCGCTGGCAACATCGTCGACCACCACAGCTATCTGTCGGACGGCGCGAAGGTTCCCGCCAACGAGCGGGGCGTGCTCGAAAGCCGCCCACACCGGATCGCTCGTCTTCGATCGCGCATCCGCGGCGCTCAATTCCAGATCGGTAGCAGTCTGCTGCGCTGCCTCAGAGTCGCCCTTCTCGAGCTGGGACCGGAGCGCCGAAACGTGGGCGACAGAGTCTTCAAGGTCCTGCTTGGCGATCATCCCGCGGATGGCGACCCACGCGATCGAGGCAATCACGAGCAAGACGAGGAAGAGGACGCCCCACAAGAACCACCGGGGACGGGAGCCCCAGAGTCGAGCAGCGCGTCGAGACTCGGGATCGTCCGACATGTGGTCAGCTTAGAGGCAGACCCGCTCAGAGCGACATCGGGGTGCCCCGGGGAGGAGAGAGCGTAATGGCTAGATCGATCAGGTCGGCTCTCAGGCTCGACGCCGAGCCGCTCGGCCTAGCGATGGCACGAATTGCCGAGCGCGTCGGACACAAGGCCAAAAGCCGGATTCTCGGCGCACAGGTCGGTGCCGACAAAGCGTACTTCGGACCACGCGCCGTGATTCGCGGGGCGAAACGAATCCGATTCGGGAAACGCTTCGCGAGCGGTCCAGACCTCTGGCTGGAAGCCGTCACCGAGTACGGTCTCAAGCGATACGAGCCCGTCATCCAAATTGGCGACAACGTCGCTCTCTCAGCACGCGTGCACATTTCCGCGATCGATCGCATCGTGCTCGGTGACGGTTGCCTCGTCGGTAGCGGCGTTTTCATTGCCGACCACAATCACGGCACCTACAGCGGCCACGGCCAATCGGTTCCCCAGGAGCCGCCAGCGCTGCGCGAACTCGGCGGCGGTGGGCCGGTCGTGATCGGCGCCAATGTCTGGATCGGGGACAATGCTGTTGTCATCGGACCCGTTCGCATCGGGGATGGCGCGGTCATCGGCGCTAACTCGGTCGTCACGCGGGATGTCGCTGCCGAGACGATCGTCGGTGGCGTCCCGGCGAAACCGCTTAAACGCTGGTCGGACTCAATCCGTTGGGAGCGGGTCTGACGAGAGTCCCGACTCGTTCTCGGACAAAAGGCGGCGCAGCAACCGGGCCTCGAGCAGCAGCGCAACCAGCTCTCCAGCACCAAAGCCGATAACCGCTCCTGCCGCGCCGAAGAAGAACGCCCCAATGAGTGTCAGCGGCATGCCGATGCTCGCGCCCAACACAGTAAATCGCGCCAACTGGCCTGCTGCCCCGAGGCCCAGCAAGCATACGAACCCGAACACCTGCGCGGCCACGAGCACAGCCAACAGGACGCCAAAAGCGGCAGCGACACCCGTCGGAATCTCGACCTGTCCGCCGCTGAGGAGGCCACCGAAAAGTGGGGCGAGCAACGCGAACAATGCACCACCGAACACCGCGATCAGTGTTCCAGCAAGGGCCGCCAGTCGCACCCGACGCAATCGCCCCGCGCCATCGACGGCCGGCACCCATCCCTGCAGATATTGCAAGACCGGCGAGAAGCCAGTGGTAGCGAAGCGCAGGAGCTTGTCGCCGAGCGAGTACGCCGGCAGGGCGGTAGGCGCGAACAGTGCCACGAGCACGGGGGGCAGGGCAGTGACCAGCGCAGAGACGCCAGACAACAACATTCCGTGAGATTGCGCGCTCAGCAATTCGATCGGGTTCTGGCGACTCCGACCTCTACTGCGGCGCGTTCCCCGAAGGTGAAGTCCCGTACCGACTATGCCGAGCAGTACTCCAACCAACTGCGCGGCGGGCAGGCTCCAGAGCGCCGCCCCGGACCACACCGCAAGCGCACCTGCTGCCGCACCGAGCACCCGTGGGATCGAGTCGAATGTGAAGAACGACCACGGCTGAGCAGTCCCGGTGAAAAACCATCCACTGAGAAGCCCAGTCAGACAGTAAGACAAGCAGTTGAGCGCCGACGGAAAGGACTCGGAGTTGACTGAGAAGATCGTGACCCCAACGGCGACCGCGCTGACCGGCAGTACGAGTACGCATCTCGCCCTGAACGACTCAGAGAAGATCCTCCGCCGTTCTGCGGCGTCTGCGGCTGCCACTTCAGTCGGCCCCGTTATCCCCCAGCCGAATCCGATCACGATAGCGCCAGAGGTCCCAACGGCCTGCGCTACCGCGAGACTCGCCCATGCATGGGGGCCGACAGCGGCGATGACGATTGGGATGGTCGTCAGCGTTACGAGCGCAGTGAGCGCCACGGAGAGCCCGTAGCCGCCAATCGTTCCAAGATGGCGAAGGTTGCTCACGGCCAGACGCCCCATCGCCTCGCTCTGCGCGCAAGCCTCATCGGCGAACGTTTCCTGCCTGGAGCAGCCGCTCTCGTAGTGCTGAGAACCCCGGCATCCGCTTCTTCACCAGCCCAAACTCGTCGGGCAGCGCGTACTTGGCGGCAAGCGACGCATCCCCGAGCGTCACGGCGATCCTGCCGATCGCCGCGCGACGCCTCCATCGCCGGAATACTTTGACTTCGCGAGGCAGGAACGGCGACGGTGCCCGCCGACCTTCGGGGAGATCAAGCAGGTACTTCCGATACGCACGTCTAGTCCGCTTGCTGATCCTCTCACCGCCCGCATCTCTGGAGAATCCGTACTCGGGAGTCGCGCCCAGCTCCGCCTCGGCCGACAGAACCGCCTCGGCATAGAGCCGACTCACCTGTCGGAGTGCCGGCAGTTCATCGCCGACGTTTCGTAGGTCCACAGACAGCCGAACACTGATGGCGTCGGGATCACGGGGGTTGAACCCGCTGAAGTGAAGCAACCGGAGTTCATGCCCCGACCTCTCCATGATGAACTTGCCGCCTTCTTCATCGAATCGTCGCTCGTGAAGATTCCACGGGCCGACGTTGTACCCGGAATGACGGAGTGTATGACCGTCGAAGTAGTTTGCTCCAATGTCCACCCACTTCTGGTCGACGAACACACCGAGGAGGGGATAGATCAGACACTCGCGCTCGAGGTGGGACCACCACCAGTCGAGGAACGGTACGGCGGATCGACCGACCGCGCAGAAACCGAGGTTGAAGACGCCTACGGTCAGGTCGTGGCCTTCGGTGATGTGGTCGACGGAACGAGGAATCGGCTCAAGGAAATGCGGTGTCAGTACGATCCCGTGCTTCGCGACGAGATCCGGCAACTCAACCAACGGCGAAACGATCATCATGTCAGGGTCGAGGTAAACGACGGTCTCTGCTTCCTGCAGCAGAGCTTTGAAAAAGAGCGGCTTCACCGACGTCGAGAACTCCACGACATCATAGATCGCAGCGAGCTCGAGGACCGCACGCTCAGAGAGTCCGAGAACTTCCGTCGTCGCAATCCGGAGACCAGGTCGACCAGCCTCCAGGTCGCGACGATCGCAATCGACCACGAGAATCACGAGCTCCTTGTCCGGTTCGACTCGGCGGACGCTGTCGTACAGCGCCAACGCTTGGGGCAGGTAATTTTCTGCTACGACCGTGCAGTAAATCGTAGAATTCATCAACGTGTATCTACCGTATTTCTCTAAGGGTTGGCACTCGTTGCCGCGACCCAGTGCCAACAGGTGCCCCGGTCAGTATTCGAGCAATAAACGCAGAAAGCGCGACGATCAACACCAAAAACACGATGTTTCCCGTATTGAAGAGATAGCCACGCCAGTATTCGAGGAAGCCATACGCCACAACACCAGACATGACAGCCACAACCGAATCGTACTGTCGGAAATGCTGGAAGAGCACAGCCGCCGCGGCAAGGACTAGAAGCGTGTAGACAAGACCCCACCAGCCCCACCGCGCGTAGACGTCCGCAAACGAGGAATTCGCGTTGAGGTTTGGCGCAATGTCCACCTGATAAGCGTAGAATCCCAGATCCAGGGCCGCAGATTTATCGCCCTTCGTGCTCTGCAAGAATGTTGGGAGAATCGACTGCAGCGCGTCCACTGGGGAGACGTCAATGGGGAAACGACCGTTACCAATCGCATCCGCCACGCCAACTGATACCTGACTCGGAGCCCCGACGTAGCTCAGAATCTGATACACATTCATCATGAAAGGATTCTCGACACCGAAGGCGCGGTAGTAATTTGCATTCCGCGTGAAATTGAAAACTGCGAGCACAAGAAAAAGTGAGACGATGCCAACGCCTGCCACGCCCAGCCGTAGCTTTCCGTGCGGCCTGCGGTGGTAGTAAAGAAAGACAAACACGGCAATCGCCATGATTAGGGAAAGTCTCGAACTCAGGAGAACCACTAGCAGGAGCATGATTACGTTAAGCGCCGCAAGCAACCAACTTGCCTTGTGCTCCAGCGCGAGGATGACCCCAACTGGAGCGGCAACAGTGACCGCATACCGCAAAGTTCCGACCGAAGATCCGTCGAGCAGCGCTTCCGAGAGCACATTGGCTTGCGCGGACTGCAGGGCCGCAAGGATCGAGGTCTCGCGCGCGATCAGGTAATACGCACCAACTACACCCAGCAGCGCGAAAAGAGTGAGAATCCGGTAGAAGACGAGTTCGAACTTCGGGTTTCTCTCGATTGCTAGCAGGACCGGTGACGCCTTCCAGCTTCGACCGACCGCTACCCCAAAGCTGATTGCGAGAACGCATCCTAGATACCAGCTAATGAGCACAAAGGCGGCGACCGGAGATAGCTCACTTCGGACTGCAAACCCGCGAAGGTATGTTCCTTCGCCAGGCACCAACCAAGCAACAAGACTTCCCAGGACCGGAACGAGCAGCAATATCCACGGCTGGAACAGCCGGTTCGGACGGATCATCAGTAGCCCACCAGCGTTGATTTCACGTTCTCTGCGACTGCATGCCACGTCCACGGCGGGGCAGCGTCGCTCCGCGGAGCGGACGAGACGCTACTCAATCGGGTGAGAGCGTCAGACCATCCATCCACGCTCTTCGCATCACGAACACTCACCCCGGTCCCTGCGCGAAGGATCTCCTCGACGCTCTCACAACCGGCCCAGAACGCTACCGGCCTGCCGCAAGCCACGGCCTCGGCGGCCGGGAGCCCGAACCCTTCGTGCGTCGACGGCATCAGGAGGCCGATTGCACCCCTGTAGATCGTGGCAAGAGCCTCGTCCCCGATGCCGCTGACCACACGGGCCCGACCTGTGAGACGCCGCGACGCGAGTAGTTGTTCGGCCGCAGAGCGGTCGGCGGTCACCATGACGAGTGAGAACTCCGGGCGAAGGGCGAGGGCGTCGACGATCACCTCAACGTTTTTATGCTCCCGGAGGTTCCCGACGTATACGAAGTAGTCGGTCAAATCCGTCCATCGCGGTCCTTCGGCGATGAACGCTTCGGATACGCCATTGCCCGCGTTCACCACCTCCACCGAGGTAGCGTCGAGCCATTCAACAATGTGTTGCTTCGACGTCTCCGAGACGGTGAAAACCTTTCCGGCCTTGCGAACGGCGGGCTTGACAATTCGGTCGTAGTAGAGCGTCTTGAGCGCCGATCCCTCGGATGGAACCTGTAAATGGATGAGGTCGTGGATGGTTAGCAGCTGCGTGGCGCGGGTGATGCCTGCGTTGAAACCAGGTGCGTATACGACATCGTTCCTCGACAGGCTCATACGCTTCGGGTTGACCGCGTCGATTGGTAGGGGCTTCCGAAGTCGATGTCCGAGATCGGTCCATTCGAGATCCAGGCGCGACACCACTTCACGTGAGTAGCGCCCGATTCCGTGCATTCCGATGCGGCTGGTGTCGACGTAGAGCGTCATGCTTCGGCTCCTGAATCGGTTGTTCCCATCCACGCCAGCAATCGAGCGCGGAAGGTGGCCTCCCCGAACTGTGTCTCGACCCGCTCGGGAACCGCTGTCATGTCTTTCGAGGCTGCCCGTTGGACAGCTTCTGCGAGGACCTGTGCATCGAGCGAATCGACGATGACGCCGCCGTCCACGAGTTCCACGCTCTCGCTCGCACCACCTTCTCGGTAGACGACGACCGGGGTGCCTGCGGCCATCGCCTCAACCGGCATGATCCCGAAGTCTTCGACAGCGGGAAAGACGAACACCGCAGCCCGTCGGTAGAGCTCGCGAAGGAGCGCGTCCGAAGGTCGGTGGACGAACGTCACCGTGACGTCGAGTTCCGCGGCCCGCACTTCGAGCTCGCCACGCGTTGGACCGCTTCCGGCAAGTACCACCGGACGACCAGCAGCAGCGCCTGCCTCGAGTACGAGGTCCAGGCGTTTATACGGCACGAATCGGGAGGCACCCAAGACAAATCCGGCCGGAAGCCCCGCGAGGAGTTCGGTTTCTCCGCCCGACAATCGCTCGCTGCCTGCCCGGATCCTGCTCACGTCGACTGGCGGGTATATGACAGTGGCCTCTTGTCCCCACACGTTTGCGATGCGCTGCTGGATGTACAGGCTGTTCGCGGCGTAGGCAGTGTCGGGCCGCACCGCTCGGAGGTCGAGCCAACGGAAGGCCGGTGCCAAGAGCTTCACGAGCGGGTTCGCGCCTCGGTTGTCCTGCTCTGGCGCCCATATGGTCCGGGCGGGAGTGTGAACGTAGACGAACGACCGGGGGCTGCGGGCCGACCGGCGGCGTCCCCCGATGTGGTGTGCGAAGACGTGCGAGCTGACCAGGACGAAGTCGTAACCATCGACACGGGCCCTCCGCCAGGCACCGGACATGAACGGGAGCGCCAGTGCCTTGCTCTTCCGAATCGGCGATCGCGCTAGCCACGTCTCGTGGATCTTGTGGCCCGAGAAGCGCTCCGGGGCATCGTTCCACAGGGTCACGACGTCGGCATCGGGGAACACACGGCCCATGGCCTCGGCGACGTTCTCTGAGCCCCCATGCGGCGCAATCCACTCGTGTGCAATAAGGCCTGCCATCAGTGCGCCTCGTTTCCAGGCGCCAACACCGCGCGCACGGTCTTCCACAGGATGACGAGATCGCCGGTCATCGACCAGTTCTCCACGTAGTAAAGGTCGAGACGGATCGCGTCCTCCCACCCGAGCGAAGATCGGCCGCCGACTTGCCACAGTCCGCTCATGCCTGGCTTCAGCAACAGACGCCGACGGGCGGCATCGTCGTAGAGGGCGACCTCGCCCTCGCGCTGCGGACGAGGGCCTACGAGGCTCATGGTGCCGAGGAGAACGTTGAACAGTTGAGGGAACTCATCGAGCGAGTGTTTCCGCAGGAAGTGCCCGATCGACGTCACACGAGGGTCGTTCTCAACCTTGAATAGAGGTTTGTCGGATGTGCCCTGCTGCGCCAGGAGCGCTGCGAGTTCATCATCGGCGTTCAGTCGCATCGATCTGAACTTGAGCATGTCGAACGGCTCGCCATTCTGCCCGACGCGCTCTTGTCGGTAGAAGACCGGCCCCGCGCTCGTCAGCTTGACCGAGAGCGCGAGGACAATCAGCACGGGTGAGAGCGCGGTGATGAGGGCCGCAGATCCGACGAGGTCGAACACGCGCTTCATGAAGTGCGTGGACCCTTCGTAACGCGGCATTTCGACATGGATGAGCGGCAGACCAGCGACTGGACGGGTGTGGATCCGTGGGCCATTGATCTGCGTCAAGCTCGGCGCCACGATCAGGTGCTGGCGGCCGCCCTCGAGACCCCAGCTCAGCTCACGGACGGCTTGCGCACCGAGCTCCTCGGAACTCGTGACGGCAACCGTGTCAGCACCAGTGGTGTTCAACGCCTGGAGCGCGTCCGGTATCCGGCCGACGATCGGGATGGTGGTACCTGCCACGGGCTCCCCAACGACACCGTCCGGCACGCACGCAGCGACAACCCGATAGCCCTCCTCCGGATGCCGTGCAAGTTCACCGGCGAGGTGCGCGACGCTCGGCGTCGAACCGACGAGTAGCACCCGCGCGGAGTAGCCACCGCCCTGACGTTGGGCGTTGAGCCACTGCCGCCAGATCCATCGGCTGAACATCAAGACGAGCGTTCCAAGCGGGAATGCGATGAATATGTACCCGCGAGCCAGATCGATCTTGAAGACGTAGGCGATGATCGCCACGAAGGCAAAGAGTCGGATCGAGGCGTCGACGATCCTGCGGTACTCGGCCGAGCCTGTGCCGATGTACCGGTGGTCTCGAGTGTCGTAGAGCGCGAGGACGATCAGCCACGCGGTGATGATCGCTACAGAGACCGCCGTGTAGCCGATAGCGAGGTCGGCGACGCTGCCACTGACCGCGACGCCCGCACTGTCGAGCCCGAACCATGCGATCTGCACGCCGAAGACCACCCAGACAAGCACGAGCACGTCGGAGATCACGAGACGTCGGGCGTAGCTCTTCGCCCACGGCACGGCAGCGGTGGACTGGCGGCTCGTGAGGGTCACCATGTCGCGCCGTCGTCCTTCGACACGAGTACATCATCGCCAGCCCAGAGCCATACCGCAGGAGCCGCACGAGCCACGGCGAGGGCACCCTCGATGTCGGCGTCGGTTGCACAGCCGACGACGGTGCTCTTCGTGGCTGGGGTAACGGCCACCGCGGCCATAGACCCGATCTCGACACCGGGGCACTCCGACGCTCCCACGCGAGCGAGAAGGTAGGAGTCGCCGTCGTCCGCCAGGGATCGCAGACCGGAAACAGGCACGCCGACCCATTCGCCCCCACCGGACCGCCACTGCACCGCGTTGGTGCAGACGATCGCTGTGGTGAACTTGCCTTGGTACGCCTGGGCTGGATCGGCGCAGGGGGACTCGACGATGCCGGTCGACAGTACGAGCCCAGCGGGTGCGATGCCAGCGCCGGCATCACCCGCAACTCCGGACTTCCAGGTCGCACCATCGTCGTCGGAGGTGCGCACAGCGGTCTCGCAGTCGTCACCGGTGCCGATGACGACGGAGACGCTCCTCGTGCCTGCGCGGAGCGCCAACACGGCTCCGGAACCAACCCCGACATCGACCGGAGCCCACGTTGTTCCACCGTCTGTGGTGTGCTGCAGCACCCCATCGGTGCCGCCACACACGCCGCTCGACGCCCGCCATGCCTCCAGGCTGTCCACTGCGGACAGCAGACGGCGGCCGGGCGTGGCCATCCGGGCGGGATCCGATGTGGCGGACGCGGACGGTTTCGCCGTGCTCGAAGCAGACGGTCGAGGCGTGCTGGAGAACGTCGGCACCGGGCCGGGCGTCCCGTTGGAGGCTGGCGCAGTACGTACCAGCGCCAGGGCGACGAGCAGCACGTCGACGATCACCAGGACCACGACGATCACGGCGACCCAGACGAGCGTGCGGCGCGAGAAGACGCTGCCGAGGCTTCGGGATCCTCGGCGGGCTCTCACGCGGCGACCACCGTCAACGCTCGGCTCCACGGAATGCGCCGATACGGCCGCGCTTAGGGGGCTTCGGCATGGGAGCGTCGTCGTCCTGCAGGCCGTAGCCGTACGCATAGCCGTAGCGGCCGTAGCCGTACGCGCCCGGCCCCTTTGTCGGCATCATCGTCATGACGAAACCAGCGATCGGAGCGCCGACGTTCTCGAGCGCGCTGACCGCGCCAGCGAGCTGCCCCTTATGCGTGTGGCCGGAGGCGACGGCGACGATCGCGCCGGAGGCCTTCTTCGCCAGGATCGCGGCGTCGGTGACGGGGAGCAGCGGCGGCGCGTCGAAGAGGACGTAGTCGAACTGTTGCTCAAGGCCCGCGATGAGGTCCTGCATTGCGCGAGAGCCGAGCAGCTCGGACGGGTTTGGCGGAATCTGACCGGCGGGCAGGACGACGAGGTTGCCGCGGCCCCACGGCACGGCGACGTCTTCGACGGTCGCGCGTCCGATGAGCACGTCGGTCAGGCCAGCGTTGCCCTCGAGGTCCATGTAGGTGGCGACCTTCGGGCGTCGCAGGTCGGCGTCGATGAGGATCACCCGGAAGCCGGCACTGTCCAGCGCGATGGCGAGGTTCGCGACGGTGGTGCTCTTGCCCTCCGACTGCACGGACGAGGTCATCACGAAGGTGCGCGAACCGGTGCCGAGGTCGAGGAACTGCAGGTTGGTGCGGAGGGTACGGAAGGACTCGGCCCGGGGACTGCGCGGGTCGACCTGCACGATGAGCGGTCGCTCCGACGCCTTGTTGTCGTACGCGATCCCGCCGACGACGGGCTTGTCGCTGATCTTCTCGACGTCGGACTCCGTGCGGATCCGGTTGTCGAGCGTCTCCCGCAGCACCGCGACACCGACCCCCAGCGCAAGGCCGACGAGCAGACCGAGGACGACGTTGACGGGCACGTTCGGGCTCACCGGTGCGTTCGGGACCTGGGCTTCCTTGACGCGGGTGAGCTTGACGGTGCTCGTGCCCTCGGCGTCGGTGGCCTCGATGTTCTGCACGACGTTGGTGAGGCTCTCCGAGGTCGCGTTCGCGATGTCGGCGGCCTGCTTCGCGCTCGTGTCGTTCACGGTGATCGAGATGAGCGTCGTGTTCAGCGGGGCGTCGGAGGTGACGATCTCGGCGAGTTCGTCCGACGTCATGTCGAGCTTGAGGCTCGAGATCACCGGCAGCAGCACGATCGGCGTCTCGACGAGGTTCGAGTAGGTCAGGACGCGCTGCTGCGTGAAGGTGTTGCCCTGCGCCAGGTCGCTCGCGCTGCCGCTGGTCTGCGTCGACACGAAGACCTGGGCGGAGGCCGAGTAGACCGGCTGCTTGAGCAGCGAGAACCCCGCGGCGGCCGCCACCCCGATCAGTGCCAGCACCAGGATGAAGACCCATCCCTTGCGCAAGACCGCGATGTAGTCGCGTAGCTCCACGCGGCATCCTTCCCCGAATGTCGCCGAGTCCTGCAGTCCCTGTCACAGGTCGAACGGGATCGTCCCGACGTTCGGCAAGGAAATAGTGCCACATGGATGAGTCTCGCTCGGGGTCGTCCGACGTCGAGTCTCGTTCTCAGTCCCGTACGGTGTCGACATGCACCCCGAACAGGACGCACCGGCAGCCACGCGCACGTCCCCAGCCGTTCGGGACATCCAGGTCGTCGTCCTCGGGCTCGTGGTCGCAGCCGTGCTCTCCAGGTTGGTGGCGAGCGTCGCCCGGATTGGGGGTGTTCCGTCTCCGCTGGTGCAGGTGCTCCTGGCCGACCTGGCCGTCTGGGTGCCGCTCGGGCTGGCCGTCGGGTGGATCGTCCGCCGGTCCTCGCCCGCCGCGCTCGTCCGCCGACTCGGCCTGGGCTGGGCGGATGCGATCGCCGCGGTCGGCATCGTGATCATCTGCCGAGGCCTCGATGCTGCGCTGTCGATCGCGTTCTTCGGGGCGACGGGGCTGGCCCCGCAGCTGACTCTCGGAACGCCTGACACCGTGCTGCTCGTGGTCTCGGCGATCGGGGTGTGCCTGGTGAGTCCGGTGCTCGAGGAGATCGTGTTCCGAGGGCTGCTGCAGCGTCGCCTGGCAGCCGAGCTGACCCCGCGGACACGGTTCCTCGCCGTCGTGGTGACGGCGTTGGCCTTCGCCGTCATGCACGTGGTGATCGGGAGCCCGGCATCGTCGGTCGCGGGTTTCGAGGTCTTCCTGACGACGTTCGTGTTGGGGCTGCTCACCGGCACGCTCGTCGCGATGACCGACCGCATCGGCGGCGCGATCCTGGCGCACGTGCTGTTCAACGCGGTCGCGGTCGTCGCCACCTGGCCGCGCTGAGCGGCCAGCGCTGCGTCCCCAGATGGGGTCAGGGGCGGTCGTTCGGCAGCCAGGACCACTAACCTGCACTGAGCATGACTCGCCCAACCAGCATCGTCGACAACCCTCTCGTCCGTCAGGCTCCGATCAGCGGCCTGTTGGCGCTGTCGGCGTTCCTGAGCGTCGTGATGCCGACGCTGGCGATCACCCAGCACCACCTGTTCGTCGCGAGCGTGGTCGGCGTGGTGGTCGCGACGCTGATGAGCGCGATCCCCACGCTCGTGCGCAGCGCGGCCTGGGTGGTGCCGGTCCTGCTCACCGTCGACTTCCTGACGATCGCACTGCTGCGTACCGGGACGGGCTCCGGCTCCTCGCTGTTCACCGCGATCGTGGTGCTCCCGGTGGTCTGGTGGGCGTCGCTCGAGAACCGTCGCACCGTGCTCTTCGCGATCGCGGGCATCGTGCTCGTGATCCTCGCGCCCTACGTCCTGACCCCGTCCGACGCGCCCGGCGCGAGTGAACTCGTCCGCCTGGGCATCCTCGTCGTCGTCTTCGGCACCGTCGCCGTCGTCGTGCACGAGCTCTCCCGTCGCTCGCGCCTGAACCTGCGGTCGGCCGAGGCACGTGAGGGCAAGGTCCGCGCCGAGATCGACCGGGCAGCGGCGGTGCAACGATCCCTGCTCCCGACGACGACCGGCCGCATCACCGAGGACGTCGTCGTCGCCGGTGCCTGCCTGCCGGCCCGGAGCGTCGGTGGCGACTTCTTCGACTGGTACCCGACGCCGACCGGGGTGGCGGTGAGCCTCGGCGACGTCATGGGCAAGGGCGTCGGCGCGGGGCTGATCGCGGCCGCGGTGCGCGCGACCCTGCGCAGCGCCCGGACCGTCGAGGACCCCGGCGAGGCGCTGAAGCGGGCCTCCGACGGGCTGACCGCCGAAGGTGTCGGGCCCGACCTCGCCTTCACCACGCTGTTCCACGCCCGGATCTCCGACGACGGCGCCCTCCAGTGGGCGGACGCCGGGCACGGGCTGAGCTTCGTCCTGCGCGCCGACGGGCACGTCGACCGGCTCCGGTCGGGCGACATGCCGCTCGGGCTCGGCATCCGCGAGGAGTGGGCGACGACCCAGGGCGCCCTCGAACCGGGTGACCTGCTCGTCTCGTTCAGCGACGGCGTGCTCGACCTGTACGACGACCTCGACGACACGATCGAGTCCGTCGCCGCCATCGCCCGCGCCGGCCGCGACCCGCACGCGGTCGTCCTCGCGCTGTCGGCCCGCGCCGACGAGGTGCCGCACGACGACGACGTCACGGTGATCGCGATCCGCCGGCAGCCCGTCGAGGTGGACACGGAGCGACCGCTCGCGATGCACGCCGACTGACGGCGCAGAACGAGTGCACGGCGACTGACGGCGTGGAACGAGCGCACGGCGACCGACGGCTCGGAACGAGCGCACGGCGACCGGCGGCGCTGAACGAACGCCGGCCTGCCGGGATTGGTACGCGCCGCCGCTCGAACCCGAATCGTGCGGCGACGCGTGCAGACGGTGAGCGTCTGCCCTCGGACGCCCTAGCGTCCTCGGTCTGTGGGGGCGGCCCGACGGGCCACCCGGAGGGTCAAGCGACCCGGTCGAGGTCCCAGAGGGGCGGCACGTACGCGCGGGACCAGCCCTCGCGCAGGCGGGTCACGGCGCGGTCGAAGGCCTCGAGCAGGTCCATCTCCGGCCGCACCATGGACTGCAGCTGCAGCCCCTCGTAGGTCGCGAGCAGCTGCTCCGAACCGCGCGCCGGCTCCATCGTGCCCGGCTCACGGCCGAGCAGGACGTCGCGCTCCAGGGCGTGCTGCACGAAGGCGTGGAACCGTCGCCACCGCACGTGCAGCATCGGTGCGAGCGGGTGCTCGGGCGACGCCGCGATGTTCAGCGTCGCCGTCAGGAACCGCATGAGCGACGGGTCGGCCACGTTCGCGGTGACGATCGCACGCAGGAACCGGATGGTGCCGTGCTGCTCGGCCAGGGGCATGAGCGGGACGGTGCGCTCCTCGTTCCACCGGTCGATGGTGGCGAGCAGCAGGCCGTCCCAGCTCGGGAACGTGCGGCCGACGACGTCGGTGTCCACACCGGCCGCAGCCGCGACGACCTCGGGAGTCACCTCGTGCAGCGGACGGGAACGCAACGCCGTGATCATCCCGTGGATGACCTCACCCCGCAGGGCGGTGTCGTCGGAGGTGGTGACCGGCGGCGTTTCGATGTGCATGCATACACTGCACCAGCCCGGAGCGACCGTGCACAGTCCCCCGAACGGGAACGCGCGTTCCCCGGACAGGCCCTACGGCTGGTCCGGCACTGTCACGATCCGGTTCTGGTACGCCCACACCACGGCCTGCAGCCGCGACCGCACCCCGAGCTTCGGCAGCATCCGCGCCAGGTGCGACTTGACGGTCGACACCTCGAGCACCAGGGCGGCCGCGATCTCCTCGTTCGACATCCCCTGCGCCAGCAACAGGAGCACCTCGCGCTCGCGGGCGGTCAGCACGCCGTCGGCCCGGTCGCCGGACACCGGTTGCAGGCTCCGCCGTGACACGAACTCCCGCAGCACCCGTCGGGTCAGTGCCTGGTCGAGCGTGCCGTTGCCGGCGGCGACCTGTCGCACGGCCTCGACGATGGTGTCCGGCTCGGCGTCCTTGAGCAGGAACCCGGAGGCACCGGCCTCGAGCGCCCCGAACACGTAGTCGTCCAGGTCGAACGTCGTCAGCATGAGCGCGGGGATCGCCGGATCGGCGTCCGGCGCACAGAAGATCCGGGCGAGTTCGATGCCGTTCATCACCGGCATCCGGATGTCCAGGCAGGCGACGTCGGGTCGCGTCTCGCGCGCCAGCGCGAGCGCCTCGCCACCGTCGGCGGCCACGCCGACCACCTCGATGTCCGGCTCCGCGCCGAGGAGCGCGGACACCCCGGCGCGGACCAGTGGCTGGTCGTCCGCGACCAGCACGCGGATCACGCGACCACCCCGGTGCCGTCGGCGGCCTGCGCGGGTGCGGCAGGTGCCTCCCGGCCGAGCGCCAGCTCCACCAGCCATCCGCCGGTCGCGGTCGGGCCGGTCTGGAGGCGCGCCCCGACCAGGTCCGCCCGCTCGCGCATCCCCCGCAGGCCGTTGCCGCCCGAGGGAGAGGTCCCCGCTGCCGGGACGGTGGCGGGTGCGTTCTCCACCCGGATCACCACCCGGGTCGCGTCACGGTCGTCGATGGTGACGGTGCACGGGGCGGACGGGGCGTGCAGGGCGGCGTTGGCGAGTGCCTCCTGGACGGTGCGGTAGGCGGCGAGCTGCGCGAGCGGGCCGACGCCGTCGGCCAGCGGGTGGTCACCCGGCAGCACGTCGAGCCGGACGTCACTGCGGAACCGCGCGCGTTCGGCCAGGTCGACGATGCCGGCGACCGTCTCGACGGCGCGCTCGGCTGGAGCGTCGTCGCGGAGCAGGCCGACCAGGCGGCGGAGGTCCTCGAGCACGGCGGTGCTCTGCTCCCGTACCTGGCGGGCGCCCTCGTGGGCACGCTCCGGGTCCGCGTCGATCTGCCGGTCGATGACGGCGGCCATCAGCGCGATGCCGGACAGGTGGTGCGCGGCGATGTCGTGGAGCTCACGGGCCATCGCGGCGCGTTCGCGGGACACCGCGGCGTCGACCAGGGCGTCCTGCTCACGGTTCACGGCGCTGGCCTCGGCGGTGCGGGCGACGCGGACCTCGCGGCGGGACTGCACCAGCAGGGTGACCAGCAGGGGCAGGCCGACGGCACCGATCGCCTGCAGCACGCCCTGCCCGAGCGACCCGGCCAGGCCCGTCGAGAAGTCCCCGCGGAACGCGCCACCGGCGACGGCGGACAACACCGCGCTGCCGGCGGCGACGAGCGCCCCGGCGACCAGGAGCGTCGGCCACAGGCGGGCCAGCGGGACACGGAGTGCGGCGAGGACGACGGCGACGACCACGGGCAGTGCGGTGAGGCCGAACACGTCGAACGACTCCGGGGCGAGCGCCGCGACCACCACCGGTAGGGCGGCGACCACGATCAGCACGGTGCGCGGTGCCCGACGGGCGGCGAGCAGGGCGGCCGACTGCACCACCAGGCCGCCGGCCAGGATGCTCCACGCCAGGGTGAACGGTGCGGGCGCCCGCAGCGCCAGGGCGGCACCGTCGGGCTCGAGGGCGTCCAGGGGCGGCAGACCGAGCAGCAGCCCGAGGGCGACGACGGCCGAGCCGAGGGCGACGACGACGTCGACGCGGCGGGCGCGCCGTGCTGCCGGCTCAGCCGGTGCGCGCAGCGCGTCGTGCTCAGCGGGTGCCATCGTTGGATCCTACGAGGCGGGCGTGGGTGGGGACCGGTGCGTCGAGGGGCAGGGCGCGTCGGGCGGGGTCGTAGCCCAGGCGGCCACGGGTCGCGACGAGGAGCACCGCGGCGGCGATCGTCGACATGATGGTCAGGCCGATCATCAGCGTGCCGGCGGTCATGCTCGGGTACATCTCGGGGAAGAGCGTCGAGATCGTGTTGTTCACGCCGACGTGCAGCAGCAGGGCCAGGGGCAGGCTCTCGCGGGTCTTGTTGAAGACCTGGATCATCACGACGTTGAAGGTGATGGTGAACAGGGCGAACACGACGGGCTCGCTCCAGTGCGCGTTCGGCCAGCCGCCCCAGTCGCTGAAGTACAGCGGCATGTGCCAGAGCGCCCAGATCGGGCCGAGGATCGCGGCGGCACCCAGGCCCCCGAAGCGGTGCTGCAGGCGGGGCAGGGCGAAGTCGCGCCAGCCGGGCTCCTCGCTCAGGCCGGTCGAGAACAGCTGGATGACCAGCCCGGGCACGAGCATGGCGAAGGCCAGGGCCGAGGGGGCCCGCACGTCACCACCGGCGAACGGCAGCGCGGACACGACGATCAGGGCCGGCACGACGACGAGCGCCAGCGCGTACCAGTACCAGGCGACCCGCCAGCGGAACAGCCGTCCGACCCAGCGGCGGAGGCCCGCGCGACCGTCGGCGACCGCGGTGACGATGAACGCGCTGCCCAGCGGGCCGAGGAGCGCCCCGGGCAGGACGCCCGTGAACTGAGCGCTGCCCAGGACCTCGGGGAAGTGGATGTCCCACACGCCCATGCCGTGCGGCGACAGGATGTACGGCACCCACGCGAGCCAGCTCAGGCCGAGTGCCATGGTGAAGAAGGACACGAGCGGGTGCCGGGCGATGAGGCCGCGGACACCCCCTCGGTCGCGGGCTGCGGTGCCGGCGGCGGGCCGGACTTCGGTGGTGTTCGTCATGTACACGACGCTAGGAACCAGCGCGCTCGGGGACGACCGGCTTCGGGATGCACCTGCGGGAGTTCCATCGAAGGATGCAAGAGCCGTTCGGGCCCTGGTTTCGCCTGGGTGATGAACACGCCGTCGTCATCGCTCAACGCCCCGTCGTGCTCGAGACGCCGCAGTATTCGGAGGCGTCTCATGCGCTCGGCGGCGTCGGGGGAAGACACCGGCGTCCCGAGCGGCGCACTCGCGCCCGGACGGACGCCAGGCCCGGTGCCAGGTGACACCGGGCCTGGCGTCCGTCAGTGGTCAGACCACGGCGCGCAACGCGTCCGCGATGCCCGTCAGCGCCACGTCGAGCTCGTCAGCGACGCGCTGGTGGGTCGCCGTCGAGCGACGGTAGGGGTCGTCCACGTCGTCGTCGGCCGGGTCGGCGGGCGGCGGGACGGTGCCGCGCAGCCGGGCGACGCGTTCCACGAGCTGCGGGGTCGTCACGTCGGCCAAGTCACCGGGCTCGAGGCCGGCGAGCACCCGCGCGAACTGCTTGATCGTGAAGGTCCGCTTGGACGCCCGGGGCGCCAGGGAGACGGCGGCTGCACGGTGCGACCGCTCAGCGGTCAGCACCAGGTCGGCCCGCTCGACGATCTCGGCCGTCAGGTACCGCGACCGGTGGGCCGAGGGGTCGCCGCCGAGCCGCACGGACTGCTCGGCCGCGGCGGCGTCCATCGGGGCGCCGTCGTCGGCGATGGTACCGGCCGACTCGACCACGAACGCCGGAGCGCCCGGGCCGAGCCGTGCCGTCAGGACCTGCGCGCCGAGCGGGGACCGGCAGATGTTGCCGCTGCAGACGAACAGGATCCGCATCGTCACGCTGCGTCGGTGCGTTCGCCGGCGCGCTGGTCGGCACGCTCGTCGTCGCCGAGCAGGTCGTGCCGCACGACGATGGCGTCACGGCCGGGTCCGACACCGATCGCGGAGATCCGTGCGCCGGACATCGCCTCGATCGCCAGGACGTAGTCCTGTGCGTTCTTCGGCAGGTCGTCGAAGGTGCGGGCTCCGGTGATGTCCTCGGTCCAGCCGGGGAACTCCTGGTACACCGGCTTCGCGTGGTGGAAGTCGGACTGGTTGACCGGGACCTCGTCGACACGGACGCCGTCGACCTCGTACGCGACGCACACGGGGATCGTCTCGAGCCCGGTCAGGACGTCGAGCTTGGTGAGCACGAAGTCGGTCACGCCGTTGATGCGTGCCGTGTAGCGGGCGATCGGGGCGTCGTACCAGCCACAGCGGCGCGGGCGGCCGGTGGTGGTGCCGAACTCGAAGCCGTTGGCGCGCAGGAACTCGCCCGACTCGTCGAACAGCTCGGTCGGGAACGGACCGGCGCCGACGCGGGTCGTGTACGCCTTGACGATGCCGATGATCCGCTCGAGCTTGCCCGGGCCGATGCCGGAACCGGTCGCGGCGCCACCGGCGGTCGCGGACGACGAGGTGACGAACGGGTACGTGCCGTGGTCGACGTCGAGCATCGTGGCCTGGCCGGCTTCGAACAGGACGGTCTCGCCACGCTCCAGGGCACGGTGGATCTCGAGGGCGGTGTCGGCGACCATCGGGCGCAGGCGCTCGGCGAACGAGAGCAGCGACTCGACGACTTCTTCGGGGTCGATCGCGCGGCGGTTGAAGACCTTGACCAGCAGGTGGTTCTTCTGGTCGAGCGCTGCCTCGACCTTCTGGCGCAGGATGTTCTCGTCGAAGATGTCCTGGATCCGGATGCCGACGCGGTTGATCTTGTCGGCGTAGGTCGGGCCGATGCCGCGACCGGTGGTGCCGATCTGGCGCTTGCCCAGGAACCGCTCGGTCACCTTGTCGACGGTGCGGTGGTAGTGCGTGATGACGTGGGCGTTGGCCGACACGAGCAGCTTCGAGACGTCGACGCCGCGGGCGCGCAGGGCGTCGAGCTCCTGGAACAGCACCTCGAGGTCGACGACGACGCCGTTGCCGATGACCGGGGTCACGCCGGGCGTCAGGATGCCGGAGGGCAGCAGGTGCAGCGCGTACTTCTCGCCGCCGACGACGACGGTGTGGCCGGCGTTGTTGCCGCCGTTGAACTTCACGACGTAGTCGATGCGGGAGCCAAGGAGGTCGGTGGCCTTCCCCTTGCCCTCGTCGCCCCACTGGGCGCCGATGATGACTGCTGCGGGCATCTGGTTCTCCTCACGTTGGCGGAGGACCGCACACGGCCGTCCGGGCCGGTGGTCCACCCGAGTCTATCGGCTGGTCACCTGCGCGTCACCCGCTGTGACGCCCTGTGGACGGTGGGCCGCTTGTCCACATCCGGCGCAGCTGGGTGTCCGTCCGGATCGGTCGGAGCACGGTCGGACCCGTCCAGATCCACCAGGGAAGGAGCACGACATGAGCAGCATCGGAGACAAGGCGAAGGACTTCGCCGACAGCGACAAGGGCGAGAAGGCCACGGACGCCGGCCTCGACAAGGCGGGTGACGCGGCCGACAAGGCGACCGGCGGCGGGCACGGCGACCAGATCGGCAAGGCCGAGGACGCGGCCGACGGCAAGATCGGCAAGTGACGTCCGAGACGCCACCGACGTACAGACGGGAGGCGCGGTGCCAGCTGGCACCGCGCCTCCCGTCTGTCGGTCGGTGCGTCCCGGATCACCCGGCCGACCCCGGATCAGCTCCGGAAGAAGTCCTGGTACGACGGGTCACCGACGGGCTGGGAGTGCCCGGGCTCGGCCAGGCGCTGCTCGATCATGGCCTGGATCACGTCCGGCGGAGTGAGTCCACGACGGCGCCACTCGACCGGGTTGGACCGGAGCTGGTTCAGCGTGTTCTGCATGGGAGCAACACTGGCACCACGTAACTAGTTTGTCTAACTACCTGTCCTGTACACGCACCGGCGAGACGTGACTCCTGCACGAACAAGAGGTGCCGAGCCCGATCCGGGCCCGGCACCTCCTGGTCACCGTGTCGAACGGCGGATCAGCGCGCCACCTTCGCGGTCGGCGTCGACGTCGCCGTGCCGTCCTGGTAGCCCGTCGCCTTCGCGACGACCGTCACCGAGATCCGGTGCCCCGCGTCCGCGGAACCGAGCGTGTACGACGAACCCGTGGCGTTCGTCACGGCCTTGCCGTCGCGCAGCCACCGGTACGAGTAGGTGACGCCCGTGCCGTCCCACTTGCCGTGGCCCGCCTTGAGCTTCGACCCGACCTTCGGCGTGCCGGCGATCGACACCCCGCTGCCCTTCTGGAGCTGCAGGGTCGGAGCCACCCAGGTCGCGGCGACACTCTGTGCCTGGCTGCCGACCGCGTTGCCGAGGTGGAGCAGCAGGACCCGGGCACTCGCGACACCGGGCGACCGGGTGACCTGGAGCGAGCCCCGGTCGGCGAAGACGACACCCGTCGACGAGCCCTGTGCGAAGGCCAGGGGCGGCTTCGCCGGGTTGAAGGCCACCGCGGTGGTCTCGTCCACGATCGACGAACCGCTCGTGGCCGCGGCCGGAGCGTAGGCCGACTCGGTCAGGACCGAGTACGTGAACGTCGACGTCGCACCGATCAGCGCGGCATCCACCGTCAGCACCTTCACCGTGCTGTCGAAGGTGTTCACGTCCTGCCCGGGCGCACCGCCGTTGAGGGGCTGCGCGTCGACGGTCTTGCCGGTCGCGAGGTCCACCGTCGTGGCGAGGGTGGCGTCGATGGTCGCCGACTTCGCGTCGTAGACCAGGTAGTCCGGCTCACCGTCGCGGTCCGTGTCGATCAGCACCTCGACGTTGGTCACGGCGCCGGGGTTGGCGTCGGGTCCCGCGGTCTGGATGCCGAACGCCAGCGTGCCGGAGGCCTTGTCGAAGCTCGCCCCGTAGGCCCGGACGTCCGCTGCCCGGAGCGACTGCGACGCCGACCCCTCCGCGAACGTCTCCTGGGGGTCCGTCCCGCCGAGCACGAACGGCGCGACCGCCGCGTGGTACCCCGTCGTCGCCGTCCCCTGGTCGACCACCCGGCCACGAAGCGGCAGGTCGGCGGTCTTCTGGGAGCCGGTGTACGTGATGCCCGCGCCGCGGACGGCGCTCACGGGCTTCGGCGCGACGTACGTGCCGACCCGCAGCGGATCGGTCGTGGTGTCGGTCGGGGTGAAGGTGACGAGCCCGGTGGCCGCCGCGACGAACTCGCGCTGGTACCCCTTCTGGACCGACTCCTGGGTGGGGTCGATGACCCGGCGGAGGGCCGTCGGGTCGGCGATCGTGAACGTCAGGTCCACGACGGCACCCCGGCCCGGCTGGACCGTGACGCGCTTGGTGCTGAGCGAGAACGCCACACCCGGCTGGGACACCCGCGGCTGGTAGGCCACGTCGTAGGTGTGCGCGGTCGAGCTGGTGTTCTCGACGAGCAGGGACCGGGTCTCGGTGGTCTTCTCGGCGACCTCGACGACACCGAACGAGGCGGTGACGAGCTGGCCGTTCTCGACGCTGCGGACCGTGGTGTCCGCCGTGACGGCCTGCAGCGCGTCGACGCGGCCGGTGCCCTGGCGGAGCAGGGTCGCGGTGCCGTCGCCGTCCTTGACGTCGTGCGTCGCCGTGTTCATCAGCGCCGCCTTCACCTGCGGGGCGGACCAGGTCGGGTGCGACTGGAACGTCAGCGCCGCGATGCCCGCGACGTCCGGCGTGGCCATCGAGGTGCCGCTCATCGACATGCGGCCGTCACCGGTGCCGTTGGCCGCCGAGATCACGTTGACCCCGGGGCCGGCGATGTCCGGCTTGACGATGTCGGCGAACGACCCGTGCACGCCACGGCTGGTGAACGACGCGAGCGTGTTCACGGCATCCGCCTCGATGGCGACCTCGAAGCCCTTGAGCTCGTCCGCGAAGCGCACGTGCAGGGTCCCCGCCTTCGCGGTGGCCTGGAGGCTCGCCACACTCTTCGCGGTCAGCTCGGCACCCGGGATGGTCGCGTTGCCACCGATGCCTGATTCGAACGTGTCGAGCGTGCCCGCCAGCAGGACACCGACGCCACCGGCAGCCTCGACGTTGTTGAAGCGCACGGCGGAACCGCACTCGAGGGCGGCATCCGTCCACTTCAGCCAGACGACCTTGCCCGCGATCTCCGCGGCGTCAGCGGCGCTGAACGCTGCGCAGCCGTCGATGTTCGTGGTCGGGACGACGACGTCGCCCTCGACGGGCAGGGTGCCCTTGAAGTTGGACGAGTACTGCGAGCGGTAGGTCTTCGCGACGTCGGCCGGCGCGGTGACCTGGACGCCGTCGTAGAGCGACTGGCCGGTGGCGCTCGCGGCGACGGTGAGCGCACCCTCGGCGTTGCCCGGCGAACCACCGATGTCGGTGAAGTCGTCGGCGTTGCCCGAGGCGATCACGGGGAGCACGCCGCGAGCGGTCAGTGCGTCGATCTTGGCGTTGTCGGGGTCGTCCGGTGCGCCGTAGTCGGAGCCGAGCGACAGGTTCAGGACGTTGATGTCCTTGCCCTGGGTGAGCGCCTGGCCCACCCAGTCGAGCGCGGCACCGGTGACGTCGGTCGAGCCGCCGTTGTCGCCGAAGACCTTCAGGGCGTACAGGCCGGCCTCGGGCGCGGTGCCCGGGCCGATCCACATGTCCTGCACCTGCTGCGTCGTGAGCTTGGTGTAGTCGCCGTCGAACCGCTGCTTGTCGGCGGTCAGGCCGTAGCCGGCGATCGACCCGGACACGTGGGTGCCGTGGTCGCCGCCCTTGCCGTCGATCGGGTTGTCGTCGGGAGCCGGCACCGGGTCGTAGGTGTTCGGGTCCGTCGGGTCGGCGTTGTAGGTCGCACCGGCGAAGTCGTACCCGCCGAGGAACTTCGACGCGTCGTACAGGCTGGGGTCCGGGGCGCCGCCGCTCGCGTTGGCCAGGGCCTGCTGGTACGCCTCGGTGGTGCCGGGGCCGCCGAAGTCGGCCTGCGTGTAGTCGAGACCGGTGTCGAGGACGGCGACGTTGACGTCCTTGCCGGTGTGGCCGGTCTGCTGCCAGGCGTCGAGCGAGCGCGTGTAGACGTCGCTCGCGGCGTTCTTCGGCGTGACGCCGTCGGCACCGGGGCGCACCAGGCTCGGGTCGACGCCCGAGGGAGCGGCGTCGGCGTTCTCGTTGACCGTCGGCTCGACGATCTTCTTCGGCGTGAGCGGGATGATGCTCTCGACGTCGGAGCGCTCCGCGATCTGCCGGAACGCGTCGACGTCGGCGACGACCGCGACTCCGGGGACGGTGTACTCGGTCGAGTAGAGCTCGGCCGCCTGGGCGTCGGCGCGCTTGACGGCCGACCGCACCGCGGCGACGGTCGACTGGATCGCCTCGACGCGGTTCTTGGCTGCGGAGGACTGGGTCCGCGACTTCGTCAGGTCCCCGCCCTTCGCCTTGGCGTCCACTTCGAGGGCGCCCTGGCCGGTCGTGCGCACGAACGCGGCGACGGTCTTCGTCGGCTTGGCGTCACGGAGCGGGGCGGAGAGCTTGAGGTCGGCCACCGAGATCCCGGCCGGAGCTGCGGAGGCCGCGCCCCCGACTGCGAGACCGCCACACGCGAGGGCCGCGACGGCGATGCCGGCGGTCAGGACGCGGGTGAAGCGATGGGGTGTTGGGTTCGGGTCGGGAATCGGTGTTGCACGGTTCAAAGAGGGCACTCCAGGCTCAGTCCGTGGTTCGCATGAGATTCCTGTGAAGCTATGCGTTCGTTCTCAGGCTGGACAGTCCGCTCTTTGGGGGACTCCCCTCGTCCGGGGCACGGAACCTGTTAAGTTGCACACCTATGTGCACGTTATTACGATGGGGTGCGTGATCACCACCGAGCAGCCCTCGCGCGCGCCCCGCCGCGACGCCACGGAGAACCGGGCAGCCCTCCTCGACGCGGCGAAGACCTGCCTGCAGCAGGACCCTGATGCCTCGATCGAGACGATCGCCGCCTCCGCCGGCCTCTCGCGTCGTGCGGTGTACGGACACTTCCCCTCGCGCGACGACCTGGTGCGCGAGGTCGTGACCGCCGGCGCCGCCCGGATCGCCGCCGCCATGCCCACCACCTCGGACCTGCAGGAGCTCCCGCCGGCCGCACGCCTCGCCGCCATCGCCGTGACGCTCTGGAGCGAGGTGTCGCACGTCCGCTCGATGGCCCGGGTCGCCGTGCGCACCCCCTTCGCCGAACCCGTCGCCGAGGTGTTCGCCCCGTTGCGCTCGCAGGTGCGCCAGGCGTGCGCGCTCGGGATCGCCGACGGCGCCATGCGGGACGACGTCGACCCCGAGACCCTCGGCCGTCTGGTCGAGGGTGCGTGCATCGCCGTCCTCGACGAGGCCACCCGTTCCGGCACGAGCGACGAGGACGGACGGCGCATGGTGGTGGTGTCCGCGCTGGGCATGGCCGGCATCGACTGGCGCACCGCACTGCTCTCCGAACCCGCTGCTCCCGCCTCTGCCCCGAAGGACCACGCATGACGCTCGAACTCGACCACGTCGGCATCGGCGAGGATCCCGGCGCGCCCCTGCCCGTCGTCTCCGCCGTCGCTGCCCCCGGACTCCCGGGGGTCCTCGCCGTCGAGACCGAGCAGGCACCCGTGCTCGCGTCACTCGTCGCCGGTGGCCGCATGCAGCCCGACTCCGGCCGCCTGCTGCTCGACGGCCACGAGGACCCGGCAGCCATCCGGCGCGCGTTCGCCCTGGTCGACACCCCCGGGGTCGCCGAGCCCTTCCCGGTCATGACCCTCAAGCAGATCGTGCGCGAGGAGCTCGCGTTCGCCGGGCAGCGCCCGAACCGTGAGCACGTCGACACCGTGCTCGACGAGCTCGGACTGCGGGACTACGTCGACACCGCCGTGCAGCGGGTGCCGACCGCCGTGCGCGTCCGGTTGCTCGTCGAACTCGCCCTGCTCCGCGACGGTGTGACCGGCATCGTGATCACCTCGCCCGAGCGGCACGGCGGCGCCGTCGAGGACTGGTTCCAGGTGGTCCGCGACGTCGCACGACGGGGCGTGACCGTGGTCCTCGTGACCTCGAAGGCGGCCGCCACGACCGTCGAGCACCTGCTCGACACGATCGACACGCACGACGACGTCGAGACGCAAGACGACGTCGCGACGCACGTGACGCCCCAGACCGAGGACCCCGAGGACGTGGCCCGAACCGACGGAACCGAGCCGGGCCTCCCGGCCGCTCCTTCCGTCACCGAAGCATCCGCAACCGTCCCGACGGAGGCACAGAAGTGACCACCACCTCGCTCGTCCGCGCAGAACTCGCGCGGCTCACCGCGACCCCGCTCGCACGCCTGGCGTTCATCGCGCTGATGATCGTGCCGCTGCTGTACGGCGGCGCCTACCTGTGGGCGAACCGCGACCCCTACGCGAAGCTCGACCAGATCCCCGCCGCGATCGTGAACCTCGACGCCGGCGCCACGCTGGACGGCGAGCACGTCGACTACGGCAAGGACGTCACGAAGGAGGCCATCGACGGCGCCGACTTCAAGTGGACGAAGACGAGCGCCGCCGATGCCCGCTCCGGCGTCCGGAACGGCACCTACGACTTCGTCGTCACCATCCCGCACGACTTCTCCGAGCACCTGGTGTCCGCGCAGTCCGACGACCCGACGCAGGCGAAGCTCGTCATGACGACGGCCGACACGAACTCGTACCTGGCCTCGACCATCGCCGAGCAGGCGGGCAAGACCATGCGCACCGCCGTCGCCGAGCGCGTCGGCAAGCAGGCGGCGAAGACCCTGCTCGTCGGGCTCGCCGATGTGCGGGACAGCCTCGGCGACGCCGTCGACGGGGCCGATGAACTCGCGTCCGGAACCGCCAAGGCGGACTCGGGCGCGCATCAGCTCGCCGACGGCACCGGCAAGCTGTCGTCCGGCGCGGCGGAGCTCGCGTCCGGCACGGCCGACCTGCCGTCGCAGACCCAGCAGCTGAACAGCGGGGCGCAGCAGGTGGCGTCGGGGGCGTCGACCCTGGCGTCCGGGCTGGCCAGCGCGCAGCAGCAGACGGCTGCGCTGCCGTCGCAGACGCAGCAGTTGAACAGCGGGGCGCAGCAGGTCGCGGCCGGCAACGAGCAGCTCGCCGACACGGTCGACTCGTACAGCGCCGACGTCGAGTCGCTCCGACCCCTCGACGCCGAGACCGTGATCTCGGGCATCACCGACAACCTGCCCGAGGGTGTCGAGCTCACCGAGGAACAGCAGGCTGCCCTGCAGTCGACCGTCACCGACGCCGTCACCCGGGTCAACACCGCCGGCGCCTCGGCGAAGAGCACCTACGAAACGACGAAGTCCTCGGTGGACAAGCTCCGTGACGGCTCCGCACAGGTCGCGGCCGGCACGTCGTCGCTCGCCTCCGCGGCGCCGACGCTCGCGTCCGGCATCTCCTCGGCGGCGAACGGGGCATCCACGCTCGCATCGGGGGCCGCCCAGGTGGCGGACGGCACGTCGAAGCTGGCCTCGGCCGCTCCGACGCTGTCATCCGGTGCGTCGCAGCTCGCGACCGGTGCGAAGACCGCCGACCAGGGCGCGTCATCACTCGCGTCGGGGCTCGACAAGCTCACGACCGGGTCGTCGAAGCTCGCGTCGTCGCTCGACGAGGGCCGCACGAAGATCCCGGCGTCGAACGCCTCGGAGCGTGAGTCGCAGGCCTCGGTCATCTCCGACCCGGTCAAGGTCGGGGACGACAACGTCGCTGCCGCGTCGAACTACGGTGCCGGTCTCGCGCCGTTCTTCATCTCGCTCGCGGCCTGGATCGGCATGTACGCGCTGTTCCTCATCCTCAAGCCGATCTCCAAGCGTGCGATCACGGCGGTGCGGAAGCCCCTCGCGGTGGTGTTCGGCGGCTGGCTGACCCCGGCGCTCCTCGGCCTGGTGCAGATGGTGGCGCTGTTCTTCATCGTGCGCTTCGCCCTCGACCTGAACGTCGTGCACGTCGGCGACACGATCGGCATCATGGTGCTGGCCTCGGCGACCTTCGCGGCGATCATCATGGCGCTCAACGTGCTGCTCGGATCGGTCGGGCAGTTCCTCGGCCTGGTGCTCATGCTCGTGCAGCTCGTCACCGCCGGTGGCACGTTCCCGTGGCAGACGCTGCCGGGGCCGTTGGCGGCGCTGCACTTCGCGTTGCCGATGACGTACTCGGTCGACGCGATCCGGCAGACGATGTACGGCGGGAACCTCGGCGCCGCGTGGTCCGACGCGGGCGTGCTGCTCTGCTGGCTGCTCGGGGCGCTCCTGGTGTCCTTCGTGGTCACGGCGCGGCAGACCCGTTCCCGCACGCTGCGCGACCTGCGCCCGAGCCTGATCGGGTAGCGGGCGCGGCCGCGGGGCGCAGGCGCGGCACGCTTCGTGAGCAGAAGAGGTCGGGTGACATCAGGTCACCCGACCTCTTCTGCTCACGAAGTGCGTTCGCCGAGCGGCTGGTGCACCATCCCACCGCCGAGGGTGCTCAGGTCGTCCGTCGGCAGGGCAGTACGGGCGTCCGCGTCGAGCACGGCGGACGCGTCGTCGAGGGGGTGGAACCCGATGCGCTCCCCGGCGGACAGGTCAGCCGGCGACCCGGTGTTCCGCGACAGGGCCCAGACCACGTGGTGCCCGGGGTCGTGGAGCGCCACGGTCGCGAGCACCAGTCGCGTCAGGTCGTCGGGCGAGGTCCACATGAGCAGCCCCCGGGTCGTCGGCGGCAGCGCCCCGAACGCACCGATCCGCGCGGACACGATCGACATCTCGTACCGATCGGCGAACAGGCTGCCGAGCAGTTCCATCGCCGCCTTCGTCACGCCGTAGTACGTGTCCGGACGGGGCAGCCGGTCGCCGGGCACGCTCCCCGGCTGGTCGAGGGGTTCGGGCACCAGCCCCACCGCGTGGATCGAGCTGGCCTGCACGACCCGGAGCACCCCGGCGGCGGCCGCCCGTTCGAGCACGTTCTTCGTGCCGGTCAGGTTCGCCGCGATCAGGTCGTCCCAGGCAGCCTCGGTCGGGATGCCTGCCAGGTGCACCACGGTGTCGACCCCGGCGAGCGCATCGTCCAGCGCCGCTGGGTCGTTCACCGAACCGGGCACGAACCGTTCCCCGGCGACGATCGGATCGTGGGGCCGCTGTTCGTCGAGCAGCACGAGGTCGTGTCCCGCGGACCGCAGTCGAGGACGCAGGGCGCTCCCGATCCGTCCCGCGGCTCCGGTGATGAGCAGCGTCGCCATGCCGCGGACGCTACCCCCGGTGCGCGACCAGCGACCTCAGGTGTGCGACCGCGCCGAACGCCGGGGTGTCGAGGTCGGACTTCGTCCACCGGACGACCGCCCAGCCGACTCGTTCCATCTCGCGGTAGCGGCGGAGGTCGCGGCCCCACTGCTCGGCATCGGTCCGGTGGTGGTCACCCTCGTACTCGATGACGATGCGCTGCTCCGGGTAGGCCAGGTCGACACGGCCGACGAACCGACCGTCTTCGTCGAGCACGTCGACCTGCAGGTCGGGCTCGGGCAGCCCCGCGCGGACGATCGCCAGTCGCGCTCTGGTCTCCTGCGGCGACCCGGCACCCACCCGCACGAGCTCGAGCGCCACGCGCAGTCGTCGGACACCCGATCGCGCGCCGGCCAGGGCGACGGCGGCAGCGAGGTCGTCGATCGTCGTCCCGCACCGTCGTTCCGTGACGATGGCGTCCCCGAGTACGACGAGCTGGTCGACCGAGAGCACGGCACCGCAGTCCACCCACAGCGCCGCGGGCGTGCTCGTCGGCATCCCCCACCGCTCCGTCACCCGGGCACGGTCCGGTGTGATGCGGTGCCCGACGACCCCGCGGCGGCGCGGTTGTGCGATCGGCACGGGACTCGTGACGTGCACCGGTCCGTCGTCGGCGAACGGGACCGGCAGCTGCCAGAGGACCGCCGCCGAGACGTGACTGATGAACTGCCCTGGAACCAGGACCGGCCGGAACGCCCGGATCCGGTGGACCGGGTCGGGCGGACGGTCACGTGCCCATCGGATCGACCGGGTCGGCCGGATCAGGTCACGCCGTCGGAGTCGTTGTCGGGAGACGCCCGCGCGGTCGGCGGCACCGACGTCGAACGTGCGCCCGCGCAGCGGTGTCGGAAGTGGTCGTGCTCGCATGACCACCACGTTCGCTCCCCGCGCCCACCGCCCGCGCGCCGAACGCGACTTCTGTGCACAACGCACCCCGGGCCTCCCGTGTGGAGGACCAGCCACGCGCAGATCGTGAGCAGAAATGGTCGGGTCGCCGCCCCGCACCCGACCATTTCTGCTCACGAAGCGAAACCGCCACCACGATCCCACGACCCCGCCCGGCCCATGTCACGTCAACCGCTACGATCGACGCACGAGCCAACGGAGGTCGAAGCGCATCATGGGAGACGGCAAACCCGCGACCATCTACGACGTCGCCGCACGCGCCGGGGTCTCGAAGTCCCTCGTCTCCCTCGTGCTGCAGCGCTCCCCCCGGGTCAGCGACCAGCGCCGGGCCGCCGTGCTCAAGGCCATCCAGGAACTCGACTACCGTCCCTCCACCGCGGCCGTCTCCCTCGCCGGCACGCGCAGCCGCACGATCGGCGTGGTCCTCGACGACTTCCGCAACCAGTGGTTCGTGGACCTGCTCACCGGCCTGCGCGAGAGCCTGCAGGACCAGGGACACCGGCTCGTGGTCGCCGACCGGTTCCTCAACACGGGGCTCGATGCCTCTCCGGTGGAGGGCTTCCTCTCGATGCGCGTCGAGGGCATCGTGATAGCTGGCGAGCCCACCACGGACCTCGCGATCCCGGCCTCGATGCCGCTCGTGATCGCTGGCGGCCGGGTCGCGATCCCCCGCGCCGACACCGTGGCGAACGACGACCACGCCGGTGGCGGCATCGCGGCGCAGCACCTGCTCGACCTCGGCCACACCCGCCTCGGGTTCGTCGGTGCGAGCTCGGCGGCCTCGGCCGAACGCCAGGCCGGGTTCGCGCAGGCCGCGGCGGCACGCGCGTCCGTCGTCACGACGGTGCTGCCGGGAGAACCCACCGAAGAGGCCGGTTCCCGCGCCCTCGGCATGCTCCTCGACGAGCACCCGGACGTCACCGCGGTCTTCGCCGCGAACGACGTGATGGCTCTCGGCGCACTGTCCGAACTCGCCGAACGCGGGTTGCGCGTCCCCGAGGACGTCTCCGTCATCGGGTACGACGACACCCCGGTGGCCGCGATGCGCTACGTCGGCCTGACGAGCATCGACGACCGCAGCGTCGAGATCGGCCGCGGCGCCGGCGAGCGCCTGCTGGCCCGGATCGCCGATCCACGGATCGCTGCCACGGAACTCCTCGTCGAACCCCGTCTGGTCGCGCGCCGCACCACCGCCGCACGCTGACGGGGCAGCCCGGGCCCCGGCCTGGAGGCCCAATCTGCCTCCGCCCCGCCCGCTTCGTGAGCAGAAATGGTCGGGTTCAGCGCCCGTGCCCGACCTTTTCTGCTCACGAAGTCGCGCCGGGCAACTCCGCGTGCTGGACGACCCAGCTGTGCATGACGATCGCCGCGGCGGCCGACGCGTTGATGCTCCGCGTCGACCCGAACTGCGTGATCTCCAGGTGTGCGTCGGCACCGGCGACCGCCTGCTCGGTGAGCCCGGGGCCCTCCTGCCCGAACAGGAACACGCAGCGCTCCGGGATCGTCGCGGTCTCGATGCGCTCGGCACCGGGGGTGTTGTCGATGGCGACGACGGGACGCTGCTCCTCGGCCATCGCGGCGAGGAACGCCTCGACGTCGGGGTGGTACCGGACGTGCTGGTACCGGTCGGTGACCATCGCTCCGCGCTTGTTCCACCGGCGTCGCCCGATGATGTGCACGGTGCCGGCCAGGAACGCGTTGGCGCTCCGCACGATCGACCCGATGTTCAGGTCGTGCTGCCAGTTCTCGATCGCCACGTCGAACGCGTGCCGGCGGGTGTCGAGCTCGGCGACGATCGCGTCCATCGACCAGTACCGGTAGCGGTCGAGCACGTTCCGGGAGTCCCCCGCGGCCAGCAGCTCCGGGTCGAGCCGCGGGTCGTCGGGCCAGGGTTCCGGGTGCGGCCCCACCCCGTTGGTCGTCAGCTCGTGCGACGGTTCGGGCGCTGTGGTCACCCGACCAGCGTACGGCCGAGGTCAGGCGGCGTGGACCGGGTGGTCGATGCGCGACTCGATGCCGGCGATCAGGATGTCGAGGCCGAGCGCGAACCGGTCGTCGTAGGAGTGCTCGCCGAGGATCTCGCCCACCAGCCGGTGCCGCTCGGGGCGTCCGGCCTCGGAGTCCCCGCGCCCGACCTGCACCCCGGCGTGCCCGACCACGAAGTCGTAGACGACGAAGAATGCGTACATCGCCTCGGCCGGCGGCAGTCCGGCGTCCTGCAAGGCACCGACGACCTTCGCCACGACGGCGTCGGACTCGGTCGAGGCGAGCGGGGCGCGCTGGCTGTGCGACTCGAGCACGAGCGGGTGGGTGCGCATCAGGTCGCGGAACGTCGTGGCGAAGGTGCGGACGACGGCGTGCCACTCGTCCGGCCAGACGAAGGTCGCGGTGAACTCGTCGACGGTGCGGCGGACGAGTTCGGCGTGCAGGTCGTCGAGGCCGCCGATGGTCCGGTGCACAGTCATCGGGGCGACGCCGAGCCGCACGCCCAGTGCCCGGAAGGACAGGCGGTCGAGGCCGTCCTCGTTCGCGATGGTCGTGGCGGCGTCGATCACCTGCTCGCGGGACAGCACGTTGGGGCGGCCCCGGCGTCGTCGCGGCGTCACCTCGAGCTCCGTCTCCGACACCGGGGTGGGTCGGGGCGCGGTGGGCGGGGTTCCGGGTTCGACGAGCACGAGGGGCCTCCTTGATTCGGTACGTGTCCCGAAAAGCGTAGGGCAAAAGCCGACCGCGGTTCGGTGTCTCGACCATCTCGGGTCTGGCAGCAGCGCGCAAGAGCCGCTCCGGGCCTCCCGGCCCTTTCTGAGCGGACCGTCAGTGGGGCCGCGGCGACTGCCTCGCCGCGGCCCCACTGCTCAGCGCTGGCTCGATCCGCGGGTGCGACGTCTGCGCGCCGCGAGGAGGCCACCCAGGGCCAGGAGCAGCACCGCTGTCACCGCCGCCAGTCCGAGTCCGTCGGCTCCGGTGAACGCCAGCCCGCCGCGTGCCGGGTCGCGGGATCCGTCGCCGGTACCCGCCGCCTCCGCGTCGTCACGGCCGCCGGGTGTTCCCGAAGACCCGGCGCTCCCGGCGTTCCCGGCGTTCCCGGCGTTCCCGGGATGTCCGGGCGTGCCGGGCACTCCCGGGCCACCTGGCGTCACCGGCGGTCCGGTCGGTGTCTCCGTTGCGGGCAGGAGCCCCGCGTCGACGGTGCGGTCCTGTTCGATGTACTCGAGCTGGCCCTCGTCGGAACGGATCGCGGCGAGTTCGACGGGGGCGGTCACGCCGGAGGCGTCGGCGTCGGAGTCGATCGCGCGGTCGTCGCCGACGAGCTCCTTCGTGAACTCCCGACCGTCCGGTGCCGTCCAGTGCACGCTGTACGAGCCGGGGCGCAGGTCGTCGAAGGTGTACTCGCCGTCGCCGTTCGTGGTGGTGGTCCGGCGCACGGCGTCGCCACGGTCGTCCGAGCCGGTGAGGCGGACCGAGACGTCCGCGATGCCGGCTTCGTCGTCGTCCTGCAGACCGTCGCCGTCCTCGTCGGACCACACGAAGTCGCCGATCGAACCGGCCACGACGGTGACCGTCGCCGGGTTGGACTGGACCGGGAGCGCGAGGTTCGAGGCGCGGAGGCCGAACCGGTTCGTGTACGCGTCACCGTCGCGCTGGCCCGCCGTCGCGACCACGACCCGGTGCGTGACGGTCTCGCCCACTCCCACGGGGGCGGTCCGCAGGATGCGCGCCGCCGTGACGTCCGCGAGCCCGGCGGGGCACCCCTCGGTGCCGAACGCCGACACCGAGCACCAGGTGGTGGTGCCACCAGCCTGGTTCGACGGGTCAGCGGCGTCGAGCACGACGTCGCGCGGGGCGCGGCTCGTGTAGCGGACGCGCTCACCGGCTGCGGCGGCGACCGCGATCGGCTCGGCGAGTCCGACCGTGCCGTGGAAGGTGGAGTTGCGGGTGTCCCCCCGGTACGGAAGGACGTCGATGACGTCCAGCCCGTCGATCGGGGTGGCGTCGGTGTTCGTGTACCCGAGGTCCCACTCAAGGTGGTCCCCCGACACGACGACCGGCTCGACGGCGGTCTTCTCGACGCCGACCCCGCCGGTGGCGACGACCTGGACGGCGCGCTGGGCGTTGCGGAAGGCCTGCGGCGACTTGTCCGTCGGCGAAGCGATGTCCGTCACGTTGGTGATCGCCCCCGCCGGGGCGAGCTTCGAGACGGCGGCGGTGTACGTGATCGGGTCGATCGCCTCGTTCGGCCGGACCGCTGTCGTCCAGGTGAGACGCTGGACGTCGTTGCCGTCGTCGTCCTTCGTGGTGTCGATCTCCGGCACCTCGGAGGCACTGCCGGCGACGTAGGTCACGTGGTTCGGCAGCACGTCCCGCACCGTCACGGAGGTCTCCTTCCCCGTGGTGTTGCCGTTCGTGAGCGACGGGTACAGGGCGTAGTCGACGGTGTCGCCGGCGACGGTGAAGGTGGTCTCGTCGGGGGTGTCGGCCGCGTCGTGGCCGGGGTCGACGATCTTCTTCTGGATCCGGGCGAGGTTCTCGGTGAGGATGACGCTGTCGGACAGGGGACCGGCACCGAGGTCCGCGTCGGACCAGACGTCGTGCGCCCAGCGCTCCGAGCGGTCACCGAACCACGCGTGACCGAAGTCGTAGGCCCGCGTGCCGTCCGCGGCGTCCTCGGTGGTGACGTAGCTGTAGAGCGTGCCGTCACTGCCACCGGGGACGTCACCGGTCGCGCGGACCGCTCCGACGGCGTCGATGCCGCCGGGGACGTCTTCCGGCTGGTCGTACCAGGGGCCGTCCTCGTCGTCGCAGGTCGCCTTCTGGCCCGCGGAGGGAGAGGCCATGTCGTACGCGGCGTACTGCACCTTCGCGCTGGTCATGCCGCTGGTGAACGCCGCGACCCCGCCGCCGCCCACGCGGGTGACGTGCTGCGTCTCGCGGTCGAAGGTGTCGCAGAGGATCGCGTTCTCGAACGACGCCAGCCCCCTGTTGGAGGCGCTGACGTCGCTCCGGAGCAGCGTGCCCGGGGTGGCCCACGGGTCACCGTCACGAGCAGAGCCCCGCTCGACGGCCTGCCCGTCGCCGATGACCCGGAGGAGCCGCTTCTGCGCGGAGCCGTCTGCGTACTCGAGGACGTTGCGCTCGGCGGAGTTGTCACCCGTCGGTTCCGTGCCGCCGGGGAAGTTCGGCGCTCCGCTGACGGACGTGGTCTGCAGCGGCGTGAAGGTGTTGACCGACTCGACCGAGGTCCCGGTCGGAGGGTTGCGCATCCAGAGGCTGATGTAGCCGCTCACGAAGTAGGGCTTGGCGCCGCCGGCGATCGGCCCGTTCGTGAGGCTCCTCGAGGGGACGTGCTCGGGGTCCGTGACCGTCCCGGTGATCGTGACGTCGACCGCCCGGCCGGGGGCCGACTGCTCGCAGGAGAACGCACCGGAGTCCGTGACCGCTTGCTCGCCGCCGCCGCTGCCGCCGGGCAGGCCGCCCATCCGCCAGTCACCCGGCTCGTTCGGGCCGCAGACGGGGTTGCCGCCGTTCCACAGGACCGCATCGGAGGGCACGGCGCCGAGGATCTGGGAGAGGTCGTCCGTGAACGTCATCGGGCCGGCGCTCTTCTCGAACCCGAGGAGCCCCTGTCCGGGCACGAGCGGCTGCCAGTCCACGGCGATCGGGTAGATCAGCTGCAGCCCCTTCGTCGTTCCGTCCGGACCGGTGACGTCGGTCCGGAGCGACGACGCGTGGACGTTCTTGCTCAGGTTGTAGCGCGCGGCTGCGGACACCGTGACGGCGTCGGCGACCGCGGTCACCGGGCCGTTCTCGGCCTCGTCCGCGGTCGCGGTCACCGGGACGGCGAGCGTGTCGCCGTTCTGCAAGTCGCCCGAGACGTCGAGGACGATCGACACGAAGACCGTCCGGCCTTCTCGGAGTGTGCCGATGTTGCAGGTCAGTTCATCCCCGGAGACCGCCGAGCCGGGGCTGACGCAGGTGGTCGGGACCCCCGCCCACGAGGTGCCGGCGGGAGCGGTCGCGGTGAAGCGTTCGTTCGTGCTGGTGCCGTCGTTCGAGTTGAGTGAAACGCGGTACGTGATCGCGTCCATCGTGCGGACGATGCCGTTCTTCTCACTTGCGTCACCACCGGCGCCGTCCGTCGGCGTGAAGGGGCCGTTGCCGTCCTTCGTGACGTCGATCGCGACGGCGACCGTGCTGTTCGTCGCGGCGGATGCGGTGCCGTCGGGTCCTTCCGGTCCACTCGCCGTCGCCGAGGCGGTCGGCAGGGCAAGACCGAGGACGACGCCAGCGGTGGCCAGCGTCGACACGGCGATGCGCGCTCTACTTCGAGATCGCATGGGTCTCCTTGTTCTCGCGAGGCTGATGTCCCGCAGATCGTGGGGACGAGGACCGCCCCGACAGGCAGCGTACGCACACATTGCATGCCACATCGATTATTCATGTTCTGAATATCGTTGATGGTGATCGCCGGGCACCGGGACGGTGGGCACGAATCCCCGCGCAGTAAGGTGAGGCCCATGGCGACCCGAGACGACGTCGAGTGCTGGCTGACCGACATGGACGGCGTGCTCGTCCACGAGAACCAGGCGCTCCCCGGCGCCCCGGAGCTCATCCAGCAGTGGCTCGACGACGGCACCGAGTTCCTCGTGCTGACGAACAACTCGATCTTCACGCCGCGTGACCTCAGCGCCCGGCTCCGCGGCTCGGGCCTGCACGTGCCCGAGGAGCGGATCTGGACGAGCGCGCTCGCGACCGCGGACTTCTGCAAGTCACAGATGCCCGGCGGCTCGGCGTTCGTCATCGGCGAGGCCGGCATGACGACCGCCCTGCACGAGGCCGGGTTCATCATGACCGAGACCGCTCCTGACTACGTCGTCGTCGGCGAGACCCGCAACTACTCGTTCGAGGCGATCACCAAGGCCGTCCGGCTCATCCGCGCCGGCGCCCGCTTCATCGTGACGAACCCCGACGCCACCGGCCCGAGCGCCGAGGGGGTCCTGCCGGCGACCGGCGCCATCGCCGCGATGATCGAGAAGGCCACCGGCAAGCAGCCCTACGTGGTGGGCAAGCCGAACCCGATGATGTTCCGCTCCGCGATGAACCGGATCGGGGCGCACTCCGAGAACACCGGCATGATCGGCGACCGCATGGACACCGACGTGCAGGCCGGCATCGAGGCGGGGCTGCACACCGTGCTCGTGATGACGGGCATCAGCGACCAGGCGGAGATCGACCGGTACCCGTTCCGCCCGAGCGAGGTCATCTCCGGCGTGCACGAGCTCGTGCGCACCGAGCCCTTCGAGGTCGAGCTCTAGCGCAGGGCGAACGAAGTCACCCGGAACCGCACGTCGTACGGCCCGGGTGACTTCTCACACCGCGATCTCTCGGACCACTCAGACCTCTCGACGGCGACGGCGCAGCCAGACCGACAAGAGCATCACGGCCCCCGAGCCGAAGACGCCCAGGGCGATCGCGACCGTCCGTGCGATGTCCGCCCCCGTGTACGCCAGGTCGGCCGGCAACGGTGCGACGACGAACCGGGCCTCGACCTCGTTGGACCGCACCTCCACGGCACCTCGAGGACCCACGGCCCCGTCTTCGCGCGCCACCGAACCAGTCGCGACCGCTTCGAACAGGACGTGACCGACGGTGACGTCGCCGTCGGTCACCTGACGCGGGGTGCTCGCAGTGCACGCGGTCTGCTCACCGGGGGCGAGCTCCTCGGCTCGGCAGGTGATCACACCGGCCTCCACGCTCTGGACCGAGATCGAACGGGCGACCAGGTTGCTCGTGTTCGTCACCTCGTAGGTCGACGCGATCTCGTCGCCGGATCGCACCGGTTTGCCGTCACTCGGCGTCCAAGCTCCTTCGAGGAACAAGGCCGAGCGTGCATCGAGGCCGACCGTGACGGAGTCGTCCGCCGTCACGGACTCACCGTTCGGGTCCTTGCCGCTCGCGGTCTCGACGAACGTCACTGCACCGAGCTCGATGTCGTCTTGTGTGAGGGCATGGTCCGGCACCGTGCACGAGGTCGATCCGCCGGGCACGAGCGGTTCCGCGGAGCAGGTGACGGCGAGCTCGGGTCGGCCCTGGAT
>NZ_JMLI01000021.1:0-191032 GCF_000686685.1 Curtobacterium sp. UNCCL17 | reverse complement strand
GCGTTCCTGTTCGAGCTGCACGGCGGCTCCCTCAAGCCCCTCCAGCTCGAGGGCGACAACGCCATCCTCACCGGCACCACCGTCCACATCTCCGAGGACGCCGCCGGCCTGCTGAACAAGACCTTCGGCACCGACGCCGTCAAGCGCGGCCTGCTCGTCGGCACCGCCACCATCACCGCCCAGATCAAGTAACACCCCGCACCACCAAAGTCGGCCCGGACCACGCAGCAGCGCGGTCCGGGCCGACTTGCGTTGCGCGCCGTCCGTCTCGGCGCACGACGGGCCGGCGGGCGGCCGCCGTCGTCACGGGCTGGGCGACACCTCACGCGCTCGGGTTCGCGAGAACTGTCGCTCAGCGCGAAATCTCGCCCCCGCACCGCACCCCTCAGCGCCGTCGCCACCACCGCCGCGGCTTCGCCTCGAGCCGCGCCTGCTCCGCTGCCCGCGCGGCCGAAGCCATGCGCACCTCGCGGCGTTCCCGCCAGGCGAGCACCTCGGCCTCGACGTCCCGCATCGGCGTCACCACCGGCGGCCCGCCGAGCAGCTGCCGCCGGGCCTCCTTCACCCGCGCGTTGAAGTCCACGAGGACGTCGCGCACGTCGGTCTCGAGCGACAGGGCGTCGAGGGCGTCGTCGAGTTCGGCGTCCTCGGTCCGCAGCGCCAGGGCCGGCGGCGCGATGCCCCGGATGTCCTCACGCTCGATCTTCGACTTGATCCACCAGTCCGGGTCGTGCTGCCCGTCAAGGCCCGGCAGCGGCTTGCCGTGGTACGGGTTGCCCTCGAAGACCCCGCGCCGCTCGGCCTCCGCGATCTGGGCCCGGGCGTGCGCGGCGACGTCGGCGGCCTTGAGCAGCCGACGTTCCTCGCGTTCCGAGCGCACCTCGTCGGGGTCGAGCGACCCCCGCTCGATCTCCTGGTCGACGAGCTGCTGGTAGCGGTAGCGGGCGGCCCTGCGGAGCCGGTCCATCCGTGCATCGACGTCGTTCATCGTCAGGCCATGATGCCCCGCGCCCCCGAGGGGCCGTCCAGCCCGGTCAGGACTTCTCTGAGACTTCTTCGATGGTGAGCGCAGCCTGGATGAGCGCCAGGTGCGACAGCCCCTGCGGGATGTTGCCCATGAAGTCCCCGTCCACGGCGCTGAGCATCTCGCTGAACAGTCCGACGTCGTTCGCCTGCGCGACCATGTCGTCCATCAGCTGCTTCGCGTCGTCGACGCGTCCGACGCACGCGAGCGCGGCGGCGAGCCAGAACGAGCACGCCACGAAGGGGGACTCCTCGTCCTGGATGCCGGAGTACCGGTACACCAGCGGCCCGTGCTGCAGCTGCTCCTCGATGGCGCGGATCGTGGACTCCATGCGCGGTCCACGGTCGAACGCCGACATCGCGTGCAGCAGGATCGAGCAGTCGAGCGCGTCGGTGCCCGGGTACATGACGTAGTGGCCGAGCTCCTCGTTCCACCCGTTCTCGGCGACCCAGTCCTCGATGAGCTCGCGGTTCTCGATCCACTTCTCGCGCGGGCCGTCGATCATCCCCGCGTCGTGCAGCTCGACCGCGGCGTCGAGCGCCTGCCAGCAGCCGATCTTGCTCGTCGTGTAGTGCTGCGCCTCCTGCAGCTCCCACATGCCCGAGTCCGGCTCCACCCAGCGGTGGCAGGCGTCGTCGGCCAGGTCCTGCAGCACCGAGGCCGTCTTGCGGTCGAGCACGTTGCCGGCTCGGACGTACTGGCGCATGATCTCGAACACGTCGCCCCAGACCCCGAGCTGCAGCTGGTCACCGGCGCGGTTGCCGATCGTGACCGGTCCGATGCCGTTCCAGCCCGGGACGTCGCGCTCCTCGACGGTGTCGCTCTTCGACCCGTCGAGTCCGTAGAAGATCGGCATCGTCTCGTCGTGCTCGGCGATCGTGCGCATCACCCACGACACGGCGGCGTGCGTCTCCTCGCGCAGGCCGAAGCGGGTGAGTGCGTGCACCGTGTACGCCAGGTCGCGCACCCAGGCGAACCGGTAGTCCCAGTTCTTCCCGCCGGTGCGGTCCTCGGGCAGGCTCGTCGTCGGGGCCGCAGCGATGGCGCCGGTGGGGGCGAAGATCAGGAGCTTCAGGGCGAGGGCGCTGCGCTGGACGGCGTCCGACCAGGGGCCGTCGTAGCTGAACTCCTTCGACCAGGTCGACCAGTTCTCGATCGTGCGGTCGACCCCCTCGAGCGTGCGCTCCGGTTCGGGCAGGAAGATCGGCTCGTCGTACGTGCCGACGATGGTCAGGATCGACTTCGAGCCCTCGGTCGTCGTGAACCGCCCCGAGAACCGGGGGCCGTCGTCGTGCACCGGTTCGAAGCCCTGCTCGACGATCGCGATGGTCACGCCGTCGACGCCGATCACCGTGCCGTTCGCGGTGTCGAGTCGGCGCGGTTCCGCGGTGTTCAGGATCGTGCCGGGCACGACCGCCCACTCCATCTCGACCGAACCGTCGACCCCCTGCACGCAGCGGCCGATCTCGGCCCACGGCAGGCGTCCGGCCACTCCGGTGACCATGGCGTCGGTCACGGTGGCGGAGCCGGACGGGGTCGTCCAGGTCGTCAGAAGCACGTTCGTGCCCGGCAGGTAGGCGCGGGACACCTGCGCCTGGTCGTCCACCGGCCGCAGGGCGACGTGTCCGCCGTGCTCGGCGTCGACGATGCTCGCGAACACGGGCGGTGAGTCCATCGACGGGATCGGCAGCCAGTCGATCCGGCCGTCGAGCGCGATGAGGGCGACCGTCCGCCCGTCGCCGATCGCACCGTACGAACGGAGCGGGACGTACCCGTTCGTCCGTTCCTCGTTCTCGGTCGCGTCGGGGGTGTCTCGCGTGCGCTCGGTCATGCGTCCAGCCTGCCCCGGCCCCGGTGGCGACCATCAGGCGGACGTACCCCTCGTGGAGAACGCACGCCGGGCCTCCAGCCTGTGGAGAACCGCCGGAGAACCGCCGGAGCACCCCCGGAGCACGCCGGGGAAGCGCCAGAGCACAGCCGACACGCCCACGTGACTTGCGCATCCCGGGCGTGTCGCACTAGCGTCGTGCTCCTGCCGATCGGCAGACCGCCCGCCCCGGGCACACCGGAAGGACCGCGCATGCGCGCCGTGCAGCACAACGAGGAACGCGTCGAGCTCCAGCTCGCCGCGGCCGCCGTGCTGCCCGAGCAGCAGTGGTCCCTCCGCTATCCCGCGTAGGCACGCGACGTCCCACGACGCCTCGTGCCCACCCGGCCCGGGGCGTTCGTCAGCACCGCTTCCTCCCGTCCGCCACGTCCGGCGACGACCAGGCGGCCCGGCGTACGACCGTCTCGGACCGTCACCTCGACCGTCACGAAAGCGAGACGACTCCATGAAGAAGATCAACGACCGATTGCTCAGCTGGGCCTCGATGCTCGAGGACAACACCGAGCAGCAGGCCCGCACGACCGCGCGCATGCCGTTCGTGTTCCCGCACCTGGCCCTCATGCCCGACGCACACCTCGGCCTCGGGGCCACCGTCGGGTCCGTCATCCCGACCCTCGGCGCGATCATGCCGGCGGCCGTCGGCGTGGACATCGGCTGCGGCATGATCGCGGTCCGCACGCAGTTCACCGCCACCGACCTGCCCGCCGACCTGCAGGGGCTGCGCGAGCAGATCGAGCGCGCGATCCCGCTGTCGGCCGGTGCGTCGAACCGGAAGATCGTGGCGACCGCCGCACCCCGGATCGCCGAGCTCGAGGCGATGGCCGAGACCGCCGGGTTCGACCCGGACGGCGTGCACGGCGCGTGGCGGAACCAGCTCGGCACCCTCGGGTCCGGCAACCACTTCATCGAGGTCTCCCTCGACGAGCAGGACCGGGTCTGGCTCTTCCTGCACTCCGGGTCGCGTGGCGTCGGCAACAAGATCGCGCAGCGGCACATCAAGGTCGCCAAGAAGGCGATGGAGCGGTGGTGGATCCAGCTGGCGGACCCCGACCTGGCGTACCTGGTCGAGGGCACGCCGGAGTTCGACCGGTACATCGCCGAGCTCCGGTGGGCCCAGCACTTCGCGCTGCTCAACCGCGAGGAGATGATGGACCGCGTCGTCCGGCAGCTGTCCGAGGCCGTCGGCACGCCCGTCGACGAGCGCGAGCGGATCAACTGCCACCACAACTTCACGCAGCGTGAGACGCACTGGGGCAAGTCCGTGTGGGTGTCGCGCAAGGGTGCGATCCAGGCGAAGGCCGGTCAGCCCGGCCTGATCCCCGGTTCGATGGGCACCGCGTCGTACGTGGTCGAGGGACTCGGCAACAAGCCCTCGCTCGAGTCGTCCCCGCACGGTGCCGGCCGGCTGTTCTCGCGGAGCGCGGCTCGGCGGACCTTCACCCACGAGCAGCTGCGCGAGGCGATGGCCGGCATCGAGTACCGCGACACCGACGCGTTCCTCGACGAGATCCCGGCGGCGTACAAGCCGATCGACCAGGTCATGGCGGACGCCGAGGACCTCGTGTCGATCCGGCACACCCTGCGGCAGGTCGTCAACGTGAAGGGCGACTGAGACGCGCCCACCGACGGACGGGAGGCCCGTGGCGGCACCGCCACGGGCCTCCCGTCCGCCACGTGGCGGACCGCACGGCCCGGCGCGCCCCGGACAGGACGGCACGCGTCGGGCACGCTGGGGCGTGATGAGCGACACGGCGGAGCACGCAGCGAAGGAAACCGGACGACAGGTCCGGCGAGCAGCCGACAGCCGCTGGTTCGAGGTCACGGCGCGCGCCGGGTTCGTCGGCAGCGGCATCGTCCACCTGCTGATCGGGTACCTGGCGATCCTGCTCGGGATCGGCAACGCGTCCTCCGGCGGCGAGACGGACCAGTCCGGTGCGCTGCAGCAGATCGCCGCGGTCCCCGGCGGGGTGTTCCTGCTCTGGCTGATCGCCGTCGGCACGGCCGCACTCACCGTGCGCCTGATCGTCGAGGCGATCGTCGGCGGCCGTTCCGACACCACCCGGGGGTGGCTCGCCCGGCTGAAGGACGTCGCGAAGGCCGTGGTCTACGGCGTGATCGCGTACTCGGCGGCCTCGTACGCGCTCGGTGCCGGGTCGAGCTCGAGCAGCTCGTCGCAGAGTGCCGCGGCGAAGACCCTGGCGACGCCCGGAGGGGTGTTCGTGCTGCTCCTCGCCGGGGCGATCGCGGTCGCGGTCGGCATCGGCCTCGTGGTGATCGGCTGCCGCCGGTCGTTCCGCAAGCAGATCACGCGACCGTCGGGTCAGCTCGACCGTGTGGTCACCGTGCTCGGCGTCGTCGGGTACGTCGGCAAGGGGATCGCCGTGGTCATCGTGGGCGTGCTCATCGCCGTCGCCGGCCTGCAGAGCGACCCCGACCAGGCCACCGGCCTCGACGCCGCGTTCGACGCCGTGCGGAGCATGCCCGGTGGGGTGTTCGTCCTCGTCGCGATCGGCATCGGGTTCCTGGCCTTCGGCGTCTACAGCTTCTTCCGCGCGCGGTTCGCCCGCCTCTGACCCGCGGGTGCACGGACGACCGGACCGGCGCGGACCTTCGCGCTGCGCGACACCTCACGGGCCGAAGCGGGCGTGAGGTGTCGCTGAGCCCGTGAACTCGCAGCCGCGCCGCCTGAGCGAGCACGGACCGCCCCCGCGGTAAACGGGGTCGATGAGCACCAACGTCACCACCGGCCCCGCGACCGTCTTCGCCGACGCCCGAGCGGTCCTCGCCGAGAGCATCGTCTGGGACCCCTCCGCACAGCTGCTCCGGTGGGCCGACATCACCCTCGGCACCCTCAACACCGCCGAGGCCGACGGCACGGTGCGGTCGAGCGTGCCGCTGCCGCCCCCGCTGGCGAGCTTCCAGCCCCGGGCCTCCGGCGGCTTCGTCGCGGCCCTCGGGGACACCGTCGTGGTGACGGACGAGCAGGGTGCCGTGGAGCGCGAGATCGCCCGCGTCACCCACAGCACCTCGGGCAACCGGTTCAACGAGGGCAAGTGAGACCCGTTCGGCCGGTTCCTGGTCGGCAGCATGAACGTGACGACCGGCGAACCCGATGCGGCGCTCTACTCGATCGAGGCCGACGGCACGACCCGGGTGCTCCGCGGCGGCTTCGGCGTGACGAACGGCATGGAGTGGTCGGAGGACGGCAGCACGATGTACGTCACCGACACCAGTGCCTCGACGGTCTTCCGCGGGTCGTACGGCCCGGACGGCGAGCTCGGCGAACTCGAGCCGTTCATCGTCGGTCAGGCGCACGACGGCCTGGTCCGCGACGACGAGGGTTGCTTCTGGAGTGCGATCTACGGCGGATCCCGCGTCGAGCGCTACGGGCCCGACGGCTCGCACCTGGAGACGGTGGAGCTCCCCGTCGCCAACCCGACGTCGGTGGCGTTCGGCGGTCCGGACATGTCGACGCTCTTCGTCGGGACGGCCCGCGAGAACCTCACCGAGCAGGACCTTGAGCAGGCGCCGCGGTCCGGTGCGGTCTTCGCGGTGCCGACGACGGTGCACGGGTTCCCCGCGAACACCTTCAGCGGCTGAGCGCGTCGTCGCCGCCCGCGCGGACGGCGGCCGGGTATCCTGGGCGACCGCCCGACCGGAGGAGACCCACGTGGACGACGAACGCCAGGCAGCCCGGCCGGACCCGGCCGGCGAGCTCGCCCAGGCCGAGGACGCCGACGTCACGGTGCAGGTGGACCGGGTCGCGGTCGACGGCACCTACGTCCGGGTGAGCTCGATCGGTGAGCCCGGCGGGCGGGCCTTCGTGCTGGTCGCGGGCCTGGGCATCGCGTCGACCTACTACGAGCGGCTCGCCCCGCACCTCAACGAGAACGGTCCGGTGCACGCGCTGGACCTGCCGGGGTTCGCCGGCGTCCCGCGGTTCCGCGGGAAGGTCTCGATCGAGCGCTACGCCGACGCGGTCGAGCGGGTCATCGACGACCTCGGGCTCCAGGACCCGGTCCTGGTCGGGCACTCGATGGGCACGCAGGTCGTCACCGAGGTCGCCGCCCGCCGTCCGGGGATCTCCGACCTCGTGCTCATCAGCCCGGTGGTCGACTCGTCGGCGCGCACGGTGCGGCAGTCGGCGTTCCGGTTCCTGCGGTCGACGCTGCACGAGCCCGCCGCGGTCCGGTGGCACGGCATCACGGCGTACGCGCTGTGCGGATGGCACTGGTTCCGGAAGGTCCTGCCACGGATGATCGCGTTCCCGATCGAGGAGCGCGCCGCCCACGTGCAGGCCCGCACCCTGATCGTCCGCGGTGAGCACGACGCGATGGTGCCGCGGGACTGGGTCCGCCGGCTGGCGCGGGTGTTCCCGTACGCGGTCCTCCGCGAGGTCGTCGACGGCGCACACTCGGTCATGCACGCACAGGCCGACGCGGTCGCGCGGCTCGCGGTGGCGCACGTCGACCACCGGATCCCCGACCGGGGCGTGTCGTCGCTGCAGCGGGTGCGCGACCACTCGACGTCGTCGGACCTGGCGCGGCTCAGCCCGGGGGACGCCTGGTTGCTGGTCAAGTCGCGCTTCATCGAGCTGTTCGGGATGGCCCGGAACGACGACGAGACGCTCGAGGCGGCCAAGTCCGCGCACGCCGTCGCGATGGCGGACGGCGACGACCTGCCGGTCGACCCGGCCGATCGCCGGGCGGTCGTCGACGAAGTCGCGCCGGAGTCGAAGTAGCGAGCACGATCGAAGTAGCCAGCACCGTCGAACCAGCGAGCGCCGTCGCACCAGCGCGCGTCGCGATCTGCGGGCGACCGCCTGGAGGCCCGGTGCCGGTCCGTCGGACCGGCACCGGGCCTCCAGGCCGTCGCGATCAACGCGACGGGCGCGCGGTCAGGGCGTGATGCGGCCCGGCAGCATGTCGGGCGTCAGCGCGTTCGCCTCGGCGAGGACCTTGCGGGCCTCGTCGGTCTTGTCCCACACGTTCCAGAGCAGCACGCCCCGGACCGTGTCGGCGTCGTCCAGGTAGTAGACGACGCCGGTCACGGTGGGGTCCTGCCAGTCCTCGACCGTGCGGAGCTTCGAACTGACCAGTCCCACCGCCTCGTACCCCATGTCGAAGACGTCGGAGTAGAACATCGGCGTGTGGTCGTAGGTCTCGTCGGCGTCGGCCAGGTTGCGGCCGGCCTGCCGACCCTGCTGCTGGGCGTTGTCGACGTGCTCCACCCGGCGGGTGCCGAGGATGCGGTCCGGGTACTCGGCGACGTCACCGGCGGCGAACACGGAGTCGTCGTCGGTGAGCAGTGTCGAGGTCACCACGATGCCGTCGCGGACGGTGAGTCCGGCGTCGGCGGCGAGCTGCGTCGCGGGTTCGATGCCGAGTCCGGCGACGACCGCGTCGGCCTCGACCACGGAGCCGTCGTCGAGCGTCAGCCGCACGCCGTCCGCCGTCTCGGTGCCCTCGGACACCCGGCGGCCGGTGCGGAGCTCCACACCGTGGTCGACGAAGCGCTGCTGGAACGCCCGTGCCAGGTCCTCGGGGAACATCCGTCCGCCGACGACCTCGTCCGGGTCGACCAGCGTGACGCGCGCACCGTTCTGCACGATGCCCGCCGTGATCTCCTGGCCGATGTACCCGCCGCCGACGACGGCGACGTGTGCTCCGGCATCCGCGAGTTCGCGCAGCCGGCGGTAGTCCGACGCGCTGCGGTAGTCGAGCACGCGCGCCGACGGTGACAGCCCCGGCAGCCCGCGCGGCTTCCCTCCGGTCGCGAGCAGGAGCCGCTCGTACCCGTGGGTCGCGCCGTCGGCCGTCGTGACGGTCTTCGCGGCACGGTCGATCGCCGTCACCGTGGTGCCCAGGACGAACTGCGCCCCGGTCTCCTCGGTGTGCAGGTCGACCTTGTCGTCCCAGCTGAAGTCCGGGTCGGTCCAGAGCTTCTTCGACAGCGCGGGCCGTGCGTAGGGCCGGTCGACGTCCTCGCTGAGGATCCCGATCGACCCGTCGGTGTCGAGCTCACGGATGCCGCGGGCAGCGGCGTCGGCGACCATCCCGCCGCCGACGATGAGGTAGCGGAAGTCGGTCATGACGCCTCCTGGCGGTGCTGTGGCGCCACGATCAGATCGTGGCGACCGAGCCGGAGTCGACCCGGTAGTTGGCGCCGTTCACGAAGCTGGCCAGCTCGGAGCACAGGAAGGCCACGACGTTCGCGACCTCTTCCGGCTCGCCGCGGCGCTTGAGCTCCATGTACGGCCGCTCTTCTTCGAGGAAGCTGCCGATGGCCTCGTCGAACGAGGTACCGCGCTGCTTGGCCCGCTTGTCCATCATCGCGTCGGTCATCGGCGTGTGGATGAACGCGGGGGAGACCGTGTTCACCAGCAGGCCCTCGGAGGCGTAGGAGCGCGACAGGCCCTTCGCGAACGAGAGCACCCCGGCCTTGGCGGCGCAGTAGGGCAGCTCGTCGTCGTACGGCTGCGAGGCGTCCTCGGACACCAGGTAGACGATGCGTCCCCAGCCGCCCTGGCGCAGGTCGCCGATGAACTCGCGGGTGATCCGCACCGGCCCCATCAGGTCGATGTCGATCGTCTCCGCCCAGCCGGCCTCGTCGATCTCGTGGAACATGCCCTGGGCGCCGGTGACCCCCGAGGACTGCACCAGGATGTCGATCTCGCCGACGGCCTCGCGCACCTTGTCGTGCAGGGCGGCGAGGCTCTCGGCGCTCCGGACGTCGGCGGCGAAGGCGTGCAGCTTGCCGAGCGGTGCCTCGAGCTGGTCCGCACTGGTGTCCAGACGGCTCTGGTCGATGTCGGTGACGACCACGGTCGCACCCTCTGCCAGGAGGATGCGCGCCGTGTTCCAGCCGATGCCGGAGTCGCCGCCGAAGACGAGTGCGGTCTTGCCCTGGATACCGAGGTCCACCCGGGCCCCTACGCGTGCGCCGACGCGTCGGCGACGGCGGGCGTGGTGGCGGAGGCCAGCGGGGTGCTGGGCGCGCGGTTCTCGGCGGAGACCATCCACGCGAGCTGCTCGAGGCGCTCGATGAAGCCGTGGAGCAGGTCCGCGGTCGTCGGGTCTTCCTCGTCGACCTCGTCGTGGACGTCGCGCATGGTGCCGGTCGCCTGGTACAGCCGGAGCGTGACCTGGTCGATGGCGTCGTGCGTGGTGATCTCGCCCGAGGGGAACGCGTCGAGGTGGCTGCCCGCGGAGACGGTCGCCGAGCGGCCGTCCGGTACGAGGTACAGCGCGCGCATGCGCTCGGCGGTGTCGTCGGCGAACTCACGAGCCGCGTCGACGATCTCGTCGAGCTGCAGGTGCAGGTCGCGGAAGTTGGTGCCGAGGATGTTCCAGTGGGCCTGCTTGCCCTGCAGGTGCAGGTCGATGAGGTCCACGAGGACCGCCTGGAGGTTCTTGGCCATCTTGTCCGAAGCGTGCATGGTTGTGGCTCCTTTCGCGTCGGTGTGACCGTTCCGGTCTACGCGGTGCCCCAGTGCACGCTCTCAGTGCGCTCGGAGGCAGCGTCCCCCGGGGGGTGTCCGGCGCGGTGCCGCTCAGTGCGACGGCGCGGGGTCCACCTGGTCGACGGCTTCGCGCATCTGCTCCAGGAAGCCGGCGACGATCCGCGCCTCGGACGCGGGGAGTCCCTCGGCGATCGACATCATCCGGCGGTGCATCACGCCGAGCGTGGCGCGGACCTCGTCGTCGGTCTCGGTCGTCGGCGTGATGACGAGCGCCCGTCGGTCGGTGGGGTGCGGGTCTCGGCGCACGTGGTTCGACTTGACCAGGCGGTCGATGAGGATCGTCGTCGAGGCCGACGAGATCTTGAGGTACGCGGCGAGGTCCTTCGGGCTCACGGCGGTGCCGGAGCGCTGCGCCTGCAGCAGGAAGCGCACGGCGAGCAGGTCGGTCTCGCCCATGCCCATCGAGTCGCGGGTCCGGCGGCGCATGGCCGTCTCGGCGGATCGGTACCGGCGCAGGGCGTTGAGCACGGCGACCCCGCGTTGGGTCGCGTCGTCGTCCGGGAACCAGTACCCGGACGCCTCGGTGATCTCCTGCGTCGACATGGCGTTCAGGGTAACCCGTCTCGTATCTCGGTCGTCTAGCGGACTCCCGGGTTCCGCCACGACCGGTGCGTCCGCACCGTCCGATGCGTTCGCAACGACCGTTGCGTCCGCACCGGACGGACAGGAGGCCCGTGGCGGGGTCGCCACGGGCCTCCTGTCCGGTGGTTCGTCGCGTTACGCGGCTGCCTGCTCGTCCGTGCCGGCTGCGGCCTCGGCGAGCGCGGTGAGCGCTCCCTGCACGAGCGTCGTGACCTCGGCGTCCTCACGCGGGTGGGTCTCCGCGAAGCGGACGACCGACTGCGGGATGGCGACCTTGACGTCCTCCAGGACCTTCGCGCCGGCGATGCCGGCGGCCTTGCGGGCGTCGTCGTGCGCCCAGACGCCGCCGTACTGGCCGAACGCCGAGCCGATCACGGCGAGGGGCTTGCCGGACAGCGGCGAGGCGCCGAACGGACGCGAACCCCAGTCGAGCGCGTTCTTCAGGACGGCGGGGATGGTGCCGTTGTACTCGGGGGTGATCAGCAGGACGGCGTCCGCGGTGGCGACGGCGTCGCGGAAGGCGACGGCAGCGGCGGGCGGGGTGTCGCCGTCGATGTCCTCGTTGTAGAACGGCAGGTCGACGATGCCGTCGAAGGTGTGCAGCTCGATGCCCTCCGGCGCGTGGTGCGCGGCGGCCTCGGCGAGCTTGCGGTTGATGGAGTCGGCGCGCAGGCTGCCGACGAGGACGAGGACGTTCGTCATGGAGCTCCTTCTGTTGCGGGATGCTGTTGCTGGACGGAAAGGTGTCAGCGACAACCAATGCGATCGTACGGGGCGCTATTCCCAGCCCCCTGGGTACGGTGGCGACGTGACCACGCTTCGGACCCCGGCCAGCACGCCACGAACCACCGACCCGACCTGGTGGCGCGATGCCGTCGTCTACCAGGTCTACCCACGCAGCTTCGCCGACACCGACGGCGACGGGCTCGGTGACGTCGCGGGCATCACCAGCCGGGTGCCGTACCTGGCGTCGCTCGGTGTCGACGCGCTGTGGCTCTCACCGTTCTTCCCGTCGCCGCTCGCCGACGGGGGCTACGACGTCGCTGATTACCGTGCCGTCGACCCGAAGCTCGGGTCCCTCGACGACCTCGACGCCCTGGTCCGGGCCGCCCACGAGCACGACCTGAAGGTCATCGTCGACATCGTGCCGAACCACACCTCGGACCAGCACGAGTGGTTCCGGGCCGCACTGGCGTCCTCGCCGGGGTCGGCCGAGCGTGCGCGGTACGTGTTCCGCGAGGGGTCCGGCGACTCCGGGGAACTGCCGCCGAGCGACTGGGTGTCGAACTTCGGCGGCAGTGCGTGGACCCGGGTTCCGGACGGGCAGTGGTACCTGCACCTGTTCGCCCCCGAGCAGCCGGACCTGGACTGGTCGAACCCCGAGGTCCGCGCCGACTTCGAGGACACGCTGCGCTTCTGGTCCGACCGCGGTGTCGACGGGTTCCGCGTGGACGTCGCGCACGGTCTGGCGAAGGACCTGTCGACCCCGTACCGGCCGTCGAACGAGCAGGACCTGCCGCTCGACGGCTCCGACCCGCTGTACGACCGCGACGAGGTGCACGAGATCTTCGCCACCTGGCGTCGCGTGCTCGACGAGTACGAGCCGCCCCGTGCCGCGGTCGCCGAGGCCTGGGCCCCTGCACCCCGCCGTGTCCTGTACGCCCGGCCGACGGAGCTCGGGCAGGCCTTCAACTTCGACCTGCTCGAGGCCCCGTTCGAGCCGGACGCCTTCCGTCAGATCATCGAGCGGAACCTGGCCGCCTCGGAGCACTCGGGTGCCTCGAGCACCTGGGTGCTCTCGAACCACGACGTCGTGCGGCACCCCACCCGGTACGGCCTGCCGGACGGCACCGACACCGACGCCTGGCTCATGACGGACGGCACGACGCCGGAGCTCGACCGTGCACGGGGGCTCCGTCGGGCACGCGCGGCGACGCTGCTGATGCTGGCGCTGCCGGGGTCGTCGTACGTCTACCAGGGCGAGGAGCTCGGGCTGCACGAGGCCGCCGCGATCCCGCGCGACCTGCTGCAGGACCCGAAGTGGCTCCGCACCGGGCACACCGTGAAGGGCCGGGACGGCTGCCGCGTGCCGATCCCGTGGACGCGCTCCGGGCCGTCGTTCGGCTTCGGGGACGTCGCACCCCACCTGCCGCAGCCGCAGGACTTCGGGGAGTCCTCGGTCGAGGCCGAGGACGGCGATCCCGGGTCGACCCTGTCGCTGTACCGCCGGGCGCTGGCCGCACGACGTCGGCTGCAGCAGGGGGAGGCGCTGACGTGGCTGGAGTCCGGCTCCGAGGTCGTGGCGTTCGCCCGGCACGACGGCTGGCGGTCGTTCACGAACTTCGGCACGGAGCCGGTGCCGTTGCCCGCCGGCACCGTGGTCGTCGCGTCGGGACCGCTCGACGAGGTCTCGCCCGGTGTGCTGCCCGGCGAGACGACGGTGTGGTTGGCCTGAGCGGAGAGGTTCTTCCTCCACAGCCCGGAGGCCCGTGGTGGCGTTCCACAGATCGTCTCGCCACCGCCCGGGGATGACCTCCCGATCGCGAGCATCGGGGCATGACAGATCCCACTGCTCCAGCATCCGGTCCACGACCACTCCGGCCGCGGGTCGTCCGCCGCCTCGCTGCGGTCGGCGCCGCGCTGACCGCGCTCGGCGTGCTCGCGGCGCCCGCCGTGCTCCCGTCCGGGTCGAGCGCCGCTGCGCTCGACTTCCCCTACGTCAACGAGTTCTCCAGTGCGTCCGGCGGCACCCTGCAGGGTGACGCCGCGGTGTCCGACGGTCGCCTGCGACTCACCGACGACGTCCGGAACCAGGCCGGGGCCTGGTCGACGAACGACACGTTCCCCTCCGACACCGGGCTCGAGATCGAGTTCACCTACGCCATGTACACCGCGAAGGACGACCCCGGGGCCGACGGCCTGCTGCTGTACCTGGCCGACGGGGCCGCACCACAGGGTGTCGGCTCGTACGGCGCCGGCCTCGGGTACGCCTGCCGCAGCACCGTGACCGAGGGCGGTGGACGCCCGTGCGACCTGCCCGGGGTCCCCGGTGGGTTCGCCGCCGTCGCGATCGACCACTACGGCAACTTCTCGTCGCGCATCAACGACTCCGGTCCCGGTGCCCAGGCCGACCACGTCGTCGTCCGCGGCTCGGGCGACGGGACCGAGGGCTACCGGTACGTCGCCGGCGTCGCGGCCCCCGGCGGCACGGTGACCGACGGAGCCACACCGCGGAAGGTCCGCGTCACCCTGCTGCCCGAGGCCGACGGCGGCCTCGCCGTGACGGTCCGGATCCAGGCCGGCGAGGCCCTGCGGACGGTGCTGGACTCGGTGCCGCTGCACGGCGACGGACAGGCCCCGCTGCCGAGCACGCTCCGCCTCGGGTTCGCCGCGGCCACCGGCAGCCACGTCGACAAGCACGAGGTCGACGCGCTGCAGGTGTGGAAGCCGGCGGACCTGTCGGTCGAGCACGACCTGCCCGCGACCGTCACGGCCGGCGACCCCGTCCGCTACGACGTCACGGCTCGGAACCCCGGTCCGAACGCCGCCGATCCGAGCCCGTTGCACGTCGACGTGCCGGACGGCATCGAGGACGTCACCTGGACGTGCACCGCGGCGGCGGGCTCCGCCTGCGCGACCGCGACGGGGAGCGGTGACGTGGCGACCGACCTGTCCCTGCCCCGCGACGGTTCGGCCGTGGTGACCATCGAGGGGCGGGTCGCCACGGGCACCGAGGGGAGCCTGGAGAGCGTCGCGACGATCGCCACGCCTGCGTCGTTGTCCGACACGAACGAGACGGACAACGTCTCGCGGGCGAGCACGACCGCGACGGCACCGGCGGCCGTCGCGCACGTGGAGACGGACAAGTCGGTGTCACCGTCGACCGTCGCACCCGGAGACGAGGTCGAGTACCTCGTGACCGCACGGAACCGGGGTCCGGCGGTCGCGGAGCACGTCGGGGCCGTCGACGAGCTGCCCGAGGCCATGCGCTTCGTCGGTTCGGACGACGGGTGCACCGCCGAGGGGCAGCGCGTGACGTGCCGATCCGACGCCTCGCTCGACGTGGGGGAGACCCGGGCCTTCCGGATCCGCGCCGTGCTCGATCCGGGCTACCGGGGGGACGGATCCGACGTGGTGAACGTGGCGACCGCGACCTCGCCGACCGACCCGGACGGGGGCGACCCGTCCACCGGTGTGGCGATCGTCGTCGACCCGGACGACGACGGACCGGCGCCGAGCCCTGCGCCGACGACCGGTCCGGCACCGGACGACGGGGACGGATCCGGTGGCGGCGGCCCCGGCGACGGCGACGGCCCCGGGGCGGGTGCTGACGACGGGCGTGCGGGTGCTCCGGTAGCTGACCACGGCGCCGCCGCGCCCGTGGGAGCTCTCGCCTACACCGGTGCCGAAGGGGTCGGCCTCGCCGCCGCGCTCGCCGCCCTGGCCGCCGCCGTCGGTTCCGTGTGCTGGTGGCTCGCCCGACGTCGTGCCCGCCGGAACGCGCCGACCGACGACCCGCAGCAGCCCTGAACGCCGCCGGGACGGCACCGGACGCGGTGCCGTCCCGGCGCGCGGGTGTGCACGTCCACAGGGGGTGGAGACGCCCCCGGTCGGGCGTTCACCCCACCGGCGGTAGGATCGGATCCACGATCCGCATGCCCGAAAGAGGTCTCGTGTCCGACACCGTGGACGACGCCACCACCGTGGAAGACGCGACCCAGCGCGCGCGGTACTGGCCGATCCCGATCCTCCGGGCGGTCCCCGCAGCGGTCGTCGCGATGGTCATCACCTTCTCGACCAACCACGCCGCGGGCTACGGTCTCGTGCTGTTCGGCGGCTTCGCCCTGGTCGAGGGCCTCGTGCTCCTGTTCGCCGGGATCTCCCGACTGCCCCTCGACGGCCGTTCGCGTCGCACGACCCTGCTGCAGGCCGTCATCACCCTGCTCGCCGCGGTCGCCGCGTTCGCGTGCAACGGGTTCGGGCTGCCGGCCTTCATCACGGTCATCGTCGCGTTCGCGGTGCTGACCGGGGCCCTCGAGCTGTCGCAGGGGCTCCGTGCCCGGCGTCGCTCACCCTTCGCTCGCGACTGGACCACGATCGGCGGCCTCACGCTGCTGCTCGCGGTCGCCTTCCTCGTCACGCCGCCCGACTACTCCCAGCAGCTCGGTGGCGTGGAGCAGGTCACCGGCACCCTCGACGCCTCGATCGTGCTCGTCGGCCTGCTCGGCGCGTACCTCGCCATCACGGCCGTCTTCCACGTGATCGCCGGCCTCTCGCACAAGTGGGGCACGGCCACGCCGGCCGTCGCCCCGGACGGAGCACCACACGCATGACCACCCCCAGCCGTCGTGACCGTCTGCGCCCGGTCGAGCTCCTCGGGATCTCCGCGATCGTCGCGGTGTTCACCGGGCTCGTCGTGCTGTTCTCGACGCGGGAACTGCAGCTGGCCGTGATCTTCCTCGGCGTCGCGTTCATCGTGGTCGTCGTCGTGCTCGCGATGCTGCAGCTCGCCTCGTCGAGCGAGCAGGACGACAACGACATGCTCGGCGGGCACAAGACGCCGGGCGAGGGCGACGGCGACGACTTCCACTGACGGCTGACGGCTGACGGCTGACCCAGCGGCGACCGCGTCCTGACGCCGGACACGCCCGAGGTCACGAATCAGGAACGGTCCTGTCAGGATCGCGGGTCCTGCCGACACCTCTGGGAGAAGGAGGTGGGATGTGGACGTGACGACCGGCACCGACACGGACGAAGGACTCGTCCGTGCGATGGCACAGGGGGACACCGGAGCGCTCGCACGAGCGTTCGACCGGTACGCCGCCACCCTCACCCGCTACGCCTGGGCACTCGTGGACAACCGCTCCGACGTCGAGGAGATCGTGCAGGACGCGTTCCTCACGCTCTGGCAGCGGGCGGCGACCCTCGAGCTGCCGGCGGACACCGTGCTGCCGTGGCTGCTCGTCGTCTGCCGCAACCACGCCTTCAACACCGGCCGCAAGCAGGCCCGTCGTCGCGCGGACGAACTCCCCGAGCACCTCGCCTCGCCCGCCGACCACGACGAGGCCCGCGAGACCCTGCGCTGGGTCCGTGCCGAGATCGCCGCGCTCCCCGACCTCGACCGCCGCATCTGCGAGCTCTGCCTCCTCGAGGGGTACTCCTACGCCGAAGCCGCTGAGCTCCTCGGGCTCACGGTCGGCGCGGTCACCCAGCGGGTCTCCCGCAACCGACGTCGACTCAAGAAGGCGGTGATGCACGATGAACACTGAACCTCCCCAGGGAGACGAGCTGCAGCGCATGCTCGTCTCGATGAAGCAGAACGTCCTCGAACGCGCCACGCCCCGCCCGAAGCGACGTCGTGGTCGCTCGGGCGTCGTGGTCGGCGTCGTCGCCCTGCTGGCACTCGGCACCGCGACCGGTGCCGTCGCGCTGACCCTGTCGCAGCAGAACGCCGACCCGGTCGCAGCTCCCACCCAGACCCAGCAGCCCGAGCCGTCGCCGTCCGCGACCACGCCGAGCTCCGCCCCGATCACGGGCGCCCCGATCCCGAAGCCCACCCCGACCCCCACCGTGGCGACGATCCCGGCGACCTGTCGCGACATGGTGCCGGCGGAGGACTACGCGCGGCTCTTCGGGGATATTCCGCTGACCGAGATCTCGAAGGCGAAGGACGGGACGGCCGGCGGCGATGGTGAAGACGTCACCTGGGCGGACGGGGAGTCGGAGATCATCTGCAACTGGGCCGACCCTCGAGCGGACGTCAGCGGGCTGACCATGACCATCGGGACGGCCGGACCCGGTGCCGCGGACGTGCTCGCGACCAGTCCGCTCCAGTGCGAGGACCGTGACGGCGGCCGGGTGTGCCAGTCGTCCGTCCGGGCCCAGACCGGCCCGGTCGACCAGGTCTCCACCTTCTTCCTGCGCGACGACACCTTCATCGTGATCCGGCAGGCGAACTTCCCGACGAACGGTCTGCTGGACGCCGTGGTCGGGGAGATCTGGGGGGACTGACGGCCTGGAGGCACGTGACGGACCCGACCCGTGCCTCCAGTCCGCCGGTGGGGTCCACCCACCGGCGCCGCGTCACCCCACCGGCGCCGCGTCACCCGACCCGCGCTGCCACGATGTCGCGCGCCAGCGTCCGGACCGCACGGCTCGGCTCCGGGGACGTCCGGACCGCCAGACCGATGCGGAGCGGCTCGACCTCGTCCTCCAGGTCGAGCACCGCACCGTCGTACCGCACCCCCGAGTCCGGCACGACCCCGACGCCGAGCCCGGCCGAGGCGAACCGGATCACGGCGGGCATGTCGTTCATCTCCGCGACGATGCGCCGCCGGATGCCGAGCCGCTCGAGCGCCCCGTCGAGGATGATCCGGTTGCCGAACCCGTGCGCCGTGTCGACGAAGGGTTCATCCGCGAGTTCGGCGAGCGACACCGACGACCGGCCGGCGAGCGGGTGGTCCGACGCGGTGAACACCCGGAACGGCATCTCCCGCAACGGCTCCACGACGACGCCGGCGGGCACGGTGGGCAGGCCTGTGTAGGCGATGTCGAGCCGCCCGGCGACCAGGTCCTGCACGAGCCCGGTCGTCCCCGACGGCGAGGTCATGAGCTCCACCGCGACGAGCGGGTGCTGCCGTCGGAACCGCTGCAGCACGCCCGTCAGGTCGACGATGTCCATGCTCGTGAAGATGCCGAGCCGCACCCGCCCCCGCAGGTCGGCGTCGTCGGCGGTGGCCAGGTCGCGCATCCGGTCGAGGGACTCGAGCACCGCGCGGGCGTGGGGGAGCAGGTCCTCGCCGGCCGGGGTCAGGACGAGCTGTCGGCCGGTGCGGTCGAAGAGCCGCACCCCGAAGCTGCGCTCGAGCGAGGCGATGCCCGCGGACACCGTGGACTGCGCCGCCCAGAGTCGTTCGGCTGCGCGGGTGACACTGCCCTCGGCGGCGACGGTGACGAACTGTTCGAGCAGTCGGGTCTCCATCGTCCGAGTATCGATCAGATCGATCGTGCACATCAAGCGCATCCGTTGGACTCGATGCACCCCGAGCGCGATCATCGGAGCATGTCAACCGTCACCGACACCCCGACGGGCACCGTCCCCGCCACCACCGCCGCTCCCGCATCCGCGAGCGACCGTGTCGTCGCCCCGCGCGGACGCCGTGACCACACCCGTCGGCGCCACGGTTTCGGCTTCTGGGTCGTCGCCTTCGCGTTCCTCGCGGTGATGGCCTTCGCGACCGTCCCCGCGCCCCTCTACGTCATCTACCAGGCCCGTGACGGGTTCCCGACCTTCACCACGACCGTGATCTTCGCGGCGTACGGGGTCGGGGTCGTCGGGTCGCTGTACCTGGCGGGACACCTCAGCGACGTGCACGGGCGGCGCCCGCTCATCCTCGTGTCGATCGCCCTCGAGCTCGTCGCCGCGGTGCTGTTCCTGCTCTGGAACGACGTCACCGGCCTCATCGTCGCCCGGCTCGTGACCGGCCTCGGTGTCGGGACGCTGACGGCGACCGCGACGGCGCACCTCGGTGAGCTCCGGGTCCGTGCGACCGGGTCGAGCGACTCCGCGAAGGGGGCGAGCGTCGCCGCCGGGGCGGTGAACCTCGGTGGGCTGTCGCTCGGCGCCCTGGTCGGTGGAGCGCTCGCCGAGTTCGTCGGGCAGCCGCTCATGGTCCCGTACGTGGTGTTCGTGATCGCGCTGGCCATCGCGTTCGTGCTGGTGCTGGCCGCACCGGAGACGGTCGGCCGCCCCGAGCAGCCCGTGGCCTACCGCCCGCAGCGCATGCAGGCTCCCGAGGGCCAGGGAGCTGCGTTCTGGGCAGCCGGTGCAGCAGCGTTCGCGGCACTCGCCGTGCAGGGCCTCTTCACGTCGGTCGCGCCGAGCTTCCTCGGCACCACCTTCCACGTCACCGACCGCCTGGCCGCCGGGGCCACGACCTTCGGGGTCTTCGCCGCGAGCGCGCTCTCGCAGATCGTCTTCGCCCGGCTGTCGCAGCGTGCGCAGATCCGGCTCGGCATGGTGCTGTTGGTCGTCGGGCTGCTCGTCCTGGCCGTCGCCGCGGTCCTGCTGCAGGTCGCCGGGTTCATCGGCGGCGGGGTCGTCGCAGGCGCCGGGGTCGGCCTGCTGTTCCGCGCCGCGATCGGCAGCGCCGCAGCACTGGTCGGCCCGGAGCGTCGGGGCGGCGTGCTCGCGGCCACGTTCCTCATCGCCTACGCCGGGCTCACCGTGCCGGTCGTGGCCGTCGGGGCGGCGCTGCTGGTGATCCCGACGCTCCCCGTCCTGATCGGGTACGTCGTGCTCGTCGCCGTCCTGGCCGTCGTCGCCGGCACCCGGCTGGCCGCGCGCGCCTGATGCGCCACGGGCCTGGCGTCCGCCCGTCGCCTCCCGGAACCCGGTTCCGTCGTGCGGACGCACTCCCGGCATACTGGGTGCGTGCCCCGGAACCGCAACCGTCCCGTGATCACTGGGATCGCGGCCGTGGTCGCCGCCGGTCTCCTCGCCGGCGGGCTGTTCCTGACGGCACGGCAGGGTGCGGACGACCCGACCATCGGCGCCGGCTCGACCTCACAGACCCCGGCCGACGCGCCGACCGCCGCCGGCGACGGCACCGTCACGATCACCCGCACCGGGCCGGACATGCCCGGCAGCACGGCGCTCGGCCGGTGCGACACGATGACCCAGGCGGCCGTCGCGCAGTACGAGACCGAGGCCCTGGGCCGCGTCACCCTGCAGTGCGGCACCGCTGCCCAGGGCTACGAGCACATCCGGGTGCGGCACACCGCCGACTGGCAGGACGTCGTCTCCGGGCACGGCTCGCGCGACTGGGACGACGCCATGCTCACGGCGGTGCAGACGGCCCTCGAGAACCCACGCCCCGGGTTCCCGCTCGACGCCGGCGACGGCAAGGTCTGCTACGCCGCACCCGTCCGGTTCGACGACGGTTCACGCCCCGACGATGAGCCCTTCGTCAAGGTGATCGTCTCGGCCACCACCGACCGGGTGATCACGGCCTACCCCACGCGCACCGACGACTGCTGACGCCGTCGCTGTCCACCCGTTCTGCGACAGACCACGCTGCCCACTGACGTCGAACGACACCGCCGTCGTCGTACGACATCGACGCTGTCGCAACCACCGCCACGCAACAGTCCGCGTCTGCACGAAGCGACGATGTCGTCGTCGTACGACGTCGACCTCGTCGTTCCGCGTCGTCCCCCACCGCCGCAGCGCCGCGCCGCCGAGACGCACACACGCCGGGCGCGCGACCCTACGCGTGCACCTCGTACTCGTGCCGCCGGTGCGACGCCGGCTCCAACTGGAACGTCGAGTGCTCCACCGGCACGTCGAAGTGCTCCGCCACGCACCGCTGCAGCTCGTCGAGGATCGCCGGGGCGTGCGCCGTCGAGAAACAGTGGTCGTCGACGACCACGTGCGCGGTCAGGTTCGGCACCCCGGTCGCCACGAGCGTCGCGTGCAGGTCGTGCACGGCGATGACGTGGTCGAGCTCGAGGATGTGGCCCCGCACGTCGTCGAGGTCGAGCCCCGGCGGCGTCGACTCGAGCAGCACGTTCGCGGTCTCGCGCAGCAGCCGGATCGCCCGCGGCAGGATGAGCAGGCCGATCAGGATCGCGGCGACGGAGTCCGCCCGCTCCCACCCGGTCAGCATGAGCACGACCGCGGCGATGATGACGGCCACCGACCCGAGGGTGTCGTTGAGGACCTCGAGCCGGGCAGCGCGCGAGGTGAAGCCCTCGCCCGAGGCCCGGAGCAGCACCGCGTAGGCCACCAGGTTGCCGAGGAGTCCGACGATGCCGAAGACGAGCAGCGGCCCGGAGTGGATCTCCTCAGGCACGACGAGCCGCTGGACCGCCGAGATGATCACGTAGACGCCGACGGCGAGCAGGATCGCGGCCTGCGCGGTGGCCCCGAGGACCTCGGCCCGCTGGAAGCCCCAGGTGCGCTGTGCGGTCGGCGACCGGCGGGCGAGCCGCGTCGCGACGAGTCCGATGCCGAGTCCGCCGGTGTCGACGACCATGTGCCCGGCGTCGACGAGCAGTGCGAGCGAACCCGTGACCACGGCGCCCACGACCTCGGCGAGCAGGATGCCCGCCGAGATGCAGAACGCGATGAGCAGGGCGCGCTCCGAGGCGTGCCCGACGCCGTGCCCGTGGTCGTGTCCCATGTGCGACATCGTAGGGATCCGCACTGACGACATGCCAGGATCGTCAGCGTGAGCCGGTCGCCCTACGAGCTGTCCACCCCACCCGAGGTGCTGGCCCGGCTGCACCCCCGGCTCCGGACCTACTTCGCTGCCGTCCCGCCCGGACACGTCGGTCGCGGCGAGGGCGTCTTCACCGTGGTCGGCACCCCGCGCCGGTGGGTCTGGCCGGTCCTCGCGTGGTTCGCGCGCGACGCCGTCATGTTCCCGGTGTGGGAACGGGACGTGCCCTTCACCGTCGAGAACCGCCCGGCTCGCGTCCGTCGTGGACCCGGCACCGGCCTGGAGGCTCGCCCCGCCGTCCGCGCGCACCGCACCTTCCGGTTCCGCTCGGGAGCCCGCACGATGGTGGACGCCATCACCGCCGAACCCGACGGCCTGGTCGACCACCTCGGTCGCCGCGGGCGCGTCAGCGCGCGTCTGCGGGCGCAGGTCGACGACACCGGTCCGGACGCGGGCGCCCTGCGCCTGGTCTCCACGCGCGTGACGTTCCGGGCGCTGGGACGCGATCTGCGCCTCCCGGCCGCCCTGAGCCCGCGTGTGACGCTCACGGAACGATTCGATGACGAAGCCGACCTGCAGCGCGTGTCCCTGGTGCTCACCGCGCCGGTGGTCGGCACGCTGTACCGGTACGAGGGGGCGTTCCGGTACGAGATCGCGCCGGACACAGAACGGGGATGAGATGAGCGACGAGAAGGGCCGCGTCGTGATCGCGGGAGCGAGCGGCTTCGTGGGGCGGTACCTGCGGGACGCCTTCGCGGCAGAGGGCTACCGGGTCGTCACCATCGGCCGGACCGGCGACGCGGTGTGGGGCAACACCCTGCGCATCCGGGAACTCGTCGACGGTGCCGCCATGGTCGTGAACATGGCGGGCAAGAGCGTCAACTGCCGCTACGGCCGACGCAACCGTGCCGAGATCATGCGCTCACGGGTGGACACCACGCTCGAGCTCGCCGAGGCCATCCGGACGTCGGAGCACCCGACGCCGCTGTGGATGAACGCTTCGACCGCGACGATCTACCGGCACGCCGACGACCGCCCGCAGGACGAGACCACCGGCGAGATCGGCGAGGGGTTCTCGGTCTCCGTGGCCCGCGCGTGGGAGGACGCCTTCTTCGGCGCCGACCTGCCCGGCACCCGTCGTGTGGCGCTCCGGATGGCGATCGTGTTCGGCGACGGCAGCGCCCTGCTGCCGCTCCTCCGGCTCGCGCAGGCGGGCCTCGGCGGGCCGCAGTACGACGGGCCGTGGGTGCCGACGCGCTCCCGGCTCCGCGCCGGCACGTACCACCACCACCGGCCCACGCACGGACGGCAGCGCTTCAGCTGGGTGCACATCGCCGACGTCCTCGGGTCGATCCGGTTCCTCCGCGACCACCCGGAGATCGAGGGGCCGGTGAACCTCTCGAGCCCGAACCCGTCCGACAACCGCACCGTGATGGCGACCATCCGCGACGCCGTCGGACGCCGGTTCGGGGTACCGACCTGGCGGTGGATGCTCGAACTCGGGTCGTTCGCGATCCGCACCGAGACCGAACTCGTGCTGAAGAGCAGGTGGGTGGTGCCGACCCGGTTGACCGAGGCGGGCTACGAGTTCCGGTACCCGCACCTGCGTGGGGCGCTCGCCGGGATCATCGCGGAGCGCCGCCAGCACCGGGGCTGAGCGCCGGCACCGGGACCCCGTCGACCGGAGCTGGTGTCGGGGCCGGATCCGGCGCCGGGTTCCGGCCCGGTCGCGGCCGGCGGTCCCGCGCCGGACGCGACGACCACAGCACGGCGGCCACGACGACCGCGCCGGCGAGCACCTCGACCAGGTCGGGCACCTCGCCGAAGGCCGCCCACGACGCGAGCACCCCGACCACCGGCACGAGCATCGAGAACGGCGCGACCGTGCTCGAGGGGTAGGTCGCCAGCAGCCGCGACCAGATGCCGTAGCCCACCAGGGTCGCGACGACCACGATGTAGAGCAGGCCGAGGTCGGCCGGCAGCGCCGCCGGCGTGAACGCCGTGCCGAGTGCGGCCCCGATGCGGTCCGGTCCCTCGACCACGAGCGACAGCACGGCCATCGGCACGGGTGGCACGACCGACCACCACAGGGTCAGGTGCAGCGGGTTCGCGGCGCCCGCCCGCCGGGTCGCGACGTTGCCGATCGCCCACCCGAGCGCACCGCACAGCGCGAGCACGACGGGCAGCAGCGCGGCGGTCTGCGAGCGGTGCAGGGCGATCGCGGCGAGGGCGGCCACGGCGACGGTGACCCCGACGACCTGCCGGCCGGTGAGCCGCTCGCGCAGGAACACCCCGGCCAGCACCACCGTGAAGGGCGCGGATGCCTGCAGGACGAGCGAGGCCAGCCCCGACGGCATGCCGGACGCCATGCTCAGGTACAGGAACGAGAACTGCAGCACGCCGAGCCCGAGGCCGACGAGCAGCAGTCGCCCGAACGGGATCCGCGGCCGTGGCACGAACAGCAGCGTCGGGACCGCCAGGATCGTGAACCGCAGCGCTGCGAGCAGGAACGGCGGGAAGTGCTCGAGCGCGAGCGCCGTCGCGGGGAAGTTCAGTCCCCAGACCACGGCCACCACGACGGCGAAGAGACGGTCACGAGCGGTCATGCTCCTCATCGTCCCGGCCAGTACGTTGTAGGTCCATCGAATCCTTCGCGAAGCACGATGTAGGGTCCCTGCATGGTTGACTTCGACGTGCAGCTGCTCGCGGTCCTCCGCGAGCTCGCCGAGCGTGGCAGCGTCACAGCCGTCGCCGAGGCCACCCACCGCACACCCAGCGCCGTCTCCCAGCAGCTGCAGACGCTGCAGCGGCAGGTCGGGGTCCCACTGGTCGAACGCGTCGGGCGCGGCGTCCGCCTGACCCCGCACGGCCAGGTCCTGGCAGGCCTGGCACCCGGGGTCGCGACCGCCATCGCCCGGGTGCACGCCGCCTGGCAGGAACACCTCGGCGGCACGACCGGACCGGTGTCCCTGGCGATCTTCCCGTCCGCCGCCGAACTGCTGTTGCCCGGCGTGCTCACCCGGATGCAGGCGCACCCCGGCATCGCGCTGACCCTGGTCGACGTCGACGTCAGCGAGGGGGAGTTCGCACCGCTCGCCGCCGACCACGACGTGGTCGTCGGGCACCGGTCGGACGGCGTGCGACCGGCCGACCAGGGATCGGTCGACACCGTGCCGCTCCTGCGGGAACCGCTCGACGTCGCCCTGCCGCCCGGGCACGCCCTGGTCGGCCGCGCACGCGTGGGCATCGACGAGGTCGTCGCGGAACGCTGGATCGGCGTGCCGGAGGGGTACCCGATCGACCGGGTGCTGCACGCGATGGCCGCGGCGACGGACACCCCGCCGAGCGTCGCGTTCCGCACGATCCACCTGCCGGTCATCGAGAACCTGGTGGCGGCAGGGCACGGCATCGCACTCGTCCCGCGGTACACGTCGGGCACGCGGGCCGCCGGGCGCTTCCACCTGGCGGAACTCGCCGACGTCCGTGCCGGACGCCGCATCGAGGCACTGGTCCGCCCCGACCGTGCCGTCCGGCCCGTGGTCCGCACCGTCCTGGAGGCGCTGGTCGCCGTCGCCCTGGAGGTCACCACCTGAGACGGTGGCGCCCACCGCCGGACGCGCGCCGTGCCTCCAGGCCGCGTGGGCGCTGCGGCAGACCCGCTTCGTGAGCAGAAGCGGTCGGGTCCCGCGCCGCGACTCGACCTCTTCTGCTCACTCGGTGGGCGCCAGGGGCGTCAGCGCACCTGGATCGGGGTGCCGAGCGGCAGGAGCTCCGCGAGCGCGGTGATGTCGGCGTTGTGCATGCGGATGCAGCCGTGCGAGGCAGCGGTGCCGATGCTCGAGGTGTCGTCGGTGCCGTGCAGCCCGATCTGTCCCGGGCCACCACCGAAGGAGTTGAGCACGTCCGAGAACGCCGTCGTGCCGTAGGCGTACGGGCCGTACCCGGCGTTCGTCGGCGCCAGCAGCTCGGTCAGGGCGAAGCGGCCCGTCGGCGTCGGCGTCCCGCCGGTACCGGTCGCGACGGGGTAGGAGTCCACGACCTTGCCGGCCTTGTACAGGTCGAGGGTGTTCTCCGCGCGGGTGACGACGATCGCGTACGGGTCCTCGGAGAGGGTGACAGCGCCCGTCCGTACCCAGCCGAGGCTGCCGTTCGGACGCTGCGGCAGCTGCACCCGGACCCAGCCGTCCTGCCGGTCGACCACGCGGAAGACCAGTGGTGCGCCGGACTGCTGCGGGTTCGACAGGGTCTGGCCGGACGCCCCGCCGGCGGTCGCGCTCACGGGAACCGAGTCGCCGCGGACGGCGGCGACGGTGGTGCTGACGGGGGCGTCGACCGCGTGGGCCGGACTCGTCGAGGGAGTCGCCGTCGGCGTCGGCGTCGCACTGGGCGTCGGGGACGCGGCGACGGACCGCGTGGGTGCCGGTGTGGGCGTCGCCGACAGGGGGCCGAGGGCGACGAACGCCACAGCCCCGGCACAGACGACGGCCACGGCGGCGGCGATCAGTGTCGCGCGCCGCCGTGGCTCGGTCGGGAGGATCGGCAAGATCAGCCCGTGAAGGACGCCGTTCCGGGCACCGGCACGGCGACCGGCGCGACGGCCGGGCCGGCCGGGTCGGCGATGAAGGTCGCCGCCGCCGAGGCGGTCTGGCCTGAGGACGTGCCGACCAGGGTCGCCGTGAACGCGCCGGCGGTCGCCACGCCCTCGGGCAGTGCGACGACCACGACGACGTCGCCGTCCTGGTCGGCCACGGAGGCGTTGGTGGCGACCGCGTACGTCTCGCCGCCCTGGGTGATCGTCGCCTGCACGCCCTCGGCGGGCGCGAACCCGCTGCCGACGACCTGGAACCCGGAGACCGACTGCGACACGCGGGTGTCCTCGACGCTCGTCACCGCGGTGGGCTGCGGCGTGAAGTACGTCGTGGTGTCGTCGACGCGCAGCGCGGAGACCGAACCGGAGGCATCGGCCGCGAGGGCCTGCGCCGTGGACTCGAGCGGCGCGGAGAGGTCGAGCGGGCCGCCCGGCGCGACGGTCGGATCCGTCGGCGCGACGGTCGGTGCCGGGCTCTCGGTGGTCGGTGCGGTCGGCTCGTCCGTCGGGCCGGGTGCGGGGATGCCGGTCGAGGCGTCGAGACCGACGTACACGATGTACCCGACGACCTGGGCGCCGGCGTCGGAGAGGTCCGTCGCGAGCTCGCTCGTCGACTCGGTCGTCCCGGTGGCGGGGTCGATCCACTCGGTGGACGCGCCGCTCAGGCCGGCGTCGCCGTCGCCCGCGGCGAAGACCACGGTCTGGTCGGAGCTGTCGGCGGTCGACTGGATCGCGAGTGCGAAGCTCGTCGCGCCGGTCGTCGTCGCGCTGGCGCCGGAGACGAGTGCGCCGAGCCCACTCGGGGCGACCGGCTTGGTGAGCCCGCGGATGATGCCCACTGCTTCGCCCGCGGACACGGACAGGCCGTCGGCGTCGATCGTGGCGTGGTCGGTGATGCTGCCACCCGCGGTCGGGTCCCCGAGGGACGCCCAGTACCACTGGTCGGTCAGGGGGACCGCGGTCTCCGGCGCCGCCGTGAAGTCGGCGGCCGAGTCGGTCCAGGTGACGTTCGGCGACGCCGAGGTCGTCGGAACCGTGGCGGTCGAGACGGTGGGGACGAGCGCGGCGGTGACGCCGAGCACGGTGACGCCGACGGCGGCCGCGGCGATACGGGAACGAAGCACGGTGTGGAGATCCATCCGGTGAAGAGGACAGGGTTCGTCCACTGCGACGCCCCCCGTGCTGAGACGACGCTCAGCACGATCAACCTACCAGTTCGTGAGGATTCCGCACCCCTGGTGTGCGGTGCGGTGCGGTGCGTCCGTGTCAGGACGCACCGCATCGTGCTCAGACGTCGAGGTGGTCGACCAGCTCGTCCGCCAGGCCCGTGTACGTCGCCGGCGTCAGGTTCGTCAGCCGGGCCTTCGCGCCGTCGGAGATGTCCAGACGGTTCACGAACACGATGAGGTCCTGCTGGCTCACCCGCTTGCCCCGCGTGAGCTCCTTGAGCATCGCGTAGGGGTCCTCGATGTTCGACTGCCCGGCGGTGACCTCGGCGCGGATGACCGTCTGGATCGCCTCGGCGAGCACCTCCCAGTTGTGGTCGAGGTCGTCGGCGAGCTTGGCCTCGTTCACCGCGATCTCGCCCAGCCCGCGGCGCAGGTTGTCGAGCGCGAGCAGCGAGTGCCCGAACGCGACGCCGATGTTCCGCTGCGTGGTGGAGTCGGTCAGGTCGCGCTGCAGCCGGCTGGTGACGAGGGTCTCGGACAGGGTGGAGAACAGCGCCGACGAGATCTCGAGGTTCGCCTCGGCGTTCTCGAACTTGATCGGGTTGATCTTGTGCGGCATCGTCGACGACCCGGTCGCACCCGCGACGGGGATCTGCGTGAAGTACCCCATCGAGATGTAGGTCCACACGTCGGTCGCCAGGTTGTGCAGGATCCGGTTGGCGTGACGCACCCGGTCGTACAGCTCGGCCTGCCAGTCGTGCGACTCGATCTGCGTGGTGAGCGGGTTCCAGGTCAGGCCGAGGCCCTCGACGAACTCGCGGGACAGCGCGGGCCAGTCGGCCTCGGGGTCCGCGGCGAGGTGAGCCGAGAAGGTGCCGGTCGCGCCGGAGAACTTGCCGAGGTACTCGCCGCCCTCGATCTGGGCGAGCACCCGCTCGAGCCGGTAGACGACGACCGCGAGCTCCTTGCCGAGCGTCGTCGGGGTGGCCGGCTGACCGTGGGTGTGCGAGAGCATCGGCACGCTCTTCAGCTCGACGGCGAGCGTCCGGAGCTTCTCGAGCACGGCGCGGAAGCCGGGCAGCCAGACCTGGTCGACGGTGTCCCGCGCCGTGAGTGCGTAGGACAGGTTGTTGACGTCCTCGCTCGTGGCGGCGAAGTGGGTGAGCTCGGCGATCGCGTCGAGCCCGAGCTCGGACAGCCGGCGGCGCACGAAGTACTCGACTGCCTTGACGTCGTGACGGGTCGTCGCCTCGATGTCGGCGAGCTCCGCGATCTGGTCCTGGCCGAAGGTCGAGACGATCCGGCGCAGTGCGGCCTTGTCGTCGACGCTGAGCGGTGAGGTGGTGAACATCGCGTGGTCGGTCAGGAAGATGAGCCACTCGACCTCGACCACGATGCGCGCGCGGTTGAGGCCGGCCTCGGAGAGGTGCTCGCCCACCGTGTGCACGATCGGGTAGTAGCGCCCGTCGAGCGGGCTGATCGGCTGCGGGGGAAGGGGGGTCATGGGGCTCCCTGACGGACTGCCGGCTCGAGCTGGTGGAAGAGCGCCCGGCAGGCCCGTTCGACGGTCGAGAGCACTCGGTCGAACTCGTGCCGGTCCGCGTAGTACGGGTCCGGCACGTCGGCCTGCTGGGGCCAGGCGGCGTCGTACCGCAACAGGAGCGTCACCTTGGCGGAGTCGTCCATGGTCGGGGCCCATGAACGCAGGATGCGCTCGTGGGAGCGGTCGAGTGCGACCACCAGGTCGAGGTCCGGGAACCGGTCCGGGTCGAACTGACGGGCGCGATGCCTGCTGCCATCGTATCCGCGCGCCGCCAGCGCTGCGATCGTGCGCTCGTCGGCGGGTTCACCGACGTGCCAGTCACCGGTGCCGGCCGACTCCACCTGGAACCGGTCGGCGAGGCCGGCGTCCGCGGCGATCTGCGCGAAGACGACACCGGCCATGGGGGAGCGGCAGATGTTGCCGCTGCAGACGAACGAGACGCGGAACGGGGCGTCGACGTCCTGGGTCATGAGCACATCATGACGCAGGGCGGGGTCCTCCGCGAGGCCCGCCGGGGTCACGCCCGCTGGCGGTTGAGCACCGGGCGGGCGAAGAGCCCGATCAGCCAGGCGAAGACCGCGAGCACGAAGGCACCGACGATGCCCCAGCCGAAGGAGTCGACCTCGAGGCCGAAGCCGAACGCGTCCGAGATGCCCGCGACGATGAGCAGCAGGATCGCGTTCACGACGAACGAGATGAGCCCGAGCGTGAGGATGTAGATCGGGAACGCCACGATCCGGATGACCGTGCCGATCACCGCGTTCACGAGCCCGAACACGAACGCCACGAGCAGGAAGGTGAGGACGGTCGCGGTGGTCCCGCCGTCACCGAACGGCGTGACGGAGACGCCGCTGACGATCAGCGTGGTGAGCCAGAGCGCGAGGGCGTTGACGACGAGGCGGACGAGGAATCGCATGCGCCCATGATGCCCTCGCTTCCCCTCGTGGGTGCCGTGGGCCTGCCGGTAGCCTGAACCCGTGAGCGAGCAGCGTGTGCACATCCGGCCCGAGGTGGCCGTCCTCCCCGCGTACAAGCAGGGGCGACAGGCGTCCGACTCCGCCTTCAAGCTGTCGAGCAACGAGAACCCGTTCCCGCCGCTCCCCGGGGTCGTCGAGGCCGTGCAGGCCCAGACCTCGTACAACCGCTACCCCGACGCCACCGCCCTCGCCCTGCGCGCCGTGCTGGCCAACCGCTTCGGGTTGACCGCCGAGCAGGTGCACGTCGCCCCGGGCAGCGTCGCGATCCTGCACGAACTCGCCCGCGCGACCTCCGGCCCCGGTGACGAGATCGTCTACGCGTGGCGCTCGTTCGAGGCGTACCCGGGCGTCGTCACGGTCGCCGGCGCCACCAGCGTGCAGGTGCCGAACCGTGCCGACGGTGGGCACGACCTCGACGCGATGGCCGCGGCCGTCACCGAACGCACCCGCATGGTGCTGGTCTGCTCGCCGAACAACCCGACGGGGCCGATCGTGACCGCCGCGGAGTTCGACGCGTTCATGGCCGCGGTGCCGCAGTCGGTGCTGGTCGTGCTCGACGAGGCATACGCGGAGTTCGTGACCGACGAGGCCGCCGTGCACGGCCACCCGCTGCTCGCCGCGCACCCCAACCTCGTGGTCCTCCGCACCTTCTCGAAGGCGTACGGGCTCGCCGGGCTCCGGGTGGGCTACGCGCTCGGTCCGGACTACGTGCTCGACGCCGTCCGTGCCTGTGCGATCCCGCTGTCCGTGACCGCCCAGGGCCAGGCGGCGGCGCTCGCCAGCCTGGAACGCGAGGCCGAGCTGCTCGAGCGCGTGACCGAGATCGCGACCCTGCGCGACCGGATCGTCGTCGAGCTCCGGGCACAGGGCTGGGACGTCCCCGACGCCCAGGGCAACTTCCTCTGGCTGCCGACGGGTGAACGGACCGTCGCTGCGGCGGCCGCGTTCGAGGACGCCGGCATCATCGTCCGGGCCTTCCCGCCAGAGGGCATCCGCATCTCGATCGGCGAGCACGAAGCTGTGGAAACGCTCCTCCAAACAGCCCGCTCACTTGTGGGGGACCTCCAGGTGGCCGACTAGTGCCTGGCGCTACGCTGGCCCGCATGTCATTCCGCGCCGCGGCTCCCGCGACGACCACCGTCCGGCTCCTCGACCCCGAGGGTCGGTTCGTGGAGACCGACGAGAACGCCGAGTTCGCCGCCGCCGCGCGGGCGATCCCCGACGAGACCCTGCTGGCGATGCACCGCCGCATGGTGCTGACCCGTCGGTTCGACCACGCCGGCCACAACCTCCAGCGCACCGGCCAGCTCGGCCTGTGGGTGCCCAGCCACGGACAAGAGGCCGCGCAGACCGGCTCGGCCTTCGCCCTGCGCGCCCAGGACCACGTGTTCCCGTCCTACCGCGAGCATGCCGTCACGATGCACCGCGGCGTCGAGCCGATGGAGATCATCGCGATGTACCGCGGGCAGACCCACGGCGGGTGGGACCCGGACCAGCGCGGCAACACGCACATCTCCACCCTGGTGATCGGCTCGCAGACCCTGCACGCCACCGGGTACGCGCTCGGTCAGAAGCTCGACGGCGACGTCGGCACGGGCGACCCGGACCGCGACGCCTGCTCGATCGTCTACTTCGGCGACGGCGCCACCAGCCAGGGCGACGTGAACGAGGCCTTCGTGTTCTCCGCGTCGACCAAGGCCCCGGTCGTCTTCTTCCTGCAGAACAACCACTGGGCCATCTCGGTGCCGGTGTCGGTGCAGTCCCCGACGCCGCTCGTCGACCGCCCGCGCGGCTTCGGGATCCCGAGTGTCCTGATCGACGGCAACGACATCCTCGCGTCCTACACGGCCTCGGTCGTCGCGACCGAGCACGCCCGCAGCGGCCAGGGCCCGGCCTTCATCGAGGCCGACACCTACCGCATCGGTGCGCACACCAGCTCCGACGACCCGAGCCGGTACCGCGCCGACGGCGAGCTCGAGGAATGGGTCCTCCGCGACCCGATCGTCCGGTCCGAGGCGTACCTGCGCTCGAAGGGTGCGACGGACGAGCAGTTCGCCGCCTTCGACGAAGAGGGCGAGGACATCGCCGCCGACGTCCGACGTCGCACCGTCGCCCTGACCGCACCGTCCGTCGACGTCATGTTCGACAACGTGTACCGCGAGCCGCACCCGCGGATCGCCGAGCAGAAGGCCTGGCTCGCCCAGTACGAGGCCGGCTTCGAAGGGGGCGCCCACGCATGAGCACCACCGAGCAGCTCTTCGACTACACCCTGCGGTCCCACCCGGGCGCCGGCGAGGTCCCGAGTGACCCCACCCCGACCCTGCCGATGGCCAAGGCCCTGAACGCCGGGCTCGCCGCGGCCATGGAAGCGGACGACAAGGTCCTGCTGATGGGCGAGGACATCGGCCAGCTGGGCGGCGTCTTCCGCATCACCGAGGGCCTGCAGGACCGCTTCGGCGCCGAGCGCGTGCGGGACACCCCGCTCGCCGAGGCCGGCATCATCGGCACCGCGATCGGCCTCGCCCTGCGCGGCTACCGCCCGGTGGTCGAGATCCAGTTCGACGGCTTCGTGTGGCCCGGCTTCGACCAGATCACCTCGCAGCTCGCGAAGATGGCGAACCGCCTGCCGGCACACATGTCGCTGCCCGTCGTCATCCGCATCCCCTACGGCGGCCACATCGGCGCCGTGGAGCACCACCAGGAGTCCCCGGAGACGTACTTCGCGCACACCCCGGGCCTGCGGGTCGTCAGCCCGAGCACCCCGAACGACGCCTACTGGATGATCCAAGAGGCCATCGCGTCGAAGGACCCGGTGATCTTCCTCGAGCCGAAGTCCCGCTACTGGCCCAAGGGCCAGGTGGACCTGGTCGACGGCCACGTCCCGATGCACACGACCCGCGTCGCCCGCACCGGCACCGAGGTCACGCTCGTCGGGCACGGCGCGATGGTCGCCACCCTGATGCAGGCGGCGGAAATCGCCGAGGCCGAGGGCACCAGCTGCGAGGTCATCGACCTCCGCTCGATCTCGCCGATCGACTGGGAGCCGCTGCTGGCCTCCGTCCGCAAGACCGGTCGCCTGGTCATCGCACAAGAGGCCTCCGGCTTCGTCAGCGTCGGCAGCGAGATCGCCGCGACCGTCGCCGAGCGGGCGTTCTACACGATGCAGGCACCGCCGCTCCGGGTCTCCGGCTTCGACGTGCCGTTCCCGGTGTCGAAGCTCGAGCACCTGCACCTGCCGGATGCCGACCGCATCCTCGAGGCCGTCGACCGCGCCCTCGCCTACTGACCCGTCCGACCGAGCTCGACCAGATCCGCGAAGGAGCCGTAGTGGCCGCCGCCGAATTCCCCCTGCCCGACGTGGGTGAAGGTCTCACCGAGGCCGAGATCGTGCAGTGGCGCGTCGCGATCGGGGACGAGATCGCCGTCGACCAGGTGCTCGTCGAGATCGAGACCGCGAAGTCGCTCGTCGAGCTGCCATCGCCGTTCGCCGGCACCGTCACCGGCCTGCTCGTGTCCGAGGGCGACACGGTCGAGGTCGGCAAGCCGATCATCCGCGTCGACTCGGACGCGTCGGTCGCGTCCGGAGCGGCCCTCACGCCGCCTGCGGAACAGTCGGGAGGCGCGGCGCCCGTCGCCGAGTCCGCCCCGGTCTCGCCCGTGGTCGCGTCCACCCCGCAGGCCGCTGCCGCCCCGTCGGCTCCGGTCGCGCAGACCCCTCCCGCTCCCGCGGCGGTGCCGGCACGCGCCGCTGCCCCCGCACCGGCAGCGCCTGCCCCTGCCCCTGCCGCCGCGCCGGCGGCGCCGGTCCAGCCGGTCGCGGTCGACGCCTCCGTCCAGGGCACGGACGAGTCCTCCGGTGCCGTCCTCGTCGGCTACGGCTCGGCGACCTCGTCGCCCTCCCGTCGCAAGCCGGGCGCCCGCCGGGCCGCAGCGCTCGCGGCCGAGGCGAGCCGCGCCTCCAGTGTGGACACCGCCGCGGCGGCGGAAGCCTCCGTCGACCCGGGCGAGGAGAGCACCGCCGAGGCGATCAGCGCCCTCGGCACGGGCTCCGCGCACAAGCAGAGCACCGCGACCAACGTCCTGGCGAAGCCGCCGATCCGGAAGCTCGCGAAGGACCTCGGCGTCGAACTGACCGAGATCGTCGCGACCGGTCTTGCCGGCGAGGTCACCCGCGACGACGTCATCCGGCACGCGAAGCAGGCCAGCGTCTTCCGGAACATCGAGACGCCCGAGTGGGGCGAGGTCCGCAGCGAGACGATCCCGGTCAAGGGCGTCCGCAAGGCCATCGCCACCGCGATGACGACGTCCGCCTTCACGGCACCCCACGTGTCGCTGTTCGTCGACGTCGACGCGACCCACACGATGGAGTTCGTCAAGCGGCTCAAGGCCTCGCCGACGTTCGCCGGCGTGAAGGTCTCGCCGCTGCTCATCGTCGCGAAGGCCGTCATCTGGGCCGTCCGCCGGAACCGTTCGGTGAACTCGACCTGGACCGACCGCGAGATCATCGTCCACCACTTCGTGAACCTCGGCATCGCCGCGGCGACCCCGCGCGGGCTCATCGTGCCGAACATCAAGGACGCGCAGGACATGTCGTTGCTCGAGCTGGCACAGGCGCTCGAGGAGCTCACCCTGACCGCCCGCGACGGCAAGACCACGCCGAAGCAGATGGCCAACGGCACGGTGTCGATCACCAACATCGGAGTGTTCGGCATGGACACCGGGACCCCCATCCTCAACCCGGGCGAGGTCGCGATCGTCGCCATGGGCACGATCAAGCCGAAGCCGTGGGTCGTCGACGGCGAGGTCCGCTCGCGCATGGTGACGACCATCGGTGCCTCGTTCGACCACCGGGTCGTCGACGGTGACGTGGCGTCCCGCTTCGTGCACGACGTCGCCTCGGTGCTCGAGGAACCGGCACTCCTGCTCGACTAGCGCTTCGGCCTGCTGCCGGTCTCCTGCGGGCTTCCGCAAACGTCGCGTGGTGTTCACACGGATGTCGGGGGTCGGCGGCATGATCGGTGCATGGTCCACCAGCTCCTGACCCCCTCGCAGGAGATCCGAACGGATCGCCTCCTGCTCACGCCGCTGACCCCGGCCGACATCGACGACGTGCACGCGCTCTTCTCGGACGCCCGCACGTGGCAGCACCTGCCCACCGGCCGGCACGTGGCACGGAGCTCGAGCGTGGACATGGTGCAGCGCAAGATCGGCGGTCGTGCACGCCACGGCCTCGGGTCCTGGGCGGTCCGCAGCGCCTCCGACCACGCCTTCGTCGGTGTGGGCGGGGTCGACATGACCGCCGGTGGGGTCTGGAACCTCGGCTACCGACTGGCACCCGCGGCATGGGGGCAGGGCTTCGCGTCCGAGATCGCCCTCGCTGCCGCCCGTGCCGCCGCCGACACCGCTCCGGACGTCCCGGTGACCGGCCGCGTGCTCACGAACAACCCTGCTTCTGCAGCCGTGCTGCGTCGTGCCGGGCTGTCGCTGGTGTGGCAGGGGGCCCCCGCAGCGCAGAACCGTGCGGCCGCCGGGGTCGAGGGGCAGGTCTGGACCGATCGGCTGCTCTCCGACGAGCAGTTCGCCTGGCTCGTCGCCAACGCCTGAGCACCGACTCCGTCCCGTCGTCACCGCGCACGTTGGTCTTCCCGGCCTGACTCGCTACTGTGATGGGCACTGGTCATGTCCGCGCATGACCACCGCCCAGGACCAGCAACGGAGCACGAGGGACGCATGACGAGCCGCATCACCGAGGGTGCCGAACCGAAGCACCAGCAGCTGCGGCGCATCCTGCTCGACCTCGTCACGACCCGCCTGGCTCCCGGTGCCGCGATCCCGTCCGAACGCCAGCTCATCGCCGAGTACGGCGTCTCCCGGATCACCGTGCGCGAAGCCCTCGGGCAGCTGGTGAACGAGGGGTACCTGGAGCGCGTCCGCGGCAAGGGCACCTTCGTCGCGCACCGGCCCGTGCAGTCGACGCTGCACCTCGCCTCGTTCACCGAGGAGATGCGGGCGATGGGGCACGAGCCGACCACCGTGGTGCTCGTGCGCGAGGAACGCGTGCCGCCGGCCGACACCGCCGCGGCCCTGCGGATCGATCAGGACGTGCCGGCCTTCCACGTGAAGCGCCTGCGGATGGCCGACGGCGCCCCGGTCTCGATCGACGACGCCTGGCTCGTGGCCGATGCGTTCCCGGGCCTGCTCGACCACGACCTGTCCGGGTCGGTGTACTCGATCATCGCCACGGAGTACGGCACCCCGATCGACCGCGCGCAGCAGACCGTCGCGGCGAACCCGGCGGCCGACGACGTCGCGACCCTGCTCGGCACGAAGACCGGGGCACCGGTGCTCGAGTTCGACCGGGTGTCGTACGCGGGGGAGCGACCCGTGGAGCACACCCGCAGCTGGTACCGCTCGGACCGCTACCGCGTGCAGATGGAGGTCACCGCGACCCCCGCGGTCGCGTAGTCCGCCCAGCAACGCGAAAGCGACCGTCTGCCGCGGGTGGTCCGCAGCACACGGTCGCTCTCGACGAGGAAGGACCCCTAGACCTCGAAGAGGGTGTCGCCGTCGAGCACCGTGGTGCCGACCGTCCCCTGGTCGACGCTGTCGGCCGTGGACCCGAGCACCACGACCGGGCAGATCGGCGAGTACCCGGCTGCTGAGATCACCGAGGGGGTGAACCGGACGACGGGGTCGCCGGCGGTGACGGTGTCGCCCTCGGTCGCGAGGAGCTCGAAGCCCTCGCCGGAGAGCTTCACGGTGTCGATGCCGACGTGCACCAGGACGTCGGTGCCAGCGGCGCCCTGCAGGGCGAACGCGTGCGGGTGCAGCTTCACGATGGTGCCGTCGACCGGGGCCACCGCGGTGACCGCGCCCTCGACGCCCGTGGGGTCGACCGCGACGCCGGCACCGACGAGCTGCCCGGCGAACACCGGGTCGGGCACGTCGGCGAGGGCGACGACCGGGCCGCCGAACGGAGTGCGGACGACGGTCACAGTTCGTCCTGGATGTCCTGGGCGAGGTTGTCGGCGACCGTTCCGACGATGACCTGCCAGCCGGTGCCGCCGCCGATGACCGCCTGGGCCCCGGCTGCCTGCAGGGCGGCCTTGTCGACCAGATCCCCGTCCTCGACCTCGACGCGGAGGCGCGTGATGCAGCCCTCGACCTCTTCGATGTTCTCGGCACCGCCGAGTGCGGCGATGATGTCGGCTGCCTTGATGTCGGCCATCGTTTCCTCCTCGTTAAGGGTTTGCGTCGCAGGTTGACACCGGTCCGCTCGCGGATCAGACTACGGAACTGGTCATGACCGGACAGGACCGGACCTGGCGACACCGCCGAGGTTACCTGCGCTGGCTGCACGACTCAACTCACCCCGACAGCTCCACCCAATGACGAGAGGACCTCCGATGAGCGCCACCACTGCCACGGATGTGCCGGAGAAGAAGAAGCCGAAGAAGCAGTCACGGCTGTTCGCACAGGCCCAGCGCCTCGGACGGAGTCTGCTCCTGCCGATCGCGGTCATGCCTGCAGCGGGCATCCTGCTCCGCCTGGGCCAGTCCGACATGCTCGGCGCGATCCCCGGCTTCGAGCAGGGCGCGACGATCATCGCGGCCGCGGGCAACGGTGTCTTCACCTGGCTCCCGCTGCTCTTCGCGGTCGGCATCGCGATCGGTTGGGCCAAGAAGTCCGACGGCACCACCGCGCTCGCGGCCGTCGTCGGGTACATGGTCATGTACCAGGTGTTCGCCGCGATGTCGCCGATCGTCCTCGCCGGTGTGAAGGACGCCAACGGTGACCAGGCGACGATCAACTTCGGCGTGCTCGGCGGCATCGTGATGGGGCTCGTCTCCGCGGTCATGTGGGAGAAGTTCCACCGCACGAAGATGCCCGACTTCCTCGGGTTCTTCTCGGGCCGTCGCCTCGTCCCCATCCTCACCGCGGTCGCGGGTCTCGTCATCGCCGTCGCGATGTCCTTCGTGTACCGCTACTTCGACATCGCGCTGACCGCGGCGGGCACGGCCGTGGCCGACAACGCCGTGATCGGCGGCGGCATCTTCGGCTTCGTGAACCGCATGCTCATCCCGATCGGGCTGCACCAGCTGCTCAACTTCTTCCCGTGGTTCCAGCTCGGCAGCTTCACCGGTGCCGACGGCGTCACCTACCACGGCGACATCGCCCGGTTCCTCGCTGGCGACCCGACCGCCGGCATCTTCCAGACCGGCTTCTTCCCGATCATGATGTTCGCACTGCCCGCCGGTGCCCTCGCGATCTGGCGCAACGCCAAGCCGCAGAACCGCAAGCTCGTCGGCGGCATCATGATCTCCGCCGCACTGACCTCGTTCGTCACGGGCATCACCGAGCCGCTCGAGTACTCGTTCATGTTCGTGGCGTTCCCGCTGTACGTCATCCACGCGGTGCTCACGGGCACGTCGCTGGCCCTGGTGAACGCCCTCGGGATCCACGACGGGTTCTCGTTCTCGGCCGGTGCGATCGACTACGTGCTGAACTTCGGCAAGGCGGACGGCGCGATCTGGCTCATCCCGATCGGCCTCGGCTACGCGGTCGTCTACTACTTCCTGTTCAGTTTCGTGATCAAGAAGTGGAACCTCCGCACGCCCGGCCGTGAAGAGGACACGATCGCCGAGAACACGATCGACGCGGCCACCAAGCCGTAGACGCGCGTTCCGACGGACGGGAGGCCCGGTGCCAGCTGGCACCGGGCCTCCCGTCCGTCTCCTGGTCGCGCTGAGAGCCCTCATAGCGGTTTTGACAATCGTTATCAGTAGGCGTTAGCGTCGTGCCATGCACAACCGCCTCCTCGCCCTCCCGCTCGTCGCCAGCGCCGCCGCGCTCGCCCTGACCGGGTGCGCCACCTCGTCCGCCTCGGGGGAGGCCGGCGGTGACGGCACGGTCAACGTCGTCGCCTCCACCAACGTCTACGGCTCGATCGTCAAGACGATCGGTGGCGACGCCGTCACCGTGACGAGCATCCTGAGCGACCCGTCGCAGGACCCGCACTCGTTCGAGTCGAGCGCCCGCACGCAGCTCTCCGTGTCGAAGGCCGACCTGCTCATCGAGAACGGTGGCGGGTACGACGACTTCATGACGACGCTCGCGAACGCCTCGGACACCAAGGCCGACACGATCAACGTCGTGAAGCTCTCCGGCCTCGACAAGGGCGGCAGTGCCGAGTTCAACGAGCACGTCTTCTACAGCTACCCGACGATGGTGAAGCTGGTCGAGGCGGTCACGAAGGACCTCAGCGCGCTCGACGAGAGCGGCAAGGACGCCTTCGAGAAGAACGCCGCCACGCTCACCACCAAGCTCGAGGACCTCGAGGCCCAGACCGACGCCGTCAAGAAGCAGGACTCCGGCGACAAGGTCGCGTACACCGAGCCGGTGCCCGGGTACCTGTTCGACGCGATGGGGCTCGAGAACGAGACCCCGCCGGCCTTCTCCGAGGCCATCGAGGAAGGCGACGACGTCCCGCCGGCGGCCCTCCGCGACACCCTCGCGCTGTTCACCGGCAAGCGCGTGCAGCTGCTCGCCTACAACAACCAGGCGTCGAGCCCCGAGACCGAACAGGTCCAGAAGGCGGCCGAGCAGAACGACATCCCCGTCGTCGGTGTCACGGAGACGCTCCCCAAGGGGCAGGATTACGTCTCGTGGCAGCAGGCGAACATCGACGCGGTGAAGGCAGCGCTCCAGAAGTGACGACCTCGACCGCAGCAGCGGCGACCCACGGCCCGGCGACCACCACGGTGGACGACCGGGCTGCGGCTCGTCCGGTCCTCGCGCTCCGCGACGCCGGGTTGTCCTACGGCGCCCGGAAGCTCTGGGCAGGCCTCGACCTCGACCTCGCGCCGGGGGAGTTCGTCGCGGTCCTCGGCCCGAACGGCGCCGGCAAGACCTCACTGCTCCGTACCGTCCTCGGGCAGCAGCGGCTGACGAGCGGCACGATGTCGTTCCTCGGGCAGCCGGTGCACCGCGGCCACCGGAAGATCGGCTACATCCCGCAGCAGCGTCTGATGGAGGCGGGGACGCCCCTGCGCGCGCGGGACATGATCGCCCAGGGCGTGACCGGGCACCGGTGGGGCATCCGACGTGCGTCGAAGGCCGACCGGATGCGCATCGACCGGGTCCTCGACGAGGTCGGCGCCACCGCCTTCGCGGACGCCCCCGTCGCCGAGCTCTCCGGCGGCGAACAGCAGCGCACCCGCGTCGGGCAGGCCATCGCCGCCGACCCCGCCCTGCTGCTGTGCGACGAACCCCTCATCTCGCTCGACCTGCGGCACCAGCGCGGGATCACCGAGCTCATCGACCGCGAGCGCCGGCAGCGCGAGGCCGCCGTGCTCTTCGTGACGCACGACGTGAACCCTATCCTCGACGTCGTCGACCGGGTGCTCTACATCGCCGGGGGACGGTTCCGGATCGGTTCCCCGGACGAGGTCCTGCGCGCCGACGTCCTGAGCGACCTGTACGGCACGCCCGTCGACGTCGTCCGCACCATGGGACGCATCGTCATCGTCGGGGCGAACGAGGCCCACGAGCACCACCCGGGCGAGGTCGACCCGCACGCCGACCAGCCGGACGAAGGGCGGATCTGATGGACGTGCTGTCGACCGTCTTCTCATTCCAGGACTACGGCCAGCTCCTCGTGCTGGTGCAGAACTCGATCTGGGCCGGCGCGGTGCTCGGCATCGTCGGCGGGCTCATCGGCCCGTTCGTCGTCGCCCGGAACATGCCGTTCGCCGTGCACGGCATCTCGGAGCTCTCGTTCGCCGGGGCCAGTGCCTCGCTGCTGCTCGGGGTGAACGTCGTCTCCGGCTCACTCGTCGGATCGGTCATCGCTGCCCTGCTCATCGGCGTCCTCGGGTCGCGTGCCCGGGAGCGCAACTCGATCATCGCCGTCCTCATGCCGTTCGGGCTCGGGCTCGGCATCCTCTGCCTGGCGCTCTACAAGGGCCGGGCCGCCAACAAGTTCGGGTTGCTCACCGGGCAGATCGTCTCGGTCGACAACCCGCAGCTGGCGTTCCTGATCGTGGTCGCCGCGATCGTCGTGGCGACGCTGCTCGTCATCTGGCGCCCGCTGATGTTCGCCTCGGTCGACCCCGACGTGGCTGCGGCTGCGGGGATCCCGGTGCGCACCCTCGCGATCGTGTTCATGCTCGTGCTCGGACTGGCCACCGCCGTGTCGGTGCAGATCGTCGGTGCGTTGCTCGTGCTGTCCCTGCTCGTGACCCCGGCGGCCGCGGCCCTGCGCCTCAGCTCGCACCCGGTCGTCGTACCGGTGCTGTCGACGGTGTTCGCGGTGACGTCGGTCGTCGGTGGCATCCTGCTCGCCCTGGGTGGTGGCCTGCCCATCAGCCCGTACGTGACGACGATCTCGTTCGCGATCTGGGTGGTCTGCCGGATCATCGGGTCGCGACGCGACAGGCGGGGACGCAACCGCGTCGCCGGCCGGAACCAGCGTGGCGGGGGCGAGCCGGGCCTCCAGGCAGGGACGACGTCGACAGCCGGTCGGAAGGAAGAGGTGTCAGCATGAACGCCGTGCAGAAGACCAAGCGGAACACGTGGCAGCGCGAAGCGGTGCGCGGTGCCCTCGACTCCACCGAGGGGTTCGTCAGCGCGCAGGCGCTGCACCAGCACCTGCGGGACGAGGGCTCGACCATCGGACTGGCCACGGTCTACCGGGCCCTCGCCGACCTGGCCACCGAGGGCGACGCCGACTCGCTGCAGCAGGACGGCGAATCGCTGTACCGCGCGTGCACGACGGACGCGCACCACCACCACCTGATCTGCCGGAACTGCGGCCGGACCGTCGAGATCGAAGCGGACCCGGTGGAGCAGTGGGCGCAGGACGTCGCTGCCGCCAACGGGTTCACCAACGCCAGCCACGTCGTCGACATCTTCGGCGAGTGCGCCGTCTGCACGGCAGCCCGCGCGACCGCCGCCACCGACGAGTAACCTGCCCCGCATGCACGTCATCCTGGTCCCCGGGTTCTGGCTCGACGCGAGCGCGTGGGACGACGTCGCCCCGGTGCTCCGCGAGGCCGGGCATTCGGTGCAGGCGATCACGCGCGACGGCGACACGCTCGACGAGCAGGTCGCCGCGTTGGTCGCGATCCTGGACGACGTCGCGTCCGCCGACGAACCGGTCGTGCTGGCCGGACACTCGGGTGCCGGGCCGATCGCGTACATGGCCGCCGACCAGCGCCCCTCGCTCGTCGCGCACCTGCTCTACGTCGACACGTTCCCGGGGCCCGAGGGCGGGTGCGTCAACGACGAGCTGCCCGTGGTCGACGGGGTCGTACCGCTGCCGTCGTGGGACATCTGGGAACCCGCCACCGTCCGGGGCATGACGCCCGAGGTCCGGCAGGACGTCGAGCGCCGGGCGATCCCCGAGCCGGCCTCGGTGCCGTCGGACCGGTTCCACTACGCCGACCCCGCACGGCACACGATCCCCGCGACGATCATCACCTGCGAGATCCCCGCCGCCGAGCTGCTGGCGATGGTGGCGGACCACCAGGCCTGGGCGGCCGAGCTCGTCGCGACCGAGGAACTCTCCATCGTCGGGCTCGAGACCGGCCACTGGCCGATGTTCACGGCGCCGCAGCAGCTCGGTGAGCTGATGGTGCAGGCGCTCGCGCCCAAGCCGACGCAGGCGCCGTAGGGGCGACCACGCGGGTGCGTGAGCGGTCCGGTCCGACCGCCACGGGCCTCCAGGCCTGGAGGCGCGGCTTGCGACACGCCCGGTCCTCGCGTAACGTGGACCCCTGGTTCTCCGCGTCCGCGCGGCGGACCCGTTGTTCCAAGCCCTCCGACCGTCGCGAACGCCGCGGTCGCGCGGTGTCCGGCTCTCCTTCGACAGGGGATGCGGACCTGGGCGGTGCACACAACCCCCTCGCACGGTCACCCCGGTGGCAGTGCGCGTGTGCACCAGGCAAGTGAACTTGGGTGCGGCCGTCCGGTCGCACGGTACTCAGGAGGAAACCATGGCAGCAGTGTGCCAGGTGACCGGCGCCGTTCCCGGCTTCGGTCACAACATCTCGCACTCGCACCGCCGGACGAAGCGTCGCTTCGACCCGAACGTGCAGAAGAAGACGTACTACGTGCCCTCGCTTCGTCGTAACGTCACGCTCACGCTCAGCGCGAAGGGCATCAAGGTGATCGACGCACGTGGCATCGAGTCCGTCGTCAAGGATCTCCTCGCCCGTGGGGAGAAGATCTGATGGCGAAAAAGGGTCAGGACATCCGTCCGATCATCAAGCTCCGCTCGACGGCGGGCACCGGGTTCACCTACGTGACCAAGAAGAACCGTCGGAACAACCCCGACCGACTCGTGCTGAAGAAGTACGACCCGGTGATCCGCAAGCACGTCGACTTCCGTGAGGAGCGCTAAGCATGGCGAAGAAGAGCAAGATCGCGAAGAACAACCAGCGTGCCGTCATCATCGCGCGCTACGCCGAGCGTCGTCTCGAGCTGAAGAAGGCCCTCGTGGACCCGAACGGCACCGACGAGTCGCGTGAGGCCGCCCGCGTGGGCCTGCAGAAGCTGCCCCGCGACGCATCGCCCATCCGGTACCGCAACCGTGACGCCATCGACGGCCGCCCCCGTGGCCACCTCGGTGAGTTCGGCATCAGCCGTGTCCGCTTCCGTGACATGGCCCACCGCGGCGAGCTCCCCGGCATCACGAAGAGCTCCTGGTAAGCACTCGCAGTACACGACGCCCCGTCACCTCCTGGTGGCGGGGCGTTCGCTGTGTACGGGGTACACGCGAGCCGTCATTCGTCACATCTGCCCCTCCAGCACCCCCTCGGAGCCCCGACAACCCCGGAAATCCGGGCGAGTCGGCGGTTTTCACCCCCGGCGGCTGGTAGGTTCAACTCCGGTTCCGCCGGGCCCTCGGCCCACTGGCACCGTGGCACGGGGCAACCGCTCCGGGCGCCGGACGACACGTGCGTCCGACCGATACTGCAAGAAGTCCGAGGAGGACATCCATGGCTGACAAGTCACTGAACCGCACCGAGCTCGTCGCTGCCGTCGCCGCTGAGTCCGGCCAGAGCCAGGCCACCGTCAACGGCGTCGTCGACGCGCTCTTCAGCGTCGTCTCGTCGTCCGTCGCCGACGGCACGAAGGTCACGATCCCCGGTTGGATCGCCTTCGAGAAGACGCACCGCGCCGCCCGCACCGGCCGCAACCCGCAGACGGGTGACGCCATCGAGATCGCCGCGAGCGACTCGGTCAAGGTCAGCGCCGGCTCGAAGCTCAAGGCTGCGGTCAAGTAAGACTGTTCCGCGCATCGGGAGGGACGGCTTCGGCCGTCCCTTTCGTCGTTCCCGGGCGCGTGCGGGGACGTGTGCTCGGTCGGGCGCGCGTGCGTGCGCCCGGTGCGCATGGTCGGCCTGGAGGCCCGTGCCGGTTTGCACAGATCGGCCCGCCCCGTCCGTCGGCCGGGTGGGCACCGCCTAGGCTTGACGGGTGAATCGGATCGCGCGCATCGCCGGTCCCGCCGTGCTCCTGCTCGTCGGGTTCGTGGCGCTGCTCACGGCACTCGTCATCGGTGGGGGCGCGAACCCCGCACTCATCGCCGACCCGGGGCCAGTCGTCCGCTTCGGGCTGCCGATCGCCCGGCTCGTCGTCGACCTGTCCGCGGCCACCACGATCGGTGGGCTCGCACTGGCGACCATCGGCCTCTCGCGCTCCGGCCCCGAGTGGAACCGCGCGATCGACGTCGCCGCCGGGGCCAGTGGCGTCTGGACGGTCGCGTCGGCCGTCGCGACGTTCTGCACGTTCCTCAGCGTCGCCGGCTCGCGCATCAGCATCGACGAGCAGTTCGGGCAGTCGATGGGGGTCTTCCTCACCGGCACCGAGCTCGGGCTGGCCTGGCTCGTGACCGTCCTCGTCGCCGCGGCCGTCACGGTGCTCTGCTTCGCCGTCCGTTCGCGGGGCATGGTCGCCCTGACCGCCGGCGTCTCGATGATCGGCCTCATCCCGCTCGCGCAGCAGGGCCACGCCGCCGGCACCGCCAGCCACGACGCCGCCGTGACGGCCCTGGGGCTGCACCTGGTCGGTGCGGCGCTGTGGGTCGGTGGGCTCGTCATGCTCGTGCTGCTGCGCGGGGTGCTGCCCGGCGACCGGCTGGCCGCGGTCGTGGCCCGGTACTCGAGCATCGCCCTCGGCTGCTTCGTGCTCGTCGCCGTCTCGGGCACCGCGTCGGCGCAGATCCGCGTCGGGGCGCTGTCGAACCTGTTCACCCCGTACGGCACGCTCGTCCTGGTGAAGATCGGTGCGATCGTCGCCATCGGGGTCCTCGGCGCGGTGCAGCGTCGTCGGGCCATCCGTGCGCTGACCACCTCGCCCGATCGGCAGCGGCCCTTCTGGACCCTCATCGTCGTCGAGCTCGCGGTGATGGGTGTGGCGTCGGGGTTCGCCGCGGCACTCGGGCGGACCGCCACCCCGGTCGACCAGATCGCCCTGAGCAAGACCACCGACCCGAGCCCCGCGGAGCTCCTGACCGACGACCTGCTGCCGCACGCGCCCGGTGCGTGGGGCTGGCTGACCCAGTGGAACATCGACCTGTTCTGGCTGATGGCCGCCGTCCTGCTCGCTGCGACCTACGTGGCCGGCGTCGTGCGACTGCGACGGAGCGGCGTGCGGTGGCCGGCGCGTCGCTCGATCGCCGCGGCCCTGGCGGTCGTGTCCCTGGTGGTCGCGACCTCGGGCTCGCTGCACCAGTACGACCGGTTCCTCGTCTCGGCGAACGTCGGTGCCCACGTGCTGCTCGGCCTGGTGGTCCCCGCCCTGGTGTGGGCGGCGGCACCCGTCGCCCTGATCCGCGCCGCCGTGCACCCCCGGAACGACGACAGCACAGGCGTGCGTGAGTGGACCGACGTCATCGTCGAGCACCCCTCCGTGCGGTACCTGGCCCAGCCGTTCCCCGCGTTCCTGCTCGCGGCAGCCCTGTGGTGGGCCTTCTTCGCCACCGACGCCGTCCGGTGGTCCGTGAGCGACCCCACCGGCCGCACCGTCAGCGACGCCGTGTTCCTGTTGGTCGGGCTGCTGGCCGTCCCGACGCTCTGTACACCGATCCCCGCCGGGCACCGTCGTCCGACCACGGCGGCCGTGGCCGTCCGGATCGTCGGGGCCGTGGTGATCGCGGCGGGCACGGTCTCGCTCGGCATCGCCATGCGCGGGCCGCTCGGGCTGCTGCAGGCCTCGTGGTTCGGCGCGATGGGCCGGACGTGGGGGCCGGACCCGCTCGTCGACCAGGCCCGGGCCGGCCTGGTGCTGATCGTCGCCGGGGTGCTGCTCCTGGTGACCGTGGTCGTGGTGGTGCTCGTGCGGCTGCGGCGTGACGGTGGAGACCCGGTCGACGTCGTCGACGCAGCTGCTGCCGGCGACGCAGCTGTGGCCGGTCCGACCGCCGCCGCCGAGCCCGCGGCCCGGGACGACCAGGACGACCTGGACTTCGACGACGGCAGTGACGACCTCGAACCCTCGCCCGGGGCGGACGCCCGATGAGCATCGAGCTGAGCGACGAACAGCGCGCCGTCTTCGAGTACATCGAGCACACCCGTGACCACGTCTTCATCACCGGCCGGGCCGGCACGGGCAAGTCGACGCTGCTCAACCACCTGTCGTGGAACACCGAGAAGCAGGTCGTGATCTGCGCGCCGACGGGGGTCGCTGCGCTCAACGTCGGCGGCCAGACGATCCACTCCCTGTTCCGGCTGCCGATCGGGCTCATCGCCGACGCCGAGCTGCGGCAGGGCCCGGACACCCGCAAGCTCCTCAACACGATCGACACCCTGGTCATCGACGAGGTCTCGATGGTCAACGCCGACCTGCTCGACGGCATGGACCGGTCGCTCCGCAAGGCCCGCGGTCGGCAGTTCGAGGCGTTCGGCGGCGTGCAGGTCGTGATGTTCGGCGACCCGTACCAGCTGCCCCCGGTGCCGGGCGACGTCGACGAGCGCGCCTACTTCACCGACCACTACCGGTCGATGTGGTTCTTCGACGCCAAGGTGTGGCTCGAGGCCGAGCTCAACATCATCGAGCTCGCCACGGTGCACCGGCAGCGCGACGACGCCTTCGCCGCGATGCTCACCGCCGTCCGGCACGGCCGGGTCACCGCGGACATCGCCGAGCAGCTCAACACCGCCGGGGCACGTCCGGCTCCGGACGACGCCATCACCCTGGCGACCCGCAACGACACGGTCGCCCGGATCAACAAGGCGGCCCTCGAACGGCTGCCCGGCAAGGTGAAGACCGCCAAGGCCGACGTGAACGGCGACTTCGGTGGACGGAACTTCCCGGCCGACGAAGCCCTCGAGCTGAAGCCCGGCGCGCACGTGATGTTCCTGCGCAACGACGCCGACCAGCGCTGGGTGAACGGCACCCTCGGCATCGTGACGGCCATCCGCGACACCGTGTGGGTCGACGTCGACGGTGAGTCCTTCGAGGTCCAGCCGTCGGTGTGGGAGAAGTTCAAGTACTCGTACGACGCGGACAAGAAGGAACTCAAGAAGGACACCGTCGGGGAGTTCCAGCAGTTCCCGCTCCGACTGGCCTGGGCCGTTACCATCCACAAGTCGCAGGGCAGCACCTACGACCGGGCCGTGGTCGACCTCGGCAACCGGGTGTTCAGCGCGGGCCAGACGTACGTGGCGCTGTCGCGGCTGACCTCGCTCGAGGGGTTGTTCCTCACCCGCCCGCTCCGGCCGCAGGACATCATCGTGGACCTGGACGTCCGGCGCTTCATGTCCGAGGCGCCCCGCATCGTCGCCACCGAGCTCGAGGCCCCGAAGAAGCAGCGCGACGCCGAGCCCGACGCCGACTGACGGGTCCGACCTGCGGCTGCCCGACGCCGCGGTCCGAGCGGGTTCCGTCCGTTGCGCGCGGCGCGGTTGAGCGGTCACGACTCCCCGTCGGTGCCGCCTCGAGCGGTCACGACCTGTCGCTCCGACGCGCCCCAGCCGACGGTTCGTGACCGGCCGGCGGACCTGAGCGGGGAGTCGTGACCGGACGACACACCCGCCGGGCCGCCCCCGCCCCAGCCGGCCCCGCCCCAGCCGGCCCCCGGCCCCGCCGCCCGACTCCGCGCACACGACGACGCCCGCCTGCCGGAGCGGCAGACGGGCGTCGGGGAGTGCAGCCGAGCGGGTGCGTCAGGCGCGCGCCGCTCGCAGCGCGCGGAGGTTCTCCTTGTCGGCACCGAGCGCGGTGAGCAGCAGGAGCACACCGACGACGGCGTGGAACACGTTGTCCGTGGTGTTGAGGGCGAAGACGTTGGCCGAGGTGTCGACGAAGACGAAGCCGTACACCGCGAAGACGACGAGCAGGACCCCGACGAGCAGGTTGCCGTTGCGCGATCCGACGGTGTTGCCGAGGCCGGTGATGAGCAGCACTGCGGCGAGCAGCACCCACACCAAGCAGAGCGCCGGGTTCACGCCGAACGCGTTCCACAGCATGCCGCCCTGGCGGTTGAAGAAGCCCGGGTCGCCGTCAGCGGCGAAGAAGAAGCCCAGGACGCCCCAGAGTGCGAGGACGCCGCCGGCCGTGAGTGCGAGACCCCGGTTCGGCGAGGCGATGATGCCCGGTTCCTTGATGGCCACTTCGGTTTCCTCCTCGTACACTGCCGACGCGACGTGCGTCGGTCCCGCGTGGTGCGACGGCCCGGCGGGGATCACCGATCCCTTCGTGTCAGCGCGCAGTGCACGGCCGACGGGGGTGCGGTTCCCAGCCTCCGGCCGGTGCTCCAACGGTATCGTGTCGGACCCCGACCGACCCAATCGCAGCGCCGCCGCCAGTCGTGCGACGAGCCCGACGACGACCACCCCGAGGAGGACCAGCCCGGTGACCTTGACACCCGAGCGCAGTGCATCCGAGTCGCGCGGACCGTGGGTCTCGCGGCGGGGGCGGTGGGCTGCGCTGGCGGCTCTGGGGTTCGTGATCGTGCCTCTCGTCTACGGGGTCGCGGTGCTGACCCCGGTCGGTCAGAAAGCGGAGGACGCCGCGCTCGGCGGGGTCCGGGAGTCCGACCTGTTCAGTTCGGACACTGCGCTCAACGTCATCTCGGTGCCGGTGATCCTGTTGCTCGTCGTCGTGATCGTCGCCGTGGCGTTCGCCAGACGGCGGCTCTCGGTGGGACTCGGCGCGGGGGTCGTGGTGCTCGCGTCGGCGGCCACCTCGACGCTCGTCAAGCGTATCGCCGTGCGCCCTGAGATCGCTCAGTCGACGACGCCGAACTCGTTCCCGTCCGGGCACGCGACGATCGCGCTGGCGGCGCTGTTCGCGGTCCTGATGGTCACGCCTCGTCGGTTCCGCCCGCTGGTGACCATCGTCGGCGCCGGGTACGCGGTCTTCGTGGCGAACCAGACCGTGGTCTACGGCTGGCACCGGGTCAGCGACATCATCGGTGCCTGCGCGATCGCGATGTTCTGGCTCGGGATCGTCCGCGCGGTCGGGCCCCGGGTCGACCGCGGGCTCCGGGGCGACCGTGACGGTCGGCAGGGGCCGCGGCGGGTGGTGAGCGTCGTGCTCCTCGTCGCGACCGGGGTCACGCTGGCGATCGGTGTCGCGGCGCTCGTGGTCGGCCTGACCGGCGGCGGCGCGCACGACCACGCTGCGATCCTGGTTGCGGGACGGCTGGCGTCCAGTGCGAGCGTCCTGGCGGTCGTGACGATCGTGTGGTTCCTCGACGGGATGCACCACGCCGCGCGCACCGACCCGGCCACGCTGCCGGCCGTCCGCTGACCCAGCCACGCTGCAAGCCGTCGGCTGACCCGGGAGCCGACTCGGGCCTCCAGGCTGCCCGTCCGACGGGCGTGAGCCTGGCGGGAATGCCACGCCGTGCGCTACGTTGTACCGAGCAAGTCGATGCAAACGCATCGAAATCGCGAAAGGCGGCGCATCCTGCAGTTCGGCATCTTCACGGTCAGTGACGTCACGACCGACCCCACGACCGGCACCACGCCGGACGACACCCAGCGCGTCCGCGACATCCTGACGATCGCTGAGCACGCCGACCAGGCCGGGCTCGACGTCTTCGCGACCGGGGAGCACCACAACCCGCCGTTCGTGGCCTCGTCGCCGACCACGCTGCTCGCCTACCTGGCGGCGAAGACGAAGGACATCACCCTGTCCACGTCGACGACCCTGATCACCACCAACGACCCGGTGCGCATCGCCGAGGAGTACGCGATGCTCCAGGTCGTCTCCGACGGCCGCATGGACCTGATGATGGGCCGCGGCAACACCGGCCCCGTCTACCCGTGGTTCGGGCAGGACATCCGCCAGGGCGTCAACCTGGCGATCGAGAACTACGCACTCGTCCGCCAGCTGTGGGAGAACGACGTCGTCAACTGGCAGGGCAAGTTCCGCACGCCGCTGCAGGGCTTCACCTCGACCCCGCGTCCGCTCGACGGTGTCCCGCCGTTCGTCTGGCACGGCTCGATCCGCACGCCGGAGATCGCCGAGCAGGCCGCCTACTACGGTGACGGCTTCTTCCACAACAACATCTTCTGGCCGATCCAGCACACCGAGCAGATGGTCGGCCTGTACCGCCAGCGCTTCGAGCACTACGGGCACGGCCGCGCCGACCAGGCGATCGTCGGGCTCGGCGGGCAGTTCTTCGCGCGGAAGAACTCGCAGGACGCGATCAACGAATTCCGGCCCTACTTCGACAACGCCCCGGTCTACGGTCACGGCCCCTCGATGGAGGACTTCACCGCCCAGACCCCGCTCACCGTCGGTTCGCCGCAGCAGGTCATCGACCGGTACGCGGCGATGAAGGACCACGTCGGCCACTACCAGCGCCAGCTGTTCCTCATCGACCACGCCGGTCTGCCGCTCAAGACGGTGCTCGAGCAGATCGACATCCTGGCGACGGACATCGTGCCGGAGCTGCGCAAGCTGAACGACGAGGGCCGCCCCGCCGACGTCCCGTCGGACCCGCCGTCGCACGCGGCACGTGCCGCTGCCGCGATGGCGGCCGGCACCGTCGGCAGCGACCACGTCGCCGCCGAGGACGAGTGGACGGGCGCGTCCGTCTGACGCTCCCAGCGCTCCCAGCGCTCGCATCGTGAGCAGGAATGGTCGGGTCCCGCCAGGTGACCCGACCATTGCTGCTCACCATGCGCGGTGGGCGCGGCCCCGAGTGTGCCGGGAGGTGGGCCCCATCCGCCGGTTCCGGCGTGACGCGCCAGCGGCACGACGGCCGTGCCGGGAGGGACGGTGCCAGCTGGCACCGGGCCTCCCGTCCGTCTCGGCGCGCGTCCTCGGGCCCGCGCCGACGTCACGGGGTCAGCGACACCTCACGGGGTCGCTGGTGCGTGAGCTGTCGCTCAGCGCGTGAGTTCGGCAGCGGGCTCGGCGACCGGGCGGGCCGGCACGAGCTTCAGGCCGACCACGCACCCGACGATGCCGGCGATGAACAGCAGGCGCAGGACGGTGACGGGCTCCGCGCCGGTGGCCATGCCCCACAGCACCGTGAGCGCGGCGCCGGTACCGGTCCACACCGCGTACGCCGTGCTGATCGGGATGTGCTTGAGGACGTAGCCGAAGGCGACCAGGCTGATCACGATCGTGACGGCGAACACGATCGTCGGTCGGAGCTCGGTGAAGCCGTCGCTCTCGCCGAGGGCGGTCGCCCAGACGGTCTCGAGCGCGGCGCTGACGAACAGGACGATCCACGCCATGTCAGCTCACCACCTTGAGGCCGATGACGCACGCCACCAGGCCGAAGACCAGGGCGAGGCGTGCGAAGGACGCGGCCTCCTGACGGCGGAGGATCGCGACGACCACGGTCAGACTCGCCCCGATGCCGACCCAGACGGCGTAGGCGGTGCCGACCGGGATGCTCTTCATCGCGAACGCCAGCCCCACCATGCTCAGTGCCATCCCGGCGACGAACACGATCGTGGGGACGACCTTCTTGAAGCCGTTCGAGGCGCTGAGGGCGGTGGCCCAGACGGCCTCGAGCACGCCGCTGAGCACGAGGATTGCCCATGCCATGACGATGTCCTTTCCTGCTGGAGTCGTTCGTTCTCGTTGTCGTACGACTGTGCGACAACGACATCGACGGTAGCACGAGTTCGTACGACTGTGCGAGTATGGCGTCGTGGCCAGGAGCATGGACGTCGACGAACGGCGCCGCACCGTGTCCGAGGCGGCCTGCCGGGTCCTCGCCCGCGACGGCCTCGGAGCGCTGAGCGTGCGGAACGTCGCCGCCGAGGCGGGGCTGCCGCCGAGCACGGTCCGCTACACGTTCCCGACCCAGGCGAGCGTCCGCGAGCACACCATCACGCTCGTGTTCGACCGGATCCGCGAGCGCATCGACGCCATTCCGGCTGACCTCACGCCCGCCCGACGCGCACGCCGGATCGTGCTCGAGCTGCTGCCCCTCGACGAGGAGCGGGTCATCGAGCTCGAGGTCTACCTGGCACTCGGCAACGCCGCGCTCACCGACGTCGCGCTCCGGCCGACGCTCGACCGCACCGTCGCGGCGATGCGCACGTGGTGCGAGGAGATCCTCCGGTTGCTCGGCGTGCCGGCTGACGACCGCGAGTACGAGGCCTGCCGTCTGCACGCGCTCCTGGACGGGCTCGCGATGCAGGTCGTCCGACTGGCTCCGGGGGAGTCCGGCGACTGGGCGATCGACGTACTCGACCGACACCTGGACGGCGTCGCCGCGGCCTGATCGCGTGGCCCGCCCTCGCACGGTGCGAGGGGGCGTGCGGGTCGTGCGAGGTTCCGTACTCGGTGGGAGGCTCGCGACCACGCACCGAGTACAGAACCTCGCACCGAACGATTCACCGGCCGTCCCCTCGCACCGTGCGAGCGCGCGCGCAGCCCCGGGCAGGACGCGTCACCTATCCTGTCCCGGTGACGACGACCACGCGGCCGCCGCAGCGCACTCGGAGCCTCACCGGCCCCGACCTGGTGCTGCTCGCCGTCGTCGTCCTGCTGGGGATCCGGCTGTTCTCCCCGAGCATCGGGTCGACCGGGCTGCCGGACGTCGTGCAGGACTTCCTCACGCTGGCGATCAGCGTCGTCGTCGAGTCCCTGCCGTTCGTGGTGCTCGGCATCCTGCTGTCGATCGTCGTCGAGGTCTGGGTGCCGGTCGGCGCGCTCGAGAAGGTCCTGCCGCAGAACGCCTTCGGCCGTCGCGCCGTGATCTCCCTGATCGGCATGCTGTTCCCGGTGTGCGAGTGCGGCAACGTCCCGCTCGCCCGAGGCCTGATGATGCGCGGGTTCACGCCGGCCGAGGCCGTCACGTTCCTCGTCGCGGCCCCGATCCTCAACCCGCTGGTCATCATCAGCACCGCGCAGGCGTTCGGCTGGTCCGGGTGGATCCTGCCGGTGCGCATCGTCGGCGGGTTCGTCATCGCGAACCTCGTCGGCTGGATCGTCGCCGCGCACCGCCGTCCGGCCGACCTGCTGCTCCCCGCCTTCGAGGCCCGGTGCCGTGCGGCCGTCGGAGCGCCCCGCGGCCTGCACCGTTGGCGCCAGAGCGCCGCGCAGTTCGGCGGCGAGACGGCGACGATGATGCCGGCGCTGTTCGTCGGTGCCGGCCTCGCCGCGGCGATCCAGGTGGCCGTGCCCCGCTCGACCCTGGTGGCCGTCGGCTCGAACCCGGTGCTGTCCGTCGCGGCGATGATGCTGCTGGCGATGACGGTGTCGCTCTGCTCGAACGTCGACGCCTTCTTCGCGCTGTCGTTCGCGTCGACGTTCCTGCCCGGGTCGATCACGGCCTTCCTGATCATCGGGCCGATCATCGACGTCAAGATGATCGCCCTGCTGCGCACGACGTTCCGGGTCCGCTTCCTGGTGCTGCTGTCCGTCGTGTGCGTCCTGTTCGCCGGAGCCGTCGGGTTGGTGATGAATGTCCTCGTCTGATGCACGCAGCAACGCGGCCGCGTACCTGGGTCTCGGGTCGGTGCTGGCCGCGGCGCTCTGCACGCTGTGGCTCGCGCTGGTCGGGCACCTCGACCTGTACATCAACCCGCGGTACTCGGTGTTCACGGTCGTGCTCGCCGCCGTCGGGGTGCCCGCGTCGATCGCCGGACTGGTGGCCACCGCCCGCGGGTACGGCCACACGCACGGTGACGAAGCGGACGAGCACCCTGCCGACGAGCACGACGACGCCGATCCCCACGGGCACGAGCACGAGCACGACGCCGACGCCCACGAGCCGCGCCCCGGCCGCGGTCGCGCCGTCCGCCTCGCCCTCGGCGGTGCCGCCGCCGTCGTCACGATCGGCGTCACGGTCGCGATGCTCGTCCTGCCGCCGACGACCCTGTCCGCCCGCACCGCCCAGCAGCGGAGCGTGGACTCCGCGACCCTGTCCAACGCGACCGGCTCCGAGTCCGCGGTGCAGCTGCTCGGCAGCGAGGGCGTCGACACCTCGAAGTACGGCGTCAAGGACTGGGCCGCGCTGATCCGGCAGACCACCGACACCACGGCCCTCGTCGGCAAGCAGGTCGAACTGTCCGGCTTCGTGGTGCCGGGCGACGACGGGTCCTTCACCCTCACCCGCTTCGTGATCAGCTGCTGCGCCGTGGACGCGCAACCGGTCGGTCTCGGCGTCGTGACCGGCGACGGCGACGGCACCGGGGCCGTCCCCGACGAGGGGCAGTGGGTCACCGTCCGCGGAGCCCTGGCCGCCAACCCGGACCAGTCCGCCGACGCCCGCATCGTCGTCAAGGCCGCGAAGATCACCGACATCGCGCAGCCCGAGGACCCGTATGAGTTCTGAGCGCCGCGGAGACCAGCGCCGCGAAGGCCAGCGCCGTGAAGACCAGCGCCGCGAGCGGCGCCCCGTCGCACACCGCTTCCACCGCCGGTACGTCGCCGTCGTGGTGGTCCTCGCCGTGGTCGCCGCGCTCGCCGCGGTCGTCGGCTCGCAGCAGGGCCCGCGGCTCCGCGACGTGTCCTACGACGCGACCGGCCTCGTCACCCGTCCGGCCCAGCGGGTGATCCTGACGGCGAACCAGGCGCTGCAGAAGGTCGCCGCCGCCGACGTACGGGTCAGCCCGGCTGCGGCGCACACCGTGACCTCGAGCGGCAACACGATCGCGGTCGAGTTCGCCGGACCCCTGGCCTACGACCGCGAGTACACCGTGACGGTCGCGGGGGTCCGGGCACCCGGGCAGCGCGCCACGTCCGACCTGACGGCGGCGATCCGCACCGGCAGCACCGACGTGCTCGCACTCGTGCCGGGGCAGGCCGGGGCGAAGGACCGCATCGTCCGGCGCTCCCTCGACGCGGGCGGCGCCACCACGGTCTACGAGGGCACCGCGATCTCCGAGTACGCCCGGCTCGGCCGTTCCCTGGTGGTCGTGAGCGGCACGGACGCCAGCTCGTCCGTCGACATCGTGGCGCTGAGCGGTGGTGTGCAGGACGCCGACGCCCCCGTCGAACACCTCACCCTGCCGACCTCCGAGGGTCGCGTCACGGCGCTCCACGTCGCCGACGACGGTGCCTCGTTCGGGTTCGAGTACGCCGACACCTCGACCGGGCAGTCCCGGAACACCGGCCTGTACGTGGTCGACATGACGGGCACCCACATGCCCACGGCGATCGCGGCGAACGGCAAGCCGAAGACGGGCGCCGTGCCGATGACCGTCGGGCAGTGGGCCTACGTGCCGCGGACCGAGAGTGCCCTGGTCCGGACGGGCGGCGACGACCTGGTGCTCGTCGACATGAGCGGGCGTGCCGACCCGGTCCGGCTCGGCAGCGCCACCTACCTGCACGGCTTCGTCGGCACCGGCACCACGGCCGTCGTCGAGACAGGCACGGGCATCGAGCGGCTGGACCTGACCGACGGGTCGAAGTCGGCGCTGCAGGCGCCCGCCGCGAGTACCGATGCGGCCGTCCTCGGCCGCATCGCCCAGCTGTCCGACGACACGTACCTGCGGGTGCTGGGGGATGTGCGGTCGGACGGCACCATCGCGGCACGGATCGTGCGCGTGGACGGGGGACGGGCCTCCCGGCTGCCGGTGGCGATCCCGGACGACGCGAGCGTCACCGCGGTCTGCCCGTCCCCGAACAGCCAGTTCGTCGCGGTCGCGACGAAGTCGGCGGCCGGCGAGCTCGTGAGCATCGTCGACGCGGCCTCCGGCGCGCTCGAGGCGAGCATCGACGCGGGCTCCGTCGACTGGTGCGGTGCGCTGCCGTCCGGTGACGAGGTCGGCTGACGGTCCAGAGACGACAGACTGGAGGCCCGGTACCAGCTGGTACCGGGCCTCCAGTTTGTCAGGTGGTGACGACTAGGCCAGCGTGGCCGCGTCGATCACGAAGCGGTAGCGGACGTCCGAGGACAGCACGCGCTCGTAGGCCTCGTTGATCTGGTCGGCGCTGATGAGCTCGGTCTCCGGGAGGATCCCGTGCTCGGCGCAGAAGTCGAGCATCTCCTGGGTCTCCTGGATGCCGCCGATGGCGGAACCCGCCCAGCTGAGCCGACGCGGGATGAGCGCGAAGGCCGGCACCTCGAGCGGCTCGGACGGAGCGCCCACGTTGACGAGCGTGCCGTCGACCTTGAGCAGGCCGAGGTAGGCGCCCATCGGGATCTTCGCCGAGACGGTGTTGATGATCAGCTCGAAGGAGTTCGCGAGCTTCTCGAACGTCTCCGGGTCCTTCGTCGCGTAGTGGGCCTTCGCGCCGTAGCGGAGCGAGTCCTCCTGCTTGGAGGTGGTCTGCGACAGGACGGTGACCTCGGCGCCGAGCGCGACGGCGATCTTGACGGCCATGTGGCCGAGCCCGCCCATGCCGACGACGGCGACCTTGGTGCCGGGGCCGGCCTTCCAGTGGTGCAGCGGCGAGTAGGTGGTGATGCCGGCGCAGAGCAGCGGCGCGACCTTCTCGATGTCGAGCGACTCGGGGACACGGAGGACGAAGTCCTCGTTCACCACGACGGCCTGCGAGTAGCCGCCCTGGGTGATCGAGCCGTCGGCCGGGTCGACGCTGGCGTAGGTGCCGATGTTGCCCTTGAGGCAGTACTGCTCCTGGCCGGCGACGCAGTTCTCGCACTCGCCGCACGAGTTCACCATGCAGCCGACGCCGACGCGGTCGCCGACCTTGTGCTTGGTGACGTTCGCGCCGACCTCGGTGACGTGGCCGACGATCTCGTGGCCGACGACCTGCGGGTACTGGATGGGGCCCCACTCACCGCGGACGGTGTGGATGTCCGAGTGGCAGATGCCGGCGTAGGCGATGTCGATCGCGACGTCGTCCGGGCCGACGTCCCGACGGGTGATGGTGGTCTTGACGAGCGGCTCGGTCGCTGACGGTGCCGCGTACGCGTTGACGGTGCGCAATGATCTCCTCGTGGGGGTGGTGCGTTGCGGGCCGGTTCCGGCCCGGAACCAGTGTGCGCGCAGCCGCGGCCGGGTGGGAGGTACAACCAGGACACCCCTGTGCCCGCGGACGGGCGCGTCGCGGCGGCTGCGCGGCGCGGCGCCGCCGCGGTGCTCGCGTCGTTCTGCTCGCTCAGGCGAGCCGGGCCAGCCTCTGCCCCGCGATCGTGGCGAAGCGCAGCGGGTCGGCGAGGGCGTCGTCGGGCTCGCCGGTGGTCTGCGTCGCGAGCACGGTGAGCGACGCGGCGGCCGCGTAGTCGTCGAGCGGGGCCTCGATCGCGCCCGCGACGAGCATCGAGCGGGCACCGGGAGCGTGCGCCGCGGTCAGGTCGCGGACCACCGAGGGCACCTTCCCGACGGCGCTCTGGCCGTCGAAGCACCCTTCGCCGCTGATCACCACATCGGCACCGTCGAGCAGCGCCGGCAGCCCGAGGACCTCGGCGACGGCCGCGGCCCCACCGGCGAGCGTGGCGCCCCACATCAGCAGGCCGAACCCGACACCGCCGGCGGCTCCGGCGCCCGGGGTGTCCGGGTCGACGTCGGGGAAGCGTGCGGCCCAGGTGGCGAGTCGGTCGTCGAACGACGCCACACGGTCGGGCGTGATGCCCTTCTGCGGGCCGAAGACGGCGGCGGCACCGGTCGGACCGAGCAGCGGAGAGGTCACGTCGGTGAGCACGGTGACACCGAGCGGGGGGAGCGCGCGGAGGCCGCCGGTGCCGGCTCCTTCGCTGTCGAGTCCGAGCGCCTCGAGCACCGGACGCCCGCCGTCGGTCGACGCGCTGCCCCCGATGCCGAGCACGAGCCCCGTCGCACCGGCGTCGAGCGCGGCGGCGATCGCCTCGCCGAACCCGCGGCTCGTCGCCGTGTCCGGCATCGGTGCGTCGAGCAGGGGGAGGCCGCTCGTCGCCGCGAGCTCCACCACCGCGCGGTCGTCGGGCAGCCGCAGCCAGTGGGTGTCGACCGGCGTGCCGGCCGGTCCGGTCACGGTGACGGGGACCCGGACTGATCCGGGGACCGCGGACTCGAAGGCGTCGAGCGTGCCCTCGCCGCCGTCGGCCATCGGGACGAGCACCACGTCGTCGTCGGGGCGTTCGGTCAGCCAACCGGTACGGACGGCCCCGGCGACGGCCGTCGCCGTCGCGGTGCCCTTGAACGAGTCCGGAGCCACGATGATGCGCACGGCTCCCACCGTAGTGGCCGGTCGCCAGACGCCGGCGTGCGTGCGAGACGCCGTCGTGTGCGCGTGTGCGCGTGTGCGCGTGTGCGCGTGTGCGCGTGTGCGAGACGCCGGCGTGTGCGCAGGACGCCTCGTTGTCCTCGAGACGCCTCCGGATCCGGCGGCGTCTCGACGCCATGGCGGCGTCGAACGAAGACGCCGGCGTCTCGCGAACGACCGAGCGCTGGCCTCAGGGCGCGGGCACCGGCTCCGGCAGGGCGAAGCGCGGGTGCGGCACCCCGCCCGTCGCGAGGTCCGCGAGCATCTCGCCGAGCAGCGGCGCGAACTTGAAGCCGTGCCCGGAGAACCCCGTCGCCACGGTCAGCGGCCCGACGCGGTCGATGACGAAGTCCTCGTCGGGGGAGTTGTCGTACAGGCAGCTGATGAACGTCGGCTTCGTCGCGTCGACCCCCGGCACGTACCGCGCGACGTACGCCTGCAGCCGCTCGGCTTCGGCACGCACGGGCACGAAGTCCCGGTGGTCCGGGTCGACGACGGGGCCGGTGCCGTGGAACCCGACCTTGACGCCCTCGCCCGGCGTCAGCAGCCCGTACACGTCGTCGCCGTCGGCCCAGTGCACGAAGCTCGGCCAGGCCGCGTCCGGCAGGTGGCTGGGGAAGTGAGCCGGCTGCTCCTGGGTGACGCGGATGGCCGGGAGGCCCGCCCCGCGTCCGGCGAGCAGCCCGCCGACCAGCGTGGGGGCCCACGAGCCCACCGCGGCCACCACGGACGCGGTTCGGACCGCGCTGCCGTCGGACAGCGTCACGGTGACGTCGTCACCGTGGTCCTCGAGCCCGGTGACCCGCGTGTCGAACCGCAGGTCGGCGAGACCGGTCCGTTCGGCCAGCGTCAGGAACACCTCGATCGTCCGGTCGGAGCGGATGCGCCCGGCGGAGGGATGGGTCAGCACGTGCCCCTCGAACGCGATGCCGGGCCAGCGCGCCGCCGCCTGGTCCGGGGTCAGTGACTCGTGTGGGATGTCCGCGTCGGCGAGGGCGGCGGCGATCGCGTCGACGACCTCGGGCCGACCGTGGTCGACGGCCCCCGTGCGGACGACGAGCTCCTCGCCGGCGGCGTCCTCGAGCGCTCCCCACAGTTCGAGCGCCCGGGTGGTCAGGGCGACGTACTCGGGGTCGGCGTAGCCCTGCCGGAAGATCCGGGTCGCACCGTGCGAGGAACCGAGGTGGTGGCCGCGGGCGTGCTGTTCCACGAGCAGGACGCGCTCGCCGCGGGCGGTGAGGGCGTAGGCGGTCGCGGCGCCGACGACCCCGGCACCGATGACGACCACGGGTGCGATGTGTTCGGGGGAACCGGGAGACGAGGACATGCGGCGAGCGTACGTCCGACGGAGCGAGTGACGGGAATCGAACCCGCGCTACCAGCTTGGGAAGCTGGAGTTCTACCATTGAACTACACTCGCGCGCCCCGCAGAACGGGACTCGGCAAGCCTAGCGGATTCTCGCCTGGAAGCCAGCCGACCGCGCACCGTACGCCGTCTCGCCGGCGCGTGTCGCGCCTCCCGAGTCTCCGCTGTGAGGGTGCGAGCCTGACGGACAGGTGTCGCCCCCGTGTGTACCGTCCAGGGAGTTCCAGCCCCGAACCGAGGAGGACCCGGATGGTCAGGCATCCCCTCATCGACGACGTGGTCGGCTCGGCGATCGTGGTCGAGTCCGCCTCGCCCGTCGTGTGGCTGACCGATGCGCTCGCCTCGCTGCTCCGCCGGTCGGCGGACGCCGGACGGACGGTCGTGCTCCGCACCGGCCGGGCCGCGGCGATCACCCCGGCTCTCCGGCACGCGCTCGGCGCGTACGGCGCCGCGTGGGCGGTGTCCGACTTCGACGGCACACTGCGTGACGGCCGGACCGGCGTCGCCGCATCGGACATCGAGGACTTCGTGCACCGCGGCCCCGAACTCGTGGGCACGCCGTCGCCCGAGCACCCGGTCTCGGCTGACTCGGTGCGCCAGATCAGCATCGACCTGACCCTCCGGCACCACCCCGGCCGTGCGGTCGACATGGGCTCTGCGATCGAGGCGTTGTGCCACACCGTCGGCACCTGCCCGACCCGGTGGGGCACCGCCGAACCGCTCACCGTGCCGTGGGACCGCTGGGTCGTGACGCAGTACGCGAAGCACGAGGCACCCGGGATCTCGACCTCGTACGCCGTCGGCGAGGGGTTCTCCGCGACGATGACCGCGCACCTGGTCGGCGGGGTCGTCGTCGAGACGATGTCCGCCGTGCTCACCGTGCCCGAGGAGAACACCGACCCGGGGCTGGCGAACCGGATGTGCGACGCCGTGCAGCGGGTCGCCGACCAGGTCGTCCCCGTGTTCGGCGTGGTCATGCAGCGCCGAGGCGATGCCGACCACCTGGTGCGGGCCGTCTCGCACGGCGAGCCGTCGCCGCTCGCCGTCGTCGTGGGCCCCGAGGCCGCCGGCTTCCTGGACCGCGACGGCGTCTGGCCGCCGCCGCGCACCACGACCGCGACCTTCGCAGCCGGCTCCGGCTCGGCCGCCCGTCCGGATGCCGACGCGACCGAAGACGGTGGGATGATCGTCCGCTTCGAGGACGGCTGGGAAGCGCTCGAGTCGTTCCTCGACCGCATCGACGAGGACCGCTTCCTGCAGCTGGTCGGTGGCGCACCGCTCGACCCCGCGCACGACGAGGGCACGCTCGACGGCCACGTCCGCGACGACCGGATGGTGGGCGGTCACGGTGCCGCGTGACGTCACCATCCTCTGCCGTCAGCCCGTCGAGACGCGCGAGGTGGCGGAGGCGCTCCTGCTGCACGACGAGACCTGGGGCGTCCGGGCGCTCGACGACGGCCCGATGATGCAGGTCTGCCGTGACGCCACGCACCCGGTGATCACCGTGCTCGGCGTGCGCCGGGTGGACTCCTTCGACGAGGTCGAGCGGATCCTGCCGGACGCCCCGACCCTGGCGACGCCGCTGTGGTGGGTCGACACCGTGACCCCCGCGGGTCCCGACGGGGAATCGGGGATCTCGGCCGCCCTCGAAGCCGCGATGGACCTCGACGCGGTCTGCATCGTCCACGGGGACTGACCGGGGTCGTTCCTGCCGTGTGGCCGGTACCGCGGGTCAGTCCCGCTTGCTCATCGCGGCCAGGCGCTCGTTGTAGGCCTTGAGGTCGGCGTCGCCGTCGCGGTCGGCCTTGCGGTCCAGGCGCTTCGCGTCGCGCTTGTCCGAGCGCATCCAGTTCCGGACGACGAGCAGGGCCACGAACACCATCGGGAGCTCCGACGCACCCCAGGCGATGCCGCCGCCGGTGTGCTGGTCGTCGAGCAGCGCGGCGTCGTTCGTCTGGCCCAGCGCGTGGAACCAGTCCACCGCGAACACCGACTGCGACGTCATGACCGCGACGCCGAAGAACGCGTGGAACGCCAGGGTGGCCAGCAGGGTGATGATGAGCATCGGGTACGGCGGGCGCTGTGGGCCCGGGTCGACGCCGACGAAGACCCAGAAGAACAGGTAGCCGCTCAGGACGAAGTGGATGATCATCGCGACGTGCCACTCGTGCGACTGCATCGCGGCCTGGTACGCCGGCGTGAAGTAGAACACCACGAGGGACCCGGCGAAGATGATGCCCGCGACGGCTGGCTTGCCGAGGAACTGCATCCAGCGTGAGTGCACGAAGAGCATGAGCCACTCGCGGGCGCCGCGTGAGCCGTCGTTCCGGACCGGCAGGGTGCGGAGTGCGAGCAGCACCGGGCCACCGAGCACGAGCGGCAGCGGGACGAACATCATCAGCAGCATGTGCTGGAGCATGTGCGACGAGAAGTGGATCATGCCGTAGACGGCGGGGCCGGCCGAGGTGGTCCAGATGAACAGGGCGCAGCCGATCAGCCAGGCGATGGTGCGACCGACGGGCCAGGCGTCGCCGCGCTTCCGGAGCTTGCGCACCGCCAGCAGGTACCAGACGGCCCCGACGACGGCCAGGCCGAGCCACACCCAGTCGATGTGCCACTGGGTCAGGTAGGTCTGCGTGGTCTGTGCCGGCGGGAACGGGAACCCGATCAGGCCGGAGCGGGTGTCCTCGCCCGTCGCGGGGGTCTGCGGGATCGGCGGCTGTGAGCGGGACACGGCGACCGAGACGCCGATCGCCACGGCCATGAACACGATCTCGGCCAGCGCGAACCGGGTGAACAGGCGGCGGTCGAGCGGCGCGCGGAGGAGCCCGGGCACGAGCTTCCGGCGCTGCACGATGCCCGCGACACCGAGCAGTACGAGGATGAGCGCCTTGACGGTGATGAGCCAGCCGTACGTCGTCGTGACGAGGTCGAGCGGGCCGGTCAGACGCAGCGACGCGTTGACGATGCCGGAGAACGCCACGGCCCCGAACGACCAGCCGGCGAGCGTCGAGTACCGGGCGATCACGCGTCCGGTCGCGCCCTTGGTGCGGGTGCGGAGCAGGACCACGGCGACCAGGCCGCCGGCCCACACGCACACCCCGACCAGGTGGATCGCGAGCGAGTTCACCGCGTTCGCGTGCTCGAGCGACCCGGCGGCGTGGCCGGACAGGGCCAGGGGGAGCAGGGCGAACAGGCCGATCACGGTGGCGAACGCCAGGGTCGTCACCCGGGTGGCGAAGGCGGCGACCACCGTGGCGACCAGGATCGCGGCAGCGGACACCACGAGTGCCTGGCCGATCTCGACCTGGAACGCGAAGAGCATGAAGTTGCGGGCGAACACCGGGCTGGTGAGCGGGACACCGAGGGTGTTCGCGCCGGTCAGGACGATGCTCACCGCGGCGGCCAGGAACCAGACGGCGCCGGTCGCCGCGGCCCACCGGGTGGCCCGGTGCTGCACGCTCGACAGAGCGCCGTGGTCCTTCTTCTGCGCGGGCAGCGCGAACGCGGCGACGATGAGGAGCCCGATGGTCAGCGCCGCCATCGTGTCGTGCACGACGCGGGCGATCGGCAGGCCGTACTCGACGACGTCTCCGGCGGACACCAGCTGCTGACCCGCGCTGAAGGCACCGGTGATCGTCAGCCCGAGGATCGAGCACGCGACGGCGAGCGGGATCGCGATCACGAGGACCGTCGCGACGGTGGACGAGCGCCCGGTGGTGGGGGCGGCGTCCGGCGCTGACCCGGTGGGCTGGGTTTCGGGTGACGTGACGGTCATGACCGTCCAATGGTAGGCGTGCCGGCTGGCAACCGGCCCCTCGGATGCGCGCTCAGACCCGCCGTTCCCAGATGCCCTCGCAGCCGACGCCGACGAACCCGACGGCCTCGTTCACGTCGAGCATGTGGCGGTTCTCCTCCGCGTTGAACGTGATGATCGAGGGGTGCCCCGGATGCTCCCGCTCGACGGCCTCGATCCCGACCGCCTTCAGGAGCCATCCCAGCCGCTGCCCACGGTGCTCACGGACGACGAGGGTGTCGCCCTGCATGACCGGCTGCGCGAGGGGACCGGGGACGGCGAGCTGGGTGAACCCGACGAGCGACCCGGTCGAGGTGTCCTCGACCACGACCGTGCGCATCGTGCGGGGTCCGTCCTCGAGGTGCTGCTCGTGTGTCCGGAGCCGCTCGACCGTCCAGGCGTCCTCGGGCTCGGTCATGTCGCCCGACGGGGCGTCGGTGCTCATCCGGGTCAGCAGGAGCGCGAGGTCCGACTGCCACCGATCGGGTGTCGGACCCGTCCAGGTGTGCACGCGGTGGTGGTCACCCGACGCGACGGTCGCAGCCGCACGGACTTCGGCCACCGCGGCCTCGGCAGCCGGGAGTGCGAGACGGCTGATCCGGTTGACCTGCCCGAGCCGCCAGCCTCGACGGGTCAGGAACCGGACCGCTGCCTCGTCCTCCGGGACGGCCCCGAACCCGGTGGGGGCCTGTCGGTACCCGGGGCCGGATGCCTGCCCGACCTGTCGTGAGACCGCGTAGGTCTTCCACTGCGTGCGTCCCTGACCGCGAGCGACGTCCTCCAGGTGTTCGGCCAGGAGCGTGCCCACGCCGCGACGTCGGTGTTCGGGTGCCACGCTGACCGCGATCCAGCAGTTCGGGGCGGCAGGGTCCACCTTCGAGTCGTACGAGCCGGCTCCGACCGCGGTCCCCTCGTCGTCGCGGACCAGGAACAGTCGGCTGGGTGCGTCCGGGTCGAGCAGGTACGGCAGCTGTTCCTCGGGGGTCCAGAGCAGCTCGGGCAGGTGCGTGGTCGCGACCTCGGCCCGGTTCTGCACGTCGACCCACTCGCGGAACACCGAGACGACGGCCGGGTCGTCGTCCATGGTGGCGGGCACCGTGATCTCGTCGACGGTGTACGTGGTCATCACTGCTCCGAACGCCGCCCGCCCGGGTGGTGGGCAGCCTGGCAGCATACCGGCGCGACGCCCGCTGCCGCTAGGCTTCCTCCGTGCTGCTCTCCGACCGCGACATCACCGCCCAGCTCGCCGAAGGCCGGATCGGCCTCGACCCGTACGACGCCTCGCTCGTGCAGCCGTCGAGCATCGACGTCCGGCTCGACAAGTTCTTCCGGCTGTTCGACAACCACAAGTACCCGCACATCGACCCTGCGGTGGACCAGCCCGACCTGACCCGCCTGGTCGAGACCGACCCGGACGAGGCGTTCGTGCTGCACCCGGGTGAGTTCGTCCTCGGCTCCACGTTCGAGGTCGTGACGCTGCCCGACGACATCGCGGCGCGGCTCGAGGGCAAGAGCTCGCTCGGTCGCCTCGGCCTCCTGACCCACTCGACCGCGGGCTTCATCGACCCCGGGTTCTCCGGGCACGTGACGCTCGAGCTGTCGAACGTGGCGACGCTGCCGATCAAGCTGTGGCCGGGGATGAAGATCGGGCAGCTCTGCTTCTTCCAGCTGTCGAGCCCGGCCGAGAAGCCCTACGGTTCCGCCGAGTACCAGTCCCGCTACCAGGGTCAGCGTGGCCCGACCGCGTCCCGCTCGGCGCAGAACTTCCACCGGGCGGACGTCTCCGACCCGCGCTGACGAGCGCCGGACCGTCCCGTTCCGTCCGGGCCTGCACAGACCCGTCGGTTCCACCAGCAGACGAAATGTCGCATGCTGTGTATCGTTGCAGCATGTCCGCTGTCCCCCCACGGTCCGCCCCGCCACTGTCGGCCGCGGTGCTCATCCGCGACGCCCGTGAACGCGCCGAACTGACCCAGGTCCAGCTCGCCCAGCGCGCCGGCGTCACCCAGAGCGTCATCAGCACCTACGAGAACGGTCGGCGGGAACCGTCGCTCGCCGCCCTGCAGCGGATGCTCCGGGCGGCGGGCTTCACGACGACGATCGACCTGCAGCCGGTCGAGGAACCCCAGCCGCTCCTCGAACGGGTGGTCGCCGCCCGGCAGGACCTCGTCGACATCGTGCAGCGGTTCGGCGGGCGGAACCCACGGATCTTCGGCAGCGTCGCCCGGGGTGAGGACGGCCCGGACAGCGACGTGGACCTGATGGTCGACGTCGACGCGGGGCTCGGGATCTTCGCGCTCATGCGGATCCAGGACGCCGCCGAGCGGTTGCTCGGCGTCCGCGTCGACGTGGTCGACGCCGCGGGCATGCGCCCCGCGGTCGTCCGGACCGCGGTGCCGCTGTGAGCGCCGAGCCGGGCGTCCGCCGTGCCGTCGGCGACCGCCTCGACGACGTCATCCGGGCCTGCGAGGCGATCCGGCGCTACGTCGACGACGAGCGGCTGCCCGAGGACCTGGTGCACGACGCGGTCCGGATGCGCCTGGTCGAGATCGGTGAGGCCGTGCGGGTGCTCCCGGTCGGGGTCACCGCGAGCGAGCCCGGCATCCCGTGGTCGCGGGTGTCCGACCTGGGGGAGCGGCTGACCCGGCGGTACTTCGACACGACGCGTGCGCTGGTGTTCGGCACCGCCCGCACCGACGTCCCGCACCTCGCCGACGCCGCGCGCCGGTTGCGCGCTGCCCACCCCTGACGGACGCGGGCACGGACCGGGCGCGGCCACGTGCCCTGGGCGGACCACATGCCGGACTGGAGGCACGGATCACGACGTGCACCGAGCCTCCCGTCCGCCGTGTGGCCGGCCGCAGGACGACGCAGGACGGCCCCGTCTCGCCGAGGCGAGACGGGGCCGTCCGTGGTGCTGGGGAGATCAGCCCTTCTTGGCGAGCTCCTCGAGGGTGTCGTTGCCCTTGTAGGCCTCGACGGCGTTGTCCTTGGTGACCAGGACCGGCGTGAGCTCGATCGCGGGGACCGTCTTCTTGCCGTTGTAGTTGTTCGTCTTGTCCATCTTCGTGTCGGGCTTGTCGCCCTTCGACAGCGTGGAGACGAGGTCGACGGCCGCCTGGGCCTCCTTCGACGTGTCCTTGAAGATCGTCGAGTACTGCGTGCCCTGCATGATGAGCGGGATGGACGCGGTCTCCGAGTCCTGGCCCGTCACGACGGGGTTGTCCTTGCCGGCGGCCTTGGTCGCGGTGAGGATCGCACGGGCGAGGGTGTCGTTCGGCGACAGGACGCCGTCGAGCTCGGTGTCACCCGTGTAGTACTGCGAGAGCAGGTCGGTCATGCGCGACTGGGCCTTCTGCGCGAGCCAGCCCTGCGTGACGACCTTCTGGAACGTGGTCTGACCGGAGACGACCTTGATCGTGCCGTCGTCGATCTTCGGCTGCAGGACGTCCATCGCACCGTTGAAGAACACGGTCGCGTTGGCGTCGTCCGGCGAACCGGCGAAGAGCTCGACGTTGTACGGCTTGTCGCCCTTCTTCTCCTCGAGGCCCTTGAGCAGCGCCTCGGCCTGGAGCTGGCCGACCTTGAAGTTGTTGAACGCCACGTAGTAGTCGACGTTCTTCGTGTTCAGGATGTTGCGGTCCCAGGCGATGACGACGGCGCCACGGTCCTTGGCGGACTTGACCTGCGCGGTCAGCTGCGAACCGTCTGCGGCACCGATGATGACGGCCTTGGCGCCCTTGGTGATCATGCCCGAGATCTGCGACTGCTGGTCGGGGACCGGGTTGCCGGCGTTGGCGTACTGGATGTCGGCCTTGAAGCCGGCGTCCTCGATCGACTTCTTGAACGCGGCACCCGCGAGGACCCAGTTCTGCGAGGTCTTGGCCGGCAGGGCGACGCCGATGAGGTCGCCCTTCTTGATGCTGCTGGTGCTGCCGGCGTCGTCGGACGAGCCGCGTGCCGAGCAGCCGCTGAGGGCGAGGCCCGCGATGAGCGCCAGGCTGAGGCCGGCGACGATCTTCTTGCGCATGTGATTGCTTTCTCTTCGTTGAGGAGGTGTGGGGCCGGAGCCCCGCTGTGGGGAGGGGTGAACTAGGGGAGGGTGATCTTGTCCGGCTGGTCCTCGATGGACCGCGGCTGCTGGGCGGCCACCGTGTTCTGCTCGGTGTCCTTCCGCTGGAACTGCCGCATCATGCCGCCGATCAGCGACGGGCGTCCCTGCGACTTCGAGTAGACGTCGAAGGCGACGGCGACGAGCAGGACCAGGCCGCGGATGATCTGCACCTGGTTGGACTCGAGGCCCATGAGCTGCAGACCGTTCGACAGCAGCGCCATCACGAGACCACCGATGATCGAGCCGGAGATCGTGCCGACACCACCGGCGACCGCCGCTCCACCGACGAACACGGCGGCGATCGCGTCGAGCTCCCAGCCGGTGCCGTCCGCGGGGCCCGAGGCGCCGGAGTAGGCGACGAACACCATGCCGGCGATCGCGGCGAGGACCGACATGTTCATCATGACGAAGAAGTTGACCCGCCGCGCCGAGACGCCGGACAGGACGGCTGCGTTCGCGTTGCCACCCACGGCGTAGACCTGGCGACCGAAGATCGTGTTCTTCGTGACGAAGCCGTAGACGATGGTCAGGACACCGAGGATGATCGCGACGATCGGGACCGAGGTGCCGACCGGACCGGCGCCGAACAGGTACGTGGCGACGAGCGTGACGGCGACCAGGATGCCGGTGCGGACGATCGAGACCCACAGCGGCGGGACCTCGGCCTGCATCTTCCGACGGCGGGCACGGCCACGGGCCTCGATGATGATGAGCGCGAGGATCGTGACGAGGCCGATGAGCAGCGTGCCGTTGCTGAAGCCGAAGTCGGGGCCGAAGTCACCGAGGAAGCCGGCGCCGATCGGGGTGAAGGCGTCCGGGACGGGGACCGACGTCGAGTTGCCGATGATCTGGTTCACACCACGGAAGATGAGCTGACCGGCCAGCGTCACGATGAAGGCCGGGACCTTCACGAACGCGACCCAGAAGCCCTGCCACGCACCGATCAGGGCACCGCACGCGAGACCCAGGATGATGGCGGCCCACACCGGGAAGTCCCACACGGCCATGGACTGCGCCACGACGATGCCGACGACCGCTGCGACCGACCCCACCGACAGGTCGATGTGCCCCGCGATGATGACCATGACCATGCCGAGCGCCAGGATCAGGATGTAGGAGTACTGCAGGAACAGGTTGATGACGTTGGTCGGCTCGAGGATGAGCCCGTTCGTCGTGATCGAGAAGAAGATCAGCAGCACGATGAGCGCGATGATCATGCCGTACTGGCCGATGCTGTTGCCCTTGCCGAAGAGCAGTTTCAGGTTGTTCATGAGGCGGTGGCGCCCTTCCGCGCGGAGGTCATGCTGCGCATGAGCGATTCGGGATCGGCCTGGTCGGCCGGGAGGTCAGCGGTGATCTGGCCCTCGAAGATGGTGTAGATCCGGTCGGAGAGACCGAGGAGTTCTGGGAGCTCGGACGAGATGAGGATGATGCCCTTCCCCTCGGCGGCGAGCTGCTGGATGATCCCGTAGATCTCGAACTTGGCACCCACGTCGATGCCGCGGGTGGGCTCGTCGAGGATCAGGATGTCCGGGTCCGTGAACATCCACTTGGACAGGACGACCTTCTGCTGGTTGCCACCGGACAGCTTGCCGACGTTGTCCTCGACGCTCGGCACCTTCGTGCGGAGCATCTTGCGGTACTTCTCGGCGACCGAGTACTCCTCGAGCGAGTCGACGACACCGGCCTTCGAGATCTTCCGCAGGTCGGCGGCGACCGTCGAGCGCTTCACGGTGTCGAGCAGGTTCAGGCCGAGCGCCTTGCGGTCCTCGGAGACGTAGCCGAGGCCGTTCTCGATCGCCTGCTGGACGTTCGTGACCTTGATCTCGCGGCCGTCCTTGATGATCTGGCCGTCGAGCCAGGTGCCGTACGAGCGACCGAACAGGCTCATCGCGAGCTCGGTGCGTCCGGCGCCCATCAGGCCGGCGAAGCCGACGATCTCACCGCGGCGGACGTGGAAGTTCGAGGCCTTGCAGACCAGACGCGACGAGTCGAGCGGGTGCTGCACGGTCCAGTTGCGGACCTCGAAGAAGGTCTCGCCGATCTTCGGGGTGCGGTCCGGGAAGCGCGACTCGAGCGAGCGGCCCACCATGCCGCGGATGATGCGGTCCTCGTTGACGCCGTCCGCCTTGACGTTGAGCGTCTCGATGGCCTTGCCGTCGCGGATGATCGTGATCTCGTCGGCGATCTGCTCGATCTCGTTGAGCTTGTGGCTGATGATGATGCTCGCGATGCCCTTGGCCTTCAGCCCGACGATCAGGTCGAGCAGGTGCTGCGAGTCGTTCTCGTTGAGCGCGGCGGTCGGCTCGTCGAGGATCAGGAGCTTGACGTCCTTGTGCAGGGCCTTCGCGATCTCGACGAGCTGCTGCTTGCCGACACCGAGGTTCTTGATCTGCGTGTCCGGGTCGTCGGCCAGGCCGACGCGGGCGAGCAGGTCCTGCGCACGCAGCTGCGCGGCGGTCCAGTTGATGACGCCACCGCGGCTCGGCTCGTTGCCCAGGAACAGGTTCTCGGTGATCGAGAGCTCCGGGATGAGCGCCAGCTCCTGGTGGATGATGACGATGCCGGCCTGCTCGGACTGCTTGATGTTCGAGAAGCGGACTTCTTCGCCCTCGTAGACGATCTCGCCGCTGTAGGTGCCGTACGGGTAGACGCCCGACAGGACCTTCATCAGGGTCGACTTGCCGGCGCCGTTCTCGCCGCAGATCGCGTGGATCTCGCCGGCACGGACGCTGAGGGAGACGTCGGCCAGCGCCTTCACACCAGGGAACTCCTTGGTGATCGAGCGCATCTCGAGGATCGTCTCGGGTGCGGTGATCGACCGGGTCTCGAGGCCGGTGTCGATCGGGGTTGACGCCACAGTGCATCTCCTTCTGCCGCTTCGGTGCGGCAGTGTGTTCGGGTGGTTCTGCTGCGGCAGCGAAAGCACAGGGGGCCTGTGAGGACTTCGTTGTCGCGTCCGGATCCGGCTCGGTGTGACGCTCATGTGAACGGTCACATCGGCTGGACGGAGGCAATTTACGCACAGCCTCGGTGCGGCTGTCAATTCGGATTGGTCGCGTTTTCGTAACGGCGTGCGTGATCCGGAGGGAACGTCCCCCGGGTTGGGGCCAGGGGCCCCGGAAACGGGCGTTTCGTTGCGTGGATCCGCATGCGCGGACGGGAGGCCCGTGGCGGGCCGGCCACGGGCCTCCCGTCCGCTTCGTGGTCGCGTTCGGAGCCGCGCTCGGAGCCGCGCTCGCCGGTGCGCCGCGGCCGTGCGGTTCCGGGCGTGGCTGGTGCTTCCGGGCGTACCCGGTGGTTCCGGGCGTACCTGGTTGGAAGTTTTCGGCAGGGATGCCCGTTCGTGGCAGGTATGCCCGTTCCTGGCAGGTACTGCGGGGCGGCCGGGTGGTTCCGGGCGTACCTGGTCGTTCCGGGCGTACCTGGTGCTTTCGGGCGTACCTGGTCGGAACTTCGTCGCAGGTATGCCCGTTCGTTGCAGGTACTCGGGGCGTTTCGCGGCCCGAGGTGCGTCAGCGCGTGCGGGGTGCGCTGGTGGAGGCGCGCACGACCAGCTGCGGGACGATGTCGATCGGGCGGAGCAGTTCGCCCTCACTCGGCAGCAGCAGGTCCACGCAGCGACGCCCGAGCTCGGCGAAGTCGACCTGCACCGTGGTGAGCGGCGGCCAGAAGTGCTTCGCCTCGGGGATGTCGTCGTAGCCGACCACGGACAGGTCGCCCGGGACGTCGAGTCCGTACGAGCGTGCCGCGTGCATCACCCCGAGCGCCATCTGGTCGTTCGAGCAGAAGATCGCGGTGCAGTCCCGCCACCGCAGCAGCTCACGGCCGGCGTGGTAGCCGAAGTCGGCGGTCCAGTCGCCCAGGATCGGCGGCGCGACGGCCATGTCGCGGTCGGACATCTCGCGCAGGAACCCCTGCATGCGGGCGTCGGCCTCGATCCAGTCCTGTGGTCCGGCGATGTGCCGGACGTACTCGTGCCCCAGGTCGAGCAGGTGTGCGGTCGCGAGTCGTGCGCCCTCCATCTGGTCCACCCACAGGGCCGTCGGGTCCTCGCCGACGCTCGCGCGCATTGTGACGTAGGGAGTGCGGATGCCGAGCTCCGCGATCAGGTCGAAGACCCGCTGCTGGGGTGCGATGACGACGATGCCCTCGACGTCGAGGTCGAGCAGGTGCCCGAGTCCCTCACGCACGGCGGCATCGGTCGCCTCGGCGATGTTCGCCGTCGTGACCGAGTAGCCGCGGAGCATCGCCGCGTCCTCGATCGCCTGCAGCGCCACGGCGGGACCGTAGTGGGCGCGGCGGGCCGTCAGGACGCCGATCGTGTGGGTCCGGCTCGTGACCAGGGCGCGTGCGGCCCGGTTCGGCCGGTACTGCAGCTGCTCCATGGCCGCCAGGACCTTGTCGCGTGTCTCGGCCCGGATCGCATCCGAGTTGTTCAGCACCCGCGAGACGGTCTGGTGCGAGACGCCCGCGATCCGTGCGACGTCACGGATGCTGGGCGAACGCGGTTGCTGTGTCCGCGATGACGCCATTGCTGCTCGTTTCCGCCCGGGCGTCGTGGCACATCGATGTGCACGTTCACATTCCGGGCCAGATCATTATGCACGTCCGGCGGATCGACGCCACCTGTGCGTCGATCCGCCGTCCGCTCAGAGCCAGTTGCGCCTGCGGAAGATCGCCCAGAGCACGCCCATCAGCAGGAGCATGCCGAGGATCGCGACCGGGTACCCGTAGTGCCAGTGCAGCTCGGGCATGTGGTCGAAGTTCATCCCGTACACACCGGCGATCAGGCCCGGTGCGAACAGGATCGCCGCCCACGACGAGATCTTCTTCACCTCCTCGCCCTGGCGGTGTGCTGCCCGGGTGAGTTGCCGGCTCTCCTCACCCTGGGCCAGGCTCGCGCTGGTCATCCGGCGCATCGCCTCGTTCTGCTCCTGCGACACCAGGGTGGCGTGCAGGGTCAGGGCGTTCTCGAGCAGGGCGCGGAACGAGTCGACGCGCTCGGTGACACGGAGTGCGTGGTCGTGCACATTGCGGAGTCGGTGCTGCACGTCGTCGTCCACGCCGTACTTGTCGGCACCGCGGAGCAGCCCCGTGACCATCGCAGGCACCGGGGTGGTGGCGCGCTGGAACGCCAGGACCTCACTGAGCAGCTGGTAGATGCGCTTCGAGACCCCTGGGTCGACCTGCCCGGCGAACAGCTGGTCCTCGATGGCGTCGATCTGCTCCTGCAGGACCCGGACGACGGGGCCGTAGCCGTCCACGACCTCGTCGAGCACGGCCGCGGTCACCGCCTCCGACCCCTTCGCCAGGAACTCCGGGTCCGCCTCGACCTGCGCCCGAAGCGCCGCCAGGTCGGGTCGGGCGGCGTGCCGGACGCTCACGACGAAGTGGTCGCCGACGAACAGGTGCACCTCGCCGAACTCCACGGTGCCCTCGGACGGGTCGAACCAGGCCGGCCGGAGCACCAGGAACAGGGTGTCGCCGTAGCGCTCGAGCTTGGCGCGCTGGTGTCCCTTGCGGGCGTCCTCGACGGCGTTCTCGTGCAGGTCGAACTCGGTGGCGACGGCCTCGAGCTCGTGCGGGTCGGGCCGGAGCAGCCCGATCCACGTCAGGTCACCTCGAGCCGGTCGCGACAGGGTCGACGGAGACTCCACGCGGCGTCCCCGGACGTAGATCGCGTTGTCGATCAGTGCCATGTGCGTACTCCTTCGGTGGGGAGCAGGCGGGCGCGATGACGCCCCGGAGGTGATCCGGGACGGGGCAGGGTCAGCGAGCGGGCGCGACGACCGACACGGGCGGCCGGCCCGATCGAGGATGGTCACCCGACATCGCGCCTCACCTGCCCTTCTCGTCTCGTCGTGGCGGCGCCCGGAGCGCTGCCGACGGTCGAGCGTACGCCTGCGTCGCGGGCCGGACAACCCGTCGCGGCAGGCGCAGGAGCGTCAGCGCGTGACGTGCAGCCCAGCGGTCTCGAGCTCGGCGAGCTGCCACCCGAGCCACGGGCTCCAGGCGAACGGCGCGCCGGCGACGGCCTGCCTGAGAGAGTCCTCGGACACCCATGCCCACTCGGCGACCTCGTCGTCCGCGGGCACCGGGGTGTCGTCGGTCACGGCGCGGAAGACGGGGCAGACCTCGTTCTCCACGATGCCCGAGGCGTCGACCGCGCGGTACCGGAACTCCGGCAGCACGACCTCGACGTCGCGCACGGTGATGCCGAGCTCGCGGGAGGCCCGACGGGCGATCGCGTCCTCGAAGGACTCGTCCGGACCGGGGTGGCCGCAGAAGGTGTTCGTCCACACCCCCGGCCAGGTCTTCTTCGACAGTGCCCGCCGGGTCACCAGGACGTCACCGTCGGTGTTCCGGACGTGGCACGAGAACGCCAGGTGCAGGGGCGTGTGGGCTGTGTGCACCGTGAACTTGTCCGCCGTGCCGATCGGGGTACGGTCGTCGGCCAGGAGCACCACGGATTCAGGGAAAGCGTTCATCTGTGTCGATAGGTTAGGCCAATGAGCGAGGAAGCGACCACCGTGCCGCACATCGACCTCGCGCTCGTCGACGACTGCCTCGAGCGCTTCTTCGCCGTGTCGTCGGCGCGCGCCGAGCGCTACGGCCGACCGTCGGAAGAACTGTGGCGCGTGCTCCGCAAGGCGAGCATGGGCGGCAAGCGCTTCCGGCCCCGCATGGTCATGACCGCGTACGCCGGAATGGGCGGCACCGACGCGCACGCCGCCGCCAACGTCGCAGCGGCGTACGAACTCCTGCACACCGCACTCGTGGTGCACGACGACGTCATCGACCGTGACTGGTCGCGCCGCGGGCAGCCGAACGTCGCCGGGTCGTTCCGCGACAACGGGACGACGGGTGGCCTGCCGCTGCCGACCGCCGAGCACCGGGGGATGAGCGCCGCCGTGATCGCCGGTGACCTGGCGCTCGCCGGGGCGCCCCGCTTCATCGAGGCAGCGGGCGTCGACGGCACCCGGCGCGAGCGACTGCTCGAACTGTTCGACGAGGCCGTGTTCGCGAGCGCTGCCGGTGAGATGACCGACGTCGATCTCGCACTCGGCGTGATGCCGACGGTGGAAGAGGTCCTGGCGATGGAGCGGGCGAAGACGAGCGTGTACTCGTTCGAGGCTCCGCTGCAGTCCGGCGCCGTGCTGGCCGGCGCCGACGAGGAGATCGTCACCGCCCTCGGTGCCTTCGGTCGCGAGATCGGCATCGCGTACCAGATCGTCGACGACCTGCTCGGGGTCTTCGGCGACGAGACCATGACCGGCAAGACCGTGCTGGGCGACCTGCGCGAGGGCAAGCGCACGATGCTCATCGCCTACGCGGCGACCACGGACTGCTGGCCGGACCTCGAGCCGTACCTCGGCGACCCGGACCTGACCGAGGCCCGTGCGGACGAGGTCCGTGCGACCCTGGTCTCCTGCGGTGCGCGCGGCGCCGCGGAAGAACGCGTCGCCGACCACACCGCACTCGCCCGGGCCGAGCTCGCCCGGCTGCCGTACGACCTCGCCGACCGCCTGGAGGCCCTCGTGACCGAACTCGTGGAGCGCGCCCGGTGACCCACAGCACCACCACGGCGACCGGATCCCGTCCGGCTCGCCTCCAGCTCTACGACGCCACGGCCGAGGCCGCGTCGGGCGTCGTCATCGACCGGTACTCCACATCGTTCGGCCTGGCGAGCCGGATGCTCGCCCGCGACACGCGCGAGCACATCCGGAACGTCTACGCGCTGGTGCGCGTCGCCGACGAGGTCGTCGACGGCCCCGCGACCGAAGCCGGGCTCGACCGCGAGCTCGCCCGCACGGTGCTCGACGAGCTCGAGGCCGACACCGAACGGGCCATCGCGCTCGGCTTCTCGGTGAACCCGGTCGTCCACGCCTTCGCTCGGACCGCCCGCGCCACCGGCTTCGGCGCCGAGCTCACCGCCCCGTTCTTCGCCTCGATGCGCATGGACCTCGACCGCACCGAGCACGACGACGCCTCGTTCGACGCGTACGTGTACGGCTCCGCCGAGGTCGTCGGCCTGATGTGCCTGCGCGCGTTCGTGTACCGGGCCGGTCGTCCGACGTTCGACCAGGCCGAACTCGTCGCCGGGGCGCGTGCGCTCGGCGCCGCGTTCCAGAAGGTGAACTTCCTGCGTGACCTGCACGCCGACTTCGAGGTGCTCGGTCGCTCGTACTTCCCGGGCGTCGACATCCGGTCCTTCGACGAGGCCACGAAGGACCGCCTGGTCGCCGACGTGCAGGCCGACCTCGACCACGCCGCACGGACGATCCGGCTGCTGCCGGCCGACGCCCGCAACGCGGTCGGACTCGCACACGCGCTGTTCCAGGAACTCAACGACCGACTCGCGCGCACGCCGGCGAGCCGCCTCGTCACGACGCGCGTGCGCGTCCCCAACCCGGTGAAGGTGCGCCTCGCGGCGCAGGTCCTCGCCGGACGCACACCGCTCCGGTCGCGCGTCACCACCCACCGGCCGGGAGGCTCCTCATGACCCCGCCCCGCGCCTCCCGACCGACGACGGTCGCCACCACCACCCGGCGCAAGGTGCCCGCACGCCGCGCCGTCGTCATCGGCGGCGGCATCAGCGGCCTGGCGGCCGCCGCGCTGCTCGCACGCGACGGCTTCTCGGTGACGGTGCTCGAGCAGCGCACGCAGCTCGGCGGCCGTGCCGGCTCGTGGGAGCAGGACGGGTTCCGGTTCGACACCGGGCCGTCGTGGTACCTCATGCCCGAGGTCTTCGACCACTTCTTCCAGCTGCTCGGGACGTCGGCCGAGGCCGAACTCGACCTGGTGAAGCTCGACCCCGGTTACCGCGTCTACAGCGAGGGCCACGACGAGCCGATCGACCTGCGGGCCGACGCCGAGGCCAACATCGCGCTGTTCGAGTCCATCGAGCCCGGTGCCGGCGAGCGGATGCGGAAGTACCTCGCGTCGGCCGAGGACACCTACACGATGGCAGTGCGCCGGTTCCTCTACACGAGCTTCCAGGACCTCACGAAGCTCGCCGCACCCGACGTCCTGCGTCGCCTGCCCAAGCTCGCGCGCCTGCTGCTCGAGCCGCTCTCCACCTTCGCCGAGACCGCGGTGCGCGACCGTCGACTGTGGCAGATCCTCGGCTACCCGGCGGTGTTCCTCGGCACGAGCCCGTACGCGGCACCGAGCATGTACCACCTGATGAGCCACCTCGACCTGGCCGACGGCGTGCTGTACCCGAAGGGCGGCATCACCGAGGTGATCTCCGCCGTCGAGCGGGTCGCCCGGGCCGAGGGCGCGAAGATCATCGCCGGTGCGAAGGTCGAACGGATCGTCGTCGAGGACGGCATCGCCACCGGGGTCGTCCACCGCGACCGCGACGGCGTGCAGCACACGGCCCCCGCCGACCTCGTGGTCAGCGCTGCCGACATGCAGCACACCGAGATGCAGCTGCTCGACCGTGAGCACCGCACCCACGGCGCCGACCACTGGAAGAAGCGCGACCCGGGTCCGAGCGCGGTGCTCGTGTACCTCGGCATCGACGGTCCGACGCCGGGCCTGCTGCACCACACCCTGGTGTTCACCGCGGACTGGAAGGCGAACTTCGGCGCGATCTTCGGAGACGACCGGCACGTGCCGGACCCCGCCTCGATCTACGTCTGCGCCCCCTCGGAGACCGACCCGAGCGTCTCCCCGCCCGGCACCAGCAACCTGTTCATCCTGGTGCCCCTACCCGCCGACCTGTCGATCGGCAAGGGCGGCATCGACGGTGCCGGTGACTACCAGGTCGAGCAGATCGCGGACCGTGCCATCGACGTGCTGGCCGAGCGCGCCGGGGTGCCGGACCTGCGCGACCGCATCCGGGTCCGACGGACGATCGGGCCGCGCGACTTCGCCGACGACCTGAACGCCTGGAACGGCTCGATGCTCGGCCCGGCGCACACCCTGAAGCAGAGTGCGTTCTTCCGCGAGAAGAACGCGTCGAAGAAGGTCGAGGGGCTGTACTACGTCGGCGCCTCGACGATCCCGGGGATCGGTCTGCCGATGTGCCTGATCAGCGCCGAGGTCCTGCTCAAGCGCATCCACGGCGACCGGAGCACCGAGCCGCTGCCGACGCCCCTCGGGGCTCCGCGGGACCGGACCGAGACCGCCTGATGCCCGGGGTCTACCTCGCCGGCCTGGTGGTGTCCCTGGTCGGCATGACCGTGCTGGACGCCCGCTTCCGGCTGTTCTTCTGGCGGGCACCGTGGCGGGCGGCGGCCGTGATGGTCGTCGGTGTCGCGTTCTTCATGGTGTGGGACGTCGCCGGTGTCGCTGCCGGCATCTTCTTCATCGGGCCGCAGAACCTGCTCACCGGGGTGCTCCTGGCGCCCGAGGTCCCGCTCGAGGAGCTCTTCTTCCTGCTGCTGCTCTGCTACTCGACGATGGACCTGGTCGGCTTCGTCCGGCCCCTGGTGCAGCGGGCGACCGATCGGCGGCGTGCGTGAACGGCACCGGGGCCTACGCGCTCCTGGCCCTGCCGTTCTTCGGCGTCACGGCCGTCGTGGCCGTGGCCGCCGGCGTCGTCGCCGCCCGCCGGGCCCGTGCGGCGGGTCGACGGCCGGCCCTCGGGCGCCGGGTCGCGATGCTCACGTCCGTGATCGCCGGCATCGCGCTGCTCGTGATGACGATGGTGTTCGACAACGTCATCGTCACGCTGCGGATCGTCGCCTACGACCCCTCGCTCATCAGCGGTGCGAAGATCGGTGCGATCCCGGTCGAGGACCTCGCCTACGCGATGTCCGCCATCGTGCTGCTGCCCAGCCTGTGGGTCCTGTTCGACCGGACCGGCGCGCGCCCCGCGCCCGACCCGACCCCAGTACCAGCGGAGCCAGCACCAGCAGAGGACATGAAGTGAACGCCAGCACCGCCTCCAGGCCGTCGACCCTGCGCGCCCTGTTCGTGTCGTCACGCCCGATCAGCTGGGTGAACACCGCCTACCCGTTCGGCGCCGCGTACCTGCTCGGCAGCGGGGTCGGCGTCGAGGGCGGCGGCGGGTTCTCGCTCGTCGCGTTCCTGGTCGGTGTCGTGTACTTCCTGGTGCCCTACAACCTGGCGATGTACGGCATCAACGACGTCTTCGACTACGAGTCCGACCTCCGCAACCCGCGCAAGGGCGGTGTCGAGGGCGCCCTGCTCGACAAGAGCGTCCACCGCACCACGCTGTGGGCCGTCGTCGTCACGAACGTCCCCTTCCTCGTCGCGCTCGTGGTGCTCGGCGCCGTCAGCGGCAACGGGCCGTGGTCGTGGCTCGTCCTGGCGATCAGCGTGTTCGCGGTCATCGCGTACTCGGCACCGGGGCTGCGGTTCAAGGAGAAGCCGTTCCTCGACTCGCTCACGTCGAGCACCCACTTCGTCTCACCGGCGATCTACGGCCTCGCCCTGGCCGGCCCGCACTGGACCGGGGAACTCGTCGCCGTCTGCATCGCGTTCTTCCTGTGGGGTGTGGCCTCGCACGCGTTCGGTGCCGTGCAGGACGTCCTGGCCGACCGCGCCGGCGGCATCGGCTCCGTCGCGACCGTGATCGGTGCCCGGGCCACCGTCCGCCTGGCCTTCGTCGCCTACCTGGTCGCCGGGGTCGCGCTGCTGTTCTCGGCGTTCCCGGGCCCGATCGCCGCGGTCGTCGTCGTGCCGTACGCGCTCAACGTGCTGCCGTGGTGGAACATCACGGACCAGGGTGCCGAGGCCGCGAACGCCGGGTGGAAGCGGTTCCTCTGGATCAACTACCTGGCGGGCTTCATCGTGACGATGGCGCTCATCGCGTACGCCTTCACGCACTGACAGACTGGACGCACGCACCGCGGCGTCCGTGGTGCGACACACCAGCCACGACGGCAGCCACGAAGGAGTGCACGCATGAGCGTCCGGATCATCCACGTCGGTCTCGGAGGGTGGGGCGGCAACTGGGCCCGCACCGCCATCCCAGAGGTGTCGGAAGTGCAGGTGGTCGGGATCGTCGACCCGTCGGCGCCGACGCTCGAGGCCGTGCGGACCGACCTCGGGCTCCCGGCCTCGGCGGCGTTCGGGTCCCTGACCGAGGCGCTCGCCGCGGTCGAGGCCGACGCCGTCGTCATCACCGCCCCGGCCGTGACGCACGTGCCGCTCGCGCTCGAGGCCCTCGACGCCGGCAAGCACGTCCTGGTCGAGAAGCCGTTCGCCAACACCACCGACGAGGCCGTCACCGCGGTCCGTCGCGCCGAGGAGCTCGGCCTGGTGCTGCAGGTCAGCCAGAACTACCGCTGGTACCCGGCGCCGCGGGTGGTGCAGGAGATGCTCGAGGCGGACGTCGTCGGCGAGGTCTCCGCGATCAACGTCGACTTCCGCCAGTGGGACAACGACCAGCCCGCCGAGACGTACCCGCACTACCGGTTCCCGCACGCGATGATCAACGACATGGCGATCCACCACTTCGACCTGCTCCGGATGATCACCGGGCAAGAGGCCGTCCGCGTCTTCGCCAAGGCGAGCTACCCCGCCTACAGCAAGTACCAGGACGAAGCGGTCGCCTCGATGATCATCGAGCTCGACGGCGGCACGGTCGTCAACTACCGCGGCAGCTGGCTGAGCCGTGGCCCGCGCACCGCCTGGGCCGGCGAGTGGAGCATCGAGGGCGAGGACGGCGAGCTCTGGTTCACGAGCCGCGACGGTGAGCCGAACGCCGTCGACGGCGACCGGGTCACCGTCCGCCGCACGCAGGACGACGTCGCCGAGCCGGTCGAGCTCCCCGTGCTCGCGCACACCGACCGCCAGGGTGGGTTGCAGGCGTTCGCCCGCTCGGTGCAGGGCGGCCCCGCTCCCGAGACGAGCGGGCGCGACAACCTGCGGAGCCTCGCACTGATGGAGGCCGCCGGCCGCTCCGCGGCGTCCGGTCTGCCCGAGGACGTGGTCGTCCCGTCCTGACCGCGACCACCCACGGCCTGGAGGCGCGGGGCGGGACCGCACCGCGCCTCCAGGCCGGCTCTGGTCGCGTCACGCCCCTTCGGCGACGTTTCGCGCTCACCGACAGTCCACGCGTCGGAGCGCCCGTGAGGTGTCGCTGAGCGCGTGGACTCGCGAGCTGGTCGCCGCGTCAGGCGGCCCCGGCCACCCGCCGCGCCTGCGCGACGGCCCGCCGCACGCCGAGCGACCAGCCCGGCCCGTGGCCGGGCAGCACGTGCTTCGCTTCGGTGTCCGCGAGCCGGTCGAGCGACGCGACCGCCGTGTCGACGTCGGAGGTCGCCGCGGGTGCCACGATCCGGGGTCCGATCCCGCCCGTGTACGGGTCGAAGGTGACGAGCGCGTCTCCGGCGATCACGGCGTCGCGGTCGGCGAAGTGCAGCGCCACGTGGCCGTCGGTGTGCCCCGGGGTCTCGATGATCCACGGGTTGCCCGGCACGTCGGCGCGGCTCTCCATCGGTTCGGTGTCCGCGATGCCGTCGACCGTGACCGCACCGGCCAGCAGCATCCGGCCCAGGGGGCGCAGCCCACCCGGGTGGAGCGCGACGAACCCGAAGCGGTTGGTCTGCGGCCGGTAGGAGTACGGGTGCGCGGCGAGGTGCCGATCGCCCGGGTGGACGAACACGGGCGTGCCCCAGTCGCGGTGCATCCGTGTGGCGGTGCCGACGTGGTCGAAGTGCCCGTGCGTGAGCAGGAGCCCCTCGACCTGGTCGGGCGTGTAGCCCAGGTCGTGCACGGCGAGCTGCAGGTGCGGCCACGCGGCGGGCAACCCCGCGTCGACGACGAGCAACCGATCGCCGGTCTCGACGAGGTACGTGTTGGTGTGTGCGATCTCGAGGCGGTGGATCCCCTCGGCGGCGTCCCGGAAGAGCATGTGCGGCACGGTAGACGCGGCCTGCTGGGCACGATCCCGGGTGGGACGTGTACGAAATGGGGAATGGCCAAGGACAGTCTGCCCGAGCTCGAACTCGCCAACGTGCGCACCCGTGAGGGCATCACGGACACCGTGACGGAGCTGAAGCGACGTGCGGACCTGCCCGCCCGGACGCGGCTCGCCGTCGCGAAGACGAAGCAGCGGTGGCACCGCGACCCCACGCCCCTGGTGGCGATGGGCATCACCGGACTGACCGGCGTCGCGGCGATCGTCCTCGGCATCGCGTTGCGGAACCGCCCCGCCGGGCACCTGGCCCAGCCGCCGGCGAACTCGGCGTTCACCGCGCTGCTGCCCTTCGGTGCGCGTGGCGACGCCCCCTCGGTGAAGGAGCAGGCGCAGACAGGCCGCAAGGGTCGGAAGGCGCGGGCCAAGGCGGCCGAGGAAGCGCTCGAGCAGGACCCGGCGCACCGCGCCCGCGTGAAGCAGCAGGTCGGCATCGCGGCGGTGCAGCGACGGGCGAACAAGAACCGCAAGCAGGCGGTCAAGCGGTCGAAGCAGGCCGTGAAGGCGAGAGGGTAGTCACATGGCGCACGAAGAGCACAAGCCGGACCCAGACGACGCCCGGAAGCCCGACAACCCCACCGACCTCAAGAAGCCCACGCTCGTCTACACGCTGAAGAAGACGCTGCGCGAGTTCACGAGCGACCAGTGCACCGACCTGGCGGCGAGCCTGACGTACTACTCGGTGCTCGCGCTGTTCCCCGGGCTGCTGGCGGTCGTGTCGCTGCTGGGCCTGGTCGGGCAGGCCGACAACACGATCAAGACCATGCTGCAGATCATCGGCAACATCGGGTCGGACCAGGTCGTGGACCTGATCAAGGAGCCGCTCGAGGGACTCGTCCGCTCGCCCGCCGCCCCGATCACGTTCATCGTCGGTGTCGTCGGTGCCCTCTGGTCGGCCTCCGGCTACGTGGGCGCGTTCGGCCGTGCCATGAACCGGATCTACAACGTCCGCGAGGGCCGACCGGTCTGGAAGCTCCGCCCGACCATGCTCGGCGTCACGGTGACCACCGTCGTCCTGCTCGTGATCGGTCTGCTGGTCCTGGTGAGCGGACCACTCGCCCGGAGCTTCGGCGACGTCATCGGCTTGGGCGACGTCGCCGCGACCGTGCTCCTCATCGTGCAGTGGCCGATCCTGCTCGTCATCGCGATCATCGTCGTCGCAGTGCTCTACTACTGGTCGCCGAACGTCAAGCAGCCGAAGTTCCGGTGGGTCAGCGGCGGCTCGATCCTGGCGATCCTCATCTGGATCATCGCCAGCGTCGGCTTCGGGTTCTACGTCGGGAACTTCTCGAACTACAACGCCACGTACGGCTCCCTCGGTGGGGTCATCGTGTTCCTGCTGTGGATCTGGATCACGAACAACGCCCTGCTCTTCGGTGCCGAGTTCGACGCCGAGATCGAGCGGGGTCGCGAGCTGCAGGCCGGCATCCGAGCGGAGGAGGACATCCAGCTCCCCGAGCGCGACACCCGCCAGATCGAGAAGCAGGACGAGAAGCGGGCGCAGGACGTGCTCGAGGGCATCCGCATCCGCCAGGGCGTCGACAACGACTGAGCGTCGTTCGTCTGACCGGCACGGGGTGCGCTGACGGGCGCTCTCCGGGTCGGGACGCTACGGTGCGAGCGTGCCGTCCTTCCTCGAGGGGCTCCCGTTCCGGTGGCTCGTCCTCGCGCTCTTCGTGATCGTGTTCTGCCGTGCGCAGGCCACGTACTGGGTCGCGCGGCTCGCGGTCACGGGTGCGTCCCGATCGCGGTGGGGCGGATGGCTGCGCTCGCCGGCGGTCCGTCGCGGTTCTGCACTGCTCGATCGCTGGGGGTTGCCCGTCGTGACGGTGAGCTTCGTCGTGGTCGGCCTGCAGACGGTGATGAACGCCGCAGCGGGGCTGGCACGGGTCGCCTGGTGGCGGTACACGATCGCGATGGTTCCGGGATGCGTGGCCTGGGCGTTCCTGTACGCGACGGTCGGGCTCGCCGTGTTCTGGGCGGTCGTCGCGGCCCTCGCCGGCTCACCGTGGGGCATCGCGGCGCTCGTGGGCCTGGTGGTCGTCGCCGGCGTCGCGCTGACGGTCCTGCGTCGTCGCCGCGACCGCACAGGAGGCCCGGCTCGGCTTCCGTAGGCTGGCCCACGTGACGACAGACCATCTCCAGAACCGTCCGGTCGCCCTGGTGACCGGAGCCAACCGCGGCATCGGCCGCGCGATCGCCGCCGACCTCGGCCGCACCCACCACGTGCTCGTGGGCGGCCGGTCCGCCGACGCCGTGGACGCCCTGGTCGCAGAGCTGCCGAGCGCGGCGCCGTTCGTCGGTGACCTGGGCGTGGGCGAGGTCCCCGCGCTGCCCGATCGGCTCGACGTCCTCGTGCACTCGGCCGGTGTCGAGCAGGGCACCACCGTCGCCGACACCCCGCGCGCGGTGTGGGAGCAGGTCTTCGCGACGAACGTGTTCGCGGTCGCCGAGCTCACCCGGTTGGCGCTGCCGGCGCTGCGGGCAGCCCGGGGCATCGTCGTGCCGATCAACAGCGGCTCCGGGTTCCACTCGGGCCCCGGCGGTGGCGTGTACGCGGCGTCGAAGTTCGCGCTGCGGGCCTTCGCCGACGCCCTGCGCGAAGAGGAGCGGGCGAACGGCGTGCGGGTGTCGAGCGTGCACCCGGGCCGGACCGACTCGGACATGCAGCGGCAGCTCGTGGCGAAGCTCGGGGAGACCTACGACACCGACTACTACCTGGCACCCGAGGACGTGGCCGCCGCGGTCCGCACCGTCGTCGACCTGCCCGAGCGCGGCACCGTCGAGTCGCTCGCGATCCGGCCGACCCGACGGCGCTGACGCCCGTCCCTCGACGGGTCATCGCAGCTCGATCCGTTCGTCGAGGTCGAGTCGCTCCAGGAACGTCTCGTCGTGGCTCACCACGACGAGTGCTCCCCGGTAGGCCCGCAGTGCGTCGACGAGCTGGTCGACGCTCGTCAGGTCGAGGTCGTTCGTCGGCTCGTCGAGCACGAGCAGCTGCGGCGGCGGGTCGGCGAGCACCAGGGACGCCAGCGCCACCCGGAACCGCTCCCCGCCGGACAGGTCCCCGGCCGGGCGGTCGACGGTGTCCCCGCGCACCAGGAACTTCGCCAGCCGGTTGCGGACCTCGGCGACGGGCACGTGCGGGGCGTCCCGGCGCACGTTGTCGAGCACCGTGGCGGTGTCGTCCAGGCTGTCCTTCCGCTGCGGCAGGTACGCGATCCGGTCGACGTGGGCGACGGCTCCGGTCTCGGGCAGCGGGTGCTCCCGGGCAGCGGGGTCGCCGACGAGCTGCTCGAGCAGGGTGGACTTGCCGACCCCGTTGTCCCCGGTGACGGCGATCCGTTCCGGCCCCTGCACGACGACGTCACGCCCGCGGACGGTCACGGTGGCGATCCGACGCGATGCCGGCACGTCCGGGTCGGGCAGGGTGACGTGGATCGACTCGTCGTCGCGCAGACGGAGCTCTGCCTCGCGCTTGGTGGCGAGGGCGGCAGCTTCGTCGTCCGCGTACCCGACGCGCAGTCGGCCGGCGGTCTCCTGCGCCTTCTTCCGCTGCTCGTTCGCCAGGATCTTCGGCATCGAGCGGCCCGCTTTCTCGCCGGCCTTCGCACGTCGGGCGATCTTGGTCTCCGCCTCGATGCGCTGCCGCTTCTCGGTGCGGTGCCGCTGGTCGGCGACCCGGACCTCGCGCTCGACGGCCGCCTGCTGCACGGCCAGGTGCTCCTCGAACGCGCTGAACGTCCCGCCGAACACGGTCATCGCCCCGGCGCGGAGCTCCACGGTCTCGTCGACGTGCTCCAGGAGTTCCCGGTCGTGACTGACGAGCACCAGGGTGCCGCGCCAGTCGTCGACCAGGTCGAGGAGCAGCCCGCGGGCCCGGCGGTCCAGGTTGTTCGTCGGCTCGTCCAGGAACACGATCGGCCGCGCGCGCAACCGGACCCCGGCGACGGCGACGAGCACCGACTGCCCGCCGGACAGCGTCGACACCGGCCGGTCGAGCTCGGTGCCGTCGAGCCCGACCCGGTCGAGCACCGCGGCTGCCCGTTCCTCCAGGTCCCAGTCGTCGCCGACCGCCTCGAGCTGCGCGGCCGTGGCGTCGCCGGCCAGGACGGCCCGGAGCGCCGTGAGGGTGGGCCGGACGCCGAGCAGGTCGGCGACGGTGTCGTCGTTCCCCGTTGCAAGGCGTTGCGGCAGGTGGTCGACGGGGCCGGACGTCGCGAGGCTGCCCGACGTGGGGTGGAGCCGGCCGGTCGCGAGCCGGACCAGCGTGGACTTGCCGGCCCCGTTCCTCCCGACCAGGCCGGTCCGGCCACGTCCGAAGGCGGCGGTGAGGTGGTCGAGCGCGACGGTGCCGTCGGGCCAGGCGAAGGTGACGTCGTGCAGGACGACGGACGGACTGGTGGGCATGGGGGTGTCTCCCGGTGTCGATGCTGGGCGCACGACACCGAGGCCACCGCGGTGCGGTGGAGCGCCCGACGGGGCGCGCGATCACGGTGTCAGCGCGTGGGCTGAGCGGTACCGGTGATCGACAGCAATCCGTCTGCTTCCGTCGGGGGACCCCCGTGTCCGCCATCCGTTCCGCCGGTCGGTCTCCCGCCCCGGCGGCCCCGCGATGACGACGAGGTGACCTCCACGGTAATCCCGTGACACGGGCACCCGCAAGGGATGACAGGCTGGGGGCATGCCGGAGAACCTGTTGCCGACCCCGTCGTCGAAGCCCGAGACCCTGCTGCCCGCCGAGCCGGAGGTGACCGCCGCGATCGAGGCGGAGGCCCCCGTCGCCAGCGTGGTGGTGTCCTACCCGTCGTCGAGCCTGGCGTGGGCGTTGCTCGCCGACGAGGCGTGGGCGCGCGGCGCGACCCTCGAGTCCTACGCCTACGCCCGTGTCGGGTACCACCGTGGGCTCGACGCGCTGCGCAAGGCCGGCTGGCGCGGTGTCGGCCCGGTGCCGTGGTCGCACGAGCCCAACCGTGGGGTCTTGCGGGCGCTGTTCGCCCTGCGCCGTGCCGCCGAGGCGATCGACGAGCCCGGCGAGCCCGAGCGCCTGACCGATTTCCTGAACGCGAGCGACCCCGAGGCCCTGCGCGCACTGTCCGCCGGCGCGTAGGCGTCGCGCTCCGCACAACCAAAGTCACCTCGAACCGCGGCAACCCGTGGTTCGAAGGGACTTTGGTTGTGCGAGCGAGCGCCGAACGCCGCGCCGCCGACCCCGACTAGCCCAGCAGCACGCTCCAACTGAACGCCTGCGGCCAGAGCTGGTGCTCCGGCAGCACGTCGAGCCCGCACGCCCGGCTGCCGAGCCCGTGCTGCGCGGCGTCGAGGTACAGGTACAGGTGGTCCGACGTCGGCAGCTCGTACGGGTGCTCGGCACGGTCGATCTGCTGCGCGCTCCACGGCGACAGGGTGAACCCCGCACGGTGCGACCCGACCGTCGACACCGTGAACGGCCCGACCGCCAGCGACCGGAGCGACGGCCGGTGCCCGGTCTCCTGCGGCCGCGAGTACGCCACCCCGAGTGACCGCACCGGAGCGGTGAACCGGCCGACGCGGGCAGCATGCGAAGAATCGGCGTACGACTCCAGCGGTCCGGTCCCGAACCAGGTGGCGTCCGCATCGGCCAGCGACGCCGGCAGGTCGAACCGCACCCCGATCCGCGGCCACGTGACGTCCCAGGCGCCGAACGGCACGGTGTCGGTCTGCAGCACGAGCCCGTCGGACGTCAGGGTCCAGCGGTGCGTGACCTCGAGGCCCCACCCGCTGTTCGCCGCCGCCACCCGCACCCGCTGCTCCAGACCGGAGTCGGTGCGCGACACCGACACCAGCCGGTGCGTCAGCCGGTCCAGCCCTCGGTCGCGCCAGCGCGTCGCCGACGGGGGAGCGGTCGGGTCGCCGACACCGTGCGTGAGCACCGGGTCCGCGGTCTCGTAGCCGCCCTGTGACGCCAGGCTGTCGTTGTCGGTCGGCGCACGCCAGAGCTCCAGGCGGGGCCCCGCGACCTCGTGGCCCTTCCAGGACACCAGGTCGCCGCGGGCGCTGAAGGTGCCGTCACCGAGTCGGTCGCCGTCCCACCCCTGCCGGGAGGCCCGTGGTGCGTCCGCCGCGCGCGCCGCGACGAGCCGCTGGGTGCGTGCGACGACGTGGCCGGTGTCCGCCCACGCGGTCGGCCCCGCCAGTTCCATGGTCAGGTCGAACCAGAGCTCGTCGCCGGGTGCGAGTTCGGACGTGGCCGCGTCGAGCACCTCGGAGGGCACCGGCACCGTCGCCGACTCACGTGCCGCGACGATGCCCGTGGACAGGCGCCCCGAGGCCTCGACGACGCCGTTCCGCGACAGGGTCCAGCACAGCCGGAGCCCGGCGGTCGAGGCCGAGTGGTACCGGTTCTCGACCAGCACCGTGGTGTCCGAGACCGCCAGGCGGATCGGGGCCACGACGGCGGCGAACTCGGCGAGCCCCGGCGTCGGGGTGTCGTCGGGCAGCACCAGGCCGTCCATCACGAAGTTGCCGTCGTGCACGACCTCGCCGAAGTCCCCGCCGTAGGCGTAGTAGTCCTCGCCGGTGGGCGTCTTCGCGAGCAGGCCGTGGTCCCGCCACTCCCACACGAACCCGCCGTGCAGTCGTGGGTACCGGTCGACCAGGGCCTCGTACTCGGCGATCTGCCCGGGGCCGTTGCCCATCGCGTGCACGTACTCGCAGTGGATGAAGGGCTTCGACCGCTGCCGTGCGGCCTCGGCCGGGCCGCAGCCGAGCAGGGGCGTCGGGGTGCCGCCGCCGATCGACTCGGTCTCCTGCAGCGTCGGGTACATCCGCGAGTAGACGTCGGTGTACTCGCCCGTGTAGTCGCCCTCGTAGTGGACCGGACGCTCGGCGTCGCGGTCGTGCACCCACTGCGACATCGCCGCGAGGTTCCGGCCGGTGCCGGACTCGTTGCCGAGCGACCACATCACGATCGACGCGTGGTTCTTGTCGCGCTCGACGGTGCGGGCGATGCGGTCGAGGTAGGCGTCGGCCCACGCCGGGTCGTCGGAGGGGTTGCCGACCCAGTCGGTGAACAGGAACCCGTGGGTCTCCAGGTCGCACTCCAGGATCACCCAGAACCCGAGCTCGTCGGCCAGGTCGAGCACGCGGGGGTGCGGCGGGTAGTGCGAGGTTCGGATGGCGTTGACGTTGTTCCGCTTCATCAGCGCCATGTCGGCGCGGGCGTGCTCCTCGTCGAACACCCGGCCGCGCACGGGGTGGGTCTCGTGCCGGTTCACGCCGTGGAACACCACGCGCTCGCCGTTCACCAGGAACCGGTCGCCGACGATCGACACGGTGCGGAACCCGAGCCGGAGCGACACCGTCTCGCCGGCCGCGCCGGCCGCCGCGGAGCCGGTCGACAGCGTCGCGTCGTACAGCTTCGGCAATTCGGCACTCCACGGCTCGACGCCCTCGACCTCGATCGGCGCGACGTCGTCCGCCGTGGCCCAGGTCACGTCGACGCCCAGGTCGGGCACCGCGAACCGCACCGGGAACACCGCGTCGAGCGTCGGGAACGTGATCGTGCCGGTCCCCGTCTCCGGCCGTCCCGACGCCGCGGTGCCCGCCGAGGCGGCCGTGCCGAGCGTCGCTCGCCAACCGGCCTGGACGAACACGTCGTCGATCGGCGCCGTGGGCCGGGCGAGCAGGGTGACGTCACGGAAGATGCCCGGCAGCCACCACTGGTCCTGGTCCTCCAGGTAGGACGCCGCCGACCACTGGTGCACCCGGACCGCGAGCTCGTTCGCTCCCGGGCGCACCAGCTCGGTGACGTCGAACTCGGTCGCCAGGCGGGAGCCCGTCGACCACCCCACGAGCGTCCCGTTCAGCCACACCCGGAAGTGGGACTCGACCCCGTCGAACCGCAGCAGCACCCGGCCGGCACCGTCGAACGACGACGGCAGCTCGAACGTGCGGCGGTGGTCACCTGTCGGGTTCTCCTCCGGCGGGTGCGGCGGGTCGATCGGGAACGGGTACTGCAGGTTCGTGTAGCTCGGAGCGCCGTGCCCGTGCAGCACCCAGTGCGACGGCACCGGGAGCTCGCCCCAGGCCGGGTCGTCGTCCTCCCCACCCTCGGTCGCGAAGTCCTCGGAGACCGAGGCAACGGGCGACCACCGGAACCGCCAGTCCCCGTTCAGCGACAGGGACGGGGCGTCGGTGTGCAGCCAGGCACGGGGTGCCAGCCGCGAGTCGGAGCCGGGTGCGGTGGACGAGAGTGCGGAGTGGGTCAACCCTTGACCGATCCTTCCGTGAGGCCTCCACGCCAGAAGCGCTGGAGGACGATGATGGCGATGACGAGCGGGATGACCGAGACGAGCACCCCGCCGGTGGTGAGCTGGTAGAACTCCGGCAGGCGGTCGACCTGCGAGCGCCAGTTGTTCAGACCCAGTGTTATCGGGTACAGCTTCTGGTCTGCCAGCATGATGAGCGGCAGGAAGAAGTTGTTCCAGATCCCGACCACCTGGAACAGGAACACGGTGACGAGCGCCGGGGTCATCTGCCGGAGCACCACGGTGTGGAAGATCCGCAGTTCACCGGCACCGTCGATGCGAGCCTGTTCGAGCAGGGTGGTGTCCACCGACGCGGCGGCGTACACCCGGCACAGGAACAGGCCGAACGGCGACACCAGGCTCGGGATGAGCACGCTCCAGTACGTGTCCGTCAGGCCCATCGACGAGAACAGCAGGAACAGCGGCAGCGCCGTCGCGGTCCCGGGCACGAGCACGCCGCCGAGGATCGTGCCGAACACGAACTGGCGCCCCCGGAAGTCGTACTTCGCCAGCGCGTACCCGCCGGCCGCGGCGAAGTAGGTGGCCAGGACCGCACCGACGCCGGAGTACAGGATGCTGTTCGCGATCCACCGGACGAAGATGCCGCCGTCGTAGGTGAACACCTGCTGCAGGTTGCTCCAGAGCGCGAACTCGCCGCCGAACCAGAACCCGTTGGTCGAGAACAGCGCGCCCGTGGTCTTCGTCGCTGCGATGACGACCCAGTACAGCGGGACGATGAAGTACAGCGCGACGACGACGAGGATCCCCGTGACGACGATCTGCGAGCGCGGCGACCGGTCGAGCTTCCGTCGCTGGTGCGCCGAGATCGACGTGGTGTCGACCGGGACGGCGGTCTTCGCCGTGGCCGGCGCTTCGATGGCTTCGCTGGTCATCGGTCAGTCCCTTCGGTGGTCGCGACGCGACCGGCCTGGAGGCCCGGGTCGGCTTGGGTGGTGACCGTGCTGCCCGCCGCAGCGCGCGTCCGGAGCGCGGTGCGGGCCTCCCGGCCGTCGCGCCGTGCGCGCTTGCGTCGGTCGCGTTCGTCCTTGGGTGGTCGGTTCGTCAGCGCGAGGAACGTGAACGACAGGATGAACGCGGCCAGCGCGATGATGACCGCCTGCGCACTCGCGACGCCGTACTCGTTGAACGCGAACGCGTTCGTGTAAGCGGCGTAGTTCGGCGTGTACTCGGTGTCGATCGCCGGGGCGACCGTCGACAGGATCTGCGGCTCCGCGAAGAGCTGCAGGGTGCCGATGATCGAGAACACCGTCGTGAGCACCAGGGCCGGCGCGATGAGCGGGATCTGGATCCGCCACGCGACCTGGAACGCGTTCGCTCCGTCCACCTTGGCGGCCTCGTAGACCTCGCCGGGGATGGACTTCAGCTGCGCCACGATGATGAGCATGTTGTAGCCGGTGTACGTCCACGTGACGATGTTCGCGATCGACCAAAGCACGCTGTTCGCGCCGAGGAAGTCCGGCTGCAGCCCCATCGACTGCAGCAGCGACACGATCGGTGACAGGCCGGGCACGTACAGGAACGACCACAGGATCGTGGCGATGACCCCGGGGACGCCGTACGGCATGAAGTAGATGGCCCGGAAGAAGCCCGGCCAGCGGGCGCTCGCCGACTCGAGCAGCAGCGCGAGGATCGTGCAGGCGATGATCATCACCGGGACCTGGACGATGCCGAAGAGCAGCATGCGGCCGATCGAGGCGACGAACCCGCTGTCCTGCAGGGCGATCGCGTAGTTGTCGAACCCGGCGAACCGGCCGACGACGCCGTCCTCGCCGAACAGGCCCTCGCGGTCGACGGTGGTGAACGACTGGAACAGAGCGCTGATGATCGGGATGACGAACGTCAGCAGGAACAGCGCCAGGAACGGGGCGAGCAGGATCCACGGGGCACGCTTCTGCGCGCTCGTGGCCTTCGTGCTCGTGCGGAACGCGGGGGTGCCGCCTGCCGGTCGGCCGGTGGACCGTGGGGTGGTGGTCTGCTGGGTCATCGTGCCGTCCTGACGCTGAGGCCCTTGTCCTTGAAGGACTGGACGATCTCCCGCTGTGCGAGCTCCACGGCGTCACTGAGCTTCAGGCCCGAGGTGAGCTTGCGGCGGAACTGGTTCTGCAGGCTGGTGAAGGCCGACTGGGTCACCGGGGACCACGACCAGTCGATGTTCTGCTCCTTCGAGGCCGGCACGAAGACGTCCTCGTTGTAGTTCTGGCCGGAGAACCACTTCGACGGCTTCTCGCGCTGCGCCCCGATGTAGTCGACGGCGGGCGACCAGCCGATGCCGCAGTGCTTGATCATCGCGTCGATGCCCTCCTTCGAGGTGGTCATCCACGTGATGAACTCGAGCGCCTCCTTCGGGTGCTTCGCGTTCGCCAGGACCGCGGCGGTCGAACCGCCGATGGCGCTCGAGCCGAAGCCGTCGGCGCCCCACTTCTGCATCGGGGCGACCTTCCACTTGCCCTCGCCGCCCTGCACCGACTCGATCAGGGCGTCACCCCAGCTGGCGCTGGTGACCGCGGCGATCTTGCCGCTCGCGGCCGCGGCGTACCACCCGGGGGAGTACGCGCCGGCACTCGTGTCGACCAGCTTGTCGTCGATCACACCGTCGAAGAAGTCCGCGACCATCAGGGTCTTGTCGTCGGTCATGTCGACGACCCACTCGTCGCCGTCGACCTTGAACCAGCGCGCGCCGGCCTGCTGTGCGTACGCGGCGAACGGTGAGGCGTCGGCGACCGGGAACACCTCGAGGTAGTTCTGCTTCCCGGTGCTCCGGACCTTGTCGGCCAGGTCACGCCACTCGTCCCACGTCGTCGGGGGTTCGCCGCCGGCCTGCTCGAGGATCGCGGTCTGGTAGTAGAACCCCATCGGGCCGGTGTCCTGCGGGATGCCGTAGATGCCGTCGACGAACGACACCTGCGCCCACGCGGCCTCGTCGTACTTCGACTCGAAGTCCTTCGCGCCGTACCGGGCCAGGTCGACCAGGCCGTTCGCGAGCATGAACTCGGGGATCTGCCGGAGCTCGACCTGCCCGATGTCCGGGCCGCCGCCGGCCGCGAGCGCGGAGTACATCTTCTGGTACCCGCCGCTGTTGCCGCCGGGGATCCAGTTCGCCGACACCTGGATGTTCGGATGTGTCTCGTTCCAGACGTCGCAGACCTTCTGCAGGTCCTTGAGCCAGGCCCAGTAGGTGAGCTGGACGGTCTCACCCGAGGCCGCGGCGGGCACGAGGGCCGCCTTGTTGACGTTGGTCGAGCCCGGGACCGCACAGCCGGCGAGGAGTCCCGCCGCCGCGGTGCCGAGGCCGAAGCCCAACAGGTGTCGTCTCGTGATGGGTCGTGGTCGTGGCGCCATTGCCGCACTCCGTTCGTCGTTGATCGGGGTTGTCCACACCCAACCACAGAACCGAACGCCGTTGTGGTTTCGTGGCCGACTCGTTGCTGTGGGCGCGGCGCCGAGGCAGGTGCAGGGCCGCCTGGGTGTTCCCTCACGACTGCGGACGGGATCAGGTCGTCGGGTGGAGTGTGGTCGCACGTGAGAGCGCCGGGGCTCATCGGCTCCGGCATCCGTCCGAGAGGAGCTGCCATGACGTCGACCAATGCGACGAGCGAACTGCACCGGATCCTGGGAGAGCGGCTGGAGGGCGGAGGCACCTGGGCCTGGGCGTACGCCGACGTCTCCGGCAACGTCGAGGATCCCCGACGGCAGGCCGCGTTGAAGCTCCGGGCAGTCGAGGAAGCGCTCCGGGCGCAGGGTGCCGGTGACGCCGTCGTCGAGCTGGTCGCGGCCGAGTTCGAGCAGGAGCCGGGTGTCCCGTCGCCCGTCGGCCGGTACGTCCTGGTGCACGACGACACGGTCGTGTTGAGCGAGGTCCTGCCCGGCTCACTGCACGGCCCCGAATCGGTCGGGGTCGGCGCTGTGCCGGACCTCGTGCCGCTCGTCGCGCACCGGCCTGTCGACCTGCCGTTCCTGGTGGTCCACGCCGGGAAGGAGGGCGGGGCGTTCCGCGCCTACCGCCTCGGGCACGCGCCGGTCGCAGAGGACACGACCGAGCAGCAGGTCCGGGGGCGGAACGACACCCTGCACTACGCGAAGGCCGGCACCGGGTGGAAGCAGCCGCACTGGCAGCAGCACACCGAGGAGATCTGGAAGCAGAACTCGTCCGAGACCGCGGCCGCCGTCGACGAGGCCGTGCGGACGATTCGCCCCGGGCTGGTCGTCGTCGCGGGTGACGTCACCGCCCGGGAGCTGCTGGTGAAGGCGCTGTCGACGGAGACCCGGACGCTCGTGTCGGTGTTCCCGGGCGACCCTCGTGCCGACACCGGGTCGAAGCAGGCCTTCGTCGAACACGTCGAGACCGCACTCGCCCGTGTCGTCGCCACCCGTCGCCACGACCTCGAGGACGCCCTGCGGACCCACGTCGGCCGCGGCGACAACCAGGTCGTGACTGGACTCGGGCCGGTCGTCGAGGCGCTCCAGCAGGCGCAGGGCGCCACGGTCGCGCTCGACGCCGTCGCCGTCGGGGACCGGACGCTGCTCGCCCTTGCGGGTGCACCCTGGGCGGCCACTGCGCCGGAGCAGGCTGCGGGTGTGCCGGTCATCGCAGCGGTCCCCGCCGTGTGCGCGCTCGTCCGTGCGTCGGTCCTGACGGACGCCGAGCTCGTGCTCGTCAACGCGGCGTCCCTGCCCGGAGGTGCCCCTGCGGCTGCGCTGCTCCGCTGGCCGGTCGGGCCCGTGGTCCCCGCGTGAGCCGGGGCGCGAGTTGACCAGGTCGAAACGGGCGTACCTGGTCGAAACGGGCGTACCTGGTCGGTTCTTCCGACCAGGTACGCCCGTTCCTGCAACCCATCGCACGTGTCCTGGGAAGGAACGAACGGGGGCGAACGGTCAGTCGTGCGACCGGTCGCGTCGGGGCACCAGCGGGACCGCCAACAGCGGGAGCACCGCCACGATGCCGAACGACGCCGCGAACCCGAGCGCACCGACCAGCGCGCCGATGCCCGGACCGACGGCGCTCGCCGCCATGAACTGCCCGGTGTTCTGCGCCCCGAGCGCACGCCCCGACCAGAACGGTCCCGCCGCCTCGGCGACCGACGTGTAGGCCAGCCCGTTGTCGGCGACCGTCACGCTCGTCGCGAGCACCAGGAACACCGCAGCCCCGGCCAGGTGCGTCGCGTCGACGACCGCGAGCACCGCCATCACCACCGCGGCGCTCACCGCGACGATCCGCAGGGGTCCGACGCGGGACCCGGCCCGGTCGCTCCAACTACCGACCAGGATCCGGCCGACCGCCCCGACGAACTGCGCGGCGCCGACGAGCAGCCCGGCCGCGGGTGTCGACCAGCCGAGGCCCACGAGCCAGACGAGCCCGTACGTCGACAGGGTGAACTGCGGCACCACGAGCAGGACCGACACCGCGTGCACCCGCCACAGGAAGCCGCTCGACCGGTAGGGGTTCGCGGTCGCCGTCGTCGCCACCGTGGCCCGGGCAGGGCGTGGCGGGTCGGTGATCCCGATCGCGCAGCAGACGGCGAGCACCGCGCACAGCACGATCGGCAGGACCAGCGCCGCACGGATCCCGGAGCCCTCGGCGAGCTGCGGCACCGTGACCGCCGCGAGCGTCACCCCGAGCGGCTGCGACATCTGCCGGATGCCCATCGCGAGTCCCCGGCGCTCCTTCGGGAACCACCCCACCACGACCCGGCCGCTCGCGGCGTTCGTCGAGGCACTCGTCATGCCGCCGGCCAGGAACGCCAACCCGAGCAGCACCGGGTCGCCCGCGGCCAGCCAGGCGGCGACCACGGCCAGCGTGGTGAGCACGAGCCCGCCGGCGATGACGACGCGCTCGCCGAACCGGTCGGTGATCGCGCCCCAGGCGATGAGCGTCAGGACCATGCCGAAGGTCGGGGCGGCGGCGAGGACCCCGGCGACCGGCAGGGAGGTGCCGCGGCTGAGCAGGTGGGGGATGAGGAGCGCCGGCGCGGACACGACGAGCGTCCCCGCCGCCTGGGCCGCGACCCCGAGGGCGAGCATCGTCCAGGCGCGGGCGGAGACCGGCGGCGTCGTGGTGGATCGCTGCGGGGCGTCGGTCGTGGGCATGGGTCGTGTCGGCCGTTCGTCGTCGTTCCATCGCGGAACAGATTGGTATACCAGAACGGTATACCATTCCCGCCGTCACGCCGCTAGGCTTGTCCGCCGTGACCGACACGACCGACGCCGCGCCCGTGTCGCAGACGGCCCAGCTCTACGACAACCTGCGCGCAGCCATCCTGACCCTCGACATCGCACCGGGGGAGCGCATCTCGGAGCGGGGGCTCGAGGCACGGTTCCACGCCTCGCGCACGCCGGTCCGCGCCGCACTGTCGCGGCTCGAGCGCGAGGGGCTCATCCTGCACGAGGGTCGTTCGTGGACGGTCACCCCGATCGACCTCGACGAGATCGCCTCGCTCGCCGAACTCCGCGGCATCCTCGAGCCCGCTGCCGTGCGGCTGGCCGTCCAGCGCGCCACCCCCGAACAGTTGGCGGAGGTCCGCGGGCACCTCGACGCGCTCCGGCCCACCCCCGACCAGCAGGCCGGCATCCGGATGGGGTCGACGTTCCACCTCGACCTCGCCGCGCTCGGTGGCAACCGGTTCGTCACCGACGCCATCGCCGACGCCCTGACGCGGCTCGAGCGCACGCGTTGGATCGAGGTCCGCACACCCGAGGCGCGCGACGCCGCGTGGGACGAGCACAGCGCCATCATCGACGCCGTCCGCGACGGTGACGCCGACCGCGCAGCGGAACTCGTGGCCGCCCACGTCGCCGGTACGAACGACCGGCTGCTCAGCTGGATCGCGCAGGAGCGCCGACGCCTGCGCGGGGCGGGCATGACGATCGTGGGCGCGACCGAGGGCTGAGTGTCCGCGGACGTGAGTGGTCTGCGGGCGCCTGCCCGGGCCTCCTGGCCGTGTCCGGGGGGAGGCCGGGCGCGAGCCGCTAGCGCAGGTCCGTCGTCTCCTGCGGCGCGTCGAGATCGTCGAACGTGCGGATCGAATCCGTGCGTTCGAGCAGCGCGTCGCGCACCTCGGCCTCGTCGTGGCTCGCGCGGAGTGCGAGCTTGCTCCCGGAACGTGTCGACTGTGACATGTCGTGTCCTTCCCCTGCGTGTGGGCAACCTGATCGGTGCGGGCACGCGGCCCGCTGGTGCGCTTCCTCACGGGACGTACTGAGGTCGGAACAGTGTCGCGCGACCCCCGCTGTCCCGCAAGCGTTTCCGGCACCGTGTGGAGAACTCCCGGGACACGGCATGCCTAGGATGGTCCGGCCGCACAGCGCGAGGCGCGGCACCAGCGGACGTCGAAGGGGAGGCACGGGTTGGCCGACCAGCGCACCGCACCTCCCACGGTCTACGACGTCGCGTCTGCAGCCGGCGTCTCCATCGCCACCGTCTCGCGCGTGCTCCGCACGCCCGACGCCGTCCGCGAGGGCACCCGGGACCGCGTGCAGGCGGCGATCCGGAGCCTCGGGTACGTCCCGTCCGGCAATGCCCGGGCCCTCGCCGGCAAGCGCACCGGCGTCGTCGGACTGCTGCTGCCCGGGTTCGACGTGGTGCCCGACGAGCGGCCGGACCTGGTCACCGACGGCGGCGTCCGCGTGGTCGACGACCGGCGGCACGTGACGCAGCCGTTCTCGTCCAACCTGTACTTCGACGAGGTCCTGCGCGGGGCCGAGACCGAGGCCTGGCAGCGGGGGCTCGCGCTCATGGTCGCCGCCGGGCGGGGGTCGTCGCGCGACGTCATCGTGAACGACGTCGCCGGCCGGGTCGACGGGCTGGCTGTGCTGGCACAGACCGTGCCCGACGACCTGCTCGAGCACGTCGCCCGCCGCATCCCCGTCGTGGTGCTCGCCGACGATCGGCGCTCACACGGGTTCGACTCGGTGAGCGTGGACAACGCCGCGGGCATGCGGACCCTGGCGTCGCACGTGATCGGGCGCCTGGGGATCCGGTCCCTCGCGTACGTCGCGGGGCCCATCGACTCGCCCGACGACATGGAGCGCTCGGCGGGGTTCCGCGCGGCGCTGGCCGACCACGGGGTGCCGGGCTCGACGGTGCGCACCGTGCACGGCGACTTCGGGCGGGCTCGGGCGCGGGAGCTCGCGGTGTCGCTGCTGGCGGACGACGTCCCACGCGCCGTCGTCTGCTCGAACGACCAGTCCGCGCTCGGGGTGCTCGACGCCGCCGCTGCTCGGGGGCTCCGCGTGCCCGAGGACCTCGTCGTGACCGGCTTCGACGGCATCGACGCCGGTCGGTTCTCGTCGCCGCGCCTGACGACCGTGCACCAGCCGATGGGGGCGCTCGGCCGTGCTGCCGTCCTGGCGATCGTGGACCGGCTGGAGCGCCGCGAGGGGCCGCCGCGCGCCGTGCGCCTGCCCGTCGAGGTGCTGCTGCGCGAGAGCTGCCCGCCCGCGCTGTAGGCGTGCGGCAGCTCGCACCGTGCGAGGGGCGTGTGGTGCGGGCTTCCGTGTTCGGTGCGAGCCTCGCGACCTCGCACCACGGACGGAACCTCGCACCACGCGCGACGCACCTCGCACGGTGCCGCCCCGCGAAACAACACCCGCGCTTGCACGCCGCGATGTAAGCGCATACATTGAGCACGTACCGACTCGACATGGAGGTCGACCGAGCAATGACGCTTCCCCCACAGCGCACGCGCGGCACGCGTGACCCAGGCCCCCGCCGCCGAGGCCGCCTCGTCGCGGCCATCGCCGGCCTCGCCGCAGTGGCCCTCGTGGCCACCGGCTGCAGCATCCAGGTCCGTTCCGAACCCGATCCCACCATCGGCAAGGACACGATGCTCATCAACGCGGACCGCGGCAACCCGCTGTTCGACCGCAACTTCAACCCGTACATCACCAACGCCCGGACAGCCTCCAAGTGGATGTACGAGCCCCTCATCGAGGTGAACCCCCTCGACGGCAAGCGCAACCCGTGGCTCGCCAGCGCGTGGAGCCAGCCCGATGCGAAGACGATCGACATGACGATCCGCTCGGGTGTCGAGTGGTCAGACGGTTCGCCGTTCAGCGCGAAGGACGTCGTCTTCACCTTCGACCTGCTCAAGAAGTTCCCCGCCATGGACGTCAAGGGGGCCTGGCAGCACATCGAGCGCATCGAGCAGGACGGTGACCACGTCGTCTTCCACCTCAAGAGCGAGGACGTCCCGAGCCTGACGATCATCGGGCAGACGTACATCCTGGGCGAGGACCACTGGAGCGGCGTGAAGGACCCGACGACCTGGCGCGACCCGAACCCGGTCGGCACCGGTCCGTTCGTCCTCGGCAACTACACCGACCAGCAGTACTCGATGGACAAGAACCCGAAGTACTGGCAGGCCGACAAGATCGCCATCAAGCACCTCATCCTGCCGGCGACGAACACGCAGCTGGACACCGTCACCCGCGGCTACGACTGGGCGTACTCGTTCATCTCCGACGTCAAGGGCACCTGGGGCGCCGCGTCGAAGACGAACGAGTGGTGGTTCCCGGCCGGCGGTGTGATCGGCCTCATCCCGAACCTCACGAAGGCGCCGTTCAACGACGTCAACGTCCGCCGGGGCATCTCGCTCGCGCTCGACCGCGACGCCATCGCCGAGACCGCGTCCGAGGGCAACCTGTCGGCGGCGGGCCAGACCGGTCTGATCCTGCCGAACCAGGAGCGCTACCTCAACCCGGACATCCCCGACCAGGGCATGATCACCCAGGACCTCGAGGCCGCGAAGGCGAACTTCGCGAAGTCCGGGTACGTGGAACAGGGCGGGAAGCTCGTCAAGGACGGCAAGCAGCTTTCGATCACGATCACCACGGCCAACGGCTACTCCGACTGGCTCCGCGCGGCGCAGGAGGTCCGCAAGAACCTCGCCGCGATCGGCGTCGACGTGACGATCAGCGCACCACAGCCCGCCGGGTACCAGCAGTCGATCAACAACGGCGAGTTCGACATGGCGATGGGCGGCATGGGCAACGGTGACGTCTACCAGGCGTTCAACTCCCTGCTCAGCAGCGAGTTCTACCAGCCGGTCGGCAAGTCGACCGTCAACAACTACGAGCGCTACAAGAACGCCGACACCCAGAAGCTGCTCGACGAGTACAAGGCGACGACGGACACCGCGAAGCAGCAGGAGATCCTCGACCAGCTGCAGCAGACCGTCTACGACGAGCTCCCCGTCATCGGCATGTACTACGGCGGACTCTGGGGCCTGTTCAACACCGGCAAGTTCGTCGGCTGGCCGAGTGCGAAGGACCCCTACATGGCACCGCAGAACTACGACTCCGCACCGCTGCTCATCTTCACGAAGCTCCGGCTGCGCGACAGCGCCGCGGGCAAGCAGATCCTGCAGGAGCAAAAGGCTGCGCAGCAGGAGGACCAGAAGTGAAGTACATCCTCCAGAAACTCGTCCTCTTCGTCCTGACCCTCTGGGCCGCGGTCACGCTGAACTTCCTGCTTCCGCGTCTCATGCCGGGCAGCCCGTCGGACGCCGCACTCGCGAAGCTCAGCCAGAACGGTCCGGTCACCGACGCCACCAAGAAGGCCATCGAGGCCCAGCTCGGGGTGCCGACCGGCAACCTCTGGGACCAGTACGTCAGCTACCTGCACCAGGTCATCACCCTCGACTTCGGCACGAGCTACACGTTCTACCCGCAGCCCGTCGGTGACCTCGTGTCGAAGGCCCTGCCGTACACACTGATCCTGGTCGGGGTCGTCACGATCCTGGCGTTCGTCCTCGGCACCCTGATCGGTGTCGCGGCGGCGTGGAAGCGTGGCACCTGGCTCGACTCGCTGCCCACGCTGTCGGGCAGCTTCATGTCGACGTTCCCCTACTTCTGGACCGCCCTGCTGCTGCTGTTCTTCCTCGGCTACGTGCTGCACTGGTTCCCGACCACGGGCGCCTACTCGGCGACGACGACGCCCGGGCTCAACGGCGCCTTCTTCGGCGACGCACTGCAGCACGCGGTGCTGCCGGCGGTCACGATCCTGGTGACGAGCCTCGGCGGCTGGATCATCGGCATGCGCAACGCGATGATCAACACCCTCGGTGACGACTACGTGACCTTCGCCGAGGCCAACGGCCTGCGCGGACGCACCGTGGCCATCCGCTACGCGGCCCGCAACGCGATCCTGCCGAACCTGACCGGCTTCGGTCTGGCGCTCGGTGGCGTGGTCGGCGGTTCCGTCCTGGTCGAGCAGGTCTTCGGCTACCCGGGCATCGGCTACCTGCTGTTCAACGCCGTGATCGGGCAGGACTACCCGCTCATGCAGGCCCTCTTCCTGATGATCACCGTGTCGGTGCTCATCGCCAACTTCATCGTGGACGTCATGTACGGCGTCCTGGACCCGAGGACGCGTCGATGACCAACAACGCAACCATCGCCGTGCGAACGCAAGACACGGAAGAACAAGCAGCGCCGTCCAAGTGGCGCGCCGCCGCCCGCCAGTTCGGCGTCGTCTGGTCGAACAAGAAGGCCCGGATCGGCATCATCATCCTCGGCGTCTTCGTGTTCGTGGCGGTCTTCGCCCCGCTCCTGGCCCCGTACGGCGCCAGCCAGAACGGCTTCGCCCGGTCCGCCGACGCGACGCCCGACCACTGGATGGGCACCACCGCCGCCGGCGAGGACGTCCTGTCCCAGATCATCTACGGCGCCCGCATCTCGGTCATGGTCGGCGCGGTCGCGGGCATCCTGTCCACGCTCGTCGCCGTCGCGATCGGCCTCAGCTGGGGCTACGTCCGCGGCTGGATCGCCGAGGTCATCGGGTTCATCGTGAACCTGTTCCTCGTCATCCCGGGTCTGCCACTGATGATCGTCATCGCCGCCTACCTGCAGAACGGCGGCATCGCGGTGATCATCGCGGTCATCGTCGTGACCGGTTGGGCGTGGGGCGCTCGCGTGCTCCGCTCGCAGACGCAGTCGCTGCGCGGTCGGGACTTCGTCACCGCCGCCCAGTTCTCCGGTGATGGCGCGACCCGCATCGTGTTCCGCGAGATCCTGCCGAACATGACGAGCCTCATCGTCGGCAGCTTCTTCGGGGCCGCCACCAGCGCCATCCTCGCCGAGGCGGGCCTCGAGTTCCTCGGACTCGGCGACTCGTCGATCGTCAGCTGGGGCACGATCCTGTACTGGGCGCAGAACTCGAACGCGCTCCTCACCGGGCAGTGGATCCTGCTCTTCGCGCCGGGTCTCTGCATCGCGCTCCTCGCGATGAGCCTCACCCTGATCAACTTCGGCGTCGACGCCGTGTCCAACCCGCGGCTGCGCGACGGCGCACGGCCCCGTAAGGAGAAGCGCGCATGAGCGGCTTGCCAGAAACGCACCCGGCAGACGGCCTGGAGGCGCCCACCGGCGCCGCCACGGGCCTCCAGTCCGACGGTGGTGCCGTCCAGGGCGACGCCTCCGTCCTGCTCGACGTCCGCGACCTGTCGGTCGTCTACGAATCGGCCGGCCAGAGCGCCGTCCAGGCCGTCGACCACGTGTCGTTCCAGCTGCAGAAGGGCGAGTTCGTCGGCCTGGTCGGCGAGTCCGGTTCCGGCAAGTCGACCCTCGGCTACGCGCTGACGCGGCTGCAGAAGCCGCCGGCGCGCACGAACGGCGGCAGCATCGTCTTCGCGGGCAAGGACATCCGCGACCTCGACGACGAAGCCCTGCGCCAGCAGCGGCAGGGCGGCTTCGCCATGGTGCTGCAGTCCGGCATGAACGCGCTCAACCCGGTGCGCACCATCCGGAACCACTTCATCGACGTCTTCAAGGCGCACGGCCACGTGTCGCGCGACCGCTGGGACGCCCGGATGAAGGAGCTCATCGAGAAGGTGAAGCTGCCGACCTCGATGCTCGCCCGGTTCCCCGGGGAGCTTTCCGGCGGCATGCGGCAGCGCGTCTCCATCGCCCTGGCGCTCTCGCTCGAGCCGCAGCTCATGGTGTTCGACGAGCCGACGACGGCGCTCGACGTCCTCGTGCAGCACGCCGTGATGGACACCATCATCGAGCTGCAGCGCACCGAGGGCTTCACGGCGATCCTGATCAGCCACGACCTCGGCATCGTCCTCGAGGCCACCGAGCGCGTCCTCGTCATGCACGAGGGCCGGATCGTCGAGGACGGCGGCTCCCGCGAGATCCTCCGCGACCCGCAGGACGAGTACACGCAGATGCTCCTGTCGCACTACGCCGACCCCCGCGCCGAGGTGGTGTCGTTGCCGGGCTTCCCGGACCGCTCGCTCCGAGCCGAAGCCGGCGAGAAGCGGCAGGAGACGACCTCGTCGTTCAGCACCGTCGGGTCCCGCGAGCGCAGTGCCGCCCGCAACCCGATCGTCGTCGACCACATCGTGAAGACCTACCCGGCTCCCCGCCGCGGTGAGCAGCCGGTGCAGGCCGTGCGCGACGTGTCGTTCACCCTGGAGCCCGGGCAGTCGCTCGCCCTGGTCGGCCAGTCCGGTTCGGGCAAGTCGACCATCGCGAAGCTGCTCACCGGCGTCGAGAAGCCGACCACCGGCACCGTCCGGTTCGGGGACCTCGACGTCGCCCGCCTCGGCAAGCGCGGCCTGCGGGACCTGCGCTCCGAGGTCCAGATGGTGTTCCAGGACCCGTACTCGGCGCTCAACCCGCTGCACACCGTCGAGTACACGCTGTCCCGGCCGATCGCGAACTACACCGGGCTGACCGGCCGCGACGCCCGGCGCCGGGTGCTCGAGCTGCTCGAGACGGTGGGGCTCACCCCCGTCGAGCAGTTCGCCCAGAAGCTCCCGCACCAGCTCTCCGGCGGGCAGCGGCAGCGCGTGGTGATCGCCCGGGCGCTCGCGAGCGACCCACAGGTGATCATCGCCGACGAGCCAGTGTCGATGCTCGACGTGACGCTGCGCGCCGGTGTGCTCGCGCTGCTCGAGGACCTCCGCGAGCAGTGGGGCGTCTCGCTCCTCTACATCACGCACGACCTGCTGAGTGCGCGGCTCATCACGGACGACATCATGGTGCTCCACGAGGGCGCCGTGGTCGAGCGGGGTCACACGGCCCAGGTGCTGCAGGACCCGCAGGACCCGTACACGATCGCCCTCCTCGATGCTGTTCCCAACCCGCGGAGGACCCTGCGCGCATGACGAACCTGCACGACTTCCCGACGGTCCCGCCGTTCGGGCACCTGCCCACCCCGGACGGCGTCGACGTCGTCGGGATCGACGTCCCGGTCGGGCGACTCACGGCCTACCGGATCGTGCCCGAGGGGGTGTCGAAGGGCACCGTGCTCATCGTCCCCGGCTACACCGGCTCGAAGGAGGACTGGCGGACCTTCCTGCCCGTCCTCCGCGACGCGGGGTGGACCGCGGTCGCGATCAGCCGGCGCGGTCAGGCCGACTCGGCCGCACCGACCGAACCCCGCGACTACTCCCTCGACGAAGAAGCGGCCGACGTCGTCCGGGTCGCGCGCCTGCTCGACGACGGCGCCCCCGTGCACCTGGTCGGGCACTCGCTCGGCGGTGTCATCGTCCGGGCCGCCGCGCTCCAGGACCCGACGGCGTTCCGCGACGTCGTGCAGTTCTGCTCCGGGCCGCACGGATGGCCGTACCGCAAGGTCGCCGAGCTGACGATCCTGCACGACACCGGCGGGAACCTCCGGCAGCTGTTCGACTCGACGAACCCGCTCTGGGCCTACCGGCCCGACGACGAGCTTCCCGACGACGTCCGGATGGTGCGCGACCGCTTCGACGCGACGAGCCCGCTCAGCGTCGTCGCCGGTGGCCACATCCTCGAGGACCACACCGACGCCTCCGACGCCCTGCGCGCCACCGGCCTGCCGGTCCTCGTCGCCCACGGCGAGTGGGACAACGCCTGGCCGATCCCGTGGCAGCGGGCGATGGCCGAGCAGACCGGCGCCGAGTACGTCGTCATCCCCGCGAGCTACCACGGTCCCCAGGTCGAGAACCCGCTCGGGACGGTCGCCGTCTTCGACGCATTCCTGAGCCAGCACTGACTCGAACACGCACTGAAAGGCACCATCATCTCCACGCTGCAGTTCCCCGACGGCTTCCTCTGGGGTGCCGCCACCGCCGCCCACCAGATCGAGGGCAACAACGTCAACAGCAACTGGTGGGTGCACGAGCACGAGCCGGACACCACCATCGTCGAGCCCTCGGGTGACGCGGCGGACAGCTACCACCGGTACCGCGAGGACATCCGCATCGCGGCCGAGCTCGGGCTGAACTCCTACCGGTTCAGCATCGAGTGGGCCCGCATCGAGCCCGAGCGCGGGTTCGTCAGCCGTGCCGAGGTCGACCACTACCGTCGCATGGTCGACGCCTGCCACGAGTTCGGCATCGAGCCGATCGTCACCCTCATGCACTTCACCGTGCCGCGCTGGTTCGAACGCGACGGCTTCTGGCGGGCACCCGACGCCGCCGACCTGTTCGCCCGCTACACCGAGGCCGCGCTCCCCGTGGTGCAGGACGGCGTCCGCTACGTCTGCACGATCAACGAACCGAACATCGCGGCCATGCTCGCCGGCGGCGAGGACGCGGCCAACCTGGTGGCCTTCGGCCTGCCGAACCCGGACCTGGGGGTCGCCGACGCCCTGCTGGCCAGCCACAAGCGGTCGCGCGAGGTGTTGTCACAGGTGTCGGGCCTCCAGTCAGGGTGGACCGTCGCGACCCAGGCCTTCAAGTCCAACGGTGAGCCGGGCGCGGACGCGATGCTCCGCGAGTACGGGTACCCGCGCGACGACTGGTACCTCGAGAACGCCGCGGGCGACGACTTCCTCGGCGTGCAGGCCTACACCCGCACGTTCATCGGTCCGGACGGGCCCCTGCCCGTCGCGGACGACGTCGAGACGACCCTGACCGGCTGGGAGTTCTACCCCGAGGCCTCGGCCGACGGGCTCCGCAGCGCGTGGGAGCTCTCCGGTGGTGTCCCGCTGATGATCACCGAGAACGGCATCGCCACGGCCGACGACCCCCGCAGGCAGGCGTACACGCAGGGCGCGCTCGAGGGCATCCACCGCTGCATCGAGGACGGCATCGAGGTCCTCGGCTACCAGCACTGGTCGCTCCTGGACAACTACGAGTGGGCCTCCGGCTTCCGACCGACCTTCGGGCTGGTCGCGTGGGACCGCGAGACCTTCGAGCGCACGCCGAAGGACTCCGCCCGCTGGTACGGGCGGGTCGCACAGGCGAACGCCCTCGAGTCGGTCGCCGTCTAGGACGGTCGACCCGCAGGCGCGCGGCGGACGGGAGGCCCTGCTCCCGTCCGCCGCGCTTCGTCGTGTCCGGCACCGGTCGGCCCACGGGCCGTGGTGCGGCCAGCGCTCAGGCGGCGGCGAGCAGGTCGGCGACGGCCGTCTCGCGGAGCAGCTCCGCGCGGTCCGCAGCGGTCGAGCCCTCGTCGTCGGCGGCGTCCCGGTCGACGTCGAGCGACAGCACGACGCGGACCGTGTCGAGGTCGCCGGAGTCGACGGCCGCGATCAGCAGCGTCGCGCCCCGTGACCCGCGCGCCCTGGTGTCCGCACCCGCGGTGGCGAGGGCACGCACGATCGCGGCGTGCCCGCCCCACGCAGCGCGGACGATCGGGGTGTTGCCGTCGCCGTCACGGGCCTCCAGGTCGGCGCCCGCTGCGACCAGCACGTCGACCGCCCGTCGCGCGTCGCGGTCGATCGCCAGCGTCAGCGGCGTCCGCCCCTCGGTGTCCTCCAGCTGCAGGGTCGCCCCGCGGCGCAGGAGTTCCTCGAGCATCTCGGGGTGGTCGAACCACGCGGCGGCGTGCAGCGGGGCGAAGCCCCAGCGAGGGTCGACGTCGTCGACGTCGCGCGCGTCATCGGCCAGGTGCAGCCCGCCGAGGTCGCCGTACGCCGCGGCCCGTACCACCTCGGTCGCCCACTCCACCCAACCGTCCGGCACCGGGCCGTGCCAGCCGCGTGCCGGGCGCGACTCGAGGCCGGAGTACACGGACTCGGCGACGCTCCGGATCGCCACCCGGACGCCCCGGAACCGGATCGCGACCTCACCGACGGGGGAGATCAGCAGGCGGAGTTCCCAGGCGTCGTGCTCGTTCAGGTACTCGAGCTCGCCCCGGGCGACGTGCGCGTCACCGGCGAGCAGTGCCGCGGCGTCGACACCCGGCGGGTCGATGACGGCGTCCCGCAGCCGGAGCGACACCCTGGCGTGGTTCCAGCGGCGCCACAGGCCGCTCGGGGTGTCGAGCACCTCGTCGTTGCGGACCACGATGTCGGCGTGCACGACGACCGGGTCCGGCACACCGTGCCCCGGCAGGTCGACGGGGGTCGTCACGTCGTCCTCGTCGGCGTCCGGGTCGACGACGGCGTCGGCGGACTCCACGACCCAGCGTTCGATCCGTGAGTCGGTCCACTTGACCGTCAGGAGCGCGGCGATCGTCGGCGGGGCGTCCTCGAGCAGCCGGGTCACGTGTTCGCGCTGGCCGTCGAAGTCCTCGAGGGAGACGTAGCCAACGGAGGGCCAGTTCACTCGACTCCATCGCACGGGACGACCCTACCCGGCAGTGGTCCGTCTCCCCGCGGAGGGCCTCGTTGCGTGCTCTCGTCCAGCTCCGCAGTTCTCCACAGGTGTCACCCTTCCGGAGCAGCGCCGTCCGGAATGTGAGATGTTGGAGACATGCCGCCGCGGACCGTCCCCCGAGTTGCGGTACGGGCTGCGTCCAGAGGTCCTGATCGCGCGACTGCTCGGCTCGAGGACCTGCGGCCACGGCCGGAGCGAGCCCCGGGGAGCAGCAGGCGGCTGGCTCCGCGAGTGAGCGGACGGTCGACGAAGCGGTGGGCGAGCGGCGCCACGGCGAGCATGGCACCGACGGTGATCGTGACGACCACGAACCACGGCACCCAGTACGCGCCCACGGCGGCGAGTGCTGCGGGCACCACCGGTGCCAGGAGCGGATGAACGAGGTACAGCGCGTACGAGGCAGCGCCGCCGGCCATCACCCAGCGGGGCACGAACCGGCCGATCCGATCGTCCAGCCAGACCGCCGAGAACACGACAGCGGAGATCACGAGCGGGACGACGGCCGCCGAGACCTCGAGCCGCTCGGCTCGCAACGAGGCCAGGGTGCCCATGCAGACCGCGATGCCGCCGAGCGACAAGACGGTCAGGACCGGTCGTCGTGCTCGCCACCCGCGGGCGATGACCATGCCGGCGAGGAAGTAGAGCGTCACGTCATCGGCGTAGAACCACCATGCTGACCCGGTGGCCGGGCGCAGGAGTGACGCGGCGGCCGCGAGCGTGAGGATCGGTGCGCAGAGTGCCAACGGGTCGATCCGGATGGCCAGGGCGAGCGTCATCAGCGCGTAGAACGCCATCTCGAAGACCAACGTCCACCCGACGCCCCAGAGCGGATGGATGGCACCGGCTTCGTCGTGACTGGGGATGAACAGGTACGACGCAAGGACCGTGCCCGGGCTGAGGGCCGAGTTGACCACCAACGAGCCGGCCAGGACCACCGCGGCGACCTTGATGGTGGTCATCAACCAGTAGAGCGGGACGACCCGCGCGAGCCGCGCCCGGGCGAACCGGTGCCAGGACCCCGGCGCCTGACCGAGGTCGTCGCCGACGAGCACCATCACGAAACCACTGATCGCGAAGAACAGCCAGACGCCCAGTCCGCCGATCCTGTCGAGCTGCGGGGTGTGCTCGTCGAAGCGCTCCGCCGAGTAGTAGCACGCGTGGACGACCACCACGAGGGCGGCTGCGACGTACCGCAGGGCCTGGATGAGACGGAAGGGCTGCTGTCGGGTCGGCATGTAGCAATTCTACATGCAAAATACAAACATACGTGATGATATCGAGCGCGTGCTATGGATATTGCAGGTGATATACTAATGACATGACCACACGAACCGCAGCGCGCGAGGTCGTCTACCTCGGCTGGACGGGGCACGGCAACTACGGCGATGAACTCCTCCTCGAGACCTGGCGTCTCGCCCTCGGGATCGACGCGGTCTCGCCGGTGACTCGACGGGAGCGACTCGCCGACGTCCGGAGCGCGATCCACTCGTACCGCACCGGAGGCCGTACCGAGCGGATGCTCCTCCTCGGTGGCGGGACGGTGCTCGGCTTCCAGAACTGGGCACGGCACGTGGCAGATGCTGCTCGGGTGTACCGCGCAGACGCAGTGGTCGCACTCGGAGCGGGGGCGGCTGAGTCGACCGACACGTTCGCCCTGGGCCTGCAGGGGCACGACTGGCGGCGCTGGTCGGAGCTCCGATCGATCTTGCTCGGTGTCCGCGGTCCGCTCACAGCGGTGGAGTGCGAGCGGGCCTGGGGTCGTCCTGCGGTCGTCGGCGACCCCGCTCTGCTGTACCCGGTCGTGGCTGGTATCGAACACGTCCACGACGCCGACGGCCCGGTCGGTGTGAGCGTCGGCGCTGATCCGGTGTCGCGGTTCGACCCGCGGTCGGTTGCAGCGGCGGTGCGCGGGATGACCGGAGCGGACACCGAGATCGTGTTGTTCGCGCTGTCCCCGAACGACCTTGCCGCCTGTCGAGCCCTGCAGTCCGAACTGCACCGCCCGTCGCGGATCCACCGGTTCGACGGCGACGTCCGCGCAACGACCTCGGAGATCAGCCGGTGCAGTCTCATGCTCACCGAGCGACTGCACGGCGCCGTCGCCGCGGTCGGCCTGGGCGTCCCCACGGTGCCGCTCGCCTACGCCTCGAAGTGTGACGACTTCTGGCTCAGCGTCACGGGTGGACGGCCTGCGGTCGTTCCGGGCTCGACGGAGCAGCAGATCGTCGATGCTGCAATCCGGGCACTCGACCCCCTGGAGCGCTCGGCGACCCAGGCGCAGGCGAGCGTGCTCCGCCAGCGCCTCGTGGACGGGGTGCAACGGATCGCCGACTGGCGCGAGGGCGTCACCACGACCGACGAGCTCCGCGAGCCGCTCCCGTTCGAGACGGTCGAACCCGCGGGTGCCCACGGAGGAGTTGCCTGATGGAGGCTCAGGAGTACGTCCGGATCCTGCGGAAGAGCTGGCTCCTCATCGCGGCGACGGCGCTGCTCGGCATCCTCAGCGGTGGTGCGCTCGCTGCTGCGTCGACACCCGCCTACACCGCGGCGACCCGTCTCTACGTCTCGGTCCGTGCGCAAGAAGGCGCAGCCAGTACGGATCTGAACCAGGGGACGAGCTTCGCGCGACAAGCGATCTCCACCTACGTCGACGTCGTGAACAGCCCGATCGTCCTCGATCGCGCCGGACGCGAGCTGGAGCCGCGCATGACGGCAGCCGAACTCGCGCCGCTCGTCAGCGCTTCGTCCCCTGCCAACACCGTGCTCCTCGAGGTCTCCGTGACGGACACCAGCGCGAAGCGTGCGGCCGAGATCGCGAACGCCGTCGGGGAGTCCTTCGCACGCGTCGTGTCCGAGGACCTCGAGAAGCCGAGCGTCGGGCCGTCCCTCATCGCCGTGAAGACGATCGCGCCGGCAACCGTGCCGAGCGCGCCGAGTGCTCCACGGATCCCGCTGATGCTCGCGATCGGCCTCGCGGTGGGTCTCGTGACCGGGGTGGGGATCGCGGTGCTCCGGACGAACCTGGACACGAGGGTCCGGACCGCGGAGCAGATCGAGGCAGTCGCGCGTCGCCCCTACCTGGGCGGGATCTTCGTCGATCCGGACGCCCAGAAACGCCCCCTCATCGTCCACGCTGACCCGAGGAGCCCACGGTCGGAAGCCTTCCGTCGGCTCCGGACGAGTCTGCAGTTCGTCGGTCTCGGCGACGCTGGCCGCTCGTTCGTGGTGACCAGTTCCGGACCGGGCGAGGGCAAGAGCTACGTCGCAGCGAACCTGGCCATCGCCCTTGCCGAGACCGGAGCGAGTGTCGTCCTCGTCGATGCGGACCTCCGGCGCCCCCGTGTGGCGGACTACCTCGGCATCGAGGGGAACGCCGGGCTGACGGACCTGCTCATCGGACGTGCGGAGATCGCCGACGTCCTGCAGCCGTGGGGTGAGCAAGCGCTCTCGGTGCTCCCGTCCGGACGCATCCCCCCGAACCCGAGCGAGATGCTCGGCTCCGCTGCGATGCGTGCGACCGTGGAACACCTGGAGCGCAACTTCGACTACGTCGTGATCGATGCGCCGCCTGTCCTGCTGGTCGCCGATGCCACCGTGCTCAGCGCGGTCGCCGGCATCCTCTTCGTGGCCGCCGCCGGCAAGGTCCGCAAGGCGGATGTCGTCGCGGCACTCCGTGCGCTCGATGCGGTCAAGGCGGTCACGTTCGGAGTGGTCGGCCAGATGCTGCCGATGCGCGGTGCCGGTGGTGGGTCCTACGGCAAGTACGCCTACTACGACGGCGACACCCCGGTCATCGAGCCGGTGCCCGAGGAGCGGCGCAGCCGGCGCGGTCTGACCACATGACCCACGGTGTCGGCTCGACCGTCGCGCGCCCGGTCGGCGCCGCCCTCACCGACCCCGAACCCTCTGGGAGCTGAACTTGTCAATCCTCGTCACCGGCGGCGCCGGGTACATCGGCTCGCACGTGGTCCGCCTCCTCGAGGAGCGAGGCGAGTCGGTCGTCGTGGTCGACGACTTCTCGAGCGGCCTCAGGTCGCGGGTCGGAGCCGTCGTCGTCCAACTCGACCTCGCGGCCGCCGATGCCACGTCAGCACTCATCGACGTCATGCGCGAGCACGACGTGTCCTCGGTCATCCACCTCGCGGCCCTCAAGGACGTCGCGGAATCGGTCGCCGAGCCGGAGCGCTACTACAGCGTCAACGTCGGAGGGCTCGGGCACCTGCTCGAAGCGATGCGGTCCGTCGGAGTCACTCGAATCGTCTTCTCGTCCTCGGCTGCCGTGTACGGCGATGTGCAGGACGTCGTCGTCACGGAGCGGACCCCGTGTTCGCCGATCAATCCGTACGGCCAGACGAAGCTGATCGGTGAGTGGATGCTCGACGCAGCGCACCACGCCTGGGGGCTGCGGGCGATCTCGCTGCGCTACTTCAACGTCGCCGGCGCCGGCTGGGACGACCTCGCGGACACGGCTGCCAAGAACCTCATCCCGATCGTGGTGGATCGGATCCTTCGCGGTGAGTCACCGGTCGTCTACGGCGATGACCATGACACCCCGGACGGCACCTGCATCCGCGACTACATCCACGTCGCAGACCTCGCACGGGCGCACCTCGCTGCGGTCGACACGCTCCGTGACGCCAGCGACTTCGCCGGCCCGGTCAACATCGGCACGGGCAAGGGGGCGTCCGTCCGAGAGGTCGTGGCCGAGGTGAGCAGCGCCCTCGGACGATCGAGCACCCTGCGGGTCGCCGCAGCTCGTGCTGGCGATCCCGCCGCGGTCGTCGCGGACCCGTCCGTCGCAGCCGATCAGCTCGGGTGGCGGGCTCGTCACGGTCTCGACGCGATCGTCCGGTCCGCCCTGGGAGCAGTCCACTCCTGACGCACGCTGATGAGCGCGCTGTTCGCATCGACGCGCGGAGCGCCCGTGAGCCGCTGCGTTCTCGGCTCGGGACTCGTCAGAGTCGCCGCGACACGGGCGCCCAGCGGAGCACGGCATGGAGCGCAGGGAAGACAACCCACGGCGCGGTCGCGGCGATCAGCCGGACGGGCACAGCGATGTCCGACGGTACGGCGACGAGGATGCCGAGCGAACACGCGAGCGTGATGACCCGCACAGTCGTGAGCTCGGCGTTCGAGCGGCGGTAGCGCTGGAACGTCGAGAACACGGTGCTGGTCCACAGTGCTGACACCAGGAGGCAAGCGACGACGCTGAACGGGACTGCGTCGGAGAGCGCGGTCAGCTGGATGGCGCTCAGGACGAACGGCACGACCGCAGCAGCCGTCGTGCCCCAGAGCACGCCAGCCAGGATCGCGCTCGCAGCGATCGTTGCGGGGAAGGCGAGCGACCGCATCCGTGCGCGGAAGGTCGACGGCGCAGCTCGAGTGGGATCCCGGTGATCGGCCGATCGCTCCTCGAGCGCTCGGCCTCGCATCGAGCGGATGACGGTCGGGGACAGTCCTGTCTGCAGCATCTGGAACGGTCCCGCGATGAGGGTGGTGCAGCTCCGGAACGCGCCGGCCACGGCGAGTGACGTCGATGCGCCGAGCGCGATCACCACCGCGCTCATCGTGGTGCCGATCAGGACGCCGTCGAGCGCGAGGAACGGGATGTCCCGCCGGTACTCATCGAGGAAGACCCGGACGCTCCACGACCGGGTCGGGCGTCCGCGCAGTGCGAGTCCTGCGGCACCCACTCCGTACGCGATCGTCATCGCCACCGGCAGCGCCACCGACGCGTCGACGCCGGGCAACAGCCCGACAGCACAGAGTCCAGCCAGGACCACCATCACCACGGCGTCGGTCGAGACGACGCGGCCGTAGCGGACGGCCGACATCTCGACCGATCGTGTCGTGTCGTACAGGGCGTACGTGACGAGTGCGGCTGCGAGCGCGAGTCCGGATGCGGCGGTTGCGAGACCGAGACCGACGACCGCGATCGTGATCGACGCGGGAGCCGCTGCGACGAGGGTGAGCAGCACCGCAGCGCGGCGTGCGGCTCGAGACCGTTCCGGGTCGCCTGACAGGTAGATGACGACGGGCAGTGCTCCGAACCCGCGCACGAAGCCGGCCGCCATGAAGAACACGGAGAGCAGAACGGCGAAACGGCCCCATCCGTCGGGAGTGAGGCGGACGGTGCCGACGATCGTGATGCCCATCTGGCCCAGGCTCAGCATCGCCTGAGCGGCGAAGGGGAGCGCGAGTCGGACGAGTCGCTGCATGTTCGCGCCTCTCTTATTATGGATGTCACGTGTTAGTATATCACCGAGCCGGGGGTGACCCGCCTGATGAGTGAAGGACCGAGATGCTGACATTTGCCGAGTTCGAGCGAACCGAGATCGCGGGCGTGCCGATCATCGTCGCGACCCGTGACGAAGCGATCGAACAGATCGCGGCGGTCGCGCAGAGCGGTGGTGCCGGTGACGTCCACCTGGCGAACTCGTACGTGATCTCCCTCACCGCGCAGGACGAGGACTACCACCGGCTCATCGCCTCCGGGGCTGCCGTCTACCCGGACGGGAAGCCCCTCACGTGGGTGTCGAGAGTGCTCCCGGGCCGCGCGCTGTCGCAGGTCAGGGGCCCGTCGCTGTTCCCGGACATGATGGACCGGGGGCGGAGCCGGGGACTCCGGCACTTCTTGCTCGGCAACACGGACGAGGTGCTGGCATCCCTCCGCGCCGAACTCGAGCGGCGGTACCCGGGCGTCTCGATCGTCGGGACGCACCGCTCGTACTTCCGGCCGCTGACCGACGACGAGCTCGCCGCGCAGGACGCCGACATCGTCGCCGCTGATCCGGACATCATCTGGGTCGGCCTCGGCACACCGCTGCAGGACGTCGAGACGCGACGGATCGCCGAACACCTCGGGAAGGTCGCGATCGGGGTCGGGGTGGCGTTCGACTTCATCGCGGGGACGAAGCCAGTGGCGCCGGAGTGGATGACCCGTGTCGGACTGGAGTGGGTCTTCCGGCTCGCGAGCGAACCGCGCCGTCTCTGGAAGCGCTACCTCATCGGGAACTTCGTGTTCCTCCGCGCGGCCTTGCGGCGACGCCGATGACCGGCGGACGCGTGGCGGTCGTCAGCCAGGTTCCTCCGCCCGTGCACGGCCAGACCGTGATGACCATCCGCTTCCTCGACGTGCTCGAGCGGCTTGGGCGATCGTCACGACTCATCGACCGTCGGTTCAGTGCGACGGTCGCCGAGGTCGGTGTGCCGTCGTTGCGCAAGGTGGTCGCGGTCCTCGGCCTGCTCACCCGTGTCGTCTGGACGAGCGTCCGTTTCCGGCCCGAGGTGGTCGTGGTGTTCGTCACCACCCGGGGCGGATCGTTCCTCGTCGACTGGGCCGTGTCCGAGCTCCTGCGGCTCTTCCGGAGTTCTCTGGTGCTCTACGTGCACTCGGTCGGCTTCGAGGACCTCCGTCGTCGAGGTCGGTTGTGGGCGTGGTGTGTGGACCGTCTGCTCGGCTCGAGCGACCGGATCGTCACACTCGGTCCGTCCCTGCTCGCAGACCTGCCTGGCCGCGCTGCACTGTGTCTGGCCAACACGCCGGGCCCAGTGCCGGCAGTGACCACCGCAGCCGACCCGTGCAGCGTCCTCTTCCTGTCGAACCTCATCCCCGGTAAGGGTGCCGAGGACTTCGCGCGGATCGCCGGCCTCCTCCTCCGTCGCACCGGGACCGAGCGCTGGCGTTTCACGTTGGCGGGTTCGCCCGCCGATGCAGCCGTCGTCGCAGCGGTCGAACGAGAACTGGTCGACGCTGACGCCACGGCGCGTGTCGCGGTCGTGGGCGCGCTCGGTGCGGCGGAGAAGTGGCAAGCCTTGGCGGTGTCGACGTGTCTTGCCTTCACGTCGTCGCTCGAAGAGGCGCAGCCTTTGACGATCGTCGAGGCGTTCGCGAGCGGCACGCCTGTGGTCGCGTACCGCGTCGGCGGCGTTCCGGACCTCATCGAGCACGGTGTCAACGGCTTCCTCGTCGACGTCGGCGACGAGGAAGCGTTCGCCGATGCACTCGAGTCCCTGGTCAGAGACCCTGCACTCCGCGGACGTCTGTCCGCTGGCGCCTCCCGGACCTTCTCGGCGCGTCTGTCCGAGCTCGCCTACACGGACGCCTGGCGACACGTCCTCGACGAGAGCACCCGATGAGCGTCCGTCCCGGCACGGCGTTCCTTCCGAGCCGTCGATCGTTCCCAGGGCACCGCTGGCGAGCCCCGGCCCTTCCCTGGCTCACCTGGGTGGCGGTGGGGATGGCGATCGTGATCGACACGAGTGGCCGTGTCGGTCTGGGGTCGGTGAGCCTCTCGGCGTTCATCTCGGTCGGCGTCATGGCGGTGCTCATCGCGCTGGCCCCGCTCGTCGTGGGAGCGGGCCTCGCGGCCGTTCCCCTGCCGTTCCTCCTGTTCTACGGCTTCGTCGTCGTCCGTCTCGTCTTCGCGCCCAACCCCGACGGGCTCCAGAACGCAGCGATCCTCACCATGTTCACCTTCGGCATCGCGTTCTCTGCGCGGTCGGCGACGGTGGAGATCGCCGGCGCGACGCTCCGGGTGTTCGCCGGTGTCGGTGTCCTGGTCGCCGTCGTGTTCGCCGTCGGCAGCGTGTCGGGTGCGGACGTCTACATGACCCGTGCATTCGCCCTCACTGCTCTCGTGCTGCTGGCCGCTGCGGTCGTGCTGCCGCCGACGGACCTCCTCGCCCGTGCCGCTCCGTTCGTGATCGTCGGGGCCATCGTGCTCAGCCTGTCCCGGACGGCGTCCGCGATCAGCATCCTGATGTTGGTGGGACTCGTCGTCCGGCTCCGCCGAGGACACCGGCTCCTGCTCGCCTGTGGCGCGGTGACCGGCGTCGCGCTCGCCACGTGGGCGCTCCTGTCGACGTTCGCACCGCTGCGTGATCGCTTCCTCGTCGGGGACAACGCGGTCGAGGTCGGTGGCCTCGCGATCAACACCTCCGGCCGTTCGGCGCTCTGGGAAGCAGTCAGCCAGAACGCGATGCACGCGCCCTTCCTCGGCCACGGCCCGGGGTCGGCGGTCGTCTTCGTGACGGAGCGGTTCGGTGGGATCACCCAGCCGCACAACGAGTACCTCCGCGTCCTGCACGACGAGGGCCTCGTCGGACTGATCCCGTTCGTCCTGGGCTGTCTGCTCGTGCTCATCCGTGTCATCAAGCGGATCACACGGACGGACCAGCCGATCCACTGGGCCGCGCTGTTCGCCCTGACGGCGACACTCGCTGCCGCCGCCACGGACAACGTCCTCGTCTACCCGTTCGTCCTGCTTCCCGCTTCGGTCCTCATCGGGCTGTCGCTCGGTCTCCCGGTCGGTCTCTCCGAGCAACCGACGACGGGAGCGCGCGCACGAGAGCCTCGAATCGGCGACCGCGGACTCCTCGGAGCATCCCGATGACCGGTCGCCCCGACATCGCAGTCGTGATGAGCGCCTACAACGCCGTCGACACGATCATCCCCGCCGTGCGCTCGCTCCTCGACCAGACCGAGGTCGCCCTGGAGGTCGTGGTGTTCGACGACGGATCGACCGACGGGACCGATCTCGCGCTGGGATCACTCGCCGATCCGAGGCTCCGCGTGATCCGTTCCCCGCACAACGTCGGTCGATCGGTCGGACGCGACCGCGCCATCCGAGCGACGACCGCAGCGGTGATCGCGATCGCTGACGCGGACGATGTCGCGCTTCCTGGAAGGCTCGCGGCACACGTCCGACAGCTCCGGGGAAACCCGCACGCGGTCGCGACGTTCGGCAGGCTCGTCGAGCAGCGTGGCTCGCGGACGATCCTCGCCGATCGGTTCCCGCCCGACTCCGATGCCGTCGACGCGATGTTCGAGCGCGGTCAGATGCCGGTGGCGCACCCGGCGAGTGCGTTCCGCCGCGAGTGGTACCTCGACACCGGCGGGTACGACCCACAGATCCGTTGGTGCGAGGACTACGACCTGTTCGCACGCGGATGGCGCCCAGGAGCCGTCGTCCCCGACCGCGCACCCGTCGTGGTCTACGCGTCCCCTGGAGCCGTCCGGCCGTGGCGCTACTGGTGGGAGAACGAGCGGCACCGTCGTGCGATCACCGCCCGTGTCCTCGCGGCCGGCCGCTCTCGAGCGGGTGCGACTCCCATCGCGCCCTACCTCCGTGCTGCCAGCGCCCCACCACGTCGCGCCGTCGAGGTGCTCCGGTACGTCGCTGTGTCAGCTCGCGACGCCGTTCGCGAGCGTCGGCGTCTCCACCGTCCCACAGAAGAAGGAAGCGGAAACAGATGAACACCACCAAGACCGTCCTCATCACCGGGGGTGCCGGCTTCATCGGCTGCGCCCTGTCCCAGCGGCTCGCGAGTTCGTTCACCCGCTGGGTGGTGGTCGACTCGCTGCACCCACAGGTGCACCCCGAGCGAGTCCGACCGGATGGACTCCATGACTCGGCAGAGCTCGTGGTGGGCGACATCACGAAGAGCGCGACCTGGGACCGTGTGCTCTCGGACATCCGCCCGGACATCGTGATCCACCTCGCCGCAGAGACGGGTACAGCGCAATCGCTCGACGAGGCTTCGCGTCATGCCGAGGTGAACGTCGTCGGCACCACGCGCATGCTCGACGGGTTCGGTCGTCTCGGCATCGTCCCCGAGCGGATCCTGCTCAGCAGCAGTCGCGCCGTGTACGGCGAGGGGCGCTGGATCTCCGAGCGGGGGGACGTCCGGTACCCGGGCCAGCGCAGTCACGGGCAGCTCGAGCGTGGGGCGTGGGACTTCGACGGACTGGCGCCGCTGCCCGCCCGCGCCGGCGACAACGTCCCGCATCCGACGAGCGTCTACGGATCGACCAAGCTGTCGCAGGAGCAGATCCTCGCGGCATGGGTGGGCGCGCGCGACACGGCGTTGACCGTGCTGCGCCTGCAGAACGTGTTCGGGCCCGGCCAGTCCCTGACGAACAGCTACACCGGGATCGTCTCGTTGTTCTCGCAGCTCGCCCGTGCCGGTCAGAGTATCCCGATCTACGAGGACGGCGAGATCACCCGCGACTTCGTCTTCATCGACGACATCGCCGACGCCTTCGTCGCTGCGCTCGGGACCGCTCGCTCGGTCGGGACCACGACGTTCGACGTCGGGTCCGGCGTGCCTTCGACGATCAACGATCTCGCTCGGACGATCGCTCGTCACCACGGAGCACCCGCGCCGCACATCACCGGGGCGTTCCGCGACGGCGACGTCCGGTTCGCCGCGTGTGACGTTGCTCCGACGGTCGCTGCGCTCGACTGGCAGCCGCAGTGGAACCTGGACGCCGGCGTCGTGCGCCTGCAGGACTGGATCGACGGCCAGCTCGGAACGCCGGTCGAGGCACTGATGGCTGGCTGAGGCGCTCGCACAAGAAGCCCCGACCGCTCCCGTGTGGAGCGGTCGGGGCTTCTTGCTGTCCCGCGGAAGGCCGGCGGCCGTTGATCGACACACGCGTCGCCCGCCGAAGAGACCGAGGCGAGCACTGGCGCGCACACGAAGATGCCCCGGCTGCTCGCGATGAGCAGCCGGGGCATCTCGTGGTGTGCGGGAACAACGCGCTCGTGCGCGTGCTACTCCGCGGTGATCTCGTTCTGCTCGCCCTTGTCGTCGACCGTGGGGGTGTTCCCGGCCTTCACGAGGTTGCCGTTCGAGCCGGCACCGATGGTCACCGACCCGACGGACTTCGCACGGACCGTGTTGATGGCCCCCGTGATCGAAACGTGTTCGACGGCTCCGGACACCGTGACGAGCGAATTGGACGCGGAGATCTCGACGTTCTCGCAGTCGCCCTGCACGGTGAGCTCAGCGCTGTCGTCGGTGACCTTCGCGGTCCCGTCCTTGCACGCGACGTCCTTCTTGACCACGGGCGGGGCCGTCGACGTGGACGTCGGGCTGGAACTGGGCTTCGCCGTGTTCGTCTCAGCCGCTGTGCACCCCGCGAGAGTGGCGATGGCGAAGGCGGCGGTGGCGATGGCGAGCGGCTTGATGAACTGCATGAGGGATCCTGACGTCGATTGCGTTGTGTGGATGGGAAGAGCCGAGGCCCAGGTCGCGGTCAGCGAGCCTGGGCCTCGACGAGTGCTCCGGATTCGGAGTGCTCAGCTCACGGTGAAGGAGAACGGCGCGGTGGTGTCCGCACCGGGCAGGGACTGCAGCACGGTGCCCGAGTAGCTGCCGGGTGCCAGCGTCACGGTCGACGTCAGCGTCCAGGTGCCGTCGTTCTTGACCGATCCCGTGGCCAGGGTGGTGCCGCCGGAACCCTTGATGACGAGCGGAGCGTTGGGCGTGCCCGCCCCGGAGAACACCGGTGTGCCGCTGGCCACCGTCCCCCCGATCTCCGGGCTCTCCAGCGTCACCGCAGTGAACTGGATGCGGAACTGGAACGGGGCGGTGGTCACCTTGCCGTCAGCGACCTGTCGGACGGTCCCGGAGTAGGAACCGGCTCCGAGCGCGATCGTCGAGGTGAGGTCGAACTCGCCGTTGCTGTGCACCTTGCCTGCGGCGAGCTGGGTCCCGGAGGCGCCGGTCACGGTGATGTCGGCGTTCGGGGTGCCCTTGCCGCTGAAGACCGGGTTCGGGGTGACGACCACCGCGTTCTGTGCAGGCGCGGTCAGTGAAACGGGGATCATGGGTGCGGCGACGGTGAACCGGAAGTCCGCCGTGGTGGTCTTGCCGTTGACGGTCTGCCATGCCTTGCCGGCGTAGGTGCCGTTGGCGAGGGTGATGTCGGAGGGAGCTTCCCAGCTGCCGTCGTCCTTCACGGTCGCGGTGGCGAGGAGGGTGCCGTAGGTGCCCTTGACCTCGACGGTCGCGCCGGGCTGGCCCTCACCCTTGAACACGGGCTTGGTGTCGGTGACCTCGGCGCCGATCGCCGGGGCGGTCAGCGTCACCGGGGCGATCGCCTGCACGACGGTGAAGCGGAAGTCCGCCGTGGTGGTCTTGCCGTTGACGGTCTGCCATGCCTTGCCGGCGTAGGTGCCGTTGGCGAGGGTGATGTCGGAGGGAGCTTCCCAGCTGCCGTCGTCCTTCACGGTCGCGGTGGCGAGGAGGGTGCCGTAGGTGCCCTTGACCTCGACGGTCGCGCCGGGCTGGCCCTCACCCTTGAACACGGGCTTGGTGTCGGTGACCTCGGCGCCGATCGCCGGAGCGGTCAGCGTCACCGGGGCGAGGTTCTGGCCGACGGTGAACCTGAACGGTGCCGTCGTGGTCTTGCCGTCGACGGTCTGGGTTGCCGTTCCGGCGTAGCTACCGGTCGCGAGCGCGATCGCTGACGGAACCGACCACTTGCCGTCCTCCTTGACCACGGTCGTGGCGAGGACGCTGCCGTAGGTGCCCCGCACGACGACGGTCGCGCCGACCGTACCGCGGCCTTCGAAGACCGGGTTCGGCGTCGAGACATCGGAGTCGATCGCGGGAGCGGTCAGCGTGACCGGGACCATCGCCTTGACCTCGAAGTTGATCGGCGCGGTCGTCTTCTCCCCTTCAAGCGGCGTCTGCGTGGCGGTGAGCATGTAGCTGCCGTCCACGAGGTCGAAGCCAGCCGGGACACTCCACTTGCCGTCCTTGACGGTGGTGGTGGCGACGACTCTGCCGGTCGAGCCCGTGATCTCGATCGTGGCGCCTTCGTCGCCCGTACCGGAGAACACCGGACGCTTGTCGGTCGCGGTCGACCCGTTCGCCGGAGTCTCCACGACGATCGGAGCGACCGGGTTCACGGCCTCATCGATCGTGGCCTGCGTGGTGCTCGTGGTGTTGAACGCGCCCTCGACGGCGGTGCCGCTCAGGACGGTGCGCATCGGGAAGGTGCCGGCGTCGGCGTTCTCGGGCGTGCTCACGTTGATGTTCCAGCGCATCAGCGACGCGTCGGGGAGGTTCCAGGTCGTGGTGGTGGTCGCGAAGTCGTAGGTGTACTTCGTGCCGTCATCGGAGCGGACCCCGTTGGTCAGGGTCATGGAGGCGTTCGTCCAGGCGTCCTCACCCGGCTTCTTGAACGAACCTTCGATCGTGCCCTGGTCCGCGGCGAAGGTCGTCCCCTCGGGCGCGGTGAACTCGACCTTGCCCTGCGGGCGGCTGATCGAACCGTTGGTCTTGAACAGGGACCCCACCGAGGTGACCTCGCCACGCTCGAGCGTGACAGCGGTGCCGTCCTGGCCCGAGATCGCGGCATCGTTGATGACGACGTCGAGGTCCTTCGAGTCGTGCTCCTCGCCGTCGATCTCCTGCACGATGTGCAGCGGGTTCGTCCCGCGGTCGAGATCGTCGACCGTGATGCTCCACGCACCGGTCTCGGCGTCGGCTTCGACGCTCTTGTCGCCGATCGTGATCGTCGCGCCCGGGGTTGCGGTACCCGAGATGACCGCGGTCTTGCCTGCGTGGTCGATCGACGCAATGTTCGCCACGAGGTCGACGACGTTCGTCTCGATCGTCGTGGTCGTCGTACCCTCGGCCAGGAAGTCACCCTTGCTGCTGGTACCCGGCATGGAGAAGCCCATTGCGTCGGAACCGGCGGGGGCGTCATCGGCAGCGGTGACACCGACCATGAAGCGGTACTGCTCGTTCGCGCCGTGGTTGGCGGCCCAGTCGACGTCGAAGGTGATGGTCTTGCCGTCGTTCGAGGGCTTCCCGTTCGTCAGCGGGATCGAGGTGGAGTTCTCCCAACCAGTTCCACCGACCTGGCGCCACTGGCCCTGCACGGTGGTCTGCTCGTCGAAGGTCGTACCTTCGGGCGCCTCGAGCGTGACGGTGCCGTCGGTGTTCGTGCGCGCCTCGCGGTTCTCGACCACGAACGGCACCGGGGTGCTCTCGCCGCGCTCGAGCTCGATCGGGCCCTGGTCGACACCGACGAGCGTGCCGCCCTCGACGATCGTCGCGGTGACGGTCTTCTGGTCGACCTGCGAGTTGTTGAAGCGCTGCGTCGCGGTGAGGGAGTTCGCTCCGACGGAGAGTCCTTCGACGGTCATCGACCAGTTGCCGCTCGAGTTCACGTCGACGGTCTTTCCGCCGATCGTCACCGTCCCGTTCGGCGTCGCGGTGCCCGACACCACGGCGGTCTTCGCGATGTTGTTCACCTTCGTCACCTGCGCGGTGAGCGCGACTTGCTCGAACCGATCGCCAGCGAGCGTGTTCGCCTCGGTTCCGGGACCCGCCCAGGTCCTGCCGTCGTCGGTGACGTTCCCCCCGGCGTACCTGCCGAAGGTTGCGCTGTAGACAACGCCGGATCGTGAAACTGACCAAAGTGCGGGGTTGGTGCTCTGGCAGTAGCCCGGGTCCGCGCCGAGGAAAGTCCTGGTGGAGTACAAGAGCCCGAGGCACCCAGCGGATCCCACGTTGATGTACCCGGTTGTTCCAACATCCGGGAACGATGCCGACGTCGCGCGGGCTGCCGCTGCGCTGTACGTGCTGTAGTCGGTTGCAGTGAACTTCGTGACGGCGCCGTCCTTACCGGAAATGGTGTAGGCGCGGTAGCTGTCGCCGGCCTTGAACACCAAGGGCGTGGAGAACGAATTCGTCTGGATGGGGGACGCCGTCGCTGCCGTCGCGCCGAAGGAGAGGCCGGACACGATGGTGGCAGCGGCCAGCCCGGCCGCACCCATGGACTTGAGGGCAGTCGATGCCCTCTTCTTGTGAGACATGTGCATCTTTCAGGACAGGCCGCGCGACGGCGGCTGTGCGGGAAGGGGCACGCCCGTGGAAAAACTCCAACGGCGCATGTGTATTCAGAATATCACGTGAAATACCAACATACGGTCGTGCTATCGCTTTGGGGAATCACCTGTGGGTTGAGTGGGACTGGCGCAGGTTCATCGTCCTGAAGTTGACTCCAGGCGACTCAGGAGTAGAGTTGAGTCCATCGGACGCAAGTCCAACGACTTACCCCCAAGCAAGAGGAGCAACACATGGGACGTGCAGTAGGCATCGACCTCGGAACCACCAACTCCGTCGTCGCAGTTCTCGAAGGTGGCGAACCCACCGTCATCGCCAATGCCGAGGGCATGCGCACCACGCCGTCGATCGTGGCGTTCACGAAGGACGGCGAGGTCCTGGTCGGCGAGACCGCCAAGCGCCAGGCCGTGACGAACGTCGACCGCACCATCGCGTCGGTCAAGCGTCACGTCGGCACCGACTGGACCACCGAGATTGACGGCAAGAAGTACACGCCGCAGGAGATCTCGGCCCGCACCCTCGGCAAGCTCAAGCGCGACGCCGAGCAGTACCTCGGCGAAGACGTCACGGACGCGGTCATCACCGTCCCGGCGTACTTCAACGACGCCGAGCGCCAGGCCACGAAGGACGCCGGTGAGATCGCCGGCCTCAACGTCCTCCGCATCATCAACGAGCCGACCGCGGCCGCTCTGGCCTACGGCCTCGACAAGGGCAAGGAAGACGAGCTCATCCTGGTCTTCGACCTCGGTGGCGGCACGTTCGACGTCTCCCTGCTCGAGGTGGGCAAGGACGACGACTTCTCGACGATCCAGGTCCGCGCGACCTCCGGTGACAACCGCCTCGGTGGCGACGACTGGGACCAGCGCATCGTCGACTACCTGGTCAAGAAGTTCAAGGACGAGCACGGCGTCGACCTGTCCACGGACAAGATCGCCAAGCAGCGCCTGAAGGAAGCGGCTGAGCAGGCCAAGAAGGAACTGTCGTCGCAGATGTCGGCGAACATCCAGCTCCCGTACCTGACGCTCACCGCCGAGGGCCCGCTGAACCTGGACGAGACCATCTCGCGCGCACAGTTCGAGCAGATGACCTCCGACCTGCTCGACCGCACCAAGAAGCCGTTCAACGACGTCATCAAGGAAGCCGGTGTCTCGGTCAACGACATCGCCCACGTGGTGCTCGTCGGTGGCTCGACCCGCATGCCCGCCGTGGCCGAGGTCGTCAAGTCGCTGACCGGTGGCAAGTCCCCGAACCAGGGCGTCAACCCGGACGAGGTCGTCGCCGTCGGCGCCGCACTGCAGGCCGGTGTCCTGAAGGGCGAGCGCAAGGACGTCCTGCTCATCGACGTCACGCCGCTGTCGCTCGGCATCGAGACGAAGGGCGGCCTGATGACGAAGCTCATCGACCGCAACACCGCGATCCCGACCAAGCGGAGCGAGACCTTCACGACCGCTGACGACAACCAGCCGTCGGTCGCCATCCAGGTCTTCCAGGGCGAGCGCGAATTCACCCGCGACAACAAGCCGCTCGGCACCTTCGAGCTCACCGGCATCGCACCGGCTCCCCGTGGCGTCCCGCAGGTCGAGGTCACCTTCGACATCGACGCCAACGGCATCGTGCACGTGTCCGCGAAGGACAAGGGCACCGGCAAGGAGCAGTCGATGGTCATCTCCGGCGGCTCGTCGCTGCCGAAGGAGGACATCGAGCGCATGGTCCGCGAAGCCGAGGAGCACGCTGCCGAGGACAAGGCTCGTCGCGAGGCCAACGAGCGTCGCAACCAGGCCGAGCAGCTCGTCTACTCGATCGAGAAGCTCATCAAGGAGAACGACGAGAAGCTCCCCGCGGACGTCAAGTCCGAGGTGCAGGCCGACGTCGACGCGCTCAAGTCCGCACTCGCGGGCGAGGACGACGACGCCGTGAAGTCCGCCTTCGACAAGCTCAACGAGTCGCAGGGCAAGCTCGGCCAGGCCATCTACAGCCAGCAGGACGCAGCAGCCGGCGCCGCCGGTGGCGAGCAGCCCGCGGGTGAGCAGCCGGCCGACGACGAGGACATCGTCGACGCCGAGGTCGTGGACGACGAGGACGACAAGGACAAGAAGTAACGATGACGGATCCCAAGGACAACGTGCCGAACGAGGAAGAACCCCAGGTCGAGGGAGACGCCACGAACGCGGCCGAGCCCGAGGACCTCATCGAGGCGGAGGGGCCCGACGTCGAAGTACCGACGGACGGCCCCGCCGCCGGGGGCCCGGCGGCGGATGCAGCGAACGACCTCTCCCCGGAGGACGAAGCGCTGCTCGCCGACGCCGCCCGCGGCATCGCCGAGGACAAGCTGAGCACCGAGGACCGCGACCTCGTCGCCGAGATGCGTGCGGACATGCTCCGGGCGCAGGCCGAGCTGGTCAACTTCCGCAAGCGCGTCGAGCGTGACCGTGAGGCCAACCGCGAAGTCGCCATCGCCGAAGTGGTGCGGGCACTGCTGCCGGCGCTCGACGACCTCACCCGGGCTGAGGCCCACGGTGACCTCGCCGAGGGTCCGATGCAGGTCATCGGCCAGAAGATCCGCGGGGGCTTCGAGAAGTTCAAGCTCGTGCAGATCGGCGAGAAGGGCGAGGCGTTCGACCCGAACATCCACGAGGCGATCGTCCAGCTCCCCACCCCGGGTGCCACCGGACAGACCGTCGCGGACGTCGTCGAGCCGGGCTACAAGCTCGGTGAGCGGGTCCTCCGCGCGGCCAAGGTCGCGGTGGCGGTCCCGGCCTGAGCCGGGTCCCCACGGTGACGACAGAAGAAGGCAGGTGATCCATGGCCAGTCAGGATTGGTTCGACAAGGACTTCTACAAGGTCCTCGGCGTGTCCAAGGACGCCTCGGACGCCGAGCTGAAGAAGACGTACCGGAAGCTCGCGCGGCAGTTCCACCCGGACTCCAACCCGGGTGACGCCGCCGCCGAGAACCGCTTCAAGGAGATCAGCGAGGCGTACTCGGTGCTCTCCGACAAGGAGCAGCGCCAGGAGTACGACCAGGTCCGTGCCATGGGCTCCGGCGCTCGCTTCACGGCGGGCGGCGGGGGCCAGGGCGGGTTCGAGGACGTCTTCGGCGGGATGTTCGGACAGCAGGGCGGTGGCGGACAGCGCGTCCGCTTCGGCCAGAGCGGCCCCGGCGGCGCCGGCGGTTTCGAGGACATCCTCGGCGGGATGTTCGGCGGGGGTGGTGGCTTCGGCCAGACCTCCGGCGGCTACCGCGGCTTCGGTGGGCCGACGAAGGGCCGCGACGTCACGGCGTCGACGACCCTCGACTTCACGACGGCGATCGCCGGTGACACCGTCAAGCTGTCGCAGGGCAACGGCCGACCGGTGAACGTTCGCATCCCCGCGGGTGTCGCCGACGGCCAGAAGATCCGTCTGCGCGGCCGCGGCGAGCCCTCGCCCGACGGTGGTGAGGCCGGGGACCTCGTGGTCGCCGTGTCGGTGCGGAAGCACCCGGTGTTCGAGCGCGACGGGCTCAACCTGCGTGTGGACGTCCCCGTGACGTTCACCGAGGCAGCGCTCGGCGCGACGATCGAGGTCCCGACGCTCGGCGGTTCGCCCGTGAAGCTCAAGGTCGCCCCCGGCACGCCGTCGGGTCGCGTCCTGCGCGTCAAGGGCCGCGGCGTCACGACGAAGAACGGCACGGGTGACCTGCTCGCGACCGTCCAGGTCGCGGTGCCGTCGCACCTGTCGGACAAGCAGCGCGAGGCAGTCGAGGCACTCGCGGCTGCGCTGCCCGACGAGAACCCCCGCGAGGACCTCCTCGCCAAGGCGCGCGACTAGCGTCGCGCACCGAATGCAGTAGAACCAGCCTGGAGGAACGGCGCGGCTTCCTGACGGACGCTCGCCGTTCCTCCAGGCTGGTTTTCACCCCACGCGGACGACGGAAAGGAACGCGCCATGACCGACATGGACGAGAACTCGCCCGTCTTCGCGATCGCGGTCGCGGCGGAGCTCGCCGAGATGCACCCGCAGACGCTGCGGCAGTACGACCGGCTCGGCCTCGTCGTGCCGGGTCGCACCCGGGGTGGGTCGCGGCGCTACTCCATGCGCGACGTGGTGCAGCTTCGCGAGATCGCGCGCCTCGGCTCCGAGGGGGTGTCGCTGGAGGGCATCCGGCGGGTGCTCGACCTGGAGAACGAGAACAAGGCGCTCCGCGACCGGGTGCGGGAACTCGAGTCGGCGCTGGCCGACCAGCTCATCAACCGGCCCGGCGCACGGGTCTTCGCCGCCACCGCGAGTGGTGCGGCGATCTCGCTCAAGGCGGGGTCGCGGCCGCAGCGGAACACGCAGATCGTGTTGTACCGCGGGCCGCGCTGAGTGTCGGAGAGCGCAGAACGCCCCCCGGTGACCATCTGGTCACCGGGGGCGTTCTGTGAGCCGGGGCTCAGTTGATGGTGAAGTGGACGGGCGCTTCGCTGGTGGCGTTGCCGGGGGCGGTCTGCTTCGCGGTGAGGACGTAGCTGCCGCGGGCGAGGTCGATGTTCGACTCGGCGCTCCAGTTGCCGTCAGCGTTGACCTTCGCGGTCGTGACGGCGCGGGTGGTGCCGCGGATCTCGATCGTGGCTCCGGCCTGGCCGGTACCGGTGAAGGTGGGCGGGGCCCGGTCTCGGTGCCGTTCGTCTCGGGAGACGTGACCGCGATCGGCGCTGCCGCGGCGGCGGCGATGGTGAAGTGGACGGGCGCTTCGCTGGTGGCGTTGCCGGGGGCGGTCTGCTTCGCGGTGAGGACGTAGCTGCCGCGGGCGAGGTCGATGTTCGACTCGGCGCTCCAGTTGCCGTCAGCGTTGACCTTCGCGGTCGTGACGGCGCGGGTGGTGCCGCGGATCTCGATCGTGGCTCCGGCCTGGCCGGTACCGGTGAAGGTGGGGCGGGGCCCGGTCGCGGTGCCGTTCATCTCGGGGGTCTCGACCACCACCGGTGCGACCGAGTCGTCTTCGGCGGCGAACGCGATGTCGCGCATGACCGAGGTACGGCCGTCCGCGGTGGTCTGGGTGAAGGTGAGCTCGTAGCCCTTGGCGCTGGTGAGGTCCGCGTCCGCCTTCCACGTGCCGACGCCGGAGCGTGAGCCGGTGACCTCGGCGCTGAACACCTGGTGGCCGTCCTGGTCCGTGGCGGTGACGGTTGCGCCGGCCTCGGCCTTGCCGGAGAACGTGCGGGCACCGGGCGCGTAGGTGTTGTCGTCGGCGATGCCGTCGACCTGCAGGAGGCGGGGGAGCGCCACACGCTCGGACGTCCCGCTGAAGTCGCGGCCGTCGAAGACCAGGTTGACCATGTCGAGCTGCTTACCGGTCGCGGCGGCGGCGATCGTGTAGCTCCACACCGCATCGGCGCGGGTGGTGTGCCCGACGACGCGGTCTCCGTCGAGGATCCAGAGCCCAGGAGCGTCATCGCGCTCCCCGACCACCTGGACGCGCCCGTCCGGGTAGACGAACACGGACCGGAGGGACGGTGCGGCGGCAGTCGGGTCGATCGGCAGCTGCTCGAGGGCGACGGGCACGCGGGCCGACGAGGTGCCGTCGGCGGCGCGTCCGACGACGTAGACCGTGGAGCCGACGCGGTCCTGCGGGAGTCGAGCGGAGTAGCCGGTCTCGCCGAGGCTGGCGTCGGCGATGGTGGAGCCGGCTTCGTCCTGCACGACGACCGAGTCGACGTCCTCAGCGACGGAACCCGCCACGACGAACGACCCGTCGAGGACGCGCCCCTTCTGCACGACCGTCGGCGCCTGCGGCGCGTCCGATGCCGCCGGCGAGAACCGGACGTCGCGGAGCTCGTTCGTTCGGCCGTCGGTCGTCGTCTGCGTGAGGGTGATCACGTGGTCGGAGTCGGTGAGGTCGGCATCGGCGTTCCAGGTGCCGGTCCCGTTGCGTGCCCCGCTGACCTCGGTCGTGAACAGGGTGGCGCCCGACGCGGTGTCCTTCGCGACGACCGTGGCACCGGCGGTTGCACTGCCGGCGAAGTGGGTGGTGCCCGGCGTGAACGTGTTCTGCTCCTGCAGTCCGTCGATCTTGATGGTGCGGGGGATCGGGATGCGCTCGCCGCGGGTCTGGGTGCCGTCGGCTGCGGTGTGGACCCGGATCACCTCGAGACCGGCGTCCTCCAGCCGGTTCTGCACGGTGATGAAGAACGCGCCACCGCCGGTCGCGCGGTCGTAGACCGTGTCACCGAGGACCAGCCAGAGGTCATCGCCGCCTGCGTCGCCCGCGAGGACCCGAGATCCGAACGGTGTGCTCCAGTCCTGGTAGAACTTCGGGGCCGTCAGCGAGGGGTCGACGGGCAGCGCGTCGAAGTCGGGGATGTCGGCGCGCACTGCGGGCTCCGAGGTGGAAGGTGCGGTGGACGTTGGTGCCGCGGTGGCGACGGCCGGCGTCAGCAGGCCGAAGCCGAGAGACGCGGTGAGGACGCCGCACACGACTGCGGCGCTCCGGAACGAGGTGGATGCCATGAGGGCTCCTTCTGGTGGGGGGGACCCTCAGGATACCGACATGTGAAATATACAACCTGTTCGCATTGTGAGTGCGATGGCCACTGGCTCCGGCGCTGGCCGCCGCCGGGTACGCTGACGCGGTGCCAGACTTCGCCGACCTCTTCCGCCGACGCGACGACGACGCGCCCGACCTCATCGCGATCGACGGCACCGACCGCTTCCTGCTCGACGAAGCACCGCACGTGCACGGCGACGCACTCCGGCAGCCCGACGAGGTCGCGGTCGTCGACGACCGGTACGGGGTGCTGACGCTCGGCCTCATCACGCAGTACGGGGCGAGCGACATCCGCGTCGTGCAGGACTCCCTGGTGGGGGAGCGGGCGCTCGAGGCCAACGCCGGCACGTTCGGGCTGCGCGGCTTCCACCACCCCGACTCACTCGAGGATGCCTTCCGCGACGTGCGGCTCGTGGTGCTGCGGCTGTCGAAGTCGCACGATCGGCTCGACGAGATCGCCCGCGCGGTCGCCCGGTTCGCGGCGCCCGACGTGGTGCTGCTCTGCGGCGGCAACGTGAAGTACATGCACGTGACGCAGAACGACGTGCTCCGGCGCTCGTTCGGCGAGGTCACGGCATCACGAGGTCGTGGCAAGTCGCGACTGCTCATCACGCAGGACCCCCTGCGCGCACAGGCGAACCGCGCCGCCACGACGAACCCCTGGCCCCGTTCGGTGCACGTCGACGACCTCGGTATGACCCTGGTGGCGCACGGCGGTGTGTTCGCCGGGACGTCGCTCGACCAGGGCACCCGGGTGCTGCTCGACGCGATGGACCAGGCGGTCCCGACCGCGCGCACGATCGTCGACCTGGGCAGCGGCAACGGCGTGATCGCAGCTGCGGTCGCCCGGCGGCGACCGTCGGTGCGGGTGATCGCCACCGACGTGTCCCGGATCGCGGTCGAGTCGACGCGTGCGACGGCGGAGGCCAACGGTGTGGCCGACCGGGTGACGGTGCTGCGGACCGACGCGGGCGACGAGCTCGCGGAGGGGTCCGCCCAGCTCGTGCTCTGCAACCCGCCGTTCCACGCGGACACCACGGTGACCACCGACACGGCCGAGGCGATGTTCCGGAACGCGGCCACGATCCTCCAGGCCGGCGGTGAACTGTGGTGCGTCTGGAACACGCACCTGCGCTACCGGCCGGTGCTCTCGCGCCTGGTGGGGCCGACCCGTGAGGTCGTCCGGACCCCGAAGTTCACGGTGACGGCCTCGGTCGCGACCAACCGCTGACGGCGAGAGCCGCCCGGGCTGACCCGGACGGCTCTCGCGACGGTGCTGGGACCGATCAGGCCGGCACGTAGTCGAACGTGTCGGGGTCGGGGCCCGTGCGGTGCCCCTTGTCGAGGGCGGTGATGTCCGTCATGTCCTCGTCCGAGAGCTCGAAGTCGAAGATCGCGAAGTTCTCCTCGACGCGGGCGCGCGTGACCGACTTCGGGAACACGATGTCGCCGCGCTGGATGTGCCAGCGGAGGACGACCTGGGCCGGGGACTTGCCGACCGACGCGGCGACGCGGGTGATGGTCTCGTCGTCGAGGACGAGGCCCTGCGCGATCGGGGACCACGCCTCGGTCGCGATGCCGAGCTCGCGGTTCACGGCGCGGAGGTCGTCCTGCACGAGGTACGGGTGCACCTCGATCTGGTTGACCGACGGCGGGACGTCGGTCTCGGCGCGCAGGCGGTGCAGGTGGTGCGCCTGGAAGTTCGAGACGCCGATCGAGCGGGCGGTGCCGGCGTGGTACAGCTCCTCGAGGGCCTTCCACGTCGGGACGAAGTCCGAGACGGTGGGCAGCGGCCAGTGGATGAGGAACAGGTCGGTGTAGCCACCGAGCAGGTCGGCCGACTTCTTGCCGTTCTCCAGCGCTGCGGCCGGGTCGTGGAAGCCGTTGTTGAGCTTCGAGGTGACGAAGATCTCCTCGCGCGGGATGCCGGACGAAGCGATCGCCTCACCGACCTCCTTCTCGTTGCCGTACATCTCGGCGGTGTCGATGTGGCGGTAGCCGACCTCGAGCGCGGCCAGTGTGGCGGCCTTCGTCTCGGAGGGGTCGATCTGGAAGACACCGAAGCCGAGCTGCGGGATGGTCTTGCCGTCGTTCAGGGTGATGTTCGGAACGGTCATGGTGTCATGCAACCAAACGCCCCTCAGCGCCCATTCCGCCAACACCCAGGAACGGCGACCCCGGGCGCGCCGTTCAGGCGAGCGCAGCCGTGATGTACGCCTGCAGGGCCTGCCCGTACGCGATCGCCGGCACCTCGGACGCGAAGCTCCGGTCGGCCCCGCCGATCGTCGCCGTCACGGTGAAGACCACGCGACCGCCGACCTGCACCCGGGTCAGTCCGATGAACGAGGGCCCGAGGAGTTCGCGGAGCTGGTCCTCGCGGGGCAGCCAGAGCGACTCGGTGGCGGTGACCGAGTCGAGCGCCCACTCGGTGGTGCCGTTGAAGCCGAGGATCGTGCCGGTGGGGGAGTCGTGCCGCTCGACGGTCATCTCCGACACCGTGTAGACGTCGTCGTCGATGCCGGGCTTGTCGATCACGAACCGGTCCCCGGTCTCGGGGTGCCAGCGGAGGCCGGCGTCACGGAGGGACCTGGCGAGTTCGACGGTGATCACGTTCCCACCTTGCCCGCGCGACCCGCCCCTGTCACCACCTAGGTTGCCGAAAGCATCCCGTACTAGCATCGCCGAGCACCCCTCGCGCGAGCGCAACCCGTTCGCGCGCGCGACGTGACGACGCCCGGGCAACCGGTGCCGAGCCTCCAGGCCGTGGGAACCGGCCGTGGGTCGGACCGCCGGTCGGCGTCCCCGACCGAGGCTGACGGACACCCTGCCGCCGAAGAGAAGGACCCGCATGACCCTCGAACGCGAGGAACTCCGCGACGACTGGACAGTGACCCTGGCCGGGGGAACCGGCGCGCCGGACGGTGTCGCGGGCCGTGCCATCCCGGCGACGGTGCCTGGCCAGGTGCACACCGACCTGGAGCGGGAGGGCCTGCTGCCGGACCCGACGTTCCACCTGAACGAGCAGCCCGCCAAGTGGGTCGGTCGCGCCGACTGGGCCTACCGCCGCACGGTCGACGTCGACCCGCGGGGCCACGAGCGCGTCGACCTGGTCTGCGACGGCCTGGACACGGTCGCGGAGCTCAGCCTGGACGGCGTCGTCGTGGGCACGACCCGCAACATGCACCGCCGGTACCGGTTCGACGCCCGGGTGCAGACGGGATCCGGCGGCACCACGAAGGACCTCGAGATCCTGTTCGAGTCGCCCTACCGCGAGGCCGGCCGGGTCGCCGCGAAGGCCGGCAGCATGCCCGGCCCGTACGACGAGCCGTTCCCGTACATCCGCAAGATGGCGTCGAACTTCGGCTGGGACTGGGGGCTGACGGCGGTCACGAGCGGCCCCTGGCGGCCGGTCGCGATCGAGCGTTGGTCGACCGCGCGCCTGCGCGAGGTCCGCCCGCTCGTCGACGTCGAGGCCGGCGAGGGCGTGCTCGATGCGCACATCACCGTCGAGCGCTCGGGCATGAACGACCTGGACCAGGACGGCGAGGACGACGACCTCGTGCTCGTCGTCACCGTCAGCGGCGAGACCGAGGACGGCGGCACCACACGTCAGCGGTCCCGCGCGCAGCTGACCCCGAAGGACGACGAGACGGTCGTCACCGTGCGCGTCCCCGAGGCGCGGCGCTGGTGGCCGCGCGGCTACGGCGCGCAGCCGCAGTACGACGTCGTGGTCGAGCTGCAGACCGTCGACGGCGAGGTGCTCGACCGCGACACGTTCCGCACCGGGTTCCGGTCGACCCGCATCGAGACCCAGGTCGACGGCATCGGCCGCCCCTTCGCGGTGCACGTCAACGGCACGCTCATCGACGTCCGGGGCGTCAACTGGATCCCCGACGACGTCATCGTCTCGCGCGTTGATCGTGCCCGACTCGAGTCCCGGCTGGGTGCCGCGGCCTCGCTCGGCACGAACCTCGTGCGCGTCTGGGGCGGCGGAGTGTACGAATCGCGCGACTTCTACGAGGTCTGCGACGAACTCGGTCTGCTGGTCTGGCAGGACTTCCCGTTCGCGTGCTCGGCGTACCCCGAGGTCGAGCCCATCCGCAGCGAGGTCATCGCCGAGGCGCGCGACAACGTCGCCCGCCTCGCCCGCCACCCCTCGCTGGTGGTCTGGAACGGCAACAACGAGAACATCTGGCTGCACGACGCCGACGGCTGGGGTGCGGAGCTGGGCGACCGGGGCTGGGGACTCGACTACTACCTCGACCTGCTGCCGACCATCGTCGACGCCGTCGACCCGTCGCGCTTCTACACGGTCGCGTCGCCGTGGTCCGGCTCCGAGTCGCTGCCCGCGAACGAGGTCGACCACGAGACGCACCATTCGTGGGACGTCTGGAACCGGCTGCCCGACACCGCCTACCGCGAGTCGGTGCCGCGGTTCGTGTCCGAGTTCGGCTGGCAGGCGCCGCCCGCCTGGCGCACGCTGCGTGAGGCGCTCACGGACTCGCCGCTCCGGGTCGACTCGCCCGGTGTGGTCCACCACCAGAAGGCCGCGGACGGGATGGCCAAGCTGGCACGCGGACTCGAGCCGCGCTTCGGCGCGGTCGACCCGGCCGCGTTCGACGCGTGGCACTACCTGACGCAGCTCCAGCAGGCCCGGGCGATCGCGACCGGCATCGAGCACTGGCGCACGCACTGGCCGCGCAACACGGGTGTCGTGGTGTGGCAGCTGAACGACCTGTGGCCGGTGTCGTCGTGGTCGGCGATCGACTCGGCAGGGCGGCTGAAGCCGCTCGCGCACGAGCTGCGCCGCCTGTACGACGACGTGCTGCTGACGATCCGTCCGGTGTCGACGGTGTCGACGGTGTCGGTGACGCCGGGTGCGGCGGGTGCCGCTGGTGCGTCGGGTGCGGAGCGGACTGGAGGCACGGATCACCCGGGTGGATCGTCTGCGGTCGGCGAGACGGCCGACCTGGGCGAGCTCGCGGACACGCTCTCGCTGGGTGTCTCGCCCGGCGCGTTCGGGTCCTCGCCCGTCGAGGTGGCCGTCCGGTCGACCCGCACCGGGCACGACAGTGTGGTGCGGGTGCGCCGGATCACCACGGCCGGCACGATCCTGGCCGAGGTGTCCCTGCCGGTCCGGTTGTCCGCTGCCGGAGTCGCGGTGGTGTCGCTGCCCGAGTCGGTCGGTGTCGTCGACGACCCGGCGAACGAGCTCATCGTCGCGGACATGGACTGGCGCCGTGCGGTCTGGACCCCCGGCCCCGACGCTGCCATCCGTTGGGAGCCCGCCCGCTACCGGACCTCGTTCGCGGTGGTCGACGGCGGTCTGGACCTGACGGTCGAGGCCGATTCGCTCGTGCGCGACCTGCTGGTGCAGCCGGACCGGGTCGCGGCCGGCGGCACGGTCGACCGCGGGTTCATGACGCTGCTGCCCGGAGAACGGGTGGTGTTCCGGCTCGGCGGTGTGACCGAAGCGGATGTACCGGCGCTGCGGTCGGAGCCGGTCCTGTGGAGTCTGGACCGCGCCCTCGCTCGTTGATATGCAGAACAGCACGGTGATATATTTGACGTTGCGCCGCTCGTTGTCGTGACCTGAGCGACTCCGGCGTCCGATCGACCTCCTCGTCGACCGGTCGACAGGAGGTCCCACATGTCGCTCGCCATGCGCCCAACCACCGGAGCGGTGCCGACCGTGCTGCACTCGACCGCGCTGCACTCGACCGCGCTGCACCCGATCGTCCCCGTGTCCTCCCCTGCCGGGGCTGCTGGGTCCACGGCGTCGCACCGCACGGTCGCTCCGGCGGGGGCCCGCCGAGGGTTCGTCCCCGCGGTGGCGCTGCTCGACCTCGTGCTGCTGCTCGCCGCGTTCGTCATCGCCCACGTCGTGCGGTTCCCCTGGGAACTCGCGTCCGTCCGACCGCGGTCCGGCTGGCTCGAGTTCGTCGTGGCCCCCGCCATCGTCGTGGTCTGGATGCTCCTGCTCTCGGTGTTCCGCACCCGCGACCCCCGGATCGCCGGCATCGGCGGCGACGAGTACCGCCGCCTGGTCACCGCGAGCCTGGTCGCGGTCGCCGGTGTCGCGGTCGTGGCGTACGCAGCGCAGCTCGACCTGGCTCGCGGGTACGTCGCGATCGCCTTCCCGTTGGGACTCGTCTTCCTGGCGCTCGGCCGCAAGGGGGTCCGGACGGTGCTCGCCCGCAGCCGCGCCAGGGGTGAGCACCTGCAGGACGTCCTGATCGTCGGCGACGCCGAGGACGTCCGCTACGTGGGCGCGCGGATCGCCGCCGCACCGAGTGCCGGCTACCGAGTGCGTGCCGTCGTGACGGACTGTGCTCCGGTCGGGGCCGAGGTCGACCTGGGGGCGGCCACGGCTCCGGTCGTCGGCGGCATCGAGGACGTGCTCGCGCACGCCCGGGCCGAGGGTGTGTCGGCCGTCGTCGTCGCGGGCGCTGTCCGTGGTGGGCACGCGCGCCTCCGTCGACTCGGGTGGCAGCTCGAGGAGCACGGCGTCGAGCTCGTCGTGTCCTCTCCCCTGGCCGACATCGCCGCCGGGCGGGTGCACGAGCGCCCCGTGGACGGGTTGCCGCTCATGCACGTCGAGACGCCCGACTACCGCCGCCGCGCGGGCAAGCGGGCACTCGACGTCGTCGGCGCCGCGCTCGGCCTGACGCTGCTCGCCCCGGTCCTCGCCGTGGTCGCGCTGGCGATCCGCGCCGACGACGGCGGGCCGGTCTTCTTCCGGCAGGTCCGCGTCGGTCGCGGCGGTGCGGAGTTCCCGATCCTGAAGTTCCGGACGATGGGCATCGACGCCGAGGCGCGCATGGCTGCCCTGCAGTCCGAGAACGAGGGCGCCGGTCCGCTGTTCAAGATGAAGGACGACCCGCGGGTGACCCGGGTCGGCGCGTTCCTGCGACGGACCTCGCTCGACGAACTGCCGCAGCTGTGGAACGTGCTCACCGGTTCGATGAGCCTGGTCGGCCCTCGGCCTGCCCTGCCGCGCGAGGTCGCGCTGTACGAGGACTTCGCGGACCGCCGACTCCTCGTGACCCCGGGGATCACGGGCCTGTGGCAGGTCAGTGGCCGCTCGGACCTCGACTGGGCCGAAGGGGTCCGGCTCGACCTGCACTACGTCGAGAACTGGTCGTTCCTGCACGACCTCGTGATCCTCGCCCGCACCGTCCCGTCGGTGCTGCGGTCCCGCGGCGCGTACTGAGCGCTGCGCTTCCCTGTACGAACGGTGTCCGTTCCGGGGCCCGGCCTGGGCATCCAGGGGCGGGGGAGTTACGATGGACGCACACGGACTTCCGCCGCGTGGGTCGACGACGATCACCGGACGGCGACCAGTTCCACAACAAGGAGTCATGATGCTCGGAAACCTCGGCGGCATTCACCTGCTGATCATCCTCGGGATCGTCATCCTGCTGTTCGGCGCGACCAAGCTCCCGGCGCTCGCCAAGGGCCTCGGCCAGTCGATCAACATCTTCAAGAAGGAGATGTCCGACGACGAGAAGAAGGCCCAGGCCAACGGCACGGCGCCGGACGGCACGGTGCACAACAGCACCGTCCAGAACGCTCCCGCCGAGCCCGCCGCCGGTCCGGTCCTGAACCCGGGGCCGAGCGCGCAGCCGAACACCGACTCCCGGCGTTAGGACACCCAGCCCCGTCCTGTCGGCAGCCCCCGCGACCACATCGGTCGCGGGGGCTTCGTCGTGCGGGATCGACCGCCGGGCACCCCGTGCCGCAGGATGAGCACATGACCGCTCCCGTTCCCGTCCCGGCCCCCGTGCCGCACGGAGTCGCGCCGCTCCGGGACGACCGGCGGATCGTCCTGGTGGTGGCGATCCTGGCGTCGTTCGTCGTCGGGCTCGACTCGAGCGTCGTGAACGTCGCGCTCCCCGCGATCCGGCAGGAGCTCGGCGGCGGACTCGTCGTGCAGCAGTGGGTCGTCGACGCGTACCTGGTCACCCTCGGCTCGCTCATCCTGGTCGCCGGCAGCCTGTCCGACCTGTTCGGCCGGGTCCGGATCATCACGTGGGGGCTCGTGGTCTTCGGGATCGCCTCCGTCGTGTGCGCGATCGCCCCGACCGGCGAGGTGCTCATCGTCGCCCGGGCGCTGCAGGGCGTCGGCGGGGCACTCGTCATGCCGAGTGCACTCGCCCTCATCGTCGCGGCGTTCCGCGGGGCGGCGCAGGCGAAGGCGATCGGCACGTGGACGGCATGGTCGAGCGCGGCCACGATCCTCGGCCCCGTGGTCGGTGGGTTGGTGGTCGACGGCATCGGGTGGCGGTGGGTCTTCGTGCTCACCGCGGTGCCGATCGCCGTCACGATCCCGCTGGTCCTGCGCATCACCGGCGACGTGCACCCGGCGGTGCGCCCACGCATCGACGTCGTCGGGGCCGTGCTCGCCGTGGTCGGGGTCGGCGGTGTCGTGCTGGGCCTCATCGAACAGGAGCGGCTGGGGTGGGGTGCGCCCGTGGTGGTCGGCGCGCTCGTGCTCGGTGCGGCCGCACTCGTGGCCTTCGTGCCGTGGGAACTGCGGGTGACCCGGACGACGGGGTCGCCGCTCGTCCCGCTCGAGTTGTTCCGGGCGCGGAACTTCACGGTCGGCAACCTCGCGACCCTGTCGATCTACGGCGCGCTCGGCATGGTGTTCTTCGTCGTCACGCTGTTCCTGCAGGAGGTCTGGCGGTACCCGGCCTGGCTCGCCGGACTCGCGACGCTGCCGCCGACGATCATGCTGCTCGCGCTGTCCACCGCCGTGGGGTCCGCGGCGGGTCGGTTCGGCCCGCGGTGGTTCATGGCCGCCGGGCCGGCCGTGGGCGCGGTCGGGGCGCTCCTGCTGCTGCTCGCCGGCGACGACCCGACCGGTTACTGGTGGTCGGTGTTCCCCGGTCTGGTGCTGATCGGCGTGGGCATCGCCCTGATGGTCACACCCCTGACGAGCGCGGTGCTCGGGTCGGTGCCGCAGTCCGAGGCCGGGTCGGGTTCGGCCGTGAACAACGCGGTCGCTCGGATCGCCGGCCTCGTCACGGTGGCACTGGCCGGTGTGGTGCTCGGCGGCGAGGTGAGCGTCGACGGGCTGCACCGGGCCATGGTGGTGATGGCGCTCCTGCTGGCGGCCGGTGCCGTCGTCAGCGCCGTCGGGATCCGGAATGTCCCCGACCGCACGTAAGTTGAGTGGAGTAGACTCAACTCCAGGACCACCGCAACGAAAGGACGGAACGCATGGCGAACCTCCAGGGCGCTCCTGACTCCCAAGAACGACAGAAGACCGCCCTCGAGCAGTACGGCATCGACCTCACGGCGATCGCCCGCAGCGGCAAGCTCGACCCTGTGATCGGACGTGACTCCGAGATCCGACGCGTCTCCCAGGTGCTGACGCGCCGCACCAAGAACAACCCCGTGCTCATCGGCGAGCCCGGCGTCGGCAAGACCGCCGTCGTCGAGGGGCTCGCGCAGCGCATCGTCGCCGGCGACGTCGCCGACTCCCTCAAGGACAAGCGACTCATCTCGCTCGACATCTCCGCCCTGATCGCCGGCGCCAAGTACCGCGGCGAGTTCGAGGAGCGGCTCAAGGCCGTGCTCAAGGAGATCAACGACTCCGACGGGCAGGTCATCACGTTCATCGACGAGCTCCACACCCTGATGGGTGCCGGGGGCGGCGAGGGCTCCGTCGCGGCGTCGAACATGCTCAAGCCGATGCTCGCCCGCGGTGAGCTCCGGCTCATCGGCGCGACGACCCTCGACGAGTACCGCGAGTACATCGAGAAGGACGCCGCGCTCGAGCGTCGCTTCCAGCAGGTCTACGTGGGTGAGCCCAGCGTCGAGGACGCCGTGGCGATCCTCCGCGGGCTCAAGGAGCGCTACGAGGCACACCACAAGGTGACGATCAACGACTCCGCACTGGTTGCGGCCGCGAGCCTGTCGAACCGGTACATCTCTGGCCGCCAGTTGCCCGACAAGGCCATCGACCTGATCGACGAGGCCGCGAGCCGACTCCGCATGGAGATCGACTCCAGCCCGGTCGAGATCGACGAGCTGAAGCGGAACGTCGACCGGCTGCGGGTCGAGGAGTTCGCGCTCAAGCAGGAGAAGGACGACGCCTCGAAGGCCCGCCTCGAGACCCTGCGCAACGAGTTGCACACGCGCGAGGAACGGCTGGCCGAGCTCGAGCAGCGCTGGCAGGCCGAGCGCGCGAGCCTGAACCGCATCGGTGAGCTCAAGCAGCAGCTCGACGACCTGAACATGCGGTCGCAGCGAGCCCAGCGCGAGGCCGACTACGAACTCGTCTCCCGACTGGAGTACGGCGAGAAGCCCCGCATCGAGGCCGAGCTCGCCGCCGCCGAACAAGCCGAGAGCGCCGACCGGATGGTGAACGACAGCGTCACCGACGAGGACATCGCCGCGGTCATCGCGCAGTGGACGGGCATCCCGCTCGGCCGACTGCTGCAGGGTGAGACCGAGAAGCTCCTGCACCTCGAGAGCGAGCTCGGCCGCCGCATCATCGGGCAGCGCACCGCCGTGACCACCGTGTCCGAGGCCGTCCGTCGCACCCGCGCCGGCATCTCCGACCCGGACCGCCCGACCGGTTCGTTCCTGTTCCTCGGCCCGACCGGCGTCGGCAAGACCGAGCTGGCCAAGGCGCTCGCCGAGTTCCTGTTCGACGACGAGAAGGCCCTCGTCCGCATCGACATGAGCGAGTACGGCGAGAAGCACTCCGTGGCCCGCCTGATCGGTGCCCCGCCCGGGTACGTCGGGTACGAGGCCGGTGGGCAGCTCACCGAGGCGGTCCGCCGCCGTCCGTACTCGGTGATCCTGCTCGACGAGATCGAGAAGGCGCACCCCGAGGTGTTCGACGTGCTGCTGCAGGTGCTCGACGACGGGCGACTGACCGACGGCCAGGGGCGCACGGTCGACTTCCGGAACACGATCCTCGTGCTGACGTCGAACCTGGGGTCGCAGTTCATGACCGACCTGTCCCTGAGCGACGTGCAGCGGGAAGAGGCGGTCCGTGAGCTCGTGCAGCAGGCGTTCCGACCGGAGTTCATCAACCGTCTCGACGACATCGTGGTGTTCCAGGCCCTGACGGCCGACGACCTCGGGCAGATCGTGTCGCTCTACGTCGACCGGCTGGCCCGCCGTCTGACCGACCGTCGGCTCGAGCTCGCCGTCACCCCCGAGGCGCGCGGCTGGCTGGCGGAGCGCGGGTACGACCCGCTGTACGGCGCGCGGCCCCTGCGTCGCCTGATGCAGCGGCAGATCGACGACCGGTTGGCACGCGCCATCCTGTCCGGTGACGTCCGCGACGGCGACACCGTGCGGGTGGACGTCGCGGCGGACGGGGACGGCCTGACGGTCGAGCCCTTCGAGCTGGCCGAGATCGTCGAGGAGTAGCCCACCGAGACGGACGGGAGGCCCGTCACCGGTTCCTGGGACCGGTGACGGGCCGTTCGTCTACCGTCCACGGCATGCCTGAGATCCGCGCGATCCGTCGCCTCACCGACGCCGTCGAGCACGCGAGCGTGCTCGACAAGGCCGTCGACATCGACCGTGCCGTCGTGAATGCCCTCGCCAAGCCGAAGGCCCTGCGCCAGCTGCTGCACGGCGTGCCGTTCGGCCACCCGATCCACCCGCTCATGGTGCAGGTGCCCCTCGGTGCCTGGATCTCCGCCGCGGTGCTCGACCTGCTCGGCGGGAAGGGCAACGCGAAGGCCGCCAAGACCCTGGTCGGCGTCGGGGTCGTCTCGGCGAGCAGCGCCTCGGTCGCCGGCTACGTCGACTGGTCCGAGCTGAACCGCGAGCAGCTCCGCACCGGATGGGTGCACCAGGCCGTGAACTGGACCGGCCTGTCGTTGTACGGGCTGTCGTGGCTGCAGCGGAAGCGCGGCAACCACGGCGCCGGCAAGCTGCTCGGCTTCGCGGGTCTCGCCGTCGTCAGTGTCGGCGGGTACCTCGGTGGGCACCTGTCCTACCGACAGCGTGCCGGCGTCAGCGAACACGGCGAGGTGCCGTTCGACGCCTGATCCGCTTCACAGGTCCGGCAAAGGTACGTCACGTGTGATGTATCGATGCGCGTACTCGTGGTGGACGACGAACGGGCCCTCGCCGACCTGGTCGCGACGGGCCTGACCCGACAGGACATGGCGGTGGACGTCGCCTACCGCGGCGACGACGCCGACGAGCTGCTGGCGGTGCACGACTACGACGTCGTCGTGCTCGACCGTGACGTCCCCGGGCTGCACGGCGACGAGGTCGCACGGCGGCTCACCGCGCGCGGCGCACTCACGCGGATCCTCCTGCTCACCGCCGCGACGACGTTGAGCGACCGTGTGCACGGGCTCGAGCTCGGTGCCGACGACTACCTGACCAAGCCGTTCGAGTACCCGGAACTCGTCGCCCGGGTCCGCGCGCTCGGTCGACGGAGCGTCGCACCCGTCGCCCCGGTGCTCGAGCGTGCGGGGTTCGTCGTCGACACGAACCGGCGGATGGCCACGCGCGACGGTCGCCCGCTCGACCTGACCTCGAAGGAACTCGGGGTGCTCGAGACGCTGCTCCGCGCGGACGGTCGGATCGTGTCCGCCGAGCACCTGCTCGAGAAGGTCTGGGACGTGAACACCGACCCGTTCACCGCCGCGGTCCGCGTGACGATGTCGAAGCTCCGCCGGAAGCTCGGGGACCCCGACCCGATCCGGACGGTGCCCGGCCAGGGCTACTCGCTGTGAGTCGGTGGGCCCGGGGCCGGAGCATCCGGACCCGGACGGCCCTGACGTTCGCGCTCGCGGCCATGGCACTGGCGACCGGGGTCGTCCTCTTCACGAACACGATGTCGCTGGCCGGTGTCGGTGCCGGCCTCGACACCGCGGCCGTGCAGCGCCCGCCGTCCGGATCGCCGGGTGCCACGACCGCTCCAGAACCGATCGAGGTGGGCGGAGACGATGACGGTGCGGTGGCGGTGATCCGGCTCGTGGCCGTGCAGCAGTGGCAGTGGTCCGCGATCGGGATCGCGGGTGCCGGGCTCGCGGCCGGGGGCATCGGCTGGCTCGTCAGCCGCCGGGTCCTCCGGCCCATCGACCGGATCACCGCGACCACGAACCGCATCTCGGCGTCGAACCTGCACGAGCGCATCGCGCTGGACGGTCCGGACGACGAGCTCCGGCGCCTCTCGCGCACCGTCGACGATCTGTTGGCCCGCCTGGAGACCGCGTTCGAGAGCCAGCGTCGGTTCGTCGCCCAGGCGTCACACGAACTCCGGACGCCCCTCGCGGTGCAGCGCGCGGCGGTGCAGATCGGTCTGCACGACGACGCCGACCCCGCGGACGTCCGAGCGGTCCGGGCGGAGCTGCTGGAGCAGAACCGCCGGACCGAACGGTTGGTCGAGTCGTTGCTCGTGCTCGCCGAGGCCGATCGCGGCCTGGCGGGTGCGACGCGCGCGGTCGACCTCGACGAGGTGACCGCCGAGGTCGTCGCGGGTGCGGCCCGGGACGCGGCCGAGGCGGAGGTGACGCTGACCCATGAGCGCCGCACCGGGCCTCCCGGCCTGGTCGCACCGGGGGAGCCGACGCTGCTTCGGCAGCTGCTCGGCAACCTGGTCGGCAACGCCGTCGAGTACAACGAACCCGGCGGCGCCGTCCTGGTGACCACGGAGCCGGACGGCTTCGTCGTCGAGAACGATGGGCCGGTGGTCCCGGCGGACGAGGCGGGGCTGCTCGTCGAGCCGTTCCGCCGCGGCGGGGCGGACGCCGGACTCCGGCAGCACAGCGGTCTGGGTCTGTCGATCGTGGCCGCCATCGTGCACGCGCACGGGTGGCACCTGTCGATCACCGCACGGCCGACGGGCGGGCTGCTCGTCCGGGTCCGTGTTTCGCCGGTGCAACCCGACGAGCACGCGGGGCGAAACAGCCGTTCCGGTGTGCTGGAGGCATGAACCACACCACGAAGACGACCACCCGTCGCACCCGGTCCCTGATGAGCGCAGCCGCGGCCGTCGTCCTGCTGCCCCTGCTGCTCGTCGGCTGCTCGGACACGGCACCGGACGACGACACGACGACGGCAGCCGGGAGTGCGGCGCCCGGCGTCGCCCTGGCCGAGTGCATGCGCGACCACGGGTACGACATGCCCGACCCCGGTACGGGTGGCGGGTCGATGCAGCTCAGTGCACCCGACGGCGTCGATCCCGAGCAGTACCAGAGGGACCTCAAGGGCTGCCTCGACGACTCCGCAGCCGCCGGCGACGCGCAGGCCGCGCAGCCGATGCCGGGCAGCGAGGAGATCGCCCGGAAGACCGCGGAGTGCCTGCGGGAGCAGGGGTTCCCGGACTTCCCGGACGACCAGGAGGCGCAGAACCGGTTCCAGCCCGACGACCAGGAGGCGTTCGACGAGGCCGCCGGCACCTGCACCGACGCGGCCTTCGAGGCCGTCCAGGGCGGAGCCGGGTCGTGAGCCACCGGCGCGCTCGACGCCGGACGATCGTGTCGGTGTGCCTCGTCGCGGCGGTGGCCGCGGGGGCCGGGACGTGGGCCCTCGCCACGGTGCCGAGTGGTCCGGGAGCCTCGGCCAGCAGCGGGTCGCGCGGCGGGACCGCGTCGACCGGAGCCACCGCCACGGTCACGCGCGGCGACCTGACCGACTCGAAGGTGTTCGCCGGGACGCTCGGGTACGGCGCAGCGACGGGGGTCCCCGGTGCCGCCGCCGGCACGATCACCTGGCTGCCCCGCGCCGGCGACGTCATCGAACGCGACGGGGCCCTGTACGCCGTCGACGAGCGGGACGTCCGGTCGATGTACGGCACACCGTGCCGCTCTGGCGTGACCTGGAACGGGGGCTGCAGGGCTCCGACGTGCGGCAGCTCAACGAGAACCTGGCCGCGCTCGGGTACGACGTGTCCGTGGACGACCGGTTCGGTCCACGGACCGAGCGGGCCGTCCGGCAGTGGCAGCGGGACCGCGGACACGAGGTGACCGCGGTGCTGACGGCGGACGACGTCGCCTTCGTCGACGGTGCGGTGCGGGTCGCCTCGGTCGACGGTCGGCTCGGGGAGCGGATCGCCGGCGGAGCGGGTGCGGGCGCGGGAGCGGGTGCCGGTGGCGCTGGTGCAGCGGCCGGCGCGGGTGCGGCGGCCGACGTCCTGCAGGTCACGAGCACCCGGCGCGTCGTCGCGGCGACCGTGCCCCAGCGCGACGCCGAGCGGCTCGCGGTCGGCACCGACGTCGAGGTCCGGGTGAACGGCGCCGGGGCAGCCATGCCCGGATCCGTCGTCGACGTGCAGCCGACGACGAGCGAGGACGGCGGCACGTCCGTCGACGTCTCGGTGTCGTTCGACCCGGGGAAGCGGACGCTGCCCGCGGCAGCGTCCGCGCAGGTCGACGCGAAGGGCGCCACCGAGCACGACGTCCTGTCCGTGCCGGTCGCCGCACTCGTCGCGGGCGCCGGTGGCCGGTACGCCGTCGACGTCGTGCGGCGGGACGGCACGACGGAGCGGGTCCGGGTCGAGCCCGGCTTCAGCGCGGACGGACGGATCGCGGTCACGGGCGACCTGGCCGCCGGCGACCGCGTGGTGGTGCCCGGATGAGCGCCGTGCTGCCACCTGCCGCCGTGCTGCCACCCGCCGCCGTACTGCCACCCGACTCCGTCCTGTCGCTCCGTGAGGTCACGAAGACCTACGGCGACGTCGGAGCCCTGCGCGGGGTGTCGCTCGAGGTCACCGCGGGTGAACTCGTCGCGGTCGTCGGCCCGTCGGGGTCGGGCAAGTCGACGATGCTCAACGTCGTCGGGACCCTGGACCGTCCCACGTCCGGCACGGTGACGATCGCCGGCAACGACGTCGCGACGATGTCCGACGACGCCTTGTCCGGACTCCGTGCCGACCACATCGGGTTCGTCTTCCAGCACTTCCACCTGCAGGCCGGCGCGACCGCCACCGAGAACGTCGCCGATGGCCTGCTCTACCAGGGCGTGCCCCGGCGCGAGCGGCACCGACTGGCAGTCGAGGCCCTGGGCCGCGTGGGCCTGGCGCACCGGGTGGACCACCGACCGCACCAGCTCTCCGGTGGGGAGCGCCAACGCGTCGCCATCGCGCGGGCCGTCGTGGGCGACCCGACGATCCTGCTCGCCGACGAACCGACGGGTGCGCTCGACTCGGCGTCCGGTGCCGCGGTGGTCGAGCTCCTGCGCGAGCTCAACGCGGCGGGCACGACGGTCGTGGTCATCACGCACGACCTCGACCTGGCGGCGTCGCTGCCCCGGCAGGTCCGGATGCGCGACGGCCGGATCGAGCACGAGGTCACGCCCGTCGTCGACGAGGTCGCCCGGTGAGCCGGCGTCGGTCCGTGGGCGCGGTCGACCTGCTCCGCCTCGGCGTCTTCGGGTTGCGGACCCGTCCGGGTCGCGTCGTGCTGTCGGCGCTCGGCATCGCCTTCGGCATCGCGGCGATGCTCGCGGTCGTCGGGATCTCGTCGTCGAGCAAGGCGAAGGTCGACCAGGTGCTCGACACGCTCGGAACGAACGTGCTCACCCTCACCCAGGCGCAGGGCCTCGGCGAACCGGTCCCGTTGCCGTCCACCGCACTCGAGTCGGTGCTGCGGCAGGACGACGTCGAGTCGGCCGCGGCCGTCGGCACCGTGCCCGACACCGGTGTGTACCGGAACGACCACGTCCCGGCGCCCGAGACGAAGGGCCTCGGGGTGCTCGCCGCGTGGGGCGACGTGCCACGGGTCCTCGGCGGCCAGCTCGCAGCCGGACGGTGGATCGACGACGCCGCCGGGGCGCCGCCGCAGGTCGTGCTGGGAGCACGGGCGGCCGCGGTCCTCGGCTTCGACGACCTGCACCCGGACAGTCGGGTCTGGATCGGCGGTCGCTGGGTGCAGGTGGTCGGGGTGCTCGAACCCGTCGCGCTTGCCGAAGACCTCGACTCGCGGGTGTTCGTACCCCGCGGGTTCGCCGGACAGCTGGGCTTCGACGGGGCCCCGACCGCGGTCTACACGCGTGTCGACCCGGAGCACGTCGAACGGTCCAGGGACCTGCTCGCCGGTGCGGTCCGACCCGGGGCACCGCAGGACGTCGGCGTGACACGGCCGTCGGACGCGTTGGCCGCGAAGGACGCCACGGACGACTCCTTCACCGGGCTGTTGGTCGGCATCGGCGGGGTGGCGCTGCTCGTCGGCGGCATCGGGGTGGCGAACACGATGGTGATCACCGTCCTGGAACGCCGTGCCGAGGTGGGCGTCCGTCGTGCGCTGGGGGCCCGTCGTCGGAACATCCGCGACCAGTTCCTGGTCGAGTCGTTGCTGCTGTCGTTCCTCGGCGGGCTGGCCGGCGTCGTGCTCGGCGCCGCGGTGACGGTCGTCTTCGCCGTCACGCAGGGCTGGCCGGTCGCGCTGCCGGTCTGGGCCGTCGTCGGGGGACTCGGTGCCACGGTCGTCATCGGCGGGGTCTCCGGGCTCTACCCGGCGGCACGCGCGGCGCGGATCCCGCCGACGTCCGCCCTGGCGGCCGTCTGACGCGTGCGGTGGACGCACGCACGGGAGGCCCGGTGCCGGTCCGGCGGACCGGCACCGGGCCTCCAGGCGGTCGCTTCTCCCCACCGGACGCGAGTCGCAGATCATGCCTGGTCATGACCACCTGGTCAAGCATCTGCGTCGATCTGTTCGACATCCGTGATGCCCCGGAAACACGCGGATCGAAAGCGGTCACAGGGACCGATCCAACGGTTGACAAGGGGCCGTGCAGGGTCTTCTATTGCGAATACGCAACGTCCTTTCATAAAGGTCGGACCAAGGGAGTCATCGTGACACGAACGCGTTTCGCCGCACTCGGTGCGCTCGCCCTCGCAGGCGCGCTCGCCCTCACCGGGTGCTCCGCCGGGAGCAACGCCGCTTCCGACGGCGGCACGAAGTCCATCGGCACACCCGATGGCAAGGGCAAGACCATCACCGTCTGGATGATGAACGGCGACCTGAGCGACAAGGTGCTCGACGCCGCCGGCAAGCAGTTCACCGCCGACACCGGGGCGAAGGTGAAGATCCAGACCCAGCAGTGGGACGGGATCACCACCAAGCTCACCACGGCGCTCGCGCAGAGCGACGCCCCCGACGTCGTCGACCTCGGCAACACGCAGGTGCCGGTCTACGCGGCCGCCGGCGGGTTGACCGACCTGACGCCGTACCGCGACGAGCTCAAGGACGGCCAGACCTGGCTCACCGGGCTCGAGGGCCCCGCCACCGTCGACGGCAAGCTCTACGGGGCACCGCTGTTCGCCGGCAACCGGGCCGTGGTCTACGACAAGAAGGTCTGGAAGGACGCCGGCGTGACCGACGTGCCGACCACCTACGACGAGCTCACCGCCGACCTCGACAAGGTCAAGGCCGCCAACCCGGCCAGTGACTTCTCCGCCTTCTACATGCCCGGTCAGTACTGGTACGGCGGGCTGCAGTGGGTCTGGGACGCCGGCGGCGAGATCGCGACGGACAAGGACGGCAAGTGGACCGGCACGCTCGACTCCGCGGACGCGGTCGAGGGGCTGACCGCCTGGAAGGACTTCCAGAACGCGTACTCGGCGAAGTCCACCCAGGACATCAACACCGACAAGCCCTCGCAGAGCGACGTCTTCGCACAGGGCAACACCTCGGCGTTCCTCGGGTCCGCCTGGGAGATCGGCTCGATCACCACGGCGAAGCCGGAGCTCGCCGACCGCATCGGCACGTTCCCGATGCCGTCGTCCACGGCGGGGAAGACGCAGCCGGTGTTCCTCGGCGGCTCCGACCTGGGGATCCCGGCCAAGGCGAAGAACCAGGAGCTCGCGCTGTACTACCTGAAGATCCTGACCTCGAAGGAGTTCCAGCAGGACCAGGTGTTCGGGGTCGACGGCTGGGAGCCGAACTCCACCGAGCTGCTCGACGCGGTCGCCGGCGACGTCGACGAGCTGCACAAGCCCTACTTCGAGGCGGCCGGCACGAGCCGACCGACCCCGGCCACCCCGGGCTGGGCCACCATCGAGGGCGACGCCTCGTTCCAGTCGATGTTCGCCGACGTCGCGACCGGCCGGAAGTCGCCGGAGCAGGCCGCCGAGGGCTTCTCGAAGCACCTCACGACCGCGCTGAACGCGCAGCCGTAGGCGATGACGTCCACTGCGGAGCCGGTGACCGACGCGGAGCAGTCCGCGCCGGTCACCGGCGGGCGGGGCGCCGGCGGCTCTCGTACCGGGGGCCGGTGGGCCCGGGGCCGGCGGGCCGACGGGCCGGTTCAGGGGTCGTCGCGGGGGACCCGTCGGGGTGGGCGCGGCGCGGGTCGTCGGTCGCCGGTCGGGTCGCGGGCGCCGCTCGTCCTGCTGGCCCCGGCGGCACTGCTGCTCCTGGCCCTCGTCGTCTACCCGCTCGTCCGGCTCGTCGTCATCTCGTTCCAGGACTACGGGCTGCGGGCGATCTTCACCGGGCAGGCCGGGTTCACCGGGCTGACGAACTACACGGACGTCCTGACCGACGCCTCGTTCTGGCCGGTCATCCTGCGCACCGTGCTCGTGACGGGCGCGATGGTCCTGGGCACGATCGTCATCGGCATGGGGGTGGCGCAGCTGCTCACCCGCCTCGGGGTCGCGATGCGCACGATCGTCAGCGTCGTGCTCGTGCTGGCCTGGGCGATGCCGAACGTGGCCTCGAGCCTGGTCTGGCAGTGGCTCTTCCAGCCGTTCTACGGCGTGCTCAACTGGCTCATCACGCAGCTGCGGGTGTTCGGGGACCACACGCAGGACAACTGGGCGTCGCACCCGGGGCAGGCGTACACGATCGTGCTGACGCTCGTCATCTGGCAGGCGGTGCCGTTCGTGGCGCTGACGCTGTACGCCGCGCAGTCCCAGATCGCGCCGGAGTACTACGAGGCCGGTGCGCTCGACGGGGCCTCGGTGTGGACGATGTACCGCGCGATCACGCTGCCGGCACTCGCGCCGACGCTGCTGCTCGTGTCGATCCTGTCGGTGATCTGGGACTTCAACGTCTTCAACCAGATCTGGCTGCTCACCCGCGGCGGACCGGAGGAGGCCACGCTGACGCTCGGCATCTGGACCTTCGTGCAGTCGTTCGTGTCCAACGCCTACGGGCAGGGCGCGGCGATCGCCGTGATCTCGACCCTGATCCTCGGGGTGCTCACCAGCTACTACATCCGCCGGCTCGTCCGCAGCGGCGAGGAGGACCTGTGACCGTCTCGAGAACGGCGCCCCGTACGAGCGAGGCGTCCGCGCCGGGCCCCGTGCGGGTGCGCAAGCGCAAGCCGCGCGTCCTCGCGAACACCATCGCCGTGCTGTTCTGCCTGGTCTGGGTGTTCCCGATCTACTGGATGGTGAACACCGCCTTCAAGCCCGCCGACGAGGTCACCACGATGACCCCGATCTGGGCGCCGCTGCACCCGACGCTCGACAACTTCACGCGGGCGCTCACGCAGGAGGGCTTCCTGGTCTACCTGCGGAACTCCACGATCGTCGTGGTGGCGGCCGTACTGCTGTCGATCGTCGTCGGGTTCCTGGCATCGGCGGCACTGTCGCGGTTCCGGTTCCGGGGACGGCGGGCGATCCTGGTCGCGATCCTGTTCGTGCAGATGATCCCGTCGGGTGCACTGCTCATCCCACTGTTCCTGTCGTTCCAGACCCTCGGGCTGCTGAACAGCTACGTCGGGCTGATCCTGGCGTACGTGGCGAGCGTGCTGCCGTTCTCGATCTGGGTGATGCGTGGCTTCTTCGTGGCCGTCCCCGTCGAGATCGAGGAGGCGGCGAAGGTGGACGGCGCCGGCACCTTCCGGATCCTGTGGAGCGTGCTGTTCCCACTCGTCATGCCCGGGGTCATCGCCACGAGCGTGTTCGCGTTCATCGCGGCGTGGAACGACTACCTGATCGCGTACGTGATGCTCAAGGACCAGGGGATGTACACGCTGCCGGTCTGGCTCGCCGGGTTCTCGACGAACAAGGGCACGGACTTCGGCGGGCTGATGGCGGCGAGCGTGCTGTTCTCGATCCCCGTCGTGGTGTTCTTCCTCATCGTGCAGCGCCGACTGGTCACGGGCATGACGGCCGGTGCCGTGAAGGGGTAGCACGTCGGACGACCGACACCTGCGTCGTGTCGCGAGGTCGCAACACCCCGCGTGCATGCCTGCGAGCGGTCAAGGAGTGTCGGCTGGCGCCATTGCAGCCGACACTTCGTGACCCCTCGGCCTCCGGGTTGCGACGTGTTGTGACCGCTGCAGCGCACGGCCTGCACCTGTGGACGTGTTGGTTGCGTGACGGAATGGTTGCGTTCTTGTGGGTTTCGGACGTACAGTGCTCGATACCCAACGGAACGAAGGAGTTCGGGCATGTACGCAACCGAGCGGCACACCGCCATCGCCGCCGAGCTGCAGTCCGCCGGTCGCGTGTCGGTCGCCGGGCTTGCCGAGCACTTCGACGTCACCACCGAGACCGTGCGCCGCGACCTCGACCTGCTCGAGACCGCCGGGGTCCTGCGCCGGGTGCACGGGGGAGCGGTCCCCGTCGGGCGCTCGAGCGTCGTCGAGCTCAGCGTCGCCGAGCGGGAGGGCCAGCACGGCTCCGCGAAGTCCGCGATCGCCCGGGCCGCGATGCGCCTGGTCCCGCCGACGTTCACCGGCTCGATCGCCCTCGACGCCGGCACCACGTGCGCCGCAGTCGCCTCCGAACTCGCCCGCTGGGAGCCCGAGGTCGCCGGCTCGACGATCACCGTCATCACGAACTCGGTGCCGATCGCCGCCACCCTGCAGCACAGCGAGCACCTCGAACTGCACCTGCTCGGCGGCCGCGTGCGCGGCGTCACGAGCGCCGCGGTCGGCACGGCCACCGTCGAGCAGATCGGCGCCCTCCGGCCCGACGTGGCGTTCATCGGCACGAACGGCTTGTCCGCCGGCTTCGGCCTGAGCACCCCGGACGAGTACGAGGCCGCCGTGAAGGGCGCCTACGTGCTCGCCGCCCGACGGGCCGTGGTGCTCGCCGACGCCGCCAAGCACGGCGTGGAGGCCCTGATGCGGTTCGCGCGCCTGGACGAGATCGACACGCTCGTCACCGACCAGCAGCCGCCCGCCGACCTGGCCGAGGCGCTCGCCGGCTCCGACGTCGAGGTCGTCGTCGCATGAACGTCCGCATCGTCACGGTCACCCCGAACCCGTCCCTCGACCGCACGATCGAGCTCGCCGGCGAACTGCAGCGCGGCGCGGTCCAGCGTGCGACCCGGTCCACCGCGGAACCCGGCGGCAAAGGCGTCAACGTCTCCCGCGTGGTCGTCGCGAGCGGCGGGGACACCGTCGCCGTCCTGCCGGGCGACGAGCTCGACCCGGTCCTGCTCGGCCTGGCGACGCGCGGCATCCCCACCGCAGCGCTGCCGATCGGGGCGCCGCTCCGGTCGAACGTCACCGTGACCGAGCCGACCGGCACCACCACGAAGCTCAACGAACCCGGCCCGTCGCTCGCCGGTCGCCTCGACGACCTCGCCGCCCTGGTCGCCGACACCGCCGCTGCGACCGCCACCGGTCCCGCCGCCCGCTGGGTCGTGGTCGCCGGGTCGCTGCCGCCCGGTCTGCCCGACGACGCGCTCGCCGTGCTCGTCCGGGCCGTCCGTGCCCGCCACGGTGCGGACGTCCGGATCGCCGTCGACTCGTCCGGGGTGCCGTTCACCGCGCTGCTGCAGTCGGGGGAACGGATCGACCTGGTGAAGCCGAACGCCGAGGAACTCGCGGAGGTCGTCGGCGGCGACCCCGAGGAGTACGAGCGCGACCTCGACGCCGCGGTGGCCGGGGCCCAACGGCTGCGGCGGAGGAACGTCGGCACGGTCCTGCTCACCCTGGGCAGCGCCGGTGCCGTGCTGGTCTCCGACGAGGGCGCGTTTGCCGCCGCCGCACCGAAGATCGTCGCCCGGTCGACGGTCGGCGCGGGGGACTCCTCGCTCGCCGGCTACCTGCTCGCCGAGGTCGCGGGAGCGTCGCCCGAGCAGCGTCTCGCGCAGGCCGTCGCCACCGGTGCCGCGGCCGCAGCCCTGCCCGGCAGCGACGTGCCGGCACTCGACCACACCGACCCGACGGCGGTCTCCGTCCGGGTGCTCGAAACGCACCCGGCCCCCGAACCCGCCTGATCCCCTCCCCACCCGATCACCCCACGAACACCTGCACCACCGCGCGATCAGCGCCATTGCGAAGGAGCAAGCACATGTCCGCAGACTCGAGTCCGCGCCTCATCAGCGCACAGCTCGTCGGCCTCGACGAGGACCTCGGCGCCACGTCGACCGACGTGATCCGGGTGCTCGCCGACCGCGTCGCCGCGACCGGCCGCGCCGCCGACGGCACCACGCTCGCCGACGACGCCATCAAGCGCGAGGCGAGCGTCGGCACGGGCGTCCCCGGCGGCATCGCCATCCCGCACGCCCGTTCGGCGTCGGTGTCCGAGCCGACGCTGGCGTTCTCGCGCCTGGCCCGGAAGGTGCCCTTCGGTGCTCCGGACGGCGACGCCGACATCGTCTTCATGATCGCCGTGCCCGAGGGGGCGGACAAGGACCACCTGACGGTCCTCTCGACCCTGGCCCGCGCGCTCATCCGTGAGGACTTCACGGCCGCGCTGCGCGCCGCGACCACGGCCGACGAGATCGTCCGGTTGGTCGACGACGAGGTGAGTGGCGAAGTTGCCGAGGCGGGCGTCGGGAAGGCGAGCAGTGCCTCCGAACCGGCCACCGCGCCGGAGGCGGGCCGCAAGGTCTTCGTCGGCGTCACCGCCTGCCCGACCGGGATCGCGCACACCTACATGGCGGCCGACGCCCTCGTCGCCGCAGCCCAGCGCGCCGGTGCCGAGATGCACATCGAGACGCAGGGGTCCTCGCAGGTCGAACCCCTCGACCCGGCGCTCATCGCCCGGGCCGACGCCGTGGTGTTCGCGGTCGACGTCGACGTCCGCGACCGCGGTCGGTTCGCCGGCAAGCCGCTGGTGTCCGGACCCGTGAAGCGCGGTGTCGACGAGCCCGACAAAATGATCGCCGAGGCCATCCGCGCCTCGGAGGACCCGCACGCCGCACGCGTGCAGGGCGGCGCCGCCGTCGAGGGCGAGTCCACCGCCAAGAACGAGCACTTCGGCCAGTCGCTCAAGCGCTGGCTGCTCACGGGCGTCAGCTACATGATCCCGTTCGTCGCCGGCGGCGGGCTCCTCATCGCGCTCGGCTTCCTGCTGTCCGGGTACGGCATCGCGCTGACCCACGGTGACTCGGGCCAGAACAACGCCGTGTTCACGCTCACCAACTACACCCTGCTGAACCTGCCGCCGGAGGGCCTCGGCTACTACCTCGGCGCCGCCGCGTTCCAGATCGGGTCCGTGTCGCTCGGGTTCCTGGTCGCAGCACTCGCCGGGTACATCGCGTACGCCATCGCCGACCGTCCCGGTATCGCACCGGGCTTCGTGGCCGGGTCCATCGCCGTGTTCATGAACGCCGGGTTCCTCGGCGGTCTGGTCGGTGGCCTCATCGCCGGTGCCGCCGCGTACTGGATCGGGCGCATCCCGACCTGGCGCTGGCTGCGCGGCCTGATGCCGGTCGTGATCATCCCGCTGTTCGCGTCGATCATCGCCTCGGGCCTCATGCTCCTGGTGCTCGGCGGCCCGATCGCCTGGGTCATGACCGAACTCACCGCCTGGCTCAACTCGCTCTCCGGTGCCTCGGCCGTGCTGCTCGGGATCATCCTCGGCCTGATGATGGCGTTCGACCTCGGTGGTCCGGTCAACAAGGTGGCGTACGCGTTCGCCGTCGCCGGGCTCGGTGCCGGGACCGCCACGAACGTGGTGCCGTTCGAGATCATGGCCGCCGTCATGGCGGCCGGCATGGTGCCGCCGCTCGCACTCGCACTCGCCTCGACCGTGCTCTACCGCAAGGGCTTCACGAAGCCGGAGCGCGAGAACGGCAAGGCCGCGTGGCTGCTCGGTGCGTCCTTCATCTCCGAGGGTGCGATCCCGTTCGCCGCTGCCGACCCGCTGCGCGTCATCCCGGCGTCGATGGTCGGTGCCGCGATCACGGGTGCGATCTCGATGGCTGCCGGCGTGACCTCGCGAGCGCCGCACGGCGGGATCTTCGTCTTCTTCGCGATCGGTGACGTCCTGATGTTCGTCGTCGCGATCCTGGCGGGGACCGTGGTGTCCGCGCTGGTGCTCGTCGCCCTGAAGAAGTGGGTCCGTCGTCGCCCCGTCGACGAGGCCGCTGCGGCTAGTGAAGCTGCGGTGGCGGGCGAGACGGTGGGCCAGCGCGCACCGGTCGCCGCGTAGTCGACGCGACCCCAGGGAAGACGGGAGGCCCGGTGCCAGCTGGCACCGGGCCTCCCGTCCGTCGTGCGGTCGCGACGCACCGCCGGCCGCGCGTCGAGCGGTCACGTCACGTCGCTGGCGTGGCGCCCACACGTCGGAACCTGACCGCTCGGCGGAACCGAGCGGGGTGTCGCGACCGCTCGACGCGCGCTACTCGGCGATGTTCGCCGTCACCGCGTCGATGTACGCCGCACGCTCCTCACGCGAGTGCGGGCGCCCCGGGACGCCCGGTCGCTGCTCCCACGGGAACGGCCCGGCCTCGTGCCGGTACTCGATGCCCATGGCCTCGAGCCGGGCGGTGTGCTCGGCCAGGCGTCCGCGGAACTCGGCGAGGTCGCGCGGCCCGGTGACGTCCGCCGACCACAGTGCCTCGGCGAGGGCGGCGACGCGGGGGAAGAGCTGGTAGTCGAGCCGACGGGCGGAGTCGACGTGCTCCGTCCACATGTTGCCCTGGCCGCCGATGACGTGGGCGCGCTCGGCCTCGGTGAGTCCGGACGGCACCGGGTCGAAGGCGAAGACGTCGTCGACGGTGAGCACGATCGAGACCGGGATCGGCTCGGTCGGCAGGTCGCTCTGGCGGTAGTCGAGGTACACCTGGTCGTCCGGCGACGAGATGACGTCGTGCCCGCGGCGGGCGGCGGTGCGTGCGCCGGTCAGCCCGCGCCAGGAGACCACGGTCGCCGAGGGGTCGAGCGTGCCGCCCTCGAGGATCTCGTCCCACCCGAACGCCCGCCGGCCGTGCGACTCGACGTGTGCGGCGAGCTGCCCGATGATCCAGGCCTGCAGCTGTTCCTCGTCCCGCAGCCCGAGCTCGCGGATGCGCTCCTGGGTGCGCGGGTCGGTCTCCCACTGCACCTTCGGGCACTCGTCACCGCCGATGCCGATGTAGCCGGAGGGGAAGAGCGCGATGACCTCGTCGAGGACGTCCTTGAAGAAGTCGATCGTGGCGTCCTCGGCGTTCAGGACGTCGTCGGCGATGCCCCACTCCGTCCACACCTCGACGGGCTCACCCGTGACGCCGAGCGACGGGTAGGCCGCCAGCGCCGCACGGACGTGCCCGGGGGTCTCGATCTCGGGGACGACGGTGACGAACCGGTCGGCCGCGTACGCCACGATCTCGCGGATGTCGTCCTGCGTGTAGTACCCGCCGTGCGGGCGGCCGTCGAACCCGGCGACGACGAGTGTGCCGTCGGGCCCGGGGACGTGCGCGCCGACCTGGGACTCCCGACGCCAGGAGCCGACCTCGGTCAGGCGCGGGTGCTTCCGGATCTCGATGCGCCACCCCTGGTCCTCGGTGAGGTGGAAGTGCAGGCGGTTGATCCGGTGCGCGGCGAGCTGGTCGACGACCCGCATGACCTCGTGCTTCGTGCGGAAGTGGCGGGCGACGTCGAGCATCACGCCGCGCCAGGCGAAGGCCGGGGCGTCCTCGACGACCACGGCGGGGACGGACCACGGGCCGGTCGCGACCCGGCCGCTGCGGTACACGTCCGGGGGCAGCAGCTGCAGCAGGGCCTGCACGCCGTAGAAGACCCCGGCGGGCGAACCGCCGACGACGTCGATGCCGTCGGGCGTCACCGTGAGGCGGAACGACTCCACCCGGTCGCCCTCCGGCGTCGTCGGACCCGCGGGCAGGGACGGGTCGTCGGCGACGCGCAGCGCGATCGTGCCGGCCCCGGGTGCCGCGTCGTCGAGGGCGTCCCGCACCGGCAGCCCGGTCGATCCCCGCAGGGTCTGCTGCAGGTACAGTCGGACGGACTCGCTCGCCGGGTCGGCGGCGATCCGGGTCGACGGGGTGATCTCGAAGGCCCCGACACCGGGAGCGGTGCGGCGCGGTCGTGGGACGAGCATGTCGGAGCCACCATTCCTCAATGATCTTTCGTAATGTGGAGGCTATGACCGTGGAGCAGACCGTGTCAACGACCCCTGGCGTCGCGGGCGTCGTGGTGGCGACCCCCGGTGTCGTGGGGACGACCCCCGGCGTCCTGCGGCAGATGAACTCGCGGGCCATCCTCGACGAGCTCCTGCGCGACGACGTCTCCCGCACGGTCACCGAGCTCGGCCGCACGGTCGGACTCTCCCGCCCCACGGTCGAGGCGGCGCTCGCCGACCTGGTCGACCAGGGCTGGGTGACCGAGGCCGAGGCGATCGCGACCCCGAACAAGGCCGGTCGTCGGGCCAAGCGCTTCGCGGCGGACGCGTCGGCCGGCTCCGTGCTCGGCGTGGACCTCGGCCTGCACGGCATCGTCGGCGTGCGGGCGGACCTGCGCGGCGTCACGCTCGCCCGCGTCGAGGAGCGCTACACCGACCTCGCCGACGCCGAACAGGCCTGGTCGAGCGTGCAGGACGTGGTCCGTCGGCTGACGTCGCCCGTCGGTGGCGCGGTCGGCGGCCCCGCCGGTGGAGCCCCGGTGCTCGGTGCCACGTTCGGCGTCCCGGCGGTCGTCGACCGTGACGGGGCGATCGACTACACGGTCGCGGTGCCCGAGTGGGTCGAGCGACGGGTGCCCGGCCGGATCCAGGACCTCTTCCCCGGGGTCGCCACCTTCTTCGACAACGACGCCAAGCTGGCCGCCACAGCCGAGGCCCGGTGGGGTCGGTTCCACGGCGTCCGGGACGGCCTGTACCTGGTCATGGGTCGGCAGATCGGTGCCGCCCTGGTGGTCGACGGCTCGTTGGCGCGCGGTGCGCGCGGTGCCGCCGGTGAGATGGGCGGCATCGCCTCGACCGGCTGGCCCGCCGCACCCGCCCGCCTGGAGGCCCGGATCCCGTCCGACACGGACCTCGAGTCCGTCTTCGCCGCGGCCGCCCAGGGCTCGGTGTCGGCCGTCGAGACCGTTCGTGCGTTCGCGGCCGACGTGGCACCCGGCGTCGTGCAGCTCGTGACGACGATCGACCCCGAGGTCGTCGTCGTCGGTGGCGAGGTCCTGCCGGCGGCGGAGGTGTTCTGCGCCGCGCTCGACGAGATCGTCACGCCGCGGCTCCGGCACCCGGTGGCGTTCACCCCGTCGACCGTCGGGCGGGACGCCGTGGCCCGGGGTGCGCTCGCCCGGTCGCTCGCGCACGTCCGATCCGTCCACATGGGACTCGGCTGACACCCAGGGAGCGCGCCGGGTCCTGACAGGGCGTTCAGGAATGCTGAGGGCATGACGACTGCCGTGACCGCCCGTGCCATGACCGTCGCCAGTGGCGACTCCACCGCTCCGTCGGACCTCGGGGGACTCTCCGGCCTGGTGCTCCAGCTGATCGACGCCCTGGGGGAGTGGGGCGTCGGGCTGATGCTCTTCGTCGAGACGGTGTTCCCGCCCATCCCGTCCGAGGTCATCCTGCCGCTGGCCGGGTTCCTCGCGGGCGCCGGCCAGATGAACCTCGTGCTCGTCCTGGTGCTGGCGACGCTCGGCTCGTACCTCGGGGCGCTGGTGCTGTACTGGCTCGGCGCGAAGATCGGGTTCGAACGCACCACACGGTGGTTCGGCAAGCTGCCCCTCGTCGACGAGGACGACTTCCGCAAGGCAGCCGGCTGGTTCCACCGGCACGGCAAGAGCGCGGTCTTCTTCGGCCGGTTCGTCCCGATCGTCCGCAGCCTCATCTCGTTGCCGGCCGGCGCCGACCGCATGCACCTCGGCACGTTCTCGGTGTTCACGATCATCGCGAGCGGCATCTGGAACAGCGCGCTCGTGCTGCTCGGTGCCGCGTTCGGGTCGCAGTACGACCAGGTCGAGGCCTACACCGAGTGGATCGACCGCGTGCTCTACGTGGCGATCGCCGCGGTCGTGGTGACCTTCGTCGTGCGCCGGATCCGCCGTGTGCGCGCCGAGCGGCGCACGGGCGGCCCCGACGACCACGACGACGCCGCCGGCAGCACTGCCGTGGGCGGTGCCCGGGGTCGTCGTCGCGCCGAGCCCGCCCGCGACTGAGCCTCAGGCCTTCGTCAGCGCCGACTCCTTGTGGGCGGCCTGCTTGCCGCTCTTCTCCGACTCGACGATCCAGTACGGGTCGTCGTCGGTCGGCCTGAAGTGCTGCCCGTCGAACTCGAAGTCGCTCGTCCGCTTGCGTACGAGCGTGCCGGTCGTCCTGCCCTGCGAGGTGTTCCAGTGCACCTCGTCACCCTTCGACAACGCCATGCTGTCCTCCTTGCGCGATTCCTCGTCCTGGTGGAGGTCGGACTGTACCCCGTCGATCCCCGGAAACCCGGGGGAGTACGGCGATCACGATGTCGTAACGGCCATGCGGATCGAGAGTCGGACGCGTACCGTTTCCCTTGAGTCCACACGTCGGCAGCGGCCGCGGAACCACGGGCTCCGGACGGGACGACGGACACCATGACCCTGCTGGACAGCGCGCGGGCGGACACCGTCCTCTCTGCGCGGTACCGGCTCGTGAAGCTCATCGGCACCGGCGGCATGGGATCCGTCTACGAAGCCCGTGACGAGCACACGTACCGGGCCGTGGCCGTGAAGCTCTTCGCGACCCCGGACAAGATGACGACCGCCGACCGCGTCCGCCAGGAGCGCGAGATCCGGCTGCTCAGCATGCTCTCCCACCCGGGGCTCATCCCGCTGTACGACGCCGGCACCCACGAGTTCGAGGACGGCCCGCACCGGTTCATCGTGATGGAGCTCATCGCCGACACGACGCTGCTCCGCCGCCTGTCCGAGGGCGCCCTGCACAACTACGAGGTGGCCGACCTCGGTGCGCAGCTCGCCGACGCCCTGGCCTACGTGCACTCCCGCGGCATCGTGCACCGCGACGTGAAGCCCGCCAACATCCTGATCAGCGACGAGGGCTCGTCCGGGTTCGCGCGCACGGTCAAGCTCACCGACTTCGGCGTCGCCCACTTCGTCGACGGCTCCCGCCTGACGAACGACGGCACGGTCATCGGCACCGCCGCCTACCTCAGCCCGGAGCAGGTCGCTGGCGAACCGATCAGCTTCGCCACCGACGTGTACTCGCTCGGGCTCGTCCTGCTCGAGGCGCTGACCGGCAAGCAGGAGTACTCGGGCACCCTGATCGAGGCCGCACTCGCCCGGCTCCGTCGCGATCCCGACATCCCGGACGACGTCGCCGACGAGTGGCGCGAGCTGCTCAGCCGGATGACCGCCCGCGACCCGGAGCGCCGGCCCACGGCGGTCGCCATCGCCAACGCGCTGCGCGGCGGGTCCACCCAGATCACCGGCCCGGTGCCGCTCGGCCCGGAACGCGTGAAGCACCAGCGCGACCACCGCATGCACCGCGCCGCGCACCGGCACGCCAAGCGCGGCACGTTCTCCGCGGTGCGTCGCTGGCGCCGGCGGAACGTCCTGGTCGGGTCCTTCGCGGCCTTCGGCGTCACCGCGGCCTGCGTGGCCGCCTACGTCGCGGGTGCCCTGCACTGACCCGCTCGGCGGCTCCGTGCTCCGAGCACCGGAGCGCCCTGGCAGGATGGACAGCATGACCGACCAGCGCTGGATCAAGATCTGTGGCCTGTCGACGCCCGACACCGTGGACGCCGCCATCGACGCGGGTGCCGACGCCGTCGGGTTCGTCTTCGCGGCGGGCAGCCCCCGGACCGTCACCGCCGACCTGGCGAAGGAACTGGTCGAGCGGGTGCCGGACGGCATCGACGCCGTCGGGGTCTTCCGTGACCAGAAGATCGACGAGATCGTGGGCATCGCCTCCGAGGTCGGGCTCACCACCCTGCAGCTGCACGGTGGCGAGTCGGCGTCCGACTTCGCCCGCGCGCGCGATGCCGGCTTCTTCACCATCCGCGCCATCGCGGCCGAGGACTACCTGCGCGAGACGCCCGAACAGCGCGCCGCGTTCGACCACGACCTGCTGCTGCTCGACGCCGCCGTGCCCGGCAGCGGTCGGCTCGTCGACCCGGCCACGATCGACGGCGTGGACGAGGCCTGGATCCTCGCCGGTGGGCTGACCCCGGCCAACGTGGTCGCCGCGGTCGAGGCGCTCGACCCCGACGGCGTCGACGTGTCGAGCGGCGTCGAGTCCGAGCGCGGCGTCAAGGACCCCGCGAAGATCCGTGCGTTCGTCGAGGCCGTCCGCAGCCTGGGCTGAGTGCCCGGCTGCATCGGTCGCGTTCGCGGCTCTGGACGCGACCGCGGACTGACAGGAGGCGCGGTGCGGGCCCGCCACGGGCCTCCCGTCCGCCGCGCGCTCAGCGCAGGGTGGGGATGAGCTCCGTCAGGAACGCGTCGGTGTCCTCCCAGCCCTCGACCGCGTGGCAGGGGACGCCGAGCCCCTTGACCGGGTAGTCGTTGCCCTCGGGGTCGAGCCGGTCGCCGACGAAGAGCATGTCGTCGAGCGCGATGCCGGTGATCTCGGCGAGACGCTGCATGCCGTAGGCCTTGTCGATGCCCTTGCGGGTGATGTCGATGCTCGTGGAGCCGCCCGAGCGGACCTCGAGGTCGGGCAGGTCCTGCTGCACCAGACGGCGCAGGTGGTCCTTCTTCTCGCCGGTCGGGTCCCACTGCTTCTTGACGTCCACCGGGGCCGACTGGCCGAGGGCGGAGAACGTGATCTGCGACCCGCGGTCCTCGAGGATGGCGCCCCAGGTCTCGGACTCCCAGTACCCGGCTTCCTTCGCACGGGCCTCGACCGCGGCGAGGGCGCGGTCCTTCTGCTCGTCGGTGAGGTCCTCGGCGTACTGCAGTGCCCAGTCCTGGTCCTCCCAGCGGTAGTACCGGGTGCCGCAGGTCGGCAGGAGGTGCAGGGCGTCGAGCGTCAGGCCCTCGCGCTGCCGGAGCGGGGTGACCAGTTGCTGCTCGAACTGGGTGAAGTTGCCGCCGGAGATGACCGCGACCGGCACGACCTCGAGCAGGGACGCGAAGGTCTCGAGCATGCGGGGGTCGAGGGAGGACTTCGACGGGGCGAGCGTGTCGTCCAGGTCGAAGGCGACGAGGCGGGGCGTGGTCATGCCACCGATCCTGCCAGAGCCCGCCGACCACCCGCAGGGTGCGACCACCCGGGTGCCCGGGTGCTGCGCGATGTCTGCGGGGTCACGCGCGGTGCGTGGCGGGGACCCGGTCGCGGGCGTAGGTGATGTCCGTGTAGCCGTGCGGGGCGGGGTTGCCGTCCTCGTCGAGGTTCACGAAGACGACCTCGTCGATCGTCAGGATGCTGCGGTGCGTGAAGAGGTTGCGCGCCTCGGCCCGCATGGTCAGCGACGACCGGCCGAACCGGGTGGCGACGAGGCCGATCTCGACGATGTCGCCCTCCTTGGCCGAGGACAGGAAGTTGATCTCCGACATGTACTTCGTGACGACCTTGCCGTTGCCGAGCTGGATGATCGCGTAGACCGCGGCTTCCTCGTCGATCCAGCGGAGCAGGCTGCCGCCGAACAGGGTGCCGTTGGCGTTGAGGTCCTCGGGTCGCACCCACTTCCGGGTGTAGAAGTTCATCTCCGGCGGGGCGTCGTCCTGGTGCTGATCCATGTCACGTCATGGTACGCCGACGGCCGCGCCCTCGCAGGGACACGGCCGTCGTGGCGATCGCGGGCGGCGATGCCGCCGGTGCTCACTCCTTGACGAGGACGACCTCGTCGAGGGGGATGCGGGTGCGGGGGGCGACCTCGCGCTCGGCGGCCTTGTCGTCGAGCTGCGACGGGTGCGCGACGGTGCCGACGGCCGTGACCGTGTACGGCAGGAACCGCTCGGGCAGGTCGAACGCGGCGCGGAGCCCGGCGGCGTCGATGCCCGCCATCTGGTGCACGTGCAGCCCCTCGGCGTGCGCCTGCACGGTCAGGGCGGCGAGCGACTGGCCGAGGTCGTACTGCGCGAAGGGGCGCTCCTCACCGTCGGCGGTCACGGTCTCGAGCACGCCGACGACGAGGGCGCTGGCGCGGAAGGCCCAGGCGGCGTTGAAGCCGAGCAGGTTCTCGTTGATCTTCCGGAACGTCTCGGTGCCACGGCGGCCGGCGATGAAGCGTCGGGGCTGGAAGTTCATGGCCGAGGGGGCCCAGCGAGCGGCCTCGAGGACGGCGTCGAGCTGGTCGTCCGAGATCGTCGCGGTCTCGTCGTAGGAGCGCGGGCTCCAGCGCTCCTCGAGCAGCGGCACGAGCGGCTGGCTGGAGTCGGTGGACCGGGTGAGGGTGTCGGCGTTCGTCGAGGTCATGATGCGCTCAACGGTATTCGATGCGTACGCATTTCCGACCTGAGTGACGTCACATCACCGCCGGCAGGTGCCAGGATGGACGGGATGGGTGGCGTGTTGACCGGCTTCGCGATCATCGGCGCGATCATCGCCGGTGGGTACGTCGTCGGACGCATCGGTCTGCTGGGCCCGCACGCGCAGTTCGTGATGAGTCGGCTCGCGTTCTTCGTGCTGATGCCGTGCCTGCTGTTCCACACCATCGCGACCGCCGACATCGCGTCGCTGCTGTCGTCGATGCTCTGGGTCTCGCTGCTGAGTGCCGCCGTGGTCGCCCTCGGTGCCGCCGCCGTGTTCCGTCTCGTGCTGCGCCGCCCCGTCACCACGACCACCGTCGGCGCCTTGGCGTCCAGCTACGTCAACGCGAACAACATCGGACTGCCGGTGGCCGTGTACGTGCTCGGCCAGGCGACCGCGGTCGTGCCCGTGATCCTGCTGCAGCTCGTCGTGATGGCCCCGATCGCGCTGACGATCCTCGACGCTGCGACCGCGGGAGGCGGCGGGTGGGGTCGGCGGATCGCGGGGCCGTTCCGGAACCCGATCATCATCGCCTCGCTCGTCGGGCTCGTGTGCTCGGCGACGGGGACCACGCTGCCCGACCCGGTGCTCGAGCCGTTCTCGCTCGTCGGCGCGGCCGCGGTGCCCGTCGTGCTGCTGTCGTTCGGGATGAGCCTGCACGGTGCGACCCCGCTGCGGGACCCGGCGATCCGCACCGACGTCATCGTCGCGTCGTCGATCAAGCTCGTGGTGATGCCGGCCGTGGCGTTCGTGTTCGCACGCTTCGTGTTCGGGCTCGGCGACCAGGAGGTCTTCGTGCTCACCACCCTCGGCGCCCTGCCGGCGGCGCAGAACGTCTTCAACTACGCGCAGCGGTACGGGGCAGCGGTCCCGGTGGCGCGCGACGTCGTGCTCATCTCGACGCTCGGCTCGGTGCCCGTGCTCGTCGCGATCGCCGCCCTGCTGCACCCGTAGCGCGCCGTGGTCGCGCGACGCGGCGGACGGGAGGCCCGTGGCGGGGCCGAACCGGGCCTCCCGTCCGGCCGTGGTGGCGACCACCGCGGATGGTGAGCAGCAGAGGTCGGGTCGCGTCCGCCGACCCGACCCGTTCTGCTCACGAAGCGCGGACGGCACGCGCGTACCCTGGCGGGCACGCGGGGCGGACCGCCCCGTGACCGATGACCACGACGAGGAGACCGGCGATGGACACGATGGCGATGATGAAGAACATGTCGATGACGGACATGCCCATGGAGATGGACATGGACATGGACATGATGCAGGACACGATGATGGCGATGAACGCCGCGTCGATGGCGGCGACGATGTGCTCCGCGGCCGACATGCGGATGGGCGGCGAGATGGCGACCTGCGCCGCGATGTGCTCGAACACCGCGATGCTCGCCGACACCGGCATGCGGATGATGATGCGTCCGATGGGGATGGACACCGCCGCGATGCAGGCGATGCTCATGGCCGTCGTCGCGATGGGCACCGCATGTGCCGCCGAGTGCCGCCAGCACCAGGACATGGACGAGTCGTGCCGGTACTGCGCCATGGCCTGCGACGAGATGGTGTCGAAGTGCCAGGCGATGCTCGACTCGATGGCGGCCTGAACCGCTCCGCCTGAACCGCTCCGCCTGCGCTACGCGACGCGTGCGGTGGTCTGTCGACCGCCGGCGCTGAGGATCTCTGCGACCGGGTGGTGGGCGACCGGCTCGCCGACCGACAGGACGCCGTCGGCGTCCGCCACCCGCAGCTGCGTGATGCTCCCGTCGAGGAACAGCACCACGGCGTCGGCTGCGCGGGTCTCGACGACGATGCCGTCGCGCCACGCACCGGGGGCCGCGGTCGCCATGAGGCGCTGGATGGGAAGGATCGTCGTGCGGGACATGGCTTCACCTGCTCTCGAAGGGGTTCGGTGCAGGAAACCTACGTCGGCGTGACGGACGGCTCAATCACGGCGGACGCCGGGCGTAACAGAGCCGGACGTGCGTCGTCGCTCCGGGCCGGGGGACCCGACCCCGATCAGAAGATCATCGGTCGGTCGTCGTCGAGCGACGTGTCCAGGTCGAGGTCGACCACCACGGGCACGTGGTCGCTCGGGGCGTCGCCCTTGCGCTCGTTCCGGTGGATCGAGGCGTCGGTGACGACGTCCGCGAAGGCCTGCGAACCGAGGACGAAGTCGATGCGCATGCCCTCGTTGCGCGGGAACCGCAGCTGTTTGTAGTCCCAGTAGGTGTAGCCGTCGGGCACGATCGGGCGGACGACGTCCTGCAGACCCCGCGCCTCGAACTCGCGGAACGCGGCCCGCTCGGGGTCGCTGACGTGGGTCGACCCCTCGAAGACCCGCATGTCCCAGACGTCCTGGTCGAGCGGTGCGACGTTCCAGTCGCCCATCAGCGCGAGCGGGGTCTCCGGCGACGCCTGGATCCACTCCGAGGTGCGGTCGGCCAGCTGGGCGAGCCAGTCGAGCTTGTACGTGTAGTGCGGGTCGCCGAGCTCGCGGCCGTTCGGCACGTAGAGGCTCCAGAGCCGCACGCCGTCGACCGTGACGCCGATCGCGCGGGCCTCGACCGGCAGGTCCGGCCCCTCGTGGCCCTTCAGGAACCCGGGCTGGCCGGGGAAGTCGCGGGTGACGTCCTCCATCGGCAGCCGGCTGGCGAACGCGACGCCGTTCCACTGGTTCAGACCGTGCGCCTCGACGTGGTACCCCGCGGCCTCGAACTGCTCGACCGGGAACTGCTCCGGCTTGCACTTGATCTCCTGCATGCCGAGGACGTCGATGTCCTCACGCACCAGCCAGTCGACGATCCGACCCACTCGGGTGCGGACGGAGTTCACGTTCCAGGTCGCGACGCGCATGGAACAAGAACCTACCGGTGCCGACTGACGACGAGGTCGGCGCGTGCGTCGCTTGTGCGGCGTGCGGCACGTGCGTCGCCTGTGCGGCGTCCGGCGTGCGTCGCCTGTGCGGCGTACGGCACGTGCGCCGCCTGTGCGGCGTACGGCACGATGGTGTTCGCTGGAGGCCAGCAATCGATCGCACGGAGGCAGCAATGGCATCGACGACGAACCGCGTCGACGGGACCACGACCGGGGCCACGCCCGGCACCGGGGCCGGGAGCACCCAGCCCGCCGGCACCACCACGACGCAGGTCACCGCCAAGGGCAGGACCATCATCGACGACACGGTCGTCGCGAAGGTCGCGGGCATCGCCGCCCGCGACGTCCCCGGTGTCTTCGCGCTCGGCGGCAACGCCTCGCGGGCGTTCGGTGCCATCCGCGACGCCATCGGCTCGAGCGCGCTCGGCCAGGGCGTCCGCGTCGAGGTCGGTGAGACCCAGGTCGCGGTCGACCTGACCATCGTCGTCGACTACCCGACGCCGATGATGGAGGTCGCCTCCGCGGTCCGCGCCGCCGTGACGAACGCCGTCACCGAACTCGTCGGCCTCGAGGTCACCGAGGTCAACATCGCCATCAACGACGTGAACATCCCGGCGCTCAACGGCGTCGCGGACGATCTCGACACCCGGGACGGTCGAGTCCGGTGAACGCCACCGTCGTCGGGATGGGCACCGGCGCCCTGCTCGCGATCGTCGCCGTGACGCTCGGGTTCTGGGCGTTCGTGGTCGTCGCCGTCTGCATGGCGGTCGGCGCTCTGGTCGCCCGCATCGTCACGGGCGACGTCGACTTCCGCCGCCTGCTCGACGTGCTGCGCGGACGCCGGAGCTCGTCGTGAGCGACGCCGCCGTCGCCACGACCGGCGACAGCGGCGTCCGGCTCCGCGGCTCCGACCGCATCGGCACGTCGGCGCTGGTGCACACCGCTCAGGCGGTCGCCGCCGAAGCACTGCGCGTGGCCTTCCGGGAGGTCCGTGCCCGGGTCGCCGACGATGGTCGCGGCGCCCTGGCGGTCGAGATCACCGCCCCGCTCGCCCTGCCGGTGCTGGGCTCGCACGCACTCCCCGACGAACCGGTCGTCGCCGCGGCGCACCGGGCTCGCGGCACGATCGCCGAGCGCTTCCGCACCATCACCGGCCGACAGGTCGCCCGCGTGACCGTGACCTTCGCCTCGTCGGTCGTGGACACCCCGCGGAGGGTCCGGTGACCGCCGCCCCCGCCGTCGGGAGCGCCGAGCCGGTCGTCCCCGCCGGCCCCTCGCAGGACGACCACCGCGCCACCTACCGTCGCCTGCTGCGCCGCGAGACCCACGTCTCCCGCTCTGCCGCAGTCCTCGTCGCGATGCTCATCGCACTGCTGCTCGCCGCCGCGGCGGTCTTCGCCGGTGCGCTCGTCCTGCTCGACCAGAACGTCCTGGGCGTCGACCCCCGTGCCGTGGTCGACGCCGCGCTCGCGGCCCCGGACGGCCTCGAGACCACCGTCGTGATCGGCATCGGCGCCGTCGTGGCCCTGATCGGGCTCGTCCTGCTGCTGCAGGGGATCCTGCCCCAGCGCCGTCCGCGGCACGTGATGTCGTCCGACCGGCTCGCAGTGGTCGTCGACGACGAGGTCCTGGCCTCCGCTGCGGCCCGCGCCGCCCGCTCCGCGACCCGTCTGGGCGCCGACGCCGCCGTGGGCACCGTCGGCCGCCGCACGGTCGACGTCGTGCTCCGGCCCGCAGCCGGGGTGGACGTCCCCGCGGTCGCCGCGACCGAGGCCGTCGAGCGGGAGTTCGCCGCCATCGACGCGCAGCCGCCGCTGGCCGCGCGGGTCCGGGTGCAGCCGACCGGGCGGGTGGACGGATGAACGCCACGAACCGTGGGCTCGGCCGGACGGCGCTCGTCGTGCTCGGGCTCGTCCTGCTCGTCGCCGGGGTGGCGGCGATCCTGGTGCAGACCGCCCAGGGCCTGCCCCTCGTCGCCTCGTGGTGGCGCACGGTCGGCGATGCCCTCGCCGGACTCGGCACCGGGGCATCGCGTGACGACTCGGTGTTCGCGTGGACCTGCGTGCTCGGCGGTGGCGTCGTGCTCGGTGTGCTCGCCCTCGTCGTGCTGACGACCCTCGGTGGTGGCCGCGAGGGCACCATCGTGGACAGCGACGGTTCGGCCGACGGCGTCGCCGGCTCGGTGCGCATCGAGTCCACCGCCGTGCAGCACGCGCTCTCCTCGGCCATCGGCGACATGCCGCAGGTCGGGTCGCTCGCCGTCGATGTCTACCGGGTCCGCGGAGGCCGCGCGATCCGGGTGCGGGTCCGTCCGCGCCGAGGGGCCGCGCCGCGCGAGATCACCGAACGGGTCGAGGCCGTCGTCGCCGACCTGGACGCCCTGCTCGGCGAACGCCTGCCCGTGCTGCTCGAGATCGCCCGCGGTGGGTCGGGGTCCTCCCGCCCGGACCGCGTGCACTGAGCATCACCGTGGTGCGCTCGATCGGTGGACTGCCCCGGCCGGGCGAGACGGTCCCGGTGCCGCGCATCGTCACCGAGGTCGCGCGAGGGCGTGAGGTCGCGCTCGTCTGGCACAACCAGATCGGCGGGATGACGTTCCGCATCGGACCGGATGCGCAGGCCGAGGAGTTCGTGAAGGTCCTGCCGCACGCCTACGGGTCGTGGATCAGCGGCGAGGCCGCGCGGCTGACGTGGGCGTCCCGGTACGCCCGGGTCCCCGAGGTGCTCGACCACGGCACCGACGACGACGGCGTCTGGCTGCACACCCGCGCCGTGCCCGGGTGGAGCGCCGTCGACCCGCGCTGGCACGACGAACCCCGGACCGCGGTGGTCGCGGTGGGCGAGGGGCTGCGCGCGCTGCACGACTCGTTGCCCGTCGACGACTGTCCGTTCACGTGGGCGACCGCGGACCGGCTCGATCGCGCGCGTTCGGCGGTCGTCGACGTCGACGCCGACGCCGGCCGCGGCCCGGGCGGTCTCGGTTCGGAGCCGCCTGCCGACCGCATCGTCGTCTGTCACGGTGACCCGTGCACGCCGAACACGTTGATCGGTGCGGATCGGCGGTGGAGCGGGCACGTCGACCTGGATGCGATGGGCGTCGCGGACCGCTGGGCCGACATCGCGGTGGCGACGATGGCCCTCGGCTGGAACTACGGACCCGGGTGGGAGCCGTTGTTCCACCGGGCGTACGGGCTGCCGGACGACCCGGAGCGGACAGCGTGGTACCGGGCGCTGTGGAACATCGACGTGGACGACGTGGGACCTGCGACGAGCTGAAGCGGAGCCGTCGTGGTGCTCGATCCGATCAGATCTTCGGCTGGTTGATGATGGGGTCGTCCCATTGGGGGAAGTCCGGGTAGATGCCGGGGAGAGACCGATCAGGGAAGTCGGCCTGGGAGCGTCCTGCCACCGCTCGCCGGAGCTTGTGTGCGTCGTTGGTCCAGAAGGGTTCGCTGTAGACCTCGAGCGTGTACCGGCCGTTCGTCTGCGCCGAGTAGATGATCTGCCAGCCGTCGCCGGTGGTGGCCCAGACCTCGTGGTCGCCGGTGACCGTGCGTTGCTCGATGTCCCAGCCCTGCTCGGTGAAGTAGTCGATCATCGGTTGGAGGTCCCGCTGTTGGCCGCTGGCGCCGGGCGGGGACCAGAGCCGCCCGCTCCGCATGTCGTAGCTGTTCTTCGTGTCCGAACCCGGTAACGGGGCAACGCCGTCGCCGCCGATCTGTGGGATGTCGTCGCCACTGTCCCATTCCCATTCGCCGTCGTGGACCTGGAGTTGTGCGTCCCGCAGGAGTTGCTGCATGTGTTCGTAGTGGTCGCGGTAGGCGTCGAACTCTTGGTGCAGGGACATCTCGGCGACCTCGTGCTGGGTGAGGCCGGCTGCGTCGGTGGGCATCTGGTCTCCTCCGACCGCGCATCCCGCCAGCAGTCCAAGGGCCAGAGCTGCCGTCGTGATGGTGCGGAGCATCAGATCTTGGGTGGGCTGACGATCGGAGATTCCCAGGACGGGAACGCGGGGTAGACGCCCGGGAGGGAGCGATCGGGGTAGGCCGCGTCGTTTCGTCCTCCGACTGCCTCGGAGAGTGCATCTGCATCGTTGGTCCAGAAAGGTTCGCTGTAGATCTCGAGTGAGTACCTCCCGTTCGTCTGCGCTGTGTAGATGAGCTGCCAGCCGTCCCCGGTGAACCCCCAGACCTCGTGGTCGCCGGTGATGTCGCGTTGCTCGATGGCCCACCCCTGGTCCGTGAAGTAGTCGATCATCGGTTGCAGGTCGCGCTCCTGGCCGGTCGCGCCGGGCGGGGACCAGAGCCGTCCACTGCGCATGTCGTAACTGTTCTTCGTGTCGGACCCGGGCAGAGCTGCGACGCCGTCGCCGCCGATCAACGGGACACGGTCGCCGCCACTCCACTCCCATTCGCCTTCGTGGACCTGGAGTTGCGCGGCTTCCAGGAGCCGCTGCATGTGTTCGTAGTGGTCGCGGTAAGCGTCGTACTCCTGGTGGAGAGACATCTCCGCGACTTCGTCCTGGGTCTGGCCAGCTGCGTCGGTGGGCATCTCGGTTCCTCCTGCTGCGCACCCGGTCAGCAGTCCCAGAGTCAGGACTGCCGTCGTGATGGTTCGGAGCATCGGTTCAGATCTTCGGCTTGTTGACGATGGGGTCGTCCCACTGTGGGAAGTTTGGGTAGACGCCGGGGAGGGACTGATCAGGGAACTTGACGGTCGAGCGTCCGTAGATGGCCGTCGAGAGAGCGCGTGCGTCGTTCGTCCAAAAGGGTTCGCTGTAGACCTCGAGCGTGTACCGGCCGTTCGTCTGTGCCGAGTAGATGATCTGCCAGCCGTCACCGGTGGTGGCCCAGACCTCGTGGTCGCCGGCGGCCGTGCGTTGCTCGTTGTCCCACCCCTGCTCGGTGAAGTAGTCGATCATCGGTTGCAGGTCCCGTTGTTGGCCGGTGGCGCCGGGCGGGGACCAGAGCCGCCCGCTCCGCATGTCGTAGCTGTTCTTCGTGTCCGAACCGTGCAACGGGGCTACGCCGTCGCCGCCGATCTGCGGGACGACGTCGCCGCTGTCCCATTCCCATTCGCCGTCGTGGACTTGGAGTTGCGCGGCTTTCAGGAGCCGCTGCATGTGTTCGTAGCGGTCGCGGTAGGCGTCGAACTCTTGGTGCAGGGACATCTCGGCGACCTCGTGCTGGGTGAGGCCGGCTGCGTCGGTGGGCATCTGGGTTCCTCCTGCTGCGCACCCGGTCAGCAGTCCCAGGGTCAGGACTGCCATCGTCATGGTGCGGAGCGTCGATTGCATGGTGTTCATCATGGCTTCCCCGTCGCGATGATCTTGGCGATGGTCTGCTGCGACGTGGCGTCGCGGGAGAGATAGCCGACGCCGCTGTCCGGGTACATGTCGTGTCCGGTGACGGCGCTGCCGCCAGGGGAATCATCAGCGCCGAACGTTTCGACGTCCGGAAGGTCGCGTGGATCGGTGCGTCCGATCCGGCCGAGGATCGCTGTGTGGTCAGCGGACCCCTCGGTCGCGTACACGTGGTCAACGTTGAGATGCTCGGGAGTCGTGGTGTCGGTGAATCCGACGGAGCCGTACGTGACGAGCGAGCCGACCCGGTACCGAGTCTGCGCGAGCGCTTCGGCCGCGGTGGTGGACCCGTAGGAGTGCCCGAGGACGGTCAGCGACCGCGGCGCGCTACCGCGGCTGTCGTGGATGCCGTCGAGGAACGAGGCGAGGTTCGCCCCGCCAGCGGTCGCACGCGCCTGGCTGGGGACCTCGACGGCACCCGGTGCGCGGTACCCGATCCAGGACACGATCGCGAAGGAATCTTCGCCGGTTCCCTTTCTGCCCGCGGCGGTCAGGAGGCTGTTGGCGGCCCGGACCTTTTCGTCCATGCTCTCGACGCCAGTTGTCGCGCCGGGGACGTTGACCGTCACGTTCGACGCGGTGTCCAGGTCGCCGAGGACGACTGCGGCGACGAGCGCTCCGTTCGACAGGCCGAAACCGACGAGCTGTGCGACCGATACCGATGGTGCCTTGAGGCCAGCCGCAAGCTGATCAGCACGATCAAGCCCGTCCCGAAGCGCAATGACCTGCTTCCGGAACTCGTCCAGGCTCACCGCACCGTAGGTGTACGGCAGCCCCATCAGCCGGTACAGCCGCTCCGGGTCTCGTACCGCGGCCGAGAGGACGGCCCTGGACGCGATGTTGCGCTGCGCTGCCGGGACGCCGTCGAGTCCTGCGAACTGCAGCTGCGTGGACAGGGGCAACGCCCGGACGTCGGCGTCGGTGAAGCCGAGCGCGGCCCAGGCCGCTGCGACCTCAGCCGGGGTCAGGGAGGGATCGAGCAGCCGCTGCAGCCCGAGTGGCAGTCTGGAGGTACCGGCGACGTCGAGCGCAGCGTTCGCGAGGGAACCGCCGCCAGCGGCGCTGAACGCGCTCGCGATCCGATCGATCCACGACGCGTCGTCGGCGTTCTCGGCAAGGTAGTCCGCGAAACCGCCTGGCAAGGACGCCCCGTCGACCGGGACCCAGCTGCAACGGTTGCGGAACACAGTCCACGCGTTGCGCACACGCACGAGATCCTGCTCCGTCGAGGAGTCCTGCACCCGGGCCACCGCAGCGAACTTCCGCAGCCGAGCGGGATCTGCCCCGCTCCTTCCTCCGGACCGGCCACCGGTGCGCTGCCGGGAGCGCGCGCTGAACACCGCGGACACCGGAGAAGGTCGCTGCGGCCTGCCCGATGGTTCAGGGTCGAACACCGAGCTGCTCCAGTCGAGCACGGGTTGCAGCGGGAGCCCGCCACCGGCGCGCACCAGGTCACGGTCGGCTTCGCGCTGCCGCCACGCGGCGACGTCCGCCAACCGCTCGCGTTCGGTGTCCGCCTGCCGCTGCACGGTCCGGACCTGTTCGACCAGGGAATCGAGCGCCGTCGCCAACCGGGTTCGGTCTCGTGACTCCGTCACCCGAGCGGCCTCGAACAGCCGCGAGTAGGCGCCGTCGAAGTCGTGCAGTGCGGCCTCGGCGTTGTTCCGTCGTGGTTGGGCGCTGGCACGCAGCGAGAGCGCCACCTCGGCTGCGCAGTCGGCCAACCGCGACGCGGCTGCGTCGTCGAACTCGATCCCCATCGTCCCCCCACCATCCGAACTGGTCGATGGGGGAAACGTAGCATTTCAGCGGTGCAGTACGAAATGACAACGATGCGCTTGTGGGAAACAACAAACCGCCGCCCACTGGGAGTGGACGGCGGTCTGGTGAGCGGGCTGGCTAGAAGGCAACTCCGCGTGCACCCATGAAGGGCACCGGGTCGGTGGTGGCGCCGTTGATGTGCACCTCGACGTGGCTGTGGCAGCCGGTCGACGCCCCGGTGGAGCCGACGAGCGCGATGAGCTGTCCCGCCGCGACTCGCTGGCCCTGGGCGACCCGGAAGCCACCGTTGACGATGTGCCCGTAGGCGGTCTGCACGCCGTTGCCGTGGCTGATCCGGACGTAGTTGCCGTACCCGCCGTACCAGCCGACGTAGTCGACGGTGCCGGCCGAGGCCGCGACGATGGGCGTGGAGCAGCCGCTCGCCAGGTCGGTGCCCTCGTGCATGGTGACGACGCCGGTGATCGGGTGCACGCGGTACCCGTAGGGGCTGATGACGTAGCCGCTGGCCGGGCGGACCCAGCCGGTCCCGGAGCCCGCGCCGACGGAACCGCCGCCGCCCGAGCCGCTGCTCCCGGTCGAGCCGCCACCCGACGACGAGCCCCCGCCGGAGTTCGCGGCTGCTGCTGCTGCCGCCGCCGCCGCCGCCGCCGCCGCGGCCGCGCGCTGTGCCGCTTCGCGCGCAGCCTTCTCCTCCGCCGCCTTGCGGATGCGCTCACCCTTGGCGAACTCGGCTTCGGTCCGGACGCGGCCGGAGGTCAGGGTCGCGAGCTGGGCGTCGAGTCGGGCCTTGTTGGACTGCTGCTCGTCGTAGGCGGCCTGCACGGCGTCGGATGCCGCCTGGGCTTCCTGCATACGGTCTTCGGCCTCGGCAGCGAGGTCGCCCAGCGCTTCGGCGGCGCGGTCGGCCTGCGCCTCGAGCGAGCTGGCGACGGCGGCGTCGGCGCTCGCGGCGGCCTGGACACGCTCGGCCTGCTCGGAGAGCTTGCTCAGCGCACCGAGGTTGTACAGCAGATCACTGGCGTCTTCGCCCTGGGTGATCACCGAGGTGGTGACGTCGGCACCCCCGGAGCGGGACATCTGCGCGGCGAACTGCCCGGCCTGCGCGGCGCTCTGGTCGGCGACCTTCGCGTGCTCCTTCGCGTCGGCGCGGAGCTGCTGTTCCTTCTCGGCCGCGGTCTGGGCCTTGCGCTGCGCCTTGTAGAACACGTCACCGAGCTTCTTGGCCTTGGCCTCGGCAGCGTCGACCTTGGCGTCGAGCTCGCTGATGATGCCCCGGATCTCGGTGATCTGCCCCTGCTTCGCGGATTCCTTGCCGCGGGCGGACTCCACTTCGTCCCACGTGGGGTAGGTCACCGCCTGCGCGGCCGGAACGTCGGCGATGACCGTGCCGACGAGGCCCGCGAGCGCCAGACCGGTGACGGCGAGGCGCAGGCGCACGGGGACACGGTGGGCGCGGGGGCTGGTGGGGCGAGACATCGAGCACGAGCCTATACATCCGTACAGCGAGCATCGGACGGCAACGCGCCGCTGTGGACAACTTCAGCAGTGCATCAGAAGCCGCGGTCGCGTCGGATGACGTCGGCGCTCCCGACGACGTCGCGCCGCAGGATGGCCTGCCCCGCGGTGCCGGCGTAGTCGTAGACGTCGAACCCGGTGCAGTGGGTGATCGTCGCCGGGGGCCCGAGGGAGTCCTCGACCGCGGTGGTCCAGAGGTCGTGCGACCCGACCACCACGAAGCTCGGGTCGGCGTCACGGTAGGCCCCGAGGTCGACGAGCCAGGGGTACGTCTCGAAGGTGTCCCGGACCTGCAGCAGCCCGATGTTCCTCGACGCGTAGGTGGCGAGGGGCCGGACGGTCCAGAACTGCCCGACGCCGGTCACCTGGCGTCCGTCGGCCCAGCGGTCCAGGCACGCCGCCGCCGGGTACCGCGCGGTCGCCACGGCGTGGGCGGTACCGGGGGCCACGGCGATCCCGGTCGCGAGCACGGCGGCCATCGCGACCGCCACCCCGGCCCGGACCCCGCGGTGCGGGCGGTGCACGCGGGTGCGGCGGACCGCGGTGCGGGTGAGCTCGGCCACGGCGACGAGTGCGAGCAGCGGTGCGGTCACGATCGGCTGCAGGTAGCGCGGGGTCTCGGACCCGGCGACGACGACCCCGACGGACACGGCGACGACGGTCACCAGGGGCAGCAGGGTCGCGACCAGCACGGTGCGTGCGGTGCGGACCCGCCAGGCCCAGACCGTGCCGCCGACGGTGACGAGCACCCCGGCGAACAGCAGCAGGAGCCCGAGATCGCCCGGTGCCGTGCCCGCCCGATCGTCGGTCAGCGCCGCGAAGAACCGCAGGGTCTCCCCGGCCCGCGACGGCTGCACGTACGTCGCCGGGTCGAGGGAGACGAACGGCCGGAGCGGGATCCGCACCAGGTACCCGACGACCGATCCGACCGTGACGGCACCGGCGAGCAGCGCGGCCGGACGCCACGGCACTCGCCGCGCCAGCACGAGGAGCCCGAGGGTGACGACGACGGGAGCGGCGGACCACGGCACGTACAGCGGGTTCGACGCGGTCGTGCACGCGGCGACGAGTCCGAGCGCCACGAGCAGGGGCACCGACGCCCGGCCGAGGCGCACCGCCCGCAGCACGAGCACCGCGGTGCCGAGCATCGCCAGCACGGCGCCGTAGTAGTAGGTCGTGGTGAGCAGCAGGGACGCCAGCTCGAGCGACGTGGCCGTCGCCGACGACTCGGTCAGCACCAGCAGGGTGACCAGACCGAGCGCCCCGGCCGACACCGCGATCCGGGCGGGGCGCCCGGCGGACGGCATCAGCTCGTTCGCGGCCGCCCGCACCAGGGCGTAGATGGCGAGGAGCACGAGCGCCCCGTTCAGCGCCAGGGCCTGCTGCGGCGTGGCGGTCACCAGCGAGCAGAACAGGTACACGGGCAGCTCGGGGAAGAAGAACAGCGCGGGCGACATGGCCCACTCGAACGGTTGGCCGGCCTGCAGCGAGCGCTGGACGAGCGGCAGCAGTACCGAGTCGCCGTCGTACCAGAGCAACGCGACCCGCTCCGTCGCGATGACGTGGCGCAGGGCGACGACGGCCAGGGCCAGCGCGACCAGGCCGCCCAGGGCCTCCCGTCCGATCGTGACGGCGACCTCACCGGGCCGCCGGTCGCCGGACGGAGCCGGCTCCACGGCGGGGCGGCGCGGTGCTCGGGACATGCCCCGGAGCGTACCGAGGCCGCCTCGGTGCCGGCACCCCGCGGCCCACAGGCTGGGGGAGCGCGTTGCGGGTCCGACCGACTACCCTTGTGGGCTGTGACCGACGCGCGCGAACAGTTGATCCAGTACATCTCCTCCGAAGCGGTGTTCCACGGCGACTTCACCCTGACCAGCGGGAAGAAGGCGACGTACTACATCGACCTGCGGAAGGTCAGCCTGGACCACCGCGTCGCGCCGCTGATCGGGCAGGTCATGACCGAGCTCGTGCAGCAGGTGCCGGACGTCTCCGCCGTCGGCGGCCTCACCATGGGCGCCGACCCCATCGCCAGCGCCGTCCTGCACCAGGCCGCCGCCCAGGGGCTGACCTACGACGCCTTCGTCGTCCGCAAGGAGCCGAAGGACCACGGCCGCGGCAAGCAGGTCGAGGGGCCGGACCTCAAGGGCAAGCGCGTCGTCGTGCTCGAGGACACCTCCACCACCGGCGGCTCGCCGCTCAAGGCGGCCGAGGCGCTCGAGCGCGAGGGCGCGATCGTCGCCGCCGTCGCGGTGGTCGTCGACCGGGACACCGGTGCCAAGGAGACGATCGAGGCGGCCGGCTACCCGTACTTCGCGGCCATCGGGTTGGCTGATCTGGGGCTGACCGCGTGACCGAGGAGCGTCCGGACGACGCACGCGAACCCGACGGCACCGCCGGCCCGGCAGACGGGGACGACGGCCTGGAGGCTCGGCGTGCGTCCGGCTCGGACGCTCCGTTCCACGGTCTCCGCAGCGCTGCGGACATCTTCGGTGCTCCGCGCGGCGAGGAGGACTGGCCGTCGCGACGGGAGCGCCGCGAGGCGGAGCGCACCGCCCGCGAGACGGGCGCGCCGCTGCCGGAGCCCTTCGTGGCCGAGGGCGAGGCGGAGCCTGCTGAGGCCGAGGCTGAGGCTGAGGCTGAGGCTGAGGCTGAGGCTGAGGCTGCTGCTCCTGTGGCGCCCGAGCCTGCTGCCCCGGCGCTCGACGACGGCGCGACGCAGGCCATCTCGATGCCGCCCGAGTTGCTCGCACCCTCCGAGAACCCCGACGCCGTCGTCGAGCACGAACGCTCCACACTGCACGACCGGATCCCCGCCGCCGCCGACGCCCCGCCGGACTCCACCGCGCCGCACCCGTCGTCGATCGTGCTGCCGACGGCGCAGACCCACCGGGACGAACGTGCCGCCGCGTCGAAGGCCATCGAGGACGAGCGTCGCCGCGTCGACCCGTTCGGTGAGGGCCGCGCCGACGTCGACTGGCTCGGCCGCGCGACCGGGAACCACCCGGAGTCCGTGCCGCCCGCTGCTCCCGCTGCACCCCAGCCCCTCGGCGTCGAGAACGTGCTGCCCCCGACCGAGGAACCACCGACCTTCACCGACCTGCTGCGCATCACCAGCACCGGGCCGGTCCCCACGCAGACCGGCGCGCACGACCGGCCGTTCGACTGGGCGATCGGTGACGACGAGCCCGGCGAGGTCCCGGCGACGCTGACCACCGACTCGTTCGACACCACGGCGCTGTCCGCCGGGTCCTGGTCGCTCGCCGACGAGTCCGACGACGAGGAAGAGGTCGTCGCCGGCGAGGTCGACACCCCGGCCTCCGGGCTGCCGCAGGCACCGTGGACCTACCCGGTGCCGCCGGCGGTCCCCGTGCCGACGGTGGTGCCCCCGGCGGTCCCGGCAGCGCCCGTGTCGGACACGGCTGCTCCGGCTGCCGTGCCGGATGCCGATACCGCTGGTGCTGCCGCTGCCGCTGGTGCTCCGTCGGAGGCGACCGAGGCAGTGGACGCACCCCGTCGGCCCGCCGGAGACGACGTGCCGGACGCGACCGAGGGCCTCCAGGCCGACGCCCCGACCACCGCGATGCCGGCGGCCGGGACCCCCTGGTGGTCCGAGCCCGACGCGACCGTTCCGCCGACCGTGGCACCTCCGCTGGTCGAACCCACCGGTGCACAGGAGTACCCGGCGCACCTGCCGCCGTCGGTGGGGCAGGACCTCGACGCCGTTCTGGGACTGCGTGGGAACGACACCGGTCCGCAGCCGGAGTCCCTGCCCGCCGCGGCGCCGGACGACCTGGACCAGTCCGAGTGGGACGGCCGCGAGACCAGTGACACGAGCGCCATCAAGGACCTGTTCGGCACCGAGGCGGTCGGGCAGCTCGGTGGCACCGGCTACGACCCCGAGGACACCGGGACGCGGATGATGCCGTCGGCTGCCGTGCCTGCTGCTGCCGCCGCTCCTGCTGCCCCCGCGCCCGCTGCGGCCGGACGGCCCGCCGGCGGTCCGGACCGGCCGTCCGGCGAACGCGACAACTTCATCAACGAGGGCTTCGCGCGGCTGCGGAACGAGGGCAAGCGCGGCAAGCAGCTGCTGATCTACGGGTCGATCGCGCTGATCCTCGTGCTCATCGTGCTGGTGTTCCTGCTGTCGAAGTGGATCCTCGGCAACAACATCGCCGACCAGGCCGTGCCGACGAAGTCGCCGGCGGCCGCTTCGGCGCCGGCGACACCGAGCGCTGCGCCGTCAGCGGCGGCCTCGCAGTCGAGCGAGGCCGCCGCGCCCGCCGCCACGCTGCAGTTCGCCACGACGCCGGCGTTGCCCGGCGAGCACCCGTGGACCGACCTGGCCGGCGGGGAGTGCCTGTCGCCGTTCACGAACGCGTGGTCGCAGACCTTCACGGTGGTGGACTGCGCGACGCCGCACATCGGGCAGCTCACCGCACGACTCCCGGTCCAGGGCGACACCTACCCGGGTACCGAGGCCCTCGCGACCCAGGCGGCCGACCAGTGCCAGTCCGACGCGGCGCTGAACGCCTCGGCCGCCACTGCCGTGGGCGACGTGCAGGTGCAGGGTTCCTACGCGCCGGACCAGGCGACGTGGGACCAGGGTGACCGGTTCATCTCGTGCTTCGTGACGCGCTCGTCGGGGCAGCCGCTGACCGGGTCGTTGGCGCCGGGGGCGTAGGCGCGGGTCGCTCGGGGGCGCGGGCGCGGGCGGGGGGTCCGACGCGGAACGACGATGTCGACGTCGTACGACAGCGACATCGTCGTTTCGCGTCCGCGTCCGCGTCTGCGTCCGCCCGCGACCGCCGGCGTCGCTCGACAGCGCGCGGGTGTCAGGCGCTCGCGGGCACCTTCGCCGACACGTCGGACAGCGTCTGCAGCTCGTCGTCGCTGAGCTCGAGTTCCGCCGAGGCCAGCAGTGCCGGCAGCTGCTCGGTGTTCCGGGCGCTCGCGATCGGCGCGACGACGTCGGGCTGCGCCTGCAGCCAGGCGAGTGCGACGGTGGCGATCTCGGAGCCGTGCGCGTCGGCGATCGAGGACAGCGCGTCCACGACGGCGAGCCCCTCGTCGGTGAAGTACCCGGACACCTGGCCCTCACGGTCCTTGCCGGCGAAGTCGTCCTTCGAGCGGTACTTGCCGGTCAGGAACCCCGCCGCGAGCGAGAAGTACGGCACGACGCCGAGTCCGTGCTCGTGCGCGAGCGGCGCGATCTCCGCCTCGTACGGCTGGCGGGTGACCAGGTTGTAGTGCGGCTGGATGGCGACGGGCTGGGCAAGGCCGTTCTCCGTCGCGATGCGGATCCACTCCGCGGCGCGGTCCTTCGAGTAGTTCGAGATCGCGGTGTAGCGGACCAGGCCGTCCTGCACGAGTTGGTCGAAGGCGCGGACGGTCTCCTCGAGCGGGGTCGACTGGTCGTCGAAGTGGGCGTAGTACAGGTCGATCCGGTCGGTGCCGAGGCGCTCGAGGCTGGCGCGGGCGGCGGCGGCAACGGTGTCCGCGGCGAGGCCCTGGAACTCCGGGTGCTGCGAGCCCTTCGTCGCGATGACGACGTCGTCCCGCTTGCCCGAGGCACGGAGCCACGAACCGATGACCCGCTCGGACTCACCGCCCGAGTTGCCCGGCGCCCAGGCCGAGTAGACGTCCGCGGTGTCGATGAAGTCGCCACCGGCCGCGGTGTAGGCGTCGAGGACCTGGTGCGAGGTCGACTCGTCCGCCGTCCACCCGAAGACGTTGCCGCCGAGGGCGAGGGGGAACACGTGCAGGTCACTGGTACCGGTGCGGGGCATGCGGAGGTCCTTTCGTGGTCGTGGGTGCGGTGGGAGCGGACCGCACGTCTCCCGACGCTATGCCCCGATGCTTGACACGGCCCCGGCGCGAGGGGCTTCGATGGAGGGATGACCACGCTCACCGACGCCCTCGCCGACCCGCGATCCTCCGCCCGGCTGCAGGCCGTGATGGCCGCGGGGACCACCCCGGACCCCGCGGACCTCGAGGTGCTCGTCGCGCAGTGCGCCGTCGAGTCGGACTTCTTCGTCCGCGACATGCTGACGTGGGCACTCACCCGGCACCCCGCCGACGACGTCGTGGCCCGCGTGCTGCCCGAGCTCGAGCGCCCCGAGCCGCAGGCCCGCAGCCAGGCGCTCCACACCCTGTCGAAGATCGGTGACCCGGACGCGTGGCCCGCGGTACGGCCGCTGCTCGAGGACCACGACGACGAGGTGCTCCGCGCGGCCTGGCGGACGGCCGTCGCACTGGTGCCGGACGACGAGCGGGCGTCGCTCGCGCGGACCCTCGCGGTGCAGCTCGGCATCGGCGACCGCGAGCGTCGGCTCAGCCTGTCCCGTGCCCTGGTGGGCCTCGGCGAGGACACCGTCGGACCCGTCCTCGCCTCGGCCGCCGAGCGGGGGACCGAGGCCGTCCGGGAGCACGTGCGCGAGACCGAACGACTGCTGCACGACCCGGACGCCGCATCTGCGCTCGCCCTCGAACGCGCCCGGCGCGAGGTCGCCCTCGGCCGGACGCGGTCCGTCAAGGGGTAGGGCCGGCGGGCGCGCCCGGCCGGGAGCGCCGGGTGGTCACGATGCGTCGCCGTCACGGTCGTGGGGTGGGCGCGTCGCGCGGTCACGACACCCCGTGGGTGGGGTCCCGAGCGGTCGCGAACCGTCGGTTGCGAGGCTCCCGGGCGACAGTTCGTGACCGGTGGGGGAAGGTGAGCGAGGTGTCGTGACCGGTGGGGCGCCGGACGGGAGGCGCGTGGCGGCGGGGCAACGGGCCTCCCGTCCGACGCCACGCGCGTTCGCGGGCCGCGGTGCGGTCATGACACCCCGTGCGCTGGGCGCCGGGTGGTCGCGAACCGTCGCCTGCGGGGCTCCCGGGCGGCAGAACGTGACCAGTCGACGGACGTGAGCGGGGTGTTTTGACCGGTGGGGCGCCGGACGGGAGGCGCGTGGCGGCGGGGCGCCGGGCCTCCCGTCCGACGCCACGCGCGTTCGCGGGCCGCGGTGCGGTCACGACACCCCGTGGGCGGGGCGCCGGGTGGTCGCGAACCGTTGCCTGCGGGGCTCCCGGGCGACGGAGCGTGACCAGTCGGCGGACGTGAGCGGGGTGTCGTGACCGGCCAGCCCGCGCACGCCAGCCGGCCAGCCCTCGCAGCGCGGTCAGTCGCCGTCGGGCGCGAGCCAGATGGACGACGCCGCCGCGGCAGGAAGGTCGACCAGGGACTCTGAGCCGTCGGTGGCCCGCCGCGACACCGCGATGACGCCGGCGTAGTCCCGCACCCGCTCGACCCGCAGGTGCGTGCCCAGCCCCACCCCGAGCTCGTCGAAGTACCGCAGCAGCGAGGGGTCGTCGTCCGAGACACGGTCGACGGTGCCGCACGCTCCCGGCTCGATCGCACCGAGGAGGGTGCCGGGGGAGTCCGGCACGATGCCGTCCGCACCGGGGATCGGGTCGCCGTGGGGGTCGTGCGTCGGGTGGCCGAGGTCCGCGTCGACCCGGTCGAGGAACTGCTCCGACACGGCGTGCTCCAGGGCCTCGGCCTCGGTGTGGACCTCGTCCCACGAGTAGCCGAGCCGCTCCACCAGGAACGTCTCGATCAGCCGGTGCCGCCGGACCATCGCCACCGCGACCTGCTGCCCGAGCGGGGTGAGCACGACGCCGTAGTACGGGGTGTGCTCGATCAGGCCGTCGCGGTCGAGCTTCTTGAGGTTGCCCGACACCGTCGACGCCGACACCTTCAGGGACGCCGCGATGTCGCGCGTCGCCAAGCCGGGTCCGCCGCGCTCGCTGGCCTTCCAGATGAGCTTGACGTAGTCCTCTGCCATGGTGGACAGGGAGGGCAGGCGCATACCGCCAATCGTACGTCCCGCCTGGTACAACCAGCAGATGACCACCACCGCCCCAGTCCGAGCCCCTCGCCGCCGCTGGCCGGTGCCCCCGTCGCTGCTGCTCGGGCTCGCGCCGATCGTGGTGTTCGCGGCGATCAGCGCCTGGCGGTCACGGCCGAGCGACGACTACGCGACCCTCGGGCAGACGGTCGACAGCGTCGTGCACGCCCTCGTCATCCCCGAGGGCATCGCCGTCGCGGCACTCGCCCTGTTCGTCACGGCGCTCGGCTGGTGGCGGATAGCCACGGTCGACCCGGTCCGGACGCGACTCCGGTGGACGATGGTCGCGCCGATCCTCGTGCTGGTGGTGTGCGTCGTCCGGCTGCCCCTGATCGACTGGACGGCGCTGCCCGCGCACTACTTCCTGCTGCTCGCCGTCGGGGTGCTGTTCGTCGGGGTCTTCGAGGAGCTGATGGCCCGCGGCACCCTGCTCGTGGGGCTGCGGCGGCGCCTGCCGGAGATGGGGGTGTGGGCCCTGTCGTGCGCGCTGTTCGGGCTGCTGCACCTGCTCAACGCGCTCGCCGGTGCCGGCATCGGGCCGACGCTGGTCCAGGTCGTGTTCGCGGCGTCGTTCGGGTCGACGCTGTACGTCGCGCGTCGGCTGACCGGGTCGCTGCTCGCCCCGGTGCTGCTGCATGCCTTCTGGGACTTCGGGTCGATCGGGTTCACGGCGACCACCGACCCGGGCGACTTCGGGAAGCTGACCCTGCTCGGTCTGATCGGGCTGTTCTCGTTCGGGGTGCTCGCCTTCGGCATCGTGGCCGGCGGGGTCATCGCCTGGTACGACGACCGGCCCCGTCGGCTCGCGAAGCGGTGGCGGACGGTGCCGCCGATGCGGGCGGTCGTGGTGCCGGGAGGCGAGCCGCGCCTCCGGGCCGACGTGGTCTGAGGGAACGGATCCGACGCACGGCGCGATGACGGACGCGGCGACGACGGACGCTGCACCGACGGGCGCTGCACCGACGGGCGCTGGGCGGCAGCGCGTGGACGCGACGGTGCCCCGGAGCACAGGACGCTCCGGGGCACCGTTCGGTTCCGTGTCGGTCGGCCCGACGCTGCGTGTCAGTCGGCCCGACGCTCCGTGTCAGTCGGCCCGACGGCGGAGCTGTCGACGACGGATGACGACCAGTGCGACGCCGGCCATCAGGAACACGATCGCGGCGATCGTGACCCCGGTGAGCTGCACGCCGGTGAAGGCCAGGCGCTTCGCGGACGGATCGGTCGCGGACGGGTCGGCGGCAACGGTCTGCCCCGCGCCCGCGGCTCCGGCCGAGGCGCTCGAGGCCGGCGCCGCCCCGCCACCCGTGCCGCTGCCGGTACCCGCACCCGAACCCGTACCGGCCCCGCCCCCGGATCCCGCGCTGGAGCCCGTCCCACTGCCGGTCCCCGCGTGCGGCTTCGTCGTGGGCTTGGGGGTCGGCTTCGGAGTGACGGCCGTCGACACGATCCGCGAGACCGCACCCGTCGTCGTGTTCAGGAGCACCTCGCGGTGCTGCGGGTGCGTGAAGTCGAACATGCCCCGGAGGGACCCCGCCCGAGCGTCGAACGACTGGTCACCGATCCGCCCGGTCGACCAGTTGTCCTCGATGAACTTCGTGGTCGAGGTCTGCTCGATGGCGGTGTGGTCGACGTGGTTCTGCTTGGCGAACGGCGAGATGACCAGGTACGGCAGCCGCTGCGAGGGGCCGCACCGGTCGAGGTACCCGCCGGCGACACCGACCTTGGTCGCGGCCGAGGTGCAGACCTTGGTGTCGTTCGAAGAGTCCGTCGAGCCGTTCAGGATGGTGGGCGCGACGTGGTCGTACCAGCCGTCCGAGTCGTCGTAGTTGATGACGATGGCCGTGCTCGACCACTCCGGCGACCGCTCGATCTCGTTGATCTTCGACGTCAGGAACTTCTGCTCGTCGAGCGGGTCGGAGTAGGCGGCGTGCCCGTCCTGGGCTTCGGGGGCCTTGAGGAACGACACGGCTGGCATCCGGTGCTCGGCGAGGGCCGTGTCGAACGAGGACAGGTCGTACTGGTGGTTCGCCCGGTCGGTGGAGCCGATCATGCGGTCGCTCGTCGGCGCGAGGTGGTGCGGGTTCGACGTCGACGCGTAGTACGCGAACGGGTTGTGGTGCGGCGAGTAGTCGTTGCTGACCGACCCGCCCACGTTCGTCGTGGTGGCGTCGCACTTGGCGAGGGTGCCGGTGCCCGCGTACGCCGTCGTCGGGGTGAAGCCGCCCTGGAACCAGCCCCAGGTGACGCCCTTCGCGTTGAGCAGGTCGCCGATGTTCTTGCCCGACATCTTCACCAGGTTCGACGTCGACGTGCGGTCCTTGTCGGAGCAGTCGTCGTAGGCGGGGTCCGGGTCGGCCGTGACGGTGCCCTGGCCCGCGGCGTCCTTCGCGACGACGGAGGTCGAGATCGGCACCGTGGCGCCGGTGACCGAGTCCACGCCCGTGCCGCCGTGGGTGTTGCCGCTGATCAGGTTGAGCGCTCCGGGGGTGGAGGGGCCGAAGCCGGTGTCCCAGGCGTTGTCGCTCATCGCGTAGTTCTGGGCGTAGTTCCACAGCCCGGTGGTCGTGTTGCCGTCGTAGTAGTCCATCGTCAGGCCCGGCGATCCGTACAGGCCCGTGCAGGTGTCCACCGAGGTGCTCTCGACGAACTTGTCCATGGCGCCACCGGCGACGGCCTTCTGCTCGGGAAGGTAGTTGTGGTTCTGGTCACAGGTGAGCGCCTGAGCGGGCGTCAACCGTGACGGTGCGTAGGCGTTCGGGTTCTTCGTGAGGGTGCCGGAGGACGCGAGCGTGTTCACCGTCGGCGTGCCACGCACCGCGGTGAAACGGGTGCCGTCGGTGTTCGCGGCCTTCGGGTAGGTGCCGAAGTAGTGGTCGAACGACACGTTCTCGTCGTACATCACGACGACGTGCTTGACGGGGGTGGTGGTCCGCAGGGAGTTGTCCGCGGCTGACGCCGACTGCGGGATGGCGATGGCCGTCCCCGCGACGGCCGCCAGGGCCATGATGGCGAGCGCGCCCTGTTGGATGCGTCGTTCGGAAGGTCGGAACACGAGGAACCTCTCACTGGTCGGGACGGTGGGGATGGGGAAGCAGTGGGGCCGGCGGGCCCGGTCAGGTGCGTGCGAACAGTCGACGGCCCAGCCAGTCGTCCGCGTGGCGGACCCCGGGCAGGGCGAAGAAGTAGCCGCCACCGACCGGCGACACGTAGTCGACGAGGGGCTCGTCGACCAGGCGCTTCTGCACGGCGACGAACTGCCGTTCCAGGTCGGCCTGGAAACAGGCGAACAACAGGCCCATGTCGAGGTCGCCGTTCGTGTCGGTGCCGTTGTCGTAGTTGTACGGGCGTCGGAGCATCTGCTGCGCACGGGCTTCGGCCGTGCGCGGGTTCGCCAACCGGATGTGCGCGTCCATCTGGATCACGTCACCGGTCGGGTCGTCCTGGTACCGCGGGTCGTCGAACTCGCCGCTGCGGGTGAGCGGGGCACCGGAGTCGCGGTGGCGGCCGATCATGTTCTCCTGCTCGTGCAGCGAGACGCGGTCCCAGAACTCGACGAACATCCGGATGGTCCGCACGACGTGGTAGCTGCCCCCGGTGACCCAGTCGGGTTCGCCGTCCTGTCCGCCGCGGGTCCAGACCAGGTCGTCCATCACGCTTCGGTCGGCGGTGGAGGGGTTGCCCGTGCCGTCCTTGAACCCGAGCAGGTTGCGCGGTGTGCCGGAGGGGCGCGGCGGCGAGGCGAAACCGTCCTGCCGCCAGCGCACCTGCATGCCGCCGCGGGTGGCCCGGGCGATGTCGCGGACGGCGTGCAGGACGGTGTCGGTGTTGTGCGCGCACACCTGCAGCAGCAGGTCGCCGTCCGAGACCGACCGGTCGAGGTCGTCGTTCGGGAAGTCCTCCATCGTCCGCAACCGCGCCGGGCGCTGCCCCGAGAGGCCGTACCGGTGGTCGAACAGCGAGGCGCCCACGCTCGCCGTCACGGTGAGCCCGTCGGCCGCGACCTCCGGTCCGAGCACACCGGAGTCGGCCGGCGGCGCGGTGATCCCGACGTCGGCGGGCGTGCCGCCGCGGGTGAGGAAACGGGCCCGCTCGGTGATCGTCCGGAGCAGGCCGGCCAGGTCCCCGCGGCTGGCCGCGGTCACGTCGAACGCCAGGAACGCCGACTGTCGCTGCGCCGGTGTGGTGATCCCGGCCTGGTGGGCGCCGTGGAACGCGTACGAGGCCGCGTCGGCACCGCCGGTGGTCGCGGCTGCTGCCTGGAGGCCCATCCTGCCCCCGGCGGTCAGGCTCGCTGCCGCCGCGGCGGCTCCGGCACCGGCCCCGACCGCGCTGGTCAGGAACGCGCGACGGCCGAGCCCGCGGGTTCCCGGGGTCGACGGTTTCCGGTCGTCCGGACCACCGGCCGGGCACGCGCTGCCGTCGGCGGACAGCCCGAGGCTGGCGTGCGCATCGGCCATCCGTCGGTACGTCGCCGCGTCCATCCCGCGTGGGTGCTGCCGGCGCCGGGGGTCCTGCTGGATCTGGTGCCCCTGCGGGCCCTGGTGCTGCGGTCGTTCGGTCACGAGGTCCTCCTCGGGTCGCAGATGGCGGCGACGGGAGCGAGCCGCTCGAGTGCGGCGTCGAGGTCGGCGTCGAGGTGCTCGCGGTCGGTGCGGCCGAGACCGTCGAGGGTGTCCCAGCTGCCGTCGGTCCGTCGGCGCCGTCCGACGTCGGCGCGCAGGGTCGCCAGCGCACGATCGGTGGCCGGCAACCCCGGGTAGCGGCTCCGCAGGATCGGCCGGAGCGGCTCGAGCGCGTGTTCCGTCCCGCTGATGTTCGCGTCGATCGTGGCCAGAGCCGTGTGGCTGCCGGCGTCGGTGGCCCCGGTCGCCTCGAAGCGCAGCGCGTTCTCGAGGATCTCGTGCGCGCGCAGGCCGACGTCGAGCGGGTCGACCCGCTGGGTGGGGAACGTCCGGCGCAGGTGCGCGACCGCGGCGACCAGGGCGTCGGCCGGCGCGACGGCACGGCTGCTGGGGCCGCCCGACCACAGCAGTGCCTCGACACGGTGGAACCCGGCCAGGTGCTGGTCGTCGAGCGCGGTCCGTCCGGCTGCGGGGACGCCGTCGATCGCGGTGTCGTCGTCGCCGAACGCCCCGTAGGCGGCTCCGAGCTGCTCGTACTCGCGGTGACCGACCAGCCAGTCCCGCTGCGCCGCCCGGACGTCGCCTGCACGGACGTCGGCGTCGAGCGCACGCACGTCGTCGAGCAGCGCCGGCAGGCGGCTCTCGATCCAGGTGCCGTAGGACTTCGCAGCGGGGATCAGGTCGTCGCGGGTGACCGGGACGATCCCCGGGGTCTCGTCGCTGACGTGGGCGGCACCGCGCAGGTGGACGACCGGTCCGGTGCTCGGGTTCGCGTCGGCGGGCAGGCAACGGAAGCGGTACTGGCCGCGCGGGAGTCGGACGCCGTAGTCGTGCGTCGCGCCCGCCCCCAGCCCCTCTGCGTCGAGGTAGACCGCGCCGCTCGTGGGGTCGACCAGCTGCACCTCGATCCCGGCGACGGACGTATTGTGGATCCGGAACGTCTGCGGGCCGGCAAGGGCGCGGTCCGGACTCGCCGGCCACCCCGCACCGCAGGCGTCGGTGCCGGCCTGCACGGAGGCCGCCGCCGTGTGCGGCGCCGACGAGGGGACCAGGTGCGGCGCGACGATCGCGGTCCCCACGAGCGCTCCGAGCGCGCCGACGACCACTGCCGTCGTGGCACGAACCGACATCGGCACCGATGACCCCATCCTGTAGCGATTCACAGAAAACCCTGATCAGAGCCGCTTTGGCCCCGCCCAGGGCAACCCTAGGGTCGCCCGCGCGGCAGTTTTCCCGTCGTTCACCGCGGAACGGTTCTGTTCACCCGATCGTCACCAGGGCGGTCCGCCTCGGCGGAATTGCGTCTTGCAATAAGGAATGTAAAATGTTGCATGGACTATCCATCGATCGTCCGCGAGCCCCCGTCCGAGCGCATGCGCGGACGAAGACCTGAAGGAGACCGATGACATCGCCACAGGGCGCTGGAGCCTGGAAACGGTGGTCGGCGTTGTTGGCCGTCGCTGCGACCATCACGGCCGGACTGTCGCTGACCGCCGCCGGCGCGCATGCCGAGGTGCAACTGCCGCGAGCCGGAGCTGTCCCACCGGCTGCGGACGGCGCGAAGTCCGCGAGCGGCTCTGCTCCGAAGGTGATCTTCAGCGAGGGCTTCGAGCAGGGAGTCGGTTCCTCCACGATGCTCCTCACCCAGTACGTGGGGCTGAACGGTGTCAAGTACCGCGCAGACCCCGAGTGGGTCAGCGCGGCGCAGTGCAACGGCATCATCACGAACTTCGTCGCGCCGACCGCGCCGACCTGTCACAGCGACCAGGGGAGTGTGGGCGAACTCGCCTACGTGCTCGGCCAGATCAACGGTGGGGACCCACGCACGAACCACGCCGTCAGCGCTTGGACCTGGGACCGGTCCACCACGCCGGGGAGTGTGCAAGTCGGGTCAGTGCGCGACGTTCCGATCGGCGGCACCGACCGGTTCATCTCCTTCGGAGTCGATGCCGCCGCGTCGGCGTGCAGCGGTTTCGCCCACCCGTCGCTCGTGTTCTCCCTCGTCGACGGCGGGCGAGAGCGTCCCGTCACCGATTCCGCGATCGACCCGTGCACCACTGCGGGGACCAAGGCGTACTCGGTCGGTGGGCACCAGGTCCGCGGGGGGCACTTCGTTGCTGATGCAGCGCTGCTGGTCTCGAACGATGCGGTCGGCTGGACGATGCGGAACCGGCAGGGGAACTACTCGGGGAACGACGGAGCGATCGACGGTGTCACGATGTACGACGCCACACCGCGTCTCGCGAACGCATTCGACGGGACCACTCCGTTCGTCGGCGAGTCCGCACGGTTGACGTTCACCGTGCAGAACACGTCCGAGAACGGTGCGAAGTCGGGCTGGTCCTTCTCGGACACGTTGCCGGACCACCTCGTGCTGTCGGCCGACCCGCGTGCCGAGACCACCTGCGCACAAGCCGACGTCGCGGCGGACGGGGGCTCTTCGACGGTCACTGTCTCGGGTGGGCTCGCCGCTGGGGCAGCTTCCTGCACGGTCACGGTCGACGTGACGTCGACAACGGCGGGTACCTACTCGATCGGTGCCGACACGGTGAACGACCACACCGGGATCGACCTGCCCGAGACCGCGAGCATCACGTTCCTGCCCGAGCAGAACGAGCTCGTCGTCGAGGACCGTCCCGTCCTCAGCGGAAGCAGCGACGCGGTGGCCGATCTCGGTGAAGGAATCGCGTTCGCACAGCGCGTCACCAATGCAGGGGCGCTCCCCGTGACCGGGCTCGAGGTCGAGGGCACCAACGGTGTCGTCGTCTGCGAGGCTCACGACCTCGCCCCTGGCGCGTCGACGGACTGTGCCACGCCGTCCCGTCGTGTCGTCCAGGCGGACATCGACCGGGGGCACATCGATGACGAGGTCGGTGCTACCGCACGATCGCCCCTCGGCGCAGAGGTCGAAGCCACGGACTCCGCTTCGCAGCCGACCACGGCGTCCGCTCCGGCGATCGGGACCTCAGTATCTGCGACTCTCGAAGCGACTGACATGCCGGTTCCGGGCCTCCCGGTCGAGCTGCGGTTGTCCGCAACGAACATCGGGAACGTCACGCTGCACGACGTGGCGGTCACGATGCCGGGTCTGGTGGGCGCAGGGGTCAGCTGCCCGCAGGACGAGCTCGCACCGACGGACAGCGTCGAGTGCACGGTGCCGGACCATGCCCTCACGCAGGCCGACATCGATCGCGGAAGCATCGTGTTCTCCGACCGCGCGGTCGGGATCGCTCCGGATGGTCGCACGGTGAACGCTGAGGACGACGACACGGTCA
>NZ_KK366003.1:134596-195322 GCF_000686685.1 Curtobacterium sp. UNCCL17 | reverse complement strand
GGGGGGGGGGGCTGTGCGGAGGACGCCGGTGCGTGGCGTGCGGCCGACGGTTTCAGCCGGCTTTCCCGGTGTTTGCGTGCCCAAAACGCCGCTCTCGTTTAGTTATCTTGGGCTTTTCGGGGCTTATCCGTGGAATCACGACGGTGACTTCCAGTCCGCGCGGGTCGAGATTACGCATTGAAGCAGTGCCTCCGGCGAGCTGGGCTGTGGCTTGGACGATCGCGAGGCCGAGTCCGGATCCTCCGAGTTTCGGCTGGCCGTCAGTCGGTCGCGCTGTACGCGCCTTGTCCGGCCTGGTAAATCGGTCGAACGCCACGGCGATGAAGTCCGGAGGCACACCGGGGCCGTCATCAGTGACCGTCAGCCGGGCGGAGCTGTCTTCCAGCGACCAGGCGACTGTGATCGTCCCAGATTCCGGGAGTGCGTCGATCGCGTTGCTGGCAGTGTTGGTGATGAGTTGACTCATTCCGCGGCGATCCAGTCGGAACACGTGGGGTTCCTGCGTTGCATTTTCTTCCGAGTCGGATCCGTCTTGCGGATCGATGTCGAATTCGATCGTGATGTTTTTTGCGGCTGCGATCATTCGTAGGCGGTCTACTGCTACCAGTACTTCATCGCTGAGCTCTTCCCAACTGGTGAGCGTTCGCGACGTCGAGTCCACGCGTTCGGCTTCGTCCGCTCGGGAGAGGGTAAGGAGGTCGTTCGCGAGTCGCGCGAGTCGCGCGACGTTGTGCTGCGCTTGCTTGACGTGAACTTGGAGTGCGGCGGCGTCGCCCCTGTCGAGTGAAGCGAGTTCCAGTTGCGTGGTGAGTATGGCGAGGGGGGTGCGGAGTTCGTGGCTCGCGTCGGATACCATCTGGCGCTCGCGTGCGGCAGCGTCGCGCGTCCTGCTCAAGAACTCGTTCAAGGTGCGTGCAAGAGCTTGGAGTTCGTCCCGAGCGTCTCCAACGGGAAGGTCGGCGTCGGCTTCTCCGGCGCTGAGTCGTTCTGCTTCGCGACGCATCCTCGAGACGGGCCTGAGCGCGGCGCAGGACAACAGCCATGTCGCGCCGCCGAAACAGGCCAGAACCAGCACGCCGGCGACGACGACGCCGCCGGTCAGCGAGTCGATGACGAGCGCCTCTCCCTGAGCGTCACTTGCGGCGATTACGGTCCAACGCCCCGAGGCGCTTTGCGGATGATCGACGACGACCCGGTACGACGAGCCAGCCTGGATCGCCGTTGAGGAGCCGTCGTCAAATCGCGCGATCTCGGGTAGCTTCCGCAGCAGCGAATGCTGTTCGATTGATGAAAGAACACGCTTGCCGCTCGGATCGAGGACGGCGACAAGCTGCCCGTTTCCTGGCGCACGGAAACTCGGGTCCGCTGAGCGTTCCACTTCCGTCACGTACGGGCTCGCGTCCGCGCGAAGCAATGTGCGGGTTGCGTTCGCGACAACGTTGTCCACCTGAACGCGCATCACCATGACCAGCGCGGCGATGACCAGCGCGGCGACCCCTACGCTCCCGAGCGTCAGGCGCGCGCGCAGCGACAGGTTGCGTAGGCGTCGAATCATTGGCCGCTACTCCATCGTGATTCGCCCAGCTGAGGCGGTGCATTGCGTGTCATGGTCTCACCAAGCAGAACAGATGGGCGCGTGACCGGGCAGCCGGTGTCGCGCCCATCCTAAGAGAACTTAGAGGCGTTGAATTCGCGTGATGGTCACCGGGTGGCTTCCGAAGACGATGAAGCCGTCCGGCGGAAAGCTGTACTGATGTCCCCCGTAGTTGATGTATGCCTCGCGGTCGCCCGCCGCGAAGCGCTTCAATGGGCCCCAGCGGCCGGACAGCGACCCGGTGCCGGTGTAGCCATAAGGCACCGATGAGGTTGTTGTCATGCAGAGGCTGGTTGAAGTGCAGCCGGGTGACGAGAACGACAAAGCATCGGTGTGTACTCGTGAATTGGGCTTGTACGCCGCTGTGACCTTGCCCGTTGCGCCGTCGACCAGCAGGTATACCTGGCCGCCAGACCACTCGACCTGGTGGATCTCCGCTTCCGTCTGCGTGCCGGCCAACGCCTGGAGCTGGGCGTCATACTGGGCGGTGTTTGGTGCGTTGCTCACCGTTGGTGTGGCTTCGAGTCCAGTCGCCGCAGAAGCCATTGTGGGAACCGCGATTGCGACGGCGAGCCCGAGTGCTACCCCGAGCGAAGTCAACCGGCGCGACCTCTTGGTGATGTTCATAGTCTTCTCCCCGGGAGGCTGACGTCCGCAGCGCTCCTCGCACAAGCATGGGTGGGAGGTTTTGACAAGCCAAGGCGCGGAACCGCAACGCCTCGGCAGTGGGAGGGATTTGGCAGTTGGTGAACCTGAATCTTAGATCACGTTCAGGAGTAGCCGTTGAGCCGGCAGGGTCGCCGGATCACCTTCCTTCAAGAGACCATCTCTCGGTCTGAGCGCGGAGGGTAAGCGCGACAGGAAGGACGCGTATGAACAGGACACTTTACGAAAGTGAACTATTCGTGCGGCGTGCCGACCTGTGAACGTCATGTCGGGGCGAACGCGAACAGCCGGCCACCCCTCGAGGTGGCCGACTGTACCGCTGGCAGAGTGGCGTCAGTGCGCGGCGTTGTAGGCGTCGCGGACGGCCTGGCTGATGCGGCCGCGGGAGGAGACCTCGTGGCCGTTCGCGTTCGCCCATTCGCGGATCTTCGCGAGCTCTTCCGAGTTGCCACGCTTCGGCGCGCTGCCGGCGCTGGTGCGGCCAGCGCGGCTGGTGACCTTGCGTGCTGCGGCGATGTAGTCGGAGAACGTTTCGCGGAGCGCGTCGGTGTTGTCGTCGGTCAGATCGATTTCGTAGTGGCCGCCATCGAAAGAGAAGGACACGGTGCGGCCCTTGCCGTCTTCGATGGTGTCGCCGGTGAGGTCGTCGACGAGGTGCGTGGTGACTTTCTGCGCCATGGGAGGTCGCCTTTCGCTTGGGGATCCTCTCCACCCTTGCATAGCTGATCCCGTAGAACGCTGCGTTCGTTCTTCTTCCGATCGGCTGGTCGGGCAGACCGAGCGGTGATGTCTGATTCGTCGCCAGCCGTATCCGGGTATGCCGCTGCTCTTGCCGAGCTGAAGCAGCAAGTGCGCGCCGCCCGATTCACGGCGCAGCGCCGCGTGAACACAGAACTCATCCGTCTGTACTGGGGGATCGGCGCAACGATCCTGCAACGCCAGGGCGATGAAGGGTGGGGGAGCAACGTCATCGGCCGGCTCGCGACGGATCTGCGTGCTGAATTCCCGGAGATGAAGGGCTTCTCCCCGCGGAATCTCGCGTACATGCGCGCGTTCGCAGCGGCCTGGCCGGACGAGCAGATTCTGCAACAGGCTGTTGCACAACTGCCCTGGGGCCACATCGCTGTCCTCCTCGACCGGCTCGATGACCACGAGCTCCGCGAATGGTACGCCGGCCAAGCGGCCGCCCACGGGTGGTCGCGGAACGTCCTCGAGCACCAGATCCGGTCCGAGGCACACACCCGGCTCCAGGCGGCGCCGACGCACTTCGCCGAGATCCTCCCGCCGGGGGACTCGGATCTGGCGCAGCACATCACGAAGGACCCGTACGTGCTGGACTTCCTCGCCCTCGACGGTGACGCGAAGGAACGCCACCTCGAGCAGGCACTCGTCGACAGGATCATCGATACCCTCCGCGAGCTCGGCGAAGGGTTCGCATTCGTCGGCCGGCAGGTGCACTTCGACGTCGACGGGGACGACTTCTACGTCGACCTGCTGTTCTTCCACGTCGAGCAGCTCCGGTACGTGGTGATCGAGCTCAAGACCGGGAAGTTCAAGCCCGAGTACCTCGGCCAGCTCGGCTTCTACGTCGCACTCGTCGACGACAAGCTCCGCAGACCCCAGCACGCCGACACGGTCGGCCTGCTGCTGGTCGCCGACAAGAACGACGCCGTCGTCCGATACTCCCTCGCGGGACAGCAGGCCCCGATCGGTGTCGCCAGCTACGACCTCCTCCCGCCCGCGGTCCGCGCTGCCCTGCCCTCGGAAGCCGACCTCGCAGCCGCACTGGCGACGGAGACCAACACCCTCGAGTCCTGACCAGGGGTGCGTGCCACCAGCAGCCCCCGTGTCTCACTAAGGGAACCATCACCGGGCACATCGCCGGGCGGGTCTATTGAGACACCGAGATCCCTGGATCCTGGCGGGCTCCAGAAACGGCCGCACGTCTCCGGTGGCCGATCGGCTAAAGAGACACCCCTAGGGTGTGGTCCCCAATCAGAACTGCGCGGAGAAACCGCCGTCGGTACGCAGTAGCTGCCCACTGATCCAACGTCCTTCGTCTGACAGCAGGAACGCGGTGATGCCGGCGATATCGCGGGGTGTCCCTGGCCGTCCCAACGGGTGGTACGCCGTCATCGCGTCGCGTGTTTCGTCATCCATCCAGCCCGTGTCGATCGGTCCTGGGTTTACGACGTTCGCGGAGATGCCCTTCGGGCCGAGCTCGCGGGCGGCAGAGATGACGATGCGGTCGAGAGCGCCTTTGGAGGCGCCGTAGGCCAGGTTGCCAGTGGTGTGGTCGCTCGTGAACGCGACGACAGCTCCACCGTCGGAGCCGACTTGACGGGCGAAAGCGGCGATCAGGAGGAGCGATGCGCGGGCGTTGACAGCGACGTGCTGGTCAAAGGCCTCCGCGGTGGTGTCCAGCATGCCGGACTCGACGCCGTGCGCATGGCTGAGAACGAGTCCGCCGATCGTTCCGCGCTCGCTCGTGATCTGCTCGATGAGAGCGGTTGGGGCGGTCGGGCTGGAGAGGTCGCAGGGGTACTCACCCGTGTCGAGGTCGCTGGTGACGACCTCCCACCCGTCGGCTTCGAGCCGAGGGACGATGCCCGCAGCGATGCTGTTCGAACGCGCGGCTCCGGTGACGAGAGCAAGAGGCATGCCCCGACCGTACCGTCCGATCAAATGTTCGCAGTCGCTGGCGACTGTCAGGGGGATTGTCATGGTTGCAGGGTTTCGGAAACAACGCGCCCTCGATTCCAGAAACTGAAGAGCTGAAGAGCTGAAGAGCTGAAGAGCACCTGGGTAGTTTTCGCTCAATCCGCACTCAACCGAACCACGAAGTGATAATTCTGCTACACTCGAAGTGTAGGAGGTGTGACATGAAGACACTTCGATGGCTTGGAAAAGCACTTGGCTTCGTATTGACGGCCGCCGCAAAGGCGCTCGGCGGGATGAGTGGAGCGCAGACTTTCGGCCAAGACAATGCAACATCGCTGTATAAGCAGCGCAACGATTACCGACCGTAAAAGATAAGGCCCCGACCAGCGGTCGGGGCCTTATCTTTTACCAGTAGTTCACGCACTTAATGCTACGGACCTGCCCCGAACCCCTGTCCCATCGGCAGAAGATATCTGCATTATTCTTTGTTGCATAAGTAACAATGACGGACCCGCCACCGTTGCTCACGTTGCCATTCACCCGGACGCCGACGCGGGTGACGAACATCGTCTTCCCGTAGGCGTTGACCTTGTTGCTTTTGGGCGTGCCAGCGCCAACCCAGCTGCCTTTCTGCGAGTTCCCGTCCCACATGACCAAAGACGCGGCTGACGCGCTGAGCGGTGCCGACAAGGCCATGAACAATGCCAGAACGCTGGCAGACATGGCGATCAGGGTGCCTCGGGTGCCACGCTTTCGGGTCGTTTTCGCCCCGCTCATTCGCGCAGGTCCTCGACCGCGATGAACGGCAGGAGCTTGACGGTCGATGGGCCGGAGGCGGCGCTCAGCGTGCGGGACTTCGTCGATGCCACCTTCTGCAGCTCTGGTGCCTCAGCATCGGTGACATGGGGGTTCGCAGTGAGTAGCTGTGCCCCAACTGGCTCGAGTCCGTCCGCGGTACCGTAGCCGGCAGGCACGAAGTACAGGCGCGACGCCTCAGTCTCAGTTGCCGCCTGCAGACCAATACCCTGCTCAGCGAACTTCTCCGGCGTTGCGCAGGTAGCGCTAGCCCACTGCTCCGAGCCAGGAAGCAGTGAAATCAGGCAAGCCTGCCCATCCGTGTCCAACGCCGCCCACGCTTTCGTGCCCGCATCAATGCCGAGCAGGTGAGTGCTTTCCGGCACGATTCCGTCGATGGCCTGCGGGCCGTCTAGGAGGAAAGCGGGAAGCTTGTCGCCCGATGTCTGCGCCGAGCCGTAAATCGGCGAGATCGCACTTGCGTTTGCTGGCGAAAGCGTGCCGGCGGCGTCGTCCGCTTGCGCAGCGCCCACCGGGCTGAGCTGCACGACCCCGAACGCGGCGAGCCCGAGAACTGCGGCCCCAGCAAAACCAGCGCTGATGGTCTTCAGGTTGATGTTCATGTCAGCTTCCGTTCTCGCACTTAAGGGTGCCTTTGGTGGACCAGCCAAAAGCTTCGTATTTGCAGCTCGCCTTGACGATTCGCGCTGAGAACGTTGAAGTAACCACCGACTCGCCGGACGTGGTCCCGACATTCGGTACCTTCACGACCGCGATCAAGGCATTAGCGGTAGTCCGCGCAGCATTGAAGGGCTGGCGTGACGCGCTCGAGGTGTGCCAGGTGTCCGGCGCTGCCTTGGTGTTGAAGTAATACATTCCCCAAGTGCGCGCTTGCGCTGACATTGGGGCGAGTACGACCATCGAGGCGGCCAAGGCCCCAGCGGCGATGGTCATTGCAAGAGGCCTGTGTTTCATCAGGACCCCCCTCCTGTGTAGTAATACAGGAGACTCTTTCGTTCTTCCGAAGTTTGGACAAGTCCACATGATTGCCCACAAGGGCGTACCCCGAAGGCGGAATCGATCCTGCGTGGGGCCTCTGGCAGCGGCCGTGGCGAGGCATCGAAGCGTTGCGAGGACTGGCGATGACGTGATCGCCTGAGCTGAACGACGAGTCCGGCAGCCGATCGGCTATCGGACATCGCTGACAGACTCCTCGTCGGGTAGCCGCTTCGACTCTGGGTGTGGACGGCGCTTCGAGGGAGGGGCGCGTCCTGCGCGCGGTGCCGTCCTTGTCTACGATGCTCTTGGTATGAATATTCCTCGTGCGATCCGACTGCGTGGGGGCGTCGCACTCGCCGTGGTGATCGTTCTCGGTGTCTCCCTGTCCGGTTGTGCGCAAGAGAAGGTTGACCCACTCGAGGTCACCAACAGCACGACGATCACCGACATCACGGACAACACCGACACCGGCTTCTACACGGTGGACTCTGCGGTGCTGAACACAACCTCGCTCGGCACCGAGTTGACCCTCGGCTTCACGATCCTCAACAGCAACGGCATCAAGTTCAGCCCGATCTCGACCATCACATTTGACGACGGCACTGAGCTGACGTGCGAGGCCGATGACCTCCGAAGGGTTCCGTCTCTGGTCGACACCACCGACTCCTGGGACTTCGCATGCGATGCGGGCGAGTTCCCCGAAGACAGCGACAGCGCGGCGCTCGTCGTCGTCGACGACTACAACTGACTGGCAAAACGGGGCATCATCGCCTGATTTAGCGTGGCACTGCACCCGGCAACTGATATCCGGGATATGGTCCCGGTATGCCTGTTCCGAAGTCTCCGACCAGCCAGGGTCCTCGCCGTCTTCTCCGTGACGTCGTCTACGAGCAGATGCTCGAGGCGATCGAGAACGGCACGCTCGTGGCGGGGGAGCGCTTGAACGATGAGGAGCTCACGAGCTGGCTCGGTGTTTCGCGTACCCCGGTGCGGGAAGCGATCGCGCGGCTCGAGTCCGAAGGTCTCGTGGAGATGGCTGCGAACCGGTACACCCGCGTCGCATCCCTCTCTGGCCCGGCGCACGACCAGGCGGCCATGCTCCTGGCTGCGCTGCACGCGTGGGCGATCGACCACGCCGGCGAAGCGGCCTCCGATGCGCGGAAGAGCGCGGCCGCTGCTGCGAGCAAGGTCACCGCTGGCGTCGACGCGCACGACGTCGACGCGTACAGGGGGCTGCAGGACGCGGTCGCGGCGCTCATTGCCGGGTTCGACAACCCGCTCTACGCGGCGACAGAGGCCGCGGTGCGTGGCCGTGTGAAGTTCCACGCCCCCGCCCCGGACGCGAACATCGACTGGGACGCGACGGCCGCGACGGCCGGCACCCTCGCGAAGATCTGACCGCCGTCGCCGCCGCCGGCGCCGAGGCCGGGCGCGACGTATCGCGGACTGTTTCCGGCGCCGTCGGGTCCCCAGGGCCACGGTCGCGCGCAGGGGTCTCACCAGCTCCTGGACGGACCGGAGTCGAGATCACGCTCCTCCGGTCCGTTCACACACCCCAGTGGGCTTGTGCAGACCGTGCGGTGAGCGATCCTCTTCCGGGCCACGGCGCTGGCGCCTGTGCGATCCTGTGGACATGCGGTACCGGCTCATGAACGACTACAGCGCGGATTGGCCGATCTGGCGGGATGACGGTGGAGCGCCGGATGGGGACCCCCAGCTACCGGCGTGGCTGCAGGCTGACATCCGCAAGTGGGCTGCGACATTCGAGTCGCTGTACTCCTACGAGACTGGCTGGCCGGATGCACGGACCGGCCAGGATCAGCGACTCAAGGGTGAGCGCCTGGCCGCGGCGGTCGCTCGGGAATTGAGCCTGGGCGATTCAATCGTCTTCGCGCACTGGGAGACGAACGTTGCAGGGCGGGAACCCCGAGAAGTTTGAGCAGCCGACCGAGGCTCATTCAGGCTCTCTGCGGACGCCGGCAGTTGTCTCGGGAGGCCATCGGCTACCGCACACGTTTCGAGCGGTACTGATCCGTCGGCGTCATGGCCTGTAGAACTGCGCCGGGGAGCTTGGTCCCGCACGTACGCGAATACAGACCCCATACCGCTGCACCTTGCAGCCTCTCGCTATCCGGTTGTGGCTGGGGTAGGTGCGTCGAGGGCGAGTTTGACGCCCACGGCTCCGAGGAGCGTGCCGGTGACACACCGCTGCCAGCGCATCCAGCTCGGCTTGTGGCGGAGGAAGACCGCGATCGACCCGGCCGCCAGGATGATGACGGCGTTGACGGCCAGGCTCACGGCGATCTGTACGGCGCCGAGCTGGAAGCCCTGGCTGACAACCCCGCCGGCATTCTGGTCGACGAACTGGGGGATGAGCGCGAGGTACATGATCGCCGCCTTCGGGTTCAGCAGGTTTGTCAGGAGCCCCATGCGGAACAGCTTCGCCGTGGAATCGCGGGGCAGGTCACGGGTGTCGAAAACGTATGCACCCCCGGGTCGGAGGGTTTTGTACGCAAGCCAGAGCAGATAGGCGGCGCCGGCGACCTTGAACGCCGTGTAGAGCCAGGGCACAACGATGAACACTGCGGCGAGGCCTACGTTGGCCATGGTCATGTAGACGAGGAACCCGACGCCGGTGCCGGCGAGTGAGACCAAACCCGCGCGGCGTCCCTGGCTGATGCTCCGCGAGACGAGGTACATCATGTTCGGGCCCGGGGTGAGCACCATACCCAGGGCGACGAGCGCCATGCCGCAGGCGGCGGTCAGCGAGATCATGCCGGTGTCCTTCTGGAGATCGTGAAAGTGACGTCATCGCCACCCGTCGTGCTCCTAGCTTGACGCATACGCGAGCGCTTCTCCTAGCGTCTCGTTAGAGGATCGGCTATCTCTAATTGTTCTTGGCTGGCCTGGGGCTGGCTGGCAGGCTGGCACTGGTCCCGGCTCGTGGTGTGACTCTTCGGCTATCTGCCCGTCATCATGGCGTGGCATTGTCTCGACTCGTCCGCCGCGGGTGGCGGGGCTGGTGCCGGCCCGTCCGCTGCGATGGCTTGATAGAAGGTCGTCCGACCAGCCAGCTGGTTGTGACTCGTTAGAGATCCGCCCCGCAACGACTCTCCCGGGCCGAGTACCAACACGGTCCCCGTCTTGGAATGAGTCCCGCGATGCCCATCGTCGCAGACGAGTACACGCAAGTCATTGGCGTCGACACGCACGCCAGAACCCACACCTACGTCGTCCTCGATACCCGTACCGGCGGCATCATCGATACTGCGATGTTCCCGACGAACCCGGCAGGTCTCGCTCGCGCTCTGGCCTGGATCGATCGTCGAACATCCGCTGGACGGCTCGCAGCCATCGAGGGGACCAGCTCCTACGGAGCATCCCTGACCGAAGCCCTGCAGCAGGCCGGTATCCCCGCGGTCGAAGCGCGACCACCACGACGAGCAGACCGCGGAGCTCGCGGGAAGTCCGACCCCATCGATGCCGAAGCCGCAGCTCGAGCCGTGCTGCGCACCGACACCGCACTGCTCTCTTGGCCCAGGACCGGCAAGATCCGTTCGGCGCTTCGCCTCCTGTTGTCTGCCCGGAGATCGATGGACGGTCAATGGACCGCGAGCCGCAACGCACTCATCGCGCTGCTGCGCACCATCGACCTCGGCGTCGACGCTCGGCGCCCGCTGACGGACAAGCAGATCGCCTCGATTGCAGTGTGGCGGCACCACCCCAGCGACGACATCGACAGGCTCATCGCTCGCGGCGAAGCGGTCCGCCTCGCCCGCGACGTCATCGACCTGACCGGCAAGCTCGAAGCCAACCACGACGCGCTCCGACTGCACGTGTCTGCTCTCGCGCCGTCGGTGCTGGACATCGGCGGAGTCGGGCCGGTGTCAGCGGCCGTGTTCCTGACCGCGTACTCGCACGTGGGCCGAGTCCGCAGCGAAGCCGCGTTCGCGTCCCTCGCCGGCGCCGCACCGATCCCCGCCTCCAGCGGCAACACCAGCCGACACCGACTGAACCGGCACGGCGACCGACGGCTGAACTCCGCGCTCGAGACCGTCGCCCGCGTCCGACTCTCCTACGACCCCGACACCCGCGCCTACAAACAACGCCGCCTTGCGGAAGGGAAGACCACGAGAGAGGTCAAGCGCATGCTCAAGCGCTATATCGCCCGACAGATCTATCGACACCTCACCGCCACCATGACCGCCTGACGGCACCGATAAGGCTTGCGTTCCAGCATCCGACCGCCAGTCGGGCTCAGGCCGTAGGCCGCGTCAGTCGACGAGTAAGCGCTTGAGCGAAAGGCTGCCCATCTCTTACTCGTCCGGTGAACACCTTCCGAGCGCCCCCGAAAAGCAGGACCATGCGAACCCACTGAGGATCCCTGCCGCGCTTCTTCGGCCGGACTTCCACCGACACAAGAGAGACGGAGGTCAGCGGGACCGCAGTTGGCACGCGGCCGCGCAGCAGCTTGAAGCGCCGCCGGACCAGTGACACGTCGTCGAGCTCCAGGACGTCTACTCCATTGAAGCCCCACCAGGGTCCTGGAGAAAAGCGCGCGATCACGAGGCTGTTGCTCACCTCGGCGACCTTAGTCCTGGGACCTCGGAGCAGCGATGACTCCTTGACTTCACCTATAGAAGGGTCGAGACGCCGGCGGAGCGCGGGTGCGGGTCGAGCCGGGAGGTGTTTCTCCCTAGTCCCGGCTCGATCCGCCGGGGCCAGAAGAGTGCGCTGTCCCCATCCAGGCACCGTTCCGCCCCGATCGGTCCGGCACCTGCAGTCAAGGTCCTCGCCCAACATGGGTGCCCGCCTGGCAGCGTGTGGCCGGCAAGCGCGATGCCTGGTTGTCCTCCAAAACGGACGGATAGGTTCTGTGTGCGAGCCACACCCGATTGGTCCCTGACCGAGGCTCGTTGGTGAGCATCGACGCTCCGGTCCTGGAGCGTTGCCCTAGCGCTCGGACCGGGGCGCGATTGCTCGTGCCGCTGGCGTTCCTGAGTCGGTGTCGGGTGCGCAGGCTACGGTCGGGCGCGGGGGTCTCACCAGCCTCCTGCGCGGGCCGGAGTTGAGATGACGATCCTCCGGTCCGTCCCTACGCCGGGCTGATGCAGGCCGTGCGCCGCGGGATCGGCTATGAGACGGGGTGCTCGGGGCCTTGGGATGGACGCGAGGCTGCCGGAACATCTCACGCTCGACGAGGCGCTGCGGAGCCGAAGTCGCCCGGTGTGGTTCGAGCTGCGAGGGGTTCTCGCTCGACCCCGGCGTGGCTCGCCGTCGCGAGGTATAGGTATCGGCCCTCGGTTTGGGTATGCGACACCTGCTCGGCATTGCCCTACTGTTCCTGTGAGCCCTGCCATCTCTGGCTGGATGTAACCCGAATACAGGAGTTCCAGTGTCTGACACCATGCCCGCCGCCCCGTCTCAGCCGGCGACGCCGCCGCCGCGTTCCCAGAGCAACGGTTACGGCGTTACTGCCCTGATCTTGGGCATCGTCACGATGGTCGGGTTCGCGATCCCGTTCGTGAACTACCTGGCCATCGTCACCGGTGCTGTGGGTGTCGTGTTCGGGATCATCGGTCTCGTGATCAAGTTCCGTCCGCGGAAGGCTGCGATCGCTGGCCTGATCTTGTCGGGTGTGGGCTTGCTGCTCTCGATCATCCTCGCGGTCGTGTACACGGCGGCTTTCGCTGGCGCTGCGAAAGCGCTCGAGGAAGACACCGTGCCTACGGCTGGTGGGCCTTCCACGTCGGCTTCTGCTGAAGCCGACGGCGCCGCAGCGTCGTTCAAGGACGGTGTGTTGACGACGCCGAAGTACAAGATCGAGATCACCAGTCACCGGGTGATCGCTGTGGGGCAGCCCGGCAACGAGTACGGCACAAAGCCCGTCATCGCGATCGTCTACAAGACCACCAACCTCACGAGCACGGCGACCGACCCGATCACCGCGTGGATTGGTTCCTTCACCGCGACGCAGGACAACGACCCGAACGCGGTCAACACCCTCGACGTGGGCGCCTTGCCTGACCAGCAGTACCTCGACTCACAGACGCAGCAGATCAAGGAAGGTGGCACCGTTGAGAACGCGATCGCGTACGAACTCGACGACACCACCACCGCGGTGGAGCTCTCCGCCAAGGACGACCTCTTCGGTGACGACCTTGGCACCGTCACCTACCAGCTGCAGTAGGCCAGAGGCGGCGGGATCACTGGCCGCGTCGAATGCCGATAGTAGACGACGTGGAAGACGCACAAGCGTCTCGGATCAAGGAGAACACAATGTCCGAAGTCATCAGTGTCCGCTGCTACGTCGAGCAGTACGAAGGCACGACGCGGCCGGTGGGATACCGGCTCCTGGAAAAGAAGACCGGGCGGCGCGTTGTCCTCGGGGAGACGGCCACCGCTGGACTGGAGCACTTCATGCAGTTCATCGGCGCTAGCGTCGCTAACCGTGACACCTTCCCCGCCCTGTTCAGCCAGCACGACGACAGCGACGCCATCGTCGTCCGCGGACAGGTCGCCGCAGACAGCGCCGACGAGATGCTCTTCAAGTACGACCAGCAGCTGTCTTACTTGCTCGACTGATCACAGAATCAGGGTGCAGGGCCGCACCGTGCGTGGGGCCCTGCACCCTGTGCGGCCAGGGATCGGCTAGTGAGACGTGATTGAGGGTGCCTGCAGACCAGGCGGCGAGGCCTGCCCATGTCCCATGATTGGTACCCAAGTGCTACGGTACTGACTGTGGGACACGAAGAAGCAGCGAAGCTTGCCCCTCGATGGGCGGCAGAGGCACGAGGCATTGCGGAGTTCACTCGCGATTACACGGACCATCTGCAGGGGCTGCTCGTGAAGAACGCCCTGCACGCGGGCGGGCTAACCCAGCGTGAGCTGGCGAAAGTCATCGGGGCGAGCAAGTCGAAGATCAACCGGTGGGCGAACACGGCCACCGGCTACCTGGTCAACCCGGAGAATGAAGCTCTCAGCGCTGCGCTCGATCGACGGTTCCTCGGTGATCGAGCAGACGAGATCATCGAGGCCGCGGCCGCGTACGAACGCACCGGGAAGACAGTCGTCTTCCACGACGACGGCCCTCGGGCGCCGAGGTAGGCCCGAGGGCTGCGCTTCAGCTGCGGATCGGCCATCGGCGCCATTTCGGGCCGTATCCGGTTAGCGGTGCGCGTCGCGGGCGTCGAGCTCGTACTTCCACAGCACGCTGACCAGGTGGCCAACGGCGAGCACAGCGTTCAGCCGGGAGTACTGCTTCCCGCGTGCGACGGTGTGCACTGTCGCATGCCGGTTGAAGGTGGTCGGGACGTCGTCTCCGGTGAAGCTATGAAAGACGGCGATGAGCTGGGCCAGGTGCAACTCGCTTCGGAAGAGCCGCGCCTGTTCGTGCTCGCTCACGATCTTGGGATAGAACCGCCTGGGGCCGTACTTCATCGCCACGATCGTTTCTAGCGTGCTTGCCGCGTATGCCTGCGCGAGGTCCGAGAAGTCCGTGCGGATCCCCGCGATTGCGCGCCGCACGGGCTCGACGAACGGGACGTAGTCGGCGGCGGTGATCTGGTCGAGGAGGTGTTCGCACGACTCGAGGACCTCGTCGGCACGTGTCGACACCGCCGAGCGGCGCCCCGCGGGTGTGTCGGCTGCGGCGATGAGCTCGAGCGTCCCTGCGTCGGGAACCCACGCGATCACGAGGCCTTCAGAAATCCAAGTCATCCACTCGTCGGGCTCGTACGCGATGTCCGCTTCCATGATGTTCGCGGGCAGAGCAGGGCGGACGAGATCCGCGAGGTCTGGGAAGTTCCACCCTTTGGTGCTCTCGCGCAGCGCGTCGACGATTGGCTCGAACCAGGCGGGGGAGTAGAGCGGGGCGTTCGCCATCGTCTGCTCGGCGATCCCCCGGCTGAGGTCTGCAAGCGCTTGGGAATGTCCCCAATCGGCGAAACGTGAGACGTCGATCGACGGCGTGTACAGCGAGGTGAAGTTCGCGAACATGCTGGCGCCGAACTTCAGCAGACCGAGCCTGTCGACGACGCCACCCGCATCCGCATTGCCCCCGGATTCAGGGACAACGATCCGTCGCGCAGGCTGGTCGCTCTCAGCGTCGTCCTCCTGGACGGGCGTGTGGTCGATCAGCTGACTACTTCCGCATCCGAGCATTGATGTCGAGCAGGTCGTCGCCGGGAAACAGTGCGTAGAGCAGGGCTGTGTCCCATTCGCCACCGCCGTAGTCGCGAGCGTTGTTAATGGTTTGTTCGGGGATCTTGGCGTCACGAATGAGCGCGCCAATGGTGTCGTCGACGTACGACGCCTGGACCTCGTTGTCATGTCCCGGGGATCCGTTGGGCGAGGCTCGCAGTACCCGGGCGAGGCTTTCCAGGATGAGTACGGCGTCCACGGCAGTGCGATCTGATGTTGCCATGGTTCACGCTGACACTGCTGTGGAAGCGAGGGTGCTGCTTACCAGGTACTTGTCAGAACCCTTTCGGCTAACTCTGATCGGTGAGAAGTGAGACGGCTTCGGCGTAGTTGAGGGTGCGTGAGGTTTCTGGGGTGATGCTGCTGAGTAGCGCTTCGAGGCGCGGGTTTCGTGGCTTGGAACTCGTCTCTCCGGTGAGGGCTTCGCGGGCGAGGCTCGGGAAGTCTCGGAGGGCCTGGGAAGTAGGGAGCGGGTGTACAGCACCGTCGGCGGTAAGCGCCCACGCGACGAGGGATGACGTGCCCGGGTCACGGGCGATCAAGAGCTCGCTGACCATTGCCGGCCAGGCGTCGGCGAGGGCGCCGTCGTCGGTGGTGTCGTCGTACCCGTTCCACGCCAACACGGTGACGTAGTCGGGGTTGAAAGCGACGTACTGTCGTCCCACCCGTGCCAGCATCGGCGGGTGCGCCGGAACGGCGGGCAGTGCATGGGCCTGCAGCCGCCGTGCCCTGGCAGTGCTGACTTCTTCGTCGGTGAGGGCGATCGCGTCTCGGCGGAGAGTGGCAAACCCTGCTTGCCAGCGATCGGGCAGATGCTGCAGGTGCAGGGTCTTCGGGAAGGAGTACCCCCAGTCGCCGAAGTACGTGAGGATCGCGTCAGCGACGAGTGCCGGCACTCCCGGCGTCGACGTGATGTGCGACACGGCGGCGAAGAACGAGGTCTTCTCGCCGTATCGCAGGTCGTCAGGCACGGGCAAGGGCTCCAGTGTGATCGCGAGGGCAGTGCCGTCAGGGAGCTCACCGCGGACGTCGTCCCGTTGCTGGTCGACGGCGTTGTAGAGCTCCTTCTCGAGGGTGCGGTAGCTCTCTCGGAGTAGCTCGGTCGGGGCGGCGTCGCGATACGTCGGCACCATCAGTGCAGCGTTCCACAGGGCTTGCGTTGCGGCCGGCACTACGACGGGGACCGGGTGCCCGGGTGCCCACATCGATACGTTCGCGGCCGTGATGCAGCTCGCAGGCCATACCGGAATGGCGTCCCATCCGAGGCAGGCGGCGACGTCCTGTGCCGGCACGTTGTACCAGCGAGGCATCGGAGCGTTCCGCCCATCCGACGTGAACAGATCTCGATGCAGAACCGCGACGCGCACCAGGTTCGGCACGTAGTACAGCTTGCCGGCAACGGGGATATGGACCACAGCGAGATGGCGAGTGCTCTGACTGCCAGGCAGCGCGCCGAAGAACTCCTGCGCGATCGCGGCGTCGTCCTCCGGCGTGACGAACCAGTCATCGTCGAGTGCCGTTACGACGAGGAGGTCGTACGCTGCCCCGTGCCCTCGCGGGCGGTACAGCTCCGCCCACACCTGATGCGAACGCTGCCCCCTGGCGATCGTGACGATGCGCCGCGCGCCCTGCTCGAAGGCAGGCTGGTAGCGGACCTCGCTCGGGTGGGGCAGTAGTGGCGGGATGCTCTCAGCGCTCCCGTACCCGCGTACCAAGGCCGTGCGGAGTACCGCCTCGAGGTGCCATGCGGCCCCGCGGACACCGTGTTCCTTCTCCGGCGCTCCCAAGATCGGATCGGGTGCAGCTCTGGTGCCGGCGAGCTGGCGGAACCGGGAGAGCGAGATGCCGAGCAGGCGGGCGCTCTCCTGCGCCGTGAGCGTGGCGCCCGGCCAGAGGTAGTTGTGCGAGCCGAACGGAATCCCCTGATCTCTCATGCCAAGAACCGTACCTTTCCGACCATGAAAAAGTAAGTGCCCTGCGTGTCTGAGTTTCAGTAGATGTCAGCGTCCGAAGTTGAGAGCATGGATGCCATATCTGCGTGGGCCGTGGCCTGTCTGTTCCGTAGGGGGCGCCCTGCCTGCGCTTCGCTGCGTGCAGGCCATCGGAGCGTTCGTGGGGCGGCCTCGACGTCGGTGTCCATCTCACTGGGGCTTGGGTGCGAGTGGGACTGCTCATCAGCCGGGTGCCTAGACTCACGCCTCGTGGACGATGAGCTCAAGGCGATGCAATGGCTCACCGTCGACGAGCTCGCAGCGGTGCGCCGGCGTGCGATCAAGCAGCTGAACCTCCTCGACCACTCCGCGGCCGGGTTCTGGGAGGCCGAGGCTGCGCTGCAGCGCACGCTCGCGCTGATCGGGTTGGTGCAGGACGAGCGACGGCACCGCTGATCGGGGGGGGGGGGCTAGGAGCCTAGCGCTGCCTGCGCTGCGCGACAGGCGGGGCACCAGTCGACGTCGTCCGTTGAGCAGTCCCACCCGTACGATTCCGCGTGGCCGCGCGCACCGTGGTAGCTGACCGCGTTGGGGCCGATCAGGGCGAGTCGTGCGCTGCACTGGTAGCCATCGCAGGTGAGCACGATCGCTGGGTGGATTGCCATGCCGTCTCGTCTCTCGTCGGCGTCAGGCGTCGACCGTGATGCCGAGGCTGATCCACCCGTCGGGGACCGACTGCAGGTAGGCCTTCAGGGCGGCGGCGTAGTTCGGCCCGGACGCGTCGTGCGTCTGGATCTCGGTCGACCCGGCGACGGCGCGGACGGTGATGTTCCCGGCCGCGGTCGAGCTCAGCGTGTTCGTCTGCACGACGTCGTACCCGGTGAGATCCAGGCCGGCGAGCGCGTTGGCGCGGGCGGTGCTCTGGTCGTCTGCGTGGCCGTCGGCGGTGATGGTGTTCGTGGAGCGGATCGTGCCGCGGACGGTGGTCATGGATCCATCCTCGCAGCGGGATCCGACACAGCGGTGTCGGCGGCCGTGGTCATCATCGGTGGCATGCCCGAAAACCGGTGGGCGCCGCCCATCCACCCCGATCCGCCCGAGGATCAGCCGCTCGGCGTCGACGCCCCGCCGGCTCCCGAGAAGGTCTCCGGCTACCCGGCGGTGTGGGTACGGGTCGAGTTCACCCGATCGGGCCCGCAGGCCTGCCCTGGGTTCGTGGAGCAGGCGGACGGCGACGTCGTCTACGTGCAGCTGGTGCACATGAGCTTCTGCGGCACGTGTGGTTGTCCCTCGAGCGGATCAAGAAGCGTGCTCTGAAGCCGCAGGGGCGCCGCTGATGGGCGTGCGCCGGCGTGGCCGCTGGGTGCCCGAGGAAGCCGTGTCGCTGCCTGCAAACGCCCGTGGCGGCCCGGTGGGTCGCCAAGCTGACCGATGATCGCCCCTCATCGCCCACGATGTTGGTGTCCAGCAGGCGGCCCCGGCCCCGAACTCGCCGATACCTCCGAAAGGACGACTCGCGTGTGACGCCGCTGCTTGCGGAGATCCGATCGACAAAGAGCCGTCGACCTTCCAATAGGGGAAGCGAGGCCGACCTCGTATGTGACCGTACGTTGGTCATAGAACGGCCATCATGGACCGTCTATTGACCGGCTGCTGCCCACAATCACGCCGCAGAAGCGTGGGCGGTTTAGTGGCCAGTCGACGGCCAATATAAGCCCCTCATCTGGTCAAAGGTGGGCAGCGAGTGACCTCCTGTTGCCCGCCCCGTCTGGAATGCGCACCAGCGACCTGCAAGTGGCCACAATGTGACCGGCATTGGTCAGAGGCTGGCCTCTGGACGCTCGGCGCGCGGCTGCCCGTGATCGCCGTCCATCAGTCGCTGCACCTCCGCGCGAGAGGCGCGCCTCCGAGCCATATCTGCCTGGTACAAGACGCGCAGCGGCTCACCATTGCTCGTTCTCCTGTCAAGCCAGGTCTCGAACTCCGGAGGTACGTGGAGCAGCCGCTCGTTGGTGGCGCGCAGTTGCTCGCGCTCCTGTTCTGCTTCCTCTCGCGCAAGCTGTGCTGCCATCTGGACCGCTGCAGCGGCGCGGCGGGCCGCTTCAGTACTGTCGCGCATGGCATGAGCCTGCTGAAGGGCAGCGGCGAGTTCCGTCTCACGGGTGCCGATGCTCGCTTCTCGCTGATCCAGGTTCTTCGATCGGTTCTTGAGCCCGACGAGCATCGTCTCGTAGGCGGCCTTCTCTGCTTCGGCGTCTGCGGCCGCGTCGCGCAACCGGTCGGCTTTTGCCTGGAACTCGCTGCTACTGAGGTGTTCGCGCGACCGCTCGGTGACGCGCGCCTCCACGTCGTAGCCGGCCGCCGCCATGTGCTCGCGGAGGCCCTTGTGCTGGCGGCGGAGGTCGCTCGGGCCCTTGAAGTAGTCCTTTTGGGACAGGCGCCCGTCAGGCGTGACGGGCGTGATGAGTACCTGCAGCTGCGGGCTGTACTCGTCTAGGTGCAGCGAGAACCCCAGCACGTTCTCCAGCCCGAACTCGTCGATTGCCCAGTCAAACGAGGCACTCATGTAGTCGACGGCCGCCTTGTTGGGGCCATGCGTGCGCCACGTCGGGTTGAACTCGTCGAACCACCTCGGGTCGAGCTGCAGGATAAGGCCGCGGACGAGGACGGCGTCCTTTCGGAGCGGGCGCTTGACGGTTGCGAGACGGCTCCCGAGGTAGGTGTGGAACTCGTGAGACGGCGGCCTACCGTCGATCGACACGAGTTGGCGGAATCCTCCAGCCCCGTCGTTGATGAGCGTGCGGTTGTTCCGCGTCCGCTCCAGCACGATGTTCTTGTTCGCTTGCGGAAAGTGGAAGCCCGCCTGCTGGTCTGCCTCCCGAGCGATGTGACGGAAGAACCGCTGCGCGTGCCCTCCGCGCCCCACCTTGTGGGACGCGTCGAACGTCATCGTGTAGCTCATGCTTCGCCACCCTCGACGTTGATCGAGGGATGCACCGACTTCGTCGTCGCACCCCTCGATGCCTTCGGCGACTCTCCCGAGGGGCTTCTTCTGCCGCGACTCCGACCACCACCCCAGTGTGCTTTAGGGAGGGTGGCGGTCTCCATCGCGGCAGAAGAAGGTGTAGCCCCATACACTTTCGCGTCGCTCCGCTCGCCAAAGTCCTTGGGGCCCTGCGGGACGCCGACGCGCAGAGCGCGTCGAGAGCAGCCCTGAGGCTGCGCCACGGACCCGACTCGCTGGTCGCTCCTCGGGCACGTGGCCGTCGCACGTTTCGCGGCTGTTCGACGGCCACGCGAAGGCACAGCCTTCGCCGGGAGAGCGCAAGCGCTGACAGCGCACCCTGGCACCTCGCGAGGTGATCGCGCGGCAACGGTGTCGGAGTCGCTTTCTCTGCGTACACATCCGGTGCGGCGCACCCCGCGCGCGGCGTCGACGCCATCAATGAGCGTCGTGTCGAGGTCGAGGGGCGGGGGACTCCACGCGAGCGGGCTCGCCCTCCAGCGCAGTTCCGCAACCGCCGGCGGCTTTTGCCCGGCGCCCCAGACGCACGGAGAGGCCTCGTCGGACGCCGTAGGGTCGCACCCGCAATCGAGAGTCGCGACTCGCTCGGCAGAGCGGCGGTCTGCCTCGAGGGTAGGGCGCCCAGTTCCGCGAGCCAGCGAATCATTTCGGAATTCAATTCTGCAATCATTTTCCGACGACGCCGCGACATCGCGCGGCTCGATGGCGCCCGTCACAGCATGCCTCGCGCCCGCTGCTTCCGTTCTGCCAGACGAGCGGCGCGCAGCTCGGGTGTCGCGTACTCCCGCAGGGCCGATTCGTCGAGTCGCTCGAACTCCATGAGGTGGCGAACGAAAATCTGCGGGTACTCGTCGAAGACGCTGCGCGCGCTCCGTTCGCCTTTCAGCACCGCCTCTCGGAGCCGATCGAGAAGCGGGGGGATGTGGCCCTCATGGGCCCGTAGGGCGTCGACTTCGGCTCGCCAGTCGTAACTCGGGGAGGCGAACACCTCGCTGTCGGCGTAGAGGTGCTTGCCCTTTGCCTGCTCGGTCGGAGACTCGTGCGTCAGGTAGCGGACAGCGCGAGCGAAGGAATGAGGATCCCCGCGCTGGCCAACCACCGGTCGGACAAGCTCGACTGGGACCTGCAGCATGTTGGCCACGGTCTCGTAGCTGCGGGCATCCCTGAGCGCGAATATGACGTGAACGTGCTTGCGGACACCCCGGTCCTTATCGTGCACGATGCCCGCGTAGCGCTCGACGTTCGGCCGATCAAGCGCGTGGGCGACGGCATCTCGCGCCAGCGTCTGCGATACGACCCTGAAGCGGCGAGTGCGCTTTCCGCCGCCTCGACCCATCGTGGAAGGACTCGTGGGAGTCTCGCCAGAGCTCATCGGCGCCCCTCCTCGGAGGTGCTGCCGAACTCCTGGGACAGAAGCCAAGCGTCCACCGCCTCGGGGCGATAGCGAACGGACTTCCCGAGGCGGATAAAGGCTGGTCCGGTGCCGGTAATGCGCTTCTCGCTCAGAGTGCGCTGCGACAAGCCAAGACGCTCGGACAGGGTCGCCGGGGTGATCAGGGCGTCGAGAAGGGGGGTGCTAACTGCAGAGGTGACGGGCATGGAGAGTCCTAGAGGACCCTCGGATCGCGCTAGCCCTATCCCCGAGGAGGGTGGTCCGACGGTGATCTGTCGGTGGGAGATCGTTCTCCCTGCGGCGCTCACTTTCCCGACTGTCACTTACATCGGTAACGGTGCTTGCTTCGCCGCGTTCGTCATTCGCGGCCTCAAGTATACACATTCGTGCACGTTCTTGCGGGCACATTCGGAATCCGCCAAGATCCTCGATGCAGAGCTTCACAAACGACAAGGGACTGATGGGCAGCGTCTATAAGTACGACACAAAGCAGGGATCGCGCTTCGAAGCTCGCTACCGCCGACCGGACGGCAAGCCCGCTCGGAAGGGCGGGTTCAGGCTGAAGCGCGATGCGGAGAACTACCTGACAACGGTGGAGGCCGCCAAACTCGACGGTTCGTACGTCGCCCCCAGCGACAGTCGCCTCACCGTGGGCGTCCTCGGTGCCGACTGGATCGCTTCGCATCGGGCGTGGGTTAAGCCCTCGACTTTTCACTCGGACGAGTCTGCTTGGCGAGTACACGTCGAGCCGAAGTGGGGTGCTCGTGCCCTCGGGTCAATCCGGCACACCGAGGTCCAAGCGTGGATTAGCGAGATCGCCGAGACGCGAAGCGCGACCACTGTCGCTCGTGCTCATGGCGTGCTCGCTGCGATCATCGACGGGGCGGTGAAGGACAAGCGGCTGACCTCGAACCCGGCGCGCGACATCAAGCTTCCTCGCAAGACGAAGGGCCGGCGTGCCTACCTCACTCACGAGCAGGTAGAGCGTCTCGCCGTCGCGTCCAAGTACCCCGACCTCGTGCGTTTCCTCGCCTACACGGGACTTAGGTGGGGCGAGGCGACCGGGCTCCGCGTTCGGCACGTCGACCGGGTGGCGCGGCGAGTCAGCGTCGAGGAGAACGCAGTCAACGTCAACGGGACGGTGATCGTCGGAACTCCGAAGACCCACGAGCGCCGCTCGGTCGTCTACCCGGTGTTCCTTGACGGCGCGCTCGAGGCTGCGTGCGGCAGGAAGTCCGCTGATGACCTCCTCTGGGGCACCGGGCTTGAGCACCTGCGGCCTGGTGACTCTCGGAAAGGCTGGTTCGTCGGCGCTGTCGGCCGCGTTCGTGCTGCAGACCAAGAAGCTGCGGCCGCAGCGCGCGACCGTGGCGAGGAGGTGCCTTCGGTCATGCCGGTCGTGACTCCGCACGACCTCCGGCATACGGCTGCGTCGCTTGCGATTAGCGCCGGCGCGAACGTGAAGGCCGTGCAGCGGATGCTTGGTCACTCGTCGGCAGCCATGACGCTCGATCGATACGCGGATCTGTTCGAGGACGATTTGGACTCCGTGGCTGATGCATTGGACGCTGCCCGAGAGGCCCGCTTGATGAAGGAATCCACGCACGGGAACGGCGGCGGCACTCTCGAGTCTCTCCTCTGAGAAGAACTCTCAGGCGTGAGCCGTGAGCCGTGAGCCGTCGCTCACACAACTTGTCTCCTTCACACACAACTTGTCGCCGGCTGCGCGGCTGGGGCCGCGACGGTCCGTCGCCCGAGCCCGAGCCCGAGCCCGAGCCCGAGCCCGAGCCCGAGCCCGAGCCCGAGGCCTGGGGACTAGCGCGACGCGTTCGCATGGGCCGGTGGAGCGGTGGGTTGGGGTGTGGTGAGTGTGGGTGTCCCATCTGCCGTCGAGTACGGGAGACGGAACTGTTGGCGTCGACGCTGTTGGGCGGGTTGCAGAGTGCACTAGGTTTTAACGATGGCCAAGCAGGAATCGTACGCAGCACATGGCGTGATCGTATGGGTGGGTGCGATCGCGATTACCCTCCTCACTCTCTGGCTCCTGGGCTGGGTCGTTTACGGCGCAGTCCTCGAGTGGAACACGCTGGAACCGCTGTCAGTGACGGGAATCGCTTTCGGCGCCGCCTCGTTGCGATTCGCGTTCACGCTCCTCCGTCGATGGAATAGCCTGTCCGGCCTAATCCTCAATGTAGCAGCGGGTGTTATCCCGATCATCGGTGTTGCCCTGTCGCTTAGTTCCGCCGGCCTGAAACCTCCCGCGGTTATCCCGTACACGCAGGCGAGCGCTGGGATCGCGGTGGTCACACTAGTGCTGACGGTGCTTGCTCTGATCCTTGACGCGATTGGGCAAATCAAGTCTGTATGGCGGTGGAGGCCTATTACCTGGAGCTCGAGTGCGCCGAAGGACTCAGGTTCGCTGAGAGACAACACGGGAACTGAGGGCGGTGCTGGTTATGTCGGCGCCGCAGTAGCTGTTGGCGACGCCGTGGGTGACGGCGGTAGCGACGACGGCGGTACCGCTGTAGCTGAGGTCGCGGATGACGGCGGCGAGGAGGGTGATACCGGTGACTACAGAGTAGACGGAACCCCGCGCGAGGTCGTGGGGCAGGAACGTGCGATTACTGGCCCCGGTGAGTTCGTCGAAGGTGTCCCGCTCGAGGGGGTCGCGGTGCGTCGGGAGCGCGGCGTCGAGCAGCCCGACCACAGTGAGCCCGAAGAACATGGCTCCGACGGCGTTCGCGACGCGCAAAAGCAGCGCGGCAACTCTGCCTGAGTAAGAGCTGCTCGCGATGATCAAAGCGCGTAACTTTCTGCAGGAGCTTGCGCAGGAGTTGGCTGACAGGTCAGCACAGTCGGCCGAAGGTCCGTGGCGTTGCCGGTAGCACGGGCTGCCGACATCGGAGCGCGCGCCTTGCGGATCGCTGCTTGGCCGGAGGGATGGTTTCAATCCATCTACCATCATGTCGTCGATGTCGTGCGACCACCAGATGGTCAGACCCAGGGGCTGCTCCGGATTCAAGTGGCATGATCACTCCTAAGGCGACCGGATTGGGTCGACTCTGGCACAAGCCACTGACAACGATCGAGCGCCACCCCCCTTGTCGGCTAGCCTCAGCGGATGGGGTTTGTATGGCATTGGGCCGCGCCCGGGTGGAACTGGTTCTGGTGCACGTGGTGGCCCACGATTGACTGGGGCAACGCGCCCGCTTGGGTTGGCGCAGTTCTCACATCCGGGTCGCTCTTCCTAGCGGTCTGGATTCTGCGCGCTGACCGTAAGGAGAAGCGGCGGGCGGTGGCAGATAAACTGACAAGCTGGTGGATCAAGTCCGCCCGCGACACGTCAGAGGCAGAGCCGTTCGGCATTGAGATTTGCGTGTTCAATGGCAGTGATGCGCCGATCGCATACGTAATCGCTGGGGGGCCCTGGGGTTCAAAATGGGAACAGCAATGGTTCAACGAAGCGGACGACCCTCACCCGTCAGCGATTGCACCTGCCCTTACTTATAGAGTGGGAGGCAGTGCTCCGACTGAGTTCGACGCCAGCAAATTCGTCCTGACATTCTCGGACACGCTCGATAAGACTTGGCACCGTCGCGTCTCAGACAACCGTTACATCAGTGAACGGAAGCTCCAGAGCATGCAGCGCAGACACAGCTCCTACTCCAGATGATGTATTTCAACGAGCTTTTGAGCGCCCCGTCGGAGGTCCTTCGGGCATCTAGTAGCCGTGATCGGGTGAGGCCGCCTGCGGCGAGGAGTATTCGGTAGTTGTTTGGGTTGCGGTAGCCATGGAGCGAAGCGCTACCGCATTGCAATGACCGGCGGCCGTTTACGGGTGATTGACGACCTAGACGTCGACGGACCTCAACCCCTTATAACTGCTGCAGAGTTTGAGGGCTCGTCAGCCTTATCGTCATCGAAGGCTTTGCCAGCTTCGACAGGTAGTTCAGCACCGGGTTGTCCGGGTCAACGTTGAACTGCCGTGCCGGGAACAGAAGTTCGCCGTCGCACACGAACGCGAAAAGGTTGCCGAGCGCGCGGTCGGTGAGGATCCGTCCTGTTCCTGCGCCCAAGCAGTCGGCGGCTTCCTCCCAGGTGAGTGTGGCGCTCAGGCTGCGATGCAAGGAGCGACGTTCGATTGCGCCGAGCTTTCCGCGAACGACAGCAGCCTTCGCCTGTTCGCATCGTTCCCGCGAATCCAACGCGGCTTCGATCAGAGCCTCCTCCTCGCAAGGGGTGAGATGGTGCTGAGCTGCCTGTCCAGGGCCGCCGGCGATGAAGTTCGTGGCATCTCCACAACGGAGCTGTCCGTCGATTCAGCGGTCATACTCATCGACCGCGAGTAGCGGCCGAGAGTCGGGCAGCGAGCTTAAGTAGCGTCCGCTGCATGCAAGGGGGGGGCGTCCGCGGAGGCAGTAGCGATACGCTCGCGTCGCTCTACGCCGGGCGTGTGCACTCGCGCGCACGCTGTTCTCGTGTCGGTGACCCGGGTGGCCCGATCAAGCGCTCAACTCTCGAACGATCGTGTCGCCCAGCCGCTGGCCTCGCCGCAGGCGTCGCGGTAACCGAGCAGTAACGGATCACTGGTATCAAGGCGGTCAATGGTGGGAGCAACCGCGTCCATTCTCCGCATCAAAACGCGGATCGCACCGCTTCGCCCCAACTTCCGCCGCTCGGCCTATGGGTTCAAATCCCACCGGTACCGCCAACAACACGACGAAGAGCCCCCGGTTTCGACCGGGGGCTCTTCTCGTGTCCGGCAGCTGTTTCGCGCTGGTCTCCATGCCGGGGGGGCACCCCGCTGTGCGTCACACCACTGCTCGAACGGATCGTCGTGTCGGATGCAAGAACGAACGTGCCGACCTCAACGCCGCGGTGACAGCGTCAACTTCTGATGTCGCACACTCGCTTCCGGTAAAGGAATCGCTCTCACCGCAACCCTCATCCGCCCGTTGGCTGATCTCGTTCACCGTCGGCGTATGCGTAAGTACCTTGGTTCATCAAGAGGCGAAGCTGACCCGTGGTCGCGATGCCCTGCGTGATGCTGACGTCAGCGATGTCACCATCGAACACGTCTGAAGGTCCACCACTGGAGAGAGCGCCGCCGACACGCAGGCCCCCCGAGACCGCAGCTTCGCCGGTGCCGAGGCTGTGTGCAACGCTGTGTGACCCGCCGGGAGAGGCGTTGATGTAGATGCGGACTTCCTGGTTCGCCGCATCCCAGACGCCTGTGACGAAGTACCAAGCACCGTCGGTGGGCGCAGTCGTGTAAACCGTCCCAGTGGGAGAGGCACAGTCAGTCTTCGGAGCGTCTATTTGCTGCTTGACGCAGAATCGGAAGTTCCCATCGCCGTACTGGAGGTAGAACGCTGACGTTGTTTCCCCGTCGATGGAAACCGCTGTGTTGTAGTGGCTGGAGGCTCCATTTGTGAGGTGCATGAAGGCGGACACGGTGTAGCTCTTCGTCGTGTCGATCGGTGCAGCGCTCGTCCGCGTGGCGCCGACGAGGGCGAAGTAGCCGAGGTCGTTCTTCACGGTCTTGCCTTCGCACGCTGACTGGGTCGAGTCGAAGTACTCCGACCCGGTCCAGCACGACCAAATGTGTCGCGCAGTCGTGCCGGCGGGAACATCATCGGCGGACGCCCACCCGTATCCGAGCAGCTGGCTGGTGTCGGTGCCGGTCGGACAAGAGGAGCCGATGAGGGTGCGGTCCCCCCAATCGCCACGACAGGACCAGATTCTGTTGGTCCCGGCCGGTTGGTCGGCCTCAGAACTGACGAGTTCACCGAGAGTGACCTCGAAATGGGCCCCAGACGGGGCACCGCCGGCGATGGATGCGCGGTGTCCGTCCGGGCCGTTGAACCGGTTGATGCGCACAAGGTCGCCGAGATGCATGATCGTCGACGGGTACTTCAGTTTGTCCGGGTACGAGTCCGGTTCCGCCGTGTTGACGCTCGGGTCGACCGTCAACGGCAGCGGCGCGGACGATCCGGTGCTGCCGGATGCGCGGTCGTCGGCTATGACGGTTGGTGAGGCGGAGGTACCAGCACCCGTGACGGACCCGTCGCTGATCCCGGTCCAGACGTGGCCGGTGGTGCCGGAAGTGGATCCAACCCGCGGATCCGCGTCGGCGATGATCGCAGCGCCTCCATCCGTGTTGGCGGAGCCGCCGACCTTCCCGGGCGCGGACACGTTGCCAGAGCGGTCAATCGCCCACACCCAGAGCGTGTTCGCGGTGTCGACCGGAGCGAAAGTCAGCGTTGCGGCGTGCGACGAGTTCGCGCATACGTAGGTGACGCGGCCGTCACTGAACGCGCAACTGGCGTAGCCGGTTGAGGTGTCCACCGCGTCGGAGAGCGGCTGCGTCAGAATCCCGCTGCCGCTCGGAGCGACCCAGTACGAGAAGCCGCGCACGTCGGAGTCGGACGCCGTCACTGTGACGGTCATGTTCGTCCCGACGGTGTGCGAGCCGCTCGGAACGGCGACGGATGGTGAGGTCGGTGCGTGCGAGTCGGACGCGAAGTAGCACCAGCTGCTCCATCCACTCCACTCTGTCCGATCCCACGTCTTGGCGCGGAACATGTAGTTCCCGTCCGACAGCGTGCCAGCAGGAACCTCAGCTGTTTGTACGCCTCCATGCGCGTCCGAACTGGCCTTCGAGAAGACCGCGGTGTCCGCGTCCGTCGTACGCATGACCTGGTAGGTGATGTGGGTCGTGTCGTTGTCGGCGTCGCTCGTCTTGGAAGAGAGGACGAGGTCTTGGGCTTTGTTGTTGACGCCTGCCGCGTTGGACGTCGATGTTCCGCAGGATCGCTGCGGTGACGCGATCGCGGCACCGCTGGGGGCGCTCGGTGGCGTGTTGTACGACACGGTCAGGGAAGCGTGCTGGTTGAAGTGCTTGCGGCTGATGCTGCCTTCGGTCGCGGAACGCAAGCCGATCTGCAGGGTGCCGCCGTTCACGGCGTCCACCGCTCGCGCGACGTCCCAACCGACTGCCTTGCCCGCCATCGCGCAGCCGCTGACTGCTGGAATGGATGCATCCGAGACGTGGTCACGCCACTGGCCCTGATTGCCCTGGTCCCAGTTCCAGTTCTGTCCTGCTCCGACGACGCCGTAGCGCCATGCCTGCACCGTCGCGTTGCCGCAGCTGTACGTGGCGACCGCGTTGAAGTGCGCGTCCACGATGTGCTTGCCGGCGAGACCGGCCGTGTCGAACTGCCAAAAGGCCCGAGAGACGTAGGTGTAGCCGTCTTGCTGCGCGTAGCCGACGCTCTGGTAGCCAGCTGAGTACTGCCCGTTCAGGTAGGACTGTGTTGGATACGCCGCGTCGTCGAACCAGAAGGCGCTGTCACCCGCAGACCAGTCGGGGTCGACGTAGAGCGGGTACTTCGGTGCATGAGCGGTGATCTCTGCGACATCGAGGGTGACGCCGTCGCTGGTGGTGGTGTGTGTCACCGGGCGGGGACTGCCGTCGCCGCCAGGTCCGTCCGAATCGCCGCCATGGGACGAGTCCCACCAGGTGGGCGAAGCAGCCGACAGGGAGGAGCCGTCCGCCGTTGTCGCCGTCGACCCGGTCTGGGTGGCCGTGACCTTCGCGCCGTCGAGCTGGAGTTCGACTTCTCGGAGCTCCGGACTTGCCGCGGCTTCCGCGGTCTTCACGACGAGTACCTCTGACATCCCGGACGGAGTCGCCGTCAGCTGCAGGTCGACGTTCGGAGCCACGTCCGGGTAGACAGCGGTGGAGCCGTCGACGTCCGGAGGCGGCAAGGAGCCGCCGTCCGGCCAGGATTCCGACACCCATGCACCCGTCTCCGTCTGCACCTGCGCGAGCGTGTCCGAACCACCTCGGGAGAACCGGACGTGCGTGTCGGTGGCGGAAGGAGTCAGCCACGTTCCGTCTGTCGCGAGGGAGGTGTCGACGGGCACCCAAGTGCCATCCTGCTGGGTCCGCACTGGGACTGTGTCCTCGGTGCGCTCGAGCGTGCCGTCTGGCTTCGCCACCACCGACACCGTCGGGGTCAGCGAGGAGGAGACGATGACGTCATGGTCGTACGTCGCCGCCACCTCCTCAGCAGCGCTCGCATCGTCAACGGCCTGAACGTCGGCTACCGACGCCGGCTTGGCAGCTGCGTCCTCACCGTCCGCTACCGCGCCAGCGCTGATGCTGGTGACGGATCCCAGGACGAGCACGGACGTGAGAATTGAGATGAGCGCTGATCTCCCGACCGGCATAAGACCCCCTAAGTCATTGCTGAAGCGCTCCCGCGCCGCCGTCACGTTAGCGACGATCGCGGAAGCCATACGGTGAGCGTCCATTCAGCATTCGACATCAGAAGCGCGATTTTCCGGGCAATTCGCTGCAATGAGCCCCGAATGGGGGGTCCATTCTTATGCATTCGCTCTCGGTACGATCCCGAAGCCGTGAAAGTCCGTTCGGACGCTTGACATGGTCAAAACTCCAGGGGGACCAGTGCGCGCTCGCACGTCACACGTCACGACTGCTGCTGGGAGTGGCGAATGAGCCGGCATCGCAAGCACCTTCGTCCGTCAACTGCTCGACGGACACAGATGGTGATCGCCGCTGCGACGATCGCGGCCGTCGCGGTCGGATCGTTGGTGTTCGTTCAATCGCGCGACATCGCCGTCGTCGCCGACCTCGGTCGTTCAGTATCCGGCACCGCGGCATCGAGCGTGTCGAGTGCTGTCCGACCGGCATCATCGAAGTCAGTGCACACGCCGACGGCGCACCTGAAGAAGGGCAATTGGCACGTCGATCTTGCCGCTCGTAGCAGTCTCGGGCAGAGCAACGGACGAGCGGACAGTGCAGCAACGGTCGGAAGCGCTTCGACCGTCGCTGGGAAGTGGACGGCCGTCGGGAACACACCGATTGGTGTGGCCCCGGTGGATTCAGCGGGTCGAGTGACCTCGGCCTCTGTGCAGGGCCTCACCGTCGGGGTTCGCTCGCAAGTCGCAGCGTCCAAGCAGGGGCTGAGCGGTGTCGTGCTCACCCTTGCCCGCGATGACGGACGAACCGGGAAAGCCCCTGTGGCGGTCCGAGTGCCGACTTCGCTCCTCCGTCAACAGTTCGGAGCTGACTACGCCGCTCGCGTCCGATGGGTGCAACTCGACGGGGCACGCAAGTACTCGGCGGCCGCCGCGACTCCTGTCGCGACGACCTCGACTGCCGACAATCTCGTGATGACGCCGATGGTCAGTAACCGCATGGTGACCCTCGCGGCGACCAGTTCTCCGGTGTCAACGTCGGGGACTGGTTCGTTCTCCGCATCGACGCTGAAAGAAGCCGGTTCGTGGGATGTGTCGGCGCAGACCGGGGACTTCTCATGGCAGTACCCGATGACGGTCCCGCCGGCGGCTGCGGGCCCAGTGCCCTCGATCGGACTGTCGTACGATTCGCAGTCGATCGACGGCGAGACCGGGTCGACGAACAACCAGCCGTCGGCGATCGGTGACGGCTGGGACCTGAACGGTGGCGGGTTCATCGAACGTCAGTACGTTTCGTGTTCGCAAGACGACGGGGCCTCCGGCGCGGTCAAGACGTCCGGTGACCAGTGTTGGAAGACGGACAACGCGACGCTCTCCCTCGGCGGTCACAGCTCGGCGCTCGTGCGCGACTCAGCGACCGGCGACTGGAAGATGCAATCCGACGACGGATCACGGATCGAGCACCTGGTCGGCACCGCCGCAGGGTGTTCACCGAACGGCACCTACGACACCGACTGCTGGCGCGTCACCACGACGGACGGCACGCAGTACTACTTCGGCAAGAACCAACTCCCCGGATGGTCCACGGGGAAAGGGACGACGAACTCAGCGTGGACCGTTCCGGTGTTCGGCAACGACACCGGCGAGCCGTGCCATGCGTCGACATTCGCAGCGTCGTCCTGTGTCCAAGCGTGGCGGTGGAACCTCGACTACGTCGTCGACGTCCACGCCAACGCGGAAGCGTTCTACTACACAGCCGAGACGAACAGCTACGGCAAGAACGGTAGCGGCGCCACCGCCTACGTCCGCGGTGGGCAGCTCGACCACGTCGACTACGGGCTGACCAGCGCTTCGGTGTACGCCGCCAACGCTGCAACCGGTCGAGTCACCTTCGGCTACGACGCATACGGCCGTTGCAGCGACACGACCCACGCGAATTGCACGAAGGAGACCATCAGCGCCGCGGCGACGAAACCGGCCAAGCCAGCCTCCTACCCGGACGTGCCCTGGGATCAGTTCTGCACGACTGCGTGCACGGCGAACGCGGTCCCCTCCTTCTGGACAGACGGCATGCTCGACACCGTCACCACCGCCGTGAAGTCCGGAACCGCATACGCGACGGTCGACAAGTGGACGCTGTCGCACTCCTTCCCGAGCCCCGGCGACGGAACCACCGCCGCCCTCTGGCTGACGCAGGTCCAGCACACCGGCTACACGGGCAGCACCGGCGTCAATGAGCCGGCGGTGAAGTTCAGCGGCGTCCGCATGCAGAACCGCGTCTGGGCCGTCGACGGACTCGCTCCGCTCGACAAGCTCCGCATCGCATCGATCACCGCCGAAACGGGCGCGGTGACATCCATCAACTACTCGGTGCAGGACTGCACCGCCGCCGAAGCCTCCGCGATCGAGGCTGCGGCGGCCACGAACTCCCGCCGCTGCTACCCGCAATGGTGGACACCGTCGATCACGCCGGCGCAAGAGCCGAAGCTGGACCTCTTCCACAAGTACGTGGTGACGAGCGTTCTCGACGACCCGAAAACCGGAGGGGCCACTGATCGCCCCCAGCAGACGTCGTACGTCTACACCGGCACGCCGGCGTGGAAGTACAACACTGCGACGTTCATGCCCGACAAGCGGCGCACCTGGTCGGTCTTCGCCGGGTACGACACCGTCGAGGTGCGGGACGGTGACGCGTCGGATCCGAAGTCGGTGAAGACGACGGCCTACACGTTCTACCGCGGCTTGAATGGCGACCGCGCCGGCACGAATGGTGGAGTGAAGTCCGTCAACGTGTCGGGGACGTCGAGCGTGACCGATGGCAGTTGGCTAGCCGGGCAGATCCGAGAGTCAGTCGTCCGGGCAGGCGTCGGCGGACCGGTCGTCTCGGACACGGTCAGCACGCCGTGGGCTTCCGGCGTGGAGGCGAACGACGGTGTGAACGCCGCTCGGCGTGTCGGCGACGGATCCACGCGGATGACAGAGCCGACGGCAGCGGGAACTGACCGGACCTCGGAGACGAACACGACGTACAACTCCGACGGGCTCCCGAGTACGGTTTCCCGCTCCGCGTCAGACGCAGCCGATACGTGCACGACGACGACGTACGCGTCGGCGAACCGCACCGCATGGCTGATCGGCCTCCCGGCTGAGCAGCGAGTCGTGAACGTGGGCTGCGGCAGCGAGCCGACTCTGCCGCGTGATGCCATCTCTGACGTTCGCACCTCCTACGACTCCGCTGCGGTCGGCGCAACGCCGACGAAGGGAGACACCACCAAGGTTGAGACGGTCACCTCGTACTCCGGGTCGAACCCGGTTTGGACGACGACCGCGACGAGCGCGTTCGACACTGTCGGGCGGGAGACCTCGAGCACAGACGAACTGGGCCACACCACCAAGACTGCGTACACGCCGGCGACCGGTGGACCCGTCACCGGGGTGACGACGACGAACCCGAAGGGCTGGAAGGCAAGTCAGACACTCGACCCCGCCCGTGGTGTCGTCCTGTCCGAAACGGCCGTCGACGGCGGAGTCACCAGTGCGACGTACGACCCGCTCGGGCGACGGACTGCAGTCTGGATGCCCGGTCGAGCAAAAGCCGACTACCCGTCAGCGCCCGACACCGCCTATGCGTACACCGAGTCGCAGACCGGCCCGCTCGCCGTTGCCACGACGACCCTCAACTGGGGCGGCACCATCACGAGGTACGACCTCTACGACGGTCTCGGTCGCGTCGTGCAGACGCAGGACCCCTCATCGAACAGCGGAAGCGTCATCACTGACACCGCGTACGACGAGCAGGGCCGGACGAGCTTGAAGAACAACTCCTACTGGGCCAGCGGGACGAAACCATCGGCCTCGTTGTTCGTCCCGGTCAGCCAGCAGCAGATCCAGTCGAGCACGGAGTTCGAATACGACGCCGTCGGGCGAACGACAGCGACCGTGGCGCACTCGTACGGCAAGGAGCAGTACCGGACGACGAACCGGTACGTCGGGGCCGACGAGGTCGACACCACGCCGCCACAGGGGGGAACACCCAACACGACGTTCACGAACTCCCTCGGGCAGAAGACCCTGCTGAGGCAGTACCTCGCGGCGTCACCGACCGGAACCCATCAGGACACGCGGTACACGTACGACGGCCGGGGCGACATGGCGTCGATGACGGACCCCGCCGGGAACCGCTGGACATGGACGTTCGATCCGGTCGGCAACAAGACTTCCGCAACCGATCCGGACACCGGGACGACGACGTACACCTACGACAACGCAGGGAATGTGCTCTCTTCCAAGGACGCACGTGGGGTCGTCATCAGTGACGTCTACGACGTACTCGACCGGAAGACCGCCGAATACTCCGGCGGGACGGACGGCGCCCTCCTCAGCTCGTGGACGTACGACACTGTTCTCACCGGGGCGCTCACCGCCTCGAGCAGCTACGTCGGCTCGGCGCCCGGCGCTCCCGGAGCCGCCTACACAACCGCAGTGACCAGCTACGACACCGCCGGACGGCCCACAGAGCAGACCACCACGATCCCTGCGACCGCTTCGGCCTTCGGCGGCACCACCTACAGCACCAAACAGACCTACAACCAGGACGGTTCGCCCTCAGCGACGACGATGCCGGCAGTCGGCGGTCTCGCAGCGGAACGCGTGACGACGACGTACGACGCGCTCGGCTTGCCGAGCAGCCTCTCCGGCACGAAGAGCTACGCCGGCGTCGTCTACGACGGGCTCAACCGCGTCGCGCAGGTGAACCGTGACGGCACCGTCGCAAACGTCTCGGCATACACGCGAGATGCAGTCACCGGAAACATCTCCGGGATCGAAGACCGAACCGGTACCGGCTCGAGCTCCGTGGTGCAAGCGAAACGGACCTACAACCGAAACGACGCCGGCGTGATCACATCGGCGACGACAACCGGGGCTGCCGGTAGCGAGACGCAGTGCTACACCTACGACGCGTTGCAGGAGCTCACCGAGGCGTGGACCCCCGCGTCGGGAGCCTGCAGCAGTGCACCAAGCACATCCCTTGGCGGGCCGGCTGCGTACTGGTCGAGCTACACCTACGACACCGCAACCGGGAACCGGAAAACCGCCACGCAGCATGCGACAGCTGGTGGCACCGACCAGGTGACCTCGTACACGTACCCGGGCGCCGGTGCCCTTCACCCGCACGCGGTGCAGAGCACGTCGACGAGTACCGGCGACGAGGACTCGTCCAACGCGTTCACGTACGACGACGACGGAAACACGACCCAGTCCGGAGACACGGCCCTCGCTTACGACGAGCACGGCAGGATCCTGTCAGCCACGGTCGGGCCACAGCGACAGAGCAACGTCTACGACGCCGACGGCAACCTCCTCCTGCAAACCGACCCGAAGAACGGCGCGACGCTCTACCTCGGCGACACCGAACTCCACGTCGATGCAGGTGCATCCACGACCACGGCGACCCGGACCTACGCACTTGCGGGCGTCACAGTCGCAGAACGAAACACCTCGACCGGTACGAGCACCGTCTCCGCTATCGACACGGACATCGACGGCAACGCCGATCTCGCAACCGACGTGCTCACCGGAGCCGTGACGCGACGCTGGTTCGACCCGTTCGGCAACCAGCGAGGAGGAGCGTCGAACTGGATTTCCGCGCACGGCTTCCTCGACAAGGCGACGTCTTCGTTCAGCGGACTGAGCCAACTCGGTGCGCGCGCATATGACGCGACGCTTGGTCGCTTCCTGTCCGTGGACCCCGTCCTGAACCCGGACCTCCCTCAGCAGAACAACGGGTACGTCTACAGCGGCAACAACCCGATCGCGAACCCAGATCCGAGCGGCCTCTGCGCCGGCTATGCGTGCGGAGGAGGCGGCGGTGGTGTCGGCGGAGGCGGAAGCCACCCGAGGCCCATGCCTGGGCCAGTGCCCTTCCCGTGGAAGGGTGCAACCACCGCCCCGTCAACACACGCCCATCACGCCACTCCCGTGCAGCCCTATGGGCACGGTGGCAGCAAGTACGCCAACTACCCCAGCGCCAAGAAGCAAGCGCAGACCGGCAAGGTCCTCCGCAAGTTGGCACCAGTCATCTTGCTCACCGCTGCGGTAGTCGCCCTCGGCATCGGCATAATCGCCTGCTCACTCGCCACCGCCGGCGTCTGCGCTGTCGCCTTCGGGGTTGAAGCCGAGGCAGGAGCGGTTGCCGCAGACGCCGACGCCATCGGAAGCACGATTGCTGCGGAGAGCGCGAAGCAAGCGGCCGCAGCGGAGGCGGAAGGCCTCACTGGCGCATTCACGAGGTCAGAGATCGATGCGGCGTCGCTCGCCCGTGACAAGGGCGGATTGACTCGAGTTGGTCGTGCATTGCAAAAGCACTCCGACAGGTCGGGGAGTGTCTTCCGCGGACAGTCAACCGGCAACACGGCACAACGAAACGCGCAGGGTTCGGCCGCTTTGGATAAGATCCTGAAAGATCCGGGACTCACCGTGAAGCAAAACAAGAACGTGACCGAGTACTTTTCGGGGACGGGAAGCGGATTCAGAATGAGCAACGACGGAACCTTCATGGGCTTCCTCGAGCCAAAGGATTAGGGAAATTGACTGACTACTCATTCGTCCTCGCAAGTTTCGTTGGCGAGCGAGACGGTATGGCAGTGGAGCTGCACGACGACGCTAACGAGGTAGTTGCAGAGGTCTTCGAGGACGACGAAACCGGCGCGTGCATATTCTCGATGCCGAATGGAGCCTCCGTGCCGGTGTCTCATATACGGGAACTCCTGAGACGAGCCGCGTTGGAGTTTCCGGGGGCTGTGGACTGCCCTGCTGATTAAGGCTGGATCTGCGGTGGGCAAGCGGATTGCTGTTCAGGCGCAGCGGTTCGAGCAGCCGCGTGCGTAAAGCGTCCGTTGCACTTCTCGCGGCACTTCTCGACAACTGAAGCTGGATCCTGCGGAGGGCGGGTGAGGGACGTCAAGTATCAAGTTTTCCCGCAGCGGCTGAAGGCCAGTTCCACTTTCGTTCAGAGGAGGGGCGGCGCTTCGTAAGGCAGACCTCACTGCGGTCGAAGTCAATGCCATGCTCGACGCAGACCCAGACTTCGTGGCCGTTCGCGAAGCTCGCGAGCGTGAGAGGCAGGCGCGCTTTGCTGCTGAAAGGGAGGCATCGGAACCGCTGCTGAAAGAGTTGGCGTCGGTGGGACGGAAGGTGAAGTCCATCTGGGACTTGGTCAACATCAGTGACCCGTATCCGACGGCCCTTCCTGTGCTGATGACGCACCTAGAGCAGGGTGAATACCCCTCGTGGGTGATGGAAGGAATCGGTCGAGCCCTCGCGGTGAAGCCGGCCGTGAAACACTGGGACCGGTTGGTGGCTTCCTACCGAAATGCGACCGATGAGGGGCACACGAGGGAGCGGCGGTCGCGTTGGCTGCCTGCGTAACAAAACAGCATATCGGCGACCTCGTCGCTTTGACCCGCGAGCGCGGCGAGTTCGATGAAGATCCGATTTACTTTCTCAAGAGGATCATGCGGCTCGGCGGAGGCGAAGGCCGTGATTTCGGCGCTTCGCTGGTTGATGATCGTCGGCTTGGGAAAGAGGCGACCGCATTGACAAAGCGGGCGCGAGAAGGGGGCGAAGAGCCCCCGAGGACTTGAGTAGAGTCCCGACAGTGCGACGAAGCCGCACGGAGTTCTAGTGAACACATCATTCTACTCTTCCCCTGAATGTCGGCGGCGCGGCGAACGGGATATATTCGGCGGGGTCCCGCGAGCGGGAGTTCGCGTTCCGCAATCTGGTCAGCATGTCTGCGACCGGATCGGTCATTCTTCATCGTCCACGGGCGAGATCTTCCCGCCGTACGAGAGGTACAGACGTTCGTGGCACGCGACACCGGGATCTTTCCCGTCTCCCTTGCCGACGAACCCGGCCGCGGTGAGACGATCATTGCTGAGTGACCGCCTGCTTGACGATGTGCTTGGCGAGTCGCGCGGTTTCAGTGATTGCCGGGTAGATCGTGTCTTCGGCGATCTTGGGCTCGCTGTGCAGCCGCTGCAGTAGCCCACGCTTCCATTCCGCGGGGACCCTGATCACCCACCCTGCTCCACCCCACTCGTGACCGGTCTTCTCGGGGTGTTGCAGCAGAAGGTTCAACGCGAGATTCGAGACGCCTGAGGGCGTGTCCGCCGGAACTGGACCTCATCGGTGTGGAACACCAGTCCGGGGTAGGGCCGGTACAGACCGCAAGCAGGGAACGTTCCGTTCTGGGCGCGCATCCGCGGGTCGAGTGCATCGTGCTGCAATGCAGCGACGTTGTTGCCTCACGGCCTCGCCGGAGGCAGCTGAAGCGCAGGCGTCGCTTCCGAGGCTGCCGTCCATTCGTCCTTGACGACCTGGTGATGTGTGAAGGTAGGCTTCACATGTGTCCGACGACCTATACGAACTCGCCACCAAGCTGTACCGGGATGTCGGCGGGATCATCGCATCTCCCGTGCTGCAGGAAGCCGATCAGCCGCTCGACCGGATCGCCGCGGTTCGGGCGCTCGGCGACCAGACCACGGCTATGTTGTCCGCCGCGGTCGTGGCCGCGCGGCAGTCCGGAGTCACCTGGCAGCAGGTCGGAGAGGTCTTGGGAGTCAGCCGACAGGCGGCGTTCCAACGGTTCGGTCGGCCCGAGCCGGTGTCGGGACACGAAGCGGAGCCGCCGGCCGCTGCCGAAGGAGCGGCGGTCGAGCGTGCGACCGCCGTCGTCGACGAACTGGCCCACGGTTCCTGGCAGGCCGTCGTCGATCGGTTCGACGACGCGATGCGCGCCCGCCTCTCGGTGGACGGCCTTTCTGCGGCGTGGTCGCAGGTCGTGGCCGCTATCGGTGCGTTCGACCACCGTGGTGAAACTCAGGTGTCGCGCGCTTCCGGGTTCACGATCACGACCACGCCGCTTCGGTTCGAGCAGGACGAGTGCACCGCCCGGATCAGCTTCTGGGACGACGGGCGCATCTCGGGGCTGTTCATCCTGGCGGGATCGCCGTCGTGACCGATCCGCAGCGCATTCCGGGAGAGCCGATGATTGACATCGACCGAGTCGCGGTCGCCGTGGACGACATGGTCCTGCTGCCGCCGACCAGTGCGTCCGTCCGTGCGGGGGAAGTGCTGGTGGTGCGAGGGCAAAACGGGGCGGGAAAGTCGACGCTGCTCAAGGTGCTCGCTGGAGTCCGCATGCCCACGGGAGGATCGGTGGCGATCGGCGGAGAACCGGTGAACCGCCGGGACCGGACCTTCCGCCGGCGGGTCGCGTCACTCCTCGGGCTGCCACCGACCGCGCCGGACCTGACCGTCGAGGACCACGTGCGTCTCGTCGCGGCGACGTGGTTCCGCGAGCGGGACGTCGCCGAGGAGACTGCTCTCGGTGTGCTGACAGAACTGGGGTTGAACGGGCTCCTCCGTCGGTTCCCGCATGAGCTCTCGTCGGGGCAGCAGCAGCTCTTCGCACTTGCGCTCGTGCTCGCGCGACCGTTCGACGTCCTCGTCCTCGACGAACCGGAGCAGCGACTCGACGACGAGCGCGTCGGGGTGGTCGGCGACGTGCTCGCCCGCCGGCGGTCGGGTGGCGCTGCGATCGTCGTCGCGACGCACAGCTCGGCCCTGATGGAGCGCCTCGCCGACCGCGTGCTCGAGCTGGACCGAGCATCGTGAACCCGCGTCTGCGAGCGGCGACGGCGATCTGGCGCGGGCGACAGCAACGAGCGGCCGGTGACCGGGCTTTCATTGCGTACTCGCTCGTCCTGTTCGCCCTCATCGTCGGCGCACCGGTGCTGCGAGCCGCCTGGTTGGCGGTCACTGCGCGGACCACCGCGGTCGCGATGACCGAACCGATCGCCGCGGTCACCGCAGCGGTGGTCGTGCTCGCGGTCTGGGCGACTGCCCTGATGGTGGGCAGGAATCGCGGCCCCGCGGTCGCAGCGCCGTTCCTCGCCCACGTGCTGACGTCGAGTGACCTCCCCGGGCGGACCACATTCGGCCGCCAGACCCTGGTCGGGGTCGCAACTCTGGCGGCCGTGGGTGGCGGCGCGGCGACGTTCCTCGGGACAGCCTTGGTGTTCGTCGGCCTGGTGCCCGTTGGGAGCGCGATCGGCTTCGCGGTGCGTGGTTTGCTCATCGGCGTGCTGACCGGACTGTGCTGGCTCCTCGGACAGGCAACCCCGCGTGCGGCAGCGGTCCTCGCCGCAGTTCTCGTGGTCGGGGCTGCCGTGCTCGCGTTCCTCGGCACAAACGCTGCACCGAGCGCCTGGGCATGGGCCACCCCGAAGGTGGACGTCCCGGGGATCGTCGTCCTTGGAGCGGTGGCGGTCGTCGGTGTCGTGGTGATGCCGTGGCTGCTCGACAGAGTCCGCGGGGCGACCATCACCGCGCAGTCGGCGCAGTGGGACGTCGCGATCGCCCACGCGGTCAGCCTCGACTTCGCTGCCGCTTCCGGGTCGTACCAAGCGGTCCCGACGGCGGGACGTCGCTTGCGCGCGGTCCGCGACGGCGCGCTGCCCGTGGTGATGGTGTTGGTCCGCGACGCCGTCGGCGCGGTACGAACCCCGGCTCGACTCGTCGGCGGTGTGCTCACGATCACCGCTGCCGGTCTGGCTCTCGTCCTCGCGGCGCAGAGCGCGACGGCAGCGCCCCTCCTCGGAGCGGTCGCCGCCGCCCTGGTGTACGTCGGGGCTGGCGCGTTGACCCGGGGTATCCAGCACGTCGCACAGGTCTCACGCGACCAGCCGTTGTACGGCTTCAGCGACGGTTCATTGCTCCTCCTGCACAGCATCTTCCCCGTCGCGTTGAGCGTCGTCATCACACTTGCGTCCACGGTCGTCGTCGGCACCGTCGTCGCTGCCAGTCCCGTTGCTGCGCCGATCTGGGGGGCGCTCGTGCTCCCGACGGTCGTGGTCGCGGCGCGGGTCAGCAACGCCCTCCGGGGCCCCTCGCCGGTCTTCTTGATGACACCGGCACCTTCCGCGGTCGGCGATCCGATGCCGTTGCTCCGGATCCTCTGGGCGCTCGATGCCCCGCTCCTCGCGGTCCTGGCGGGCTCGTCGACGGGGGCGGGATCCCTGCCGGCGCTCACGGCGGTCGCCGTGGTCATCGCTCTCTTCCTGCTCGTCCGGTGGGCACGCCGAGGTTGACCCTTCCACGAGGTGGACAGGTCGTTCTTCGTCTGTTAGCGTCCCCGTGACGGCACCCTTTCGAGGGGGGAGTGGTGCCGAAGGCGCGAGGCTTTTGGACCATGGCGGTCCAGGGCCCGAAGCCTGGAACATGTCGATCGAGGGGGGCTTCGAATGTTGTTCAGTACCGAGCGGTCTCAGCTGGCGCCGCTCTCATCGGAGCCGCGCGTGCTCGTCGTCTCGCACCCCGTCACGTCGAGCGTTGAACTGCAACGCCTGACGTTCCGTCGCACCCGCACCATCCGCGTCGCTGCCTGCCGCGCGCCCGGATGCCGGTCGATGCACGCAACGTGCTCCGACTGCGAGGCGCTTCGCCACTGCCACCTCCTCACGAGGTGCACCATGCCGGGACGGCCGTTCCGGCACACGAGAAAGGGAATCCGATGAACAGTGAAGTCCTCGAAGTCCAGGCGTTCGCGAACGCGGCGCTGTCGTCCGCAGAAGCAGGCGCACGCGCTGATGCCTCCATCCCGGCCATGACGACCCCGACGATCGTCGCCGCGGCCGAGTTCGTGGTCGCGGGCAGCACCATCTGCCTCATCTGCTAGGACTCGCGGCTCCCCGCTCGGCGACGAGCGGGGAGTTCCGCTCCTCGTCCGCACCCTCCGGAGGCCACTGTCTTGCTGCTGCACCGCATCCGTTCACCCCGCCGATCCGGCGACGACCCACGGCAACACGCGATCAAAGCCACCATGGCACCGATCGCCGTCGGCCAGATCCTCAGCTCGGTCGAGGCGCTCACGATCGGACACCTCTACCGGCGTGATGGGCTCCTCCGAGGAGTGTCCGCGCGGGGCACGGTTCCCGGGACGCTGCGGCACCGGCTGGCGACCGCCCTCGACGCCCCTGCCACCCCGAAGGTGCTGGCGGCAGTCAACTTGGCGGCGTCCGTCGTGCTCCTGCTCGGCCGGAACCGTCGCCCTGTGCAGATCGCCGCCTCGGCGGCGATCGGTGCATGCAACCGCTTGAACGAGGTGCGCACTCCGTACGGCCGGGACGGCGCTGACCAGATGACCGCCGTCATCACGCAGTACCGGACCGTCTCCGCGCTCATCCCGGACGCCGAGCGCTCGGACGACCTGTTCCTTCGTGCAGTGAACCTGCAGGCCGGGTTGAGCTACTTCGTCTCCGGGTTCGCGAAGTTGTTCGGGTCCAGCTGGGTGCAAGGCGATGCGCTCGGCGAGGTCGTGCAGACCCAGGCGTACGGCAGCGGTCCCGCAGCGAAGTTCCTCAAGTCACGACCCCTGCTGACCCGGGCGCTGACCTGGGCGACGCCGATCTGGGAGATCGCGTTCCCGGTCGTGTACGCCGTCCCCGAGCGGTGGGGCAACGTCCTGCTCGTTGGCGTCAAGGGCTTTCACGTCGCCGTCGCCGCGGTCATGGAGCTTCCGCGTTTCATCTGGGGCTTCACTGGTTCGCACGGTGCCGTCGAGTACGTGGTCGGTCGGCATGCGCTGCCTTCTTCCAAGCTCGAGCGTCTCGTCCTGACGGCTGCGGTCGCGATCACCGCGACGACGGCGACGTACGCGGCCGGACAACGAGCGATCGACGTCGAGCGGCGGCGTGGTCTGAAGGGGACGGCGCTGCTCCAGGTCGGTGACGGCGACGTCGAGTACCTGCACACCCCGCCGACGGCGGCCGGCACCGACCCAACGACGGCACCCGTCGTGATACTCGAAGCCGGCCTCGGCAACCCGCTTGACGCCTGGGCCTGGGTGTCCGCGATGACCCGGTCCGACTTCCACCTGGTCGCGTACCACCGTCGAGGGTACGGTCAGACGACCTCGTCGGCGGATCCGCACACGGCCGTCGATGCGCTCGTTCGGCACACCGGGTCGTCCGGTCCGCTCGTCGCGGTTTCCCACTCGATTGGCGTGCTGGCGCTCGCCGGCTACGCCGACCGTGAGGTGGCCGGCCGGAGGATCACATCAGCGGTCGTGATCGACGGGACCGATCCCGACCTCTTCGCGACCGACCGACGAGACCGCAAGCGGGTCGGATCGTTCCTGCAGTCGCAGCTGCGCAGCATGTTCGCTGCGCTCACGGGAATCTACAACTTCGCCCCGCACGCCGTGGACCGCCAGTCCCGGTACGAACCGGACCAACAAATGGGCACGGTGCAGTTCGTGTTCGGTCCGCGCAACATCTACCGCGCGACCCGCGAGTACTTCGAGTTCGACACGGATCGGGCACTCGACGTCCTCCGGGCCATTCCGAACCGGTACCTCGTCGCGTCACAGGAGAACGCGATGCAGCAGGCGGAACTCGCACGAAAGCTCGGCGCGGGACACCGACTCGTCGCGGACTCGTCGCACCGATCGGTCATCGGGTACCGTCAAAACGCCAAACAGGTGGCAGCGGTCGTCGAGGAGGCCGTCGATGCCGCTGGATAAGGTTCGCGGAGCGATCGGTGCGGTGGCCGCCGGCGCGCTCACGGCACATCTCATCGCGACGACGTTGTTCAACACTCCGGACTCGTTCAACCTCGACCTCCGGCGGTACGTCGGTGGATGGACGCTGCCCGGCTGGCGGTTCTTCGCTCCGAACCCCGGTGTGCAGAACGTCCACCTCCTCGTCCGGACCGGGGACGGTGACACGACGGGGACGCCGTCCGAGTGGCAGGACATCACGCCGACGATCGGTCACCACATCACGAACGTCGTCTTCCACCCGCGGAGCCGCGGGCCGAAGGCGCTCTTCGACGCCATGCAACAGCTTTCCGTGATGAAGGCCAACTACTCACGGTTCGACTGGATCGTGTCGAGCACGCCGTACGAGCTCGTCACCGATGCCGCGCGCGCTCTACTCCCGATGCGCACGGACGAGCGCTTCCAGTTCCTGCTCGTCAATTTCTTCCCTTCCGCGGTCGGTGACCAGCGGGTACAGCCGATCCTGGTCTCCGAGTGGGAACACGTCCGGCCCGGGGGGTGCGATTGACCGTGCAGCCGACGCTCACGCCCTTTGCCGGCCAGGAGCTGCACCTGCACGTGTCGGGCTCGATCTCGGCCTCGCTCGTCCCCTGGTGGGTCAACTGGCTGCGCTTCACCACCCCGGACGTCGTCGTGAACCTGTCGGTCTCGTCCCGCGCGACGGCGTTCGTGTCGGTCGACGCGCTCCGAGCCCTCGCCAACGGCCAGGTCTGGCTCGATGAATGGGACGAGCCGTCGGTCCCGCACTCGTGGCGAGACGGACGAAGCGGTGCCTCGGAGTGCTTCGTGGTGTTCCCGGCGACGCTCGACACCGTGATGCGCCTGGCTCAAGGACGCGCTGATTCTCCAGCCCACATGATGCTGCAGATCACTGATCTGCCCATCGTCCTCGCCGACGTCTTCCCCGCTGAGAACGAGGTCATCGAACACTGGCGCGCGGTCCTGCTCAAGCGGACGAATGTGTCCTTCGCCCCACGCATCGAGACTCCTCGCGCGACCGATCGGTCGACCACCTTGAGCGGTTTCAACCTCCCCGGCGCGCTGGCGCTCGCGAACCGAGCCATCGCAGATCGTCGGGGGTGACGGCGCCACACACCTGAACATGACGACTGCGGACGTCAGGCGCGACGGCAAGGCTGACCGATTCCGACCAGGGCGAGTCAGCCCCGGTCAACACCGATGAGACGAGTGACTCACGTCACCCGCGAGCATGGCGACGTCAATCTGCTGTGGAGTCACCGTCGGGCCTGCTCTTCGTCTCGCCTTCGCAGCGCTTCCTCTCCTACCTGCCGTGATGCCGGGAGTTGGCGATCTTCCCGCCGTCGAGCAGCAGCGACGAGCCGACCGCCTTCGAGGACTGCAGCCCAGGAGTGTTGCTTCCCCGATGGGTGAAACCGCCAGATCGTCATACTGCTCAACAGGGGCTACACGGGGGCCGCCGAGATCGCAGGGCTGATGGTCTCGTCGTCGCAAGGGTCCCCCAAAGAGTTGCGATCGTCAGAACTGCCGGTTCGCCACATCCGCCCGGTGCGACACCGCCAGTATGTCCCGCAGCCGCTCCGCGGGCAACGGTGCTCCCTGATCCGCCAGGTAGTCCGCCGCGAACCCCTCGGCACTCGCCGCGTAGATCCCCGTGTACGCCCCGGACTCCGGCTCGAAGCGCCACGACTCGGCCAGGGTCCCGGCGTCCACGGTGTCGAACCCGAGCAGCTGCACGAGTTCGGCGACCACGGCCTTGGCCTGCTCGTCTTCGCCCGCGATCGGCAGCGCGGTGCGAGGCGCGGAGCCGGCGAGGTTCGGGATGTGGTGCGCGACGATGTTGTTGAACGCCTTGACGATCCGGGTGCCGGGCAGGAGCGTCTGCTCGTACTCCGCCGTGGTCGTCGCGAGGGTGTCGAGCGCCTCGATCCGGCCGTCGCGACCAGGGTAGTAGTTGCCCGTCGAGAGCACGGTCCGCCCGGCGAAGGCGTCGAGGTCGGGGGCGAGCGCCGGGTAGGCGGTGAGCGGGATCGCGAGGACGGGCACGTCGCCGAACTCGACGGTCTGTCGCACGGTGCCGGCCTGGGCGCGCGGGCCGAGCTCGGCGACGAGGTCCTGCAGCGACTCGGGGCCGCGCGAGTTCGCGATGAGGACGTCGAGGTCGGCGGCGACGGCCAGACGTGCGATCGCGGTGCCGATGGCTCCGCTGCCGATGATGCCGATGCGGTTCATGTGGTGCCCTTTCAACAGTGGTGGAGGTCAGGGGAGAGCAGGGGCTTCCCAACCGCGCCGCGACAGGGCGGAGAGCGCGGCGGAGGACGAGTCGTCGGCCATCGCGGCACCCCGGACCCAGCTGGTCGCCAACGCGGCGAGGAACAGGTCCCGCGCGCGGACGTCCGCACGCGCACGACCGGAACGCTGCGCGGCGCGGAGGAACTCGTCCGTGGTGGTGATGAATCCCTGGCACGTCAGGGCGAGCGGTGACGAGTCGGACGAGGCGGTGGCACGGAGCGGTTCGGGCAGTCCGTCGAACGTGCCGGCCCACTCGGTGACCGCGTCGAGCCAGCCGTGCAGGGCGTCGCCGGTGTCCACGGAGCCGTCGCGCAGTGCTTCGCGACGGGCCACCAGGTGTTCGTCGCGGGCAGCGAGGAGCTCGGCGAGCAGGGCTTCGCGCGTGGGGAAGTGCCGGTACAGGGTGCCGGCGCCGACGCCGGCCTGCTTGGCGATCGCGTCGAGCGAGCCGGTCACGCCGTGCTCGGTGAACGCGCGCTCCGCGACCCGCAGGATGTGGTCCCGGTTCCGCAGCGCGTCAGCACGCGCGGCACGCGGCGGACGCGGGGAGCGCAGTGGGCGCGGTGTGCGCCCGGCGGGAGCGGTCTGCTCGGGCATGGCGGGCCTCCAGGCTGTGGCGTTGAATACCGGAGAAGCTCTCCGGAACCACCACAGTACAGGAGACCCTCTCCGTTTCGTCGCGGAAGCGCGACGCCCAGGCGTCAGGACTCCTCGGCAGCCTCCGCCGCGTCCGCCAGGTCTGTCCGCGTGTTCGCGTGGATCGGCTCGCTGTGCCCGAAGGTCTTCGCGGCGGCGCGCAGCCGCCCGACGAACTCCCCGTTGTCCATCTCGAGTTCGTCCTCTTCCGCGTCCTCGATGACGATCTCGCTCGAGGGCCCGATGAGGATCTTCGTGGTGGTCATCGTCCCGTCGTCGGCCACGGCGGGGACGTCGACGGTGTCGGCCCGGTCGCCTCCGGCGAGGGCCGCGGCGTACTCGATCACGGCGTCGGCGACGTCGTCACCGACCAGGATCGTGGTGGCGTCGTAGTGGATGTGCTTCATCGCGTACTCCTTCCCGGACCCATACAAACGCGCGGCGCGGGAACCGGCTTCAGGATGACCGCTGCACGCGGTGGTCCGGGTCCGGCGACTCCAGGGCGTTCCACACGTCGCCCCAGATGAGCTCGAAGTCGACGGGGCGGATGCGGTCGGCCCGGAGCGCCTGCTCCAGGATCGACAGCGCGTCCAGGGAGCCGGTGAGCAGCCGCTCGTCGCCGTGGACCTCGCGGCGGCCGTCGCCGAGGAACGTCGTCACGGTGACGGACCGCACCCGCGGTCGCAGCGCGCGGGTGGCGCGGGCGAGGACCGCGAAGCCGCCGCCGTAGAGGAGCAGCGCGGTGGTCGTGCCGACGGCGGGAACCGAGACGGCGAGCACCAGGGCGGCGAGGGCGACGACCGCCCCGACGGCCGGCCAGACGTGCCAGGCACGCAGCAGCAGGCGCTCGCCGATGGTCGTGCCGGGCGGGAACACGACGAGGGCCCGCGAGCTCCACAGCGTCCGCCCGACGGGTCGGATCGTGTACCGGCCCCACAGGTGGGTGCCGTCGAGCAGCCGGGTGCGGACCGGCAGCGCGACGGTCATCGATCCGCCGGCACGAGTTCGGTGCGCACCGGCGCGAGTTCCGCCCGGACCGGCGCGAGTTCCGCCCGGACCGGCTCGACGACGTCGCGGTGCCGGACGGTCGCCAGGCACGGGAAGCAGACCAGGTCGCCTTCGCGGACGTCGGCGGGCAACGGAGCCGGGAGGCGGTGGAACGGACCGTCGGCCTGACCGTCACAGCGGGTGACGACGTACATCGGGGAGAGGGGAGCGGTGCTCCGGCGTCCGATCAGGCGCACCTGGTCGAGCACGGCGCAGGTCGGCAGGACCGCGTCGAGTTCCAGGAGCACGACCCCGGTGCGCGGTCGCCGCACACGGGTGACCGACGCCACGGCGACGCTCACGTCGCGAGGTGCCCAGCCGCGCGGGCGGTACGGGGGCGGGGACTGTTCGGCGGTGTGCACGGTCGGGGTGCCGGTGAGGTCGGCGAGCCGGACCATCGAGATCGCCGAGACCAGCAGGTCGTCGGTGGTCGCGACGGTGTGGGCCGGCCAGAGGAACGGGTCCATCGGATCGGGGAGCGACGCGCGGAGCGTCGGCATGATCGCAGTCAGTGTCACGACCACACGCTCTCGCGGGCTCGAACAGCGCGGAAGGCCTCCTGACGGAACCCCTACGGCCGGCGCCGGAGTCCTGACGGAGCGCTCACCGGCGGGTGGCCGAGCGCAGGGCTGCGGTCCACCCGAGGGAGATCACACCCGCCCCGATCAGGGTCTTCACCACGCCACCGAGGACGAACGGGTAGAGCCCGTACTGCAGGGTCTGCTGCAGGTCGAGGCCGAGTGCCACCGCGAGCCAGGCCATCCCGGCGACGAAGGTGACGACGGTGCCGAGGGCGAAGGACAGCAGCGCGTTCCGCAGCGGGCGGTCGCCGAAGCGTTCGGCGACCCAGCCGACCAGGGCCGCGGCAGCGACGAAGCCGACGATGTACCCGCCCGAGGGGCCGACGAGCACGCCGACCCCGGCCGAACCGTCCGCGAAGACCGGCAGCCCGACGACACCGAGCAGTGCGTAGACGAGCATCGACAGGGCACCGCGACGGGCGCCGAGGGCACTGCCGACGAGCAGCACGGCCAGGGTCTGCCCGGTGATCGGGACGGGCCAGATCGGCACGGACACCTGCGCGGCACCGGCGGTCAGCAGCGCGCCGCCGAGGACCAGGGCGGTGCTGACGACGGCGGTGCGGGGGAGCAGGGCGTCGGCGAGCGGACGGTGTGCGTAGGGGGTGATCGTGGTCATGGGGTTCCTCGCTGGGGAGAAGGAGCTGGGGAGACGGAGCTGGGGGAGAAGGAGCTGCGGGAGAAGGGGTCAGACCGCGACGGCGGCCAGCAGGGACTCGGCGTCGCGCCGGGCCCCCTCCACGGCGGCGGTGTCGAGGCCGCAGGCGCGCAGGCAGGTCGCGACGAGGGCGTCGCGGTCGGCGTCCTGCACGGGGCCGGACCGGCGGAGTTGGATGACGGTCTCGGTGATCTGGATGAGCACGGCACCGAGACGTGACGGCGAGACACCGGCGGCGACGTCCGGGGTCGCAGCGCGCGAGCCGAGGCGCCCGTAGGCCTCCTGCAGTTCGACCCGCTCGGCCCGGAACCCGTCGTAGCGCTCGCCCTGCACCTCGGGCAGCAGGTACAGCGTGCCGATGTTGTGCGGCGTGCGGGCGAGGGTGTCCACGTCGGCGACGACCAGCGCGGCGAGGGCACCGGCGGCCGAGGCCGACTCCGGCACGAGCTGCTCGAGGCCGCGGACCAGCTCGAGGCTCGGGCGCACCGAGGTCGTGAGCAGCTCGACGAGCATGTCGTCCTTGCCGGCGAAGTGGTAGTACAGCGAGGCCTGCCGGATCCCGACCCGTTCGGCGATCGCCCGGGTCGAGGTCGCGCTGATGCCGTTCTCGACGAACAGCGCGGCGGCGGCGTCGAGGATCTGGTCGCGCGGGCTCAGCGCGGAGTCGGCGTTCGGCACGACCCGCGGTCGCCCGGGGCGCACGGGCCGGTCGTCGGGGGACATGCCCCCATCCTGACAGCCGGTGTCCGTCACGACTGCTCCCGGTACGCGCGCCAGCCGCCGTGGTGGGTGATGTCCTCGGCCCCCTGGACCGCGAACGGCTCGACCAGGAACCCGGTGACCTCGGTGCGGTCGTCGAGCGCCACGGTGCCGATCGCCATCGGTGCCGGCAGGGCTGCGACGAAGGTGCCGAAGCCGGCGGCGGGCAGGCGCCAGACCTCCCCCACGATGCCCGAGCCCGGCGAACCAGCGCCGGACGCGACCGGACCCACGCGGACCAGCCCGGGCTTGGGTGGCACCGTGTCGAGGGCGTACAGCCGGTAGTCGGACGCGGTGCGGGCCTCCCGGACGAACGATCCACCGGACGCGACCAGCTGTCCGTTCAGCGGCTGACCGCGCAGGTGCGCCCCGACGACCAGCAGGTCGACGGTCGGGGCGGCGAACGCGGCGGCCAACGCCGCCAGGCGTCGATCGCTGAACGCCGGGCCGGTGAGCATGACGCCGAACGGCAGGCCGTCGACGAAGCCCGCTGGCACGGCGAGCGAGGCCATGTCGAGCAGGTTCGCGAAGTTCGTGTACCGACCCATCCGGCTGTTCGCGCCGATCGGGTCGGCCGCGACCTGCTCGAGCGTCGGGTGCCACGTCGTCGTCGGGGTGAGCAGTGCCGTGGTGCCCTCGAGTGCGGCGCGACCCGCTGCCCCGAACGCGTCGAGCCGTTCCTGGTCGGCGAAGAGCTCCGCGGCGGTCGGTCGTGCGCCACCGAGCACGATCGCGGTGACCGACGGGTCGAGGTCGGCACCGACCTCGTCGCGGTGGGCCTCGATGTGGGCGCCGACGGCCGCGTACCGCTCCGCGACGAACGCGCCGTCGTAGAGCAGCGACGCGGCGTCGAGCAGGGGTGCGATGTCGACCTCGACTACCTGGTGTCCGAGCGCACGGAACCGGTCGACGGCCGCGGCGAACGCCTCGGCCCAGCCGGGTGCGAGTCCCTCGAGCTGCGACGGCAGTGGCACCGCGATGCGCGGGACGGCGGGCAGGTCGGCGAGGGCGAGGTCGGGCCGCGCGAGCGGGTCGACGCCGTCCGGACCGGCCATCAGCTCGGCCGCCGTGCGCGCCAGGTCGAGCGACCGGGCGAACACCGTGACGCAGTCCTGCGAGCGGCAGGCGGGGACGACCCCGGTGTTCGGCACGAGCCCCTTCGTCGGCTTCACCCCGACCAGGTTGCCGAGCGCGGCGGGCACCCGGCCGGACCCGGCGGTGTCGGTGCCGAGCGCGAAGTCGACGATGCCCAGGGCGACCGCCGTGGCGGAACCGCTCGACGAGCCGCCGGAGATCCGCGTCGGGTCCCAGGCGTTCCGGACCGCACCGAAGGGCGAGCGGGTGCCGACCAGGCCGGTGGCGAACTGGTCGAGGTTCGTCTTGCCGACGACGACGGCGCCGGCGGCGCGGAGCCGGGCGACGGCGGTGGCGTCGGCTGCGGGGTCGTGGGCGTAGGAGCGGGCGGCTGCGGTGGTGGGCAGGCCGGCGACGTCGATGTTGTCCTTGACGGCGAACAGCAGGCCGGCCAGGGGCAGCGACGGGTCGACCGCTTCGGCCTCGGCCAGCACGTCGGCGCGGTCGCGCAGCGTGATCCAGACCTCGGGCCGGTCGACGGCGTCGATGCGGGCGAAGGCGTCACGGACGCGGGCGCTCGCCGCGGTGGCGGCGGTCCCGCCAGCGGGGGCGCTCGTCCCGCTCACGCTGCCGCTCACGCTCACGCTGCCGCTCACGCTGCCGCTCCGATCGCGGCGAGGACCTGGCCCGGCGCGACCTGGTCGCCCGGCTTGATGTACACCTCGAGCACGTGGCCCGGCACCGGTGCGTGCACCATCGACTCCATCTTCATCGCCTCCACGGCCAGCAGCTTCTGCCCCTCGTCCACGCGGTCACCCGGGCGGACGTCCACCTGCCACACGGTCGAGGTGAAGGGGGCGTACACGGCGGTCGACCCCTCGGGCACGGTCACGGCGTCGGCCACCACGGCGGCCGGTTCGTCACGGACGTCGAACTCGCCCGATGCCCGCCACCGCTCCTTCTCCTCGCCGAACGCCTGCGCCTGCTGCGCCCGGAAGTCCGCGATGGACCCGGCGTTGTCGGCCAGGAACCGGTTGTACGACGCGATCGAGAACTCGCCCTCGACGGTCTCGAACGAGCCCCGTCCGGCGTCCGTCTCGGCGCGCAGCTCGAGCAGCTCGTCGGCACCGACCGGGTACCACTCGATCCGGTCGAAGAACCGCAGCGCCCACGGGTTCTCCTGGAACAGCCCGCCCCGGCGGAACCGGTTCCAGATCTGCACGGTGCGGCCGACGAACTGGTAGCCGCCCGGACCCTCCATGCCGTAGATGCACAGGTACGCGCCGCCGATGCCGACGGAGTTCTCGGCGGTCCAGGTGCGGGCCGGGTTGTACTTCGTCGTGACCAGGCGGTGCCGGGGGTCGAGCGGGGTCGCGACCGGGGCGCCGAGGTACACATCGCCGAGTCCGAGCACCAGGTAGCTCGCGTCGAACACGGTGCGGAAGACGTCGTCGACGCTGTCGAGCCCGTTGATGCGACGGATGAACTCGATGTTCCACGGCGTCCACGGGGCGTCGTTCCGCACGCCGTTCATGTACCGCTCGATCGCCAGCCGGGTGGCCGGGTCGTCCCACGACAGCGGCAGCTTCACGGTGCGCGACGGCACGACGAGCTGGTCGGTCGGCGGGATCTCGTCCTCGAGCTCGCGGAGCAGCCCCGCCACGTCGCGCGCCTTGAGCACGGACGCGTCGGTGTGCACCTGCAGCGAGCGGATGCCCGGCGTGATGTCGAGGATCCCCTTCGGCGTGTGCTCCTGCAGCTTCGTCATGAGCACGTGCACGCGCATCCGCAGCGCGATGTCGAGGGTCATGTCGCCGTACTCGACGAGCACGTTGTCGTCGCCGTCGCGTCGGTACGCGACACTCGGCCGCGCGTCGGTCGCGTCCAGGCGGGCGATCACGCCGTCGTCGCCGTCACCCCCGGTGCGCGGCACCGTCCTGGAGGCCCGGCGTGCGTCGAGCGCGGCGGCGTCGGCTTCGCGGACGGGGAAGAACCGGACCGTGTCACCCGGTCGGAGCTGGCCCAGCTTCCACAGGTCGCCGCTGGCGACCACGGCGGGGCAGACGAAGCCGCCGAGCGACGGCCCGTCCGGTCCGAGGATGATCGGGGTGTCCCCGGTGAAGTCGATCGCACCGACCGCGTACGGGGTGTCGTGGATGTTCGACGGGTGCAGACCGGCCTCGCCACCGTCCGTCCGTGCCCACTCCGGTCGCGGGCCGATGAGCCGGATGCCCGTGCGCGCCGAGTTGTGGTGCACGGCGTAGTCGGTGGCGTAGAAGACGTCGAGGTCGGCACGGGTGAAGAAGTCCGGCGCCGCGTGCGGCCCCTCGGTGACGGCGATCTCCCACGCGTCGGTCAGCGCGGTGCGGCGGTCGGCCGGGGTCGGGCCGCCCACCAGGCCCAGACGGGTTCCGGACGGGAACGCCGGGTGCGGGGCGTCCGAGTCCGGGGAGCCCGGGCGCAGGACGTCGCCGGCGAGCAGGGCCCGACCGGCGTGACCGCCGAAGCCACCGAGCGTGAAGGTCGCGGTCGAGCCGAGGTAGGTCGGCACGTCGAAGCCGCCCCGGACCGCCAGGTAGGTGCGGAGGCCCGGACCGGGTGCCGTGCCGATCGCCAGGGTCTGGCCGGCGCCGACCTCGACCGGCTCCCACAGCGCCACGGGCTCGCCGTCGAGGGTGACCGGTGCCGGCGCACCCGTGAGCGCGACCACCGCGGCGGCCGAGAACCGGAGTGTCGGGCCGGTGGCGGTGACCTCGAGCGCGGGAGCACCGTCCGGGTTGCCCACGGCGCGGTTCGCCTCGGCGAAGGACGCCGCGTCGAACGGGCCGCTCGGCGGGACGCCCACCTGCCAGTACCCGACCCGGCCGGGCAGGTCCTGGATCATCGTCATGGTGCCCGGGGCGACGACGTCGATGCGCGGGTCCGGGTCCTCGGTCGCGTCGAGCGTCGAGGTGGAGTGCGTGGCGGTGCGGAGCTCGAGGTCGTCGGTCAGCGCACGGAGGAGCCCGGCGTTCGTGACGATGCCGTCGATGCGGGTGGCCGCGAGCCCGTCGCGCAGCAGGTCGAGCGCGTCGTCGCGGGTCTCCCCGGTGGCGATCACCTTGGCGAGCATCGGGTCGTAGAACGCGGACACCTCGGAGCCGGTCTCGACCCAGCCGTCGACGCGGATGCCGGTGCGCTCGCCGGATGCCGTGGTCGCGCTCGGGAACACGGCCTGGGTGACGAGGCCGCTGGAGGGCAGCGAGCCCTTCGCCGGGTCCTCGGCGTAGACGCGGGCCTCGACGGCGTGGCCGTTCGGGGCCCAGGTGCGGTCGAACACGTCGGGGTCGATGCCGGCGGCACCGTCGCGGGCCAGGCGGAGCATGAGCTCGACGAGGTCGACGCCGAAGACTTCCTCGGTGACCGGGTGCTCGACCTGCAGGCGGGTGTTCACCTCGAGGAACGACGCCTCTTCGCGCACCGGGTCGTAGGCGAACTCGACGGTGCCGGCGCTGCGGTACCCGACGCTCTCGGCCAGGCGGCGGGCGGACGCGTGCAGCTCGGCGCGGACGTGCTCGGGGAGCGCCGGTGCCGGGGCCTCCTCGATGACCTTCTGGTTGCGGCGCTGCAGGGAGCAGTCGCGGTCGCCGATCACCGCGACGCGGCCCTCGCCGTCGCCGAAGAGCTGGACCTCGACGTGCCGGGCGGGCCGCACGAGCCGCTCGAGGAAGATGCCGGCCGACCCGAAGTTCGCGGTCGCCAGGCGGACGACGCTCGTGTACGCCTCGCGGACCTCGTCGAGGGTCGAGCAGGCCTGCATGCCGATCCCGCCGCCGCCCCCGGTGGCCTTGAGCATGACGGGCAGCCCGATGCGCTCGGCCTCGGCCACGGCGTCGTCGACACTGGCGAGCAGCCCGGTGCCGGCGAGCATCGGGACCCCGGCGGCGGCGGCCAGCTCGCGGGCGGTGTGCTTCGCGCCGAACCGGACGATCTGGTCGGCGGTCGGCCCGACGAACCGGATGCCGGCGTCCTCGCAGGCCCGGGCGAAGTCGGTGTTCTCGGACAGGAACCCGTAGCCGGGGTGCACGAGTCCGGCGCCGGTGTCCTTCGCGGCCTGCACCACCGCGTCGATGCGCAGGTACGAGTCGCGGGCGGGGGCGGGTCCGAGCCGGACCGCGGTGTCGGCCTCGCGGACGTGGGGTGCCGCGCGGTCGGCGTCCGAGTAGACGGCGACGGTGCGCATGCCGAGCGCTTTGGCGGACCGGATGATGCGGCGGGCGATCTCACCGCGGTTCGCGACGAGGACGGTGTCGGTGCTGAGGGGTGTCTGGTTCACGGTGGCGGTCCCGGTGGGGTCGGGCGCGGCGGTCACGGCTGGACCACGATCATGCGCAGCGGTGTGCAGGAGAAGTCGTTGCAGGGGTTGTTCATCTGCGGGCAGTTCGAGACGACGACGAGCACGTCCCGCTCGGCCCGGATCGCGACCCGCTTGCCGGGGGCACTCATGCCGTCGACGATCCCGAGGGCGCCGTCGGCCTCGACCGGCACGTTCATGAACCAGTTGAGGTTCGACACGATGTCGCGGGCACCGAGTCCGTGGCGGCCGGCCTCGGCCAGGAAGTTCTCGCGGCAGCCGTGCTGGTACCGGGTGTGGTGCCCGTACCGCAGGGTGTTCGACTCCTTCGAGCACGCGCCGCCGATGGTGTCCTGCCGGTCGATCTCGTTCGCGACGACGGTCATCAGCGGGCGGCCCTCGTTCGACATCAGGACGGTGCCGGTCCGGACGTACGCGTTGCCCTGCGCGGCGAGGGTGTCCGGCACGCTGTACCGCTCGTCGGGGTCGTGGGCGTCGTAGAGCAGGCAGTCGGCGCTCTGGTTGCCGCCGACGTCGACGATGGTGAGCACCTGACCGGCGCGGACCACGGCGGACCACGGCGCCAGCGGGGCGACCCGGTCGTCGCGCACCACGGTGCCCGGCACCAGGGACTCGCTCCAGTCGAGGGCGACGTCCGGGTCGTGGACGGCTCCGACCGGGACGGTCGAGGTGGGGGTGGGGGTGGGTGTGTGGGTGTGGGTCGTCGTGTCGGTCATCACAGGCCTCGGGCTTCCGCGTGGTCGATCGAGTTCAGGTAGGCGCGGGTGAGCTCCGGCGTCGCGGTGAACCGCTCGTCGGCCGCGGTCGTCGGGGCCCCGCGCCAGGCGTGCACCCGCAGTGGTCCGACCAGGTAGTCCGGGCGCGGGTCGATCGGGTGCGCGACGTTCGCGACCAGCACGAGCAGCGGCAGCTCGGCGACGAGCGTGACGTGGGTGCCCGCGCCGGCCGAACCGGTGAAGGTCATCGCCCCCTCGGCGTCGATCCGCACGCCCTGGAAGAACGAGATGCTCGGCGGCAGGTCCCGTTTGGTGAGCCCGTGCTTGGCGGCGGCCTTCGCGAACAGCGACCGACCGCTCGGGGTGCGCCCCTCGGGTGCCGCGTCGCCGTACTTCCGCTCGTTCCAGGCGTCGGTCGAGGTGCCGCAGAACGCGTCGTGGCGCCCCGAGGTGTCCTCGAGCACGGTCGCGAGCGCTCGGCCGTCCCCGCTCAGCAGGGGGGAACCCTGGCCCAGGTACGCCTGCCACGGGATCTTCTGGGTGTCGGCGACGTTGAGCCGCTCCCACGGTTCGAGCGCGTTGGACACCAGGACGTTGGCGCAGGCCTGACCAGTCGGGTCGTCGAACCGCAGCCGTGACCCGCGGGCCAGCACCTTGTGCGTGTACCCGCCCGGCGCCACCGTCTCGGCCCAGACGAGCTGTGCGGGGTCGACGCCCTCGGGGGCGAACGGCGACGACGACGCCGGCAGGTACGGCATGTACTCGGACTGCGAGCCGGCCTGGGCGCGTGCGTCGGATCGGGAGGCGAGCACGCTGTCGGTCTGGTGGAGGTCGCGCATGGGGTTCCTTCCGGATCAGGCTTCGACGGGGGCGGCGGTCGGGCTCGCCGCAGTCGCGGCTGCGGGGACGGGCACCGCCGCGGTGGTGGGCACCTCGGCCAGGGTGATCGGCCCGTGCGTACGGTGCCGCCAGCTCGACCACGCCCAGCCGACGAGCAGCACGCCGCCGATGAACAGCAGGGCGCTGTACTGCAGCCACCACGAGGTGCCGGTCAGGTCGTAGATCTCCGGCCGGGGCCAGATGAGGTTGATCGCCATGCCGATCTGGAACGCGACGGCCAGGGCGTTCAGCGGGATGCCCCAGCGACCGAGGGTGAACAGCGGCTTGCCGTCCTCGTCCACCCCGGTCGGCAGCCCGGTACGACGGAGCTTGATCCGCTGGACCAGCAGCGGCCCGGTGACCCCGAGGTAGGCCAGGTAGAGCATCGCGATGCACAGGCTCGACAGGGCGGTGAAGATCGCGGACTGCCCGATGTTGACGGCGAGGGCCAGCCCGGCGCCGACCCCGACGACGATCGACGCCGCGATCGGGGTGCCGGTGCGGGGCGAGACCCGGGCGAGGGTGCGGTGGAAGGGCAGCGCCTTCTCGCGGGCCATCGAGTAGACCATCCGGGCTCCGGCGGTCTGCACGGCGAGGGTGCACGCGAAGACCGCGACGGCGACGGTGCAGAGCAGGAGCCGGCCGAAGACGTCGCCGAGGGTCGAGGTGATCACCCAGGCGAGACCCTGCGTGGCGAGCTTGCCGTCGGTCAGGCTCGGGGCGGCGACGAGGGCGCCGATGATGAGCAGCCCGCCGCCGAGGCCGGAGACCGTGAGCGCCCGGACGATCGTCTTCGGGGTGGTCCGGCGCGGGTTGTGGGTCTCTTCCGCGAGCTCACCGGCCGAGTCGAAGCCGACCATCACGTACGCGGCCATCAGCGAGGACGCCAGGAACGCCCACACGTACGGCTCGGTGCTCGTCGACCCGGTGGTCGTGAACACCACGGAGGCGCTGCGGTGCGGCAGCAGGAACAGGGCGCCGATGAGCACGACGACGCCGATGATCTCGATGAGCACGCCGAAGCTCGTCACGCGGGCCATCAGCCGGACGCTCGTGATGTTCACGATCGTCGTCACGGCGAGCATCACCAGCCCGAGGACCACCGCGTTCGCGGCACCGGTCGGCGACGCGACGGACGGGTCGGCACCCGGACCGCCGACGACCTGGAACCCGTCCCAGATCGCGGGGAGCACGGCCTGCACGGCGATGGCCGCCACCGCGACGGTGAGGATCTGGCCGATGATCATCGTCCAGCCGGTGAACCACCCGAACCGGGCTCCGGCCAGGCGACTCGACCACTGGAAGATCGCGCCGGAGATGGGCCAGCGGGCCGCGAGCTGCGCGAAGTTCAGCGCGACGAGCAGCTGGCCGCCGAAGACGAGCGGCCACGCCCAGAAGAACGCAGCACCGCCCAGCCCGAAGCCGAGTCCGAACAGCTGGAAGACCGTGGTGAGGATCGAGACGAAGGAGAAGCCCGCCGCGAAGGAGGAGAACGAGCCGACCCCGCGGTGGAGTTCCTGCTCGTAGCCGAGGCGGGCGAGCCCCTGGGTGTCGACGTCGGACGTGGCGCGCGGTGCGTGGAGCGGTGCTTGCGGAGAACGCATGACTGCAGACCTTTCGCGGAGTACCTGTCGGGTGACAGGTAGTGCGACAAGTGTCTTGCGGCCCTGTGTCGGCGCCGTTGCCCGTCTGTTTCGAGTGCGTGACGGCAGGCCCCGGCGTGTAAACGTTCCGAGTCGGCGGGCAGATCAGCGGCGGGGGATCACCGGTGGGGGATCACCAGTGGGGGATCACTCGACGTCCACGTCCCGCTTGCCGCGGCGGACGATGAGCGGGTCCGGCTTGCCGATGACGTCGGCGGCCTTGTCCGGGTAGTCGAACTGCGTCAGGAAGTACCGCATGGCGTTGAGCCGCGCGCGCTTCTTGTCGTTCGACCGCACGATCGTCCACGGCGCGTAGCGCTTGCTCGTCCGGGTGAACATCGCCGTCTTCGCCTCGGTGTAGTCCTCCCACCGGTCGAGCGACAGCAGGTCGATGTCGGACAGCTTCCACCGCCGCACCGGGTCGAGCTGGCGCATCGCGAACCGGGTCCGCTGCTCGCGCCGGGTCACCGAGAACCAGAACTTCGTCAGGTGGATGCCGGAGTCGACCAGCATCCGCTCGAACTGCGGCACCTGGGTCATGAACGACTCGTACTCGTCGTCGCTGCAGAACCCCATCACCCGTTCGACGCCGGCACGGTTGTACCAGGAGCGGTCGAACAGGACCATCTCACCGGCGGCAGGCAGGTGCTGCACGTACCGCTGGAAGTACCACTCACCACGCTCGCGCTCGGTCGGCTTGCTCAGCGCGACGACCCGCGAGGTCCGGGGGTTGAGGTGCTCCGTGAACCGCTTGATCGTGCCGCCCTTGCCCGCGGCGTCACGCCCCTCGAAGAGCACGACGACCTTCTGGCCGGTGTCCTCGAGCCAGTACTGGCACTTCAGCAGCTCGATCTGCAGCAGGTACTTCTGGTACTCGTACTCGTCCCGCGGCAGGCGCTCCGAGTACGGGTAGTCGTCCTGCCAGGTGAGCACCGGGTTGCCGTGCGGGTCGATCAGCTCCGGGTCGGCCGTCTGACCGTCCGCGACGCTGTACCCCTCGGTCCGCAGCTGTTCGATGTACTCCCGCAACGGCTGCGAGTACGGCGCTGTGTCCACGGTGTCCTCCCTCTGCGAGCCGATCGGCTGTCGGCCCCAGGGCCATCCTGGCCCGGCCACCCGCACGACCGCCCCACGCCTCGCCCTGGACGCGACCCGATGACGGCCTGGAGGCGCGGTGCGGGCCCGCCCCGTGCCTCCCGACCGCATGTGGCCCTTCACAGGCATGATGGGGCCATGACGGACCAGTCCGAGATGATCCACCCCGAGATCGCACCGAGCGGAGACGGGTGCGTCGAGTGCGACGCGACCGGCTCGTGGTGGGTGCACCTGCGCCGCTGCGCGGCGTGCGGCCACGTCGGCTGCTGCGACGACTCGTTCAACACGCACGCGACGCGGCACTGGGAGGAGACCGGGCACGCGGTCATCCAGAGCTACGAGCCCGGCGAGACCTGGGCGTGGGACTACCGCGACGACTCCCGTTCCGAGGGGCTCGAGCTCGCGGCACCCACCAGCCACCCCGTGACGCAGGCAGTCCCCGGGCCGGCGGATCGCCTTCCCGGGGACTGGTTGGAACTGCTCGGCGGATCGCGCTGATCCGCCGCGGTCGTCAGGTCAGACGGCCGCGGTCGCCTCGTCACGGTGCGGGAGCTTCCAGCCCGGACGCACGAAGTGGCAGGTGTAGCCGTGCGGGTTCTTCTCGAGGTAGTCCTGGTGCTCGTCCTCGGCCTCCCAGAACGGGCCGGCCGCGGTGACCTCGGTGACGACCTTGCCGGGCCAGATGCCCGACGCGTCGACGTCCGCGATGGTGTCGAGCGCGACCTGCTTCTGCTCGTCGGTCGTGAAGAAGATCGCCGAACGGTAGCTGCGACCGATGTCGTTGCCCTGGCGGTCCTTCGTCGACGGGTCGTGGATCTGGAAGAAGAACTCCAGCAGGTCCCGGTACGAGATCTGGGACGGGTCGAAGACGATCTCGACCGACTCGGCGTGGTCGCCGTGGTTGCGGTACGTCGCGTTGGGCACGTCGCCGCCGGAGTAGCCGACGCGGGTGCTGACGATGCCGGGACGACGACGGAGGAGCTGCTGCGCTCCCCAGAAGCATCCGCCGGCGAGGATGGCGGTCTCGGTGGTGGTCATGGTGGCCTCCTGGGCTCTCGTGTCACTGGCTGCGACACCGTGTGGTGCAACCGGCAACAGGGACGATCTGTTCCCGTCGTCAGGTCCGCTGTGGGGCACGGACCCACCCGGGTGTGCGGTCGGTACGACTCGACCCTACGAGTCCGTGCTCCGTGTCACCCCTGCGGTACGGTCGGGCTCACATGAAGCGGTCATCCATCGACGAAGTCCAGCGCCGTCCACGTGGTTGGTGGCTGCTCGGACTCGCGTTCTGTTTCCTCGTGTTCCTCGAGGTGTTCGTGGCGATCGGCTCGCTGCCGGGGATGCTCGCCGCGCAGCTGCTGTACACGCCGTGTGGCTCCGACGAGACGATGCGGTGTTCGTACGCGGTCGGCGATGTCGCGGAGTTCCTCGTGCCGTTCCTCGCACTCGTCGTCGCGATCACGACCTGGGTCATCGGGGCGTCCGGCGCTCCCACGGTGCGGCGACAGGTGCTGATACCCACGATCGGCCTCGTGGTCATCGTCCTGATCTTCGTGCTCGGTGTCGTCGCGATCGATCTGTCGATCCGATGACCGTCGTCAAGCGAACTCGCCGCCCCACCCTCCCGAGGACCCGATGCCGTTCACTCCAGAAGAAGCCGCCGAGCAGTCGGCGATCCTGGCCGACCTCCGTGCGCTGGGGTACGACTTCTCGAGCCTGTCCGCCTTCGCTCAGTCGGGTATCCGGTACAAGGACGCGGTGCCGACGCTGCTCGAGTGGTTGCGGAAGGCGCGGACGCCGATGATGCATCGGGCAGTCGCTCGTACGCTGACGAACCCATCGGCAAAGGGCGCAGCCATGCCCGCGCTGATCGATGCGTTCCGGAACTTCACCGACGAAGCGG
>NZ_KK366003.1:133352-134426 GCF_000686685.1 Curtobacterium sp. UNCCL17 | reverse complement strand
AGAAGTTGACCGATGACCGCCCGTGGGTGCGGAAGAAGGCTGCGCTCGGGCTGCGGAAGATCGGGTGATACGGTCAGGCCGCGTGAAGCGGTCATCCATCCACGACGAGGGCCAGCGCCCGTGTGTTCGTGGCGTCTCGCTGGAGAAGGTTGCTTGACCGCACCCGACCCAGCTCGATGGGCGTTGCACCCGAACCCGGTGTGGGCCGGCCGAGTCGACTTCGTCGCAGACGCGATGATCGCTGAAGAGCCGACGAGTCCCCTGCGATTCGAGCAGCTCCTCTTCCGGGACCTCGGTGACGGCCTGCACCAGCTCTGCTGCATCCCGTTCTTCACGTACGGCTGGTCGCTCGGTGATGGAGTGCGTCTTGAGGAGCGAGAGGGAGTCGGTCCCACGCCGACTGCAGTTCTCGAACGAAGCGCATTCTGGGTTCTCCGAGCTTTCGTTGAGAGTGATGACGCAGCCGCAGCGCTCCTCGAGCTGTTGCAGCGGAATGACGCGCTCGTGGAAACGCGTGGACGTCTGGTCGCGTTCGCGGTCGAGGGTGCCCAGAGACTGGCTGCTGTCCGAGAGGAACTGGAAGCTCTGCAGCGTCCGGGTTTCCTGTCCTACGAGACCGGCTGGCTCTGACCCCGCTCGTTGCGGGAGACTGCTCCTCGTGTCGATCTTCATGGAGGAGCGCTTCCGTCAAGCCGGAGCAACGTCGATCGATCTGCGGGGTACGACGGTCTGGGGGATCCTCGACCTCCCGCCCGGGCACAGCAGCTCGTGAACCGAAGTCGCCGCCCTAAGCTCCGGAGGACCTGATGCCGTTCACTGCAGAAGAAGCCGCCGAGCAGTCGGCGATCCTGGCCGACCTCCGTGCGCTGGGGTACGACTTCTCGAACCTGTCCGTCTTCGCCGAGGCCCGGATTCGGTACAAGGACGCGATCCCCCTGCTGATCGAGTGGCTGGGGAAGGCGCGGACGCCGGCGATGCAACAGGACCTCGCTCATGCGCTGTCGAACCCGTCGGCAAAGGGCACGGCCATGCCTGCGCTGATCGAGGCGTTCCGGAACTTCACCGACGAAGCGG
>NZ_KK366003.1:0-133142 GCF_000686685.1 Curtobacterium sp. UNCCL17 | reverse complement strand
ACCCGCGAGCGCGCGAGGCCTTGGAGGAGAAGTTGACCGATGACCGCCCGTGGGTGCGGAAGAAGGCTGCGCTCGGGCTGCGGAAGATCGGGTGAAGTGCGCCATCTGACGGACCGGAGGCGACCAGCTCGAAGGGGAAAGGAATCGTGGGAATGCCGGACTACACCGTCGTCACGCACGAGAACCCAGTGCTCGGCGTCGAGAAGGTCGTCCGGGTGGAGCTTGACCCGTCGTGGGACACGATCCGCTACGAAGACCTGACGATCATCGTCCTCGACGACGGCCGCTACGTTGTCAGCTGCGTCCCCTTGTTCGCGAAGAACGTCCATCTCGGAGACATCATCAAGACGGTCGAGAACACTTCGACCGGACAGCTCGAGTACGGAGGACGTGTCGACCGGGGACAGTCTTGGGTCTTCAGGATCAGTCCTCGCGATGAAAGCGCCTTCCGCATCGCTCACGATGTCATCCACGAATTCGGCGGCGCCGTCGAGACGTGGGGCTCGATCACAGGAGTAGCGATCCGAGGCGACGCGGCCGCCGACCGGTTCGCGGACCGGTTGCAGCGGCTGGAAGACGACGGACTCCTCGAGTACGACACCGCAGAGCGCTGAGCGGGCGAACGTGTCATGGGGTGGCGAGCCCCTGATGCGGGACAGCGTCCGATGCTCGCGGCCCCCGCACCCGGCGAACGATCGACCGGTTCCGGACACCGACCTGGAGGCGCGACGTACTGCCGCTGTTGTCGCGGCTGCGGGGCTACTGTCGCGCAGGGTCTCACCAGCTCCTGCGCGGGCCTGAGCTGAGACGAAGCTCCTCAACCATCGACCATGAGAGACAGCCGGTCGTTCAGCAGCACGCCCGTCGGGGCTCACACGCTCAGTTGAAACACCGAAGGGGCCGCGACAGGAGGTTGTCGCGGCCCCTTCGGATGGCGTCAGGCCTGAGCGGCTGCGAGGACTTCCTTCGGCAGCACCTTGGTGGCGCCCAGAACCTCGATCCCGAGGAGCAGCCCGTTCTCGTCGAAGTCGAGCGTCACCTCCCCGAGCTCGCCGGGAGTAGCCAGGGAGTGCAGCTGCCGTGCAACAGCTCCGTCTGCGATCTCGTCGACGAGCGAGATGTACGCCGCGTCCACGGTCTGGTCGTAGGTGATGCGCATGGTCTAGCCCTTCGTGACAGTGATGACGTTGCCGGTCTTGTTGTCAACGATCACCCGAATCTTGTTTTTACCCGAGCCCTGAGTGAAGACGGAGGTGCCCTTGTTCCCCGCCGTCTTCTTGCCGTTCTGAACAACCTGCTTGATCATGGCTTGGCTCACACCGCGGGCAGCGGCCCGCGAAGCGGCATGAGCACTGATACGTGCCATCACCAGCAGTGCGGGGATCCAGAACGGGTCTGCGACAACGGGGAAGGCCGTGCTGGACGTGAACGCCACGTGCTGCACGAGGGTTGAATCGCGAACCTCGTAGGAAGTAGCAACGCTTCCACCTGCTGCGTCCACCGCCCAGGCGGGCTCGAAGAACCCGATGAGATCGCCATCTCGGTTGCGTACGCTCACACCGCCGTCCTCCAGCGGGATGAGCTCAGTGTCGTCTCCGACCTCGAACGCGTACTCGGTCGGTGCTGCCGCTGATTCGATGTGCAGTAGTGCCCGGAAAGTACCGCTGCCCGTCGCCTGGACGGCGGTCGAGAAATCGTCCCCCTCAGTGACTTCGAGCGCGAGGTCGCCGTTGGCTTCGCCGTCACGCTCGTCTCCGGGAAGTGCAATCGTCAGCTGCTCCTGCCCCAGGGCCGGAGCAGAGACGGCGGCGCCATCGCGCTCCAGTTGCCCGCTCAGTGCCGGCGCGGTCGACGACACCGGCGTGGACTGTCGCGCAGAAAGCGCCCGGCGCAGCGCATTCTCCTGCGGCCCTAGCGCTTCATCCGCAGTTGCAGGACCAGCCGCTGCCAGAACCAACGCCCCCGTCAGCACCACTCCGAGTGAACCCAAACCAAGCTTCATGACACCCCTCGCGTCCGGCCGCGTCCATCGCAACCTGTATATCTACACAGCATAGGGGGAAGGGGGTGAGCCTGGGGGGGCGCGGTCGCCAGAGAGAGCGTTGCATCGCAGCTGCCTACCGCTCGCGCGACCGGTAGTCGATCGTCCAACAAGACCACACGCGGTGCAGTCTTCGATAGCTTGGAGCGGTGACTCACGACCGGTACGAGCCCTTCCGGCTGAGCACGGTCGACGCGGACGGAGGGGCCGGGATCTACTGTGAAGAGTCGGGCAACGCCGACGGCACCGCTGCCCTCTGGCTCCACGGAGGTCCCGGAGGATCACTCGGAAGCGGCTGGTACCGCACTCACTTCGACCCGGCACGATACCGACTCATCGGAATCGACCAACGCGGCACCGGCAGGAGCCGCCCTGCAGGCGGTTTGACCAGCGGGATGGATCGACAGAACACTCAGCAGCTCATCGATGACATTGAAGCCGTCCGCCGAACTCTCGGGGTTGACGCCTGGGTCGTCACCGGAATCTCCTGGGGAACTACGCTCGCGTTGGCGTACGCACAACAACACCCGCAACGTGTTCGTGCACTCGCACTCGTGGCCGTCACAACGACTAGCCGGGGCGAGGTCGATTGGATCACGGAGGGCGTCGGTCGATTGTTCCCGGCCGAATGGGACGAGTTCGAACGCGCCAGCCAGCGACGTTCCGGCGAGCGGGTCGTCGACGCGTATGCCCGTCTCCTCGCGTCTTCGGATGCCTCGACTCGCGAAGCGGCAGCTGCTGCTTGGGACAGGTGGGAGAACGTGCACGTCTCCTTGGACCATCCTGAGCTTCGGAACGAAGGACACATCGGCCCTGATAGCCGTGAGGAGTTCGCCCGACTGGTAACGCACTACTGGAGCAACGACGCCTTCATGCCCGGAGACAACGCGATCCTGGCTCGGCTCGACCGCATTCAACACATCCCCACCACCCTCGTGCACGGCCGAAGAGACATCAGCGGCCCGGCGGTGACGGCCTGGCGGCTCCACAGGGGTCTCCCGCAGAGCGCACTCACCATCGTGGAGGACGAAGGGCACGGCGGACCCCGGCAAAGCGCCGAACTGACACAAGCACTCGACCGGATCGCAGTGCGCGCCTGAACCGAACGACGCGCCCGGCAGCGGATCCGTTACCCGGTGTGGAGGTCGAGGTGCGAGACAGAACCCGTGATGGGCTGAAGCTGGTCGGGTGCCCGGAGCGACCAGGCGGCACGAAGCAGCCCGCCAGGCACGGTGCGAACGCACGGCGGGTGAGGCTCGCCCGTGACTCGGCCGTGTACGGACCGGAGGCGCGGTGCCAGCTGGCACCGCGCCTCCGGTCCGGGGTGGGGCCGCGTCAGTTCGCGGTGTCCTCGAGCGCGTCGAGCGCGGCCACGTCCTCGGCGGCGAGCACGAAGTCGACGTCGGCGTTCTCGGCGATGCGCGACGGGGTGGTGGACTTCGGCAGCGGCAGGACGTCCTTCTCGAGCAGGTAGCGGATCGCGACCTGGGCGACGGTCTTGTCGTACTTCGCCGCGATCTCGGCGATCTGCTCGTTCTCGAGCAGTCCTCCGGTGGCGAGCGGGGAGTAGCCCTCGGTCAGGATGTCGTGCTCGCGGTCGAAGGCGGTCGTCTCGTCCTGGGTGTTGCCGATGAACCAGCGGATCTGGTTGGCGTGCGGGACGACGTCCGTGCGGCCGAGCAGGTCCTCGAGGTCGGCGACGGCGAAGTTCGAGACGCCGATGCTCTTGGTGCGGCCGGCGTCGTAGAGCTCTTCGAAGACCTTCCAGACCTCGACGTTGCCGTCGCGGTGGTCGGAGCCCATGTCACTCCAGGGCCACGGCGCGTGGATCAGGTACAGGTCGACGTGTCCGAGGTCGAGGTTGCGGCTCGACTCCTCGAAGGCGTCGCGGGCGCCCGAGGCCGTCTTGATCTCGGCCGGCAGCTTCGTGGTGATGAAGAGTTCGTCGCGGGGGATGCCGCTGTCGCGGACGGCCTCGCCGACGCTCGCCTCGTTGCCGTACGCCAGGGCGGTGTCGATGTGACGGTAGCCGAGGTCGAGGGCGGTCTTCGTGGCGTCGTACGCGTCGGAGCCGGACGGGATCTGCCAGGTGCCGAAGCCGATCTTCGGGATGTGCAGACCGTTGGACAGGGTGAACGTGTCGATGAGTGCGGGCATGCAGCGGACAGTACGCCGCAACCGCACAGCGTTCCGAGGGGCTGCCGGGTTGCATGGCGCCCACCTCGAACGGACGGAAGGACGCCCCCCATGCCCCTGAACCCCACCGTGCACGACCGGAAGACCGGTGTCACCCCGCCCGGAGCGGCCGGCGGCTTCGAGCTCGCCCTGCTCGACCGGGGCGCCGCCGTGCTGCAGACCTCGGCGCCGCTGCGGGGCTTCGACGTCTACGTGGTCGGCTTCCACTGCGTGAAGGGTGAGCCCGACGTGCAGATGGAGGCGCACCACTTCTGCAAGGTGGTGAACGCCGAGATGCTGCAGTGCGTGCTCTTCGACGGCAACACCGCCGATGCGAACCTGATCGGCATCGAGTACATCGTGTCCGAGCGGCTCTTCGAGTCCCTGCCCGAGGACGAGCAGGCGTCGTGGCACCCGCACAACCACGAGGTGTTCTCCGGTGAACTCGTCGCCCCGGGCCTGCCGATCGCGGTGGAGACCGAGCTGATGGGGCACCTGGTGAACTCGTACGGCAAGACCTGGCACACCTGGCACAGCACCCCGATGGGTTCGCAGCCCGCACACGACCTGCCGATCGGCGATCCGATGCTCATGTGGTCGTTCAACCGCGAGGGCGAGGTGGACAGCGCGCTGCAGCAGGACCGGAACCAGGCGATGCGCACCGATCCGGAACCGCGCAAGGAGTCGCGGGCGAAGTACCTGGACCGCGCCCACCCGCAGCGCGGTGTCGGCGCGATGCGCGACGCCTTCACGGGCACGACCCCGACCCCGGGTGTCGTCGACGCGGACGACGGACGCCCCTGACGATGGACGGGAGGCCCGTGGCGGTGTCGCCACGGGCCTCCCGTCCGGTGTGTGCTGCGGTTCAGCGCGCGGTGCGCGTCCCGATCCGCGGCAGGACGAAGCCGAGCACGATCATCGCGACGGCCAGGAAGGCGTGCAGCACGTTGTCCGCGCTGTTCAGCGGCACGAAGTTCGCGCCACCCGCCATGCCCGCGGTGAAGAGCCCGTAGACGAAGAGCACCGCGTAGACGATGCCGCCGGCGACGAGGTACAGGCGTGCGGAGGCCGCACGGCGGGCGGCGAGCAGCCCGACGATGCCGAAGAGCAGGTGCACGATGTTGTGCAGGACGGACACCTGGAACAGGCCCAGGAGCAGGGCCATGGAGCCGTGGCCGGCCATGGACATCGAGCCCATGTCCATGGTGAGTCCGGGGATGAACCCGGCGATGCCGACGATCAGGAAGACGACACCGAAGACGAACGCGCCCCGCTGGGTCCACGTCGAACCGGAGGTGGTGCGTGCGGTTGCTGCGCTGCTGGTCATGATCAGCCCTCTTTTCTGTACGCGCCGCGGTGTGCGGCACACATGACATTCGGAGCGCTTCCCCGGTCGGTTTGCAGGTCAGTGCTCGGCGGTCACGGCGGCGGTCACCGCGGTGGTCAATCCGCGCACCAGCAACGCCCGCGATCGGGCGGTCGCGGTGCCGTCCGGATCGCTCCACGCGGCGCGGGCGAGTCCGTCCACCAGGGTGATCACGGCGTCGGCGACCACGGGCACCGGCTCGGACGGCGCCGCCCCGTGCCGCGCGGTCCATCGCTCGATCCCGGCCACCACGCCGTCGCGCCAGAGCCGTCGTTCGGCGTCGAGCAGGTCCCCGTCGCCGTCCGGGGCGAGGGCTGTCGCGCTGAGGGCCTCGAGCACCCGGAACCGCTCGGGTTCGCGCCGTACCAGGTCGAGGTACGCCGAGATCCCCGCCTCGAGCGCGGCGGCGAGGTCGTCGTGCTCGTCGGCGGCCGCGAGCACCGGCGGCAGGACCGCACGCGCCTGCCGCTCGAGGAGCGCGACGACCAGGTTGCGCCGCGCACCGAAGGCGTAGTGCACGACACCGTGGGCGACGCCGGCTCGGGCGGCGACGGCCCGGGTGGTGAGGCCGCGCAGGCCGTCGTCCCGCACGACCAGGGCGGCGGCGTCGAGCAGTTCCGCACGCCGGACCTGTCGGCTGCGGTACCCGCGCGTCTGCTGCTCGTCGGTCATCACAGGAAGCGTACGGGGCGCGTGCAGGACCGGCCACGAAGATGAAGTCGGCCAGGTGGCCAAATCACCGAACACCCGAGGAGTCAGCATGGAGACCGTCGTCCGAGCAGCAGGACCCGCCGAGCTCGAGGCAGCCGCGGCCGTCCTCGCCGAGGCCTTCGCCGACGACCCGGTGCTCGCCGAGTTCCGGCCGCCGCGACCCGGTGAGGATCGCCCGGCCGTGCTGACCGGGCTGTTCGCCGCGCTCATCCGGTCGGTGCCGATGCCCGCGCGACGGGTGGACGTCGCCACGATCGGTGACCGGGTGGTCGGCGCCGCCTTCTGGCAGGCGCCCGGTCGGCAGCCCGGTGGCGTCCGGGCCTTCGTGCGGCAGGTGCCGGCGTTCCTCCGGGCCCTGGGGATCAGCGGGGCGCTCCGTGCGCTGGCCCACCTGCGCCGCATGGAGCGCGCCCGACCGGTCGCCCCGCACTGGTACCTCGCCGAGATCGGGGTGTCGGCGTCAGCGCGGGGTCGGGGCATCGGCGGACTGCTGCTCGGCCACGCACTCGAGCGCGCGGACCGGACCGCGGAGGGCGCGTACCTGGAGTCCTCCACCCCCGTGAACCGTCGGCTGTACCGACGGCACGGGTTCACGGACGGTGCGCCGATCGCGGGGTTCCGCGCGGCGACCCCGATCAGCATGTGGCGTCCGGCCGCTGGCTGACCCGGCGCCGGGGGACACCGAGCCTGTGCCTCCGTGCACGAGCGCTGCCTACCGTCCACAGCACACCACGACGAGAGGAAACACCATGGCAAGTGGAGTCGCAGCAGTCTGGGTCCCGGTCAGCGACATGGAGCGCGCCGTCGCGTTCTACCGCGACACGCTCGGTCTCACCGTCAAGGACCAGTCCGACGACTGGAGCGAGATCGACGCCGGCGGCCTGATGATCGGCCTGAACGGGCGCGAGTCCGCCAGCCAGGCGAGCGACGGCGGCGCCGTCGTGTCGTTCCAGCCGGACGGCAGCATCGAGGACGAGGTCGCCGCGCTCAAGGAGCGCGGCGCGGACATCCAGGGCGAGATCAGCGAGCACCCGTGGGGCAAGATCATCCCCTTCAAGGACAGCGAGGGCAACGACCTGCAGCTGTACTCGCCCCCGCAGGGCTGACCCGGCCGGGTGCAGGACGCACCCATGGACGAACGGGAGGCCCGTGGCGACGCCGCCACGGGCCTCCCGTCCGTCCGCGGCCGGCTACGCGGACCCGCGCCAGACGACCTCCGTCGGCAACAGCAGACCGCGTGGACCGTCGTCGGTGCCGCCGATCTGCTCGAGGACCTGGTGCGCCGCCTGCTCGCCGAGCAGGCGCGCCGGCTGCCGCACCGTCGACAGCTGCGGGTCGCACCGCAGCGCCCAGGCGCTGTCGTCGAACCCGACCACTCCGACGTCACCCGGCACGCTCCGGCCGCTGCGCTGCAGGACGTCCATCGCACCGGCGGCGACGGCGTCGGACGCAGCGAACACCCCGTCGATGTCCGGGGCTCGCTCGAGCAGCTCGCGCATGCCCTCGGCGCCGGCGGTGTAGCTGAACAGGGGGTTCCGGGCGACGAGGTCGGGGTCGAAGCGCTCGCCGAGTGCCGCGGTGAACCCCGCCAGGCGGTCCTGGCCGGAGTCGCGGTCGAGCCCGGACGCGAGCATCCCGATCCGGCGTCGACCGGTGTCGACAAGGCGCCGGGTGATCTGCTCGGCTGCGGCGCGGTTGTCGATGCCGATGTACGAGATGTTCGCGGCGTCGGACGGGTGCCCGACGAAGCACGCGGGCATGCCGATCTCCTCGATCGCGCCGGTGATCGGGTCGCCGTCGCGGGCGGACAGCACGATGGCGCCGTCGACGAACCCGCCGCGCAGGTACTCGACGACGCGTTCGCTGTCTCGGGCGGAGTCGACCATGATCGTGACGAGCTGCTGGTCGGCGTCGGACAGCACGGCGTTCGTGCCGATCAGGATGTTGCCGATGTTGGGGTCGTCGAGCACCACGACCGAGGGTTCGTGGACGATGAGCGCGATCGCCCCGGAACGCCGGGTGACCAGGCTGCGGGCGGCGGCGCTGCGCACGTAGCCGACGCGTCGGACGGCGTCCTGCACGGCCTCGCGCGCCTTCGGGGACACGTACGGCTCGTCGTTGAGCACCCGTGAGACGGTGCCGCGCGACATCCCGGCTTCGTCGGCGACGTCCTGGATCGTGGCGCGCTGACGAGCGGATCGGGCCTCGGACATGGGGCAACCATATCCGGCGCTGAGGAGCCCTCGGAACGCCTCGCAGTTGACAGGGTGCAGCCGCTGGTGTTTGATCTGGGAGCGCTCCCAGAAACATCCGGCCCCGATCGGCCGGTGCGGACTGGGAGCGCTCCCAGAACACTGGGTGGTCTTCGCCGTCGAAGGGGTCGCACGCGACCGAGGCGGCCGGGGTCGCCCCGATCAGCGAGGATCCCCGTGACGACCACCACCCTGCCGACGACCGCCACCGGCGCGCTCGGCCTCGGCTCGACGGGCCTCGCGTTCGGGTGCGACTACAACCCCGAGCAGTGGGACCCCGAGGTGTGGGTCGAGGACGTCCGGCTCATGCGCGAGGCCGGCGTGAACCTCGTCGCGATCAACGTCTTCGGCTGGTCGCACGTCGAGCCGCGGCAGGGCGAGTACGACTTCGCCGCGCTCGACACCGTCATCGAGCTGCTGCACGGCGCGGGCATCGGGGTCGACCTCGGCACGGGCACCGCCTCGACGCCGCCGTGGCTCACCACCCGGTACCCCGAGGTCCTGCCCGTCGTCGCCGACGGCACCACCCGCTGGCCCGGTGGCCGCCAGGCGTTCTGCCCGAGCTCCCCGGTCTACCGCGAGCACGCCCTCGCCCTGGTCCGCGCCACCGCCGAGCGCTACGGCGACCACCCCGCCGTGCGGCTCTGGCACGTGTCGAACGAGCTCGGCTGCCACAACGCGCACTGCTACTGCGACGTCTCCGCCCAGGCGTTCCGCGGTTGGCTGCAGGCCCGGTACGGCACGGTCGACGCACTCAACGCCGCCTGGGGCACCTCGTTCTGGAGCCAGCGCTACTCCGCGTGGGAGCAGGTGCTGCCGCCCCGCGCGACGCTGTCGTTCACGAACCCGGCGCAGACCATCGACTTCGACCGGTTCTCGTCCGACGAGCTCCTCGACCACCACCGCGCCGAGGCCGCCGTCCTGCGCGAGCTGAGCGACAAGCCCGTCACGACGAACTTCATGGTCGCCGCGCACATCACGGCGCTCGACTACTGGTCGTGGGCCGGCGACATGGACGTCATCGCGAACGACCACTACCTGGACCACCGCCTGCCCCGGCCGCACGTCGAGCTCGCCTTCGCCGCCGACACCACGCGTGGCCTGGCCGGCGGCGCCCCCTGGCTGCTCATGGAGCACTCGACGGGTGCCGTCAACTGGCAGCCGCACAACGTCGCGAAGGCCCCGGGCGAGATGCTCCGGAACACCGCGGCGCACATCGCCCGCGGGGCCGACGGGGTCTGCTTCTTCCAGTGGCGCGCATCCGTGCAGGGCAGCGAGAAGTTCCACTCCGCGCTGCTGCCGCACGCCGGCACCGAGTCGGGGACCTGGCACGACGTGGTCGCGCTCGGCGCCCTGGTCGAGCGGCTCGGCGAACTGCGCGGGTCGCGCGTCGTCGCCGACGTCGCGCTCGTGTTCAGCTGGGAGAACCAGTGGGCCGCCGACCTCGAGGCCCACCCCAGCACCGCGCTCCGCTACCTGGAGCAGGTCCACGCCATCCACGCCGCGCTCTGGGACCTCGGCGTGACCGTCGACGTCGTCGCCCCCGGGGCACCGCTCGACGGGTACGCGCTCGTCGTCGTCCCCGAGCTGTACCTGGTCCGCGACGAGCACGCGGCCGTCATCGCCGACCACGTCGCCGGCGGCGGGCACGCGATCGTCAGCTGCTTCAGCGGCATCGTCGACGAGCGCGACCGGGTCCGCACCGGCGGTTACCCGGGCGCCTTCCGTGACCTGCTCGGCGTGCGGGTGGACGAGTTCTTCCCGCTCGCCGCCGACGCCACGATCGCGCTGTCCGACGGCACGACCGGCAGCGTCTGGTCGGAGCCGGTCGAGCTGCGCGGTGCGACGAGCGTCGTCGACTACGCCGAGGGGCCGCTCGCCGGCCGCCCGGCCGTCACCCGCAACGAGCACGGCGCCGGGACCGCCTGGTACACGTCCACGGTGCTCGACGCCGGTGCGCTGGGCGGGTTCGTCCACCGCGTCCTCGACGAGGCCGGGGTGCGCGCCGACCCCGCCGTCCGCCCCGGACTCGAGGTCGTGCGACGCCGGGACGACACCCACGAGTGGGTCTTCCTGCTGAACCACTCCGACCGCACCGTGGAGCACCACGAGGCCGGCCACGAGCTCGTCGCCGACCGCCCCGTCACCGGGACCACCGCCATCGCCCCCGGCGGGACCCAGATCATCCGCACCGACAGGAACCGCTCATGACCACCACCGCACAGTCGCCCAGCGCGACCCGACGACGCCGGGGCGGCGGGTTCCGCTACCGCCGCGCGATCGCGATCTTCGTCCTGCCGTTCGCCGTCCTGTTCACGGCGTTCTACCTGGTCCCCATCCTCTACGCCGTGTGGGAGTCGCTGCAGAAGATCGAGCGGCAGGGCACGTTCGGCGCCCCGACGCAGGTCTTCGGCGGTCTGAGCCAGTACGCCCTGGTGTTCCAGGACGGCGAGTTCTGGAGCTCCGTGCTCCGCGTGCTGCTGTTCGGCGTCGTGCAGGTGCCGGTGATGCTCGGGCTCGCGCTCCTGTTCGCCCTGCTGCTGGACTCCCCGCTGCTGCGCGGCAAGCGGTTCTTCCGCCTGGCGTTCTTCGCGCCGTACGCGGTTCCCGGCGTCATCGCCGCGATCATGTGGGGCTACCTCTACGCCCCCGACCTGTCGCCGTTCTCCGCGGTGACCTCGCGGGTCGACCTGCTCGGCGGCAGCACCGTGCTGTGGGCCGTCGCCAACGTCGTGACCTGGGTCTACGTGGGCTACAACATGCTCATCATCTACTCGTCGCTCCTCGCGATCCCCGCCGAGGTGTACGAGGCGGCGAAGCTCGACGGTGCGTCCCAGCTCCGGATCGCCCTGTCGATCAAGATCCCGCTCGTGGTGCCGGCCATCGTCCTCACCGCGGTGTTCTCCGTCATCGGCACCCTGCAGCTGCTGACCGAGCCGACCGTGTTCCGCCAGTTCACCTCGACCATCTCGTCGACGTTCACGCCGAACATGCTCGTCTACTCGACGTCCTCGGTGCCGAACTTCAACCTCGCCGCGGCGTTCTCGGTCGTCCTCGCCGTCGCCACGTTCGTCCTGTCGATCGGGTTCCTCCGACTGACCCAGCGGAAGGCCGCCGAATGACCGTCAACGCCCCGTCCCAAGGTGACCTCGTCCGCGACGCCGGCCGACCGCTCGAGCCGAACCGGGCCTCCCGTCCGCACCAGCGCGGAGCGCGCGGTCCCCGTGAGAGCGTCATCTCGCGCAGCGCCGCGATGATCGTGATGGGGGTCTTCACCCTCTACTTCCTGCTGCCGATCTTCTGGCTGCTGGTCTCGTCCACCAAGACCGCGGCGAACTTCAACTCGACGTTCTCGCTGTGGTTCAGTGCCACCTCGGTGCAGGACTTCTTCGGCAACCTCGTCGAGCTGTTCACGCGACAGGACGGCATCTACCTGCGCTGGCTGCTGAACAGCATCGCCTACGCCGGGGTCGCCGGCCTGCTCGGCACCGTGCTCTCCGCGATGTGCGGGTACGCCCTGGCCAAGTACCGGTTCCGCGGCCGCGAGGTCCTGTTCAACGTGTTCCTCGGCGGCGTGCTCGTGCCGGCGACCGCCCTGGCCCTGCCGCTGTTCCTCATCTTCAGCCAGGTCGACCTGACCGACACGTTCTGGTCGGTGTTCCTGCCGAGCATCGTCAGCCCGTTCGGCGTCTACCTGTCGCGGTTGTTCGCGGCGTCGAGCGTGCCCGACGAGATCATCGAGGCCGCCCGCATCGACGGCTCCGGCGAGGTCCGGACGTTCTTCACCGTGGCGGTCCGGCTCATGTCGCCCGCGCTCGTGACGATCTTCCTGTTCCAGTTCGTCGCCGTGTGGAACAACTTCTTCTTGCCGCTCGTGATGCTCCGCGACTCGTCGCTGTTCCCCGTCACCCTCGGCCTCTACACGTGGAACTCGAGCGTGAACCAGTACCCGGACCTGCGCACCCTCGTGCTCATCGGGTCGTTCGTTTCGATCATCCCGCTGCTCATCGCGTTCCTGAGCCTGCAGCGCTTCTGGCGCTCCGGCCTGGGCTCCGGCGGCCTGAAGTAGCCCCTCGACCCGCACCCCTTCCCGCACCAGCTCTCCCCACACCACATCCGAACGGAAACAGCATGAAGACAACGAAGTTCCTCAGCGTCGCCGCGATCGCCGTGGCCGCCACCGTGGCCCTCGCCGGCTGCAGCACCGGCGGCAGCAGCAGCGGCGGCGGATCCGACAGCACTGCCGCCAGCTGCAAGCCCTCGGACGGCAAGGTCACCCTCGACTTCACGACCTGGGTGCCGAACATGGACAAGGTCGTCGCGATCTGGAACAAGGCCAACCCGGACATCCAGGTCAAGGTCTCGATCGTCGCGAACGGCAACAGCGGCACCTACCAGAACTTCTTCAACCAGCTGAAGGCCAAGCAGGCGCCGGACATCGGCCAGGTCGAGTACGACACCCTGCCGGCGTTCCGGGTGCAGGGCGGCCTCGAGGACATCGGCGCGTGCGCCGGCATCAGCGACGCGAAGAAGGACTTCTCCGACGGCCTGTGGAACCAGGTGACCTTCGGTGAGTCGAAGTCGGTCTACGCCGTGCCGCAGGACTCCGGTCCGATGGCGCTGTACTACCGCAAGGACCTGTTCGAGAAGGCCGGCCTCGACGCCCCGAAGACGTGGGAGGAGTACGCCGAGGACGCCGTGAAGATCAAGGCGCTCGGCGGCAACATCACCAACTTCGCCAAGGGAGACGTCAACCAGTTCGCGGGGCTCGTCTCGCAGGCCGGTGGCCAGTGGTTCGAGAACTCGGGCCAGGACTGGAAGGTCAACCTGAACGACGACGCGTCGAAGAAGGTCGCCGACTACTGGCAGGACCTGATCGACAAGAAGCTCGTCAACACCCTGCCGAGCTTCACCGACCAGTGGAACAGCGCCTACGACAGCGGCAAGGACTGGACCTGGGTCTCCGCGGTCTGGGGTGCGAACACCATCTCGAGCGGTGCGCCGTCGACCTCGGGCAAGTGGGCCGTCGCGCCGATGCCGCAGTGGAAGTCCGGTGAGACCAAGTCGGCCGCCTGGGGCGGTTCGTCGAACGTCGTCTTCGCGGGCAGCAAGCACCCGGCCGAGGCGTCGAAGTTCCTGGTCTGGCTGAACACCTCGACCGAGGCGCTCTCCGCACTGAACAAGGAGGCCAACCTGTACCCGGCCTCGACCACCGGCGCCGACCTGCCGGCCCTGACCGAGGGGCTCGACTTCTACGGCGGCCAGAAGATCTACGAGGAGTTCGCCACCGCGGCGAAGGACATCCAGCCCTTCACCTGGGGCCCGACGATGACGCAGACCTACTCGGACGTCTCCGACGGCTTCGGGCAGGCGGCGTCCGGCTCGGGCACGTTGGCCGAGGCGCTCGAGTCCGGGCAGTCCAAGACCATCGCGGCGCTCAAGGCGCAGTCGATCCCGGTCAAGGGCTGACGCACGGCGGCTGACGTCGCGCGGTCCACGCGCTGACAGCGGACAGGAGGCCCGTGGCGGGATCGCCACGGGCCTCCTGTTGCGTCTCGGGTCGGTTCCAGCCCTACGCGACCGCGATCTCGTTGGGCACACCAGGCAGCTCGTCGCTCGAGGCGATGACCTTGCCGGTGGTCAGGTCGACGGCGTGGACCTTCTGCTCGGCGGGGTCGGTGACGTAGGCGACGTCACCCGCGACCTTCAGGGCCGGGTGGGCGTCCTGCCACTCGGTCGGGCCCTCCCACGCGTCGATCACCGGGTACGACTCCAGCTGCTCGCCGGTGGTCTCGTCGAAGGTGTGCAGGGCGCCGTCGTCGCCGAGCACGACGGCCTCGTCGCCGGGGCCGCGGGCCAGGTCGCGGAACGTGAAGCCGACGCCGTCGGGCATGTCCGCGACGGTGTACTCGCCCGAGGCTGCGTCGATCAGGGCGATCTGGTCGAGCAGGTAGCCCTCGCTGTCGGGGTCGTCGTTGTAGTCGCCGACCGCGACGGACGAGTCCTCGGTGGTGAACAGGTTGCCGGTGCGGCCGTACTCGGTCGGGGCGTCGATCTTCTCGAACGCGCCGTCCTGGTAGACCAGCGCACCGTCGGTGCAGCCGAACACCGCGACCTCGCCCTTGACCGCACCCTCGCCGTGCACGTCGGGGCACTCCTCGGACCGGGTGGTCTCCTTGCCGTCGGCGTCCAGGGCGCGCACGCCGGAGCGGCTCTCCTCGGTGCCGATGGTGGTCAGGAGCGTGCCGTCCTCGAGCTCGATCGCGACGCCGTGGTGGGCGGCCTCGGACTTCGTCGTCTCGACCTCGGGCAGGTCGGCGCCGTCGAGTTCGGTGTGGTCGAACGTCGTCACGTCGCCGGTGCCGTCGGCGAACAGGGCGGTGCGGTCGCCGTGGACGACCGCGTGGCCCCCGGTGTCGGCGGGGAACACCGCGTCGGTCAGCGCGGGCTCGGCCTGCGTGTCGAGGACCCGGAAGCCCTCGGGCACGGTGACGAGCACGTGGCGTCCGTCACCGGCCGGGTTGACCCGGGTGAAGCCGTCGATCGCGTCGTCGGCCACGACCCGCAGGTCCTGGTCGAGGACCAGCAGGCCGCCGTCGTGGGTCAGGGTGATGCGGGTCCCCTCGGCCTTCGGGGTCGCAGTGGTGTCGGACCCGGCGTCGGTGTTCGTGGCGCACCCGGTCAGGGCCAGGGCGGCCGCGCCGAGCAGGGCGGCGGGCCACACGGCCCGGAGCGTCTTCGTGTTCGTCATGCCGCTCACTGTATTGATTCTCATTCTCAATTACCAGTCGACAGGCCGTCGACGATGGCCTCGGTGTTCGAGCGCATCATGCCGAGGTAGGTGGAGGCGTCGCCGTCCTCGGTGAGGGACTCCGTCGCCAGCGGGCGGATCTCGACGTGCAGGTCGACCTCTTCGGCCAGCACCTCGGCCAGTCGCGCGGGCTGCGAGGCGTCGGCGAAGATCGTCCGGACCCCCGCTTCGTCGATCGCGTCGGCCAGGTCGCGCAGGTCGGCGGCACTCGGGGAGGCCAGGGTGGTCCCGCTCGGGATCACCGCCCCGACGACCCGGAACCCGTAGTGGTCCGCTAGGTACCCGAACACGTGGTGGTTCGTGACGAGCGCCCGGCGTTCCTCGGGCACGGTCCGGAACGCCGTCGTCATCGTGTCGTCCAGGTCGCGGAGCTCGTCCAGGTAGGCGTCGGTGCCGGTCGGCTCGATGCCGGCGTCGCGCAGGTCCTGGTCGAGGGCCTCGACCACGTCGACCATCCGGGCGGGGTCGGTCCAGAAGTGCGGGTCGGGGCCGCTGTCGTCCTCGGTGGTCCACTCCAGCGGGTCGAACGCGTCCCCGGCGGTGGAGACCGGCACGCCGTCCTCGGCCGCCGCCGCGACGTGACGGGCGACCCCTTCTTCGAGCCCGAGCCCGTTCTCGACCACCAGGTCGGCGCTCCGCAGTCGGGCGGCTTCCTGCGCGGAGACCTCGAACGAGTGGGGGTCGGCGCCCGGGGGCATGAGGACCATGACGTCGGCCTGGTCCCCGACGACTTCGCTGACGACGTCGCCGAGGATGTTCGTGGTCACCGCGACGAGGGCCCGGTCGGAGCCTGTGGTGGTGCACCCGGTGGCGACGAGGGCGACGATCGTGGCGACGAGGCCCGCGGTCAGGGCCCTGGTGCCCGTCACAGTCCGACCTCGGCGAAGGCGACGGGGGCGACGGGGAGCTCGATCGTGCGGGCGACCCGGGCGCCGTCGGCGAAGTCGATCTCGTGCACGGTGCCGTCCGTGGGGTCGGCCAGGTAGGCGCGCTGGGCGTCGAGCTGCAGCAGCGGTGCGGGGTCGGTGCCGGTGTCGCCGGCTCGGGCGTCGATCAGCGGCTCGGTCGTGGCCACCTTCCCCGTCGAGGCGGTCACGACGACCACCCACCCGGAGTCGTCGACCCCGACCACGTGCTCGTCCTCGTCGTCCACCGCGACCACGGCCCGCAGGGGCCGATCGGTCGGCACGAGCCGCCAGGAGCCCTGACGCACGTCGAGCAACCAGAACCCGGTGGTGCCCGCCAGGCCGGCGACGGTGGGCCGGCCAGCACGTGCGGCGAAGGCCGTCGGACGCTCGGCGCCGTCGGGCAGGTCGACGAACGAGGGCTCGCCGGCGTCGTCCACCACGACCGCTCCGTCGGCGCAGCCCACGACGGCACCGGCGCGGGTGACGATCCCGCCGGCGGGGTCGGTGCACGCTTGCTCAGCGGTGTCGGCGGCGTCGGTCGCCTCGCCGTCCGGGTCGAGCACGCGGACCGTGTCGCCGTCGGCCGCCACGAGCTGCTCGCCCATCGGCAGCAGGACGCTCGCGTCGATCCGGGCGGTCTCGTCGACCTCGCCCTGGCCCAGTGCCTCACGGTCGAGCACGACGGCCTCGGCCCGGTCCGGCCAGGTGATCGTCGTCATGGTCTCGGACGAGTGCACCGCGACCCGGCCGCCGCCGTCGATCGTGCCGACGACCCGGGGCTCGGCGGCGTAGTAGTGCGTGTGGTCGCCGTGGTCGACCGTCCAGGACCCGCCGTCGACGATCGTGGTGCGGTCGGCATCGCTCGTCACGAGGAACCGGCCGTCGGTCGCCGAGTGCTCCGGTGCGTCCACGTCCTCGAGTTCGGTGGTCTCCTCGGTGAGCAGGTCGTGCAGCGCGGTCGCGCCGGTCGCCGACACGGCCAGGAGGCGCACCCGGGGTTCCTGGGACTCGCTCGCGCCCGCAACGTAGCCGTGGGGGCGGGCGGTGCCGGTCGAGCTGTCGGCCGACGGCGTGCCCGTGGAACAGGCGGTGACGGTGAGGGCCAGGCCGGTGGCGAGGCCGATGGTGGACAGGAGGCGCGCGGGGGCGCGGCTGGTGGTCGAGTGCTTCATGCTCCCTCTCGAGACGGTGCGGCGGATCGTGGTGCTGCCGGCGCGGCCGCGCGCGCCGGTGTGGGGATCGGGGTGCGCCGCAGGACGACGACGGCCAGGGCGCGCGAGACCACCACGCTGCCGACGGCGACCGCGGCGATGCTCGCGCCGGCGGCGGTGCCGGCGTGCCAGGAGACGAGCAGCCCGACGAGCACGGCGGCGGCACCGATCCCGGCGCCGAGGAGCATCGTCGAGGCCACGTGCCGGGTCCAGGCGCGGGCGGCGGCGGCCGGCGCGAGCAGCAGGCCCACGACGAGCAGGGTGCCGACGGCCCGGTACGAGGCGACGACCGCCAGTGTGACGAGCCCGATGAGCACGACCTCGGCCAGGCGTGGGTGCAGTCCGAGCGTCGTGGCCTTGCGGGTGTCGAACGCCAGCGCGGTGAAGGGCCGGTGGAACGCCACGGCGACGGCCAGGGCCACGGCTGCGGCGATCGCGAGGCCGCCGACGTCGGCGCGGGTGACGGCGAGGACGTCGCCGAACAGGATCGCGGTGACGTCGGTGGCGAACGACCGCGAGGACGAGACGATGATCACGCCGAGCGCGAGCATCCCGACGAACAGCAGGCCGATCGAGGTGTCGTACGACAGTCGCGCGCGACGTCGCAGCGCCCCGACGCCGAGCACCATCACGCCCGCACTCACCGCGGCGCCGAGCACCGGCGGGATCCCGGTCAGGGTGGCGATCGCGACGCCGGGCAGCATGCCGTGCGAGAGCGCCTCGCCCAGGAACGCCATGCCCCGGACCAGCACCCACGTGCCGACCACGGCGCAGAGGATCGCCGCCAGGGAGCCGCCGACCAGGGCGCGCACCATGAAGTCGACGGAGAACGGATCGGTCAGCCAGGTCACGGTCCGAGACGCTACATGAAAACGAGTATCGATACTGATAGCGTACTCAGGTGCCTGCGACCATGCCGACCGAGCCGACTGATCCCCGATCCGTCGTCCACCTGGACCGCGTGACGGCCGTCCTCGGCGACCGGACCGTCCTCGACGCGCTCGACGTGACGTTCCCCGCCGGGGTCGTCACCGCGCTCACCGGACCGAACGGATCCGGCAAGTCGACGCTGCTCGACGTGGTCGCGGACGTCGTACGGCCGACCGCCGGGCGGGTGACGGGCCTCCCGTCCGACGGCGTCGCCTACGTGACCCAGTCCGTGCCGCCGACCACGCTCCCGCTCACCGTCCGCGCGGCCGTCACGATGGGGCGGTGGCGGCACCGCGCGTGGTGGCGGCCGCTCGGACGCGCCGACCGGGCGATCGTCGATGCGCAGCTCGAGCGGATGGCGATCACCGACCTCGCCGACCGGCCCGTCGAGGAGCTGTCGGGCGGGCAGCGTCAGCGGACGCTCGTCGCGCTCGGGCTGGCGCAGCGTGCCGGGGTGCTGCTGGTCGACGAACCGACCGCGGGGGTCGACGCCGAGTCGGCGGCGCTCGTGGTGGCGGCGTTCGCCGACGAGGCCGCGGCAGGGGTCGTGGTCGTGCACGCGGCCCACGACCCCACCGCGATCGCCGCGGCCGACCGCATCGTCACCCTGACCTGACCGATTCCGCAAAACACCGGTGTTCACGCGTTGAACCGCGGTCTGCGCGTGTTCAGTGCGCGAACACCGGTGTCTTGCGACCGATCCCGACCGATCCCGACCGGCGTCAGGGGCAGGCGACGGCCACCGGGCCGGTCGGCGTCGGCTCGGCCGCGACCGGCTCGACCACCGGCACGGCACTCGACTTCCGCAGCCCCATCGCGACGAGCACGACGGCACCGACGATCGCGACCCCACCGGCCAGCCAGAAGTCAGCAGCCAGACCGAACGACGACACCGCGGCACCGCCGAGCACCGAACCGGCGGCGATCGCGAGCTGGATCGTCGTGACGAACAGCGCGAGCCCGGTCTCGGACCCGGCCGGCGACGCCGTCGACATCCACGTCTGCATCCCGAGCGGCAGCGCACCCCACACCAGGCCCCACACGACGAGCAGCACGAAGACCCCCACGACGGAGTGGGCGAGCAGTGGCAGCAGCACGACGGCCGCCGCGAGCACGAACTTCGACGCCCCGATGGTGCCGAGGACACTGCGGTCGAGCGTGAAGCCGGCGGCGAAGTTGCCGACGATGCCCGCGACGCCGAACACCAGCAGCGCGATCGTCACGGTGTCCGGGCCGACGCCGACGAGCTGCTGCAGGTACGGCGCGATGTAGGTGTACGCGGCGAACTGGGCAGCGAAGACGAAGGCCGCGGCGATGAGCCCGACCCGGGCACGGGGCACGCGGAGCAGCGACCCGAGCGTGGCGAACCGCACCCGCTGCTGCGCGGGGATCCTCGGCAGCATCGCCAGCTGCAGGACGAGCGCGACGACGCCGAGCGCCCCACCGATCACGAAGCCGAGGCGCCAGCTGGCGAGCGACGACACCAGGGCGCCGAGCGGCAGGCTCACGACGGTCGCGACGGAGACGCCGGCCGTGATGAGCGAGGTCGCGCGGATCGTCAGCTCGGGCCGGACGAGTCGCCCGGCGATCCCGGCACCGATGGCCCAGAAGCCCCCGATGCCGACACCGAGCAGCATCCGTGCGATGAGCAGCACCCAGAACGACGGCGCGATCGCGGCGAGGCCGTCGGCGACCACGAGCAGCACGGTCAGGGACACGAGCACCACCCGGCGGTCGAGTCGCGAGGTCAGGACGGTGACGACCGGTGCCGCGACGGCTCCGACCAGTCCGGTGGCGACGACCATCAGGCCGGCGGTGCCGATGCCGACGTCCAGGTCGTCGGCGATGGCGGGGAGCAGTCCGATGGGCAGGAACTCGGACAGGACGAGCACGAACGACCCGAGTGCGACGGACGTGACGCTGAGCCATCCGCGGCGCGCTGCTGACGATGTCATGGGGGCGTCAAGCGGGTTCCGACGGCCGCCATTCCCGTGTGACGGTGAGCGGGTCAGGCGTCGAGCGCGCGCCGCGCGGCCGCGACGACCTCGGCGTCGGTGACGAAGTGCGCGGAGCCGTCGTCCCCGGCGCCCATCGGCACCCCGGCGTGCGTGCTGTCCGCGGCGGGACGCTTGGCCGACAGGTGCACGGCTGCGGCGCCGGTGGCGAGCAGGGCGCGGACGTCGGCGGGGGTGACCCCGGCGCCGGCCATCACCTGCACGGGCCCGGCGGCCTCGACCATTCGTGCGATCGTCTCGGCGCCGGCGACCGCGGTGGGGGCGGCACCCGAGGTCAGGACGCGGGTGAACCCGAGCGCCGCGAGCGACCCGGCAGCGGCGACGGGGTCGGTCGCGTGGTCGATCGCGCGGTGCAGGGTGACCTCGGCGGTGGCGCTGACCGAGCGGGCGGCGTCCACGAAGCGGCGGAGGGCGTCCTCGTCCAGGGTGCGGTCGGGGCGCAGGGCACCGACCACGACGCCGGCGGCCCCGGAGCGCAGGATCGTGCGGACCTCGCGCACCATGAGCTCGACCTCGTCGGGGGAGTGCACGAACCCGCCCGGACGGCAGCGGACCAGCGCGTGCGCCGGGATCCCGGTCTCGTGGGTCGTCTCGACCAGGGCCTGCGACGGGGTGAGCCCGCCGAGCTCGAGCCCGACGCAGAGTTCGACGCGGTCGGCGCCGCCGTCCCGCGCGGTGATCGCACCCGCCGGTGAGGTGACGGCGATCTCGAGTGCGGCGGTGGTGCTCATGCAGGGGCTCCGAGCGGTTCGTTGGAGGCGGGGACGATGCGGGCGCGGAGGTCCGGTGCCGTCGGGAACACTCGATCGTAGGGGAACATCGGGCGCTCGATCCTGTGGTGCCCGAGGCGCAGCAGGTCCTGGTCGACACCGCCCGGGGTGAGGGCGAGCATCCAGTCGGCGGACATGTCGAACAGCTCCGGTTCGAGGTACCCGATCTTCACGATGACGACGTCCGCCTGCCGCGGCGCCAGGTCGAGATCGGTGAAGTCGTGCTCGTGGTGGTACGGCTTCCGCAGCTTCGTCAGGATCGCGAAGACGCTGCCGACCTGCAGCACGACCTCGGTCTCGGCGTCGCGGTCACCGTGCTTGATCGCGTGCACCCGGCCGGTCATCGTGATCGGGCCCGCGTGCACGTGGTCGACCTCGGCACCGGCGGTCACGGTGATCGTCGCACCGACGCCGGCGTCCACCGCCGCGGCGACGGCGGCCGGTCCGGGCACGCTCGCGTAGATGACGGTCGGGCCGGACGGGTCCTGGAACTCCGGGCGGGCGAGCACCTGCGTCAGGCCCCAGGTCATGTCGCCGGAGCCGCCGGCCGTGGGGTTGTCACCCGAGTCCGAGACGAAGTACGGCTTCGCGGCGCCCGGGGCGAGCGCGGCGTCGAGGCACTCCTCGAACGTGCCGGTGGGGGCGACGAACACGAAGTCCTCGCGGACGTCCCAGAACGCACGTGCGAGCCGCTCGGCACCGGCGGCGACGGCGGCCTCGTCCCACCCGGTGACGACGGTGACGGCCTGGTCGCGGGGCTGGTCGGCCCACGCGTACCCGACCCAGATCGCGGCGTCGAGCACGCCCTCGGTCTGCTCGACGACCGGGACCTGCGCGTACAGGGACTTCGCCGGCTCGAGACGGGTCGAGGTCTGCTCGCCCGGCAGCAGGACGGGGATCGGGATCCAGGCCTTCACGGGTCGCTGCGCACCGACGGGTCGTTCGGTGAGCACGTCGACGAGGTTCCGGACGGCACGCTCCTTCGTCTCGAGGGTGTCCTCGTGCGGGGCCATCCGGTAGCAGGTGACGAGGTCGACCCGGTGGGCGAGCTCGCGCGTGACGTTGCCGTGCAGGTCCATCGAGGCGGACACGATGACGTCGGGGCCGACGACCGTGCGGATGCGGCCGAGCAGGTCCGTCTCGGCGTCGTCGAGCCCCTCGACCACCATCGCGCCGTGGATGTCGTACCAGAGCCCGTCGACCGGACCCAGCGCACGCAACCGCTCCACGATCTCGTCGGCCAGGGTTTCGTACGACGCCCGGTCGACGATCCCGCCGGGCAGCGCGTGCCCGATGAGCGCCCCGCGGAAGTCCGCCCGGTCCGCCATGGTCGCCAGGAACGGGTAGCGGGCGACGGCCTCGTCCCCGCGGTCCGGGTGGAACGCGGGCGCGTTGGTCCGGGTCGGCGTGAACGTCGACGTCTCGATGGCGAGCCCGGCGATGGCGATGACCGGGCGACGGACGTCAGCGGCGCCAGCGGTGCTGGCTGCGGCGACGGGGACGGCTGGGGTGACGGGACCGGTCTCAGACACGGACGCTCCTGTTCCTGGTGGTGGACTGGGGGATGGGCGCGGAGAGCTCCTCGAGCGAGGCGGCGAGGCCCCGCTGCAGCGCGAACTGCCCGGCGCCGACGAGCCCGGCATCGGCGCCGAGCGACACCGGCTCGATGGCCAGGTGCTGGGTCATCAACGGGTGGCAGCTCTCGTAGAGCTGGCTCCGCACGGCGGCGATGAACGGGTCGAGGGTCGACAGGATGCCGCCCAGGTACACGGCGTCCGGGTTGAAGAAGTTCACGTTGGCGGCGAGCACCTCGCCCAGGTACCTGCCCGCCATCCGCACGGCACGGGTGGCCTCGGGGTGCGCGTCCGAGGCGAGCCGGACGACGTCGGCGGTCGAGGCGACGTCGACCCCGGCGTTCGACAGGATCCGGACCAGGGCGGCACCGGAAGCCACCGTCTCGAGGCAGCCGGTGTTGCCGCACGAGCACGGGGTGTCCCCGGCGGCGTCGATCCGCACGTGGGTGATGTCCCCGGCGGCCCCGGTCGACCCGCGGTAGAGCCGGCCGTCGATGACGATGCCCGCGCCGATCGCCGACCCGGCCTTGATCGTGATGGTCTGGCGTCGAGCCGGGTCCTGCACGGTCTGTTCACCCGCCGCCATGCAGTTCGCGTCGTTGTCGACGATCGCCGGCAGGCCGAACCGGTCGCTCAGCCACGCGGCCACGGGGAACCCGTTCCACCCCGGCATCCGGCTCGGCAGGTCCACGACGCCGGCGACGACGTCGACGGGCCCGGGCAGGCTGAGCCCGACGCCCCGCAGCCCCTCGCGACCACGGTCGTCGGCGAGCCGCTCGAGCAGCGCGGCCAGGCGCTGGAGCCCGGCGGTCGGACCGTCGGAGAGCGCGAACGGGACGTTCGCGACCGACTCGAGCGCGCCTCCTGGCAGGACCACGCCGATGCGCGCGTGCCCGCCGCCGACGTCCGCGGCGACCGCGTACTCGTCGACGCCGCCGATGCGGAGCACCTTGCGGGGGCGACCGCCGGTCGAGACGTCGGTGCCTTCCTCGGCGAGGATCCCGTGCTCCAGGAGCTGCCCGACGACGTGCGAGACGGTCGAGGGAGCGGCTCCGAGCACCTTCGCGATCTCGGTCCGGCTGGCGGCCTGCCCCGAGGCGACGAGCTCGAGGACGCGGGCGCTGAGATCGGCCACGACTTTCTCCAATCCGGGCGGAACGGGAGCGGAGCACCGGCCGGTGGTCCGTTCTGCCGCGAGCCTACGGGGCGGATCGAGCGGTCCACCCTTTCGTCCGTTCCGCAGTAACGCAGTTTTTACATCGAGATGTTTGTTTTTCCAATCGCTTTGGTCCTTGACTGTCCTCGTGCCGCTCGGCACCCGTGCTCCACCTCCCCGAAGTCCCTCGCACAAGGAGACACCGCATGTCCAAGCCCCGTCGCTGGGCGCTCCTCACCGGAGCTGCGATCGCCGTGAGCGCGCTGCTCGCCGGCTGTTCCGGAGGCGGCAACGCCTCGCAGGGATCGACCGACGAGATCGACTACGCGCTCCCCGCCAACTTCACGCCGAACTGGATCCTGCCGATCGGCACCGCCGCGCACCTCAACACGAACAACGGCTCCATCGCCCAGTCGCTGTACGAGCCGCTCGTCGCGTACGACGGCTCCACCGGCAAGATCGCGTGGAACAAGGCCGGCTCCGTCGCCACCGATGCGAAGTTCGCCGATGACGGCAAGAGCGTCACCATGACGCTCGGCGACCGGCACTGGTCGGACGGCGAGGCGATCACGAGCCGCGACGTCGGGTTCTGGTTCAACCTGATCAAGGCGAACAAGGACCAGTGGGGCTCGTACTCCAAGGGCAAGGCGCCGGACAACTGGACGTCGTTCAAGGCCGTCGACGACACACACTTCACCATCACGTTCGACAAGGCCTACAACTCGGACTGGATGCTCGCCAACCAGCTGAGCCACATCATCCCGCTGCCCCAGCACGCCTGGGACAAGACCAGCGCGACCGCGAAGGTGACCGACGCCGACGAGACCACCGCCGGCGCGAAGCAGGTGTGGAAGTACCTCAACACCGCCGCCGGCAAGATCTCCGACTACGCCACCGACGACCTGTGGAAGACCATCTCCGGCCCGTACGGCGTCAAGACCTTCACCACGGCCGGCAAGGTCACCCTGACGGCGAACAAGAAGTACGACGGTGGTGAGAAGCCGTCGATCACGACGGTGAACCTGCTGCCCTTCACCACGGCCGACGCCGAGGTGAACGCCGTCCGCTCGGGCGAGGTCGACTACGGGTACATCAACGCCACCGACATGGACCAGAAGTCCTCCTTCACGGGGAAGGGCTACGAGGTCGAGCCGTGGACCGGCTGGGCCATCACGTACATGCCGTACAACTTCAACAACCCGACGATGGGCGCCGTCTTCAAGCAGCTGTACGCCCGTCAGGCCGTCCAGATGTCGATCGACCAGAAGTCGCTGTCGAAGGTCGTCTTCAACGGCACCGCCACCTCGACGTACGGTCCGATCCCGCAGGCACAGGAGTCCGACTACGTCTCCGACGTGCAGAAGTCGAACCCGTACCCGTTCAGCACCTCGAAGGCCAAGGACCTGCTGACCAGCCACGGCTGGAAGGAGCAGGGCGGCACGATGGTCTGCACCGACCCGGGCACGTCCGCCAGCCAGTGCGGCGAGGGCGTCGAGCAGGGCACGAAGTTCTCGATGCAGGTGCTGTCGCAGTCCGGTTCGACCGTGACCGACAACATGATGAGCGCGATCCAGTCCTCGCTCGCGAAGACCGGCATCGACTTCACCATCAAGACCGCACCGGTGTCGAGCGTGCTGTCGCAGACCCCGACCTGCACCTCGGACGAGGCCAGCTGCGACTGGGACCTGTCGTTCTTCGGCACCGCGGGCAGCTGGTACTTCCCGGCCTACCCGACCGGTGAGTCGCTGTTCCAGACCGGCGGTTCGGCGAACTTCGGCAGCTACTCCAACAAGGAGGTCGACTCCCTGATCGACGCGACCACCACCTCGACCGACGCCACCGCCGTGCAGGACTACAGCGCAGCGGTCGCGAAGGACCTGCCGGTGATCTGGCTGCCCAGCCCCGACTACCAGATCTCGGTCGTCAAGAAGGGCCTGTCCGGCTTCGACCAGGACTCGCTCGCCAACTTCCACCCGGCCCAGTGGAAGTGGACCAAGTAAGACCGTGACCACGGATGGGAGGCGCGGTGCGCGTCCGACGCGCACCGCGCCTCCCGTCCCTCGCACGTCTCCAATCCGACCATCGGAAGCCGCATGACCACAGCTCTCTACCTCACCAGGCGCGTCCTGCAGGCGCTCGCGGTGATCCTCATCGTCACCGTCGTGGTGTTCTGCCTGCTGCACGCGCTGCCCGGTGGCCCCGCCCGCGGCGTGCTCGGCGTCTCCGCGACCCCGACGCAGATCGCCCAGTTCAACCAGGCGCAGGGCCTCGACCAGCCGCTGCCCGTGCAGTACCTGCGGTTCCTCGGTCGTCTGCTGACCGGCGACCTCGGTACCTCGTACACGCTCAACGAGCCGGTCTCGCAGCTCATCGCCGAGCGCCTGCCGAAGACCCTCGTGCTCACCGGCATCTCCGCGGTGCTCGGACTCGTCGTCGCGATCCCGGTCGGGATGCTCCAGGCGGCCCGCCGCAACGGTGCGGTCGACTACGCGGCCACCGCCCTGGCGTTCGTCTTCTACTCGACGCCGGCGTTCTTCCTCGGCCTCGTCCTGATCATCGTCTTCAGCCAGCAGCTGCCGTGGCTGCCGTCCCAGGCCCCGAGCGGCACCACCCTCGCCGAGGTGTTCCAGGACCCCGCCGGACTCGTGCTGCCCGTGGTGACCGGAGCCCTCGCGATGATCGCGGTGTTCAGTCGGTACATGCGCGCCTCGACGCTCGAGAACCTGCAGGAGGACTACGTCCGCACCGCCCGTGCCGGCGGCGCCTCGACCGCGACGATCCTGCGACGGCACGTGTTCCGGAACTCGCTGACCCCGGTCGTCGCGATGCTCGGGTACTACCTGCCGGTGCTGTTCGGCGGCGCCCTGGTGACCGAGCAGCTGTTCAACTACCCCGGCATGGGGCTGCTGTTCTGGAACGCCGCACAGTCCTCCGACTACCCGACGCTGCTCGGCTGCGTGCTCGTCATCTCCATCGCGACCGTCATCGGCACCCTGCTCGCCGACGTCGCACAGTCCTTGATCGATCCCCGAGTGAAGGCGAGCCGCGCATGACCGCCGTCCAGATGGCCCCCGAAGCCCCTGGTGCCCCCGTCACCGTCGCGGCCACCGGGTTCCGGCTCGCCGCCCGACGGTTCCGGGGCAACACCCTCGCCGTGATCGGCCTCGCCCTGATCGTCGTCATCGTGCTGTTCTGCTTCGTCGGCCCGTTCGTGTACCCGACCGACCAGACCCACACGCTGCTCGAGCAGGCCAACCAGGGCCCGAGCGCCGCGCACTGGCTCGGCACCGACGCCGTCGGCCACGACGTCCTCGGCCGCCTGATGTACGGCGGCAAGGTCTCCCTGATGGTCGGCATCGCCGCCGGGGTCCTGGCCACCGTCGTCGGCACGCTGTGGGGTTCCGTCGCCGGGTACGTCGGCGGCTGGGTCGACGCGCTGATGATGCGCGTCGTCGACGCCGGCATCGCGATCCCGGCCCTGTTCATCCTGCTCGTCATCTCGGCGATCACGAACCCCGGGGTCGGCGGCCTCATCGTCATCCTCGGCCTGGTGTCGTGGCTCGTGCCGTCCCGCCTGATCCGCGCCGAGACCCTGACGCTCAAGAACCGCGACTACGTCCTGACACTGCGCGCGATCGGCGGCTCGCACGCCCGCGCGATCGGCAAGCACCTGCTGCCGAACTCGGTGTCGACGATCGTCGTCGCGGCGACGTTCCAGGTCGCCGACGCGATCCTGCTGGTCGCCTACGTCTCGTACCTCGGGCTCGGCGTGCAGCCGCCCGCGACGGACTGGGGCGGCATGCTCTCGGCGGGTCTCACCGCCGCCTACTCCGGACGCTGGTGGCTCATCGTGCCGCCGGGTCTGGCCGTGATCCTGGTCGTCTGCGCGTTCAACGCGGTGGGCGACGGACTGCGGGACGCCTTCGACGTACGGGGCCGCTGATGACGACCGAACCGATCCTGCGGACGACCGACCTCGGCGTCTCCTTCAGCACCGAATCCGGCACCGTCGACGCCGTTCGGGGGGTGTCCCTGTCGGTCGCTCCCGGCGAGACCCTCGCCCTGGTCGGCGAGTCCGGCTCCGGCAAGTCGACCGTCGCCCTCGCCGCGATGGGCCTGCTCTCCGGCAACGCGACAGCGTCGGGCAGCGCCGTCGTCGCCGGCCACGAGGTCGTCGGCGCCGGCGAACCCGCGCTCCGGGCACTGCGCGGCTCGACCGTCTCGATGGTCTTCCAGGAGCCCGCGACCGCCCTCGACCCGCTCACCCGCGTCGGTGCCCAGATCGCCGAGGTGATCCGGAACCACCGGGACGTCTCCGCGTCCGCCGCCGCGGCCGAGGCCGTCGACCTGCTCCGTCGCGTCGGCATCCCCGACCCCGAGTCGCGCACCCGGTCGTTCCCGTTCCAGCTGTCGGGTGGGCAGCGCCAGCGCGTGGTCATCGCGATGGCGATCGCGAACGCGCCGAAGCTCCTCATCGCGGACGAGCCGACCACGGCCCTCGACGTGACGGTGCAGGCCGAGATCCTCGAGCTCCTCCGTGCGCTCGCCGTCGAGACCGGCACCGGTGTGCTGCTCGTCACGCACAACATGGGTGTCGTCGCGGACTTCGCCGACCGGGTCGCGGTGATGCTCCAGGGCGAGATCGTCGAGACCGGCGGGGTCGAGGACGTCCTGCTCCGCCCCGAGCACGAGTACACCAAGCGGCTGCTCGCCGCGGTGCCGCGGCTCGACGTGGCGGGCGATCGTCCGTCGGCTCCCGTCGCCGACACACAGACCGAGACGGCCGGGAGGCCCGGTGCGGCCCCGGTGGTCGACCTGCGGGACGTCTCGGTGACGTTCGGGCGCGGGGCGCGCGCCGTCCACGCGCTCGCGGGCATCGACATCGCGGTGCACGCCGGTGAGACCGTCGGCCTGGTCGGCGAGTCCGGCTCCGGCAAGTCGACCGCGGCCCGGGTCGCGCTCGGGCTCATCAAGCCGACGTCCGGCACGGTGTCGCTGTTCGGGCAGGACCTGCGGACCGCGAAGGGGCGTGACCGTCGTGCTCTCCGCTCCGGCATCGGCGTCGTGCTGCAGGACCCGGTGGCGTCCCTCGACGCCCGGATGTCCGTGGCCGAGTGCATCGCGGAACCCCTCGCCGTGCACCGTCGCGGGATGTCCTCGGCCGACCGCCGTCGCCGCATCGACGAGGTGCTCGACGCCGTCCGGCTGCCGCGGACCCTGGCGTCCCGTGCCCCGCGCGAGCTCTCCGGCGGGCAGCGCCAGCGGGTCTCGCTCGCCAGGGCGCTGGTGCTCGAACCGCGGTTGCTCGTCGCCGACGAACCGACCTCGGCGCTCGACGTCAGCGTGCAGGAGACCGTGCTCGAGGTCCTCGGCGAGCTGCAGGACGACCTGGGGTTCGCGTGCCTGTTCGTCTCGCACGACCTGGCCGTCGTGCAGCACTTCGCCGAGCGCGTCGTGGTGATGCGCTCGGGCGTCGTCGAGGAGCAGGGCACCACCGGCACGACCCTCCTGCACCCCACCACCGACTACACCCGGCGGTTGCTCGCCGCGGTACCGGTGCCCGACCCCGTGCTGCAACGGCAGCGTCGGACGGCGCGCCTCGCCTCGCTCGCGGCGGTGACCGCGTGACCCGGGTCCTGGCCGGGGTCGACGTCGGCGGCACCAACACGAAGGTCGTCCTGACCACGCCCGACCTCGAGGTCATCGACCGCCTCGACCTGCCGACGCCCGCCCACGCGGGCGGGGCGGCGATCGTGACGGCCGCCCTCGGGGCCGTGACGGGTCTGCTCGAGACGCACCGGGCCTCCTTGGCGGGTGTCGGGGTGGGCGCGGCCGGCGTCGTCGACCGGACCACGGGGACCGTCCTGGTCACCGGCAACTCGTTCACCGGCTGGGCGGGGTACGGCGTGACCCGGGCGGTGACGGACGCCCTCGGCGTCCCCGCGACCCTCGACAACGACGTGAACGCGTTCCTGCTCGGCGAGATCGCCACCGGCGCGGTCGTGGGAGAGTCCGACGTGCTCGGGATGACCCTCGGCACCGGGGTCGGCGGCGCGCTCGTGCTCGACGGACGGCTCTTCGCCGGCCCGCGCGGTGCCGCGGGTGAGATCGGCCACGTCCCCGGCTTCGGCGATGCCCGGTGCACCTGCGGGCAGACCGGGCACCTGGAGACCATCGCCGGCGCACGCGGCATCGCCGACCGCTACGCCGAGCGCTCCGGCCGGATGCTCTCGGCACGGGACGTCGCCGTCGCCGCACGCGGCGGGGATGCCGACGCGGCGGCCGTCTTCGCCACCGCTGGGTGGGGCCTGGCCCGTGCCGCACTGCTGACCGCGGGGATCCTCGACGTCACGACCGTCCTGATCGGCGGGGGGATCGCACGGTCCTGGGACCTGCTCGAACCGGCCATCACGGCGGCGATCGCCGCGGAACCGCCGGTCAGCGGGGCGACGATCCGGCTCGCACAGTCGACGCTCGGGTCCGACGCCGTCGCACTCGGTGCGGCGGCGCAGGTGCGAGCGCGCGTGCTGGAGCCGGAGACCGCGTAGCGGGGGAGCGCCCGGTCAGGGCACCCAGACGACGATGCCGCGCAGGTCGTGGAGCACGGCGGCGAGCCCGGCGCGCAGACCACGGGCCGCGCGGTCCTCGGTGAAGGTCCCGGGGTCGTAGTGGCTCGACGGGCCGAGGCCTTCGCCGCGGAACCCGCCGCCCGTCCAGTCCGCCGCCGTGACGTTCGACGTCGGCTCGGCGATCTCGGCACCGACGACCAGGAACTGCTGGTGGAGCGCGGTCGGCGAGACGGCCGCGAGCGGGTCGACCATGTGGTTGCCGACGGTGATGACCAGGTCGGGCTCGGCGTCGACGGCGCGCAGGACCGCGGCGATGCGGTCGTCGGCGTCCTTCGCCGAGACGGGGGTGACGGTGACGTCCTCGTCCGCGGCCCACGACTCGACGGCGTCGAGCAGGGTCCGGGTCGGGGCGTCGGCGGCGTCACCGGCGTCGGAGAGCAGCACGACGTCGTAGCCGGCGGGGGCGTGCACACCGGACCACGAACCGGGCTCCGGGTGGATGGTGGCCTCGGGAGCCGGCGGCTGGTCGGGGTCCGAGAACCCGGCGCCCAGGACCCCTGCCGAGGCGTGCGCCGACGCGGTCGCCGTCGGGCCGGTGCCGCCGGTGGTGCCGTCTGACGCCCCGGAGCAGCCGGCCAGCAGGACGGCGCCGGCACCCGCGAGGGCGACGGCGGTCAACAGGACGGTCGTCCGGGTGGCGAGGCGGGTCACGGAACCATGCAAGCACGCCCGCCGGCCGCCCCGGGCCGGGCGGGGGACCTGTCCAACACCCGTCCCGTTGCTGGTCACCGGCTGTTCACCTGCCGGTCGCCTGCGGGCCGGATCGTCTGCGCGTGCCCTCCGGAACCACCGCCGCGCTCCTGCGCGCCCGCCCTGCCCACTCGTCTCCCGCGTCCGCGCTCGTCGCACGGGTCGTCGCCGCGCTCGTGCTGCTCGGGGTGGTCGTGATCGGTGTGCTCGCGGGCGCGGCACCGGCATCGGCGCACGGGTTCAGCTCGGTGGTCCACGCCGACGTCACGTCCACGAAGCCGACGGTCGTGCAGGCGAAGCTCGGGCTCGAGTACGACCTGATGCTCGTCTCGGTGGCCACGAGCGAGCACGACGACGCGCTGCACGAGCAGGGGCAGAAGGCCTGGGACGACGGGGACTTCCCCGGGATGGTGACGGCTGCCGAGGCGCACACCGACGCGATCGGGAAGTACGTGTTCGACCGCTTCACGGTGACCGGAGCCGGCGGGCAGGCCTGCACGGGCACGCTCGACGACGCCGTCACGGTCGACCTGCAGGACGAGGTGCCGTACGCCCACGTGACCGCGGACTTCACGTGCCCCGAACCGTCCGAGACGCAGTCCGGGCACGTGGTGTCGTCCGAGCTGTTCCCGGACGACGAGACCTTCGTGCGCGACACCAAGACGATCGTCACCTACGACGTCGACGACCGGACGGGTTCGGCCACCCTCGACGCCTCGCAGCGCACGTTCTCGACCGAGCAGTCGGCGGGGGAGCGCTTCTGGGAGTTCTTCCGTCTCGGCGCCGAGCACCTGCTGACCGGGATCGACCACATCCTGTTCCTCGTGGCGCTCATCGCCGGGTCGCGTCGACTGCGCGAGGTCGTCTACACGGCGTCCGCGTTCACGATCGCCCACTCGATCACGTTCATCCTCGCCGCCCTCGGAGTGGTCAGCCCGCCCGCGATCGTCGTGGAGCCGCTCATCGCCCTGTCGATCGCCGCGGTCGCCGGCTGGTACCTGTGGCGGCTCTGGCGTCGTCGATCTCGGGCCGACGAGCTGGTGGTCGGCGAGCACGGACACTTTTCGCTCGACCGCGCCGGGTGGACCCGCCTGGCCGTCGTCTTCGCGTTCGGGCTCATCCACGGGCTCGGGTTCGCCGGGGCGCTGGGCATCCACGAGGCGTTCTCGTGGCAGCTGCTCGTCTCGCTCCTCATCTTCAACGTCGGGATCGAGGCCGTGCAGCTCGCGATCATCGTCATCGTGTTCCCGCCGCTCGCACTGCTGCGGCGGAAGGCGCACCGGGTGTCGCTCTGGGTGACGGGTGCCGTGACCGCCGGCGTGTTCGTGATGGGGATGATCTGGTTCGTCGAACGGCTGGCTGCGGGCTGACGCTCGCCGTGGACCCGCTGACAGGTCGAGCTCGTTCCTGAACGGCGACGAACTGTCACTCAGCGTTTACCAAGACGTTTTGCAGTGCATGCAGAGTCTTCCGTGCTGCACCATCCCACGTCTGAGAAACGGACCCACATGAGTCTCCTGTCCGGCGCCCCTACCCGGCGCAGAACCACCACCCTCCGCGTCTGCGGAGCCGTCCTCGGGGCGGCGCTCATCGCCGGTGCCTCGATGGTCGGGACGAACGCCGCCACCGCTGCGACGAACACCCCCACCACCAACATCTCGACCGGTGGCCCGATCCACGTCCTGCTCGGCGTCGGCGCGACCGAGAGCCAGCGCATCGCCTCGTGGTACTTCCCCACGAACGTCGCGCAGTCGCTCGAGATCCAGAAGACCGCGTCCATGACGGACGGGGTCTTCACCGACGCCAAGCAGACGATCGCCGCCTCGGAGGCCGCGAACACCGCGGCCGACACGAGCGCGACCGACTCGAACACCAAGAGCATCCCCGGCATCGCCGCCGAGTCGGGCTACATCAACGCCCACGCGACCATCTCGGCCCTCGAGCCGAACACCTCGTACACGTACCACGTCGGTGCGGCGGACGGTTCGGCCTGGTCCGCGTCGTACACCTTCACCACGAAGAGCTTCTCCGGCGACTTCGACTTCCTGTTCTTCGGCGACCCGCAGATCGGATCGTCGGGCTTCACCGACGACGACGGCGCCGGCTGGGCGGACACGCTCAAGTACGCCACGTCGACCGAGCCGGACGCCGAGCTCCTGGTCTCCGGTGGCGACCAGGTCGAGCACGCCAACAACGAGTACGAGTGGGGTGCGTTCGCCGACAGCAGCGACGTGCTGAAGCGCTACCCGTGGGCGTCGACCATCGGCAACCACGACGTGGGCGGCAAGGCCTACGAGCAGCACAACCAGGTGCCGAACTCCCTGAAGGTGCCGGACTTCTACCCGGGCGGCAACACGACCGCGAACTCGGGTGGCGACTACTGGTACATGTACAAGGGCGTCCTGTTCATCGACATCAACTCGAACGCCTACGCGGCCGGTTCGGACGCTGCCCACGTGAACTACGTGCGCGACGTCATCACCCGTCACGGCGACGACGCGAAGTGGACCACGCTGGTCTACCACCACTCGATCTACTCGCCCGCCGATCACGCGAACGACAAGGACAACCAGCAGCGCCGGTTCGACTTCACGCGCTCGTTCTCGGACATGGGCGTCGACCTCGTCCTGCAGGGCCACGACCACTCCTACTCGCGCAGCTACGCGATCAAGAACGGCAAGAAGGCCAACGTCAACGAGCAGCCCGCTGCTCCCGACGTCTTCTCCGGCCCCGGCGGCGTCATCTACATGACGGCGAACTCGGCCTCGGGCTCGAAGTACTACGACCTCACCACCCCGGACGCCACCCAGGGCGGCTACGGCTCGGACCCGCTCGACCCGACGGGTCAGCGTCACTTCGCCAACTCGGTCGAGAACCAGGAGCACGTCCGCACCTTCGTGAAGGTCTCGGTCACCGACGACAAGCTCGCCGTCGAGAACATCCGTGCCAGCGACTGCACGACGCTCAACTCGGCGGTGCAGCACGGCAAGGTCGACAGCTGCGGCGTGACGCTCCAGCCGACGGCGACGGCCGACCCGGCTGCGATCGGTTCGACGGTCGACAAGTTCAACCTGCACGCCACGCTGCCGAAGACGACCACCACGCTCTCGGTGTCGGCTGCGACGCAGACGTACCGCACCAAGACGCCCGCCACGGTCACCGCGACCATCGGCGGCGGGGTCGGTGCCCAGCAGGGCACCGTGACCTTCCGTGACGGCAAGACGGTGCTCGGGACCGCTCCGGTGAAGAACGGCACGGCCAGCATCACGCTGCCGAGCGCTCTCGCCATCGGCAAGCACTCGGTGACGGCCTCGTTCGTGAACGCCGACACGACCTACTCGGGCACGGACTCGACGACGGCCAAGGCGACGACGGTGACCGTTTCGAAGGCCCCGTCCCGTGCCGTCCTGCAGTACAGCGGCGGGAAGGCGAGCGTGCAGGTCGGCGCCACCGGCTTCCGGGTCGACGGCACCGTGCGGATCTACGAGGGCTCGAAGCGCCTCGCCGACGTCAAGGTGTCGCACGGCACGAACACCTCGGCGCTCAAGCTGAAGAAGGGCACGCACAAGCTGCACGCCGTCTTCCTCGGCACCTCCGAGATCGCCACGAGCACCAGCCCGACCATCACGGTCGTCATCAAGTAGCACCAGGCACGAGCAAGGGCCCCGCGATCCCGATCGCGGGGCCCTTCGCCGTGCGGCCGGGGGTGGGCGCCCTGTCCTACCCGGGACCGGCGCCGCACCGGCTGACGGGAGACCCGAACTCCCTACCCGGCCGCTGGTGAGAGCGACCGGTCAACCTGTGGTGAGCATGCGCCCACTGGCCGGGATCGCCTAGACGGCCAGGTCAATTGCCAGGCTTTGAGCGAATGTTCAGACATTACTAGGTAATTGCTCTGGAGAAGCGCATACTTCGAGCCACCGAGAATGCGCGCTCGTCGCCGACGTCACCCCGCCTCTCCTTGCAGGAAGAGGCCGGACCATGCAGGCTCGCCATCTCCGACGAAGTTCCCTCCTGGTCGTGTCGGCCGCCGCCGTCGCGCTGATCACCCTCGGCACCGGTGGTGGGGCATCGGCCGCCACAGTCATCGACGGCCCCGTCAACCTCGGCACCGCCTCGACCTACGGCGTCCTCGGCGCGAGCGCGGTCACGAACACCGGCCCCTCCGTGATCAACGGCGACCTCGGGTTGTCGCCGGGGACGTCCATCACCGGCTTCGGTGGCGCACCGAACGGCGTCGTCAACGGCACCACGCACCAGACCGACGCCGCAGCCGCACAGGCCCAGCGCGACACCACCACCGCGTACAACGTCGCCGCCTCGCTCTCCCCGACGCAGACGGGTCTGACCGAGCTGAACGGCCTCTCGCTCTCACCCGGCGTGTACTCCGGCGGCGCCCTCGCCCTGGCGAACAACGGTGCGCTGACCCTGGCCGGCAGCGCGAACTCCGTGTGGGTGTTCCAGGCCGCGTCGACCCTGACGATCGGGTCCGCCAGCCAGATCGTGATCACCGGCGGTGCCAGCTCGTGCAACGTGTTCTGGCAGGTCGGCAGCTCCGCGACCGTCGGCACCGGCGCCCAGTTCCAGGGCACCGTCCTGGCGCAGCAGTCCGTGACCGCCACCACCGGCGCGACCGTGCAGGGCCGACTGCTTGCCCGCACCGGCGCAGTGACCCTCGACACGAACACGATCACGGCATCGAACGGCTGCCCCGCGCCGGGCACCCCGTCCGAGTCGCCGACCATCACCTCGGGCACCCCGTCCGACGGCACCGTGGACGTGCCCTACTCGTCCACCGTGACCGCGACCGGCACCCCGAACCCGACCTTCACCGCCACGGGCCTGCCCGAGGGCCTGACGATCGACAGCACCACCGGCGTCATCTCCGGCACCCCGACCACCCCGGGCACGTCGACCGTGACGATCACCGCGTCGAACGGGACCAGCCCGGACGACACCAGCGTCGTCACGATCACCGTCCGCGCCCCGGCCCCGGTGCCCACCGCGACGCCCACTCCGACGGCACCCGCAGTGGCACCCACCGGCACCCCGAGCGGCCCCGCAGGCGCCGGCGGTGGTGGCGGCGGCGGAACCGGCCAGCCCACCGGTGAGCTCGCGTTCACCGGCTCGGACCCGACCGTCCCGCTGAGCATCGCCGCCGCGCTGCTCGCCGCGGGTGCGACGCTCATGGTCCTGCTGCGTCGTCGCCGTCGCACCGTCGGCCGCATCTGATCAACCCGCACATCCTCACGGCCCCGCGACCCTGGTCGCGGGGCCGTCTGCGTGCCGTCGCCGGCCCTGCGGTCGGTCCACGTGCCCGTATACCTGGAGGCATGCCGACCGGTCGTGTCTTCGACGACGTGTCACGGGCCTCCCGGCTCGTCGAGGACGACCTGGTCGTTGCCGGGGCGTCCCGAGGGAACCCTCAGGACGCTCCGGCCCCGATGAGGTCGGCGAGCGGGACGTCGTCTCGTGCCACGGCTGCGGCGACCTGGCTCAGCGAGCGCTGGTGTGTGCGGGCGTAGCGACGGATCATGCCGAAGGCCTCCTCGACGTCAACCCCGGCCGCACGTGCGAGGTACCCCTTGGCCTGTTCGATGGCGACCCGGCTGTCGAGCGCGCGCTGGAGCTGCTCCGCGGTGAGCGTCGCGTGCTCGAGGGTCCGTTGCTGCAACAGGCTGATGGTCGCGACGTCGGCGAGGGCCTGCGCGGCTCGGGCATCGGCGCCGTTCAGCGCTCCCTCCGTCTCGCGGAACAGGTTCAGCGACCCGACGGTGGTGTCCCGCAGCCGGAGCGGGATGGCATGGACGCCCGCGTAGCCGCGAGCCCTCGATGCCTCGGCGAACCGGGGCCAGTGCTGCCGCAGGTCGTCGGCGTTCTCCGAGGTCACCAGCCGACCGGTGGTCACGGCGGTGATGCAGGGCCCCTCACCGGCGTTGAGCTGGAGCAGACCGATGAAACTGCTGCGCTCGCTCGTCGACGCGACGACGCGCAGCTCGTCCTGCTGGTCGAGCAGGTGGATCGCGCCCGCGGCGGCGTCGAACAACTCCACTGCCCGGTCGACCAGCGTCTGCAGGACGTCGACCACGTCGTAGTCCGCCACCAGGCTGTCGGTGAGGGTCACGAACGTCTCGACCAGTCGTGCTTCGCGTACCTCGGTCATGTGGAGCGGTCCTTCCGTCGAGCAGGCGGGACAACCGTAACCGAGCAGCGGACACGCGGACCTGTGGCTTGCACCCGGGAGCGCGGCGGCTCTAGCGTTGGAGCAGCTGCCCCAGACCCCGGCCGCCGGAACGTTCCGCCATTCCGATGACGACCAGGGAATCCATGACGACGCAGCACGCCGGTACCAGCCCGCAGCGGGAGACCAGCTCGAAACCCCTCGCCGGCGGCTACCGGAAGACCGGCTCTCCGGTCGGACCCCGGACCGGCGGCACCTCGTCCTACTCCGCGCTGTTGGCGCAGGTGAAGGAAGCCGGGCTGCTCGAGCGACGTCGGGGGTTCTACTGGGCGCTGTTCTCCGCGCTCGTCGTGGCGACGGCCGCGTGCTGGGTCGTGTTCGCGTTCCTCGGTGACTCGTGGTTCCAGCTCATCGTGGCCGGTGCGCTGGGTGTGCTGTTCACACAGTTCGCGTTCCTGTCGCACGAAGCCGCCCACCGTCAGGTGTTCGAGTCCCAGAAGTGGAACGACCGCGCGGGCCGCTGGCTCGGCACGTTCCTGGTGGGCCTGAGCTACTCGTGGTGGATGAACAAGCACACGCGCCACCACGGCAACCCGAACACGGTCGGCAAGGACCCGGACATCGCCCCGGACGCGATCCGGTTCCTGCCCGAGGACGCCGCCGCCGTCAAGAACGGGCCGCTCCGGGTGTTCGTGCAGTACCAGGGCTGGTTGTTCTTCCCGTTGCTGACGCTCGAGGGGATCAACCTGCACCGAGCCGCCGTCATGTCGGTGCTCCGGGGCACCGGCGGCCGCAGCGACACCCGGGGACGGGTCCTCGAGGGCACCCTGCTCGTGGCGCGGTTCGCGATCTACCTGACGGTCGTGTTCTGGTTCCTGCCGTTCGGGATGGCGTGCGCGTTCCTCGGCGTGCAGCTGGCCGTGTTCGGCGTGATGATGGGCGCCTCGTTCGCCCCGAACCACAAGGGCATGCCGACCATCGCCCACGACGCCAAGGTCGACTTCTTCTCCCGCCAGGTGCGCACCTCGCGCAACATCCGCGGCGGCTGGTGGGTGTCGTTCCTGATGGGCGGGCTGAACTACCAGGTCGAGCACCACCTGTTCCCGTCGATGCCGCGTCCGGCGCTGAAGCAGGCCCGCCTGCTCGTCCGTGACCACTGCGACACCCTCGACGTGCCCTACACCGAGACCACGCTGCTGCGTTCCTACGGCATCGTCGTCCGGTACCTCAACCGCGTCGGCCTCGCCGCCCGCGACCCCTTCGTCTGCCCGATGATCACCGAACTCCGGATCCACTGAGCCACGCCCTGCCCCGCCCCGTGCCGAACCTCCCGAACGACGCCCACCAGCTGCGAGCAGCGGTGGTCGTGAACCCGACCAAGACCGACCAGACGCGCCTCCGAGGGGTGCTCGCCGCCGAGGAGCGCGCCCACGGATGGGCCGAGTCGCTCTGGTTCGTCACGAGTGCCGACGACGACGGACGGGCGGCTGCACGGGCCGCGCGCGACGCCCACCCGAGCGTCGTCCTCGTCGCCGGCGGGGACGGCACGCTCCGGGTCGTCGCCGAGGAACTCCGCGGCACCGGGACGCCGGTGGCGCTCGTCCCCAGCGGCACCGGCAACCTGTTCGCACGGAACCTCGGGCTGCCCCTCGGTGACCTGGTGCGCTCCGTCCGTGCGGGGTTCAGCGGGACGGACCGCCCGATCGACGTCGGGCTGGCCGACCTGACCGACCCGGCGGGTACCACGACGTCGCACGCGTTCCTGGTGATGACCGGCATCGGGCTCGATGCGAGCATGGCGGCGGACACGAACGCGTGGGTGAAGAAGCGGTTGGGGTGGGTCGCCTACTCGGACCCCATCGCCCGGTCCGTGATCGGCAACCGGCAGATCCCGGTGCACCACGGGATCGACGACGGCCCGCTCCGCAGCATGAGCGCACACACGATCATCGTCGGGAACTGCGGCACCCTGACCGCGGGCATCCTGCTGCTCCCCGCGGCCCGCCCGGACGACGGGATCCTCGACGCCGTGGCGTTCCGGCCGGCCGGGTGGTTCGGCTGGACCAAGGTCGGGTACGCCCTGACGCTCAACCGGTTCTTCGCGCGCACCCGGTTCGGGCGGCTCCTGGCCCGGGTGCTGCCGACCTCGCGTGCGCTCCGGTACACCCGGGCACGGACGCTGCGGCTGACCGTCGACACCCCGGAGCGTGTGCAGCTCGACGGCGATGCGTTCGGCGAGGTGGTCGCGGTGTCGCTCACCACGCACCACCACGGCCTGGTGCTCCGGACGGAACCGGTCTAGCCGGTGCTGCCGAGGTCGGCACCCCGGTGCACGACGTCCTCGGCCATGGCCCGGATCCCGTGACCCGCGCCGGCAGCAGCACGTCGCAGGATCTGGAACGCCTCGTCAATCCGGATGCCACGGCGGTAGGCGAGTGCGCCCTTGGCCTGTTCGAGGAGCACCCGGGCCTCGAGCGCGTCCTCGACCTGTTCCTCGATCGTGGTCGACACCCCGCGGTCGCGCTGTCGGACCAGGGCAGCCGAAGCCGCGTCGGCGAGCAGCTGGAGCAGCACGACGTCCTGGTCGCTGTGCCCGCGGGTGTGGTCGGCGAAGACGCACAGGGAGCCGATGGTCCGGTCCCGCAGACGGATCGGCTCGGCGAACGTGCCGTGCAGCCCGCGTTCACGCATCGTCGCCGCGAACGCCGGCCACTCCGACTCGTGCGTGGACACGTCGGGCACGTCGATCGTCTCGCCGTTCCGGTAGCAGTCGAGACACGAGCCCTCGTTCGTCCCGAGCTGCGCTTCTTCGGCCTCGGTGCTGCGCTCGCTCGTCGAGGCGATGACCTGCAACGCACCGGACCGGTCCGCGAGCACGACCCCCGCCTCCGTCGCCGAGGTCCCCTCCACGCACGCCGCGATCACACGGTCCATGGCGTCGAGCACCTCGAGGTCGGTGTCCAGAGCCGGCACCAACCGATCCGGCAGGTTGATCGCGTCACTGGTCGTCATGCTTCGACGCTACGACCAGACCGATGGCGCACGGCTCAGCCAGTTCGCGTAGCGGACGACGGCCAGCAAGCCCGCGATGACCCTCCCGGCAGCCGCGTCCGTCGAAGTGCGGACTGGTGCGACCCCCGGACAGGGGGTCAGGATGACGCATCAGTTGCACAGAGCAACTGGCAGGTGCTTCACCGACAGAGGAGTCGTCATGAAGAAGTCCATCGCAGCCGCGTTCGCCGCGGTCGCCGTCATCACCGCCGGCGTGTTCGCCGCTTCGCCCGCGTCCGCGCTGCCCGTCAGCACGAAGGTCGTCGGCGGCGAGAAGGCCCCCACCACCTCGTGGGCGGTGCAGCTCGAAGCCTCGGGCGGGAGCATCCCCGCAGGCTACGTCAGCAACTGCACCGGCGAACAGCTCAACGCCTCGTGGATCCTCACCGCCCGGCACTGCATCGACGGCATCGGCGCGATGAACGTGTACCACTCCAACTCCACCGTCAACCGCGGCGCGGCCGTCGCCGTCGACCGGGTCAGCACCTCGCCGGCGGGTGACATCGCGCTCGTGCACCTGCGGACCGCCTACTCGCTGTCCACCTACGCACCCCTCGACCTCACCGCGACGGCCAAGTCGAGCGGCACCGGCACCATCCAGGGCTACGGTCTGCGCGCCAACGCGACCCAGTCCGACGGCCTCTACCAGGCCACCGTCTCGCTCACCGGCGCGAGCACCGACGCCTTCGGCGGTCGTGCCCAGCACCTCACCGGCGTGACCGGCGCCTCGAACCACGGTGACTCGGGCGGCCCGCTGCTCGTGAACGGCAAGGTCGTCGCCGTCTGCTCCACCGGCGACAGCGCCGACCCCGGCGCGAACACCAAGGCCGGCTCGAACTACGCCCTGCTGTCGCAGGCCTCGTCCTGGATCCGCACCACGGCCGGCGTCTGAACCACCTGACGCCACTGGAGGCGCGGTGTCAGCTGGCACCGCGCCTCCCGTCCGTCCCCGCCCGTCTCCAGAACCGGTGTCGCCTGCTCGGCGTCCGTCACCCACCAGCTGAGCGCCCGTGCGGGCGCTGCGACGACAGTGGGGCCATGAGCCAGTACGAGAAGCGCGATCCGAACACCCTCTACCCGGCACCGCCGTACCCGAAGCAGGAGCAGTCACTGCCGGGCGCCGCGTGGAAGATGGACCCGAAGCCCGACCACGGCGAGGAGAGCTACACAGGGCTCGGACGGCTGAAGGGGTACCGCGGCATCGTCACCGGTGCCGATTCCGGCATCGGCCGTGCCGCCGCCATCGCCCTGTCGCGCGAAGGTGCGGACCTGGTGCTCTCGTACCTGCCGGACGAGCAGGAGGACGCGGAACAGGTCCGCGACCTGCTCGAGTCCGAAGGCCGTCGCGCCGTGCTGTTCCCCGGGGACATCTCGGACGAGCAGTACTGCACGGACCTGGTGCAGAAGGGGGTCGACGAGTTCGGCGGCCTCGACACCCTGGTCATGGTCGCGGGGCGCATGGAGAGCAACGAGGACATCCTCACGCTCGACACGTCGATGTTCGACTCCACCTTCAAGACCAACATCTACTCGCTGTTCTGGCTGACCAAGGCTGCGGTGCCGCACCTCGAGCCCGGGTCGACCATCGTGACGACCGGTTCGATCCAGGCGTCGACGCCCTCGCCGGACAAGATCGACTACGCCGTGTCGAAGGGCGCGATCAAGCTCTTCACCGAGGCCGTCGCGCAGCAGCTCGCGCCGAAGGGCATCCGCGTGAACTCCGTCGCGCCGGGGCCGGTGTGGACGCCGCTGCAGCCGGGTTCCGACGACGCCGAGACGGTGTCGCACTTCGGTGAGAGCTCGCCGTTCGGTCGCCCGGGCCAGCCCGCCGAGCTCGGTGCCGCCTACGTGCACCTGGTCAGCCCGGAGTCGAGCTACCAGTCCGGGTCGACGATCACGATCGCCGGTGGGACGCCGGCGTTCTGATGTTCGAGGAAGGGGACCACGTGTCTGGAGTGACGCACACCGTGCTGGTCGAGTGGGAGGGGGAGGACCGGTCGTCCGAGGCGTCGGCCCTGTCACGTGAGCACCTGCCACGGATCGAGGGGGTCGAGTCGGTGCAGTCCGGCACGAGCGTGAGCACCGAGGGGCTGGAGGGCGGGTTCCACTGGATGCTCGTCGTCCGGTTCCGCGATCGTGCGGCGCTCGCCGGGTACCTGCCGCACCCGGAGCACCGGCCGGTGGCCGAGTTCATCGGTGCGGCGAGTGCGCGGGTCGTCGTGTTCGACGTCGAGGACGCCGACTGACCGCTGCGGCGGAAGCTGTGTAACGCTCTGGTTGCGATGGCGGTCGAGGGGTTCCGTCGTTCGTGGAGCCTCGACGTACGGTGGACCGGCCATCGCAACGGCGCGGGGGTCATCGGCCGGTGCTGCGGCTCTTCGGAGCCCGCGCCGGTCGGGTCCCCGCCTTGCGGGCGGGGGCCGTTCGACGTCCGCCGACGGAGGGAAACAGACGATGCCCGGTAACCCGAACCCGTTCGTTCACGACGGCGCGAAGATCCTGCTCGGCGAGGCGGGAGCGGCGCAGTGCGACGAGTGCGGTGACGCTGTCCGGCTCGACCCGCGGATCGGCAGCTGGCGGGCGGTGCAGCAACCCGGTCCCCAACTCCCGCCTGACCGGCAGCGGCGCAGTGTGGCGGGTGCCGCGTGAGCGGCCTCGTCCGGACCGCCGGCGTGGCCCTGGGGCTCGTCGCGGCGGTGGCGCTGACCGCCTGTTCCGGTTCACCGGCCGCGACGCCGACCCGCACCGTGACGGCGACCGCGACGCCGGAGGCACCGGCCGACACCGGTACTCCGACCCCGACCGCTCCCGCGACGGACACAGCGTTCAGCTTGTCGGATCCCGCGACCTGGACCATCTCGACCGACGAGGTCGGACCGATCGCCCTCGGTGGCGCAGTACAGGGCGAGATCGACGACCTGGCAGCCGCCTACACCCGGAGTACGGATGCGTGTCCGGCCAGCCCGGAGACGACGTTCTGGGAGCGAGCCGACGCCCCCGGCCTCATCGTCATCCCCCGCGACGGCAAGGTCGCCGGGGTGACCATCGGTGGGGTGGGGGCGGACCCGGTGACGACGAACTCGCCTGAGACCGACGCCGGGATCGGCATCGGAGCGCCCCTGACCGAGGTGCGGTCCGCGTACCCGGACCTGCAGTACACCGGGACCTACGGTGAGGAGCAGGGCCCGTACTCGATGTGGAGCGTGCAGGCTGACGGACGCTACATGACGTTCCAGCTCGGGACGGACGGCGGCACGGTCGCTGCGATCTGGGTGGGGTCGGTCGCGAAGCTGCCGTACGAGTACTGCGCCTGAAGCGTTCGCAGGTCAGAACGTCGCTGCTGGCAGGATGACGGGCATGGCCAGCGCTGTCCGTCTCATCCGGTCCGACGTCCTGAGCGACGCGGCGCAGTACGCGTACGCATCGACCGTGCCGGCCGGGACCCGGCTCGTTTTCCTCGCCGGGGCCTGCCCGCTCGAACCGGACGGGTCCACGGCGGCGGTCGGGGACTACGCGGGGCAGGCGGCGCGGTGCATCGAGACGATGCGGGAGGCACTCCGAGCCGCCGGTGCGTCGATCGAGGACGTCGTGAGCACCCGGGTGCTCGTGGCGTCCTCGCGGCAGGCCGACCTCGTCGCCGCATGGCAGGTGGTGCGCGATGCCTTCGGCGCGCACGACGTGCCGAGCACCCTGCTCGGGGTCACGGTGCTCGGCTACGACGACCAGCTGGTCGAGATCGAAGCCGTCGCGGCCGTCGCCGAGGGGCAGCCCGCGTGACGGCGCGGGCTGTCGAGGCCCCGCGCTCCCTCGCGCGCTCGCCTCAGAAGCCCGGACCCGCCTTGACCAGGGCGATGCCGACACCGACGAGCGCGAGGACGAGGCCGGCCACGAACGTCCGCGGGGACGGGTTCTCCCCGCGGAGCCTGGCCACGACGGGCCCGAGGAGGGCGAGCCGGACCACGAGGTACGCGATCGCGATGATCTCGGCCGCGAGCCCGGATGTGCCGGTCAGCCAGGCGTAGGCGAGGACAGCAGCCGGCAGGAAACCGGAGGTGAGGACGGGCAGCGAATCCCGGAGCTCGGCGCGGACGGTCTCCCCGGTGAGGCGGTGGTCACTCCGCGCACGGCGGCCGACCGACTCGGCGAAGGTGTGTGCGAGGAAGGTCGAGAACGCGGTGGCGAGGACGTACCAGAGCCCCCGACCGCTCTCGGCGGTGTCCGGGACCATCGGTGCGATCGTGCCGAGGATCACGATGTTGCCGTACACGAACGCGGTGATGCGGCTCGAGGCGTCCTCACGCGACAGGCGGTTCCTGCCCACGGAAGTCCTCTCCTGCGGGCTCAGTAGTACTCACCCTGCCGGTAGTCCCAGCTCGTGAACGTGTCGGCGAGCAGTGCCATGATCCGGTCGACGTCGAGCCCCTTGCGGATGAGCGTCGGTGCGGGGACGACCGATCGACGTCCGTCCTGCAGCGGGATCAGGGTCCCCGTGCTGTCGACCATCGACACCATGACGCCCTGCTCGTACCGGGTCTCGGCACTCTGCTCCGGCTGGATGGACGCGACGTAGTCGTCCGCCTCGACGATCACGTCGGCGCGCTCGGCGATGCGCTCGCCGATCCCGTCCACCACGCCGCGGTTGCCGGTACCCGACGGGTTGGCGGAACTCGCGAAGGCGAACCTGCCGTGCTCGGTCCAGAGTTCGCGGGCGGCGAGCTCACCGGGGACGCCGAACTTGATGACGAAGCAGGACGTTCCGCGGGTGTCCATCATGAGTTCGTCGGAGCCGTCCGTCGGCAGTGCCGCTCGACCCTCGTCGCTCCAGGGCAGGATGCACCCGAGCAGGATGTCCTCGTCCCAGCACCGCTGGTACAGGGCGTCGATCTCAGGGGTGAGCTGCGCGATGCTCCGAAGCATCTCGAGGGAGCTCACGAGCACGACGCCCGGCTTGTTGCGGTTGCGTTCCTTCGCGTCGAACTTCCGCTCCAGACCCGCGCGGTCCGAGGTCATCAGGATGTAGCCGACCTTGGTGGGGACCACCGCCAGCCCGCCGTCGTGCAGCAGGGCGTCCACCGCACTGCGCGGCACACCACCGGTCCAGTGCACCCGGTTCATGCTGACCTGCGTGTCGTCGTTCATGCCAGTCCTCGTCCCACTCATGAGCCAGACGATCGTCTGACAGCGGGAGCCTAGGGACGGCGTCTGAGCCGGACAAGGGCGAGGGGTGTGACCTGTGGGCCTTCTCCGGAGGGTTCAGGCGGGCTCGCAGCGAGCGAGCGAGCGAACGGCCGCGGCTGGCCGGTGCCGAGCCGTGCACAACCACTGAGCCGTACACAACCAAAGTGCATCCGAGCCACGTGGTCGCGTGGTTCGAGGTCACTTTGGTTGTGCGACGCCGCCGGACGCCGGCCGACGGCCGGCCGCCCGGCCCCCGCCGCAGCCCCCCGCTCACCCCACCAACGACTGCATCCCCACCACGATCGCCAGGGCCAGCCGCTCCGCGTCCACCGACCCGGGCTCGGCCGTGTACGCCAGGATCCGCAGGTCCTCCGGTCCGACGACCAGGGTGTCGCAGTCGAGCGTGATCCGCCCGACGTCCGGGTGGTCGATCACCTTCCGGCGGGCGGTCACGCCGAGCACGGTCGCGCCCGAGTCCCACAGCTCGACGAACCGCGGGCTCGCCGCCCGCAGGTCCCGCACGAGCTGCTGCAGCTGGCGGTCGAGCGGGTAGCGGGCCGCGGTCATCCGGAGCCCGGCCACCAGGTTCGCCTCGAAGGCTGCCTGCTCCTCGGGCGTGTGCACGGCTCGGCTGCCGGACCCGACCAGGTGCCGCCACGCGGTGTTCCGGTCGTTCCCGCGGAGTGCCCCGATCGGCCCCATCAGCGCGTCGTACGGGGCGTTGGCGACGAGCAGGTTCCCCGCGGCGTCGAGCACCGCGACGGGGGTGTCCGCCAGTCGGTCGAGCAGCCGCTGCACGCTCGGCGGGATCCGCGACGGCACCACCTCGGCACCGGGGACCGCGTGCCCGGCGAGCCGGTAGAGCAGCTCGCGGTCGGCATCGGCGACCCGCAGCGACCGCGCGAGCGCCTCGACGACCTGGGCGGACGGCGAGGTCGCCCGCCCCTGCTCGAGCCGGGTCAGGTAGTCGGCCGAGATCCCCGCGAGGCCGGCCAGCTCCTCACGCCGCAGGCCGGTCGCGCGCCGACGCGGCCCGACGACCACGCCCGCCGCCTCGGGGGAGACGTGGTCGCGCAGCCGCCGCAGGGTGTGCCCGAAGTCCGTGTCCGCCATGTCCCCAGTCTGCGCGCGACGGGCGACCGGGTCCTGGCCCTGCCGGTCCTACGACAACCGGGTGACTCCCTGCGGTCGTCGCCGAGCGTGACGCTGGACCCATGACAACGACACTCATCACCGGGGCCACCCGCGGCCTCGGCAGGGAAACCGCCCGCCAGCTCGTCGAGGCGGGCCACACCGTCTGGATCGGGGCCCGGGACGCCGACCAGGGCGCCGCGGTCGCCGCCGAGATCGGCGCCCGCTCCGTCCAGCTCGACGTCCGCGACGACGACTCGGTCGCCGCGGCCTTCGCCCACGTCGACGCGAACGGCGGACTCGACGTGCTGGTCAACAACGCCGGCATCGCCGTCTGGGGGCAGAGCGGGCCGGACGCACTCGCCGTCTTCGACACGAACGCCGTCGGCACCATCCGCGCGACCGAGGCCGCGCTGCCGCTCCTGTGTCGCTCCGCGAACCCGATCGTGGTGAACCTGTCGAGCGCGCTCGGCTCCTTCACCGCCACCCACGACCCGTCGAAGCCCGCGTTCACCGTGCCGGCCGTGGTCTACGGCGCGTCCAAGGCCGCCGTCTCGATGCTGACGGTGCAGTACGCACGTGTCGTGCCCGAGGTGCACTTCGTCGCGATCGAGCCCGGCTACACGGCCACCGAGTTCGGTGGCATGCCGAACCCGCACGGTCGCCCCGTCGAGGTCAGCGCCGCGACGATCGCGGCCGCCGCGAGCGCGGGCCCGGAGGGCCCCACCGGTGTGTTCCTGGAGGACGGCCAGACGCTCGGGTGGTGACGTCGTGACGGCCTGGAGGCCCGTGCCGGCGCCGCCACGGGCCTCCAGGCCGTCGTCCGGTCGCGTCTACAGCAGCTGGCGCGCGTTGGTGGACGCGAGGTCCAGCAGCTCGTCGCCGCGACCCGACAGCACCGTGCGGATGGCGTAGAGCGTGAAGCCCTTCGCCTGCTCGAGCGTGACCGCCGGGGGCATGGAGAGTTCTTGGCGGTTCGCGCGGACCGACACGAGCGCGGGACCGTCGTGCGCGAGCGCGGCGGCCATGGCGTCCTCGAAGTCGTCGGACACGTCGACGTGGAACCCCTTGATGCCGATCGCCTCGGCGACGGCGGCGAAGTCCGGGTTCTGCAGTTCGGTGCCGTAGTTCACGAAGCCGGCGGCCTTCATCTCGAGCTCGACGAAGTTGAGCGACGAGTTGTCGAACACGACGATCTTCACCGGCAGCTTGTTCTGCACGATCGTGATGAGCTCACCGAGGAGCATCGTCAGCCCGCCGTCTCCGGCCAGGGCGATCACCTGCCGGTCCGGGAACGCCGTCTGCGCACCGATCGCCTGCGGGACGGCGTTCGCCATCGTGCCGTGCACGAACGAGCCGATCAGCCGGCGCTTGCCGTTCATGGTGAGGTAGCGCGAGGCCCAGACGACGGGGGAGCCGACGTCGGGGATGAAGACGGCGTCCTCGGCGGCGAGCCGGTCGAGCACGCGGGCGACGTACTGCGGGTGCAGCGGCTTCTTCCTGCCGGCCGGCACCGCCAGGTCGTCGAGCTTCTCGCGGGTCTTGCGGTAGTGCTTGAGGGAGTCCTCGAGGTGCTTCGTCGGGTGCGAGCCGGTCAGCAGCGGGATGAGCGCGAGGGCGGTGTCCTTGACGGTGCCGACCAGCCCGATGTCGACGGGGTGCCGCCGGCCGAGCTGTGAACCGCGGATGTCGACCTGCACGTGCTTCGCCTTGGCCGGGAAGAACTGCTGGTACGGGAAGTCCGTGCCGAGCATGAGCACGACGTCGGCGTCCTCCATCGCGCGGTACCCGGAGGCGAAGCCGAGCAGCCCCGTCATGCCGACGTCGTACGGGTTGTCGTACTCGATGTACTCCTTGCCGCGCAGCGCGTGCACGATCGGGGCCTGCAACCGCTCGGCCAGGGCGACGACCTCGTCGTGGGCGTCCGCGACGCCGGCTCCGGCCAGGATCGTGATCCGGTCGGCTCCGTTCAGCAGGTCGGCGGTGCGCTGCAGCTCGGTCTCGCTCGGCACGATGCGCGGGGTGGCCCGCTCGATGCGGGTGGCGCGGTCGTCCTTCGCCTCGGCGAGCAGCACGTCGCCGGGGATCACGAGCACCGCGACGCCGCGCTTCTCGATCGCCTCACGCATGGCGATCTCGAGCAGGCGGGGCATCTGGACGGGGTCGGCGACGTACTCGACGTAGACGGAGCACTCGCGGAACAGCTCCTGCGGGTGCGTCTCCTGGAAGTAGCCGGAGCCGATCTCGGCCGTGGGGATGTGCGCGGCGATCGCCAGCACCGGCACCCGCGAACGGTTCGCGTCGTACAGGCCGTTGATCAGGTGCAGGTTGCCGGGCCCGCAGCTGCCGGCGCAGACGGTCAGGTCACCGGTCAGGGCGGCTTCGGCAGAGGCGGCGAACGCGGCCGCTTCCTCGTGACGGACGTGCTCCCACCGCATCGTGCCGTCCTTGCGCAGGGCGTCGGTGAAGCCGTTCAGGGAGTCCCCGGGCAGGCCGTAGACCCGGTGGATGTCGTTGGCGCGGAGGGTGGCGACGATGTTCTCGGCAACGGTTGGCATGTGCCCTGTCTACTCGCGACCGCTGCGCTGAACGCTTTCGGAGTTTTGTGAGGCTCACTCGCCCTGGGATGCCGGGCTCGTGCTGCGACGATGGCGGGATGACCGACGACGCGCCGCTCCTCCGTCCCCGCCGACGGGAGCCCGCCGCGTACGGGATCCTCGAGCGCTCGCCGTACCCGCTCGTCTCGGTGGCGATCGCCGTCATCGCGGTCGTCGTCATCACCATCGTCGGGTTCACCCTCGGGACCGTGGACCTCGGGCTGTCCAAGGCCCTCAACGCGCTGCACACCGGGTTCATCGGGGCGTTCAGCACAGCGGTCTACCACGTGATCAGTCCGGCACCGGCGATCGGGATCACGGTCGTCGTCGTCGCCGTGATCTGGTGGCGCACGCGAGACCTGCGACCGGCCCTGGCGTTCGGCGGCACCATCGCGATCACGTGGGTGCCGTCCGCGATCGTGAAGGAGATCGTGCACCGGGCCCGGCCCGACGTCGCCGTGCTGCCGCACCCGTTCCCCGTGCAGCCCGACCCCGGGTACCCGAGCGGGCACACGGTCTACATCACGGCGTTCGTGGTCGCCCTGATCTGGCTGCTCCGCGAGACCCGGTGGCACCGGCTCGCCCTGACGCTGGGGGTCGTGGCCATCGTGATCGTGTTCTGCGCGGTGTCGATCGACGCGGTCCACTACCCGACCGACGCCGCTGCCTCGATCCTGTGGGCGCTCGCCGTGGCGCCGGGGGTGCGGGTGGTGTGGGTCGACTGGCTCATGCCGCGGGTGCCGTTCCTGCGGCCGGGGCGGGGCTGACGCCGGGCGGGTTGGGCTGAGGCGGGGCTGGGGGCTGGGGGCTGGGGCCTGGGGCCTGGGGCCTGGGGCTGGGCCGGTTGGCGGTGGTCTGGCCGACGCGGAACGACACTGTCGATGTCGTACGACGTCGACAGTGTCGTTCCGGGTCAGCGGAGCGTGCTGGTCCGGCCCCGCGCCGCGAGCAGCGCCACGACGGCCACCACGGCGGCGGCGAGCATCACGATCGCCAGCGGCGCCGCGGTGTCCGAGCCGCCGATGCTGACGAGCGGGGACACGAGCGCCGCGAGCCCGAACTGTAGGGCACCGAGCACGGCCGAGGCGCTGCCGGCGGCCGACGGCACGGCGCCGAGGGCGAGTGCCGTGGCGTTGCCGAGCACCAGACCGAGCGAACCGACCGCGGTGAACAGCGGCACGGCGAGCCAGATGACCGGCGCCCCGGAGACGACGAGCAGCGCGAACGCCACGGTCGACGCGAGCACCAGCACGATGCCGAGCGACAGCACGCCCGTGACCGAACGGGTCGCGGTGAGCTTGGCGGACAGGATGCTGACGCCCATGAGCGCCAGGGCGTTCAACCCGAAGGCCAGGCCGTAGCCGACCGTGCCGAAGCCGATCATGTCCTGGTACAGGAACGGCGACGCGGAGATGTAGGCCATCATCACGGCGAACGCGAAGCCGAACACCGCGGTGTAACCGAGGAACGTGCGGGAGCGCAGGGCACGCAGGGCCGAGCCGGAGCCACGGCGTTCCGCACGCAGGGCGTCGCGGTGTTCCTTCAGGTGGGTCTCGCGGATCACGGCGAGGACCGCGACGAGCATGACGACCGACAGGCCGAGCACGATCGAGAGCAGGCCACGCCAGCCGATCGGGCCGGTGAGCAGGCCGCCGAGCAGCGGTGCGACGACCGGGGCGACCCCGCCGACGATCATCATGAGCGAGAACGCGCGGGCGGCGGACTTGCCGGTCGCCAGGTCGGAGATGACCGCACGGCTGATCACCATGCCGGCCGCACCGCCGAGGCCCTGCAGCAGGCGGGCCGCGATGAGCACGCCGATGTTCGGCGCGAGCACCGCGGCGATGCTGGCGAGCACGCACACCGCGGCACCGGCGATGAGCGGCGGCACGCGGCCGAACCGGTCGGACAGCGGACCGAACACGAGCTGGCCCGCGGTCACGCCCACCAGGAACGCGGTGAGGGTGAGCTGGACGGCGGTGGCGCTCGCCCCGAGCTCGGTGGTCATCTGCGGGAACGCCGGCAGGTACAGGTCGGTGGCGAAGGGGGCGACGGCGCTGAGCAGGCCGAGCACCAGGAGCAGCGCGGTCGTGATGCCCTGCTGCTTGGTCGTGGGTGTCGCGATCGTCGCGCGGATGGTTCCGGTGTCCGTGGTCATTGTTATGAAACCATAACTCATCGCCGGAGATCGGTACAGTACGTTCATGCACTCCGCCGTGTCCGACCACGTCCTCGCCGAGTTCGCGGACGTCCTGCTCCGGATCGCGCGCGACATCGATCCACACGGCTCCGAGACCCTCGACATCGTGCCGCTGACCGGCACCGAAGCGCTCGTGATGCGCTGGATCAACCGCAACCCCGGCACCTCGCCCAGTGCCACCGCCGAGGCGACCGCCCTGCAGCGCAGCAACCTCAGCGTCGCACTCCGGTCGCTCGTGGCGAAGGGCATGGTCGAGCGGCGCCAGGACCCGGCGGACGCCCGGACCGTGCAGCTGCACTCGACCGCCCTGGCCCAGGAGAGCGTCGACCGGCTCTACCGGCACTGGTCCGGCAAGCTCCGCACGGCCCTCGGCGGCGACGAACGGGGTGCGGTCGAGGCGCTGGAGCTGCTGCAGCGGATCGACGACGGGCTCCGCGCGGGCTAGGCGACAGCGTCCTCGGCGGCGGCAGCGGCGGCTGCGTCGTTGTCGGCGGCGGCGGCATCGTCCGCCGCCTCGTCCTGGATCGGCAGCAGGCGACGCGCGCCGTGCCCCTCGTCGCCCAGGGTGTCGCCCGGGTTCACGACCGAACACGCTCCGAGCGAGACGCACCCGCAGCCGATGCACTGCGTCATCTCCTGCTGCAGGCGCTCGAGCTCGAGCTGGCGGGCCCGCAGCCGTGCGCGCCACCGTTCGTTCAACCGGTTCCAGTCGCGCAGCGAGGGCATGCGGTCCGCGGGCAGCGCTTCGAACTGCTCGGCGACCTCGCTGAGCGGGATGCCGAGGCGTTTGGCCACCTGGATGATCGCGATCCGCCGTTCGACGTGCCGCGGGTACATCCGCGTCCCGCCGTCGGTGCGCTCCGGGTGGATCAGGCCCTTGCGCTCGTAGAAGTGCAGGGCCGACGCGGCGACGCCCGTGCGGCGGACGATCTCGCCGATGGGCAGCAGGTCGGTCGGCCGCGGTGCCTGGATCTCGACCATGGTGGAGATCCTACTGCTGGAAGGACTCCCAGAGCAGGAACCCGGTGAACAGCACGAACGGCGTGCAGGCGACCACGTTGAGCCAGCGGTGCTCGACGATCACCGCGGCGAACTCCCGCAGGAACGCACTCGGTACGTAGTACGCCGCCGTGCGCGCGCCGACGACCTGGGCGGGCAGATCGAGGCGGCGGGCCAGGGTCGCCGCCCGCAGCACGTGGTAGTTGTTCGTGACCACGACCATCTGGCCGTCCCGACCGGCGGCCGTCTGCACGTCCCGCGAGAACCGGAGGTTCTCGCGGGTGTTCCGCGACGCGGTCTCCGCGACGACGTCGTCCGCGTCGGCACCGTGCGCGACCAGGTACTCGGCCATCGCGGTGCCCTCGGGGCGGGGTTCGTCGTCGCCCTGTCCGCCGGACGGCACGAGGAGCGGTCGGCGTCCGGCTGCCCGTTCGGCCCGGTAGACGCCGAGCGCCCGGTCGAGTCGACTCTGCAGCAGGGGCGGGACCTCGCCGTGCACGAGCCCGGAGCCGAGGACCACGATCGTGTCGGGGACGATGCCGTGCCGCGTCCGCCCGTAGACCACGGAGTACAGGGCGAACGCGACCAGCGACAGCGCGAAGTACCCGCAGACGAACACCATCAGCACGGCGATCGCGATCTTCGTGCCGTCCCACAGCGTGAAGCCCTCGCCGCTGCCCGACACGAGCAGGGCGATGGCGACCGCAGGCAGCACGAACACCGCCACCCCGGCGGCGAGCGACAGCAGGTTGCCGACGCTGCGCCCCTCGGCCCGGAGCATCTGCAGACCGTTCGCGACCAGGGCGACCCCGAGCACCACGACGGCCAGCGGCACGAGCAGCAGCACCACGGCGACGAGCAGGCTGAACCCGGGGACCACCCTGGTCAGCACGGCCACGACCGTCGCGAGCCCGAACAGCACGGCCGCCGTCAGGAACACCCCGTTGCGGAGCATCCGCGGGTCCCGTCGCCGCCCCAGGACGTACAGCACCAGGAACAGCAGGGCGAAGACGGGAGCGGCGCCCAGCCCGAGCACCGTCAACCGACCGCGCGACGGATCAGGTCGGCCACCCGTGCCTCGTCGTCCTCGGAGAACTCGGGGCTGATCGCCCACGACGTCGGCCAGAACGTGCCGTCGTCGAGCGCGGCCGAGTCCTGGAACCCGAGCGTCGCGTAGCGGGCCTTGAACTTCGCGGCGTCCTGGAAGAAGAACACCGCCTTGCCGTCCCGCGCGTAGGCGGGCATGCCGTACCAGAGCTTCGGCGCGAGCTCGGGCGCGACCTCGAGCGCGATGCGGTGGATGCGCTCCGCCAGCCCCCGGTCCGGCTGGGGCATCTCGGCGATCTTGGCCTCGACCGCAGCGGCGTCGGCCGCTGCCTTCTCGGCCTTGGTGCCCTTCGTGCCGCGGGCGCGCTTGACCTCCGCGGCGTGTTCCTGCATCGCCGCGCGCTCCTCGTCGGTGAAGGTGGTCTCGGTCTTCGTCGTCCGTGCCATCGTCGTCTCCTCGTGGTCTGGTGCACCCATCATGGGTCCGCGAAGCGAAGCATGCGAGGCCCGGCCCCGATGGAGTGCCAGGCTCGTCCCATGACCTACATCGCCAGTGACGACCGCTACGACTCGATGACGTACCGCCGGACCGGCCGCTCGGGCCTCGACCTGCCGCTGCTCTCCCTGGGGTACTGGCACAACTTCGGGGACGACATGCCCTTCGAGAACCAGCGTGCCATCAGCCGCCGGGCGTTCGACCTCGGCATCACCCACCACGACCTCGCGAACAACTACGGCCCGCCGTACGGTGCCGCCGAGCTGAACTTCGGCCGCCTGATGCGCGAGGACTTCCGGCCCTACCGCGACGAGATGGTCATCTCGACGAAGGCCGGCTGGGACATGTGGCCGGGGCCGTACGGGCAGGGCGGTGGCTCGCGCAAGTACGTGCTCGCCTCGCTCGACCAGTCGCTGCAGCGCACGGGCCTGGACTACGTCGACGTCTTCTACTCGCACCGTCTCGACGCCTCGACCCCGCTCGAGGAGACGATGGGCGCCCTGCACACCGCGGTCCAGCAGGGCAAGGCGCTGTACGTCGGGATCTCGTCGTACGACGCCGAGCGCAGCCGGCAGGCGGCCGAGATCCTCCGCGACCTCGGCACGCCGCTCCTCATCCACCAGCCCTCGTACTCGATGCTCAACCGCTGGATCGAGACCGAGGGGCTGCTTGACGCCGCCGGCGAGCTCGGCTTCGGCGTCATCGGCTTCACCGCGCTGGCGCAGGGGCTCCTCACCGGCAAGTACCTGAACGGTGTGCCCGAGGACTCCCGCGCGGCAGCGGGGAAGTCCCTCGACGCGTCGAGCATCACGCCCGAGGTCGTCGAGCACCTCCGTGCCCTGAACGACGTCGCGGCCGCACGCGGACAGTCCCTCGCGCAGCTCGCCCTCGCCTGGGCGCTCCGTGACGAGCGGGTGACCTCGCTCGTGATCGGCGCCTCGCGGGTGTCGCAGCTCGAGGACAACGTCGCCGCGCTGTCGAACACCTCGTTCACCGACGAGGAGCTCCGCGTCATCGACGAGCACTCCGTCGGCATCACGGACGTCGACCTGTGGGCTGGAGCCCGCGCGGGCGAGGTCTCCTGACCCGAGCGCCACGCCGCAGCAGTCCCTCGGCCGGTCGCATCTCGTCGCTCGACCGGCCCGCGAGTGGTCACGACACGTCGCGGGTCGCGTGTCGACCGGTCACGAACTGTCGGCTGGCGGCGCCGCAGGCGACGGTCTGTGACCGCACCGCGGGGCGCGGGCGGGGTGTCGTGACCGGTGCGGGGTCCTGGGCGCGCGGTGCGGCGGCCGGGAGGCCCGGGGCACCCCGCCACGTGCCTCCCGTCCGTCGTCCGGTCGCGACACGTCGCCTCGCTCGACCGGCCCGCGAGTGGTCACGACACGTCGCGGGTCGCGTGCCGACCGGTCACGAACTGTCGGCTGGCGGCGCCGCAGGCGACGGTCTGCGACCGCACCGCGGGGCGCGGGCGGGGTGTCGTGACCGGCGCGGAGCCGTGGGCGCGCGGCGCGGCGGCCGGGAGGCCCGGGGCGCCCCGCCACGCGCCTCCCGTCCGTCGTCCGGTCGCGTCGCGTCGCCTCGCTCGACCGGCCCGCGAGTGGTCACGACACGTCGCGGGTCGCGTGCCGACCGGTCACGAACTGTCGGCTGGCGGCGCCGCAGGCGACGGTCTGCGACCGCACCGCGGACGGCGGGCGGGGTGTCGTCACCGGTGCGGGGCCCTGAGCGCGCGGCGCGGCGGCCGGGAGGCCCGGGGCACCCCGCCACGCGCCTCCCGTCCGTCGTCCGACCGCACCACGGCCGGCCGGCGGGACGGCGCCCGGAGCGAACTCCTCCGCTGCGCGGTGGCCGATTGGTACCATCGACAGCGTTCGACAACACGCAGTGTGTATCTACCGGCCGCCGGCTCCCCGGCGGACAACGGCGGCACCCGATGGGTCCGCCGCCACCGAACCGGGCGGGCCGAGAAGGCACACCCCAATGCTCCAGACCCGCGCCACCGGCGACACCCCCGCCACCGGCGACACCCCCGCCACTGGCGACGCCCCGCCCGCTCCGGACCGCTCGCTCGTCTCCCTCGCCGGACGCTGGTACTTCCCCGTGGCGTTCATCGCCCGGCTCCCCTTCGCGATGATGGTGGTCGGCGTCCTGACCCTGGTCGTCGCCGCCCGTGACTCCGTCGCCCTCGGCGGCATCAACTCCGCCGCCGTCGGCATCGGCTCCGCGATCTTCGGCCCGATGGTCGGGGCCGCGGCGGACCGCTTCGGCCAGCGCGCGGTGCTCGTCCCCGTCGGCCTGGTGAACGCGGCGCTGCTCGGGCTCTTCCCGTTCGTCGTCAGCGGCACCGCGCCCGACCTCGCCGTCCTCGCGGCCGCGTTCTGCATCGGCGCCTCGGCACCGCAGGTCGCCCCGATGTCCCGCACGCGGCTCGTCGCGATCATCCGGCAACGCACGGCCCCGGCGCGGCGCGAGAAGACCCTCAGCGGCACCATGGCCTACGAGTCCGCCGCCGACGAGACCGTGTTCATCATCGGCCCGTTCCTGGTCGGCATCCTCGCCAGCGCGATCGCCCCGTGGGTGGCCGTCGCCGGCGCCTCGGTCCTGACGTTCGTGTTCGTCACGGCGTTCGCGCTGCACCCGACCGGCAAGCTCGTGGTCGGCCAGCACGCGGAGTCGACGCAGGCGCCCGCGCGGCAGCTCCTGCGTCCGCGGCTCGTCGTCGTGGTCGTCGGCATCCTCGGCATCGGGCTGTTCTTCGGCTCGACGCTCACCTCGCTGACGGCGTTCATGGAGACCCACGGCGAGGCCTCGCAGGCCGGCCTGCTCTACGGCCTGATGGGCATCGGGTCCGCTGGGCTGGCACTCGGGTCGGCGGCGTTCCCCCGGGCCTTCGGCCTCGGCTGGCGCTGGCTCGTCTTCGGCGTCGTGCTCCTCGCCGGTGCGGTCGCGTTCGCCAGCGCCGACTCCGTCGTCGCCGCGGGCGTCGTCCTCGCGGTCATGGGCATCGGGATCGGACCCACCCTGGTCGCCCAGTACAGCCTCGGCTCGGACCGGTCACCCGTCGGCCGCTCCGCCACCACCATGACGATCCTCGGGTCCGCCGTCATCGTCGGCCAGTCGATCGCCTCCGCCATCACCGGTGACGTCGCCGAGCACCACGGCACCGCCGCGGCGATGCTGCTGCCGGCGGCCTCCGCCGCGATCGTGGTGGTCGCCGCGGTCCTCAACCTGCTGCTCCCGCGTCGGGTCGCGACCGCCTGACCGCGAACGTGAGCGCCTGACGGAGCGGAGGCCCGTGGCGACGCCGCCACGGGCCTCCGGTCCGGCAGATCGGTGCGTCAGGACTCCGTGTCGTCGACGAGCAGGTCCTCGTGCCGGTAGTCGTCGGCGCGCAGGCCGGCGCGGGCGATCATGTGCGTCGACACGGGCACCAGGAACAGCTGGAACACCATGATCGGCAGCACGACCCAGAACGCCGTCCACGTCCACACCGCGACGACGATGGCGGCCAGCGCGAGTGCGAGCCCGAGCACCTGCGGCTTCGCCATCGCGTGCAGACGGACGAGCGGGTCCGGGAACCGGACGATGCCGACCCCGGCCCCGAGCGACAGCAGCGACCCGACGAGCAGCAGCGCGATGGCGATCCAGGCGCGGATGCCGGCGTCGTCGACGAACGACTCGATGATCTCGATCACGACTGGTCCTCCTCGGCGCGCTCGGGGGTGGTGACGGTCAGTCCCTCGTCGGACGGGTCCGCCGAGGGCGTGACGGCCCGGGCCACGGCGACCGTGGCGAACACGCTCGTCGCCGAGATCACCACGAGCACGGGGATGCCGGTCAGGTCCTGGCGGATGACCATCGCGGCCGCGATCACCACGAGCACGGTGGTCAGCACCATGTCGGAGCCGATCATGCGGTCGAGGATGGTCGGGCCGCGCACGATCCGGAACACCGCGAGGGCGAACGTCGCCCCGAGGAGCGCGAGCACGAGCGCGACGGCGATGCCCATCACGACGACGGCGGGGCTCACCGGGTCACCTCCGGCAGCGGCTCGGACAGTTCGGAGACGTCCTGCTTGGAGCCCAGTGCGCGGATGACCATGGCCTCGATCCGGAGTGCGACGCGGCGTTCGTCCTCGACCTGCTCCGGGCGCTCGGTGTCGAGCACGTGGAGCAGCAGGCGACGGCGCCGCAGGTCCACGTCGGCGACGTACGAGCCGGGCACGAGCGAGATCGCGAGCGTGGCCAGCGTGAAGGTCATCTCGGACGTGGAGTGCAGCTGCACGAGCGTGATCGAGCTGCGCCGCACACCGCGGGGACGGAACGCGACCCACGCGACCCGGAAGGACGCCACGACGACGAGCCCGGACCAGACCACCAGGAACCGCAGCACGTGCACGATCGAGAACCGTGCGGACAGCGGGACCGGCGGGAGCGGCAGCGCCTGGGTGACGAGGAGCGCCACGACGATGCCGCACAGCAGCGTCAGCGGGGTCCACGACCCCCAGAGCAGCGCCCAGAGCACGGTGAGTCCCGCGACGAGGGGCACGTCGTAGCGCCACGCCAGCGCGATCCGCCTGGCGTTGGAGATGCGGCGGACGTCGGTCATCGCTCACCTCCGAGCACGGCCTGCACGTAGCGGTCGGGCGACTCCAGCGACTCCGCTGCGCGGGTCGCGTAGCCGTAGAGCGGGCCGGCGACGACGGTCAGCGCGACGGATCCGAGCACCGCGATCGTCGTGACCCCGACGAGCATGCGCGGCAGGCGCACCTTCTCGGGAGCCTCGCCGACCGCCTCGGTCGCGCCGGTGGTCGGACTGGAGGCGGTGGCTGCGTGCGGTGCGTCGGTGACCGTCACCGAGCCTCCCGGGTGGTAGGCCTCGCCCGTCTCCTCGGAGACGGTGAGGGGAGCCGGTTCCGGCGACCGCAGGTGGGCGTGCGGTTCTGCGCTCGTCGCGTGCGGGGCGGCGGCCTCGGCCGCCGGCTTCGGCCGCCAGAAGGCGGCGTCCCAGACCCGCATGAGCGCGTAGAGGGTGAGCAGCGAGGTGACGACGCCGGCGCCGATGGTGACGTACGCCATCGGGGAACCGTCCTCGGCGGCGGCGCGGAACAGGCCGAGCTTGCCGATGAAGCCGGAGAACGGCGGGATCCCGCCCAGGTTGAACGCGGGGATCAGGTACAGGGCAGCCAGCAGCGGTGCGGCCTTCAGCAGTCCGCCGAGCGACCGGGTCGAGGTCGTCCCGCCGACGCGTTCCATCAGGCCGGACACCAGGAACAGCGTGGTCTGCACGACGATGTGGTGCACCGTGTAGAACACCGCTGCCGCCGTCCCCGCGACGGTGCCGAGTCCGACGCCCATCACCATGAAGCCGATGTGGCTGATCAGCGTGAAGGACAGCAGACGTTTCACGTCGGTCTGCGACACCGCGCCGAGCACCCCGACCACCATCGTCAGTGCGGCGACGACGAGCAGCACCTCGTTGAGTTGTGGTCGCGGGAAGATCACCGTCTCGAGTCGGATGATCGCGTAGATGCCGACCTTGGTCAGCAGGCCCGCGAAGACCGCGGTGACCGGTGCCGGGGCCGTCGGGTACGAGTCCGGCAGCCAGAACGCCAGCGGGAACACGGCCGCCTTGATGCCGAACCCGATCAGCAGCATCGTGTGCAGGAGCAGCTGGACGTGCTCCGGCAGGTCGGCGACGCGCTCGCTGATCTGGGCGATGTTCACCGTGCCGGTGGCGCCGTAGACCAGACCGATGGCGGCGAGGAAGATCGCCGACGCGATCAGGCTCGTGACGATGTACGTCGTTCCGGCCCGGACGCGCTGTTCGCTGCCGCCCAGCGTGATGAGCACGTAGCTCGCCACCAGCAGCATCTCGAACGCGACGTACAGGTTGAACAGGTCGCCCGCGATGAACGAGTCGAGCACGCCGGCGGCGAGCACCAGGTACGTCGGGTAGAAGATCGTGACCGGGGCGTCCTCGTCGTCGGCGGCCAGACCCTGGCCGATCGAGAACAGCAGGACGAGCAGCAGGACGCTCGCACTGACGGTGAGCAGCAGGGCGCTCAGCCGGTCGACGACGAGCGAGATGCCGTACGGGGCGTCCCAGCCGCCGACCTGCACCACGATCGTGCCGTGCCGGTCGACCAGGACCATGAGCGTGGCAGCCACGGCCAGGGCCACGACGAGCACCACGACGGTGATCGCACGCTGGAGCTTCTGGTGGCGGAGGAGTCCGAGCGCGACCGCGGCACCGAGCAGCGGGACGAGGACGAGGAGCGGGACGAGCCAGGTCATCGGGTCGCCTCCTGTTCTGCGTCGGCGGTGGTCTCCGGGTCCTCGTCGGCCGGCTCGTCACGGTCACGGCCGATCGCGGCGTCGGCCTCGTCGACCTCGACCTCGTCGGCGCGGGACAGCTGCCACGACCGGTGGATCAGGGCCAGCAGGAACGCGCTCACGGCGAAGGTGATCACGATCGCGGTCAGGGCGAACGCCTGGGGGAGCGGATCGGTGATGCCCTCGGCGCTCTTGCCGATCGGCGGGTCGCCCGCGGCGCCGGACATCACCAGCAGCAGCAGGTTGAGCGAGTTGCCGAGCAGCAGGAAGCCGAGGAGCATCCGGGTCAGGGAGCGTTCGAGCAGCAGGTAGACGCCGCACGAGAACAGCACCGCCATGGCGATCACGAGGACGAGGGTGACGGTCATGTGGCGCTCCCTTCCGGGGTGGGGGCATCGAGGGTGTCGCTGACGGACCCCTCGGTGGTGTCGCGGGTCGGGGTCGAGGCGTCCTCGAGGCGCTGCCGGTCGACCTCGGCGCCGAGGCTGCGGAGGACGTCGAGCACCAGGCCGACGACGACCAGGTACACGCCGATGTCGAAGAACGTGGCGGTGACGAACTCGACGTGTCCGAGGATCGGGACGGTGGCCTCGAAGAACTCGGAGTACAGGGCTTCGCGACCGAAGAACAGCGGCACGATCGCCGTGACGGCGGCCGTCGCGACCCCCAGGCCGAGCAGGCGACCGGCACGCACCGGGGCCGCTGCACCGAGTTCGGCGGGACCGCCGGCCAGGTAGCGGGCCGCGAGGGCGATGCCGGCGACCAGACCGCCGGCGAACCCGCCGCCGGCCGAGTTGTGGCCGGCGAACAGCAGGTAGAGCGACAGCACGATCAGGCCGTGGAACAGCAGTCGGACGACCACGTCGAGCAGGGCCGAGCGGCCGGTCGGGATCGCGGCGCTCGTCGGCAGCCAGGCGCGGGGCTCACCGTCGGTGCGCTCGCCGTTCGCGGTCAGGGTCTCCGGCAGGTCACGCAGTCGCGGCAGGGTGTCCTCGCGCGAGTTCACGAAGATCAGGCTCGCGACGCCGGTGGCCGCGGCGACCACGACGGTGAGCTCACCGAGGGTGTCCCAGCCGCGCAGGTCGACGAGGGCGACGTTCACCACGTTCAGACCGTGCCCGAACGAGCTCGTCAGCGCGGGCAGGTCGGGCCAGGGGGGGCGTGCCGTGCGGGCGGAGGCGGCCACCACGACGACGATCGCCAGTGTCAGCCCCGCCAGACCGGCGAAGAGCGCCCGCACGACCCGGAACCGCGACGGGTTGGTCGTGGCGATGCGCGGGGGCAGCCGCCGGAGGACCAGGACGAAGGCGATCAGGGTGACCGTCTCGACCACGAGCTGCGTCAGGGCGAGGTCGACGGCACCGTGCAGGACGAACAGCACCGAGAGGCCGTAGCCGGTGACGCCGACCAGCACGGCGGCGGCGAACCGGGTCTTCGCCGTGAGCACCGCGATGCCGGCGATCGACATCACGATCATCACCGGGATCTGGCCCCACGAGTCGGCGAACCGGACGTGGAACTCCCACGGCCCGCCGAGCACCAGGTTGGCGAGCGCCCCGGCGACGAAGACCGACAGGATCACCGTCAGGTAGTAGGGGAGCGAGCCGCGCTGCAGGCTCGCGGTGAGTCCGGTCGCTCCGCGGTCGAGCAGTCGCATGCCGTGCCGGTACGTGCCCGCGGCACTCGGGAACCCGGCGAGCCGGTGCTGGAGTGCCTCGACCGGGCGGCGCAGGGCGAACAGTGCGAGGCCGCCGACCAGGGTGATCGCGGACAGGCCGAGTGCGGGTTCGAGGCCGTGCCAGAGCGCGAGGTGCGGGACCTCCTGTCCGCCGAGCGCCGCGGTCGTCGCAGCGGGCTCGATGCCGTGCGCGACCAGCGGCGTGAACAGGCCGAGTGCGAGCCCGGCCAGCGCGAGCACCGAGGGCACGACGGCGAGGCCGTGCAGGGCGTGCGGCTCGGTGGTCGCGACGCCGGGCTTCCGGGCGAAGGCACCCCACAGGAACCGCAGCGAGTAGGCCACGGTCAGCACCGAACCGACGGTCACGCCGATCAGGGCGAACCAGGCCCAGCCGGCGTCGGGACCGTGCAGGGACTCGGTGAACCCGGTCAGCACGGCTTCCTTCGCGACGAACCCGATCGTCGGTGGGATCCCGGCCATCGACACCAGCGCGAGCACCGCGACGACCGCCAGCCACGGGCGGGCACGCCCGAGTCCGCTGAGCCGGCCGAGGTCGCGCGTGCCCGTGACGTGGTCGATCGCGCCGACCACGAGGAAGAGCGTCGACTTGAAGGCGGCGTGGGCCACGAGGAGTGCGACCCCGCCGAGGGCGACCGCGGGCGCACCCCAGCCGGCGGCGAGCACGAGGAACCCGAGCTGGGCCACGGTGCCGTAGGCGAGCAGGAGCTTGAGGTCGGTCTGCCGCAGTGCCCGGTACCCGCCGACGAGCATCCCGGCGACGCCGAGCAGCGTGATCGTCTCGCGCCAGCCGTCGAGCAGCGCGAACGCCGGGGCGAGCCGGGCCACCAGGTAGATGCCGGCCTTCACCATCGCGGCGGCGTGCAGGTACGCGCTGACCGGGGTGGGTGCGGCCATCGCGGCGGGGAGCCAGAAGTGGAAGGGCACGATCGCCGACTTCGTGAGCGCCCCGAGCAGCACCAGGACCACCGACACCGAGACGATCGTGCCGCTCGGGGGATCGGCGACGATCGCGGACAGCGAGGTCGTGCCCGCCGTGACCGAGAGCATCACGAGGCCCGCGAGCATCGCCAGGCCACCGGCGGTGGTCACCACGAGGGCCTGCATGGCGGCGGCGCGACTGGCACGCTTCGCGGCGTCGTGCCCGATGAGCAGGTAGGAGAAGACCGTCGTGGCCTCCCACAGGACGAACAGCACGATCACGTCGTCGGCGATCACGAGGCCGTACATCGAGCCAGCGAAGGCGGTCAGGACCCCGGCGAACCGACCGAGCCCGGGTTCGTCCCGCGCGAAGTACGAGGCGCAGTAGACCAGCACCAACGCGCCGACGATCGAGACGACCAGTGCGAGCACCCACGACAGGGCGTCCATCCGCAGCGTGACGTCGAGGTCGAGCTGGGGGACCCACCGGTGCCGTTCGACGACGCTGACGTGCAGGGCGGCGTCGGTCTGGGCGATCGTCAGCACCGCCGCCGCGGCGGGGGCGAGGGCCGCCACGTAGAACACGCGGCGGCCGAGGACGGGGGTCAGGGCGGGGACGATCAGGGCGACGATCGCGAACGCGACGAGGACGAGGACCATCGGGCACCTCCTCGGGGTCGGGCTGCAGTCCGGCTCACTGGGCTTTCACAGCCTACGGAGGAGGCCATGTGGAGAACCTGTGCGGCCGGACAGCAGTCCGCTCAGGTCCGGCCGTGCGCGCGTGCCGGGATCTGAGTCGCGAGCTTGCCGCCGGAGACGTCGAGCAGGGTGCCGGTGATGTACCCGGAGGTGTCGCTCGCCACGAAGACGAGCAGGTCGGCGACGTCGTCCGGCGTCTCCCACCGGCGGAGCGACAGCGTGTCGAGCAGGCGGTCCTGCGCCTCGGCCGGCATCGTCGCGAAGCCGTTCATCGCCGTCGGCACCATGCCCGGGGCGTAGGCGTTCACGGTGATCCCCCACGGGCCGAGCTCCGACGCCAGGACCCGGGTGAAGGAGACGACGGCGGCCTTCGACGCCGCGTAGGCCGCGCTCCCGACGCTGGGCACGATCGCCGCGAACGAGGCGGCGTTGATGATCCGACCGCGTCCGGCCGCCTGCATCACCGGAGCGACGGCCTGGCTCATCAGGAACGTGCCGCCGAGGTTGACGTCCATGCAGCGTCGCCAGGCGTCCCACTCCAGTTCGGCGACCGTGCCCGTGACGTTGATGCCGGCGTTGTTGACCAGCACGTCGATCGTGCCGTGCCGCCCGACGACCTCCTCCACGGCGTCGTGCACCGACTGCGGGTCGGCGACGTTGCACACGACGTGGTCGAGCGGGAAGTCCGGCTCGAAGGCCAGGTCGAGCGCGACGACGCGGCACCCCTCGCTGACGAAGCGGTCGGCGAGGGTGCGGCCGATCCCGCGCGCTGCGCCCGTCACGACGACCACGCGGTCGGTCAGGTCGAGGTGCATCGTTGCTCCCGTCGTCGGTGGCTTCAATAGGCATACTATTCGAGCATGACGGATCAGCGTGTGCTCTGGGTCACCGGTGGGGGCAGCGGCATGGGAGCCGCGAGCGCCGAGGCGGCGGCGCGGGACGGCTGGACGGTGGTGCTCAGCGGACGTCGTGCCGACCGGCTCGAGCAGGTCGCGCGCACCGTCCGCGGCGCCGGGGGGACAGCGGACGTCCTGCCCCTCGACGCGAACGACCCCGACGCCGTCACCGCCGCGCGGGACGCCGTGCTCGAGCGGCACGGCCGCCTCGACGGGCTCGTGCTGGCGGCCGGGCTCAACGCCCCGCGACGCCGGTGGGACGACCAGTCGCTCACCGACTTCCGCGCGATCGTGGACACGAACCTCACCGCCGTCGTCACGCTGGTGGACGCCGCGCTGCCGGCACTCCGCGCGACCGGCGGCGTGGTCGTCGTGGTGTCGTCGTACGCCGGGTGGTCCTTCCAGCCGGGGGCGGGTGTCGCGTACTCGGCGAGCAAGTCCGCGCTCGCGTCGGTCGTCCGCACGCTCAACCAGCAGGAGGCCGAGCACGGCGTCCGTGCCACGCACCTGTGCCCGGGTGACGTGGCGACGGACTTCCTCGACCAGCGGCCGGAGGTCCCCGATGCGGCAGCCCGGCAGCGCATGCTCCAGCCGGAGGACGTGGGGCGGACGGTCGCCTTCGTGCTCGGGGTGCCGGCGCACGTGCGCATCGACGAGCTCGTGGTGTCGCCGGTCGCGCAGCGGTGACGAGCACCTTCGAACGGGTCCTCGACCAGGTCGGTGCCGCCGTCGTCTCCGGTGCCGTCGCCGTGGGCAGCCGCCGGAGCATCGACGACCTGGTGGCCTGGACGGGTGCCAGTCGCAGCATCGTCCGCGAGGCCGTCCGGGTCCTCGTCGCCCTCGGCCTGCTCACCGCGCGGCAGCGGGTCGGCGTGACCGTGCTCGGCGTGCGGGAGTGGGACGTCCTCGACCCGCGCGTGGTGCGGTGGCGTCTGCGGGGCCCGGACGCCGACCGCGTGGCGGTCGAGCTCCGTGAGCTGCGTGCGGCGGTCGAGCCCGCCGCCGCTGCCGCAGCAGCCCGGCGGGTGGCGCTCGACGAGTTCGCGGACCGACGGGAGGCCCTCCGCACCACCGCGGACGAACTCGCCGCCGCCGCGACCCGCGACGACCGCCCCGACTTCGTGGCCGCGGACGTGCGGTTCCACGCGCTCGTGCTCGACCTGTCCGGCAACGCGCTGTACCGACGACTGCACCAGGTCGTCGGTCAGGTGCTGCGCGAACGCGGGAGCGTCCGCCCGGACCGGCACGACGTCGGCCTCCACCTCGCACTCGCCGATGCCGTCCTCGACGGCCGCCCGGACGAGGCGGCCTCGACGATGCGGGCGATCGTCGACCGCACGTGAACGGAGCGCCCCGGACCTGCGAGGATGGACCCCGGTGTGCCCCTCCGGTACCCGTGGAGGGTGAGTCGTGGACGCAGCACAGGACCTGGTCGTCCAGCTCGTCGGCACCCCGTGGGCGTTCTTCGTGGTCGGCCTCGTGCTCGCCGTGGGCAGCGTCGCGGTGTTCCTGCCCAGCCAGGCACTCGTCGTCGCGATCGGCACGCTCCTGGTGGGCGGTGACGGCGGTCTCCTGCCGGTCCTGTTCCTCGTCGTCGCGGCGTCGATCGGCATGGTCCTCGGCGACCTCGGGCTCTACCACCTGGCGCGTTCCGTCGACCTCGGCTCGAGGTCGTGGTTCTCGCGTCCGAAGGTCCGCGCGGCCCGGGACGCCATCGACGGCCGCTACCGTGCTGCTCCCGGGCGCATCGCGGTGCTCGGACGCTTCATCCCGATGGGCCGGTTGACGACGAACCTGGTCGGCGCGGACAGCGGGCTCGACCTCCGGCGGTTCCTGCTCAGCTGCGTGCTCGCCGACGTCGTCTGGGCGGCGTACTGCGTCGGCATCGCCTCGGCCACCGGTCGTTGGAGTCGCGAGCAGCCGTTCCTCGTCACGACCCTCGCGGTCGTGGCGTCGATCCTGCTCGGCCTGGCGATCTCCGCGATCGAGAAGGCCGTGCGACGACGCACCGAGGCGGCGGCCGCGGCCTGACGAACGTAGGGTGGGCACCCCGTTCGAAGGAGAACCCGTGCTGTTCGACGACCTCGTGCCGGACCGCGACGCGCTCGAGCGCATCGCCACCGGCAGCACCTGGGCCGAGGGGCCCTGCTGGATCCCGTCGACGCGCACGCTGCGGTGGTCCGACATCCCCGGCGACCGGATCCTGCAGTGGCACGCCGACTCGGGGGAGACCTCGGTGTACGCGGACGGTGTCGAGTTCACCAACGGCCGCACGCTCGGTCGGGACGGCAGCGTCGTGCAGTGCTCGCACGGCCTGCGTCGGGTCGAGCGTGACCGCGACGGCGTCGTCACGCCGATCGTCGACGTGTGGGACGGGGGCCGCTTCAACTCCCCGAACGACGTCGTGGTCGCGCGGGACGGCGGCGTCTGGTTCACGGACCCGGCCTACGGCATCACCCAGCCGCGTGAGGGGCACCCGGGTGTGCGCGAGTACGGCGACCACTGGGTGTTCCGGTGCGGACCGGAGGGCGAGGACCTGCGACCCGTGGCGACCGACCTGGACGAGCCGAACGGCCTGGCGTTCGACCCGGACGAGCGGGTGCTGTACATCGCGAGCTCGTCGGGCGACGAGCCGGTCATCCGCGCCTACGACCGCCGTGGCGACCTGCTGAAGAACGGCCGCGTGTTCGCGCGGCTCGAACCCGGAGAGGGTGCGCCGGACGGCATCCGGGTCGACGTGCACGGCAACGTCTGGTCGTCCTCCCACCACGGCGTCGTCGTGTTCGACCCCGAGGGAGCCCGGATCGGAGCGGTCGCCGTGCCGGAGGTCACGTCGAACCTGTGCTTCGGCGGCGACGACGGCACGACCCTGTTCCTGACCGCGACCACGTCGGTGTACCGGATCGCCACGACGACGCGGGACGCTGCCGTATCCTGACTCGGCCATGCAGTGCGACTACTTCGACCGCGGGGTGTGCCGGTCGTGCACGCTCATGGGCCAGCCCTACGCCGACCAGGTCCTCGACAAGGAACTCCGCACGCGCGAGCTCCTGCATGACGCGGTCGAGGCTGCCGGTGGCCCCGGAGCGGTCTCCTGGTCGCCCGCGATCACCAGCCCGGAGTCCGGGTACCGGAACAAGGCGAAGATGGTCGTGGGCGGATCCGTCCAGCACCCCACCGTCGGGATCCTCGACCACCGGCAGCGCGGCGTGGACCTGCGGCACTGCGGGATCTGCACGCCCGGCATCCGGCACGCGTTGCCCGTGCTCGCCGAGTTCGTCTCGACCGCGGGGCTGATCCCGTACGACGTCGCCGCGCGCCGGGGGGAGCTGAAGTACGTCCTGGTGACCGAGTCGCCCGACGGCGAGCTGATGATCCGGTTCGTCCTGCGCTCCGAGGGGCAGCTGCCACGGCTCCGCCAGCACCTCGCCGCCCTGCGCGCCGCGCTGCCGAACGCGGTCGTGGTGACCGTCAACCTGCTGCCCGAGCACAAGGCCGTCACCGAAGGCGACCGCGAGATCGTGCTGACCGAGCAGGAGACGCTGCCGATGCGGCTCGGCGGGATCACGATGCACCTGCGGCCGCAGAGCTTCTTCCAGACGAACACCGGTGTCGCGACCGAGTTGTACGCGCAGGCGACGGCCTGGATCGACGAGCTCGAACCCGCGTCGATGTGGGACCTGTACTGCGGCGTCGGCGGGTTCGCGCTGCACGCAGCCCGCCCCGGCCGCGTGGTGACCGGCATCGAGACGAGTGCCGAGGCGATCCGCTCCGCCGAGCAGTCCGCTCGTGAGGCCGGCCTCGAGGGGCTCCGGTTCGCCGCTGACGACGCGACCGAGCACGCACTCCGGGCCCGTCCGGACGCGGTGCCCGAGCTCGTCGTCGTGAACCCGCCGCGTCGCGGGATCGGCGAGCGGCTGTCGACCTGGCTCGAGGAGTCGGACGTGCAGCACGTCGTGTACTCGAGCTGCAACCCCGTGACCCTGGCGAAGGACCTGGCACGCATGCCGTCGTTCCGGCTGCTTCGGGCCCGGGTGCTCGACATGTTCCCGCAGACCGGTCACCTCGAGGCCGTGACCCTGCTCACGCGGGGCTGATCCCGAGCGCCGATCGGCATTGCCAGGGAATTGCCAAGGACACGTACCCGGGTACGGCTCGATCACCATGGCCATGGGGATCCGCACGTTCAGGTTCGGGGTAGGGGTACATAGCATGCACAGGTAGAACCGTTTGTCTCGGTTTGATAACGGTCAAGAGTTTCCTATGGTTGCCGACCGAGGTGCCGCCGGCCCGATGACCACTGCCCCCGGTGGCGCACCCCCACAACTGACCGCGATCGGTCGGGGTGGGCAGTGGATTCCGCAGCAGATGCGGCTCGTGACCCCGGTGGAGCAATCACATGAAGAAGCTTTCCCGTACCCGCACCATCGTCGGTGGCCTGGCGTTCGCCAGCATCGCCGCGACCGGTGTCGGCCTCGCGGCAGCCCCCGCGAACGCAGCGTCCGGTTCGACCTGGGACCAGCTCGCGCAGTGCGAGTCCGGTGGCAACTGGGCCATCAACACCGGCAACGGCTACTACGGCGGCCTGCAGTTCAACCTCGGCACCTGGCAGGCGAACGGTGGCGCGGGCAACCCCGCCTCCGCCAGCCGCGAGGCCCAGATCGCCGTCGCCGAGCGTGTCCTCGCCTCGCAGGGCTGGGGCGCATGGCCCGCCTGCTCCGCCCAGCTCGGGCTGAGCGGGACCAGCGGTGCGGCCCCCGCCGCGGCGGCTCCGGCCCCCGCACCGGCTCCGGCCCCCGCACAGCAGGCCGCCCCGCAGCCCGCCGCACCGGCACCGGCTCCTGCCGAGCAGGCCGCCCCGCAGCCGAGCACGACCGAAGCGGCGCCCGCCCCGGCAGCGACCACGCCGAGCAAGCCGGCCCCGGTCAAGACGAGCGGCAAGACGTACAAGATCACCTCGGGCGACACGCTCGACACGATCGCGACGAAGCTCGGGATCGACGGCGGCTGGAAGCAGCTCTGGGCCGCGAACACGTCGACCATCGACGACGCGAACCTGATCTACGCCGGCCAGGAGCTCCAGCTCCCCGCCTGATCTCTCCGCAGACCGAACACGACGACGCCCCACGACCTCGAGTCGTGGGGCGTCGTCGTGCGTGCGGCCTCGCGGTGCCGGACTACTGCGGGTTGTCGGCGAGCCAGCCCGCCACGTCGTCGGACCGGAGCGCCTGGGACAGGGACCCGACGGCGAGCTCGTTCAGGTTCACGATCGACTGCCCGTCCGGTGCCGTCCCGGAGCCCGCGGTTGGCACGGTGAAGGTCACGAGGTCGTCGGCCCGGACCGCTCGGAGCGACCACCCGAGTTCCGCCATCCGAGTGAACGAGAACCCGGCGTCGACCGACAGGTGCGCACTCGTCGCGGCGACGAAGTCCTGGATGCGCCCGGGGTTGGTGACGGTGCCACGGGACAGCAGCCCGTTCACGACGCCGCGCATGAACGCCTGCTGGTTGCGGACGCGGGTGTGGTCGGCGTCGACGAAGGAGTAGCGCTCTCGGACGAAGGCCAGTGCTGCGGCCCCGTCGAGCCGGTTCGCCCCGGCTGTGAAGTCGTGGCCGCGTGCTGAGAACGCCCGGGGGGAGTCGACCGTGACGCCGCCGAGGGCATCGGTCATGTCCTCGAACCCGGCGAAGTCGATCTCCGCCACGTGGTCGATCCGGATGTCCAGGAGCTGTTCGACGGTCGCCGTGGTGAGGGCGACCCCACCCCAGGAGTAGGCCGCGTTGATCTTCGCGCGCCCGTGTCCGGGGACCTCGACCCACGAATCGCGCATGATCGACATGAGGTACACGTGCTGTCGATCGGCGGGGACGTGCGCCAGCATCAGGGTGTCGGAGCGCCCGCCGAGCTCGGGCCGCGCGCCCTCGGGGCCGCCCTGCGCGCGAGCGTCGGACCCGATGAGCAGGATGTTCTCACCGCTGGACGTGCTCGGCCGCGCACCGCTCGGGAACGGGTCGGCGATGGTGTCGCGACCGGCGTCGAAGCTCCGCGCGAGTCCGCCGACGAAGACGCTCGCCACGACGGCGAGGACCAGGGCGACACCGACGAGCGAGCCGAGCGTCGCGACCAGGGCGACCAGGAACGGTCGACGTCGCCGCGTACTGCGACGGGGTGCGCGGAGGGTGTGTGCTGCGGCCGCCCGGGCGGCTCGGCGTTCGGACATGCGGGGCTCCTGTGGTCAGGTCGGCACGCACCGACCACAGGATCTTATCGCATGTGGTATTTCAGGAACAGTGTGTCACTCGGACGGCGGTCCGGCGAGCAGTTCGCCCAGTGCTCTCCGGAGCGCCGGGTCCTCCGGCAGTACCTCGCGCTCGATGTGCCGCGCGGTCTCCCACGCGGTCCGGCCAGCGGGCGTCACGCTGACCACGCGGCGCCGACGGTCGGCGGCGTGCGGGGTGCGTTCGACGAGGCCGTCCCGCTCCATCCGCTCGAGGGTGCGCGACATCGTCTGCGGCTGGACCCGGGCCGTGCGGGCGATGGTGTCGGCGCCGGTCGGGCCGGTCCGGATGAGGATGTCGATCGCGACGACCGCGGCGTGCGAGAGCCCGATGGCGCGGAGGCGTTCGTCCCAGTCCCGTTCGACCGCCCGCGCGGCCGCGGACAGCAGGCGCCCGAGGGGCCACTGCTCGGTCGTGTCCTGCATGTCGTGATTCTATGGTCGGAAGGTGCGCTCGACCGTCAAGTAATCAGCATGCTGACGATCGGTGTACGCTCACCGACGTGTCCCGCTTCCTCCGCATCGTCCTCCCCGCGCTCGTCATCGTGGTCTGGCTCGGCATCGCCTCCGTCGGCGGTCCCTTCTTCGGCAAGATCTCCGAGGTCTCCACCAACGACCAGACCTCGTTCCTGCCGGCCTCGGCCGACGCCACGAAGGTGCAGGAACGGTCCTCCGAGTTCCGCGACGAGTCGGGGGCGCCCGCGATCATCGTCCTCGAGCGCGACGGCGGCCTGACGTCGACCGACCTCGCCGACGCGAAGGCACTCGCCACGACGCTGTCCGACCGCGCCGACGTCGAGGCCGTCAGCCCGGTGATCCCGAGCGAGGACGGCGACGCGGTCGAGATCGTCGCCACGCTCACGCAGGACGCCGAGACCGGGGACGCGGTCGAGGCCATCCGGGCCGACGTCGACGATGCGCTCCCGCCCGGTGTGCGCGGCTCCGTCACCGGTCCCGCCGGGTTCACCGCGGACCTGACCGAGGCCTTCGCCGGTATCGACGGACTGCTGCTCGGGGTGGCGCTCGCCGCGGTGTTCGTGATCCTGATCATCGTCTACCGATCTCCCCTGCTGCCCGTCCTCGTGCTCGGGACCGCCACCTTCGCCCTGTGCGCCTCGATCCTCGTGGTCTGGTGGCTCGCCAAGGCCGACATCGTGACGGTCAACGGGCAGGTGCAGGGCATCCTGTCGATCCTGGTGATCGGTGCGGCGACGGACTACGCGCTCCTGTACACCTCGCGCTTCCGCGAGGCGCTGCGCGACCACCGCACCGGTTGGGACGCGACGAAGGCCGCCCTGCGGGGGAGCCTCGAGCCGATCCTGGCCTCGGGCGGCACGGTGATCGTCGGGGTGCTCTGCCTGCTGCTCTCCGACCTCAACTCGAACAAGGCGCTCGGCCCGGTCGCGGCCATCGGCATCGCGTTTAGCCTGCTCGCCGCCCTGACGCTCCTGCCCGCGCTGCTGCTCGCGTTCCGCCGCGCGGCGTTCTGGCCGCTGCGTCCCGCGTTCGGCAGCGCCCACCCCGAGCTCACCGGTCCGGACGCCCGCGGCATCTGGGCGCGCGTCGGCCGGCTCGTCGCCCGTCGGTCCCGGGTGGTGTGGATCGTCTGCACGGTCGGCCTGCTCGCGATGGGTGCCGGCCTGTTCGGGCTCAAGGCGGACGGGGTGCCGCAGAGCGACCTGGTCATCGGGTCGTCCGAGGCTCGTGACGGTCAGGACGTGCTGGCCGACCACTTCCCGGGCGGTTCCGGCAGCCCCGCGCAGGTCATCGGCGCGGAGCGCGACCTCGACCAGCTCGTCGACGCGATCACCGCGGTGGACGGGGTCGACGGTGTGGTCGCCGCGGCGAAGGACAGTCCCGCCGGCACCGTCCCGGTGACCGGGAACGCGGCCGGCAGCGGCACGCCGACCGTCTCCCGCGGTGACGTCCTGCTCGAGGCGACACTGTCCGACGCCGCCGACTCGGACGCCGCCGAGCAGACCGTCCGTGACCTCCGCACCGCCGTCGAACGGGTCGACCCGGGAGCGATCGTCGGTGGCGTCACCGCGACGGCGGTCGACACGAACGACACCGGGATCCGCGACCGCACGGTGATCATCCCCGTGGTGCTCGTCGTCATCCTGCTGATCCTGATGCTCCTGCTCCGCAGCATCGTCGCGCCGCTCGTCCTGATCGGCAGCGTGATCGTGTCCTTCGCGGCGGCCCTCGGTGTCGGAGCGCTCGTCTTCGACCACGTGTTCCACTTCCCGGGCGCGGACCCGAGCGTGCCGCTGTACTCGTTTGTGTTCCTGGTGGCACTCGGCGTCGACTACAACATCTTCCTCATGACACGGGTGCGCGAGGAAGCGCTGCGGCACGGTCCACGCGAGGGCGTCCTGCGCGGACTCGGCGTGACCGGCGGGGTGATCACGTCAGCGGGCGTCGTGCTCGCCGCCACGTTCGCCGCCCTCGGCGTGATCCCGATCCTGTTCCTCGTGCAGATCGCGTTCGTCGTCGCGTTCGGCGTCCTGCTCGACACGATCGTGGTCCGCTCGCTGCTCGTGCCGGCGCTGGCCTACGACCTCGGGCGTCGGGCCTGGTGGCCGTCGCGCCTCTCGCGCACGACCCCTGACATGTGACACGCTGGACCCATGCCAGTTCCCTCGACGCAGCCCGCTGCCGAGCGCAAGCTCCTCCGTGACACGGTGCAGGACAAGATCCGAGACGCCATCATGGACGGCACGCTCGAGCCCGGGGAACGGCTCAACGACGACGACCTGATCGCCTGGCTCGGTGTCTCCCGGACGCCGATCCGCGAGGCCCTCGCCGAACTCGCCCGTGCCGGCCTCATCGAGATGGCGCCGAACCGCTACACCCGGGTCGCGGCGCCGACGAAGGAAGAACTCCTCGACGCGTACCGCACCCTCGGCGTGATCTACGGCGGTGTCGTGCGGCTCGCGGTGCCCCGGTTCACGGACGCGCAGCGCAAGAAGATCGTGAAGATGCTCGACGACGTGCACGCGCGGGTGAGCGCCGACGAGCAGGACCAGGTCGCGCGCGACGGCGCCGGCATCTACTCGATGTGGGCCGACGCGTGCGGCAACCCGTCGCTCGTGCAGCTCTGCAACTCGACGACGGACGGGCTCTCGTTCAAGCTCCGCGTTCCGGAGCTCGCGGAGCTCCTGCCGGCCGACGTGATCCTGCCCGAGCTGACGAAGCTCAAGGACGCCGTCGTCGCGAAGGACCCCATCGCTGCCGAGCTCGCCATGGAGGCGATCCACCTGCTCCCGTCGCGCGACTAGCGGGACCAGCGCGACCAGAAGACGGCCTGGAGGCCCGTGGCGACTCCGCCACGCGCCTCCAGGCCGTCACTGCGTCACCACACGACGAGGCGAGCCGTCAGTGCGCGACGGCGCTGATCATCCCGAGACCGACGCTGATGCGGTCCGCGACCTCGATGAGGTCCTCGGCCAGGGACCCGAGGTCACGGTCGCGGAGCTGCGTGAGGCGTCCCGAGATCGAGAGCGCGGCCGCGGTGTCCCCCGAGGCGTTCCGGATCGGCGCGGCGATGCAGAACCGCCCGAGCGCGAGTTCCTGGTTCTCCTCGGTCCAGCCGCGCTTCGCCGAGACGGCCAGGTCGGCCGTCAGGGCGTCGTGCGACGTGATGGTGTGGTCGGTGTACCGCGCGAGGTCCGCACCGAGGAGCCGCTCCCGGTCCACCTGTGACAGGTCGAGCATGAGGGCCTTGCCGAGCGCCGACGCGTGCAGCGGCTGTCGCATGCCGATCATCGTGTGCGACTTCGGCGCCAGCGACCCCTCGAAGTGGCAGAGGTAGATGCACGAGGCGGCGTCGCGCACCCCGACGTTCGCGGTGAGGCCGATCCGGTGGGCGAGTTCCTGCGCCGCGGCCCGGCTCTCCCGGTGCACCGGGTTGTGGTTGAGTCCCTGGCTGGCGAGTTCGAGCACGGCGCGACCGACCGAGTACCCCTGCGAATCAGGATCGCGACGCACGTACTCGAGCGACTCGAGCGTCGCCAGGAGCCGACCCGTCGTCGACGTCCCGAGGCCGATCGCCCGCGCGATGTCGGAGGCACGCATCGGCCCGTCAGCAGCACCGAGCGCGCCGAGGACCGCCGCGGCGCGCTCGACGCTCTGGTTCGGAGGGGTGGTCGTCATCCCCTCATTCTGGTCTGCGACGGCGATCAGGACACCGTGACGCCGCTGACGAACGCGTTCGAGCGCACCTGCGCCGCTCTCAGCGGTACCCCGCCGAGCACGACGTCCTGGAATGCGACGCCCGAGATCCCGTGGGCGGCGTCCCAGCCGGACAGCGTCACCGAGTCCGCCGTGACGTCGGTGAAGTCGCGGATCGTGATGCCCGTGATCCGACCGCGTTCGTCGCGGTAGCCGGTGTCGTTCGAGTACTGCCCCTTGAGGACCTGCAGCACGATCGCTCGCTTCCCGACCGGCTGCGACTCCACGTGGAAACCGTCGACCGTGACGTCGGAGACCGTCGCCCAGTCCTGCACGTCGAACTTCAGGGCGACCTCCTTGGCGCGGAGCACGTACGACTGCGTGATCGAGATGTCGGTGAACAGCGACGTCTCCATCGAGGAGCCGAACCGGACGGGGTTGCCGCCGGTGACGTTCCAGAAGGTGGTGTCGAGTGCGTGCAGCCCGCGGGTCTCGGGTTCGCCGTTCGTGGCGGCGTCGAGGGCGTGCCAGCCGAAGCCGTCGTCGCCGCTCATCACGAAGTTGTGCTCGACCGCCATGTCCTGCACGCCGTCGGTGTCGATGCCGTCGTTGTTGATGAGCGTGCCCATCAGGTTCGTCCACGACACGTGGATGCCCGACGACCGGATGTACAGCGTCTGCCACCACTGTGCGTTCCGGACGCCGATGCCGGAGACCGTGACGTCGGAGCTGTCGTGGAACCGGATCGCCATCGTCTTCGCGGTGCGCGAGGTGTCGTCGCCGGCGTCGAGGATCCCACGGCCGAGCACCCGCACGCCGGTGACGCCGTCACCGTCGATGCGACCGTGCACCAGGGCGCCGGGAGCCAGGTAGATCGTCTGCCCGGACGTCGGGCGGATGACTCCGGCGTCGTGCTCGCCCGGGCCGAAGTACCGGACCGAGGGGTCGGTGGCGGACGGCACGGTCGTCTCGGCCGGTGTGACGAAGAGGAACAGCGCGCGAACGCCGGGCGTCTCGATCACGAGCGGGTGTGCGTCGCGGATCGTGAACGTGATCGTGGAACCGGAGCGGGTCGTCGCGATCGACAGCGTCCGTGGTGTCACGACGGGTGTGGCCGACGCGGCGAGGCCGGGCATGGTGACGCTGACGGTCGCCGTACCGGTCCCCTTGGCGAACATCGCGACGTCGTGCGAGGTGCCGCTGACCGACTCGGCCCTGACCGGCACGGCCGTCCCGTTCGCCGAGACGGAGTGCGCGGTCGCGGCGGGCGAGGTGGGGTTCCCCGGGTTGGGCTGGATCGTGGCGGTGCCGGCGGTGACCGCCGACGGGGAGGCGGCGGTGTCCGCGACCGCAGCCGCGCCGTGCGGCCCGGACGTGCCGACGGCGGCGAGTGACAGCGCGATGACCGTCGCGATGGTGTGTGCGCGCAGGCGCATGGCGATCTCCCTTGATCGTTGTCGGTGTTGCAGGTGGGTCAGTAGACCTTCACGGCGCTCGCCGTGACGAACGGCGACCCGTTCGTGGCGGTCACGACGATGCGGAGCGAGTCGGTCCGCACCGGGGCGAGGTCGTGGACGCGATGCCGGTGCCGGTTGTCCGTGACGGTCTCGAGCTGCCGCCACGAGCCGTCGACGGACACCTCGATGCGGTAGTCACGGGCGAGCGTCGGGACGGCGTCCCAGTGGGTGCGGTGGTGGTGCAGGTTGATGAGGTCGGCGTCGACGTCGTCGTTCCACACGATCCGCACCTGGCGCACGTCGACCGGCTCCGTCCAGTCGAGGGTCAGGGCGGCTCGGCCGTCGCCGGCCTCGGACGACCACAGGTGCGGGCCGCCGAAGGGACGCTGGTACCCGTCGGCCACCCTGGAGGCCCGCCACGCGTCCGAAGCGCCGGCTGCGGTGAACGCGAAGGACCGTCCGCGCAGGGCGCGCGCTTCCCAGTCGGTCACCGGCTGGTCGGACTCCTCGGGGATGTGGTCGTCGAACTGCTCGTCGTCGGCCGTGCGGGCACGGAGGGCCAGCACCCCGTACGGGTGCCCGTCGGTCAGGACCAGGCGGACGCCCGGGGCACGACGGACGACGACGACCGCGTTGCACGGCTCCTCGGGACGGAACGCGAGGTCCACCACCGCTTCCCCGGATCCGGCAGTCACCGCAGCGGTGTGGATGGCGACGTGCTCGATCGGGGCGTAGTTCTGCGGCTTGCCGGTCGTCCAGAGCTCGATCGTGAGCTCGGCCGCGGTGCCGCCGTCGACGACGGTCCGGAGCGCGAAGGAGCCGAGCGCCGGGTCGGCCGGCAGGACGATCGCGACGTCGCGATCGAGTGCGAAGGTGTCGGCGGTCGCCCACGGGGTGGTGTCGATCGAGGTGAGTTCACTGCTCGCGGTGATCGTCGCCAGGCGGGCCAGGTCGGCACCGTCGACGGCCCGGACCCCGATGAGCGGGGCGTCCTCGCGGAGCAGCGTCTGCTGGAGCATCTCGACGTGGTCGTTGCCGAGCGTGCGGGGCGTCGTGGCGTGCCGGGCGACGAGGTGCGCGGCGGTGCCGGCGGCCTGGCCCTGGGTGGCGCACGTGGCCATCACCCGCGTGGAGCCGAATGCCACGTGCGACGCGGAGATGTTCCGGCCGGCGAAGAGCAGGTTCGCGACGTCCGCGGAGTAGAGGGAACGGAACGGGATGTCGTAGGTGCCGTCCGTGTACCGCTGCTGCGCGCCGGCGGTCTCGGCGTACACGCCCTCGACGGGGTGCAGGTCGATCGACCAGCCGCCGAACGCCACCGCGTCGGGGAAGGTCCGCTGCGACAGCAGGTCCTGCTGGGTGAGCGTGTGGTCGCCGATGAACCGGCGGTACTCCCGTTTGCCGGGGATCGCACCCACCCAGTCGAGCGTGAGGGTCTCGGCGTCGAAGGCGCCGGAGTTCTTGATGTGGTCCCAGATCCCGTAGACGACGCCCCACAGCTCGTCTCGGATCCGCTCGTTCTCGGTGACGGTGTCGAGCGCACCGCCCCACTCGATCCACCAGTAGTTGCAGCCGTTGTCCCCGGTCTTGATGGCCCGGTTGGCCAGGATCGGTGTCGTCCTCAGGTCGACGGCGATCGACGGTGGCACGAACTTCTCGGGCCGGCCGGTGTCGTGCGTCGAGAAGAAGATCGAGCTCCCGAGCAGTTCGTCGTCGGGCTGTTCCGGCGCCCACGCCTCCCCGTGTTCGGCGCGTCCCTCGCGGCCGATCCGGAACGACGCCCCGGCGAGTGCGCCGACGAGGCCGTCGCCCGTGCAGTCGAGGAACACCGGCGCGGTGAAGGTCGTCTCGATCTCGGACCCCATCGTCCACCCCGTGACGGAGGTGATCCGGGTGGCGCCGTCGTCGTCGGCGGTCGTGACGGTGCGCACGTCGGTGTTGAGGTGCAGGTGCACGTTCGGTTCGGCGCGCACGAGGTCGAGCACGACCTGGTCCCAGTAGACCGCGTTGCCCTGCGGGTTCCGGTACTGGTTCTCGAGGAAGAGCTCCCCCATGATCCCGGTCTCGCGGGCGAACCGATGGGTTCCGTGCGCGGTCGCCCCGACCACCCACACCCGGATCTCGCTCGAGGAGTTCCCGCCGAGGACGGGACGGTTGGTGACGAGGGCGACGCTGGAGCCGAGGCGTGCGGCGGCGACCGCGGCGCACACACCGGCGAGACCGCCTCCGACGACCACGACGTCGTGGTGCTGTTCACGGGACTGCATGGCGGTGACGGTATCACTCTCTGGCGCTGCCTTCCCACTGTGTGGCAAAGTGTGCCCGGCAAGTGCTATCGTCAACGAACTCTCGACAACGAAGTGTGAGGTCACCCCATGAGCGACGGAACCCGAACGCGCACGAGCGCGGACGCCGCCGGCCCCCCGGACGTCCAGGCAGCACTGGGCGACGACGCGCGCCGACAGGGCATGCGGAAGGTGATCGTCGCCGCGGGCGTCGGCCACTTCGTCGAGTGGTTCGACTTCGGCCTCTACGGCACCCTGGCCACGGTCATCTCGCTGTACTTCTTCAAGCAGGGCGACCCCCAGGTGGCGTTGCTCTCCGCGTTCGCCGTGTTCGGTGCCGGCTTCGTGATGCGCCCGCTCGGCGGTCTGTTCTGGGGCTCGCTCGGGGACCGGGTCGGCCGGAAGACCACGCTCGCGACGGTCATCCTCATCACGAGCGGAGCGACGGCCGTGATGGGCATCCTGCCGACCTACCAGAGCGTCGGGTTGCTCGCACCGATCCTGCTCGTGCTGGTCCGGCTCGTGCAGGGCTTCGCCGCCGGTGGTGAAGGTGCCGGCGCGACGACGCTCCTGGCCGAGTTCGCGCCCTCGAACCGACGGGGCTTCGTGACGAGCTTCATCGACGTCTTCGGGTTCGCGGCCTTCATCGTCGGTGGCGGGCTGGTGTTCCTGTTCACCGCGCTCGCGGGCGACGACGCACTCGAGACGTGGGGGTGGCGCGTCCTGTTCCTCATCGCGGTCCCGCTCGGACTGGTCGGCCTGTACCTCCGCAACCGGCTCGAGGACACCCCCGAGTTCCGCGCGCTCAAGGCGAAGGGCGAGGTCGCGGCGAACCCGTTGCGTCGCTCGCTCCGCACCGGGTGGAAGGCCCTGCTGTTCTGCATCGGCTTCGTCGTCCTCAAGGCGGTCGGCCACTGGATCCTGCAGACCTTCATGCCGTCGTACCTGCAGGCCGACCTCGGGTACTCGCCGCTGGTGTCGTACGGGGTCGTCGTGATCGGCTTCCTCGTGATCGCGGGACTCGTGCCGTTCTTCGGCCTGCTGTCGGACCGGATCGGCCGGAAGCCCGTCATGCTCGCCGGCTGCACCGGCTTCCTGGTGCTGACCTACCCGACGCTGATGCTCATGGACGCCGGCAACTTCTGGGCGGCCGCGGCCGCGATGGTGCTGCTCGGCCTGTTCATGGCGGCGTTCGACGGTGCCGTCAGCGCGGCGATGGCCGAACTGTTCCCGACCGCGATCCGCTACGGGTCGATGGGCATCGCCTACAACATCAGCGTCGCGCTCTTCGGTGGCATCACGCCGTACTTCGCCACGTGGCTCATCAGTGCCACGGGCAACACGTTCGCGCCCGCCTTCTACGTCATGGCGGCTGCGGCGATCACGGGGATCACCGTGCTGCGGGCCCGTGAGACGAACAAGCAGGGCCTCGTCGCCCGGTGAGGAACACGACAGCGGGCATGGGGTGACCTGCCAGGCGCATCCCATGTCCGTCGTGCGCGCGCCGGTTATGGTTTCCCGGTGAGCAACGAACCCGAGCAGACGACCGAGCCCGCACACCGCGGTGCCGCGACGCCGCGCCACGGGCGCCAGAAGCGACGGGCCGGCGTCGTGTTCCCGGCGGTGGCGGGCGTGCTCACCATGGCCCTCCTGCTGTGCGGCGGGTACGCGGCGTACGCGTACCACCAGCTGTCCGACGGCGTCACGATCGTCAACGCGATCACCGGCGGCAAGGACAAGAAGGACGACGTCGACGGCACGGCGCAGAACATCCTGCTCGTCGGCGACGACCACCGACCGGACAACGCCACCCCGGAGCAGCTCGCCGAGCTCAGCACCGAGGAGGACGGTGGCGCGACGAACACCGACACGATGATCGTGCTGCACATCAACGCCGACGGCAGCCAGGCGACGATGATCTCGTTCCCCCGCGACTCGTACGTGGACATCCCGGACGTCGGCAAGGGCAAGCTCAACAGCGCGTTCTACTACGGCACGCTCAACGGCGGTGGGGACACCGGCGGTGCGAAGATGCTCATCAAGACCATCGAGAACCTGAGCGGGCTGCAGATCGACCACTACGTTCGGGTCTCGCTGCTCGGTTTCTACCAGGTCGTGAAGGAACTCGGGCCGGTGGAGGTGTGCCTCAACCAAGCCGCGAACGATCCGTTCTCCGGGGTGAACCTGCCGGCGGGCAAGTCCTCGCTGGACGCGAAGGAGGCGTTGTCCTTCGTGCGACAGCGCCACGGGCTGCCGAACGGTGACCTGGACCGCAACATCCGGCAGCAGTACTTCCTGTCCCAGGAGGCCCGCAAGGTCACGTCGGCGGGCACGCTGCTCAACCCGGTGAAGATGGGGAACATCCTGCAAGCCGTCGGGGGATCGATCCAGACCGACACCAACCTGATCGACCTCGCGTCGCAGATGGCGAACCTCCGGCCCGCGAACATCCAGTCGGCCACGATCCCGACCCTCGGGACCCCGACGATCTCCGTCAACGGATCGCCGCTGTCCATCGTCGAGGTGGACACCGTCGGTCTGCCGGCCTTCGTGCAGGGTCTGGTCGGTGAGCCCGAGGCCTACACCGCTGCCGGTCCGGCGCAACCGGCGAACACGTCGGTCACCGTGCTGAACGGCAGCGGCGTGCAGGGAGCGGCCACCGCCGCCGGTCAGGTCCTGACGGCTCGCGGCTTCCAGGTCGCGCCGGCCGGGTCCTCGCCCACCACGAAGGTCACGCAGGTGCAGTACCCGGCCGGCCAGGAGTCGCAGGCGAAGGCCGTCGCGGCCGTCGTGCCGGGTGCCGTCGCCGTCCGGACCAACACGGTCACCGGCGTCACACTGGTGCTCGGCACCGACGGCAAGACCGCGAAGCCGGTCGCGACCGAGCCGAGCGCGGCCCCCTCGACGCCGGCGGCCACCGGCTCGGGCTCGAAGCCGGCGGAGCAGCCCGCGAAGGAACCGTCGCCGAAGTCGACCGACGTGCACAACTACGGCACCGAGGGCACCTGCATCAACTGATGGGAACCGGCCAGGCGGGGCGTCGGTAGGTTCGTGGAGTGACCAGCGCCGCACGCCCGATCGTCCTGATGACCTACAACATCAAGAACCCGGACCCCGCGCACGACTGGCCGGCCCGCCTGCCGGTCGTGCTCGACGTGATCCGCCGGCACGACCCCGACCTGCTCTGCGTGCAGGAGGCGTTCGGGCACCAGATGGACGACCTGCGCGGCGGGCTGCCCGACCACGCCGACGTCGGGCAGGGGCGCGAGGGCGGCGACGCCGGGGAGCACGCGGCCGTCTTCTACCGCCGCGACCGGTTCCGCCCGTCGGACGAGGGATCGTTCTGGCTGTCGGACACCCCGGACGAGCCGGTCTCGAACACCTGGGGCAGCCTGTACCCGCGGATCGCGAACCACGCCCGGTTCCTCGACGCCGAGGGGCCCGCGTTCACCCTGCTCACCACCCACCTCGACCACGAGCCCGGACCCCACGGTGACGAGGTCCGGGGCCGGAGCGCCGCCCTGATCGTGGAACGGCTCGCCGGGGAGACCGGTCCGGTCGTCTTCGCCGGCGACTGCAACGAGCCCGCGGGGAGCGGCACCGCGTCGAGGGTGCTCTCGGAGGCCGGGTTCGCCGATGCCTGGCTGACCGCGGGGGATCCGTCCGACCGGACCGCGACGTTCAACGACTGGCAGCCGCCGGTCGACTCCGGGGAACGGATCGACTGGGTGCTCACCCGCGGCGTCAGCGGCGTGGACCGCGTCGTGATCGACCACGACGGCCCGGAGACCTGGTTCGCCAGCGACCACTTCCCGGTGGTGGCGACCCTGCGCGTCTGACCCGCGTCAGCAACTCCGGCGTGCGTGGACGGGCATCGGGGACCCGATCACCGTGACCGTCGTGTCGTTCGTCAGTGCGGACACCCCGTTCGTGCCGGTGTCCGTGGCGTCCTGGGCGTCGTCGTCCGTCGCGGGCGCCGCGTCCCAGCCCTGCCGCAGCAGGAGCTGCCAGGCGCGGGAGTCGTCGGAGCCGTAGGACACCCGGTGCGACCGGGGTGCGTCGGCGATCTGCTCGTCCAGGTCGTCGCCCACCTGGACGCCGTCGGGGCCGGTCAACTCGATCCGGGCACCCGAGCGGCTGCGCACCGAGTCACGCAGGATCCGGACCTCGACGGCGTTGCCCGCTCGGGCGTCGGAGCGCAGGGCAGCCACGCGGAGGGCGCCGCCCCAGGTGTAGGTGGTGCTGGCGGGGAAGCACGCCCCGCCGTCGCCCTCGGCCGTCTGTGTCCGCGAGGGAGTGCCGAGCAGGCGGTTCAGCACGCTCACGGTGAGTCCGGAGTCGCGCATCGAGGACTTCACCACGGTGTCGTCGCCGTTCCGGAGCACCAGGGCTTCGGCGTCGAGCTCGATCGAGTCCACCCGGCGGAGTTCCGCCTTCGTCACGTGCACCGGAGCGGCGTCGTGCGAGGTCTCGGCGGCCACGGCGACGTCCGCCCCGAGCCCGGTGGTGCCGTCGAACGCGAGCGCACCGGCCGAGAAGGCCAGCACGGCGGCGCCGAGCGCCAGCAGGGTCCGAGGAGTCACCGTTCGACGGTAGGGCCTCGACCGGGACAGAACGACAGGTGTTACCGAATCGGAGCCTGCCCGTCACCGGACCGTGACAAACGAGGATCACGCACCTGCGGCCCTGGCACGGGGCGGCCGGCGGGCGCAGGCCGCTCCGCGCAACGGGGGACAGCCTCCTGGACGGCCCGCAGCGACCCCCTGCGTACCGTCGGCGACATGACGGACCAGCAGAACGACCAGACCGGGCCTGACCAGTACGTGATGCAGGACCCCACGAAGATGTACGCCGACAAGAAGCCCGACGAGCAGTACCTCGAGGGCGCCGGCACCGACGCGGAGATGGCGCAGAACGTCCCCGCCGACCACGGTGAGGACACCTACCGCGGCTCGGGTCGTCTGACCGGCCGCAAGGCGCTCGTCACCGGTGGCGACTCCGGCATCGGTGCCGCCGTCGCCATCGCCTACGCCCGCGAGGGTGCGGACGTCGCGATCTCGTACCTGCCCGAGGAGCAGGAGGACGCCGACCGCATCGTCGGGCTCATCGAGGCCGCCGGTCGCAAGGCCGTGGCGCTGCCGGGTGACATCACCTCGCTCGAGGTCTGCGAGCAGCTCGTGGCCGACGCAGTCGAGCAGCTCGGTGGCCTCGACATCCTGGTGAACAACGCCGGCAAGCAGCAGAACGTCGACGACATCACCAAGATCTCCGACGAGGAGTTCGACGAGACCTTCAAGACGAACGCCTACGCGACGTTCCGCATCACGAAGGCCGCCGTGCCGCACCTGCAGCCCGGCTCCACGATCATCAACACGACGTCGATCCAGGCGTACGCCCCGTCGCCGCACCTGGTGCACTACGCGGCCACGAAGGCGACCGTGAACAACCTGGCGAAGGGCCTGGCGGCGCAGCTGGCGCCGAAGGGGATCCGTGTCAACGCGGTCGCCCCCGGCCCGATCTGGACGCCGTTGCAGCCGGCCGGTGGCCAGCCGCCGGAGGCGCTGCCGAGCGCGGGCGAGCAGACCTACCTGGGTCGCTGGGGGCAGCCCGCCGAGCTCGCGCCGGCCTACGTGTTCCTGGCGAGCGGTGAGTCGTCGTACGTCGTGGGCGAGACGCTGCACGTCGACGGCGGGATGCCGACGCCGTAGGGCTCCTGCCCCTGACGGGGACCTGACGGGAGGCGCGGTGCCGGTGGGTGCCGCGCCTCCCGTCGTCCGTGTGGTCGGGTCGACGGCTCCTGGTCGCGTCGACGGCTCCTGGTCGCGTCGCCGGGTCCGCTCCGGATCCGGGTCGTGGCCTCAGCAGCTGACGGAGCGAGCCATCCGCTCGAGGAGCTCGCGTGCCGACATCGCGGCGGCCAGCTCGACCTCGACGGGGTTGATGCCGATCGCCTGCTCGAAGGCGCGACGGCGGGCCTGGTCGGCGATCGGCACCTCGGGGCGCTGGGGCAGCACGGCGATGGCTCGCGCCGCCGCCTCGAACGCACCTGCGGGACGGCCGAGCTGTTCCCACATGGCTCGGACGTCGTGCGCCACCTGATCGGGGTCGCCGCCGAACTCGAAGCCGGTCGAGGCCATGGTCGCGAGTCCCTGGGCAGTGGGGTCGTTCGGGGTCATGCCGGCATGGTCGCACGGACGGCCGCGAACCGGCTCGACGCCGTGGTCTGTCCCCCCTTGTGCCGACACCCGTACCGGGGATTCTGGTGTCCCCCGTTCTGCGTTTGGATGGAGGTGCCCCGGACCCGGGGTGACACGGACAGGACGTCCGGGGACGACGGAGGGCACGATGCTCGAACACACCAGCGCCGACACGCAGGCCGCTGCGGCCGCGGCGGCCACGCTGCACCTGCGGATCACGATCGTGGGTGCCACCGTCGACCTGCTCCGGGACGTCCCCTTCCACGAAGCCCGGCCCGTGCAGGTCGCCGAGCGGATGGGCATCAGCGTCGCCGAGCTGGAGCAGCACTTCCCGTCGTGGGACGGCCTGGTCCTCGCCGCGCTCGACCGCTGGAACGGCGCCCGGATGGACGAGGTCACGCACGAGGTCGGTGACGGCTCGACCGTGGACCTGCTCCGCGCGATCGTCGCCTCGAACGCCGAGGACCCGGCCCTGATGCGCCTGCTCGTCGCCCTGCTGTCCGTCGCGGGCAACCCCGCGCACCCGATGGCGACCTACCTGCGGTCGCGGTACCAGCTCTTCTTCGCGCAGATCAAGCGCGGCCTGGAGCACGACGTCGCGATCGGCCGTGCCCCGCACACGATGGACCCCCGCCGCGGCGCCGAGCAGCTCATCGCCCTGTACGAGGGGCTGCAGCTGCAGGCCCTGCTGCGCGCCGAGCTCGACCTGGTGGCTGCGTTCGACCGCGCGGTCGCCCGGCTCGAGCGTGGCTGGATGGAGCGGTACGAGCCGCAGGCCGCCCGCCGTCTGGCGATGTGGGACGACGACGACTCGGGCAGCTGGGAGATCTGACCGGCGGTTCGTCCGCGGAGCGCGTTCCCCGCGCCGTCGTGCAGCGCCCCGCGGGTACTCCGGGAGGCGCAACCTGACGGAAGGAACCGACATGGCAGCACCGAACCCCATCCAGGTCCAGAAGTACCTGAGCGGCATCGACTACCCGGCGTCCAAGGACGACGTGGTCTCGACGGCCGAGCAGGAGGGCGCTCCGGACGACGTCCTCGAGGCGCTCCGCGCGATCCCGGACGGCGAGTACGACGCCCCGACCGCGGTGTCGAGCGCGGTGTCCGACGCCGGTTGAGCGCGGCGCGCCCACTCGGTGAGCAGAAGCGGTCGGGTGCGTGCGTCGCACTCGACCTCTTCTGCTCACGAAGCGCTGCTCACGAAGCGCAGCTCACGAAGCGCAGCTCAGGAAGTGCCGCCGGAGCGCGACCCGCGGGGCACCGACCCGTCGCCGGGGTCGTACCCGGTGTCACGGATGACGCGGAGCGCCGTGGTGTCGTTGTGGACCGAGTGCACGACGACCCGACGCGTCCGGCGGAGCGCTCGACGGGCACCGGGCGTCGCGAAGAGCCCGCCGAGCACCAGGCCTGCGCCGATCCCGAGTGCCACGGACACCGCCGCCACGAAGTCGAGCGCGGCGCTCGACGACCCCGACATGAAGTTCAGCAGGGCGTTCGACACGGCGACACCGGGCAGGAGCGCCCCGCAGAACGCCGGCACCGCGATCGCCGCCACGGCCGTGCGCATCCGGACGGCCGCGTAGGTCGAGAGCACCCCGAGCAGCACCGCCGCCAGGAACGTCGCCCCGAGGAGCGGCAGCCCGGCCTGCCGCAGTGCCCACAGCGCGGCACCGGCGGCGACGGAGAACACCACGGCGACGGGGATCACCCGGGCGCTCGCCTGCTGAACGAAGCAGTTCGCGCCCGCCGACACCACGGTCAGCGACAGCGACGCCCAGAGCGGCAGGGTCTGCGTCACGATGCCGGACGGGTCGACCTCGATCTGCAGCCAGTGCGTCATCGCGATCCCGGCCGGCACCCCGACCACGATCGCCGCGATGACCAGCCCGATGTAGAACGCCCGGGCCACGGCCATCGCCCGGAACCCCGAGATGGCGTCCTGCGCCCAGGTCACCAGGGACGGGTGCGGCAGCAGGAGCACCACGAGCGCCGCCACCATCGTCGCGGCACCGTTCGCGTTGAGCACGCCGGCCCAGATGGCCAGGGTGCCGATCGCCGACGCCACCGCGCCCTGCGCTCCGGACACGAAGAACTGCGGGTACCCCCGGTCGGTCAGCCAGCGTCCGGAGACGATGATCCCGAGCATCAGCACGAACGCCCCGAGTCCGGCACGCCAGCCACCTCCGGCCTGCACGGCGATCGAGATGCCGAGGATCGACAGGCCGACGTCGGACAGCCACATCGGCCACCGAGGCGGGAGCCGCAGCACGGCGACCAGGGCGTTCACCGCCGAGGTCATGTCACGGTCGTCGTGGATCAGGTCGTCGACGATCTGGTTCGCCCGCGCGAGCTTGTCGAGGTCGGAGCCGTCCGAGCGCACGGTCCGGACCTTGACGAGCGGCGGGACGTCGGCCGGGGCGTACTGGATCGTCACCGAGCTGCCGGAGAAGTCCAGGTCGAGCGGTGCGAGGTTCCACTTCGTCGAGACCGCGACGACGGCCGTCTCGACGCTGCGGGTGTCGGCACCGGAGGCGAGCATGACCTCGGCCAGGTCGAGGCAGAAGTCGACGATCTGGGTCGCCGTGTACTGGTCACGCCCCTTGGCGTCGGGCTCGACGTGCTCGTAGATCGTCCCGCGCAGGCGGGCCCGTGCGTCGCGCAGGTCGTGCTGCGCCAGACTGCGGCGGCGTGGCCGGGGCGGGCGGCCCGGCTTGTGCGGGCCCGGGGGGTGCTGCTCGGCCATCACGCCATGGTGCCAGTCGACGGCGGCCGAGTCCGGACGTCCGCTGGACGCGTCCGGATCAGCCCCGGCGGCGCGTACTGAGACGACCGAGGGCGAAGGCCGCGACGACCGCGCCCACCAGCACGAGGACCGGTCCGGCGGTCAGCTGCCACGGTGGGCCATTGGCGACGAACGCGTAGTCGGACAGCGGGGCGAAGGCGGCGAAGCCGAACGTGGACATCGGAGCCGTCAGCACGAACACGATCCCGACGACGACGGCCAGCAGGCCGAGCCAGAGGGCGACGAGGGTCGGGGTGGCGAGGAATCGGGGCACGGCACCCAGCGTAGGTGGACGACGGACTGGAGGCCCGTGGCGGGGTCGCCACGGGCCTCCCGTCCGTCAGGTGGTGACGGTTCCTGCGTTCCGCGCCTACTGCTCGAAGGTCGCGTGCAGCGTGATCTCGACGCCGGTCAGCGCCTTGCTCACGGGGCAGGTCGCCTTGGCGTCCTCGGCGGCCTTGAGGAAGGCCGCCTCGTCGATGCCGGAGACCTCGCCGCTGACGGTCAGGACGATGCCGGTGAGACGGAAGCCGCCGGCCGGGTCCGGGCCGAGCGAGACGTCGGCCTTGACGTCGAGGGCCTCGACCGTGCCGCCGGCCTCGCCGAGGACGGCGGAGAACTGCATGGCGTAGCAGGCCGAGTGTGCGGCGGCGATGAGCTCCTCGGGGCTCGTGGTGCCCCCGGCGTCCTCGGCGGTGCGCTTCGGGAACGAGACGTCGTACGTGCCGACCTTCGAGCTCGAGAGTTCGACCTGGCCGGAACCGTCCTCGAGGCCGCCGTTCCAGGCGGTGCGTGCGGTGCGAGTGGGCATGCCCGCTCCTTTCGTGTGGGGGAGCGGCCCCGAACGGGACCACCGCTCCTGAGTTAATCGGAGAACGATCGTTCTCGCAACGGGCTCACGGCGAAGACGCAGGTCTGCCCTACGATCTGGCACATGGGGGACAGCAGCGTGACGGGGTTCCGTGGGGCCGTGCTCGAGCAGGGTCCGGCCGACGTGACGAACCCGGTGGTCGCCTGGCTCCGGTTCTGGACCCAGGGGTGGCGGTTCCACGGGCGGGCGAGTCGTTCGGAGTTCTGGTGGGTGATCGCGCTTGAGCTCGCGCTGGCCGGGGCTGCACTCTGGGTCGTCGGCACGCACGGGACCGGAGGGCGGTGGGAACTGTACGTCGACCCGTTCGGAGCACTCCCGTCGCCGCGGGTCTCGTTCCACCTGGTCGACCGCGGGCAGGGGGCGTGGTTCGGCTGGGGCAGCGGTGGGCGGGACGTCTGGCCGGACGCGTGGGACCTGGCGATCCTCGTCCCGACGATCGTGACCATCGTGCCCCGGTGGTCGCTGCTCGTGCGGCGACTGCACGACCGGGACCACACCGGGCTGTGGATCCTGCTCCTCGTGTTCACCGGGCCGCTCGGTGCGGTCGTGCTGGGTGTCATGGTGGCGCGGTCGTCGCGTCCTGGTGGAGCACGGTTCGACCGCGGACTGTTCGCCGGACGGCGTGGTCTCGAGGCGACTGGACGACACATGTCGTCCTCGACGACAGGTGTAGCGTGAAGGGCGATCAAAGGAGAACCCCATGCGCGCCGTCGTGTTCGAGCAGTACCAGACCTTCCCGTCCCTGACCGAGGTCCCGAAGCCCACACCCGGGCCCGGTGAGGTCCTGCTCAAGGTCGCCGGCGCCGGCGCCTGCCACTCGGACGTCGCCGTGTACCGGGAGTTCCAGCAGGGGCAGCCGGGAGCCCAGGCACCCGCGTTCGTGCTCGGCCACGAGAACTCCGGCTGGGTCGAGGCCGTCGGCGACGGGGTCACCGGCTTCGCCGAGGGCGACGCCTACCTGGTCTACGGGCCGGTCGGCTGCGGGCACTGCTCGTACTGCTCGAAGGGGCAGGACACGTACTGCGAGAACGCCGCGACGAACCCGTACATGGGCATCGGCCTCGGGCGCGACGGTGGCATGGCGGAGTACGTGAGCGTCCCGGCGCGGAACCTCGTGCCGCTCGGTGACGCCGACCCGATCGCCGCCGCACCGCTCAGCGACGCCGCGCTCACGCCGTACCACGCGATCAAGAACTCCCTGCCGAACCTGGCAGGTGGCGGTCGCTTCGCGCTCGTCGTCGGGCTCGGTGGCCTCGGGCAGATCGCCGTGCAGATCCTGACGGCGCTCACCGGCGCCACGGTCATCGCGACCGACATGAAGCAGGACGCGATGGACCGCGCCGCCGCCCGTGGCGCGATCACCGTCCCCGGCGGCCCGGACCAGGCCGAGCGCATCCGCGAGATCACCGGCGGACGCGGCGTCGACGCGGCCTTCGACTTCGTCGGTGCCACCCCCACGATCAAGGTCGCGCAGGCGTCGATGGCGGTCGGCGGGCGGTTCACCGTCGTCGGGATCGCCGGTGGCACGACCGAGTGGAACTTCTTCGCGACGCCGTACGAGTCGACGATCACGAACACCTACTGGGGCACGATCGAGGACCTGCACGAGGTCGTCGCGATGTACCGCGCCGGCCAGATCGTCCCCGACGTCGAGCGGTACGCGCTGTCCGACGCACTCGAGGCGTACCGGAAGCTCGAGGCCGGGGAGCTCTCGGGCCGCGCGGTGGTCGTCCCGACGCTTTAGCGTCCCGCGGCGTAGCCCTGCGCGCCCCGAGGGTTCGCGGCGGCACCGAGGATCCCGGTCTCCGGGTCGCGGGTGACGCACGACAGCCGGCCGAGGCTCCAGTCACCGCCGCGGGTCACGACGTGTCCGCGGGCCTCGAGTGCCGCGATGACCTCGTCCCCCAGGCGGTCCTCGACGACCAGGCCCGCGGGCTCCCACGTGCGCGGCCAGAACGACCCCGGGAACGACGTGGTGTGCAGCGCCGGCGCGTCGATGGCCTGCTGCGGGGAGTACCCGCCGACGATCCAGCGCAGCAGGAACAGCAGCTGCCACTGGTCCTGCTGGTCACCGCCGGGGGAACCGAGTGCGGCGACCGGCTGCCCGTCGCGGAGCACCAGGGTCGGGGTCAGCGTGGTGCGGGGGCGCTCGCCGGGCCGCAGGGTCGAGGCGGTGTCCGGTTCGAGCCAGGTCATCTGCAGGCGGGTGCCGAGGCAGAACCCGAGCTCGGGGATCGTCGGTGACGACTGCAGCCAGCCACCGGACGGGGTCGCACTGACGATGTTGCCCCAGCGGTCCACGACGTCGATGTGGCACGTGTCGCCGCGGGTCTCGCCGTCGGCGGTCACGAACGGCTCGCCGCGGTCCTCGAGGGGAGCGGCCGGCGGGACCTCGGTGTCGGCTTCGGTGTCGCGGGCGACCTGCACGGTCGGTTCGCCCACGCCGACCGAACCGGAGGAGTCGTACGAGGTCCGGACCGGCGGCAGCGCGTGCTCGATCCCGGCGATCGTTCCGGGGCGGAGCTCCGCCGAAGCCCGCTCGCCGATCAGCGCACGGCGCTCGTCGGCGTAGGCGTCGGAGAGCAGGACGTCCATCGGGACCTCGCCGTCGCCGTAGAACGCCTCACGGTCGGCGAGGGCGAGCTTCTGCGCCTCGACGATCGTGTGCGCGCCGAGCTCGGTCGACGGGTCGAGCAGGGCGTCGTCGAGCGGTTCCAGCAGCCGCAGGGTCTGGAGCAGCGCCGGCCCCTGGCCCCACGGCCCGGTCTTGGCGATCGTGCAGCCTCGGAACTCGGCGGTCGTCGCGGGTTCGTACGACGCGCGGAACGCCGCCAGGTCGGACGCCCGGATCACCCCCGCGTGGTCGGTGCCCGACGCGTGCCGGTGCGGTTCGCGGACGAACCGGTCGATCGCCTCGGCGACGAACCCCTCCGCCCACTCGGACCGGGCCGCATCGATGCGGCCGGTCCGGCTGCCGGCACCCGCGCCTGCGTCGACCAGCCGGTCGAGCACTGCAGCGAGTGCCTCGTTGCGCACCAGGTCCCCGGGGACCGGCACCGTGCCTCCCGGCAGCCACTGCGTGGCGGAGGTGGGCCAGTGCTGCTCGAACAGCTCGCGCACGGCGGTGATCGTCCGGACCACCGCAGGTGCGACCGGGTGGCCGTCGCGGGCGTACCCGATCGCGGGGGCGAGGACGTCGGCCAGCTCCCAGGTGCCGTGGTCGCGGAGCAGGAGCAGCCACGCGTCCACCGCACCGGGGACGGTGGCGGCCAGCGCGCCGGAGCCGGGGACCAGGTCGAGGCCCTCGGCGCGGTAGTGCTCCGGGGTCGCGCCCTCGGGGGCAGGGCCCTGACCGACCAGCACCGTCGGCACGGGGTTCACGGCCGTCGCGAAGACCGCCGTCAGGTCACCGCCGGGGCCGTTCAGGTGGGGCTCCACGACCTGCAGGACGAAGGCACCGGCAACGGCCGCGTCGAAGGCGTTGCCGCCACGCTCGAGCACCGACTGGGCCGTGGCCGTCGCGATCCAGTGGGTCGAGGCCGCCATCCCGAACGTGCCCTGCAGGTCCGGACGGGTGGTCTGCGCTGCGGGCGGGACGAAGGCGGGGTTCGGCGTCGGCATGCCACCATCTTGCGCGCTCCCGGCGTCCCGGCACCCGGGTGAGCGCTGCCGCAGCCTGCCGCCTCCGGCTCCTGCCCCGCCGCGTACCCCCGGAACTGGGGTTGTCCCCACCGCGTCAAGGGGGTTGTTTCTCCCCCCGGAAAAGGTGACCATCGTTCGGCGGCGCGTAACCGACGTGCCGCTGAACGGTCGCGCAGGGGCGCGTCCGCCACCTGGACCGCCTCCCTGCGGTCCCAGCTCAGGGAACTCATGCGCCGCACTTCGTCGTCTTCGGCTCGCCTCCGCCCAGTCCGCGCTCGGGTCGTCGCAGCGCTCGTCGCGCTCGCCGCCGTCGCGACGGGGCTGGTGAGCACCGCCACCCCGGCCGCCGCCGCTCCGATCGTCTACACGGGCACCGTCGCCGCGGGCAAGACGCTCTGGCCGGGCGACTCGGTGACCTCGAACAACGGGCAGTTCCAGCTCGTCATGCAGGGCGACGGCAACCTCGTCGAGTACGGCATCGGTCGCAAGGTGCTCTGGGCGTCGAACACGTCCGGCAAGTCCGGGGCCTTCGCGCAGATCCGGGCGAACGGCACGCTCGCCATCGTGCACAACAACGTGCGGATCGCGCTCTGGGGCGGCGCCGGGCACGTCGGCCGGAACTTCGGGGTCCGACCGGACGGCACGATGCGCATGATCAACACGGCCAACAAGAGCGTCGTCGAGTTCCCCACGTACCAGGACAGCGTCGCCGCGGGGAACCTCATCCTGCCGGGGACGGTCCTGCGGTCCGACCGCACCAACGCCCGGACCCTCGCCATGCGCGCCGACGGAGTGCTCGCACAGGTCGTGAACGGCAAGCAGGTCTGGGCGACGAAGACCGCCGGGAACGCCGGGGCCTACGCCTCGGTGCAGGCCGACGGCAACTTCGCCGTCTACTCGGCCGCGGACAAGTGGCTCTGGTCGAGTGCCACGAGTCGTGCCGGCGGCGGACGGCTCCTCGTGCAGGTCGACGGCAACGTCGTGCTCTACGGCAAGTCCGACACCCGGGCGTGGTCGACCCGCCCCGTGACCGGGCTGCTGTGGCCGGTCGCCAGCACCAAGATCTCCGGCCGGTACGGTGACGACCGCGGCGTCGGACACGTCCCGCGCTACCACCAGGGCACCGACTCGCCCGTGGGGAGCGGGACGCCCGTGTACGCCTCGGGGACCGGGACGGTCACCACCACCGTCGCGAACCACGCGTCCTACGGCAACTACGTCGTCGTCACGTACGGCAACACCACCGTCCTCACCGCGCACCTCAGCAAGATCGGCGTGAAGCAGGGGCAGATCGTGTCGAAGGGCAACGAGGTGGGCAAGTCCGGCAACACCGGGCAGTCCACCGGGGCCCACGTGCACGTCGAGGTGCGCCAGGCCGGCTCGCTCATCGACCCGCTCTCGGTGCTGCACTTCCGGTGATGCGACCGAACCGAGCGCTTCGGCTGTCAGGATCGCCGAACTCGCGACACTCCTGAAGTGAAGGGAGTGCTGTGACGAACGATGACTCACACCTCGTGCGCCGGATGGTCGCCGGGGACCGTAGCGCACTGGCGACCGCGTTCGACCGGTTCGCCCCGGTGCTGACGCGCTACGCGTGGGCGGTGTCCGCGACGCCGACCGACGTCGAGCGCGTCGTGCAGGAGTCGTTCCTGTCGCTCTGGCAGCACGCCGACGGCTTGTACCTGCCCACCGGTCTGCTGCTGCCCTGGCTCCTGGCCGTCTGCCGATCCCACGCCCGGACGAGTGATGCGGACGGCGGCGGCGCTGCGCCGTTGCGCTGGGTTGAGGACGACCTGCTCGCCCTCCCCGAGACCGACCGACGACTCGTCGAGCTCTGTCTCGTCGAGGGGCGGACGTGGTCGGAAGCCGCGCAGCACCTCGGACTCCGCCCGTCGGGACCCACGCCACGGCGGGGGTCCAGAGCGACGAAGGAGGTGCAGCGATGAACTCCGAGCCCCCGATCGGAGACGACCTGCAGCGCATGCTCGTCTCGATGAAGCAGAACGTGCTCGAGCGGGCCGAACCGCGGAAGCGCCGTGGACGTCGCACCGGCATCATCATCACCGTCATCGCCCTGCTCGCCGTGGGGACGGCGGGTGGTGGCGTCGCGCTCGGACTCATCCCGACGTCGCCCACCGAGCCCGAGCCCACGCCGAGCGCCACCAGCCAGCCGAGCCAGACCGTCACGCCGTCGTCGGCGCCGGTCGTCGGTGAACCGACCCCGACGCCCACGCCCACGCCGACCGCCCCGCCGTACTCGGCGACGGACTGGTCGACGTGGACGATCTCGGCGGATGCCGTCGGACCGGCGACGCTCGGCAGCCCCGCCGGGTCCGACGACGCCGCACTGCGAGCTGCGTTCTCGCCTGCGCCGCCCCTGATCGACGACAAGGGGACCGTGATCTACCCGTTCGGTTGCCCGAACACGAACTCCAGGATCTGGGACGGACCCGGCGGCGAGCGTGTCGTCGAGGTCGTCGCCGGCGGCACGGTCGGTACGGTCGTCATCCAGCAGGGGCAGGACGCCGCACCGGGCCAGCAGGTCGGCCCGAAGACGCTCGAGGGGGTCGGTCTGGGCAGCACCCTCGCCGAGGTCAGGGGCGCCTACCCGGACCTGGTCCAGACCCGGACGGACGCGGCGGGTGGTACCCGTGACACGTTCTGGGCGGTTCGGTCCGGCGAGCGGTACATCGTGTTCCAGGTCGGCGAGGGGAGCGGCCGCGTGGCGACCGTCTTCGTGAGCGGCACGAGCGAGCCGGTGGCCGACTACTGCTCCTGACGCCGCGATTCGCGAGATGACGTTCGCTTCGTGAGCAGAAATGGTCGGGTCGCCTTCGGGCAGCCGACCATTCCTGCACTCCAAGTGCGGGCCACCTCGCACCGTGCGAGAGCACGCCCGCGGCGCGGATAGCCTGGGCAGGATGAGGAAGCGCGGCGGAACGGTGCTCGTGTTGGTGGCGATCGGGGTCCTGGCGGGGGTCCTGTCCGGGCTGTTCGGCGTCGGCGGTGGGGTCATCGTGGTACCGGCGCTCATGGCCTTCGCACAGATGGACCAGCGTCGGGCCTCGGCCACGTCGCTCGTGGCGATCGCCCCCGCCGCCGTCGTCGGTGCGGTCACCTACGCCGTGCAGGGCGAGGTGCACTGGCTGGCGGCCCTGACCCTGGCGGTCGGCAGCGTCATCGGCGCGCCGATCGGTGCCCGGCTGCTCCGTGCCCTGCCGCTCCGCGTGCTGCCCTGGATCTTCGTCGGGTTCATCGCCGTCGTGCTGGTGTCGCTGTTCACCACGGTGCCGACCCGCGGCGGCGAGGTGCACTTCGGGGTCGTCGAGGCGATCGTCCTGCTGCTGCTCGGGCTGCTGTCGGGGGTGCTGTCCGGGCTCGTCGGGGTCGGCGGCGGGGTCGTCATCGTGCCGGGGCTCGAGGTCGTGCTCGGCGCCGGCGACCTGCTGGCGAAGGGCACGTCGCTCCTCACGATGGTGCCGACGTCGGTGTCCGGGACGGTCGCGAACCTGCGGCGTCGCGCGGTCGACCTGCGGGTCGGGCTGACGGTCGGCATCACCGCCGCCGTCTGCTCGCCGGGTGGCGCCGTGCTGGCGCGCCTGGTCGACCCGCAGGTCGGCACCTGGCTGTTCGCGGCGTTCCTGGTGGTCGTCGCGGTCATCGTGCTCAGCCGCGGGCGTCGGAGGGCACCACAGAACGACGCGAGCGACGGGGAGGTCGCGTGACGGGCCTCCCGGCAGCGCGCGACGCGGAAGCCGTGCTGGCGGCGTTCGCCCGCACCACCGGCGACGTCGCTGCGGCCCGCCGGGTCGCGCGGCAGTTCCACGACCTCGACGAGGGGGAGCGCTCGGCGCTGCTCTGGAGCGAGGACGACGGCGCGAAGCTCGTCGCCGTCCTGCTGCTCGTGCAGGCGATGCGGGCGCACCCGGACCCGGAGCTCACCGACGAGTACCTGTCCGCGGCGAAGGCCGAGCGGTTCGAGGACCCGGTGCTCGTCGACCTGGCCGCCGAGGAACTCGTCGGCGCCCCGTTGGTGGGCGCCTCGACCGGCCCGCTGTTCGCGCTGGCGAAGTCCGACGTCGCGATGGTCCGCCGGATCGCGGTCGTGGCGACCCTGGCGTTCGCGAAGCAGGGCGACGCCGAGGTGCCGCTCGGGATCGCCGGGCGCCTGGTTCGGGAGCGCAGCGAGACGGTGCAGTCGGCGCTCGGTCTCGTCCTGCGCGAGACGGGGAAGCGGGCGTCCGAGCCGGCACTCGTGGCGTTCCTCGAGCAGAGCGGCCGGTTCCTCAGCCCGGCCGCCCGCCGGACGGCCACCGAGCACCTGCCGCCAGGGGAGCGTGACCGGCTGCGGGGCTGACCGAGCGGCGCTGTGCTGTGCTGTGAACCGACTGTGCAGTCTGCCCAACCGACCAAATGGTCGGTTACGGTCGACCGATGACCACGACCAGCACCACCCCGACCCACCGCGCCTCCGTCCGTGAGTGGGCGTCCCTCGGCGTCCTCACCCTGGCCGTGGTGCTCCTGGCGATCGACGGCACCGTGCTGGCCCTGGCGGTGCCGTCCCTGACCGCCGACCTCGACCCGACCGCGACCCAGGTGCTCTGGATCGGCGACGTCTACTCGTTCGCACTCGCCGGGTTGCTCGTCACGATGGGCAACGTCGCCGATCGGATCGGTCGGAAGCGCCTGCTGCTCGTCGGCTCCGTCGCGTTCGGACTGGCATCGGCCGCTGCGGCCTTCGCCTCGAGCCCGGAGCTGCTCATCGCCGCACGGGCACTCCTCGGCGTCGCCGGCGCCACCCTGATGCCCTCGACGCTGTCGCTGGTGCGCACGATCTTCCGCGACCCGCGGCAGCGCACCACAGCCATCGCGGTGTGGTCCGCGGGCGCGACCGGTGGTGCCGCGGCCGGACCACTCGTCGGCGGGGCGCTGCTGGAACACTTCTGGTGGGGGTCGGTGTTCCTCATCAACATCCCCGTCATCGCGGTGATCGTCGTCGCCGGGGCGTTCCTGCTGCCGGAGTCCCGCGGCGGCGCCCGGACCCCGATCGACCTGCTCTCCGCGGTGCTCTCGGTGCTCGCGATCGTGCCGCTGGTCTACGCCGTGAAGCACGTCGCCGGGCACGGGTTCGACTGGACGGTGCCGGCGACCGCGTTGCTCGGGCTCGCGTCGGGCTGGTGGTTCGTCCGGCGGCAGAAGCGCCTGACCACGCCGCTCATCGACCTGCAGCTGTTCCGGATCCCGGCGTTCTCCGGTGCGGTGGTCGCGAACTCGCTGTCCGTCTTCGCGCTGAGCGGTCTGCTGTTCTTCTTCTCGCAGTACCTGCAGCTGGTGCGCGGGTTCACCCCGCTGCTCGCCGGAGCCGCGGAGCTGCCGGCCACCCTGGCGTCCATCGCGGTCATCGCCGTGATCGGCCTGCTCTCCCGTCGCGTCGGCCCCGGTCGCTCCATCGGCCTCGGGCTGGCGGTCGCCGCGGTCGGCATGGCCGGACTCGCCTTCGCCGAGGGGCTGCCGACGTACTGGGGGATCGCCATCGCGCTCGCCGTGGTCGGCCTCGGCGTCGGGGTGTCGATGACGCTGGCGACGGACGCGGTCGTCGCCGCGGCTCCGCGGGAGCGTGCGGGCGCCGCCTCGGCGATCTCGGAGACCGGGTACGAGCTCGGCGTCGCGCTCGGCATCGCGGTGCTCGGGTCGCTGCAGACCGCGTTCTACCGGTCGAACCTCGACCTCACGGGCGACAGCCTGGGTGCGGGGGTCGCGGACCGGGTCCGGGAGTCGCTGGCGTCGGCGAGCCAGGTACTGCAACCGGGGTCGCCGGTGCTCGAGCACGCCCGTGAGGCGTTCACCGGTGGCATGCAACTCGCCTCCGTCTGCGCCGCGGTGCTGCTCGCGGTCGCCGCCGTGGTCGCGCTCCGGGTCATCCCGAACCGGCAGGATGGACCGCATGACCACTGACCGCAGCACGGGCCCCGGCACCGGCACCGACGGCTCCCGCGACCGCGAGCGCACGCGGCAGGCCGTGCTCGAGTCCGCACGCCGATTGCTCGCCGAGCGCGGTACGCGGGTGAGCGTCGCCGAGATCGCGACCGAAGCCGGCGTCTCGAAGAGCGGGCTGCTGCACCACTTCCCGTCGAAGGACGAACTCCTGCTCGCGGTCGTCGAGCACGGGTTGGCCGCGTTCACGGACGAGGTCATGCAGCACGTGGACCTCGCCGAGAACCGACCGGGCAAGGTCCTCCGCGCCTACGTCCGGACGCTCTGCGGCGGCAGCGAGCAGGCGATGGACCTGTTCGCACCGTCGTCGCACTGGCCCGGTCTGATGGCCGTCCCGGGGATCGCCGCGGCCGTCGCCGCCGACGCCGAGCACTGGCGGACGCTGTTCGCACGCGACGGCCTGCCCGAGGACCGCGCACTGGTGGTCCGGCACGCGGCCGAGGGCCTCGCGGCCGCGGTCGGCATGCCGCCCTACCTGGACGAGCGGGAGCTCGCGGTCGCGCGCGACGCCTTGCTCGCCCTGGCAGAACCCGCCTGAGGCGACGGCCGGGAGGCCCGGTGCGAGTCCGCCCCGCCGCTGGCCGCCCGCGCGCACCGGCCCCACCGCCGGCCCGGTCCGACGCCTAGGCTGCGGGCATGCACACCGAGGTGCCCCGGATCGACGCCGGACTCGTCGAACGACTCGTCGCGGAGCAGTTCCCCGACTGGGCCGACCTGCCCGTGCACGAGGTCGACCACCAGGGCTGGGACAACCGCACCTACCGGCTCGGGGACGCCCTGTCGGTGCGACTGCCGAGCGCGGCCGGCTACGTGCCCGCGGTCGAGAAGGAGCAGGACGTCCTGCCGTACCTCGCCCGGCGGCTGGACGTCGCCGTGCCGGAACCCGTGGCGCTCGGGGAACCGGGCCAGGGATTCCCGTTCCCGTGGTCGGTGCGGCGGTGGCTCGACGGGGTGCCGGCCGTGCAGGTCGAAGACCTCGACCTCGACCACGAGCGCTTCGCGGCCGAGGTCGGTGCGGTGCTCCGGCAGCTCCGGAGCATCCCGGCGACGGGCGGTCCCACCGCCGGCGCGCACTCGTTCCACCGCGGGGAGCACCCGTCCGTGTACGACGCCGAGGTGCGGGCGGCGCTCGACACGCTCGACACGCTCGCCAGCGGCAGCGGCTCCGTCGTCGACCGCGGCGCGTGCGAAGCGGTCTGGGCCGAGGCCCTCGCCAGCCGGTGGGAGGCGCCGGCCGTCTGGTTCCACGGCGACGTCGCCCCGGGCAACCTGCTCGTCGACGACACCGGGCGGCTGTGCGCGGTGATCGACTTCGGCACGTGCGGCGTGGGGGACCCGGCGTGCGACCTCGTGCTCGCGTGGACGATGCTGGACGGCCCGGCGCGACGGATGTTCCGACAGGCCGTCGACCTGGACGACGACACGTGGGCGCGTGCACGGGGATGGGCGCTGTGGAAGGCGCTCATCATGCTCGCCGGCAGCGCCGGACCGGGCGGTCGCGACGAGCACGAGCGGGTCCTCACGGCCGTCCTCGCCTGAGGTCGCGGCCACGGCTGCCCACCCGCGCCGACGTGCGCGAGGGGGACGCGGGGCTGGGAGCGTCCACGGGGCGGGCGCGTACCGAGGAGGGGAACGCGAGTCGTGCCTCCAGGCCGGCTCGAAGCGACCACGAGAGGAACGCAACGTGCGCGCACTGACCTACCAGGGCACCGAGAAGGTGTCCGTCGAGACCGTCCCCGACCCGACCATCCAGGAGCCGACCGACGCGATCGTGCGGATCACCTCCACGGCGATCTGCGGGTCCGACCTGCACCTGTACCGCGTGCTCGGCCCGTACATCGACCGCGGCGACGTCCTCGGCCACGAGCCGATGGGCATCGTGGAAGAGGTCGGATCCGGCGTCACGAACCTGAAGGTCGGCGACCGGGTCGTCATCCCCTTCAACATCTCCTGCGGCCACTGCTGGATGTGCCAGCACGGCCTGCAGTCGCAGTGCGAGACCACCCAGGTGACCGAGTACGGCACCGGTGCCTCGCTGTTCGGCTACACCAAGATGTACGGCCAGGTCCCCGGTGGCCAGGCCGAGTACCTGCGCGTGCCGCACGCCGACTACGGCCCCATCGTCGTTCCGGACGACGGCACCCCCGACGACCGCTGGCTGTTCCTGAGCGACATCCTGCCGACCGCGTGGCAGGCCGTGCAGTACGCCCAGGTGCCCGAGGGCGGCACGCTCGCCGTGCTCGGCCTCGGCCCGGTCGGCCAGTTCGCCGCCCGCATCGGCAAGCACCTCGGCTACCGCGTGCTCGCCGTCGACCCCGAGCAGGTCCGCCGTGACCTCGGGGCGAAGCACGGCGCCGAGGTGTTCGACCTGACGAAGGACCTGGTGCCCGAGCTCGTCGACCTGACCGACGGGCGCGGCCCCGACGGGGTCGTCGACGCCGTCGGCATGGAGGCCCACGGCAACCCGATGGCGGGCTTCGCACAGCGTGCCGCCGGCCTGCTGCCCGACAAGCTCGCGCAGAAGGCGATCGAGACCGCCGGTGTCGACCGGCTGGCCGCCGTGCACGCGGCGATCGACCTGGTCCGCCGCGGTGGCACCGTCTCGCTGAGCGGTGTCTACGGCGGCATGGCCGACCCGATGCCGATGATGACGCTGTTCGACAAGCAGATCACCATCCGCGAGGGCCAGTGCAACGTGAAGCGTTGGATCGACGACATCATGCCGCTCGTCTCCGACCCGTCGGACCCGCTCGGCACGCTCGACCTGACCACCCACCGCGTCTCGCTCGAGGAGGCCCCGCGCATGTACGAGGTCTTCCAGAAGAAGCAGGACAACTGCGTCAAGGTCGTGCTCGACCCAGCGATGGCCGCAGCCTGATGCGCGTCGTCGTCGTCGGCGCGACCGGCAACGTGGGGACGGCGGTGCTCCGTCGGCTCGCGGCCGTGCGCGCCGACGGCGACGGTGACAGCGGCCGTCACGCCGCCGGCGACACCGGCCGTCACGCCGCCGGCGTCCAGATCGTCGGCGTCGCCCGGCGGCTGCCGGACCTCCGCGCGGAGCCGTACGCCGCCGCCGTCTGGCACGCGGTCGACGTCGGTGCCGCGGACGCCGTGGACCAGCTCACGGCCGTGTTCCAGGGCGCCGACGCCGTCATCCACCTGGCGTGGGCCCTCCAGCCGACGCACGACATCCCCGCGCAGCACCGCACGAACGTGACCGGCACGGCGAACGTCCTGGCTGCCGTCGCGCGCGCCGAGGTGCCTCAGGTCGTCGTCGCGTCCTCGGTCGGCGCCTACCGCGGGGTGGACGTCGACGGCAAGCACACCCCCGTGGACGAGAGCTGGCCCGCCGACGGCATCCCGACGGCGACGTACTCGATCCACAAGGCCGCCAACGAAGCGGCGATGGACGCGTTCGAGGCCGAACACCCCTCCGTGACCGTCACCCGGCTGCGCCCGGGGCTGATCTTCCAGCGGGACGCCGCCGCCGAGATCCGGGGGCTGTTCCTCGGACACCTCGTGCCGATGTCGATCGTGCGGTGGATCCGCTGGCTCGTGCTGCCGCTGCCGTACCCGTTCGTGTTCCAGGCCGTGCACGCCGACGACGTCGCGGACGCCTACTGGCGCGCGGTCGACCGACGGGCATCCGGGGCGTTCAACATCGCCGCGTCGCCCGTGCTCAACCCGCCGAGACTGGCCCGCGCCTTCGGCATGCTCGGTGCCGTGCGGATCCCGCTGCGGTTGCTGCGCGGGATCGTGACGGTCACGTGGCGGCTGCGGTTGCAGCCGACGGACGCCGGGTGGATCGACATCGCGGCCGGGGTGCCGATCATGCGGACCGACCGTGCCCGGTCGGTGCTCGGATGGGAGGCCCGGCACACCTCCGAAGAAGCGTTGCGTGCACTCGTGGCCGGGTTCGCGGACGGTGCGAACGTTCCGGGGTCCGGGCCGCTCCGCGGCTGAGCGGGCTGCGGCTGGCCGGGGTCGGCGCTGCCTGGGTGCTTTCGGGCGTACCGGGTGCTCCCGGGCGTACCGGGTCGGAAGTTCTGACCAGGTACGCCCGGTTCCACATTCCATCGCGGGCGTTCTGGGAAGGAACGCCCGCTCGTGTTCCCCGTCTCGCGCTACGCTTCGCTCGTCGTTGTGAGAAGGGGGAGTGCGATGGTGCTCAGTTGGTCCGCGTTCAGTGAGCTCGAGGGGCCGGGGGAGTCGGGGATGTCCGACCTGTTCGGCGGCTGGTTCGGCATCGCGTTCGGGGTCGTCGCGGCGCTGATGATCCTCACGACCCTGACGATCGTCATCCTCTCGCTCTACCGGGGCAAGCGGATGGCCGACCGTGGTCAGAACCCGCTCACCATGCAGGAGGACATCGCGTACCAGGCGATGCAGAGCCGCACGTTCGCTCCGGACAAGCCGCTCGAGCAGCGCCTCGCCGAACTCGACGACCTGCACGCGCGCGGTGTGATCTCCGACGAGGAGCACCGCAGCGCCCGAGCCGAGGCCCTGCGCGGACGATGATCGCCTCCGAAGACGTCCGCAACCCCCTGATCCCGCCGGTCTACGACCTCGTCTGGACCCTGCTGATGGCGCTCGTCGTCATCGTGGTCATCGTCGCCGTGTGCATCGCGGTCGTCCGCAGTCGGCGCCCCCACGGTGCCCGTCGGACCTCGCCGGAGCAGCGGCTCCTCGAACTCGACGAGCTGCACGCCCGCGGTGTCATCACCGACGACGAGCGCCGAGCCGCGCGGGCCGAGGCCCTGCGCCGTTAGCCTGGTCCGGTGCTGCTGCCGACGGACCTGCTCGGGGTGTGGGAACTCCACCGCGCCGTGCACGACCACCGCACCGGGGCCGCGGGGACCGTCACCGGGACCACCACCCTGACCCGGGTCGGCGACGACGAGGTGCGCTGGGACGAGTCCGGCGTGATGATCTTCGACGGCCGGTCCACCCCGGTGTCCCGGACCCTCCTCCTCCGGCGGGGTCCCGACGGCGGCTGGACCGTGCACTTCTCCGACGGTCGGGTCTTCCACGACTGGGTCTGGGGCACGAGCGTCGCCCACGCCTGCGCTCCGGACGACTACACGGGTGCCTTCGACGGCGACGAAGACCGCTGGACGGTGCGGTGGGAGGCACGTGGTCCGGCGAAGGACTACCGGCTGGACAGCGTCCTCACCCGACCGCGGTCGTGACCCGCAGGGTCGGCGGTCACCGCCAGACTGGGGGCATGGCACGCTCCTCCGGCACCGACGCCCCGCGCATCACCCTGACCGAACCGACGAACCTCGAGGACTGGGCGCCAGCTCCCGGTGACGTCCTGACGGGGGACCGCCTCGAGGGCAAGCGCATCGACGTCCTCGACCTGGCCGGCGAGCGGCTGCCCGACCTGGAGATCGAGGAGTGTGTCATCGATACGTTCCGGGGCGACGATGCGGACTTCCGTGGGCTCCGGGTCCGTGACTCGGTCATCGACTCGCTCGACGCCCCGATCCTGCGGGCGTCGAGCAGCTCGTGGCGCGAGGTCCGGGTCTCCGGTGGTCGGGTCGGCTCGGCGGAGCTGTACGACTCCGGACTGAACGGCGTCGAGTTCGTCGGCATGAAGTTCGGGTTCGTGAACCTGCGCGGCTCGACGATCACCGACGTCGTGTTCCGCGACTGCGTCATCGACGAGCTCGACATCGCCGACGCGAAGCTGCTGCGGGTGTCGTTCGACGGCAGCAGCATCCGCGCCGCCGAGGGGTCGAACACCCGCATCGAGCACGTGGACCTGCGGGGAGCGGACCTCGATCGGGTCGAGCGGCTCGAGGGGTTCCGCGGAGCCACGATCGGCGCCGACCAGCTGTACACGCTCGCACCGCTGCTGGCTGCACAGGCCGGCTACCGCGTCGACTGACCCACGCCGAGTTTCGCGCTCACCGACACTGCACGCCCGACCGGCCCCGCGAACTGTCGCTCAGCCCGAAACAGCGCCCGAAACAGCGCCCGCGCCGACCCCGGCCAGCGCCGCGGCCAGGTCGGCCTGCACCAGGTCGCCGTGCACCGCTGCACCCACCTGGGTGCCGGCAGCTGCCGACGCGATGACCGTCGCCATCGGGGCCGTCACGTTGCCGGCCGCGGACACCCCGCGCACGGCGGTCTGCCCGGCAGCGTCCACGGTCAGCGCCGTCGCGAAGCGGTGGTCGCCCATGAACTGGTCGGTGGCGGCGAGGCCGAGCCCGGACAGGAAGTCCACCCGCGCCTCGGGCCGGCTCGCCGTGGCCAGGGCATCGAGCTCGACGAAGGAACCGTCGCCGCGCCGGACCCCGGTCAGCCGGTCACCCTCGGAGACCACGGCGGCGACCGGGCCCTGAACCACCGAGATGCCGCGAGCGGCCAAACCCGCCAGGGCGGTGTCGTCCATCAGTGCTGGATCGGTCAGGAACGCGGTCACCCGATCGCTCAGCGCCCGGAACATGAGCGCGTGGTGTGCGGCGTTCGGCGTCGTGACGAGGACCCCGATCCGCTGGTCGCGGACCTCCCAGCCGTGGCAGAACGGGCAGTGCACGACCCCGCGCCCCCACTGTTCGGCCAGGCCCGGGACCTCGGGCAGGACGTCCACGGCGCCGGAGGCGACGACCAGTCTGCGGGCCGTGACGACCGCGCCGGAGTCCAGCGTGACCGAGAAGCCGACCGGGTCGTGACCGTCACCGGTCGTGGCGGACGTGGCCACGACCCTCCCGGCCGTGACCTGGATGCCGTAGGCGGCGACCTCGTCACGACCGATGCGGATCAGCTCGGCGGGCGCGACGCCCTCGTGTCCGAGGTAGTTGTGTGCGCCGGCCGCCGGAGCGTTGCGGGGCTCGCCGGAGTCGACGACGAGCACCGAGCGCCGCGAACGGCCGAGGATCAGGGCGGCGGAGAGGCCGGCGGCCGAGCCGCCGATGACGATGACGTCGAAGTGTTCAAGCATGCGCTGATCATGCGGCCGGTCACGAGTGAACGGCAATGAAGTTTGCCGATGTGGCAACATGGCCCGCATGGCACACAGCACCACGGGACCGGTCGCGCGCACGACGGCCGACGTCGTCGACGGAGTCGGCCCCCGACTCCGCGCGCTGCGCGCCCACCGCGACGTCACGCTCGCAGCACTGTCCGAGCAGACGGGGATCTCGGTGAGCACCCTGTCGCGGCTCGAGTCCGGCCAGCGGAAGCCCACACTCGAACTGCTGCTGCCCCTCGCGCGGGCGTACCAGGTGCCCCTCGACGACCTGGTCGGCGCACCGCAGACCGGCGACCCGCGCGTGCACATGAAGCCCGAGGTGCACGGCGGCCGCGTGGTCGTGCCGCTGACGAAGCGGACCGGCGGGGTGCGCTCGTTCAAGCAGCTGTTCCCGCCGAACACCCCGGGTGGGGAACCGTCGCTCAAGACGCACGAGGGCTACGAGTGGCTCTACGTGCTGTCCGGACGGCTCCGGCTGGTGCTGGGGGAGCACGACCTCGACCTGGGTCCCGGAGAGGTCGCCGAGTTCGACACCCACACCCCGCACTGGATGGGCAACGTGACCGACTCCGTCACCGAGGTGCTGTGCCTGTACGGGCCGCAGGGCGAGCGGGCGCACGTGCGGTCGCGGCCCGCTCGGTGACCGGCTGACCGGAGCCGTCGTCAGCGGCTTCGCCACCACCGCTGCGACCGCGACCGCGATCGCAGCCGTCGTGCCCACCGTCGCACCGGGTTGGCCCGCCGGCCGTTCACGCGGAACGTGTGGAAGGCGCGTCGCGTCCGCACCCAGACGGACGGGAGGCCCGACAACGGTCGCGCGGACACCTGCACCGTGAGCACGGGGTCGGCCACCACCCGCCAGGCCGGGTCGAGCTGCATGCTCAGGTCGACGTCGTCGTGCACCTCGGCGTCGTCCCGGTGCGCTCGCCCCCCGACCGCGGCCCAGGTCGACCGGCGCATCGCCATGGCGGACCCGAACAACGGTGGGTGTCCGAGTGCACTCCACATCAGCACGAAGTACGGGCCCATGTACACGGCATCCCACAGTCGGCGCACCACGGGGCCGCCGTTCCGGGGCCGGCCCGGACCGGTGACCGCGACGACCTCGGGGTCGGCGAGCAGGCGGACGGCGTCGGCGATCCAGGACGGCGGTGGGACGGAGTCGGCATCGAGCCGCACGACGACGTCGCCGGACGCCCGGTCGTAGCCGCGCGCCGAGGCCCGGGCGATCCCGCGCACCGGCTCGGTGACCACGACCGCGCCGGCGTCCCGGGCGATCGCCGCGCTGTCGTCGGTGCTGCCGTTGTCGACCACGACGACCTCGTCGGCCGGCCGGGTCTGGGCCGCGAGGGCGGCGAGGCACCGGCGCAGGTGCACGGCATCGTCCCGCACAGGGATCACGACCGAGACACGGGGCACCCGTCGATCCAACCGACTGTCGCCTGTGCGGATTGCCGGACCGCGTTTCCCGGTGATCCTGGGACAGGCCCAAGAGGGCACGGCGCAGGTTCGTTGCGAAACGCCCCCGGTGCACGCCGGGGACGACGACAACCGGAAGGCCGACCATGACCACGAACCCACCCGGGAACGACTCCGGGACGCCCATCCACGACCGCACCGCAGCCTCCGAGGGGCACGAGGTCGCCCCCGGCGTGAGCGTGCCGTCGTACGCCAGCGGTACCCCCGCCGCGCGACCCACCGACCCCGGTGCGCCCCGGACCGACGACCCGTACGGCGACAGCGCCGCCGAGGTGCCGTTCGACGCGCCCCTCGACGCCGTCCCGGCCGACGAGCAGCTCCCCGCCGTCCCGTCCGCCGCGTCCGCCGGCAGCGTCAGCAGCTCCAGCGGCGCTGGCAGCTCCAGCGGCGATGGCAGCGGCTCCGGCAAGGCCGATGCGGCGAAGGGTGCCGCGCAGGACGTCGCCGGCGACGCCAAGGAGAAGGCCGCGAACGTCGCGGGCACCGCCAAGGAGCAGGCGTCGAAGGTCGCCTCCGAGGCGACCGACCACGCCAAGCAGCTCTACGGCCAGGCGTCCGAGAGCCTCAAGCAGCAGGCCGGCGAGCAGCAGCAGCGCGCTGCCGGCGGACTCCGCTCCCTCGGTGAGCAGCTCGGGCGCATGGCCGAGAACGACGACGAGCAGGGTGTGGCCTCGAAGGTCGTCCGCGACCTGTCGGGCCGCGCGACCTCCGCCGCCGGGTTCCTCGAGAACCGCGACCCGGGCTCGCTGCTCGACGAGGTGAAGACCTTCGCCGCGAAGCGCCCCGGCACCTTCATCGCGATCGCCGCGGGCGCGGGCCTGCTGGCCGGCCGCCTGACCAAGGCGCTCGCGACCGAGGTCAAGCACGAGAAGGAGGCCGGCGACGGCACGACCGGATCGGGGAGCGGCGTATGAGCCAGTCCGTCCCCGGCGCGACACCCCTGGGCGAACCGACGCCCGAGGAGCGCGCTGCGACCACACCGCTCGGTGAGCTGCTGTCCGACGTGTCGCGCGACCTCTCCAGCCTGTTCCGGCAGGAGGTCGCCCTCGCGAAGGCCGAGCTGACCGACTCCGCGAAGAAGGCCGGCAAGGCGGGCGGGATGTTCGGCGGCGCCGGACTCACCGCAGTGTTCGCCCTGCTGTTCCTGTCGATCGCCGCGTGGTGGGGCCTCGGTTACCTGATCGGCAACGCCTGGTCCGCCCTGATCATCGCGGTCGTGTACGCGATCGTCGCCGCGATCCTGGCCGTCCGCGGGCGCAAGGAGATCAAGGAGATCAAGGGCGCCCCGCAGACTGTCGAGACCGCCAAGGAAGTCCCCGAGACACTCAAGCCCAACACCGGGAGGAAGCCATGAGCACCCCAGACGAGATCCGCGCCGACATCGAGCGCACCCGCGGCGAACTCGGCTCCGACGTCGACGCCCTCGCCGACAAGGTCAGCCCGTCGTCCATCGCCCACCGCCAGAGCGAGAAGGTGAAGGGCCGGTTCCAGGACGTCCGCGAGTCCGTGATGGGCGCGGCCCAGTCGGCCCGCTCGAGCGCCTCCGGTTCCGCCTCGGGTGCGACCGGCCAGGCGAAGGACGTCGCGCAGAAGGGCGTCGAGAAGGCGAAGGGCAACCCCCTGGCCGTCGGCCTCATCGCGTTCGGTGCCGGTTGGCTGGTGTCGTCGCTCCTGCCGACGACCGAGAAGGAAGAGGAGCTCGCCGGTGAGCTGAAGGACAAGGCTGCACCGCTCGTCGACGAGGTCAAGGAGCAGGCGAAGGACGTCGGCTCGCAGCTCGGCGACGTGGCGAAGGAGCACGCGCAGGACCTCAAGGGGACCGCGCAGGACGCCGCGCAGGCGGTCAAGGGCGAGGCACAGGGGGCCGCGTCCGACGTCAAGGACAACGCGCAGGGTGCGGCGGACGACGTCCGCAGCAGCTGAGCGGAACCCCGTGACGGACAGGAGGCGCGGTGCCAGCTGGCACCGCGCCTCCTGTCCGTGACGCGGTAGCGTTCCGGGCATGGACCCGATCGACGAGCTCGCTGCGGAGCTCCGACAGTCCATCGGTCGGGTCGTGCGTGCCGCACGACGCGAGGCGGACGCGCTGCCGGCCACCCACACCACCACCCTCGGGTTCCTGCACCGCGAGGGTCCGATGACGATCGCGGAACTCGCGCGCCGCCGCGGGGTGAAGCACCAGGGGCAGTCCCGCACGGTCGGCGAACTGGCCGAGCTCGGCTACGTCGACCGGACGGCGTCGGACACCGACCGCCGAGCGTCGGTCATCCGGATCACGGACGCCGGCCGGGCTGCACTGCAGCGGGACACGGACGCCCGCACGGACTGGCTGGCCGACGCGATCCGCGAGGAGACCGACGCCGAGGAGCGTGCGCTGCTCCGCCGTCTGCCCGAGCTGTTCGAGCGGGTCGCGCGTCGGGCCGACTGAACGACCCCTCACCTTCCCGGGAGCCCGAGAAGTACAACACGGCTGTACAGTTGTGCGCATGGAGTTGACGAAGTACAACCACGCCACCGTCGTCCTCGAGCAGGACGGCGTCACCCTCGTCATCGACCCCGGGGTGTTCACGCCCGAGGCCGTCGACCTCGTCCGCGGAGCAGCGGGCGTCCTCGTCACGCACGACCACCCCGACCACTTCGACATCGACGCCCTGCGCGCGGGACTCTCCGCCAACCCGGACCTCGTCGTCCGCGGTCCGGAGACCGTCGTCGAGCAGCTCGGCGAACACCACGGCCGGGTCCAAGCGGTGCACGCCGGCGACGCGATCACCGTCGGACCGTTCTCCGTCCGGGTCTTCGGCGAGCAGCACGCGGTCATCCACCCCGACATCCCGTCCACCGCGAACGTCGGCTACCTGGTGGACGACGCGGTGTTCCACCCGGGCGACGCGTACCTCGAGCCCGGTGTCCCGGTGCCGACCCTGCTGCTGCCGACGAGCGGTCCGTGGACGAACACCGCCCAGGCCGTCGACTACGTGCGAGCCGTGGCGCCGGAGCGGGCCGTGCAGATCCACGAGGCGATGCTGAGCGACCTCGGCCAGCAGTCCGCCGCGCGGTTCCTCGGGCCGGACGGTCTCGGGCCGGTGCCCGTCCTGATCCTGCCCGCGGGGGAGACGATCACCGTCTGACGGACGCGGGCCGCCCCTGGGAGGCGATCCGGGCCTCCCGAGCAGCATGGTGGGATGGCCGACGCACCCACGACAGCAGTCCTCTTCGACATCGACGGCACCCTCGCCGACTCGAACTACGCGCACATCGACGCGTGGTGGCGGGCGTTCCTGGCGGCGGGGGAGTCCGTCGACGCCTGGCGGATCCACCGCGCGATCGGGATGGACTCGGCGAAGCTGCTCGAGACGCTGCTGCCTGACGCGTCCCAGGAGACCCGCGACACCGCGAAGCAGTTCCACACCGCCTACTACGCCGAGCAGATGCCGCGGCTCCGGCTGCTGCCGGGTGCACGCGATCTCCTGCAGGCCGTCGCCGAAGCGGGGCACGCCGTGGTCCTGGCGACCAGTGCGCCCGAGCACGAACTCGCCCGCCTGCGTGACCTGCTCGACGCGGGTGAGTGGGTCACCGCCGAGACCAGCTCCGAGGACGTCGGACAGGCGAAGCCGGACCCCGGCATCATCCGGGTCGCACTCGGCAAGGCCGGGGTCTCCGCCGACGACGCCGTGATGGTCGGGGACGCCATGTGGGACGTCGAGTCCGCCGGCAAGGTGGGGGTGCAGTGCGTCGGCGTGATGACCGGCGGCATCGGCGGCGACGAGCTCCGCGGGGCCGGGGCGGCCGAGGTGTACGACGACGCGGCGGCCGTGCTCGCGGCGTTCCGCGCCGGCGAGGGCCCGATCGCGGCACTCGGCCAGCGCGACTGACGAGCGGCGCCGGTCGCGCCTGACGGGCGGCGTTGGTCGCGCCTGACGGGCGGCGTTGGTCGCGCCTGACGGGCGCCTCGGTTTCCGCGTCGTCGGTCGCCCGTGCCAGGATCGACGTTCGTGATCACGATCGAACGCGTGTCCTGGGACGACCCCCGCAGCGTGGTGCTCCGCGCCCGGATGGACGACGAGATGCACGAACGCTACGGATCGGCGAACGCCGGCGAGGACCCGGCGGTCACCGCCGAGCGGGGTCGTGCGCTGAGCGTCGACCCGTCGACCGTCGTCACGTCGATCCTGGCCGTCGACGAGTCCGGAGAACCGGTCGGGCACATCGCGGTCCGGCGTCTGGGTGACGAGGTCGAACTGAAGCGGCTCATCGTGCTCGCCTCGGCGCGCGGCAAGGGTGCGGCCACCGCGCTGCTCGACGAGTGCGAGTGCGTGGGTCGCGAACTCGGCGCCCCGCGGCTCATCCTGCAGACCGGTGACAAGCAGCCCGACGCCGTGGCGCTCTACCGCAAGACCGGCTGGGACCAGATCGCGGTCTACGAGCCCTACGTCGCGACCATGCCCTGGTCGTTCTGCTTCGAGAAGGCGCTGTAGCCCGGCCCGTTCACGTATTGCACTTTCAACAGGAGAGTGCAATTCTTGCTCGGTGAGCACCACCGAACGCACCCGCGCGCTGCGCCGACGCATGATCGTCGAGGCACGTCGGGCGACGGTCGAACACGGGCTGCACGGCTTCACGATCGAGCAGCTCTGCGAGACCGTCGGAGTGTCGCGCCGCACGTTCTTCAACCACTTCGGGTCGAAGGACGACGCCGTGCTCGGCATCGAGCTCAACGCCGACGTCGAGGCGATCGACGCCTACGCCGCGGGCGGGATCGTCCCCGGCGAGCTCGACCCCCTCGGCTCGATCGTGGCGCTGGCGATCGACCAGTTCGGCCGGGTCGGGTTCGTCCGTGCCGACGAGGCCATGATGCGTCGGGTCTTCGAGCGGGAGCCGGCGCTCGTCGCGCGGTTCCTGTCGGCGACCGACGTGCAGCTCGCCCGGGTCACCGTGGCCGTGCGCCGTCGGTTCGGGTGGGACGACCCCGGCGACCGTCGGGCGCGCCTGGTGACCGAGGCCGCGGCCGCGCTGCTGAAGGTGACCGCGGAGACGTACTTCGACGACGCCTTCGACGAGGCCACCGGACCGACGTTCGACGCGCTGCTCACCGAGAACCTCCGCCTGCTCAGGGCGGTCACCACGACCGAACGGGAACACACCACATGAGCGCCACCGCGCCGGGCACCACCAAGCGTGCCCGCCCAGGCTCCGACGGCCCGCTGCTCCTGACGCAGCGTCGCATCTGGATCATCTTCTCCGCCCTGATCGCGGGGATGCTGCTCTCCAGCCTCGACCAGACCATCGTCTCCACCGCGATGCCGACCATCGTCGGCGAGCTCGGCGGCGTCGCGCACCAGGCCTGGCTGACGACCGGGTACCTGCTCGCCTCCACCATCGTGATGCCCGTGTACGGCAAGTTCGGTGACGTCCTCGGGCGCCGCAACCTGTTCCTCATCGCGATCGCGCTGTTCACCATCGCCTCGGCCGGGTGCGCGTTCGCCGGTGACTTCACGCAGCTCGTGGTGTTCCGCGCCATGCAGGGCCTCGGTGGCGGCGGTCTGATGATCCTGTCGCAGGCGATCATCGCCGACATCGTCCCCGCGTCGCAGCGCGGCAAGTACCTCGGGCCGCTCGGTGCGATCTTCGGCCTGTCCGCGATCGGCGGCCCGCTGCTCGGTGGCTTCTTCGTGGACCACCTCACCTGGAACTGGGCGTTCTACATCAACATCCCGGTCGGCATCGCGGCGTTCTTCGTGGCGTGGTTCGCGCTGACCCTGCCGAACAAGAAGGCGACGAAGCGCATCGACGTCCTCGGCGTGCTGTTCATGTCCGCCGCGACCACGTGCCTGGTGTTCTTCTCGGAGTTCGGCGGCAGCAAGGACCACGGCTGGGACGCCCCGGAGACCTGGGCCTGGTTCGCCGGTCTCGTCGTCTCGGCAGCGCTCCTGGTGTTCGTCGAGTCCCGTGCCCAGGACCCGGTGCTCCCGCTGTCGTTCTTCCGCAACCGCACCTTCCTGCTGGCCACCGGCATCGGCCTCGTGCTCGGCATCGGCATGTTCGCCGCGATCGGCTTCGTCCCGACGTTCCTGCAGATGGCCTCGGGTACCTCGGCGGCGGTCTCCGGCCTGCTGATGCTGCCGATGATGGCCGGCCTGATCGGCACGTCGATCGCCTCGGGTGTCCTGATCACCAAGACCGGGCGCTACCGGATGTTCCCGATCGTCGGCACGGTCCTGGTGGCCATCGCCATGCTCGCGATGACCCAGCTGGCGGCGGACACCCCGATCTGGCTGATCTGCGCGTACCTGTTCGTCTTCGGTGCCGGGCTCGGCTTGATCATGCAGGTGGTCGTCCTCGTCGCGCAGAACGCCGTGCCCGCCGAGCAGGTCGGTACCGCCACGTCGACGAACAACTACTTCCGTGAGGTCGGCGCCTCTCTCGGCACCGCCGTCTTCGGTGCGCTCTTCACCGCGCGGCTCACGACGTCGCTGACCGACGTGTTCCGCGGTGCCGGTGGGTCGGCGACCGATGCGGCGTCCTCGGCGGGGAGCATCGACCCGTCGACCGTCGCGGGCCTGCCGCCTGCGGTGCAGGACGGCATCGTGAACGCCTACGCCGACTCGCTCGCACCGGTGTTCTGGTACCTGCTGCCGTTCATCGCGGTGGCGTTCCTGCTCGCCCTGTTCCTGCCGCAGATCACGCTCTCCGACACGGCCGGCATGGTCGCCCGTGGCGAGGCCGTCGGCGGTGACGAGGCCGACGAGCTCGAGCGCGCGCAGCGTGCTGCGCGTGCGGAGCACGCGGCGGCTCCGGAGGGTTCCGCACCGGGGCGGGACACCGACCGGTAGACGCGACCGGACGACGGACGGGAGGCCCGGTGCCAGCTGGCACCGGGCCTCCCGTCCGTCGTCCGGTCGCGCTCCTTGCCGCGGCCGACTTTCGTGCTGAGCGACACCTCGCGCGTTCCAGCGCGCGTGAGGTGTCGCTGAGCGCGTGAGGTCGCGGTGACCCCGCGCTACGCGCCGGTGCTCGCGCGCGGCACGAGCCGCGTCGGCAGGGCCGCGGGCTCGGCGGCCGTGCCGTCGAGCGTCGCGAGGAGCCGCAGTGCCGCCGTGCGACCGAGGTCGGCGCCGGGCAGCGCCACGCTCGTCAGGGCCGGCGCGGTGACCGACGACGACGGCAGGTCGTCGAAGCCCGCGACCGCGAGTGCGCCGGGGACGGCGATGCCGAGCGCGCCGGCGACCCGCAGGACTCCGTAGGCCAGGGTGTCCGCGGCTGCGACGACGGCGGTGACGTCGTCGTCCTGCCAGGCCTCGATGACGTGTTCGGTGGCCGAGGCCGCGGCCTCCACGGTCAGGTCGGCGCGGGCGGTGACCTCGGAGACCGTGATGCCGGCCTCCGCACAGGCCTGCTCGAACAGTTCCCGGCGCACGCCGAACGTCGCCGCCCGCGAGGTGCCGTCGAGGTAGCCCACGTGCCGGTGTCCCTGGTCGTGCAGGTGGGCGACGAGGTCGTGCACGCCGGTGGAGAGGTCGTAGTTGACCGCGTCGGGCCCACCGGGGGCGTCGAGCAGCACCACGGGGACGCTCGCCGACATCGGCTCGTCGGCGGCCGGTGCGTCGACCAGGATGCCGGCCGGCCGGAGCCGTTCGAAGCGGCGGACGTCGGCCGCGACCGGCTGTGCACCCCGCTCGGTGACGGAGAGCACGAGCTGGAAGCGGTCGCCCAAGGTGTCGCGGACGCCACGGATGACCTCGGCGAAGAACGGGTTCGACAGGTCGGGGGCGATGAACACGACGAGGTCGCCGCTGCCGCGGGCCAACGAGCTGGCGGCGTGGTCGACGACGTAGCCGAGGTCGTCCACGGCGTCGCGGACCCGTGCAGCGATGGGGGCGGAGACCCGCCCGCGGTCCTTGCCGTTCACGACGAGGGAGACCGTGGCGATGCTCGTGCCCGCACGCTCGGCCACCATCGCAGCGGTCACACGACGGCTCGGGGCGGCGGGGGAGGGCACTCGTCGATGCTAGCGAGCGCGGTGGTCGAACTTGACGTCAAGCGTTTGACGTGTTTCGATGTCAAACGCTTGACGCGCCACGTCGCCAGCGCTCTGCCGGCCCGTGGATCCCCACCACGTCGAGCACTCACCTCGATTCCCCGAAGAAGTGGAGCGCCCAGCGTGCCCGATGCGACCCAGCCCGCCGCGAAGATCATCCTCGACTGCGACCCCGGCCACGACGACGCCGTGGCGCTCCTGCTCGCCCACGGCAGCCCGGCCATCGACCTGCTCGCCGTGACCACCGTCGTCGGCAACCAGACCCTGCCGAAGGTCACCCGCAACGCCCTGGCGGTCGCCCGCATCGCCGGCATCACCGGGGTGCCGTTCGCCGCCGGAGCCGCCCGCCCGCTGCTGCGCCAGATCGAGGTCGCACCGGACATCCACGGCGAGAGCGGCCTGGACGGACCGATGCTCCCCGAGCCGTCGTTCGACCTCGACGAGCGCCACGCCGTCGACCTGATCATCGACACCGTGATGGCCCACGAGCCCGGCACGGTCACCCTCGTGCCGACCGGCGGCCTGACGAACATCGCCCTCGCCGCCCGCAAGGAACCCCGCATCGTCGAGCGCGTCAAGCAGGTCGTGCTCATGGGCGGCGGCGTGCACGTCGGCAACTGGAGCCCGGTCGCCGAGTTCAACATCGTCATCGACCCCGAGGCCGCGGCCATCGTGTTCGAGGCCGGCTGGGACGTCGTGATGGTCGGCCTCGACCTGACGCACCAGGCCCTGGCCACCCCCGAGGTCGCCGCGCGCATCGCCGGCGTCGGCACCGCCCCCGCCGCGTTCGTCGGCGAGCTGCTCGACTTCTTCGGCCAGACCTACAAGGACGCCCAGGGCTTCGACGCCCCGCCGGTCCACGACCCCTGCGCCGTCGCGTACGTCATCGACCCCACGATCGTCCGCGCCGTGAAGGTCCCGATCCACGTCGAGACCCAGGGCGCGCTGACCCTGGGCATGACCGTCGCCGACTTCCGCGCCCCCGCACCCGAGGACTGCCGCACGAGCGCCGCGATGGAGCTCGACCACGGCCGGTTCTGGGACCTCGTCGTCGACGCCCTCGAGCGCATCGGCGAGACGGCCGACACCGGCTGGACCCCACGTGCCGCCGCTGACGCCGTCGAAGCCGGCATCACCACGACCCCGGAGCGCTGAACCCCCATGACCACCACCTCGACGAAGAAGTCGATCGGCGCCCTCACCGCCGCGCTCCTCGCCGCGTGCATCGCGTTCCAGCTGAACGCGAGCATGCTCAGCCCCGCCCTCGTCACGATGGCGCGCGAGCTCAACACCGACGACGCCACCATCGGCCTGTCGCAGACCCTGTACTTCACGCTCGCGGCGCTGTTCTCGCTGTTCCTGCCGCGGCTGTCCGACATCGTCGGCCGCAAGCGCGTGCTGATCGGCATGCTCGCCGTGATGCTCGTCGGCAGCATCGTCGCCGCGCTCGCGGTGAACGTGCCGATGCTGTTCGCCGGTCGCATCATCCAGGGCGTCACCGGTCCGGTCGTCCCCATCTGCCTGCTCGTCCTGCGCAACGAGATCAGCGACCCGAAGCGCTACGGCGCCGCCCTCGGGCTGCTGACCGCCGTGAACGGCGGCATCGCGGGCGTCGACGCCCTGGCCGGCGGGTGGATCGCGACGAACTTCGGGTTCCGCGGGATCTTCTGGGTCATCGCCGTCGTCACCGTGATCGCCCTGCTCCTGGTCGCGGTCTGGGGCGTCGAGTCGAAGCCCTCGGCCGGCACCCGGATGGACTGGATCGGCGTCGTGCCCCTCGTGGTGAGCGTGGGTGCGCTGCTCACGGCGTTCAACGAGGCCGGCAAGCTCGGCGCGGCGAACCCCGTGCTCGTGGTCGGTGGCGTCGTCGTCGCGCTCGTCGCCTTCGCCGTGTTCTGGGCCGTCGAGTCGCGGGTGCGGGAACCCCTGGTCGAGACCAGGTTCCTGAAGCGCCGTGCGACCTGGGCGCTCCTGGCGACGACGTTCCTGACCATGACCGGCGTCTTCGCCGTGGTCAACGGACTCGTCACGAGCCTCGCGCAGAACGGTGACGCCGGCTTCGGGATGGAGCCCGACCTGGCGTCGCTCGTGTTCCTCACCCCGTACGCGCTGGTCGGGTGGATCGTCGGGCCCTTCGCCGGCCGCCTCGCCCCGACCATCGGGTACCGCGCCGTCCTGCGCGTCGGGCTGATCGGCAGCATCGTCTCGACCGTCCTGATGGCGTTGGTCGGCGTGCACTCGCTGCCCGTGCTGGTCACCGCGACGGTACTGATCGGCATCACCTACGCCGGCATCGCGAACATCATCCTGAACGGCCTGGGCATCGTGCTGTCGCCGGCGTCGAACCCCGGGTTCCTGCCCGGCCTGAACGCCGGTGCGTTCAACCTCGGCGCCGGGGTCAGCTTCGCCGTCCTGCCCGCGCTGCAGATCGCGCTCGGCGTCGGCGGTTCCGCGGGCACCGCCGGGTACTCCGGTGGCATGCTGCTCGGGGCCGCGATCACGACCGTCGCGCTCGCGATCTCGTTCCTCATCCCCCGTCCGGAAGGTGCCGAGACCACGTCCGTCGCCCCGCAGAAGGAGACCGTCCGTTGACCGAGAGCATCGTCGTCGTCGGGTCGCTCAACGCGGACCTGGTGGTCCGCACCGCGCGATTCCCCCAGCCCGGTGAGACCCTGCAGGGCTCCGACCTCGCGATCCTGCCCGGCGGCAAGTCCGCCAACCAGGCGGTGGCTGCCGGGAGGCTCGGGGGCACGGTGCGCATGATCGGTGCGGTCGGCGACGACGGGAACGGTGCGCTGCTCCGCGACTCCGTCGCGGCTGCGGGTGTCGACACGACGCACGTCGCGATCCGGGAGGGCGTCGCGACCGGCACCGCCGTCATCACCGTCGACGCCGCAGGCGAGAACACCATCGTGATCTCAGCCGGAGCGAACGGCACGCTGACGCCGGACGACGTGCCGGCCGACGTCTTCGCCGGCGCCGCGGTGCTGGGGCTCTGCCTCGAGGTCTCGATCGACGTCGTCCTCGCCGCCGCCCGGGCCGCGCACGCCGCCGGGGTCACCGTGCTCACGAACCTGTCACCGTTCGGCGCCGTGCCGGCCGAGCTCCTCGAACTGACCGACGTGCTGCTGGTGAACGAGCACGAGGCCGCGGCGCTCGGTGACCACGGCGTCGCCCGGTCGATCGTCACCCGCGGCGGTGCCGGCTGCGTCGTGCACGACGGGGGCGCCGAGCCGGTGTCGATCGACGCCGTCCGGGTCGAGCCCGTGGACACCACGGGCTGCGGCGACGCCTTCATGGGTGCGGTGGCGCTGCGTCTGGCCGCGGGGGACACCCTCGTCGACGCTGCTCGGTTCGCGGTGGGGGTCGGGGCGTACGCCGCGACCAAGCCGGGCGCACAGGCCTCGTACCCGACCACCACCGAGCTGGAGGCGTTCCTGCGGGCGTGACCCGCGCCTCCCGGGTCGAACCGTCCCGGTGGCCCGCTAGCGTTGTGGCATGCGCGTGGGAGTCCTCGACATCGGGTCCAACACCGGCCACCTGCTCGTGGTGGACGCCCACGGCGGCGCCGCGCCGCTGCCGGCGTCCTCGTTCAAGCAGCCGCTGCGGCTGGCCGAGCACCTCGACGACTCGGGCGCGGTGACCCACCAGGGGATCGACGCCCTGACCACCTTCGTCGCCGACGCCGTCCGCGTCGCCGAGGAACGCGGCTGCGAGGACATGCTCGCGTTCGCCACCTCGGCGGTGCGCGACGCCGGCAACTCCGAGGCCGTGCTCGCCCACGTCGAGTCGTCCACCGGGGTCGAGCTGGCCGTCCTGTCCGGCTCCGACGAGGCCCGGCTGACGTTCCTGGCCGTGCGTCGCTGGTTCGGATGGTCCGCCGGTCGCCTGGCGGTCTTCGACATCGGCGGTGGCTCGCTCGAGATCGCCGGCGGTGCCGACGAGGCACCGGACGTCGCGTGGTCGATGCCGATCGGCGCCGCACGCCTGGCGCGCTCCTACTTCGCCGCCGGTACCCCGACCGAGGACGACGTCCGCCGCATCCGGCACGAGATCCGCGTCGAGATCGCCCGGGACGCCGGACGGCTGCTCCGCTCGGGCCGCCCGGACCGGGCCGTGGCGACGTCGAAGACGTTCCGGTCGATCGCCCGGATCTGCGGGGCCGCGCCGTCCGCCGCCGGACCGCTCGTGCCCCGTGCCCTCGACGGCGACGTGCTGCGGCAGCGCCTGCCGGAGCTGCTCACGATGTCGGTCGACGAACTCGCGGCGCTGCCGGGCGTCTCGGCGAGCCGCGCACACCAGGTGGTGCCCGGGGCGCTCGTCGCCGAGGCGTGCCTGGACATCTTCGACCTGCCGGCCCTCGAGATCTGCCCGTGGGCGCTGCGCGAGGGTGTCATCCTCGAGCGGCTCGACCAGTTGTCGGTGCTGGGCAACTCACAGTAGTGACCGATATGGTCAGGAGATGACCAAAACGGACACTCGCGGAGCGCTGGTCTCCGGGGCCCTCTGGACGGTGGCGGGGGTCGGCTGGCTCGTCGGCGAAGCGGTCTCGGCGTCGGCGTTCCCCGGCTACGACTACGCGACGAACTACATCTCCGACCTCGGCGTCCCCGACGTCGGCACGTTCCAGGGGCGGTCGATCGACTCACCGCTGCACGTGCTCATGAACACGACGTTCATCGGGCAGGGCGTCCTGTTCGGGATCGCAGCGGTGCTCGCCGTCGTGGTGTTCCGCGCCGCGTCCCGCCGTGCGCGGGTCGCGACCGCGACCCTCGCCGTGGTCCACCTGGTCGGGATGGTCCTGGTCGGCTCGTTCCACGGCAGCCAGACGAGCACCGACGGCGGCACCATCGTGTTCCACGTGCTCGGCGCCGCGGCAGCGATCACGACCGGCAACCTCGTGGCGATCACCGCCGGCATCGGGTCCCGGGCGCTGCGGGCTACGGCGGCCTACCGGATCGCGAGCGTCGCGCTCGGGATCGTCGGCCTCGTCTCCCTCGTGATGCTCGTCGTGGACTCGTCGTCGACGGTGATCGAGGTGCTCCCCGACGGCGTGTGGGAGCGTGCGTCCGTGTACACGATCGTCGCGTGGGAGCTCCTGACCGGGATCGCCCTGCTCGTTGCGGGGACCCGGCGCCTGCGGACGGCACGGGCCTCGGCGGTCGGCGCGTGAGTCGGCCTGCGCGCCGTGCTCGGCCCTCCGCCGAGGAGATCAACGGGGGCGTCCTGGACATCACCGCCGGGCTCATCGCCCGCCGCGGCATCAAGGACACCGCCGTGCAGGCCGTCGCCGACCAGGCCGGCTACTCGAAGGCGGGCATCCTCGCCCGGTTCACGAGCAAGGAGCTGCTCGTCGAGGCCGCGCTCGCGCAGTGCACCGCGCAGACCGAGGCGATCCGGGCAGCCGCTGCCGCCGCCCCCGCGGGGGAGACCCGCGACGCCGCGGCGCTCGTGGGGATCGCCGACCTCGCTCTCGCCCGGCCCGGGTGGGCGGAACTCGCGCTCGCGGCGTTCACGCTCCGGCGCGGGGACGACGTCGGCGTCCGGCTCGAACCGGTCGCAGCGACGCTCCTCGACGTGTTCGGCATCGACATGGCCGACGCCACGGCCACCCCGCTCGACCGGCGGGCACGGGTCTCCGGGGCGTTCGGCGCCATCGTGATGCTCGCGCTGACGTACGAGACCGAGGCCTCTGCGACCGAGGCCCGGCCGCACATGCTGCAGGTCGGATGGGACGCCCTCGGCCACGACGGGCCCGTGCCGCTCGGGGGCGTCGGCCAGTCCCGCCCGGGGTCGTCGGCTAGGCCCGCTCGGACCTCGGCGGTGCGAGCAGCCACGGCCGGATCAGCTTCGTCACGAACGGCAGCACCCAGAACGTCATGATCGGCGTGAGCACGACGGTCGTGATGAGCACCCGGGGCAGGATCGCGACGTGCGCGAACGCGGGGACGAGCCAGGCCGTCAGGTACGTGAACGCGAGGTTCACGGGGAAGAAGCCGAGCCAGATGCTCACGGACTGCTTCCACCGCGGGGGAGCGCTCGAGGCCGGGGCGTCCTGCGGGACGTCGAACCACCCCTCGATGCCGGTGCGCTTCTCGACGCGGGACTCCACCACCAGGTCACGGCCCAGGTCGAGCCAGCGCAGCCGGTCGTCGGAGTTCTCCCACGTGGCCAGGGAGTCGTGGTCGGCGAACCGGTAGAGCATGTGCCACTCGCGGGACTGCGCGGTGGAACGCACCCACCCCGAGCCGAGGAAGCCGGGGTAGCGGTTCGCCAGGTTCACCCCGGACTGCACCCAGCGGGTGACCTCGGGGATGCGGTCGGGTTCGACCAGGCGGGTGACGGAGACGGTGACGGGCGGGCCTGCGGTCTCGGATGACGACTGCAGGCTCCCAGGCTCTTGTGGAGTCATCCGACCAGTCTCCCGGACCCGTGTTTCCGGCTCGTGACACGTGCCGCGGTCGTCGGCTGAACGGATCCGCGTCGTCCTTCGACCACCGTCCCAGGCGAGTGCAAGACGATCATCTGGCGAACGCGCCACCGAGAGGACCCCGATGACCGATCCCGAGCCCACCACCACCCTTATCGCCACCGTCGACGGGCCCGACGGCGGCACGTACGAGGTCCGGCGGCTGACGCTCCCGACGGGTGCGTCGACCGGCTGGCACCGCCATGACGCGCGTCAGACCGGACTGGTGGTGCGCGGCGCGCTGACGCACGTCACCGAAGAGGCGACACGGGTCGTCGGGCCGGGGCAGGCCCTGGTCGAGGAGCCACACGTCGTGCACGACGGTCGCAGCACCGGCACGGAGGACGCCGAACTGCTCTACGTCGCCCACCTCCCGGCAGGCGGAGTGGCGTCGACCCCGGGTGAGGCGCCACCGAGCGAGGGGCCGGTCCGCAGCGCGGTGGTGTCGGTCCCGCTGGGGCGGCCGCGGTTCGTCCACGCCCTGCGCTACACCGCGATGTACGCCCCGAAGCCCTTCGCCGAGGCCCTGCTCGTCTACCGGGACAACGGCACGTACACGATCCTGTCCCCGGGTGAGGACCACCACGGCTGCTACGTCTCGGCGACCGATCCCGCCGAGGGGATGCGGCACGTCGCGTTCATGTCGTGGCCGTCCGCGGACTGGGGCCGGAACGTCGCGTCGCACACCCTGACCTTCGAAGCGGCGAGCGGCGCCTTCACCCAGGAGCTCCGGCTGCCGGGCGATCCGGTGCCGCGGGCACAGCACGGGTACGCGGTGCCCGTCGAGCACCCGGAGCAGATCGACACCGGCGCCGGGTGGACCGCGCTGCGCCAGGAGCACGCCGGGGTGTTCACCACCCTCGAGCGGCTGGCGGGCGGCGGCTCGACCGCGGCCTGACCCCCGCCAGCGGTCAGCTCGCCTGCTTCTTGGCGGCGGGCTTCTTCGCCGGAGCCTTCTTGACCGGGGCCTTCTTCGGCGCCGACTTCGCGGGGGCCTTCTCGGCCGTGCTCTCCGCGGCCTTCTTGGCGGGCGGCTTCTTCGCCGGTGCCTTCCTGCCGGAGCCGGACGTGCCCGAGCCGGACGAACCCGAGCCGGACGTGCCCGAGGCGGAACCCGACGACGAGCGTGCGGTCGACGACGAACGCGACCCCGAGCCTCCTGTCCGCTTCTTGTCGACGGACGCACGCAGGGCGGCCATCAGGTCGAGCACGTCACCGCCCTCGTCGTCGTCCTCGTCGTCCTGGGCGCCGAAGGTCTTCTCGGTGTCGATGTCGTCGCCCGCCTCGAGCTTGGCGTCGATCAGCTGCTGCAGTTCCTCCTGGTAGGAGTCGGTGTAGCGGTCGGGGTCGAAGTCGGTGGACATGCTCTCGACGAGCGAGGACGACATCTTCAGCTCGTTGGCGCTGACCTTCACCGTCGTGTCGAGGGTCTTGAAGTCGGCGGCGCGGACCTCGTCGCCCCAGAGCAGCCCCTGCAGCAGGATGACCTCGTCGTGCACCCGGAGCACCCCGAGCCGGGTCTTCTGCCGCAGGGTGAACTGCACGATCGCCAGGCGGTCGGTCTTCGCCAGGGTCTCGCGCAGCAGCACGTACGCCTTCGGCGAGCGCGAGTCGGGCTCGAGGTAGTAGGTCTTCTCGAACATCATCGGGTCGACCTGCTCGACGGGCACGAACTCGAGCACCTCGACCTCGTGCGACTGCTCCTCGGGGAGCTGCTTGAAGTCGTCCGCCGTGAGCACCACGGTCTTGTCGCCGTCGTCGTAGGCGCGCTGGATGTCGGCGTACTCGACCTCGTGGCCGAACTCGCACACCCGCTTGTACCGGATGCGGCCCTTGTCCTCGTCGTGGACCTGGTGCAGGGACACGTCGTGCGTCTCGGTGGCCGCGTAGACCTTGATGGGCACGTTGACGAGTCCGAACGCGATGGAGCCCTTCCAGATCGACCTCATGCGCACATGATGCCCGCCCGCACGCGTGCGTGCTCGGAGCCGTCGGTTCCTCCACAGGTCCGCCGTCCGGGGGATCGTTCCACGGATGTCCGGTTCGCTGGACCGCCGCGAGGCCGGCGCGAGCACGATGGGCCCATGAGCCAGCTCGACAAGCAGGACCCGCGCGACCAGTTCCCCCGTCCGCCGTTCCCCGCACAAACCCAGCAGGGGTCCGGGCTGGCGAGCGCGATGGACCCCGCCCCCGACCACGGCGAGACGAGCTACCTGGGCACCGGGCGGATGCGCGGGTACCGGGTGCTCGTCACGGGCGCGGACTCCGGCATCGGGCGCGCCGCGGCGATCGCGATGGCGAAGGAAGGGGCCGACATCGCCCTGAACGCCCTGCCCGAGGAACGCGAGGACCTCGAACAGGTCCGCGACGTCATCGGTGACCTCGGGCGCAAGGCGGTGCTGCTGCCCGGTGACCTGACCGACGAGGCCTTCTGCGACGTCCTGGTGCAGGACGCCGTCAGCGAGCTCGGCGGCCTGGACGCACTCGTGCTGGTCGCGGGCCACCAGCAGGTGCACGAGGACATCACCGCGCAGAGCACCGAGGACTTCGACCGCACGATGAAGGTCAACCTGTACTCGCTGTTCTGGCTGGTCCGCGCCGCCGTCCCGCACATGGCGCCGGGGAGCTCGATCGTCACGACCAGCTCGGTGTCCGCGTACCAGCCGCAGGACCGCATGATCGACTACGCGGCGACGAAGGCCGCGATCATCACCTACACGAACGGGCTCGCGCGGCAGCTCGCGAGCAAGGGCATCCGGGCCAACACGGTGGTGCCCGGGCCGGTGTGGACGCCGCTGCAGCCGATCAGCTACCCGGGCGACGAGATCGCGGCGTACGGCCAGGACACCCCGTTCGGCCGTCCCGCCCAACCCGTCGAGCTCGGTAGCGCCTACGTCTACCTGGCGGGGCCCGAGTCGTCGTACACGTCCGGCACGACCCTCACGGTGGCGGGAGCGACCGGGGTGGCGCTGTGAGTCCCGCCTCGCGCAAGACCGTCGTCCTCATCGGCGACCGGCGGCTCGCGCTCACGAACACCGACAAGGTGCTCTACCCCGAGACCGGCACCACGAAGGGTCGGGTGATCGAGTACTACGAGCGGGTCGCGCCGTGGATGATCCCGCACGTGAAGGACCGCCCCGTGACCCGCAAGCGCTGGGCCAACGGTGTCGAGGGCAAGGTCTTCTTCGAGAAGAACCTGCCCGACTCGGCCCCCGACTGGGTGCGGCACCACACCATCCACCACTCGGAACACGACAACGAGTACCCGATCGTCGACGACCTGCCGACCCTGGTGTGGATGGCGCAGCAGGCCGCGCTCGAACTGCACGTCCCGCAGTGGCGGTTCGGCCCCCGCGGCGCGCAGCAGAACCCGGATCGGCTCGTCCTCGACCTCGACCCGGGCGAGGGGGTGGGGCTGCCCGAGTGCGTCGAGGTCGCCGTGGCCGCGCGCGAGATCCTGCACGGCATGGGACTCGACCCGTACCCGGTGACGTCCGGCTCCAAGGGCATCCACCTGTACGCGGCCCTCGACGGCAAGGCGACGACCGCGCAGGTCTCCGACGTCGCCCACGAGCTGGCCAAGGCCCTCGAGACGGACCTGCCGGACCTGGTGCTGTCGTCGATGAGCCGTGCCGAGCGGACGGGCAAGGTCTTCGTCGACTGGTCGCAGAACAACGGCAACAAGACGACCATCGCCCCGTACTCGCTGCGCGGCCGCGAGCGGCCGACGGTCGCGGCACCCCGCACCTGGAAGGAGCTCGAGGAGCGCGGGCTCGCGCAGCTCACGTTGGACGAGGTCCTCGAACGCCTGGAGGCCCGTGGGGACTTCCTGCACCCGGTCGCCTCCGCCTCGCTGGCCGTCGGGCGCGACGACCACGGTCACTGGGACAGCGAGCGGACCGAGCGCGCGAACGACGCCGAGCAGCCCGCACGTGACCGGCTCGCCGCCTACCGGGCGAAGCGGGACGCCTCGAAGACGCCGGAGCCCGTGCCCGAGGGCGCTCCCACCGTGCGGAAGGACGGCACACCGACCTTCGTCATCCAGGAGCACCACGCCACCCGCGACCACTACGACTTCCGGCTCGAGCACGACGGGGTGCTGGTGAGCTGGGCCCTGCCGAAGGGCGAGCCCACCGACCCGGGCAAGAACCACCTGGCCGTGCAGACCGAGGACCACCCGCTCGAGTACGGGGCGTTCGAGGGCACGATCCCGAAGGACGAGTACGGCGGAGGCACGGTCACGATCTGGGACGACGGTACCTACGAGCTCGAGAAGTGGCGCGAGGGGCAGGAGGTCATCGTCACGCTGCACGGTCGGGCCGGTGGCGCTCGCCGCCTCGCGCTGTTGCACACCCGCGGCCGTGGCGGCGGGGACGAGAAGAACTGGCTGATCCACCGCACGAAGGAGCAACCCGAACGGCTGGCGGACGGCGGCGGCTCTGCCGGGCCGGCGGTGGCACGACGGTCGGACCGGCCGTCGGACGGGCACGACGGTGCACACCACGCCGGGCAGCGACGGATCAGCGGGGCCGCGGACGCCGAGACCCCGCCGTCCGAGCGCCGGACGATGCAGGCGACCCTGTCCAAGGGCGAGCCCCGGCTGGACCCGGCGGACTGGGCGTTCGAGATGAAGTGGGACGGGGTGCGCGCACTGGCGACGGTCCGCGACGGGTCGGTGACCCTGCGCAGCCGCAACGACAACGACCTGACGGCCCAGTACCCCGAGCTGCAGGAACTGGGCGAGCGGGCCGGCGTGGACGGCGTGTTCGACGGTGAGATCGTGGCCGTCGACGATCGTGGCCGCCCCTCGTTCCAGCTGCTCCAGAACCGCATGGGCCTGACGAAGGCGCGCGAGGTCCGGAGCGCGCAGGAGACGACGCCCGTGCGGTTCCTGCTGTTCGACGTGCTCGAGGCGGACGGGCACGAGCTCACGCGACTCGGCTACGACGCCCGGCGGCAGGCACTCGAGACGGTCGTGGAACCCGGCGGTGCGATCGACGTGCCGCCGGCGGTGCAGGGCGACCTCGACGCGGTGCTGGCTGCATCGCGCGAGCAGGGCCTCGAGGGCGTGGTCGCGAAGAAGCGGTCGTCGAAGTACGCCGAGGGCCGACGGTCCGAGGCCTGGCTGAAGCGCAAGCACCACGCCACGCAGGAAGTCGTCGTCGGTGGCTGGAAACCGGGCAGCGGGCGGCGTGCCGGGGGGATCGGGTCGCTGTTGCTCGGGGTGCCCGGCCCCGACGGGCTGGAGTACGTCGGCAAGGTCGGCACCGGGTTCCGTGACCGCGACCTCGACGAGATCGCCGGCGCCCTCGCACCGCTGGAACGGAAGACCCCGCCGTTCGTCGACGTCCCACGACCTGACGCGCGTGATGCGCACTGGGTCACGCCGAAGCGCGTCGGCGAGGTCGAGTTCGCCGAGTGGACCGGCGACGGACGGCTCCGGCAGCCGTCCTGGCGAGGGTGGCGGGTGGACAAGGACCCGGACGACGTCGTGCGGGAGACCTGAGCCGCGCTTCGCCTTCGGGTCCACATGCGTGCGCATGGGGTCCGCCGCTGGCGAACATCCGTCCCCCGTCCGGAGCCCGCGCGGGGGACAGTATCGGAACGGGTGGCCACGATCGGCCATCGGCTGTTACGTTCGCCGGGACGAAGGGGGCTTCGAGGATGAACTCGAGCAAGTACCTGCCGCCCTACACGGCTGCAGAACGCGTCGCGATCACGGGGGACGACCTGTCGCAGCGGTCCGTCGAACCGGGCACCGGCACCACGGAGACCGAGGTCCGGTACGCGGACTTCCTCGCCGACGAGGACGACGACTGACGAAGACGACGACGACGACTGACGGGGCAGCCCTGAACGCCTGACCGCTCGACGCGACCGACAGAAGCGAACAGACCCGACGGCCCGCACGCTGGATCAGGGAGCGCACGGACCGTCGCCGAGGCACGTGACCAGCCGGTTCAGGGAGACCGACCACGAAAGCCCCGCACCGGGCTCGCCGAAGCGACACTCGGTGGGTCCACTGGTGAGACGTGCCGAGTGAGCGTTTCGTCACACGGGCGCAGAGAAGAGTCGCCGGGCGACCTCGATGGTCGCCCGGCGATCTCGTCCGTGCGCGGGATCCTGTCGGATCAGGGCCGGGTCAGGCCGCGGGCGCAGGGCCGTCGGTGGGCACCGCGTGGTCGGCCACGGGTGCGTCCTCTTCGATGAGCTCGTCCTCTTCCGGTTCGACCACCTCGGCCGCGGCGGCCTTGGCCTCGTCGATGGACTCCTGGGAACGGCGGAGCAGGTCGTCGTCGTGTGCTGCCTGATCGGTCATGCCCAGCAACCTACGCGGGCGTCCCTGTGCCGGCGTCCCGGCGACGGGCATCGTGCGTCGGGTCAGAGCGGCCGGTGTGCGGGGGCTCGAAGTCCACCGCTGACGTCGGTGCGGGCGTCGAGGGCATCGCCGGAGCGGCCGGGGCGCCGAACGCATCAGCGGCGTCGAGCACCGCACGGGTGGCGGCGACAGCTGTCCGGAGCGCATCGCGGACGGGCATCGCCCGGTGCGCCGGGGTCCGGACCTCGACGCCCCACGGCTCGGCGAACCCGAGTTCGCGCACGGTCCGGACGAAGCCGGGCAGGTCCCACGCTCCGGCACCGGGCAGGTACCGTGCCGTCCGTGACTCCTCGGCGAGGGTCATCCCGCTCGGGGTGTGCAGCAGTCCGTCGCTCAGCTCGACGGCTGCGAGGACCCCCGGTGCGACGCCCTGCCGGATCGACGCGAGGGTGGAACCGCCGCGGAGTGCGTGCATGGCGTCGATGAGCAGGCCGCCGTTCGGGTGGCCGGCAGCGGCGACGAAACGGGAGGCCCGTTCGATCGTGGGCAGGTTCGACCACGGTTCCGGTTCGAGCACGAGCTGCGCTCCGACCGCCTCGGCCTGGTCGGCGAGCACGACCCAGTCGTCGGCCATCGTCGCGGGGGAGGCTCCGGGCAACGAGGTGTCGGCGCGCGCCACCACCTGCCAGGCGCTCAGCGTCGCCGCGGCCTCGAGCACGACACCGCGGTCGGCGTCCTCGTCCTGGGTGCGGCTCGTGCACGTCCACCAACGGTCCAGCGGTCCGAGCTGGACCCAGACGATGCCGGCGGCGTCGAGCATGCGCCGCAGTTCGGCGAAGCCCGTCGTCGCGCGGACCTCGTGCAGGTCGTCGAGGGACAGCGACAGGCCGGCGAACCCGGCGGCGCCGACGGCGTGCACCCGGTCGCGGACGCTCTCGTCGCCCGCCCACGTCCAGGACGTGGCGAGCAGGTCGTGTTCCAGCACGGTGGTACCTCCGGCAGTCCCGAGGTGTCCGCGTCGCCCCGTCGCGATGCGCCGCCCCGTGTCCGCCGCGGGCCCCACCCGCGACGATGCCCAAGATCTACCCGAGCTGCCTGCGAAGGCTCCCAGCCCGTCGACACATCGCCGACACGTGCTTCAGACGATCCGGGTCCGGACCTCGCCGACGCCGGCGATCGTACCGACGAGCACGGCGCCCCGGTCGAGCACGCCGACACCGTCCGGAGTGCCGGTCATCACGAGGTCGCCGGGCGCGAGCGCCACGGACCGTGACAGGGCCGCGATCGTCTCGGCGACCGACCAGATCTGGTCGGCCAGGTCTCCCGACTGCCGGAGCGCCCCGTCCACCGTCAGCTCGATCGCGCCGCTGGTCGGGTCGACCTCGGCCGCCGGGGTGAGCGCCCCGATCGGTGCCGAGGCGTCGAAGCCCTTGGCCGTGTCCCACGGGCGTCCGAGTCGCTTCGCCTCGGCCTGCAGGTCTCGGCGGGTGAGGTCGATCCCGACGGCGTAGCCCCACACGTGTGCGAGCGCATCGGTGACGGCGATGTCCGTGCCGCCGGTGCCGATGGCGACGACGAGCTCGACCTCGTGCTCCAGTTGCTGCGTCAGCGGCGGGTACGGGGTGTCGGCGCCGTCGACCACGACCGCGTCCGCCGGCTTGGTGAAGAAGAACGGCGGCTCGCGGTCCGGGTCGTGGCCCATCTCGCGGGCGTGCGCGGCGTAGTTCCGGCCGACGCAGAAAACACGGCGGACGGGGAAACGCGCGCCCGTCGTCGTGGGCACGGTCGGGAGGCTCGGGGCCGGGACGACGAGTTCGGTCACAGTCCCAGCGTGGCAGGCCCGCAGAGCGTCGGTTCAGCTCTCACCGAAGGATGCCTCGTCCTTGAGCTTCCGCGCCCGGGCGCGCTCCTGGCGTTCGCGCCATTCGATGCGCATCTGCGCGAGTTCCGCTTCGGCGCCCTTCGCACGCATGAGTGGACCGTAGTGGGGGCTGGCGAGGAGCCGTGGTGTCGTCATCTCGCGGTTGTCGAGCAGCCGCTTGAAGGCCTCGTCGGTCAGCGTCGAGATCATCGACGTTCTCCTTCCTGCTGTTCGTGGGCTCCCGGTCGTGTCGCCTCGTACTCAGCGAGCGCCTGAGAGGTCCAGGTGTCGTCGTCGGTCGTCCAACTGCGGGTCACCAGCGCAGCCGACATCACACCCGCAGCCGCGCGCTTTCCTTCGTCGTCCGAGGTCGCCCGGTCGGCGACCCATGACCAACGCTGCCACCACAGGTCGCGGTGCACCGAGAACTCTGCATTTCGCCGTCCGGCGCGCCCGTCGAGCACCGAGGCGACGAGCGCACCCAGCGCGACGGACGCGCTCGTGACCGACACGAGCGCGCTGATCCAGCCGATGTCCATGCCGGAACCCTGACAGCACGGAACCGGCCACGCGGCGGGCGTGACCGGTCCTGTGGAGGGTGCTCCGGGCCTCCCGGCCTGTGGAGGAGTGCGTCAGTTGCCGGGTGCGGCCGCCTCGGTCTCGCCCGCACCGGGGTCACCGCCGGTCCCGCCGCTGGCCGGCTCGTCCTGGGGCCAGCCCGCGAACTCCCAGCCCGCGAGCGACGGGTGGTCCTCGCCCTTCGTGTACGCGAACGTCCGCGCAGCGTCCCGCGCTTCGGACAGCTTCGTGAGCAGGTCGGCGTGCGCCTCGGCGTCCACCCGCGTCAGGGCATCGTGGGCCAGGGCGAATCGGTCCATCTCGTTGCGCATGAGCATGTCGAACGGCGAGGTCGTCGTGCCCTGCTCGAGGAACCCGTGCACGTGCAGGTCGTCGTGCCCGTTCCGGCGGTACGTCAGCTGGTGCACGAGGGTCGGGTACCCGTGGAACGCGAAGACCGTGGGCGTGCCGGGCAGGAAGAGCGCGTCGTACTGCTCGTCCGGGATCGGGTGCTCGTGCTTGCGCGGGTCACCGAGCGCCAGCAGGTCGACGACATTGAGCACGCGGACCCCGACGCCGGGAGCGTGCTTCCGGATGATGTCGGTGGCGGCGATCGCCTCGACCGTGGGAACGTCTCCGGCACAGGCGAGCACGACGTCGACCTGCCCGACGGCCTGCTCGGTGCCAGCGAAGTCCCACACGCCGAGTCCGGCCTGTGCGTGCGCGACCGCGTCGTCGAGGGACAGGAAGACCGGCTCCGGGTGCTTGCCCGCGACGATCACCTCGATGCGGTCCGTGGTCTCCATCGCGTGCGCGGCGACGGCGAGCAGCGTGTTGGCGTCGGCCGGCAGCTTGATCCGGACGAGGTCCTGCTGCTTCGACGCGACGACGTCGAGGAACCCGGGGTCCTGGTGGGAGAACCCGTTGTGGTCCTGTCGCCAGACGTGCGACGAGAGCAGGAGCGACAGGTTGGACACCGGCACCCGCCAGTCGATGTCGGTCGAGGACTCCAGCCACTTGGCGTACTGCCCGACCATCGAGTCGATGATGTGGGCGAACGCCTCGTAGGTGTTGAGCATCCCGTGCCGACCGGACAGCACGTAGCCCTCGAGCATCCCCTCGAGCAGGTGTTCGGACAGGACCTCGGTGACCCGCCCGCGTGCGGCCAGGTGCTCGTCGCCGGCGGCGCGCTGGGCCCGCCAGACGCGCGAGGTCACGTCGAACACGGCATCGAGCTTGTTCGAGATCGTCTCGTCCGGGCCGAACAGCCGGAAGGTCGAGGCGTTCTTCTCGATGAGTGCGGCGAGCCAGGGGCCGAGCGTGCCCGTGGCGGACGCCGTGGAACCGACCTCGACCGCGTACGGCTCGAGCGGCGGCCGGTCGAGCGCGGTCCGCAGCCGACCGCCGTTGCCGTGCGGGGTGGCGCTCATCCGTACGTCGCCGGTCGGACGGATCGTGGTCATGATGCCGACCGGGTGGCCGTCCTCGTCGAAGAGCTCCTCGGGGCGGTACGAGCGCATCCACTCCTCGAGCTGGGCGCGGTGGCCGTCGTCCTCGCGCACCGCGGGCAGCGGCACCTGGTGCGCACGGAAGGTCCCCTCGACCTGCTCGCCGTCGACCTCCTTCGGGCCGGTCCAGCCCTTCGGGGTGCGCAGGATGATCATCGGCCAGCGCGGACGCAGGTCGGCGGCACCGGCGGGCTGCCCCGCGGCGGCACGGGCGGCCTGGGCGCGGGCAGCGGCCTGGATGTCGTCGATGCCGGCGAGGGCGCGTCGCAGGGCCCCGTCGAACAGGGCGTGCACCGCGTACGGGTCGTCGTCGACGCGGCGGGAGTCGACCACGATCGGGTCGTAGCCGAGCCCACGGAAGTACGCGGTGAGGTCCTCGTCGGGGATGCGGGCCAGGACGGTCGGGTTCGCGATCTTCCAGCCGTTGAGGTTGAGGATCGGCAGCACGGCACCGTCGGACACCGGGTCGAGGAACGTGTGCGCCTGCCACGACCCGGCGAGCGGACCGGTCTCGGCCTCACCGTCACCGACCACGCACGCGACGACGAGGTCCGGGTTGTCGAGCGCCGCACCGTAGGCGTGCGACAGCGAGTAGCCGAGCTCACCGCCCTCGTTGATGGAGCCGGGGGTCTCCGGGGCGGCGTGCGAGGGGATGCCGCCGGGGAACGAGAACTGGCGGAAGAACCGCTGCAGGTCGACGTCCTGGTACAGCTCGTTCCACGTGCCGTCCAGCCAGGCGTTCGCGTTCATCGCCGGGCCGCCGTGCCCCGGGCCGCAGATGTACAGGAACTCGCGCCCGGTCTCCGTGATCAGCGCGTTGCAGTGTGCGTACACGAGGTTCAGTGCGGGAGAGGTGCCCCAGTGGCCGAGCAGCCGCGGCTTGACGTCGTCCGGTTCGATCGGCCTGGTGAGCAACGGGTTGTCCAGCAGGTAGATCTGCCCGACCGTCAGGTAGTTGGCGGCGCGCCACCAGGCGTCGACCGCCCGGAGCCGGTCGGTGGTGGAGATGTGTGCTGGTGCCATGGGTACACGGTACGAAACACCGGGTTGCGGGACCTCAGGAAACTCGTCCCAAACCGTTCGGGCGGGGGTGCCGAATCACTTGCACAGGGCAAAAGCCCAGGGCGCTCTCCGGTCACAGTTTGCCGGGCTGCAGCTTGTACACAGCAAGCGTGCACACCACGTGCACATTCGGCCACCGGCCGGAGCGCCTCCAGAGCAAAGGACTGATCACGATGCGTAAGAGCCTCAAGACCTCCATCACCCTCGCCACGACCGGCGCCCTCGTCCTCGGCGGTGCCGCGTTCGGGATCTCCTCCGCCCAGGCCGCGACCCCGAACGTGCACACGGTGTCCTCGTCGTCGTCGAAGATCCCCGCACCCGTCGCCTCGGTCCCCGAGGTCCTCGGTGGCTCCACCGCCGTGAAGCTCGACTCCGGCTTCACCGACGCCCTCACCGCCCTGAAGCTCACCCCCGGCGTCTCGGGCGATGCGACCCTGGCTGACGGGTCGGTGTCGTTCCCGATCACCGCCGGGTCGGTCACCTACTGGTCCCCGGACGGCAACTACCGCCCGTACGTGCAGGGCCTG
>NZ_JMLI01000017.1:0-583328 GCF_000686685.1 Curtobacterium sp. UNCCL17 | reverse complement strand
GACGCCGCCGGCCTGCTGAACAAGACCTTCGGCACCGACGCCGTCAAGCGCGGCCTGCTCGTCGGCACCGCCACCATCACCGCACAGATCAAGTAACACCCCGCACCACCAAAGTCGGCCCGGACCACGCAGCAGCGCGGTCCGGGCCGACTTGCGTTGCGCGCCGTGCGTCGTGCGTCTGGTGGAACCGGGCGTACCTGGCAGAACCGGGCGTACCTGGCAGAACCGGGCGTACCTGGCAGAACCGGGCATACCTGGCAGAACCGGGCATACCTGGCAGAACCGGGCGTACCTGGCAGAACCGGGCGTACCTGGCAGAACCGGGCGTACTTGGCAGAACCGGGCGTACCTGGTGAGTTCTTTCGACCAGGTACGCCCGTTCTTGCGAACCAACGCGCGCGCGATGGGAAAGAACGGGCGCACAGGCGGACGGGAGGCCCGGTGCCAGCTGGCACCGGGCCTCCCGTCCGTCTCGTCACGCGCCGGGCCGGCGGGCGGCCGCCGTCGTCACGGGCTGGGCGACACCCCACGCGCTCGGGTTCGCGAGAACTGTCGCTCAGCGCGAAACACAGCCCAGCCCGCAGGCGGGGGCGGGCGCGGGCGCCGCTGCCGACACTCGGTCCCGCGGACACGTTGCGGGTACCGGGAGCCGCCGTCTGTCCGGCAGGGCGAGACTCGGTCGGCCGCGGCCACTCGGGCAACGAGCAACGCCCCGACCGGACCGGTCGGGGCGTTGCTCGTGGTGGTGCCGATCAGCGGATGATCGAGATGTTGTCCGCCTGCGGGCCCTTCTTGCCGGGCCCGATCTCGTACTGCACGTGGTCGTCCTGGGCGAGCGGCGGCGAGCCGGTCGCGGCGACGATGCTGGAGAAGTGCGCGAACAGGTCCTGGGACCCGTCGTCGGGGTGGATGAAGCCGAACCCCTTGCTGTGGTCGAACCACTTGACGGTGCCCGTCGGCATAGCGGTCAGCACGGCGTCAGTGGATGCGCAGCTGCGCGACCATGGGGCACGCGAAGGGGTCGCGGGCGGCGAGGCCGACGCGGTTGAGGTACCGGACGACGATGCCGTAGGAACGCAGCAGCGTGGTCTCGGTGTAGGGCACGTCCAGGGTGTCGCAGTGGTCACGGACGAGCAGGCGAGCCTGCTTCAGCGCCGGACGCGGCATCGACGGGAACAGGTGGTGCTCGACCTGGTAGTTCAGCCCACCCATCAGGAACGACACCCACCAGCCGCCACGGATGTTGCGCGAGGTGCGCACCTGACGGGAGAAGAAGTCGACCTTCGCATCGTGCGCGATCGTCGGCATGCCCTTGTGGTTCGGGGCGAACGAAGCACCCATCATCACGCCGAACACGGCCAGCTGCACCCCGAGGAACGCGCACGCCATCCCGAACGGCAGGAACCAGAACACGACCGTCAGGTAGATCGCGAACCGCGCCACGAGCAGGGCGCCCTCGATGAGGCGGTGCTTCTTGTCGGCCTTGGTGCCGTTGCCGGTGACGATCGACATCACGGCGTAGCGGTGCAGGTTCAGGCCCTCGAGCGTCAGGAGAGGGAAGAAGAGCCACCCCTGGAAGCGCATGAAGGTCTTCATCGCGCCGCCCTTGACGGCGGCGGCGTCCTCGGGCAGGAACCGGATGCCGTCGGGGGCGATGTCCGGGTCCTTGCCGACGGTGTTCGGGTTGCCGTGGTGACGCGTGTGCTTGTTCATCCACCACGAGTAGCTGAGGCCCACGAGGAACGTGCCGAGCCAGCGGCCCGCGCGGTCGTTCCACTTCTGGGACTCGAACACCTGACGGTGCGCAGCCTCGTGCGACAGGAACGCGAACTGCGTGAACAGCACGCCCAGCGCGCCGGCCACGATGAGCTGGAACCACGAGTCGCCGAGGAACGCGAACGCGACCCAGGTGAGGGCGAGGCTGCCGAGGAGCGCGCCGAACAGTGCCCAGTAGAAACCGGTACGACGGCGCAGGAGGCCGTTCTCCTTCACCTGCGCCAGGAGCGCGGAGTAGGTCGAGGTGCCCTTGCGGGCCCCCGTAGCGGGACGAGTGCGGGTGTAACCCGGAGCGAGCGGAGTGGTGGTCATGTGGACCGCCTTCCGGTACGGAGCGGTCCTTCAACCGATTCGAGGGAGTTCACGCGATTGCGCTTGCGGCGACCCTAGGGGCCGAACTTGCGTGTTCACCGTGGTGTCCAGAACACGTTGCGCAGTGCACGAACTCAGCCCGCGTGGCGCTCCGGACCGTCCGCGCACCGACCGGACGATGCACGCAACGTCTGCCCCGGGTACTCCCCGAACCGACGGAAGTACGTCCCCGAGAACCGCCCGAGGTGCCGGAAGCCCCAGGCCATCGCGGCCTCGCTGACACTGGTCTCGTGCCGGCTGCCGGACTCCAGCGCGGCGTGCACCCGGTCGAGCCGCATCCGCAGCAGGAACGTCATCGGCGAGACACCGTGCTCCCGCATGAACGCCGTCTGCAGGGTCCGCGGGCTCACGCCCACGGCGTCGCAGATGTCGGCCAGGCACAACGTCCGCTCGCAGTGCCCTTCGAGGTAGGCCTCGGCGAGCTCGACCGTCGACGGCGTCACCGCACGGCGGAGGACAGCGGCCGTCCGGACGCCGAAGGCTCCCAGCACGGCTTCGACCAGCGCGACCTGCGCGGCGTTCCGGGTGCCCGAGGTGAACCCGTCGCGCGTCGCGGTGACGGCCACCTGCTCGACGCACCGGCGCAGGTGTTCGAGGGCCGCGACGGCGGGCTCGGCACCCCGGGTCGGCAGTTCGGGCGCTGCGGATCCCAGCGACGAGCACACCTGGTCGAGGAGCGCCCGGTGGATGCTCACGAGCTGCAGCGTGCCCTTCGGGGCGCGCACCGAGAACTCCCCGGCCGTCGGCATCAGGACGGGCGTGCCCGGGCGGGTCTCGAGGACGACGCCGTCCTCGACGGCGATGTGGACACCGCCGGTGCTCGACCACCCGACGACGATGCGGTCGATGGGCTCGAAGACCCCGGAGAAGCCGGAGGTCGTCGACGCTGTGACGAGGCTCACGCAACCGTCGCGGCGGGTCCGGTAGCGGAACCGGAACGGCAGCCGGAAGGCGTCGTCCTCGACGTCGAACCGCACGTCACGGCCGTGCCCGGCCTGGGCGAGCACGCGTGCGGCGAAGGCCCGGTCGGTACCGGATCGTTCGGTGCGGCGTCGCTGCGCGTCGATCCTCGCGGTGACGGTCCGGGCGCCGTCGGTCCCGTGGACCGCGGTCAGCACGGTGCCTCGTCGACGTGCTGTCCGCAGCGGTGTTCGAACCAGGCGCGGGCGTCCTGCAGGCTCGCTCGCCGGTCGTGCTCGTGCAGCGCCGCCATGAGCGTGCAGTCGAAACCGTCCACCGTGCGCTCGATGAAGCCGAGGAGCATGTCCGGGTCCCCCCATGCAGCTGCGGCGTCGACGACCCGCCAACACCCGGCGTCGACCGGCTGGAAACGGATGTCCGTCGGGTCCGTCGCGGCGAGCGCCCGGATCCGATCGGTGTGGACGACCTGCTGCCAGACGGCGGCCTCGGTCATCACGGTCGTGGATCCCTGGCGGTGTCCCATCGCGCCTCCCTGTCGGTTCGATGTGGCGCACCGATTTCGACGGCGGTGCACGAGACACTTTCAGTATCGACAGGACGATTCCGGTCATGTCAGGGGTTGACTTCGTACCGCGCAAGGTGGACCATCCGCGGCCTCGATCGGAGCCCTGGGAGCGCGCCATCGGCGGGTCCCGTACGGTCGGCACATGAGCGACGGGAGCAGCGCGACCCAGGACGGCCCGCCCCGACTCTCGCGTGCGGTCCGGGATGCGATGCGGTTCGTCCACGAGCACGCGGCGACCCACATCACCGTCGCCGACGTCGCCGCGGCCGTGCAGCTGTCGCCGCGGAGCCTGCAGAAGCGGTTCCAGGCCGAGATCGGGCAGTCCCCGGGAACCTTCCTGCGCGCCGTGCGCCTCGAGGGGGTCCGTCGCGCTCTGCAGGCGGCGTCCGGTGCGCCGGACCGGCGGACCATCGCGGAGATCGCCGAGCGCTGGCAGTTCAGCAACGCGGGCCGGATGGCTGCGGCGTTCCGCGCGGCGTACGGCATCGCGCCGTCGTCGGCGCTGCGCTCCTTCGTGCCCGAGGACGACGACGGCGCACCGAGCCTGTCGGACCGGAGCCAGCGACGCTTCCGCCTGGTGCTCGACTGCGAGGTCGACGTCGACGACGCGAAGGCGGTGCTCGCCGGTGCCCTGCAACGCGCGGGGGCCGGGCCGTGGCGTGATTACCGACCGGACGGGGGCAGCGAGGACCTGATGGCGTTCCTGCTCGGCAACGCGGTGCGGACGGTGGTGCGTGAGACCCCGGGCGTGAGCCTCGTCGCCCTCGATGCGATGCTCCGGGTGCAGGACGAGCAGGGGTCGTACCCGCCCGCAGAGCTCCCTGCCTGGCGCGCCGGCCCACCGCCGAACGTGCCTGCGCCGTCCGGATCGTCCGACACCGCCCAGCGCGTAGGATCGAGAGACGGCAGGGAAGGCGCCCATGGATGACGCATTCGAGCGTGCACTCCGTGCGCTCCGGTCGGCGGAGATCGCCGACGACGAACTCAGTCGGCCGTTCGCGCTCGCGCTGCCGATGGGCGGTGTCTCGATCTCGACGTTCGGTGAACTGTGCCCGAGCGAGACCGTGTCCGCGACCGACGACGTCGCCACCCGCGTCGACGAGATCCAGTTCGACCTGTCCGAGGGGCCCTGCTGGACCGCGCTGGCGAACGATGCCCCGGTCCTGGAGACCGACGTCGTCCGTCGACCGAACGCCGCGTGGCCCGCCTTCAACGAAGCCGTGCGCAGCGAACCCGTCGGCGCGGTCTTCGCGTTCCCGGTCGCCTTCGGGCCGTTCCCGCTCGGCGCGGTCGACGTGTACGTCCCGCAGCCCGCGACCATCGAAGACGGCACCGTGCGCCAGGCCATGACCCTCGCCTCGGCCGTCAGCCGCCGGGTCCTGCGCCGGGCACTCCGCTCCATTGCGGACGAGGACGACGCCCTGCTCGACCGGAGCCCGTCGTCGCGGCGCGTGGTGCACCAGGCCACCGGGGTCGTGCTCGCGCAGCTCGACATCAGCCCCGAGGACGCCTACCTGCTGCTGCAGGGCCACGCCTTCGCCCGCCGGACGACGATGCGGCGGGTGGCGGAGGAGATCCTCGACGGCACGGTCCGGTTCGAGAAGCGCGGCGACCTGATCGAGGAGGTCCAGTGACGACGGCAGGCCGAGAAGCCCGGATCCTCGAGACGTTCACGTCGCTCGCCGACACCCTGGTGGACGCGTACGACGTCGTGGAACTGCTGCAGACCCTGGTCGAGACGTGCGCCGACGTGCTCGGCATCGACGCCGCGGGCATCCTGCTGGCGAACGACGACCAGGAGCTCGAGGTCGTGGCCTCCACCTCCGAGGCGACCCGTCTCGTCGAGGTGCTGCAGCTCGACGCCGAGGCCGGCCCCTGCATGACCTCGTTCGCGACCGGACGGGTCGTGACGTGCCCGGACATCGAGGTCGCACCGGCGGATTGGGCGATGTTCCGCACGGGTGCGCTCGCGCTCGGGTTCCGGTCCGTGCACGCCGTCCCGCTCCGGCTGGGGAGCAACGTCATCGGCACGCTCAACCTGTTCGGGGCCGGCGTCGGTGCCCTCGCGGAGTCGGACCTGCGCGTCGCCCGGGCCCTGGCGGACGTGGCGACGATCGGCATCCTGCACGAACGGTCCCTGCGCGAGCACGAGATCGTCCGCGCGCAGCTGCAGCGGACCATCGGGTCGCGCGAGGTGATCGAGCAGGCCAAGGGCGTCGTGTCGTACCTGCGCGGCGTCTCGATCGAGGACGCCTTCGCGGTGATCCGCGGGTACGCGCTCGAGCACCACGAGCCGCTCTCCGAGGTCGCCCGCGCGATCGTGCAGCGCCGACTCGTCCCCTGACGACCACGAGCGAGCACGGCCCGGCCGGTCCGACGCGTCCGGCAAGTCCCGCCCGCTACGGTGAGCGGATGGGCAAGGTCACGCTGCAGGACGTCGCCGCGCACGCCGGCGTCTCGATGAAGACCGTGTCCAACGTCGTCCGCGGCTACCAGCACGTCAGCGACCCGATGCGCAGCCGGGTGCAGGCCGCGATCGACGAGCTGGGCTACCGCCCCAACGTCTCGGGCCGGTCCCTGGCGACCGGACGCTCGAACATGCTCGCCTTCGCCTTCCCCGACCTGCGGCGTCCGTACTTCGCCGAACTCGCCCACGTGTTCTCGCGGGTGTGCGCCGACCGCGGCTACCAGCTCCTGCTCGAGGAGACCGGCGGCGACCCCGACGGTGAACGCTCAGCGGTGCGGGGACGCGAGGCCGGTGTGGTCGACGGGGTCGTGATCCACCCGCAGGTGCTCACACCCGAGGCCATCGACCGGATCCGGGGGGACACCGCCGTGGTGTTCCTCGGCGAGGACGTCCGGCCCCCGCACGCCGACCAGGTCGTGATCGACAACGCCGGGGCCGCCACCGAGGCCGTCGCGCACCTGGTGGCGCTCGGCTGCCGCCGCATCGGGTTCTTCGGGCACGAGACCGGCCCGTCGTCGCGCACGTCCGGACTGCGTCTGGACGGCTACCGTGCCGGACTCGTCGCCGCGGGCCTGCCGCTCGACGACGCGTTGCTGGTCCCCCGCGAGGTCGGCGACGCCGCCGGCGCCGAGGTCGCCTTCGGCGCCGCGCTCGACGCCGGACTCCGCGTCGACGGGCTGCTCTGCCGCGACGACCTGGCCGCGCTCGGGGCACTCCGGGCGATGCGCCTGCGCGGCCTGGACGCCCCGGGCGACGTCGCCGTCGTCGGGTGGGACGCGGTCGGACTCGGGTCGAGCCTGGTGCCGAGCCTCACCTCCGTCGCGCCCGACACCGTTGCCCTCGCCGACACCGCGCTCGACCTGCTGGTCGAGCGGATGGACGGCTCCGACGTGCCCGGCCGGCTGGTCACGGTCGGCCACCGCCTGCTCGTCGGCGAGAGCGCGCCGTACGCGGACGGCACGTCCGACCGGGCGGCGCACCAGGGCGAGTGAACGGCGGACGGGAGGCCCGTGGCGGTGCCGCCACGGGCCTCCCGTCCGCCTTTCCCCCCGTCGATTGCCGTCAGCGGCCTGCGGGAGCCGACTCCCCCGGGTGCACGCTGCCGAGCAGCTCGACGACGACGTCCCGCAGGGCGTCTGGCAGCCGGACGGTGCCGAGCTCGACGATGCGGTCCGCACGCGGCAGGTCCTTTGCCACGACCTCCCACGCCTCGAGCTTCTCCGGGTTGCCGGCCTGCGCGCCCTCGAGGACCCGCCGCGCGGCCTCCCGCGCGTCGACGCCGACGACCGGAGCGCCGACCAGCGTGACCGATCCGCCCGACGCCGAGTCGACGGACAGGTCGACCGAGAACCGGTCGGCCGCACGTGCCGACGTCGGCTGCCCGTCGGCCGGCGCGGCGAGGAACGTGATCCGCCAGTCGCGGTGGGCGGGAACGACGTCGAGGGCCCCGGTGGTGGCGTGCACCCGGAACTCGGCGTGCGCTGGGTCCCAGGTCAGGCGGGTCCTGGCGGTGCGGCTGCCCTCGCCCTCGGGGTCCTCGACCAGGGTGAACTCGCCGGGCGCACCCGGCGCGACGAGGACCTCGAACGCCGTCGGGTTGACGGTGGCGTCGAGCTGGTCGGCCGCCGCGAGCGGCAGGATCCCACCGGCGCGCAGCAGGACCGGCACCGTGTCGAGCGTGCGGTGCAGGTCCACGAACCGGTCGCCCGCGTACACCGTGCCGGTGAAGACGTCGGTCCAGGTGCCAGGCGGCAGCCAGGCCCGGGCGACCCCGTGCCGGCTGACCGGGTCGCACGGCGTCACGATCGGGGCGACGAGCAGCTCCGAACCGAACGCGTAGGTGTTCGGCACCCGGTACGCCTCGTCGCGGCGCGGCTCCAGGTGGTACATCGGCCGGACCAGCGCGGTGCCCTCGGCGGTGCCGTGGTTCATGGTGTGCAGGTACGGCACCAGGCGGTGACGGAAGCGGAGTGCCTCGCCCATCGCGGCGCGGGCCTCGGCGGGGAACACCCACGGCTCCTTGCGGATGAACGGGTTGTTCGCGGAGTGCAGGCGCATGATCGGTGAGAACACCCCGAACTGCACCCAGCGGGTGGCGAGCTCGTCGTCGCGGACGCCACGGGTGTGGCCGCCGATGTCGTGGCTCCACCAGGGGTAGCCGATGTTCGCGGCGGTGGCGGTGAACTCGGGCTGGAACGCCAGGGACGCCCACGACACGACGGCATCGCCGGAGAACCCGACGGCGTACCGGTGGCTGCCGGGGCCGGCGTAGCGCGAGAAGGTCATGCCGTCGACGGGAGCCGGGGCCGAGGCCGTGTCCGCGCCGTCGTCACCCCTTGCGTCGGAGTCCCCCGATGCCGCGTGCCGCGCCGAGTCGAGCAGGTGGAAGTGGTTGAGCAGCCACAGCGGGTCGACCCCGGGCAGCCCGGTCTCACGACCCTGCTGCCAGTCGATCCACCAGAAGTCGACCCCCTGCTCCTCGAGCGGGCGGTGCAGCTGTTCGAAGTAGGCCTGCAGGAACCGCCGGTCCGTCGGGTCGAACGCGATCGGCTGCTCGGTCTCCGGGTCGACGCCCACCGCCCGCGCCACCGCGGGGTAGGCGTCCTCGAACGCCCGGACGCCGTCGGCCGGGTGCAGGTTCAGCGTCGTGCGCATCCCCCGGCGGTGGAGCTCTGCGAGGAAGGCCCGCGGGTCCGGGAACAACGACGGCTCCCACGAGTACCCCGTCCAGCCGTTGCCGAAGCGCAGCGGGACGGAGTCCACCCGGTGCCAGTCCATGTCGATGACGGCGACCGAGAACGGCAGGTGTTCGTCGGCGAAGCGGTCCAGCAGCTCGAGGTACGAGGTGTCGCTGTACGGGTGGTACCGGCTCCACCAGTTGCCGAGTGCCCACCGCGGCATCCGCGACGGCGACCCGGAGACGGCATGGTAGGTGCGGAGCGCGGCGTCGTAGTCGCGGCCGTACGCGAAGACCGTGACGTCGCGGCGCCCGGGGACCCGCGTGCCGATCCAGCCGTCGTCGGCGAACAGGAACGACTCGCTGTCGTCGAGCACGGTGATGCCGTCGCGGGCCAGGATCCCCGGTTCGAGCGGCATCCGGCCGTCGACGTCGTCGAGGGTGCGGCCGGTGCCGCCGAGGTCGCGCGGCTCCTGCCCCCAGCGCCAGCGGTTGGCGTCCGGGCCGGTGGTCTCGACGACCAGGCCGCTCGGGCTGAAGGGCCGGCCGTCGTAGCGCAGGCGGGCGCGGTCCGTGGTGACGACGACGCCGGTGCCGGTGCCGTCGGCGACGGCCGTCCGCTCCACGGTGAACGCCGGCACAGGCAGGCGGCGGCGCATCGCGAAGGTCGATGCCCGGTCCTCGAACCCGCCGTCGTCGCTCCACTCGATGCGGAACGCCCCGGCGTCGAGCACCGTGATGCGCCAGTGGTCGCCGGTGACGACAGCTGCGGGGTCGGCGACCGGGTCCGAACCCGGGAACGGACGGATGGTGGGGAGGACGGCGCCGGTGGTGCCGGTCGTGCTGGTGCCGGTGGTGCTGCTGCTCACGTGGTGCCTCTCAGCTCTTGACCGCGCCCTGCGTCACGCCGCTGATGACCCAGCGCTGCGCGAACAGGTAGACGATGATCGTGGGCGCCATCGCCATCAGGTACGAGGCGAAGGCGACGTTGTAGTTGGTGCCGAACTGACTCTGGAAGATGTTCTGCACCACGGGCAGGGTCTGCAACCCCGGATCCGCCGTGATGAGCGACGGCATCATGAAGTCGTTCCACGATGCCAGGAACGCGAAGATGCCGACCGTCGCGTTCATCGGGCCGAGGAGCGGCAGGATGATCCGCCAGAAGATCTGCCACGTGGACGCCCCGTCGATGCGGGCGCTCTCCTCGAGTTCGACCGGGATCGACCGCAGGTACGCCGAGTAGAGCAGCACGCTGAACGACAGTTGGAACATGGCGTGCAGGATCCCGACGCCGATCGGGTTGTCGAGGCCGATCTCGGCGGTCAGCTTGATCTGCGGCAGCGCCACCACCGGGAACGGCAGGAACATCGCCGCGAGCAGGTAGACGAACGAGTACCGGAAGAACCGCTTGTGCCAGTTCCGGACGATCGCGTACGAGGCGAACGAACTGAGCAGCAGCGTCGCGACGACGGTGAGCGCCGCGACGCCCAGGGACACCGAGAAGGACACCGGGAACCGGGTCAGCTGCCAGGCCTCGGCGAAGGAGCCCGGGTTGAACGGGAACGGCAGCGAGAGGGCGTTGCCGTCGACGGACTGCTCGGTCGTCTTGAACGCCATCGAGAGCGTCACGTACAGCGGGATGAGCACAGTCAGCGACGCGAGGCCGAGGACCACGGTCAGCGTCCAGTTCGTGCCGCCCAGTCGTCGGCGGTGGCCGCGGCCGGACCGTCCGCTGCCGCCGGTGGTCACGGCGCGGGTGTCGGTCGGGGGTCGTGTGTCGATGGCGGTCATGCGAGTCGCAGGTTCCTTCCGCGGGTCGCCGCGAGCTGCAGCACGGAGATGAGGACGGTGATGATGAAGAACACGGTCGCGTTCGCCATCTGGTAGGCGTAGTCGCCGCCGGTGAAGCCGCCGAAGATGGTCATCGCGACGCTGCTCGTCGCGCTGCCGGGGCCGCCGTTGGTCAGACCGACGATCACGTCGTAGGCGCCGAGGTAGCCCTTCACGCCGAGCACGGTGTTGATGACGATGAAGCCGCCGAGCAGCGGGAGCGTGATCGAGCGGAGCTGCTTCCAGCCGGTCGCGCCGTCGAGCGCACTGGCCTCGTACAGCTCCTCGGGGATGGACGTCAGGCCCGCCGTGTAGATGAGGAGCGCGCCGGGGACGGTCTGCCAGGCGGACACGATCACGATCGCGAGCCAGGCGAGGTTCGGGTCGCCGAGGATGCTCTGCTCGAGCGGGCCGAAACCGACGCTCGTGGCCAGGGCCGGCACGGTGTTCGAGAACAGGAAGTTGAACACGTAGGCGACGATGATCCCCGAGATCACCATCGGGATGACGAACACCGACCGCAACCCGGCGGCGAACCGGATCCTCTTGGCCAGGGCGATCGCCAGGGACAGCGCGACGACCTGCGTGACGACGACGGTGACGGCCGCGAAGCCGAGCGTGAAGCCGTACGACGCCAGGATCGCCGGGTCAGAGACGAGCGCCCTGTAGTTCTCGACGCCGATGAAGTCCCACTGCCCGAACCCGAGGTAGTCGGTGAAGCTGTAGAAGACGCCGACGCAGGCGGGGGCGACGACGAACGCCGTGAAGAGCACGAGGGCCGGCACGAGGAACAGGTAGTACATGCCCTCCGTCCGGTGGAGGGAACCCACACGACGGTGCGTACGGGACGCCGCGGTCGCCGGTCCGGAGGTCTCCGGGTCGGTGTCGCGGGAGAGCGGGGTCTGCATGGTCATGGTGACTCCTGTGTCCTGGTCCGGCTCAGACCGTCGCGGAACGGCCGGCGAGCCGCCGCCAGTCCGAGTCGAGCCGCTGCAGCATCGAGGTGAAGTCCCCGCTCCGGATCGCCGACTGCAGGTAGTTGCCGAGCGGGATCGACGTGGGGATGAAGGTGCCGGCGCCCTGGTAGAACGCCGCGTCGTCGACGTACTGCTGCAGGCCGGCGAGGCGCTCGTCCTGCTGCGGCGGTGCGTCGATGCGGGGCGAGTACGCCAGGTTGTCGCGGTTGTAGGCGTCGATGACGTCGGGCTGCATGAGGAACTCGACGAGCTCCTTCGCCTGCTCCGGGTGCTCGGACGCCGTGGGGATCCAGAGCCCGAGGTCGATGTTGACCCGGGCCTTGCGGTCGGCCGGGTCGTTCGACACCGGCAGGGCGAAGGTGCCGACGGGCAGCTTGTCGTCGATCAGCGCGATCTGCCCGAGCGCCCACGGGCCCTGCAGGTACATCGCGGCCTCGCCCTTGCCGAACGCCAGGTTGCCGTCGGCGTAGGCCCGGGTGGCGTGGTCGCGGTTGAAGAACGACGAGATGGTCTTCGCGCGCTCCATCGGCACCGCGAAGTCCTTCTCGAACGACACCTCGGAGTCCGGGCCGACGTCGGCGCCGAGGGCCTTCATCTTCCGGAAGAACGAGCCGGTGTCGACGAGGCTGCCCACCGAGTAGTCGAACAGGCCCTGCCAGAGCGTCCAGGTGTCCCGGTCAGTGGCGTAGATCGGCGTGATCCCGGCCTTCTGCAGCGTCCGGCAGACCTCGACGAACTCGTCCCACGTCGTCGGGACCGGCAGGTCGTGCTCGGCGAAGATCCGCTTGTTGTAGATCACCCCGGCCGCCGCGAGCGAGTACGGCAGCACGCTCGTGCGGTCCTCGAACTTCGCGTACTGGTTCGTCAGGGTGTCGATGTCCGGTCGGACCCGCGCTGCCGACGGCAGGTCGCTGAGGTCGCTGAGCACACCGCGCGAGATGTACCGGGCGAGCTCGAGGTTGTCGTTGAAGCACCCGACGTCCGCCGGTTCACCGCGCACGAACTGCGGGGCGATGGCCGCCGTGCTGTCGTGCACGACCGACATGCCGGTGTGCTCCCCCTCGAACTCCCGCAGCAGCTTGTCGAAGTACGCGATGACCTCCTGCTTCTGCTCGTAGAAGCGGAGCGTCGTGCCACCACCGGCGGCACGCCCCGGGGTCGCGCACCCGGCGAGCGCCATCGTGCCGAGTGCGATGCCACCGGCCGCGCCCGCGAGGAACCCCCGCCGGCTCACCGCCGCCTGGAGTGTTGCGGTCCTGCTTCCCACCATCGGGTCTCTCCCTCGTTGCGCATCGTCGCGCAGGCTCCTGTTTACAGCGCTGTAAAGCGTACGTCAACGTTGTAATCGCATGTGGCAGTGGGCGGTGCGCCCCACGGACGGGAGGCACGGTGCCAGCCCGCCCCGCGCCTCCCGGCCGCCGCACCGCGCGACCACGGCCGCGAGCCGCCACCTGGTGCGAGGTTGCGCACTCCGTGCGGCGCCCGCAGCGCCGCACGGAGTGTGGAAGCTCGCACGGAGCGCACCGCGCCCTCGGGACGAGCACGGCCGCTCGGACGGACACGGCACGGAGCTGGCAGGATCGTCTGATGGCTGAGGACGAACGGGACATCGCACTCCGGGTGGGGCACGAGGAGCTCCGCATCCGCGGGGTCTACGAGACCATCAGCATCATCAACGACGTGATGGTCGCGCTCTGGTTCATCGTCGGCAGCGTCCTCTTCTTCTCCGAGAGCACCACGACGGCCGGCACCTGGCTGTTCCTGATCGGGAGCATCCAGCTGCTCATCCGTCCCGTCATCCGGCTGTCGCGGAGACTCCACCTCGGACGGGTCGGCCGGGGGAATCCCACGGAGTCTGCGCGCGATTTCTGAACCACGACACGCCTGGGCGAACACACAGGATCGCGAGCAGGCACCATGGACTGCATGGCAAGCACCACTCCTCCCCTGCCCGGACCCGTGACCACGACGCCGCAGTTGCGGCGGTGGGTGTTCTGGCCCGCCGCCGTCATCGTGCTGGGGTTCGTGGCCTTCACCCTGATCTCCCCCTCCACCGCCGAGGCACTGTTCCTCGGTCTGCAGGACGGCATCGTCAAGAACTTCAGCTGGTACTACGTCCTGATCGCCGCGTTCTTCGTCGGCTTCTCGCTGTTCGTCGGCTTCAGCCGCTTCGGTGACATCAAGCTCGGCAAGGACCAGGACGAGCCCGAGTTCTCGACCGGTTCGTGGTTCGCACTGCTCTTCGCCGCCGGCATGGGCATCGGCCTCGTCTTCTACGGCGTCTCCGAGCCCCTCAGCCACTTCGCCTCCCCGCGCCCCGGCGTCACCGGCACCGAGAAGGAGCTCGCGCAGCAGGCACTGACCCAGACGTTCCTGCACTGGGGCCTGCACGCGTGGGCGATCTACGTCGTCCTCGGCCTGGCCCTGGCGTACGCGATCCACCGCCGGGGACGCCCGGTGTCGATCCGCTGGGCCCTCGAACCGCTGCTCGGCAACCGCGTGCGCGGCGGCTGGGGCAACCTGATCGACGTGATCGCCCTGGTCGGCACGCTGTTCGGCGTCGCGACCTCGCTCGGCCTCGGGGTCATCCAGATCGGCGCGGGGCTCGAGAGCGCCGGCATCGCCGACAGCAGCATCGTCAGCCAGATCGCGATCATCGCGGTGATCACCGCCGTCACGATCGTGTCGCTCGTCACCGGCGTGACCAAGGGCATGAAGATCCTGTCGAACTTCAACCTGCTGCTCGCCGCCGCACTGCTGCTCTTCGTGCTCATCGTCGGCCCGACGCAGTTCCTGCTCCGTGACTTCGTGCAGTCGATCGGCTCCTACCTGCAGAACATCGTCGGCCTGTCGTTCAACGTCACCGCCCAGCAGGGTGCCGAGGGCGAGGCCTGGCAGGGCGCCTGGACCACCTTCTACTGGGGATGGTGGATGTCGTGGGCGCCGTTCGTCGGTGTCTTCATCGCCCGCATCTCCAAGGGCCGCACCGTCCGACAGTTCGTGTTCGGTGTGCTGCTCGTGCCGACCGCGCTCACGTTCCTGTGGTTCGCCGTCCTCGGCGGCACGGCGATCCACCGCCAGACCGACGGTTCGGGCGGCCTGATCGGCTCGGACGGCTCGGTCGACATCGAGGGGTCGCTGTTCGCGGTCCTCGGCGACCTGCCCGCCGGCATGGTCCTGACCTACGGCGCGATCCTGCTCATCGGCGTGTTCTTCGTGACCTCGTCGGACTCCGGGTCGCTCGTGATGGCGATGATCGCGTCGGGCGGTGACATCGAGCCGAAGAACTGGCTGCGGGTCTTCTTCGCCGGTGTCGCTGCACTGCTCGCCGTCGCCCTGCTGCTCAGCGGTGGACTGAACGCGCTGAAGACGGCGGCGATCACGACCGCGTTGCCGTTCAGCATCGTCCTGCTGCTCACCTGTTGGTCGACGATCATCGCCTTCACCCGCGAGCGCCGTGCCTACGACAAGGCCGAGCGCGAGGTCCTGCTCGAGCACGTCGGCGCCTACTACGGCCTCGAGGTCGAGGCGCCGACCGAGCGTCCGGCACGGTCCGGCCTCGGCCGTCCGTGGGCCGCGGTGAAGAACCGCGTGCGCGGTGGCCGCGGAACCGCCTCCCCGACGGTGGAGGCCGGCGCGCTCGACGACTTCCCGGTGCGGCCGTCGTCGGTCTCGGCCGACCCGGCGGTCGACCCGAGCCTCGACGCGCGTCCGACGTCGGACGACGGGCCCGCGACGGAGCAGCCCGAGCGCTGACACGGCGCGCGGCGCGGCGCCACGCGCCACGCGCCACCCGCGCCGTGTGGTGCGAGGTTCCGTTCTCGGTGCGACGAACGTGCCCTCGCACCGGAGACGGAACCGCGCACGGGCGGTCGACGCAACCACCTGACGGACGGGAGGCGCGGTGCCAGCTGGCACCGCGCCTCCCGTCCGTCAGTGCGTCAGGTGTCGGTCCGTGCCGACGCGACCTCGAGGGTCACGACGACCGCCACCACGGCGAGCGCCGTGACCGGCAGCGACACCGCCGGCACCGAGATCGACGCGAGGACCACGAGTACCAGGGCCACCACGACGGCGTTGGCCCGTGTCGACAGCGACGGCCGGATCGCGAGCGCCCAGATCGACAGCACGAACACCGCGACCGGCACCGCGACGGTCGCGGCGACCGAGGCGGACGACAGCTCGACGTGGCCGGCGTCGGCGCTGACCGCGACCTCGATGCCGGCCGGCAGGGCACCGGCGGCGGCGAAGACGAAGTAGTGGCCGTAGCCGAACACGAGCGCGGTGGGCAGCGAGCGGATGTGCGCGTGCTGCTCGCGGGAGAAGTAGATCCACCACATGCCGACGGTGATCACGAGCCCGCAACCCGCGAGCGCCAGCAGGGCTCCGAGGTGCTCGGTGTGCGCGACGGCGTCGATCACCGCGCCGGCCGAGGCCACCAGCCCCTCGCCGAGGACGATGAGGGTGAACAGGGAGAACCGCTCGGCCAGGTGCCGGGTGTGCCACGGGGCTGTCCCCGTCGAGGTCTGCGCCCAGATCGGCACGGACAGTTCGGCGAGCACGAGGAACGGTGCCGCGTAGGCCCAGACGTCGTCGGGCAGGGCCAGCGAGACCACCCAGAGCAGCTGCACGACCGTGATGCCGACGGCGTGCAGGGTGGCGGTCCGGCGGTGGCGGGTGGAGGACGCAGCGGCGCGGATCCACTGCCCGACCAGGGCCAGCCGCATGACGACGTAGCCGATGATGCCGATCGTGAAGTCGTTCTCGACCATGGCCGCGTGCACCCCGGCGGCGAGGACGAGCACCCCGGCCATCTGCACGAAGGTCATCACGCGGTAGAGCCAGTCGTCGGTGTCGAACGACGTGGCGAACCACGTGAAGTTCATCCAGGCCCACCAGATCGAGAAGAACACCAGCCCGTAGGCCAGGACGGCGGAGGTGACGTGTCCCTCGAGCTCGATCTCGTGCAGGTTCGTGGCGGCGAAGCCCACCGCGACGACGAACACCAGGTCGAACAGGAGCTCCAGGGGGCTCGCCGCCCGGTGTCGCTGGTCGGGGTCGCGCGGCACCATCCGGCGCAGTCCGATGGTCGGCATGGGGCCAACGGTAGGGCATCCCCAGAACGCGGACCACTGACGGCGGGACCGGCCCTGCCGATCTGTCCGTGTGCAGGCCCCGCACCACCAGACCAGCCCGTCTCGGCCGTGGACGTCGTGTCCGGCCGAACCCCTCCGACAGGAGTCCCGGTGACCTCACCGCGTCCCGCCGTCCGTCCCAGGTCGTTCCGCCGAGCGGCCGTCAGCGCCACCGCCGGCGCACTGACCGCCGCCACGCTGCTGGCGTTCGCCGTCACCCCGGCGCACGCCGCGACCTCGGACACCCCGCGCTCACCGGCCGATCCGACCGCTGCGGTGGCCGCACCACAGGAACAGCCTGGAGGCTCGTCCCGCGTCGGTCCGGCCGCGGACGGTGTGCAGGTGGGTTCCGGCTCCTACGCGCCGGCCCCGCCGGACGAGATCACGGACATCGCCGACGTGCGGAAGACGCTGGACCAGCGGCTGTACATCGACCCGTCGAAGGCCGGCGAGCCGGTGCCGACGAACCAGTGGTGGACGGACCTGCTGGTCAGCAAGTACTCCGGCGACATGTGGGCGTACCCGTTCGTCTCGTCGAACAGTGCCGCGGGCACGAAGCTCACGATCCCGACGCGGTGGAACAGCGACGGCACGGCGATGCGCCTGGAGTCCCCCGTGACGGTGGGCGGGACGGTGGAGCCGACCCCCGACGCGAGCGACCGCACCCTCGCCGACTTCGAGGACGGCCTGCCCGACGGCTGGACCGCGACCGGTGACGCCTTCACGGCCACCGCCACCGGGACGGCCAGCGGGCAGAGCGCGGTCTCCGGGTGGCTCGGCGGACGCCTCCTGAACTCGTTCAGCGACGAGGACGGCGACGGCGCGACCGGCACGCTCACCTCGCCGGCGTTCACGATCGACCGTTCGACCCTGGCGTTCCTGGTCGGCGGTGGCCGGCACCCCGACCACGAAGCCGTGCAGCTCCTGGTCGACGGCGACGTCGTGGCGAGCAGCACCGGGACGGACAGCGAACAGCTGCGCTGGGACAGCTGGGACGTCTCCGCACACCGGGGGCAGTCCGCGCAGCTGCGGATCGTCGACGACCTGCGGGCCGGGTGGGCACACGTGCTGGTCGACCAGGTCCTCCTCACCGACGCCCCGGACGGCCTCGCCGACCGCTTCGCGACCACGTTCCGGGCGAAGCAGGCCGATGCGCTCCGCTGGGGCGACTGGAACGTCAGCTGGCGGATGCCGCAGGACGGCCCGGGCGGACAGTACATGGACGTCACGAGCGTGCAGGGTTCGCCGTACGAGTGGTTCGAGTTCCACGGCATGACCCCGCGCCTCACCCTGCAGGACGGTGCCGAGATCACCGACGGAGACGGCGAACCGCTCGACCTGCCGGTGACGACGGACCGGTTCGAGATCCGCCAGGACGGCCACGTCTTCGGCGTGCACGCCCCCGACGGGACGACCTTCACCCGGGTCGGCAACGCGCTGGAGGCCTCGTCGGGCACGCCCTACCTGGTGCTCAGCGCGGTGCCCGAGCATGGCCTTTCTCTGGACGACCTGCACCGCACCGCCTTCGCGGTCCCCCGTGACACGACGATGACGTACTCGTACGACGCGGCGGCGGCGAACGTCCGCCAGCAGTGGTCGATCCGCACCGACACGCTGCAGGGCGACAACCACGACACCGTGCAGGGCTGGCTGCAGCACCAGTACGCCGACGCCACCACGAACCTGCGCTTCACCGGCGCCACTTACGAGACCCCGCGCGGCACCATGCGGACCACCGTCGGCCACGACGGCTGGACCCTGGACTACGCGTTCACGGGCATCACGCCGATCGGCGCCACGCCCGAGGCGGTCGGCGACGACCCGTACTCCGAGGAGGTCATGCGCGAGTACCTGCACGAGTACGCCGCGAAGACGACGTACGGCGGGGACACCTACTGGGGCGGCAAGGACGTCCTGCAGCTCGCCGAGTACATGACGATCGCGCGGCAGATCGGTGCCACCGAGGAGGCCCGGACGCTGCAGGACACCCTCGAACGCGCCCTGACCGACTGGTACACGTACACGGACGGCGAAGCGGAGCACTTCTTCGCGATGTACCCGACGTGGAAGGCCCTGATCGGGTTCGCCGACTCGTACGGGTCGGCCCAGTTCAACGACAACCACTTCCACTACGGGTACTTCGCCGTCGCGACCGCCATGCTCGGCCGGGTCGACCACGAGTGGGCCGCGAAGTACCAGGGCATGGCGACGCTCGTCGCGAAGCAGTACGCGAACTGGGACCGCGACGACGCCCGGTTCCCGCACATGCGCACGTTCGGCGTCTGGGAGGGCCGGTCGAACGCCGGTGGTGTGTCGTCACCCGGCGGCAACAACCAGGAGTCGTCGTCCGAGGCGATCCAGTCCGAGGCGGGGCTCTTCCTGCTCGGCTCGGTCCTCGGCGACGAGGAGATGCAGGCCGCCGGTGCGGTGCAGTACGTCACCGAGCGGGCCGCCGTCCGCGACTACTGGCAGAACGTCCGCGGCAACCCCGCCTCGGCGTCGTACGACGGCAACGGCGCGTTCCCGGACGAGTACAAGCACGGGCAGGCGGGGATCCTGTTCGACTCCGGCCAGGCCCACGCCACGTACTTCTCCGGCGACCCCGCCTGGATCTCCGGCATCCAGTGGATGCCGGTCGCCCCGTGGTTCGACTACTTCGGCTGGGACCCGGGCTTCTCAAAGGCCCTGATGCGCGAGATGATGGCCGCCCGCCCGGAGTCCATCGGGCAGGCCGGCGTCACCGACGGCAACGCGGCACGCATCCAGATGCTCACGAAGAAGTGGTGGGGCGTCGGCAGCTACGGCGACGTGAAGATCACCCGCGACCGCCCGGCCGCGATCGGTGAGCTGCAGGACGCGATCCGCGCGGTCGAGACGAACCACCCCGGGTACGTCACCCGGCGAACCGCGGCGAACCCCCTGTACGAACCGGCCACCGACACCCTGCTGGTGAGCGTGGACGACGACGGACGGGTGGTGTTCCCCGACCGGTACTGGACTCCGGACACCCTGCCCGCCGCACTGGTGCCCGCCGAGCTCGACGGTCCCACCGCCGACCGGAAGCCCCAGGACTGGCCGACGCCGTCCCCGCTGATGCCGTTCCTGGTGGACGACTTCCGCGCCGACACCGCGACCATCGACCAGCTGTACGGCGTCGACCTCACGGACCACACCCCGGGCGAGGACACCGAGCACGCCGCACGGGTGTTCAGCGGCATGGGTGACGCCCTCGGCAACGTCGTCCTCGGGTTCCTCGGGCAGTACGACCCGGACACCTACGCCGACGTCCACGCCGCACTGTGGGCCGCCGACGACCCGGCCGTGACCGGGCAGTCGATGGCCGGCCTCGTCTACCACCAGGCGATGTCGAACCGGACCGTCGGCACCGAGGTCACCGACCGGCACACCTCGGACCCGCTGAGCCAGGTGTTCCGCGCGCCCGACGGCACGATCAGCTACGTGCTCGACAACCCCGACACCGTGCAGCACACCTACGACGTCTACGAGGGCACCGAGGTGATCGGCCAGATCGCGGTCCCGGCGCAGACGCAGATCACGTCGCACCTGGACGCGCGGCTCACCGAGGTGGTCGTCAGCACCGAGGGCGCCCCGAAGACGATCGTCCCCGGTGCGACCACGACCTTCACCGCGACCGGCTACGACCAGTACGGCGCAACCGTCGCCCTGGACGACGTCACCTGGTCGACCGACACCGGCACGATCAGCGCCGACGGTCTCCACCGCGCATCGGAGCGCGCGGAGCGGGCGACGGTCACCGCCACGGTCGGCGGCGTGCACGGGTCGTACGCCTTCCGGGTCGCACCGGCACCGGTCCTGACCCGGTTCGACGTCACGCCCGGCTTCGACCGGCTCGTCGTCGGGACACCACAGCGGTTCCGTGCCGCCGGCCACGACCAGTACGGCGACCCCGCGGACCTGCCCGCCGACGTCACCTGGTCGTACACCGGCGCCGGGAGCGCCGGGACCGACGGCACCGTGACGACGACCGCCGCGGGCTCCGGGTACGTCGTCGCGACCGGTGGCGGTGTCGAGGGCTCGGCGGTCGTCGCCTCGGTGACGTCGATCCCCGACGCCGCAGCGGGTGCCGACGTCGACGCGAGCTCCTCGGACGGCGGGAACGTCGCCGGGAAGGCCGTCGACGGGGACCGCAGCACCCGGTGGGAGAGCGCGCACGGTGTGGACGAGGTCGACTACACGATCGACCTCGGGCGGCTGACCGACGTCGACACCGTGCGGGTGGACTGGGAGAACGCGGCCGCCGCACGGTACGTGCTGCAGGTCCGGGACACCGCCGACGACCCCTGGCGCGACGTGCGGACCGTCGACAAGACCACCGCCGACGCGGACACGGTGGCCGTGGGCGAGACCGCCCGGTTCGTGCGCCTGCACCTGACCGATCGCCTCACCGGGTACGGGTACTCCATCTGGGAGGTGCACGTGTCCGGCACCCCGGCGGCCTCGACCGTCGACGTCGAGGACGTGCTCGTCGCGCCGCGCACCGCGACCGTCCGCGCCGGTGACACGGTCCGGATGACGGCCTACGGGTTCGACCGCCACGGGTTCGGCGGGCGGCTCGCCGCGGACCGCCCGGAGTGGGCCGTCGACGGCGGCGGCAGTGTCGAACCGGACGGCGTCGTCACGGCAGCGACCGAGGGCGGTGTGACCGCGACGGTCACGGCCACCGTGTCGGGAGCATCCGGGACGGCCACCGTCACGACCCTCGACGAGGCGACCGACGGTGACGACGACGACGGAACCGCACCCGCCCGCGCTCGTGACGTGGCCGCCGGCAAGCCCGTCACCACCTCGTCGGACGAGCGCAGTGACCTGTCCGGTGGCAACGCGGTGGACGGCGACGCCCGGACCCGGTGGGCCAGCGCAGCACGCGACGGCGAGTGGTTGGCGGTCGACCTCGGGCAGGTCGTGCCGATCGACCAGGTGCAGCTCGACTGGGAGGCCGCGTGGGCCGAGGCCTACCGCGTCCAGGTCCGCGACGACGAAGACGCCCCCTGGCGGACCGTCGTGGAAGAAGCCCACGGGACCGGCGGCGAGGTGATCCACCGGTTGGAGGGCGACGACGTCACCGGCCGCTGGGTCCGGGTCGTCGCGGACCGCCGGCACACCGCGTTCGGTGTCTCCCTCTGGGACCTCCGCGTCACCTCGACGCAGGGCGAACCGACGCCGGACCTGGCACTACGGGCGACCGTGTCGTCATCGGCCGACGAGGGCGACGGCGTCCCCGCGCGGAACGCCGTCGACGGCGACCCGGGATCGCGCTGGGCGAGCGGGCACACCGACGACCAGTGGCTCGCCGTCGACCTCGGCGCACCGCACCGCCTGCACGGCGCGGTGCTCCGTTGGGAGGACGCCTTCGGACGCTCCTACCGGATCGAGGCGCGGAACGCGGGCGACGACGGGTGGACGACGCTCGCCACCGAGACCGACGGTGACGGCGGGACCGACCGGCACGCCCTGGACGGCTCGTGGCGGTACGTCCGCGTGCACGGTGTCGAACGGGCGACCCCGTACGGCTACTCGCTGTACGACCTCGAGATCCGGTAGCGCTGACGCCCCCGCTGCACGCACACTCGACCGAACAGCCGACAACCGACGGAGACACGATGTCGCAACCGCTCGAATCGCTCATGCACGCCAACCTGTTCGAGGTGTTCGGGGAACGGGACCCGGAGCGCCGCCGCGCCGCGATCGAGCGGACCTACGCCCCGGACGTCGTCTTCCTGGACCCTGACGAGGTCGTCACCGGCCACGAGGCCCTGCACGCCAAGGCGCAGCGCCTGCTCGACGACGCCCCCGGGTTCGTGTTCTCGCCGGCCGGCCCGGTCTACGAGAACCACGGGATGGGGTACCTCGCCTGGCACTTCGGCCCCGAGGGAGCACCGCCCGTCGTGTCCGGCATGGACATCTGCTTCATCGAGGGCGACGTCATCGCGAAGGTCTACACGATCCTGACCGACTGACCACCACCTCCCGCAGGTCGCTGACGGACTGGAGGCCCGGTGCCAGCTGGCACCGGGCCTCCTGCCCGGCGTGCGGCATGGTCGAGCCACCGGCTCCGTCGTGCTCGCGGTCTGCGTGTGGCAGATCATCCGGGCGGTCTGGTTTGGCCACGTGCCGAGGGACTGATGCCGCTCCGGGAATGTGCGGCGGAACGGCCGTGCGAGGATTCGTCAACCGCAATCCCGAGGGGAACGACCACCATGGCCACAGCTCGCACGCTCCACTGGATCAGCATCGTGCTCCTCGCCGTGGGGTTCCTCGGCGTCGGCGCCCTGATGTACGACGCGTCCTACGGCCCGGAGGGGGGCGGCGCGAACATCGGCCTCGGCCTCGGCCTCATCCCGTGTCTCGGATCAGGCGTCGTCGGGCTCGCGCTGGGGGCAGCGGCCTTGGTCGCGGCGTGGTGGGACGCCCGGGCCGAGCGCTCGCGTGCCGCGGTCCGGTGACACAGGTATCCGCCCCGTCCGCTCCGCGGCCGTGGACGCTGATCGCCGTCGCTGTGCTGGTGGGCTGGACGATCGTGACGGCGCTGCTGTTCCCGGTCGCCGGGGCCGACGAGCACGAGGGGCCCGGCAACCAGGTCTGGCGGACCTCGTCGAGTGCGCTCGGCGTGCCGCTCTCACCCGAGTGGGACGTCCTCGTCTGGCTCGCCGCGCTCGCGCTGGTGCCGGCCGTCGTCGTCGGTCTCGCGTTCCTGTTCCGCCGCCGACGACCGCACACCGCGCCCGTCAGTCCGTCGCCGGGTGGCCCTGCCCACTGAGGTGTGCGCGGAGCACGTCACGGACACTCGTCCACGACTGCACGCCGTAGCGGTCGTTGTCGACGTGGTGCAGCTGGGCCTGCCCGCTGAACATGCTCACGAAGTACTGCATCCCCTGCCATGCCGGGAACGTCTCGTCGGGGTCCTTCGACAGGCGCCGGCCGACGGCGCTCATCGCGGACAGGGTCCCGGTGGTGCCGGCCCACTGCAGCCGGAAGCGCTCCCCCGTCAGCTCGCTCATGGTGCGTGCGACGTCGCGGGCGGTGACCTGGTCGCCCGCCATCTCGATCACCCGCGGAGCATCGTCATCCAGGGCGGCGAGGGCCGTCACCCGGGCGACGTCGTCCTTCGTGGTGAAGTCGAGCACCTGGTCCGCCGACGACCAGAACAGCACGAGCCGACGGCCGGACAGGATCATCGGGGCCTCGCCGGTCAGCAGGTCGGTGAACATGCCGGTCAGGATCGAGGTCGCCTGCACCGGGGCCGCGTCGAGGTCGGAGGCGAACTCGCGCCGCAGCTCGAAGTTGCGGTTGGTGCCGGGTGCGATCCGCCGGTAGTCGGCCGAGTAGTCGGACGGGATGAACCGCCGGACGCCCGCCGCCACGGTCGCCGCGAGCAGCGCGCGCTGGGCGTCGACGATCACCGGACGTGTCCCGCTCACGGCGGAGACCACGACGTCGGCCCCGCTGACGGCCCGGGTCAGGGCGTCGTGGTCGCCGTACTCGGCGGCGACGACGTCGACACGGGCGTCGTCGCCGAAGCGCTGTGCGGCGGTCCTGCTGCCGGGCCGGGTGAGGACCCGGACCCTCACGTCGTGCTGGGTGAGCTCGCGGACGATGCGGTGCCCGAGGTCGCCGGTGGCGCCGGCGACGAGGATGGTGGTGGTCATGGGCGGGGCCTCACTGCAGTGGTGGTCGACGTGGTCGTCGCGGTGCGCCGTCGGGATCGCTCCGGGACGGCGAGGGGGTGTTGGAACGTGGGGTCCGCCTGGTCCGGTCCGGCGGTGCCGAGCCCGGCGGTGAGCGCGACGCGGGCCAGCAGCCGGCGCAGCGTCGTCTGCTCGTCGTCGTCGAGGTGCCGCATGAGCACGCCCTCGGCGCCGCGCAGGGCGGACCGTGTCCGGGCGAGCAGGGCACGGCCGGCGTCGGTGGGGTGGACCTGCCGCACCCGCCGGTCCGTCGGGGCGGGGCGACGTTCGACGAACCCGCCCGCCTCGAGCGCGTCGACGATGTAGGTCATCTGGGTCTTGTCGATCCCGAGGCGCTGCGCGAGTCCGAGTTGCGACGACGGTTCCTCGGTGGTGGTCGCGACGAGCACCTGGTAGCCACGGGGACCACCCGGCACGTCGACGACCGCCTCACTGCCCAGCCGCGTGAAGCCCTGGAGCGCCAGCGGCAGCGCCCACCCGAGTTCGGATTCGATGCCCTCGGCACCCCAGTCGATCTCGGGGAGTGCGTCGGTCGGCGTCGGATTGTCCATACCGGAGACCGTACCGGAACAAGATCGTCTTGTGCAAAGATCATCTGTGATCAAGACGGACAGCCGCCGAGACGCCGAGCACCGAGGACCCCATGTCGGACACCGCAGCCATCACCCCGTTCACCCTCGACGTCCCCCAGGCGGAGCTCGACGACCTGCGCCGCCGTCTGCTGGCCACCCGCTGGCCCGATGCCGAGACCGTCGAGGACACCTCGCAGGGACCCCGACTCGAGAAGGTCCGCGCCCTCGTCGAGCACTGGACGACGGAGTACGACTGGCGCCGGACCGAGGCACTGCTGAACACCTGGGGCCAGCACACGACCCGGATCGACGGGCTCGAGGTCCACTTCCTGCACGTCCGGTCCGCCGTCCCCGGTGCCCGCCCGCTCCTGCTCACCCACGGCTGGCCCGGTTCCGTCCTGGTGTTCCGCCACGCGATCGGCCCGCTCACCGACCCGGTGACGCACGGCGGCGACGCGGCGGACGCGTTCCACGTCGTGATCCCGAGCCTGCCCGGGTTCGGCTTCTCCGGGAAGCCGACGACCACCGGGTGGAACACCGCCCGGACCGCGAGAGCCTGGTCGGTGCTGATGTCCCGGCTCGGGTACACGGACTGGTTCGCCCAGGGCGGTGACCTCGGCGCCACCGTCACCGCGGAGCTCGCAGCCCTGCAGGCCGCCGGGGACATCGGACTCGCCGGGATCCACCTCAACATGGCGCTGTTCATGCCGACGGACGACGAGGCCCGGAACGCGTCCCCCGACGAACAGGTCATGCTGCAGGAGAGCGGCCACTACTGGCAGGAGCTGTCGGCCTACTCGCAGCAGATGTCGACCCGCCCGCAGACCATCGGGTACTCGTTGGCGGACTCCCCCGTCGGGCTGGCGTCGTGGATCTACGCGATGTTCCAGGACGTCGGCGGCTCGCACGACGAACACGGCGATGCCGAGCGGCTCTTCCCGCTCGACGAGATCCTCGACGACGTCATGCTGTACTGGCTGCCGAACACCGCCGCGTCCGCGGCGCGCATCTACTGGGAGGCGACCCGCACCGGCTGGGCCACCCCGGGCACGGTCGAGGATCCACTGACCCTGCCCGTCGGCCTGAGCATCATGCCGGGCGAGTACGTCCGCCGGTCGCGCCGCTGGGCAGCGCGCCGGTACACCGACCTGGTGTTCTTCAACGAGGTGGCGCGCGGCGGGCACTTCGCGATGCTCGAACAGCCGGAGCTGCTCGTCGACGACGTCCGTGCGACGTTCCGGAATCTGCACTGATGCCTTGTGGACCGAGAGTAGATACCACTAGTCTCCGATAGTGCGAATATCTGAACTTGCCCGAGCGGCGTCCACGCCGGTCACCGCCATCAAGTACTACCAACGCGAAGGCCTCCTGCCCCCCGGCGAGAAGTCGGCGCCGAACCAGACCGCCTACGACGACCGGCACGTCGAACGGGTCCGGCTCGTCCGGGCACTCCTGGAGACCGGCGGGCTCTCGGTCGCCGTGACGAAGCAGGTCCTGGCCGTGCTCGACGCCGAGACCGCACCGCTGGCCGAGGTCTTCGCCGTCGCCCAGTACGCCATGACCACCCCGCGCTCCCCCGAGTCCGAGGCGACCCCGGAGGCCCGCGCCCGGATCGAGGAACGGGTGTCGGCCGCCGGCTGGTGCGCGACGTCGGACAACCCGGGACTCGAGACCGCGGCCCGGGCGCTCGACGGGCTGCGCACCATCGGGTTCGACGCTCCGGACGACTACCTCGACGCCTACGTGTCGGCAGCGGCGAGCGCGGCACGGGCCGACGTCGCAGCACTGCAGCACCGCGACGGCCGGACCGCGATGGCGGAGCTGATGGTGATCGGGACCGTCCTCGGCGATCCGCTCTTCGCGGGACTCCGGCGCCTGGCGCAGCAGGACGCCACCCACGACCTGTTCCCCGTCGCCGACACGGACGAGGCCGGCGCATGACCGCTCCGCTGCACGTCGTCCTGGGCGGCAACGGTGTCGTCGGGCGCGAGACACTCCGTGCACTGCGCGAGCACGACGTCGCCGCCGTGTCCGTCGGCCGGCGCCCGTCGACAACAGCAACGGCAGGCAACAACGAGAGCGAGAGCGGCAACGCCCGCACCGACCACGTCATCGCCGACCTGCTCGACCCCACCGCCGTCCGCCGCGTGCTGCACGGCGCCGACGTCGCGTACCTCGTCGCCGGCCTGCCGTACTCGTCGGGGGTCTGGGCGGACCAGTGGCCGAGGATCGTCGACAACACCGTCGGAGCAGCACTGGCCGAGGGCACCCATCTGGTGTACCTCGACAACGTCTACGCCTACGGCCGCGTGTCCGGGCCGATGACCGAGGCGACCCCGATCAACCCCGCCGGTCGGAAGGGTGCGGTGCGCGCGGCGGCCCTCGAGCAGCTGCGGACCGCGGCCGACCGCGGACTGGCCGTCACCGTCGGGCGGAGCGCCGACTTCACCGGCCCCGGCGCGACGACGAGCGTGTTCAACGGTTTCGTCGTCGACCGGATCGCCGCCGGCAAGCGCCCGACCTGGCTGCTCGACGCCGACCAACCGCACTCCCTCACCGCCACGACCGACATCGGCGACGCACTCGTGACCCTCGGTACCGACGACCGTGCGACGGGCCGGACCTGGCACCTGCCGACCGCTCCAGCGCTGACCGGTCGGCAGTACGTCGAGCTCGCCGGGGTCCCCGCCGCCGACACCGCGGTGATGTCGTCGGCCACGCTGCGCGTCGGTGCGCTCTTCACCACGTCCGCCCGGGAGACGCTCGAGCTGCGCTACCAGTACACCGACCCCTACGTCTTCGACTCGTCGGCGTTCGAGCAGACGTTCGGCGTGCAACCGACCCCCACCGCCGACGTCGTGGCCGCCGCCCTGCTGCACGCCCGGAGCGTGGCCCGGTGATCGCCGCCGTCCGTCGAGCGGTCGCGTGGCACCCGGCACTCATGGCCGTCGCCGGCCTGATGGTCGTCTCCACTGCGGTCTGCCTCGTCGGACTCGTCGTGGATCCCCGGACCATCCTCGGGGCACCGGCGTGGATGAAGCCCCTGAAGTTCTCGCTGTCGATCCTGCTCTACGCCGTCACCTGGGCGTGGCTCATCGCCCACCTGCCGAAGTGGCGGACGCTCGCTCGCCGACTCGGCACCGTGGTGGCCGTGGCCCTGGTGGTCGAACAGGTGCTCATCGTGTGGGCCGCCGCGACCGGCACGACGAGTCACTTCAACGTGTCGAACAGCGTGCACGTGGTGGTGTGGGCGGTGATGGCGGTCGCGATCACGACGCTCTACCTCTGCACCTTCGTCACCTCGATCGCACTGTTCTTCCTGCGCCTGCCCACCCCGGCACTGACGGTCGCCGTCCGCGCCGGTGCCGTCATCGCGCTCCTCGGCATCGGGGTCGCGTTCCTGATGACCGGCCCGACCCCCACCCAGCTCACCGCCCCGGACGGGATCGTCGGCGCCCACACGGTGGGGATCGCGGACGGCGGACCCGGGGTGCCACTGCTCGGGTGGAGCACCGTCGGCGGTGACTACCGGGTCGCCCACTTCGTCGGCATGCACGCCCTGCAGGTGCTCCCGCTGGTGGCACTCCTCGTCGCCGCTGCGGGTCGGCACGTGCCGTGGCTGGCACACCCGACCACGCAGGTTCGGATCGTGGTCGTCGTCGCGGTCACGTGGGCGGCGGGCACCGTGCTCCTCACCGTGCAGGCCGCGGTCGGACAGTCGGTCGCCCACCCCGCCGGCACGGTGGCCGCGGTGGCGTGGTCACTCGTCGTCCTGGCTGCGGCCGCGAGCGTGGCCATCCTGCTCCGCGCCCACTCCACTCCGGTGGCGCGACCGCGCTGACGGATCAGCGGGCCCGGAGCCCTCGGGAGACCAGGCCGGCGGCAGCACGGGCTTCCACCGCCCACCCTGGGCGATCGATCCCGGCCCCGATGCCGTGCAGCAGCATGAGCACCGTCCCGGGGGCGACGTCGGACCGGATCGTCCCGTCACCTGCCGCGCGCACCATCAGCTCGGCGAGCGTCCGCTCCAGGTCGCCCCCACCCTCGGCCTGCGTGGTGGCGTCGACCACGGCGGCGAGGGTGCGCGCGAGCGCCGCATGGTCGACCACGTACTCCACGAACCCGCGCAGGAAGTCGTCGAGGCTCTCCGCCGCGGGCCGCGTCGATTCACGAGCACGGCGGCAGAGGACGTCGACCTCGCCCCGGTAGACCGCCGCCGCCAGCGCTTCACGTGTCGGGAAGTGTCGGTAGAGCGTGCCGACACCGACGCCGGCGCGTCCGGCGAAGTCGTCGAAGCGCAGCTGCTCGTCACGCTCGAACGCCGTCCGGGCAGCGGCCACGATCGCGTCGCGGTTCCGACGGGCGTCGGCGCGCATCGGCTTCGCGGCAGGCGGGGGTTCCTCGGCCGGCACAGAGACTCCTTGACAAGTGGAAACAATCTCCATATCTTCCAAGTGGAGATCGTCTCCAGACTAGCGGACAGGTGCCTGATGCGGATCCTCATGCTCGGACGAGGCGTCATCGCCACGATCTACGGCCAGGCCTTCCAGCACTCCGGGCACCAGGTCGACCACCTGGTGCGGCCCGGGCGCGCTGCCGAGTACGGCGACGGCGTGCAGACCGACGTCATCGACGGCCGCCGCGGACCCCTGGGTCGGCGGACCCGATCGACGTCGCCGACGCGACTGGTCGAGTCGGTCGACACGGACCACGCGTACGACCTCGTCGTCCTCAGCGTCGGCCACCACCGACTGCAGGAGGCCGTGGCCACCCTGGCGCCCCACATCGGCGACGCCACGGTGCTGGTCCTCGGCAACGTGTGGGACGAACCCCTCGCCGCGGTCGCACCGCTCGCCGCGGACCGGGTGCTGTTCGGGTTCCCGGGCGCCGGCGGCGGGTTCGACGCCGACGGGGTCCTGCACGGTGCCGTCCTCCGTTCGGTCCGGCTCGGGACGACGGGCGCGGCTCCAGATCGGCGGGAGCTGGTGCGGTCGGTGTTCCAGCGGGCGGGGTTCACCGTGCAGGACGAGGACGACATCCGCGGATGGCTGTGGCTGCACTTCGTGCTCGACGCCGGCATGTTCGCACGGGCACTGCAGAGCGGCGGCCTGGCGACGATGGTCGGGGATCGGCAGGCGCTCCGCGAGGCGTTCCTGATCGGTCGGGAACTGCTCCCGGTCCTGCAGGCACGGGGCGTCGACCTCTCCCGACACCGCTCCACGACGCTGCCCGTCCGACGCCCGGGGGTGACGGCCGCCGTGGTGGCCGCGGCCACGGCGCTCGTCCCGATCGCGCGTGCGAGCCTCGCCGCGCACGACGACCCGACCGCCGCGGAACCCCTGGCGGTCCTCGCTGACGTCCGGCGCACCGCCGCCGCCCTGGGCATCCCGACCCCGCGCCTCGACCGCGCGACGCGACGCGTCTGACGGCGGGTGCGGGCCGTGGACCGGACCGCCCACGGCCTGGAGGCGCGGTGCCAGCTGGCACCGTGCCTCCAGTCCGTCACGGCGAGCGTTCCGGACCCGCCCGTTACGCTGTCCCCGTGTCAGAGCCGCGCCGCAGTCCGGGGAACCAAGCTTCACTGCGTGAAGCCAACCGGGGTCGGGTCGTCAGCGCGGTGAAGCGGCACGGCGGGCTGACGCAGGTCGAGCTCGCCGGGGTGACCGGACTCTCCCCCGCGACCGTCTCGAACATCGTCAAGGAACTCGTCGCGACCGGCGCCCTGCACGCGACGCCGAGCACCTCGAGCGGCCGTCGGGCGCTCCGCGTGACCCTGCCGCACGGCCTCGGGCTGGTCGCCGGGGTGCACGTCTCGCCGCGGCACCTGCGGCTCGCGCTGTCGGACCTGAACGGCGCCGTCCTGGCCGAGCGGCACATGCCCCTGGCCCGTGACCACCGCGCCGACGCCGAGCTCGACAAGACCGCGCTGCTCGTGCTGGACATGGTGGAGTCGATCGAGTCGTCGATGGACGAGGTGCTCGCAGTCGGCCTCGCCGTGGCTGCCCCGATCGACGCCCGCACCGGGATGACGGCGCGCGGCGGGATCCTGCGGGGTTGGGACGGCGTGGCGCTCGGCCAGTCGCTCGCCCGGCGGATGGACAAGCCCGTGCAGGTCGACAACTCGGCCAACCTCGCCGCCCTGGCGGAACACCGGAGCGGGGCGGCCCGCGGCCGCGACACCGTGGTGACGCTCGACGTCGGCAACGGCATCGGCGCCGGACTCGTGCTGGGCGGGCACCTGTTCCGTGGGCACCACGGCATCGCCGGCGAGTTCGGGCACACCCCCGTCCTGCCGAACGGACCCCTGTGCCGGTGCGGCAACCGCGGGTGCCTCGAGGCGATCGCCGGCGCGCCCGCCGTGCTCGAGGGTGTCCGCGACGAGGTCGGCACCCTGAAGCTGGCGGACCTGATCCTGCGCGCGATGGGCGGCGACCAGGTCTGCATGCGCGCCGTGGCCGACGCCGGGCGGGCCATCGGTTCGGCGGCGGTGGGGCTCTGCAACGTCCTCGACCCGGAGCGGGTCGTGGTCACGGGTGAGTTCGCACGGGCCGGGGAACTCCTGCTCGGCCCGATGCGGCACGCCCTCGAGTCGTCGTTGATCGTCGACGTGGACGGCACGCCGGACGTGGTGCAGGGGCAGCTCGGCGAGAAGGCCTCGGTGACCGGCGCGCTGGCCCTGGCGATCGAGGCCGTGGACGTGACGCGCGCACGATAGGCGCGGGTGAGCCTGGGCGCCCCGCGCCCTCCGGATAACGTTTTCGTCACGGCGCGCGGTCCTTGCGTTCAACTCTTGCAGCCAAGAACGCTCACTGTCACACTCAGGGCACCGCCGATGGGGGCGGTCCACTGTTGGAGGACGTTTCAATGAAGAAATCCACCACACGAGCGATGCTGGGCGTCAGCGCCCTGCTGCTCGCGATCACCACCCTGGCGGGCTGTTCCAACGGCGCGGACGCCGGGACCGGTTCCGGCGGAGGCGGCGGGGACGCGTCGAAGGCCAAGATCGGCCTGCTCCTGCCCGACTCCGTCACCGCCCGCTACGCCAGCGCCGACCGGCCGCTCTTCACCGCCGAGGTGAAGAAGCAGTGCAGCGGCTGCTCGGTCATCTACGCGAACGCCGACGGCGACGCGTCGAAGCAGCTGCAGCAGGCCCAGTCGATGCTCACGCAGGGCGTCAAGGTCCTGGTCCTCGACCCGTTCGACGGCGAGGCCGCAGCATCCATCGTCCAGCAGGCGAAGGCCAAGAAGGTGCCGGTGATCTCCTACGACCGGCTCATCAACAGCCCCGACCTGAGCTACTACATCTCGTTCGACAACGAGAAGGTCGGTGAGCTGCAGGGCCAGGCCCTGGTCGACGCCCTCAAGGCGAAGAAGGTCCCGGAGGGCTCGGGCATCATCATGGTGAACGGCTCCCCCACCGACAACAACGCCTCGCAGTTCAAGAAGGGCGCGCACTCGGTCATCGACGACAGCGGCTACAAGGTGCTCGCCGAGTACGACACTCCCGGATGGGACCCCGCCAAGGCGCAGGACTGGGCAGCCGGTCAGATCAGCAAGCTCGGCAAGGACGAGATCACCGGCGTCTACGCGGCGAACGACGACACCGGCGGCGGCGTCATCGCGGCCCTGAAGTCGGCCGGTGTCACCGAGCTCCCGCCCGTCACCGGGCAGGACGCCTCGCTCGCGGGCATCCAGCGGATCCTCGCCGGTGAGCAGTACATGACCGTCTACAAGGCCTTCAAGCCCGAGGCGTCGAAGGCCGCCGACCTGGCGATCCAGTTCGCGAAGGGTGAGACGCCGAAGGGCGACACCACCGTCGACACCGCCGGAGGCGCCAGCGTCCAGTCGACGCTGCTCGACCCGGTCGCCGTCACCACGGACAACGTCCAGTCGACGGTCGTCAAGGACGGCCTGTACGAGGTGTCGAAGATCTGCACCGCGCAGTACAAGACAGCCTGCGACAGCGCCGGCATCAAGTAGGTCCGACCCCCTCTGCCCGCCCGGTCCGACTGCGGACCGGGCGGGCCTCACCGATCGAGGACGACACCCGTGAGCACGACACCCGTGAGCAACGCGTCACCAGCAGCACACCCCTCCGCCGACCCGGTGATGTCCCTGCGCGGGATCACCAAGCGGTTCGGCGCCGTCCAGGCCCTCAGCGACATCGACTTCGACGTCTACCCGGGCGAGGTGGTCGCCATCGTCGGCGACAACGGCGCCGGCAAGTCGACGTTCGTCAAGATCCTCGCCGGGGTCTACACGCCCGACGGCGGCACGATCACCTTCGGCGGCGACGAGGTCACCGTCCCGAACCCCGCCGCGGCCCAGACCCTCGGCATCGCCACGGTGTTCCAGGACCTCGCCCTCGCCGACAACCTCGACGTGGTCTCGAACCTGTTCCTCGGGCGCGAGATCGCCCACCCGTTCCTCGACGAGGAGGAGATGGAGCGCCGCTCGTGGGAGCTCCTCCAGCAGCTCGCCGCCCGGATCCCGTCGGTACGGATCCCGATCGCGTCGCTGTCCGGTGGGCAGCGGCAGACCGTGGCGATCGCCCGCTCGCTGATCGGCGACCCGCAGGTGGTCGTCCTCGACGAGCCCACCGCCGCACTCGGTGTCGCACAGACCGCCGAGGTCCTGAACCTCGTCGAACGCCTGCGCGAGCGCGGACTCGGCGTCGTCCTCATCAGCCACAACCTCGCGGACGTGCAGGCGGTCGCCGACCGGGTCGCGGTCCTGCGACTCGGCCGCAACAACGGCACGTTCCGCATCGACGACGTCTCCTACGAGGAGATCATCGCGGCCATCACCGGTGCCACCGACAACGCCGTCACCCGTCGCGCCGCCGCCCGCACCGAGCAGGAGACCTCCGCATGAGCAAGACCGACGAGACCCTCACCGCAGCGACCCCGACTCCTTCGGCCGCGGACCTGCAGGACGAGCGGCTCCTGCGCGACCAGGGGATCGGCGGCGCGGCGAAGGCGTTCGTCCGCCGGGTGCGCGGCGGCGACATCGGTTCGCTGCCGGTGGTCGTCGGGCTCATCGTCATCTGGGCGGTGTTCCAGGCGCTCTCCCCCGACTTCCTGTCCCCGGGCAACCTGGTCAACCTCGCCCTGCAGTGCGCCGCGGTCGGCACCATCGCGATCGGCATCGTCCTCGTGCTGCTGCTCGGCGAGATCGACCTGTCCGTCGGAAGCGTCAGCGGACTCTCCGCCGCGATCCTCGGCCAGGGCCTGACCACACTCGGCTGGCCGCTGTGGCTCGTGCTCACCGTCGCCCTGGCCGTCGGTGCCGCGGCCGGCCTGCTCTACGGCCTGCTGTTCACCCGCTTCGGGGTGCCGAGCTTCGTCATCACGCTCGCCGGTCTGCTCGGGTTCCTCGGGCTGCAGCTGCTCATCCTCGGACCGAACGGCTCGATCAACCTGCCGTACGACTCACCGATCGTGCAGTTCGCCTCGGCCTCGTACCTGCCGCCGTGGCTCGCGTACCTGCTGGCCGTCCTGGCCGCCGGCGGGCTCTTCTTCACCGAGGTCCGCCGTGCTGCCCGTCGCCGTCGTGCCGGACTGTCGACCGGAGCGATGTCCCTGACCGTCGTGAAGGCCGTCGCCCTGTTCCTCGGCCTCGCGCTGATGGTCTGGTACCTGTCGCGCGACTTCGGCACCGGCACCTCGTTCGTGTTCTTCGTCGTGCTGGTCGTGCTGATGAACTTCGTGCTGAAGCGCACCCGCTGGGGCCGCTCGGTCTTCGCGGTCGGCGGCAACGTCGAGGCAGCACGGCGCTCCGGCATCCGGGTGAACCGCATCTACATCTCGGTGTTCATGCTGACCTCGCTCTTCGCCACCGTCGGCGGCATCCTCGCCGCGGCCCGCCTGAACTCGGCGAGCCTGTCGTCCGGCGCCGGAGACACGAACCTCAACGCGATCGCCGCAGCCGTCATCGGCGGGACCAGCCTGTTCGGCGGCCGTGGCAGCGCCTGGTCGGCGCTGCTCGGCATCATCGTGATCCAGTCGATCTCGAACGGGCTCACCCTGCTGAGCCTCGACTCGTCGATCCGCTACATGATCACCGGCGCGGTCCTGCTGCTCGCCGTCATCATCGACTCGCTCTCGCGGCGCAGCCGCGCCAGTCACGGCGCGGCCTGAGCGGGGCCCGTGTCGCCTGGTGCGAGGTTGCACACGCTGTGCGACCTTCGATGCCTCGCACCAGGTGCGCGACCTCGCACCGAGCGGATGCCCGTCGACGCCGACGGACGGGAGGCCCGTTGCCAGCCGGTACCGGCGCATCGCGCCAGCGGGGCGACGGCCGAGCCTGGAGGGACGGTGCCAGCTGGCACCGTCCCTCCCGGCCGTCGTCCCTGACAGTTCACTGCCGGACTTGGCCGACTGGCCAAGTCCGGCAGTACGGTCGATCCATGACCCTCCACCAAGAGCACCGCAGCATCGAGGAACGGCGGCAGCAACTCGTCGACGCCGCGATCGCCGTCCTGCGCGACGGCGGGATCGCCGCGCTCACGACGCGCGCCGTCACCACGGCCGCCGGACTGCCGCACGGCGCGTTCCACTACTGCTTCACCTCGAAGTCGGCACTGTTCCGGGCGGTGCTCGAACGGCAGCTGCGCGGTGCCATGGCGGCCGCGTTCGCGACGCCGAGCACACGGCTCGACCCACAGGCGCGGATCGCCGCAGGCCTGGTGGCGCACCTCGGACGGACCCGGAGCGACCCGGCGACCGCGCTCGCCCTCGTCGAACTCGTCACGCACTCCCGTCGCGATGCCGACCTGGCAGAGCTCGCCGCGTGGGAACAAGGGGCATACCTCGAGGCCGTCCGCGCACACGTCGACGCCTGGTCGGGCGAGGACGGGATCACGTGGGTGGTACCCATCGACCAGGTCGCGCGCCTGCTCATCGCGACCGCCGACGGCGTCAGCGGGTCGTGGCTCGCCGACCGCGATGACACCGCCGCTTCCGAGACCGTCGCCACGGCGGCGCGGGCGATCGCCAGCCTCGTCGACGGAGGTGCCTCGTGAAGTGGCTCTTCCTCGGGATCGCGATCGTCGCCGAGGTCACGGGTGCCCTGTCGATGCAGGCAGCCGTCGAGCAACCAGCCTGGTACGCCGTCGTCGGCGTCGGGTACGTCACCGCCTTCGTCATGCTCATCCGGGTGCTCCGGAGCGGCATGGGCGTCGGCGTCGCCTACGGCATCTGGGGAGCTTCCGGGGTCGCCCTGACCGCGGTGCTCGCTGCCGTCCTGTTCGGGCAGACCCTGACCCTCACGATGATCGTCGGGATCGCGCTCATCGCGGTGGGCGTGCTCCTGGTCGAGGTCGGGTCCCAGCGGGCGCTCGCACGTCGCGAGCAGGAGGCCCGCTGATGGGGTGGGTCCTGCTCGCGATCGCGATCGTCACCGAGGTCGGCGCGACGATCAGTCTCAAGCTGGCGACGGACGGCAAACGCGTCTGGTACGGCGCCGTCGTGGCGGGCTACCTCATCGCGTTCAGCCTGCTCGCGGTGGCGTTGACGCTCGGCCTGCCGATCGGGGTCGCCTACGGCATCTGGGCCGCGACGGGCGTCGCCCTGACCGCGATCCTCGGACGCGTGCTCTTCCGCGAACCGCTCACGGCACTCATGCTCGGCGGGATCGCGCTGATCATCGTCGGCGTGCTCCTGGTCGAACTCGGGCACTGAGCGAGTCGCGGCCGCCGAGCACCGTCACTTGCTTTTCGAACCCGAGGTGCCCGGCAGGCTGAGGATGTTGTCGGTGCCCTGCGGCACGACGATGAGCGAGCCGTTGTCGCCGGCGCTCTTGAGCGCCTCGATCTCGCGCTGCTTGAGGGCGGCGTCGGAGAGCGGGTGCTCGTTGAGGACCTCGTTGGCGTCGGCCTGACCCTGTGCCTCGGCGACCTGCTGCTGCGCCTGCACCTTCTTGGCGTCCAGGAGCGCGCGCTCCTTCGTGACCTGGATCTGCGCCTGCTGCGCGGTGGCGTAGGCGTCGATGACCGACTTCGGCGGCGTGATCTCCTGCAGGGCGAAGTTGTCGACGTGCACGCCCGAGCCCTTCCACCGCTTCTCGAGCGCCTGGATCATCGCCTTCTCGACGGTGCCGCGCTTGGTGATGAGCTCGATGGTGGTGAAGTCGTTCGGCACCTGGCGCACGACGCTGCGCACCGAGTTGCCGATGAACTGCGTCTTGAAGTTCTCCTCGGTCTTGTACGACCGGTAGATGTCGGTGACCGACTTCGCGTCGATGCTGTACTGCAGGTTGAGGCTGACGTTCGACGAGACGCCGTCCTGGTCCTGCACCGTGACGTACGGGCCGGAGCGGACGTTGCCGTTGTTGTCCGAGTCGGAGCCGTTGACCGCGTTGATGTAGGTGACGGTCTGGTTGCGGATGTTGAACGTGTGCAGCGTGGCCCACGGCGCCTTGAAGTGGAACCCGGAGTCCGTGCTCTGCCCGACGATGTTGCCGGAGATGTCCACCTGCACCTTCGACTCACCCGTGTCCTGCGCGTACAGGGTGCTGCCGAGCGTGAGGCCGACGAACAGGACGCCGGCGGCGGCCGCGGTCCACGTCGCGATGAGGTTCGGGCGGCGGGTCGGGACGGCGGGGCGTGCCTCGCGACCGGGTGTGGCCGGTCGTGCGGGGGTGGAGTAGGTGCGTGTTCGGAAGAAGAGCGCGACGAGCGCGATGACGAGGAAGACGATGGCGGCGACGAACATGACGATCACTCCTGGATGCTTGTCCGTGCAGTCTGCCGTACCCGGAGGGGCGCGGGTGACGCGGGGGCGCGGGGTCGCCGGGGTCCGTGTCGTCTGGTGTCCGTGTCGTCTGGCGTCCGTATCGTCTGGTGTCCGTGTCCTCTGGTGCGAGGTTGCGCACCTGGTGCGACCCTCGATGCCTCGCACCAGGAGTGCAACTTCGCACCGAGCGTGCGTCCATCGAACCCGAGCCGCCCGCCCGGCCACGCGTCGGGGGTCAGACGTCAGTACTCGGCACGACGCGTTGCCTCGGCGAGGTCGCTCGGGTTCACCACCCCGGAACCTCGACCCGCACCGAACTGATCCGGCCGGCACGCGTCTGCGCCGTCACAGTCGGGTCGTAGCTGTCGGCGGTCGCCAGGTAGAGGGTGCGACCGTCCTCGCCACCGAGCGCACAGTCGATCGCGCAGTCCCCGGGTGCGTCGATGCGGTCCGTCACCTCGCCGCCCTCGACGACCCGCAGGAACTCCCCCGTGTCGACCGAGCAGACCCAGATCGCGCCGTCACGGTCGACGGTGCTGCCGTCCGGGGTCACGCCGCCGGGCAGGGCTGCCCACTCGCGCCGGCCGGTCAGCGAACCGTCGTCCTCGATGTCGAAGGCGGTGAGGCGGCCACCCCACGTCTCGCTGACCACCAGGGTCCGGGTGCCGGGCAGGATGTTGGCGCTGTTCGGGAACACCAGGCCCTCGGCGGCGAGGCGGACCGAGCCGTCAGGGTCGATCACGTAGAGCGGGCCGGGGCGCAGTTCCTCGCCCGCGTACAGGTCGTACCCGAAGGCACCGATGTAGGTCCGGCCGGTCTGGGCGTCGACGACCAGATCGTTCACGAGCGACGACTCGATCGTGGACAGGTCGGCGAACACCGAGGTGCTGCCGTCCGGGTCGACGGCGACGACCGTGCGGGACTCCATCGAGCTGACGATCAACCGCCCGTCGGCGAGCCACCCGAGCCCCGACGACTGCCCGTCGACCGTCGCCTCGAGCCGGGGGCCGTCGGTCGAGGACGGGTCGACCGAGAACACCTCGCCGGCGTGCATGTCCGAGTACCAGAGCCGCCCGTCGTGCCAGCGGTTGCCCTCTGGGAAACGGATGCCGGAGATGACGATGTCGGTCGCGGAGTCCAGGGTGATGTGCACGGATCCAGCCTGCCAGCGGGACCGGGATGCTGCCCGGACGGATGCCGTGACGGCGGCCTAGGGTCGTCCCATGCCGGGTCGTCACCTCATCCACCACCTGGGCGTCTTCGCCAGCGACTTCGCCGCGAGCGACGCGTTCTACACCGCCGCCCTCGCGCCCCTCGGCATCGGAGCGGGCTACCGCACGGACGCCGTCGCCGAGTTCTGGCAGCACGGGGACGACACCCCGAGTGTCTCGCTCGAGACCGCCCGGACCCCCGGAGCGACGACGCGCGGACTCCACCTGGCGTTCGAGGCCGGGTCACGGAGCGAGGTCGACGCCTTCCACCGCGAGGCCGTGGCTGCCGGCGGGGTGTCCCGGCACGAGCCGCGCTACTGGCCGGAGTACGGCGCGTACACGACGTTCGTGTCCGACCCGGACGGCAACAACGTCGAGGCCCTGGTCAAGGAGACCCGACCCTGACCCACAGGACCAAGGTCTCGGCGACGCACTGGGCACGACGGACCCGGCACCACGCATCTGGCACGATCGACCCATGCCCCTCGACGGAACTCCCCTGCACCGGCTCGGCTTCCTGACGATCGGGTCGTTCGACCCCGCACGACCGTCCGAGGGCCACGAGGACACCCTGCGCGTGATCGAGCGCGCCGAGGCCCTGGGCTTCGACAGCGCCTGGCTGCGCCACCGGCACCTGCAGCACGGCATCTCCTCCCCTGTCGCGCTGCTGGCCGCCGCCTCGCAGCGCACCTCGCGCATCGACCTGGGCACCGCCGTCACCCCGATCGGCGCGGAGAACCCGTTCCGCCTCGCGGAGGACCTCAGCACGGTCGACGTCCTGCTCGGCGGCCGCCTGAGCCCGGGGTTCTCGGTCGGCACCCCGATGAACTTCGACCTGTACCGCGACGCGATCTACCCCGACACCCTGGAGCACGAGGACCTCGGCAACGACCGGCTCCTGCGCTTCCGTGACCTGGTGCGCGGTGACCCGGTGACGGCCACCGAGACCGTCGAACGCCGCGGCATCGAGGAGTTCGCGAGCACCGTCCAGCCGCACAGCGACGGCCTGGCCGAACGGATCTGGTACGGCACCGGCAGCACGAAGTCGGCCGTGTGGGCGGGTGAGAACGGCTTCCACCTGCTCACCTCGAGCGTCACCCGCAGCGAGAACGGCACCGACTTCGCCACGAACCAGCGCGCCCAGATCGACGCCTACCTCGACGTCCACCCCGACCCCGCTGCCGCCCGCGTCTCGCAGGGTCTGGTCGTCATCCCGACCGACACCGCGACCGCCGAGCAAGAGGCCCGCTACCGCGCCTACGTCGACAGCCGCTCGGGTCGCGTCGGCGTGCCGCAGGGCCCCGCCGGGATGCTCTTCGCCGCCGACCTGGTGGGCACCTCGGCCGAGATCGCGGACCGGCTGCGTGCCGACGTCGGCTACCAGGCGGTCACCGAGGTCGCCTTCGCGCTCCCGTTCTCGTTCGAGCCGGACGACTACGCGCAGATCATCACGGACATCGCCGAGCGGCTGGGTCCGGAACTCGGCTGGGCGCCGGAGCGCGCGGTCTGAGAACGGCGCCAGAACGGCGAACGGGAGGCACAGTGCCAGCTGGCACCGTGCCTCCCGTCCGCCGTCGACTCGCGCCCAGGGCGCGCTCACGGCGCCGGATCAGTCCTGCTGGTCCGCCTCCACCGCGTCCCGCAGCCGGTCGAGCACGTCCGGCACCGCTGAGCGCACCCGACTCCAGCTCGGGATGAACGGCTTGTCGTTCGGCCGCGCCGTGAAGGCGCCGCCGGCGTCGAGGATCGCCTTGGTGAAGAGCTCCACCGCGGCTTCCTCGGCGTGCTGGTCGAACGCGAGCCCGCTCATCTCGGCTTCGTGCCGGTACACCTCGACGATGTCGAGCGCGTTCCGGTAGTACGTCGCCTTGAGCACGCGGAACGAGTCGGACGTGAGCGGGACGCCCATGGTCGCGAGCTTCCGGAGCAGTGACTGCACGATGTCGTTGCCCATCCGGGCGAGGCCGCCGGTGCCGTCGGCCTCGGCGAGGGGCTGGTGCTTGTGGTCGTACGCGTCGGCGATCTCCACCTGGCACACCTGCCGGGTCGCGTAGTCGCGGTACACCTCGGAGAGCATGCCGATCTCGAGTCCCCAGTCGCCGGGGATCTTCAGGCCGTTCAGCACGTGGGCACGCATCGCGAACTCGCCGGACAGCGGGTACCGGAAGCTGCTCAGGTACTCCAGGTATTCGGACTCCCCGTAGACCTGGCGGAGCGAGCGGAGCAGCGGCCCGACGAGCAGCCGCGCGGCGCGGCCGTTGATCCGACCGTCGGCGACGCGGGCGTAGTAGCCCTTCGAGAACTCGTAGTCGAACGCGGGGTTCGCGACCGGGTAGAACAGCCGCGCGAGCATACCCCGCTCGTAGGTGGTGATGTCGCAGTCGTGCAGGGCGATGCAGTCCGCCCGCTCCGACGCCAGGGCGTAGCCCGTGCAGTACCAGACGTTCCGGCCCTTGCCCGGCTCCCCCGGTGCCAGCCCCGCGCGCTCCAGTTCGGCGTCGAGCTCGCGCAGCCGCGGCCCGTCGTTCCACAGGATGCGGTGCCGCTGCGGCAGCCGCGAGAAGAACTCGCGGGCGTGCTCGAACTGCGAGCGGTCGGCCCGGTCGAGCCCGATCACGATCTCGCTGAGCCAGTCGGCCTCGGCCAGCTCGTCGACGATCCGCGACAGGGCCGGACGCTCGAGCTCGGAGTACAGCGCCGGCAGGATCAGGCTCATCGGGCGTTTCTCGGCGAAGCCCCGCAGGTCCTCCTCGAGGCTCGCGGTGCTGCGGCGACCGAGGTCGTGGAACGTCGTGATGACGCCGTTCTGGTGGAAGTCGCTCATCGGTGGCTCCTGACGGACGGGGTGGTGAACCGGGTGAGGCCCTCGGTCCAGCCCTGCGGGCCGGGGGCGGTCGTGCGGTGGACGCGCTCGGGGCGGTCGTCGGCGAGTGGTCCGGGTGCCGGGCCGTGCCCGCGGACCACGACGGCGAAGTCGACCGCGTCGAGCAACGCGGTGTCGTTCGGGCCGTCACCGAGTCCGATCGTGCGCGGGACCGTCCCCGTCCGACGCTCGTGGTCGGCGATCAGCGTCCGGACCGCCGCGCCCTTGTCGCGGCCCGCCGGCAGCACGTGCCAGAACCGGCCGCCCCGCACCAGGTCGAGGCCGACCGCGGCGAGCGCCGCGCGGAACGCGTCCGCCCGGTCGTCGTCCTCGGCGTGCCAGAGCAGCACCTCGGACGCCTCGCGCTGCTGCGCGCGTCCGGCCGCTTCGAGGTCGAGCCCGGTCCACGCGGCGACGACCGCATCGGTCACGCCGCCGAAGGTCTCGAACCGCAGATGCAGTGCCCGGCGGACGCGGGCGAGTTCGGCGTGCAGCCGCTCGAGGTCGCCGTCGACCGGTCCGACCAGCACCTCGCCCGCCGATCCCACCACGACCGCGCCGTTCTCCGCCACGAACGCGTGCCCGTCGAGCCCGGTGCGCGCCTGCAGCGCCGTGATCTCGGCACGCGTCTTGCTGCTGCAGAACACCACGGGGACGTCGTCCGCCCGCAGCTGTTCCAGCATCGGCAGGGCCGCGTCGAACGAGTAGTCGTGGTGGTCGAGGAACGTCCCGTCGAGGTCCGTGACGATCATCAGGTCGGGTGTTGGCATCGTGCTCCGCTGGCGGCTGGCTGGGCTGCGGGCGACGATGCCCCGGACCACCTTGCCACGCGCATGCGTCGGTTGGGTGAACAAGCCGGCGTCGGTCGCGCGACGCGACCAGCGGACGGACTGGAGGCACGGTGCCAGCTGGTACCGCGCCTCCAGTCCGTCGTCACGCACGCTCAGAGCCAGTGCCGCCGCTTGAACACCGCCCACAGCACGACCGCCAGCAGGACCATCGCGACGATCGCCGCCGGGTACCCCCACGCCCACCGCAGCTCGGGCATGTGCTCGAAGTTCATGCCGTAGATCGACGCCACCAACGTCGGGGCGAACAGGATCGCCGCCCACGACGAGATCTTCTTCACCTCTTCGCCCTGCTCCATCGACGCCCGAGCCAGCCGCCGGCTCTCCTCCCCCTGCGCCAGGCTCGCGCTGGTCATCCGGCGCATCGCGTCGTTCTGCTCCTGCGTCACCAGGGTCGAGTGCAGCGTGAGGGCGTTCTCGAGCAGCGTCCGGAACGTGTCCACCCGCTCGGTGACGCGGATCGCGTGGTCGAGGACGTTCCGCAGCTGGTTCTGCACCTCGGTGTCCGTGCCGTACTTCTCGGCACCGCGCAGCAACGCGTTGAGCATCCCGGGCAGCGGGCCGATGGCACGCTGGAACCCGATGACCTCGCTGAGCAGCTGGTAGATCCGCCGCGAGGACGCCGGGTCGACGTCGCCGTCGAACAGGTCGTCCTCGATGTCGTCGATGTCGTCCTGCAGCCCGGCGACGACGGGGGCGTAGCTGTCGATGACCTCGTCGAGGACCGCGCAGAGCACCGCCTCGGACCCGCGCCCCAGGGCGTCCGGGTCGGCTTCGAGTCGCTTCCGCACGTCGGCGAGGTTCGGTCGTTCCGCCTGCCGGACGGTGACGACGAAGTCGCGCCCGGTGAACAGGTGCACCTCCCCGAACTCGACCGTCTCCTCGTCCTCGTCGTACCAGGCGGGTCGCAGCACCACGAACAGGGTGTCGCCGTACCGCTCGAGCTTCGCCCGCTGGTGCCCCTTGTGCGCGTCCTCGACGGCGAGCGGGTGCAGCCCGAACTCGTCGGCGACGGAGGCCAGTTCGCTGGCGGTCGGTCGGAACAGCCCGATCCAGGCCATCGCGCCCCTCCCGGCGGCGTCGAGCGCTTCGTACGTGCGCCCGAGGTCCGCGGGCGAGTCCGTCCGCGTTCCGTTGACGTAGATGCCGTTGTCGATGAGGGCCACCGGTGTCCTCCTGGTTCCGTGGTGCATGCGGGCAACCTGCCGAGCATGCCGGACCGCCGACGGCGCGAGCGCTTCCCTGACGGAGCCCTCACGCTGCGCGCCGGATTCCTGTCGGAGTCCTGACACGCCCTGGGCGCGACCCAGGGACGGACTGGAGGCGCGGTGCCGGCTGGCACCGCGCCTCCAGTCCGTCAGCCGTTGCGTTCAGAACCGCCGGCAGCCGGATCCGCTCGTTGCGTTCAGGGGACGTCCTCGCCGAAGGCGAGCAGCGTCCACGGCTCCAGGTCGTGCATCCCGACGCTGGTCTCCCGCTCGGTACGATCCGGCCGGAACTCTCGCTTGACGTAGTCGACGAGATCATCGCCGTAGATGACCACGTCCGTCTGGTACACCGAGAAGACCGGCGCCCCGCTGCCGACCGGCGCGGCAGGCAGGTAGCGGTGCGAGTACAACGGCACCAGCTGCGGCCACTGCAGCAGGTGCCGCTCGGCCACCTCGAGACGCTGCGACTCATCGCTGGGTCGCTCGCCCCACGACCCGGGCCAGAAGGCGTCGTGACCGACGTCGAACAGGACGCCCTCGACCGGCCACCGGATCGCCCGTCGCAGCCGTTCGTCGTCCCGAGCGCGCCAGTCGAACCAGCCGTCCCCGCTCGGCACTGCGAGGGAGAGCAGGGCTCGGTGGTCCGCGCCGAACCGGACGCCGTACCGACGCTCGGCCCGGGCCAGTTCCCGTTCGGACAACCCGCGTTCGATCGCAACGCCGAACGTCCGGAGGAGTTCGACGGTCAGGGCTGCAGACACCCCCGCAGCCTAGGCGGACGGGCGCGAGCCCCACGAGCACGTGGCAGACGAGACGGCGTGGATCTGACGGAACCCTCGGCACGACAGCGAAGATGGCCAGGTGAATCGCACCGATCGGCTCTACGGCCTCGTGGAGGAGTTGCGCGCCGTCTCCCCGCAACCGCGGAGCGCGCGTCGTCTCGCGGAGCGGTTCGAGGTGTCGGTGCGGACCATCGAACGGGACATCTCCGCGCTGCAGCAGTCGGGTCTGCCCATCTGGGCGGAGCCCGGCCGGACCGGCGGGTACGTCATCGACGCGTCCGCGACGCTCGGCCCGGCGGGTTTCACACCGGACGAGGCCCTCGCGGTGCTGATCGGGCTCGGCTCGCTGGGGCGCAGTCCGTTCCGGCAGGCGGCGCAGACCGCGGCCAGGAAGACGCTCGCGGTGATGCCCGCCGGGGACGCCGCACGAGCCAGCGCACTGGCGTCCCGGGTGCACTTCCTGGAGGACGACGAGGACACGGTCGCCCCGGCCGGGTTCGCGGCGGCCCTGCGTGCCGATCGAGTCGTGCGGCTGCGGTACCGGGACGCCGACGGAGCGGAGTCCGTCCGGGACGTCGAACCGCTGGGGTCGATCGGGAAGGACGGTCAGTGGTACCTCATCGCCTGGTGCCGGAAGCGCGACGGGGTGCGGGCGTTCCGGGGCGACCGGATGCTGTCCGTCGAGGTCACCGACGAGCGGCCCGCGCAGCGCGTCCTGCGATCCGAGGACCTCGCGATCCAGTACGGACGACTCCGGCCAGTCCTCGACGAGTAGCTGCGCCGTCGGTTTCCGGAAACGCGGTCGGTTTCCGGAAACACCGACAGGACGGTGTCGCGGCAGTCGGTGAAGCTGGTCGCTCCGAGTCAGCAGCACCACCGTGAGGAACCCCATGTCGTTCGCATCCGTCCGCATCATCACCGACGACCTCGAAGGCATGGTCGCCTTCTACGAGCGGATCACCGGCCAGCCGGCCGAGCGCCCCGCACCGGTCTTCGCGCAGTTCAGCGGCCCGGGTGGGAACCTCGCGATCGCCAGCACCGCCACGGTCGCCATGCTCGGCGGCGCGCTGACGCCCGCGACGAACCGTTCCGTGCTCGTCGAGTTCGAGGTCGCCGACGTCGACGGCGACTTCGCCGGACTGCAGCTCAGCAGCGACGACGTCGTCCTCGAACCGACCACGATGCCGTGGGGCAACCGCTCCGCACTGGTCCGCGACCCGGACGGCAACGTCGTCAACCTGTTCAGCAGGCCCGCCGCCAGCTAGTCGGGGGTGCTCAGGCGGCGGCGGCGTTCGCCGACGAGCGGCACTCCTCCGGCGGCCGCCCCGCGACGGACTCCGCCGCGATGTCGCGGAGCCGCGCGAGGCGGTCGTGGGTGGCACCGAGGGCCTCGATCTGGCGTCGGATGCGATCGCTCTCCTCGTCGAAGTGGTCGAGCATCGTCCGCGTCGCGACCCCGGTGTCGAGGAAGGGCAGGATCTCGACGATCCGACGACTCGGCATGCCCGCCGCGTAGAGCATCTGCATGAAGCGCACCCGCGCGACATCGGGCTCGCGGTACTCCCGGTGTCCGCCCGTGGTCCGCTCGGACTCGAGGAGGCCCTGTTCCTCGTAGTACCGCAGCGACCGGACGCTGACGCCGGCCCGTTCTGCGAGTTCACCGATCCGCATCGTTCTGTCCCTCGGGCTTGATTCTCACGTTGACGTCAGGTTCTACCGTAGCGGCATGAACCTCTCTGGAGCCACCGCCCTCGTCACCGGCACGAACCGCGGTATCGGACGCCACCTCGCCGCGCAGCTGATCGGACGCGGGGCGAAGGTCTACGCCACCGCCCGAAGCCCTGAACTGATCGACCTCGAGGGCGTCGAGCGCCTCGCCCTCGACATCACCTCCCCCGCGTCGGTCGCAGCGGCCGCCGCGGTCGCGACCGACGTCGATCTCCTGGTCAACAACGCCGGGATCGCGACCACGGCGACCCTGCTGGGCGATCTGGACGCAGCGCACGCCGACATGGACACGAACGTCTGGGGCACCCTGTCCGTGATCCGCGCGTTCGCGCCGGTCCTGGCGGCGAACGGCGGTGGGGGCATCGTGAACATCGCCTCGGGTGCCTCGTGGCTCGCCATGCCCGGAGCCTCCGCCTACGCGGTGTCGAAGGCCGCCCTGTGGAACATGGGCAACGCGTTGCGTCACGAGCTGGCCGGCCAAGGGACCGCGGTGATGTCCGTGCACCTCGGAGTGGCCGACACCGACATGACCGCGGGGATCTCGATGGCCAAGACCGACCCGGCGGACGTGGCGCGCGCGACCCTGGACGGGGTCGAGCGCGACGACTACGAGGTCGTCGTCGACGAGCAGACCGCGTTGATCAAGCAGATGCTCGCCGGCCGCCCCGAGGAGCTGTACGCCGTGGTGGCGCAGATGCTCGCGTCGTAGGAGCCGGCTTCACGCAGCCTTCGGCACGGCCGCCAGCGTGCGGCCGTGTCGTGCTGCCTGCTCTTCAGCCCGGACCCGCAGCTCGTCGGCCAGCTCCGCGAACTGGTCGAGGGCGGGGTTCACCCCGACGAGCGTGAACTCACGCGTCACCATGTCGAGGTCGAGCTGCGACTACTGAGACGGCCCGGTCGTGAGTTCGGCCACCTCGACGACCGCATCGTCCGGCATCTCGGGGTAGTAGTTCTCACGGAGCTGCTGACCGAAGAGCTGCATGTCCGTCTCCGGCGGCTGATGCGCCTGTTCCGCCGTGAGGGTGTCGAGCCGGTACCGGTGCACGGCGGTGATCGTGCCGGCCACCGGTTCGGCGGTCGGGTGATCGTCGAACACGAACGTCGCCGCGCCGACCTGCACGGACTCGTTCCACCGCACGGTTGTGACCTTCTCGCCACGGATGATCGCTTCGTGGTGCTTCTGGTGGAAGTGGACGGTCCCTGGGACTGTGTCGGCCATTCCCCCAGCTTGCCGGACGTCACGCGCAGTGAGCGCGCCCGGTCCCGCGCTGAGGACTCAGCGATCGAGGAGGACCGGCAACTCGCGATCGGTCTCAGCGACCTGGGTGAGCTTCATGGCGACTGGTCGAAGCGGCCGTGACATCAACACCTTGTTCAGGAGCCCGCGGAGCGCGAGCGCGAGTCGGGACTGCGGGTACGCCAGAGCCTTGAGCCCACGAGGGAGGTCCTGCACATCATCGACCAGCGGGCGCATCCATGTCTCGTAAGCAGTCAGCGCTGCCGCCTGGTCCTTCGTCGCGTCTGCGAGCTCCGCGGCCAGGACGTACCCGGCGGTGAGCGCGAGCGAGGCGCCGCCGCCGCCCATCGGTGTGACGCACCATCCGGCGTCACCGGCCATCACGACGTGGCCGCGGTGCCAGGTCCGCATCCGGATCTGCTGGAGCTGGTCGATGTAGACGTCCGGGGACGTGTCGAGCGCGTCCAGGACCCGCGGCGCCTCCCACCCGACTCCGTCGTACCTGCGCCGCACCGCCGCGAGTGTCTGCTCACGAGTCAGGCCGATGACGTCGTCCCCGGGAGAGTAGGCGAGGATCGCGCGCGTGGTGCCGTACGGGTCGGGTCGCAGGTGGACCTGGCGTCCGCGGACGGCGTTGTGCCACCGCCACCGGTCGTCATCGCCGTCGGTCCGGGGGATGGTCCCGAAGACCATGGTGACGTCGAGGTCGCGCTGGTCGACGTCGTCCTCGTCGAAGACCGTCGCACGGGTGCGGGACCGCACACCCTCGGCTATGACGAACAGGTCCGCGCGCAGGCGCTGCCCCTTCTCGGTCGTCACGGTGACTCCCGCAGCGTCGTCGTCGACGTCCGACACGGTGTCCCCGTAGACGAAGGAGACGCCGGGCGGCAGGTTGTCGAGGATCGTCCGAGCGAGGTCGCCGCGCAGGATCTCGAGTTCCGCTGTCGCACCGCCAGCCCCGTCGGAGGGCAGTTCGGCGGTGACGGCCCCTCGCCCGTCGACGAGGACGGTGCCCGTCTCGGTGGTGTTCCGTGCCTTCACGGCGTCGAACAAGCCCATCTTGCGCAGCACGTCGCGCGCGACGCCTCGGACGTCGACGTTCTGTCCGCCGTCACGGAACACAGCGGCGCGTTCGATGACGGTCACGTCCCATCCGGTCCGTCGGAGCCAGTAGGCGGTCGAGAGGCCAGCGATACTGGCTCCTGAGATGACAGCGGTGCGGTTTGCCATGGTGTTCCTCCGTTGCGAGCTTTACAGTAAAGATACTACACAGTAAAGGAATCTGATGGACGACGTGTTCGAGATGGAGTGGGACGCACCCCAGGTCGAGGTGATGGAAGCGCTCCAGACGTGGGCGGTGGCGTTCGCCGAGCTCAACCAGCTGATGTCCTCGTGGCTCGACCTGCCGACCACGGACGCGAACGCCCTCGGACAGGTGCTCTGGGCCGACTCGTCCGGGGACCCGCTGTCGCCCGCACGGCTCGGGCAGCGGATCGGCATGACCTCCGGCTCCGTGACGGTGCTGCTGAACCGCTTGGAAGCGGCCGGTCTGCTCGCACGCAGCCGCGAGCACACCGACCGGCGCCGGGTGACGCTCCGTCCGACACCGGCTGCGCGGGAACGCGCGCGGGCGTTCACGGAGCGGTCGACCGCCGAGATCGCTGCCGCCCTGCAAGAGGTGCCTGCAGCGGAGCTCGAGCACCACGCCGCGTTCATCCGCCGCATGGTCGGTGCCGCGTCGGATGCCGCGGACCGGCTCCGCGGGTAGACGCCGTCGAGGTTTCCCGGTCGAGAACCGCACGGCATGGATGCGGCGGCCGGTAGCACCGTCCGGTCACCCCCAGGTCAAGGGCTGTTCACCCGCTGCCGCTACCTCTGCTTGTCGGACCGCCGCCCGAGGGTCCCGATACCGGAGGCCCCATGAACACCCGCACCGCACTGTCCTGCATCGCCGTCGCTGCCCTCGCCTCGCTGATGCTCGGAGCACCGGCGCACGCCGCCGAGGCCAGCTTCTACAGCAGCAAGCAGCCGTACATCGCCCCCAGCCAGTCGGACATCGACGCCTACTCGCCGGCACCGACGGGCTACGCAGCCGTCGCCACGGAGTCGGTCGCCCGCCACGGATCCCGGGGGCTCTCCGCGTACAAGTACGACGCGCTGCTGCACCGTCTCGCCGCGACCGCGCAGGCCGAGAACGGGTTCCTGACGCCGGAGATCGGGAAGGAGTTCTCCGCGAACCTCGATGCCATCACCGCGGCGAACGTCGCGAACGGCTACGGCATGCTCACCGGTCAGGGTGCCGCCCAGCACCAGGGCATCGGAGCGCGAGCCGCGCAGCGCAACAAGCAGCTGTTCGCAGCTGCGGCGAAGACGGGCGGGCGAGTGGTCGCCGAGACCTCGGGTGAGTCTCGCGCCACGGAGTCGGGCGAGAACTTCTTGCGGGGCTTCGGGGCCGCGGGCGTCAAGCTCGAACCGCGGCCTGATCTGCTCTACTTCCACGACGTCGAGAACCCGGACGGCACCGACAAGGCCGAGGGGTCGCCCGAGCGCGAGCGCGCCCAGGCGTACGAGGACTACGTCGCCGCACAGACCGGTGACGGCGGCACGATCGCGGCGGCCTTGCAGTACATCGAGGCGAAACCGCGATCGGTCGAGGCGGCGCAGGACCTGCTCTCCGGCATCTTCACGCCCGGGTTCATCGCCGCGATCGGCACGGACAAGGCACACGTCTGGTACAACACCGCCGACGGCTCCAAGGGCGGCCCGGTGGCGTGTGCGCCCGGCGCCGACACCAAGGCTGATCCCGATGCCTGCGGCGATCCGAAGAAGTCGATCAAGAGCACCGTCGATGCGGCGATGTCGCTCTACAACCTGTACATCATCGCGGCCGACATGCAACAGGAGAACGTCGCTCCGCACGCGTTCGACTTCGCCCAGTACTTCGCTGGCCGGCCGGCGGATGCCGAGTGGTTCGCGTACCTGCTCGACGCCGAGGACTTCTACGAGAAGGGCCCGAGCCTCGCCGGGCACGACGAGACCTACTCGATCGCCGAGCCCCTGCTCGACGACTTCTTCGCCACGATCGACGCCCGCGTCGCCGGCGGCGACGTGGTCGCGACCTTCCGCTTCGCGCACGCCGAGACGATCATCCCGTTCGCTGCGCTGCTGCGTCTGCCGGGATCCACCGTCGCCGCGCCCGACAACGCCGCTCCGGCCTCGGACGCCGACGTCTACGACGACGCCACCAACCCGTGGCGAGGCTCCCAGGTGACGCCGATGGCGGCGAACGTGCAGTGGGACGTCGTGTCGCGAGCAGGCATCGACCCCGCTACCGGAGCCGCTTACACGCCGCTCGTGCGCATGCTCTACAACGAGCGGGAGATCGCGTTCGCCTCCGGATGCCGTGCAGTCGCCGCAGGGTCGCACTGGGTCAAGGAGACCGAGCTCAAGCACTGCCTCACCGGCACGGCGATGACCGAGAGCCCGCTGATCGCTGCAGCCACGCCAGGACCGACCGCGACGCCCACCGCGGAGCCCGCGCCGACCCCGACCGTGACACCGGTGACCCAGGGGGCCGGCACACCGACGACCCCGGCGACGGCGACGGGCACGCTGGCCGCGACCGGAGCGAGGTCACCTGTCGGACCGGCGTTGCTCGCGACACTGCTCCTGATGGCCGGTGCCGGGACTCTGGTGCTGCGTCGGCGGCGTCGCCTGCGACCCACCGAGTGACACCGACGCGGATCCGAGGCTTCTCGAGATGACCAGCCGGTACCGGCGCACCGCGCCAGCGGGGTGACGGCCGGACTGGAGGCACGGTGCCAGCTGGCACCGGGCCTCCAGTCCGTCATCGGCTCGAGTCCACGGCCACGAATGACGCGACCACGGCGCTCACCAATGCGGCGGAAGCCGCGAAACGAGCCGACCCCCGGCTGCCCCTTCCTCGGGAGCCCTCCTGGTCGTATGGTTTACAGCGTTGTAAACGGGCCGCCGCAGGGACGGCCCGCAGGTCACGGCCGTTGCACGGCCCGATGGACGACGACGTCCACGAGGAGCACCCACTTGCGCCCCATCTCCTTCCGATCCCGAGGGCTGCGCCGTGCGCTGTCGTCGGGCATCGTCGCTGCGACCGCCCTCGGCATGCTCGGGATCGCCGCGATCCCGGCCGCCGCGGACCCCGCAGCCGACCGCACCGTCGTCTCGGGCCAGGCCCGGTTCGAGGTGCTCTCCCCCACCCTGATCCGCACCGAGTACGCGGGTGACTCGCAGTTCACCGACGGCAGCACCTTCAACGTCATCGGCCGCGACGACTTCGCACCCACGACGTTCACGAAGACCGAGCGGGACGGCTGGCTGACCCTCGACACGGGCGCGATGACCGTCCGGTACAAGGAGGGCTCGGGGGCCTTCACGCAGGACACTCTGCAGACCACCGTGACCACGGCCTCCGGGCAGCGGGTCACCGGCACGCCGTGGGTGTCGACGCCCACCCCCTCGTGCACGATCGGGTCGCTCTGCGAGGCCGAGGCGCTCGGGCTCACCGGCCTGTCCCTCGCGACGGACCACACGGGCTTCACCGGAGCCGGGTTCGCCGCGGGCTTCGAGTCCGTCGGCAACGCGATGACCTTCACGACCACGGCGGCACGTGCCGGCTCGTACGACCTCGCCCTGCGCTACGCGAACTCGCAGGGCGGCGACGGCCAGGTCGCCACCCGCACCCTCAGCGTGAGGGTCGACGGCGGTGCCGCGAAGACGATCCGGCTCGCACCCGGCGCGAACTGGGACGACTGGAAGCCCACCGCTGCCACGACGCTCGACCTGACGGCGGGAGAGCACAGCGTGCGCATCGAACGCACCGCGGACGACTCCGGCCGGGTGAACGTCGACAGCCTGGCCCTGGTCGGCACCGGCGCCGCCTACCCGGCACCGTCGACCACGGTCACCGGCGAGGACTGCGCGTTCGGCACCGTGTGCCAGGCCGAGGACTCGGCACGCACCGCTCCGGCGACGACCGCCACGAACCACAACGGCTTCGCCGGGGACGGCTTCGTCGCCGGGTTCGAGCGTGCCGGGGCGCAGCTGACGACCCACGTCACCGGAGTGCCGGCCGCGGGCGACTACGCCCTGCAGGTCCGCTACGCCAACGGCTCCGCCGCGACGCCGACGCTCACCGCGGCCCCGACCGGTCAGCAGGCCACCACTGCACCGCTCCCGAAGACGAGCGGCTGGGACTACTGGAACACCGCCACCGTGCCGGTGCACCTGGCCGCCGGCACGAACGACGTCGTGATCGGGTGCCCGACCGTGGCGAACAACTGCAACGTGAACTTCGACACCGTCGCCGTGGTCGACACCGCGTCGCCGGTCCTCGCCGCACATGCACCGCTCGGCGGGTACCGACGCGACCTCGACACCGCCAACGGATCGGTGAAGACGAACCCGGGTCTGCTCTACCAGGACGGCTGGTCACTCCTCGACGACAGCGCCTCGGCGCTGTACGACCAGGCGACCGACACCGTCACCCCCGCCGACGACCACGGCGGCGAGCGCTACCAGGACGGCTACGTCTTCGGGTACGGCAGCGACTACCGCCACGCCCTGCAGGAGCTCGCCGTCCTGACCGGTCCGACGAAGCTGCTCCCCCGCTGGGCGTACGGCGTCTGGTACTCCGAGTACTACGACCGATCACAGGCCGACTACCTTGCGATCGCGAAGCGGTTCGACGACGAGGACGTCCCCGTCGACGTCATGGCGATCGACACCGACTACAAGATCGGCAGCCCCACCAACCAGGGCGACAGCAAGTGGAACGGCTGGTCGGTCGACCCGTCCCGGATCCCGGACATGACCGGCCTGCTGGCCGACTGGCACGCCCAGGGCATCCACAACACCCTCAACATCCACCCGTCGATCTCGAGCCAGGACCCGCAGTTCGCGAAGGCCCAGGCCACCGCGAAGGGCAAGCTCACCAAGGGCGACGGTGACCGGTACCTGTTCGACTGGTCCGACCCCGACCAGCTCAAGGCCTACTTCGACCTGCACACCTCGCTGCAGCCGAAGGGCGTCGACATGTGGTGGCTCGACTGGTGCTGCAGCGAGAACTCGAAGTACTCCGCGAACGGCGTCACCCCCGACGCGTTCATCAACCAGCAGTACGCGGAGTACACGGACCAGGCGCTCGGCGGCCGCGGGCTCGCGTTCTCGCGGGCGTACGGCTCGCTGACGGCCGGTGGCTACGGCAACCCGCAGGCGGTCCCGACCGGCCCGTGGGCGGACAAGCGCACGACCGTGCACTTCACCGGCGACACCACGTCGTCGTGGGACATGCTGCTCGCCGAGGTCGGCTACACCCCCGGTGAGTCCGCCGCGACCGGCCTGGCCGCGGTCAGCCACGACATCGGTGGCCACAACGGTGCGCAGTACGGCATCGAGGGCGCCGAGGAGGGCACGACCCAGCTGCCCGAGGACCTCTACGCCCGCTGGGTGCAGCTCGGCACCTTCCAGCCGATCGACCGCCTGCACAGCAACCACAGCGACCGACTGCCGTGGCAGTACCCGGCCGCTGCCGAGGCGTCGGCGAAGCGGTTCCTGAACCTCCGCGAGGCCCTGGTCCCACTGACCTACACGCTCGCCGCCCGGGCCACCGAGACGGGCACCCCGATCCTGCAGCCGCTCTACCTGCAGTACCCCGAGGCGCAGGAGTCCTACGCCCAGGCCGGCTCGGAGTACCTGTACGGCCCGGACGTGCTCGTCGCCCCGGTCACCGCCGCGAACGACGACTCCGGCAAGGCGACCCGCTCCGTCTGGTTCCCGGCCGGCAGCTCGTGGACCGACTGGTTCACCGGTGAGACGTACGCCGGAGGCACCACCGCCGACGTGACGACCGACCTGAACAGCATGCCGGTGTTCGTGAAGAGCGGCGGCATCGTCCCCGCCCGCTCGGAGCAGGTCGGGAACGACGCAGCACCGCTCGACGCCGTCACCCTGACGGTGGCGACCGGAGCGAACGGTTCGTTCGACCTGCACGAAGACGCCGGTGAGGACGGCGCCGCGGACAGCGCCGCTGACGGCGCCGCGAAGTCGAGCGCGATGACCACGGCCGCCGCGTCCGCGAAGGCCACGGCGGGCAGCGCCTCCACAGCCGTCCGCTACACGCAGCAGGCGACCGGCGGCTCGCTCGCCATCGCCCCCGCCGACGGTTCCTTCGCCGGCCAGGTGCAGGACCGATCGTGGACGGCGACGTTCACGAACGCCGACCGCCCCCGCACCGTCACCATCGACGGCCGGGTGATCGCGGACACCGCCTGGACCTACGACGCCGACACCCGCACCATCAGCGTGCCGGTCGACGAACGGTCCGTGACGAAGCGAACCGTCGTCGCCTTCAGCAGCAAGGCGGCGGCGACCCCGGTCCTGCGGGTCGAGTCGCCTCGGGTGGACGCGGGCGACACGCAGACCGTGACCGGCGCCGGGTTCCCGGCGGACACCGACGTGGCTCTGGCAACCGCGCCACGCATCGGTGGTGCCACCGCGCACACCGACGCGAGTGGTGCGTTCTCGACCGACCTGCGGGTGCCGGGCACGGCGTCCGGTCGGGTGACGGTCACCGCATCGGTCGACGGTGTGGCCCTGGCTCGGGCCGCCTTCGCCGTGGTGGCTGCGGCTGCTCCGGCGCCGACCACCTCGCCGGGTGCTGGCACGCCGGGCAGCGGCGCTCCGACGCCGGGTGGCAACGGATCCGGTGCACCGGGGGCGGCAGCGCCGGGCAACGGCGGCGCGGACGCCGGCAGCGACCCGGGCGGCGCACTGGCCTGGACGGGCGCGAACCTGCTCCCCCTCGGGCTGCTGGCGGCGGCACTGCTCGCGGCCGGTGGACTCGTGTGGACGCTGCGGAGCCGGCGACGCCGCGCGCGGGTCTGAGCCCGCCTGAGCGGTTACCCGTCACGGGCGGATGACGGACGGACTGGAGGCCCGGTGCCAGCTGGCACCGGGCCTCCAGTCCATCCGTGGTCGCGCTGCGGGTCCCGATCACGCGTCCGCAGGACGGGCGCGACTACGACACGCTCCTAGGCAAAATCTCCGACGTCTGACATGTTAACGGCTGGTGACGTGCACCGTCCGAGGCGTGAGGAGAAGACGTGACGAAACAACAGATCACGGCGATCGCGGGCCTGCTGCTGCTGGCCATGCTGTTGACGGTCTTGATCGGGGTGTTCGACGCTCGCCGACGTGTCATCGCCTCGGAAGGCAATGACCTCCGCACGGGCCAGAGCGCGTGGGTGACCACGACGCTCGACGATCTCGAGCGTGCGCGGAGCGCGTTCGAACCGGGGACGAAGGTGTTCTTGGGTCTGGACGGTGACGTCCGCGCCGTCGTGGTCCTGTCCGGACAGTGGACAGACGTTCCGCTGCACGACGGGCACGCCCTGACCGGACGTCCCGGCGAGGCCCTCGTCGGCGCTGCCGTCGACGTCCGCGGCGAGGACATCACCGTCGATGGCATGACGTACGAGGTGGTGGGGCGACTCGGCGTTCGGGCCGACAGCCTGCTGTCCGACGATGTGGTCCTCGCTGATCCGTCGCGGTTCTCGGCGTCACCAGAGCGACTGCTCCTGGACGGCCCGAGCAGCGCCCGCCACTACAGCGCACAGTTCCCCGGCAGGAGCGTCGAGATCATCGACGACGGCACGAACCGCAGGACGAACGTCGACGCCGTGTCGCCCATCCTGGTCGCGCTCGGTTCCCTCGTCGTCGTGCTCATCGCCGTGGTCGCCGGGCTGCAAGCTGGACGATGGGAACTCCGCGCTGCCGCCGTCCGCTTCACCACGGGGATCCGACCGCTGACCACCCTTCGCAGCGCTGCCATCCGAGTCGGCGTGATCAGCACCGCCGCCTTTACGACCGCCCTCGCGGGCGCGGCGGTCGTCAGGCAGACCACCATCCTCGACCTCGACGTCACCGCCGCAGCCGTCGCGGTCGGAACCGTCGTGCTTGCCGTGTCCGTCGCTTCGTTCTTGCAAGGAAGCCGTCGATGGAACTGCTGAACGACCTCCGGTCCAACTGGGCGATCATCGTCGCCAAGATCGTCCTGCTCGTGCTGCTCGCACTCTGCTGGTACAACGTGGCGTCGTTCACCCAGTCCACATCGCAGGCCGTGGCCCAGGGCCTGTCCGCTGATGCCGATGTCGACCTCTACACGGTGGTCGACGATCTCGACCCGGATGCTTTCGAAGCGATCCGGCGAGACCAGCACGCACTCGACGACGTCGCCTCGTTCGTCGACCGCGTCGATGACGAGCCCGGATTCGACTTCATCTCCTCGTACGACCAGCCCGTCACAGTCCAGGACTTCCGCGGCGACGACCGCTTCGACGTCGGTTACGGCACCGAGTACACGCTCAACGGGAAGTACCAGGACGAGTCGGGACGAAGCGTCCAGGACATCAAGTCGATCCAGCTCAACGAGACCGCGTACGCGTTCGCGGGGCTCTCCGTGCAGGACGGCAAGCCGATCGAGTGGAGCGCTGTCGACTGGGGATCCGGCCGGATCCCGGTGCTGCTCGGCAACGAGTACCGCGGCGTGTACGAGCTCGGGGAGCGATTCACCGGAGCGGTCATCCTGCAGGAGCAGGAGCTCGAGGTCGTCGGATTCCTCGAACCGAACAGCGCCATGTACTTCCGCGGTGAAGCGAACCACTACCTCGATGACACCGTCATCGTGCCCTACCCACCGACAATCGCCGGACTCGACCGAGCAGCACTCGACCGGCTGGATCCCGAGCTGTTCGGACGCCTGGTGTTCCAGGTGCTGAACTCCGACCTCGCCGTCGATCACAGCCTCGATTTCGGAGGCGTTGTCGCGCGACTCGACGCACTCGGAGACGACACCGGCTTCCGGTCGTACACGTTGCTCGGAGTTCCGACCTACCTCGTGCAGCTCTCCCTCGTCCGCCAGCTCATCCAGGACAACCTGGTGCTCGTCACCGCGCTGCTCGTCGTCCTCACCGCGGGCATGGGCATCATCACGGCGTTCCTCAACCGGCTCCTGCATCACCGTCGAGCGCCAGTGGCACGGGTGCACCATCTCCTCGGGAGGAGCCCGGATGCCACGAACCGACTGTTCCGCGCCAGCCGCCTGACCGAGTACACCGCCGCGCTCGGGCTGTTCCTCGCGTCCAGCGCGCTGCTCCCCAACGACAGTGCGATGGCACGACTCGGAGCCGGCACCGCCCTGCTCCTCTGGTGCGTGGTGGACGGCGTACTCGGTCGACGAGCCGTTCGCATCGAACTGACCACCCAACGCCGAAGAGGTACCCCACGATGATCGTGCTGCGAGACGTCTCGAAGACCATCACCGAGCCCGACGGCTCGACCCGAGCACTGTTCGACCGACTCGACTTCGACCTCCGCGAAGACGATCGCTCAGTGGCGATCACCGGGCGCAGCGGATCCGGCAAGAGCACGCTGCTCCGGATCCTCGCCGGCCTCGACACCGACTTCGGCGGGACCTACGAGCACGACGGGCACGTGCTCGAGCGCACCGCACGCAGGATGGCGGCGCACCGACTCCGACACATCGGCATCGTCACCCAAGACCACAGCCTCCTCGGCGACCGCAGCGTGCTCGACAACGTCCGGCTCGGCGTTCCTGCTCGCGCTGACTCCGCCGACCGAGCACATGAGGCTCTCGAGGCGGTCGGCATCAGCCACCTCGCTGGCAAGCGCCCACGACGACTGTCAGGAGGAGAAGCGCAGCGCGTCGCGATCGCTCGAGCCATAGCGAAGCGCGCTACCGTCGTCCTCGCCGATGAGCCCACCGGCGCACTGGACGAGACGACCGAAGACGACGTGCTCGCCCTCTTCGACCGGCTACAGCAAGCGGGAACCAAGTTCGTGATCGTCACCCACAGTGAGCGGGTTGCACAGCGATGCGGACGGCAACTCCACCTCCACCACGGGCAGCTCCTCGCGCGCGGCACGTGACGGACTGGAGGCACGGTGCCAGCTGGCATCGGGCCTCCAGTCCGTCAGTGGTTGCGCTCCATATCCCCGATCACGCGTGCGCACGGTCACGGATGAAGAACTCGGCGAACATCTGCCGTTTCGCCGCGTGTGAATCGGGCTCGAGCTCGAGTCCCTCCATGTTGATGTCGGTCCCGAACAGTCGCAGGATTCCCGGGCCGTTCGGCCCCGCGGTCTCGAGGGACACCGAGAACAGTGTCGGCGACGTCTCTCCTACAGCGATCCGTCGGGCCTCTGCAAACGCCGCACGGTACGTCGCGTCGGTGACGCGGATCACACTGACCGACCAACTCGTGGCGTCCCAGTCGGGCGCGACCATCTCGCCGCTCGGTGCATGGAAGAAGTGCACGACGAACGTGTCGCGCTCGCCTTCGGTGCCGTAGTGCCGCTCGTCCACTTCTTCGATCTGCACGAACTCATCCTGTCAGCGTCAGCCGGGGCGTTCGAGGCCGCGGACCAGCCAAAGCATGCACCTTCGCCGGTACCATCTCGGCATGGCTGAAGCAGGTCTGCTCGCAGCGAGCATCGCAGTCCTGGTGGGTACGGTCGCGATCCTCGTGAATCGTGTGCGGACCCCGGCCTGGGTGCGAGACGCGCAGCTCACCTTGAACGCCAGCCCCGTGACCAGCCTGCTGCTACTCCTCTGCGGTGCGCTCCTGGTCGCCCTCGTCCTCGCTTTCGGGATCTTCTTGCTCGCCACCGGGCACAGCGTCGTCGGGTGGGCCATGGTCTGTCTCGCTGCGACCGGCATCGCTCACCTCGAGGTGACCGTGTGGATCCGGCGACAGCCGCTCTCGTGATCAGGTGCGGAGTCAGGCCGTGGTCACTGTGGATGTTTTGCGGGAGACCCCATGCCGTTCGCGATCTGCGAGGCTCGGGTCATGTCGTGGCCACAGGCTGATCCCCTGGATTCGGATCGTCTCGCCCTGGAACCGCTTGCCGTTGACCACGCAGCCGAGATGCTGACCGCCCTGGCTCCACCAGAGCTCTACCGGTTCACTGGCGGCGAGCCACCAACCCTGGACGAACTGGGCGCACGGTACCGCCGCCAATCCCAGGGCCAGTCCGAGGACGGGAGCGCGGGTTGGCTGAACTGGATCGTCCGTTTTGCCTGCGGCGGACCCGCGATCGGATTCGTGCAGGCCACCCTCGAGCGCAAGGAGGACGGCCTCGTGGCGGACCTCGCCTGGCTGGTCACGCCAGAGGAACAGGGTCGAGGGATCGCCGTCGAGGCAGCAGCAACCGTCGTGACGTGGTTGCGTTCGATCGACGTCCGACACATCAGGGCTTTCATCCATCCCGATCACACCGCCTCGATGCACGTGGCGCGACGGACCGGGCTTGCACCCACGAGCGCTCTGGTCGACGGCGAGCTCCTTTGGGAAGCCTTCTTGCCTACGGCCGCTGAGCACTGATGCTGTCCGGTAGCCGATCCGTCAGCGAGACAGGTTGCTATGCCAGCGATGACCGGAGTGCGGCTGCTTGGGCCGCGGCGAGACCTTGCTCGGCTAAGGCGAGAAGAGCGGTGTCGTGTCCGCGTCGGAGCTCGACCGCTTGACGGAAGTCCTCGATTGCTCGGTCCGCGCGGCCGGCGGCGAGCAACGCCTTCGCTCGGTGTTGCCGCATGACGGCCTCCCGGCCGGTTCCAGCGCACTCCGCAACGAAGCCGACCGCCTCTACCGGATCGCGATCGATCACCGCGACTGCAAATGCTGGAACCGGCCCGCAGTTCCTAGCAACCCCGCAACCCATCCGCGCGCCTCGGGCTGCGAGATGTGAGTGATCGGCGTCGCCCTACCGAGCCCTGCCCTGTGCGAGCGTTCATGGCTTCACGGACCGCTCATACGCTTTGCTTGGCGTGATCCGCCGTGAGGGACGTGGCGGAGCGAGGGGACTTCTGGTGCGTCTGAGCCGACTGTTTACGCCGACTCGTCTTGTGATCGTCGCCGCCACCGTTGTGGCGGCGCTGATGGGGGCTGTCCTCACCGCGCCAGGGGAGCTGGCCGCTGCGGACACTGCTCCGGGAGCTCAGTTCATCGCGTCAACGGGGCGGATCCTGGACACCCGGAACGGCACGGGGGGCTACAAGACCGCCATGCCGGCGAACACGTGGCGAACCGTGCAGGTGACCGGGAAGGCAGGAGTGCCGTCATCTTCTTCGGTAACTGCTGTGGCACTGAACCTGACCGAGGTCAGTCCGAGCGGCCTGGGGCAGGTTTCAGTGCGCCCGAACGCGAATACTGCCGCGACCCTGGTCGGCACTTTCGATGGCGGTGACCTGGGGACCACGTCAAACCAGGCGGATGTTGCCGTGAACAGTGACGGCACGATCCAGGTGGAGACCAACGCGTCCACCCAGCTCGTGGCCGATGTCGAGGGGTACTACTCCACCGAATCGTCGGCCGCCGGTGGGTACGTTCCGATTGCAGGGAAGCGGTACGTCGGCGATCAAGCCATCGCGGCGAACGGCAACTACACCGTGCAGATCACTGGCGTGAACGGCATTCCATCCAATGCCACTGCCGTGGTCGCGGACTTCGTGGTGAAGAACAAGGGGACGGATCAGGGTTACATCACCCCCGGTCCCGCGGGGTCAGGTGTCCCGACGACTTCACTGAGCTACCCGGGTGTGGCGAACGTGGCAACTGCGATCAGCGCACATGTGCAGTTGAGCGCTGACGGGAAGCTCGAGGTGTGGAACCGCAACGGGACCGCCATCGCGGTCAACATCGACATCGAGGGCTACTTCGTCCCGGGAACGTCAACTGCTGGGTCATTCACGCCGGGCTCCGGGCGCGCCTACGACACGCGGGTGAAGCCGCACGTTTCCGTCCCGAAGGGCAAGACGATCACCGTTTCTGTGGGTGGCACCCATGGGGTACCGAGCACGGCGGATGGTTTGTCGTCGGTTGTCGTCGACCTCATCGCTATCCACGGTTCGACCGACACTGCTGGCTTCGCCCGCGCCTGGGCTGACGGTACGGCGGAACCGAACATCTCGGACGTTGAGTACGCCCCGAACTCGATCCGCTCGAACACCAACACCGTCCCGGTCGGGCTGGACGGCGCAATCGAGATCCACAACCTCGGAACAGCTTCCGTTGATTTCGTCGTCGACATCGAGGGCTGGTATGGCGGGGGTGCTTCGACGATGTGCGCGAACGACACCGACTCGATCCTCGGGGAAGCAGCGGACACCACGACGCCGACCGTCGGTGCCTCCGAAGGCGACCCAGTTCTCTCAGCGGTGCTGACCAATTCGCTTGCCGGACGGGTGAACGGCCAGATCTTCGTAGTCGATTCAGCGGGGAAGGCTGTTGACGGCTCGCCCACCGCTACCGAGACAGTCGACAACGGGTCGACTATCACCTTCCACTTGCCTGCCGAGTACATCCAGTCCGGATCGAAGTACACGTGGTGGGTGCACGCGTACCAAGATGACACCTGCGCGGCGCAGGCCACGTCTGCCAAACACACATTCGTTGTCGGCACCCCTTCTCCGACGGCCGCGCCTGCGACGCAGACGATGACGGTCACCGGCGACACGCTGACCACGGCAACGGCACCCGACGGGCAGCAGGACTGCGAGGGAGCACCGTGCAACCTCACTACCGGCGCTATCGCGCTTGGTATGGACGGACAGAACGCCGACCACATCACCGCCCTGCATGCCGACCTTGGCGCACTCCCGACGGGCGCAACGATCACGTCGGCGTCCTTGAACCTCACTGCGAATGGGTGCTTCGGCGATTCCTGCTCGAGCGGAACGCTCTCCGTCGCGCAAGCGACACAGGATGTTGGCGCGGCGACAACCGGACTCGACATCGCTGCGACCCCGGCCGACAGCCCGTTGACGTTCCCTGAGTCGGCCTCGACCACGAGCTACGACATCACCACCATCGTCAACGACTGGTACGACAGCAATGGCGCCGGCAACTTCGGTGCGGTGCTCTCGGAGTCGAACACCGCAAGCGGCGCAACCGGTGAGAACTACTACGGGTCTGCATCGGCAGTGTCGCCGGCATCAATCTCCATCACGTACGTGCCTGCGTCTGTTCCAGGAGCGACGCGTGCACTGAAGGTGACAAGCGGTGACGGCGGAGTGATCGCAGCGTGGGCTCCTCCGACCAGCGCCGGTTGGTATGACACCACCGGCGCGACCGACGGTGTGAGCTCGTACACAGCGTCCGTCCTCAACTCCGCCGGAACACTTGTTTCCAAGAAGACCGTGTTCAAGCCTCGTGCCGTGTTCACCGGTCTGACGAACGGGAACGCCTACACGGTCAGCGTGGTCGCCAACAATCCCGCCGGTTCTGGGCAACCGACGGTCTCCGGCAGTGCCACGCCAGTCGCCGTCACCAACGGGCCCTCTGTATACGCCACCGCTGTCAAGAACCTCGTGGACGCCGAAAGCAAACTCGCCTCGGGCAGCGAGGCAAGCACGTCCGATGCGCTCAGCGGCGCATCAGCAGCATCTGTAGTGACCCCAGCGCTCGGCGTGCTCAGCACCGGATACCTCGACCAGTACGACACCGAGTCGGCGAATGATCAGCAGGACACGAACGACGTCACCAAACTCACCGATCTGCTCGCGGTCCCAACCGCTACCGGGGTGACATTGTTCGCAACCGCCACAGAGACGTACACGACCGTGGACACGAGCAGCGGCTCAGCGGAAAACGTGGACGGGCAATCGGACGACGACGGCGCCTACCTCTTCACGTTGGACGGCACGAACCCCACCCTGCGTGGATACGCCGACCAGGACGCCCTTGTGGAGCCGGTGACAACGAGCTCAGACGACAGTGCCGAAGACGCAGCCGGGTGGGCAGCCAGTGGGGATCCGGATCTCAGCTCCGTATCGACTACCGACTATCAAGGGCCAAAGGGCGGCAGCATCGTCGCTGGTGTTGCCAGAACTCGCACCATGGTGACTGCTGCACGCGGCGCGACTGGACCGACGGTGGACGTCGCCGGCGTCGCTGCATGGGCGTTGAAGTACTCGAAGGAGGATAAGTCCACCAACTGGTTCAGCCCGGACTGCACCAACTTCGTGTCTCGAGCACTGCACTGGGGCGGATTCGCCAACATGGTGAACAACGAGATGACCCAGCACATCTCTCACGACTCCAACCGGTGGTTCATCGACCGAGCATTCGGTCGGAATGCGTTCTACTCGATGTCCTGGGGCCACCAGCCGGAGAACTACAACTTCCAGCTTAGCCACGGGGCAGTGAGCGTCGGTAGGCGCAGCGTGAAGCCGGGATACATCGCATACGTAGCCTTCAAGGGTGGCGGTAAGAGCGGAATCGACCACGCCGCGATCGTGACGAAGGTCACAGCAGGCAATATCTATGTGTCGCAGCACTCGAAGAACAAGACCAATGAGCCGGTTTACGGCAGAGGCCAGACGTGGGCAGGACTTGACCCGCACATGAGTGGCCCTTACTGGGTGAACCCCTATGGGATTTAATATGAAAGCATCGATCAATTTGGTCCGAGCGGTGTCTCTTGCCGGGATCGCGATGTTCTCGCTCTCGGCGCTCGTCGGGTGCGCAGCATCCGACTCGCCGTCAGATGCGGGAGGGGAGCCATCCGACGCATCGCAGGTTAACGTGCGCGACGCGGTCATCGACGGACTCAAGAATGCTGATGAGAGTCAGTTCGTCACCGCTGTGAGCAAAGCAAACCGACCTGCAGCGGAGGTCGCCTGGTCAAACTGTAAATCGGTTATTGGGAAGCCAGCGAAAGTCACCTACGACGATGGGGTCGATCCGAGCATCATCGGTGTGATCTTGCACCCGAATGACCGCGCTCTCAAGCGATGCTGGGTGACACTCAGCTGGACGAAGGGCCAAGGCTGGGACGTCACGGCAGAGCTCACCCTCAAGGACGGATAGCCAACCTCACGTCCCTGGCCGACCGACGGCTCACGTTCGGCTGCCGCGGAACCGCGGTGGGAGGTTCCGGGCCCTGACGTGAGCTGACTGGGCCCGCTAGTGCTGCATCGACTGACCTCCAGCTCTGGAGCATGCTCGTCCCCGTGATTGTGGTCGTCCTCATCGCGGGGGTCACATCTGGGCTGTTCGCGCTCTCAACCAACCCGGTGGGAGACATCGCTGACGGCACGTGCATCGAGGTCGACATGAGTAGGCTACGGGCTTCAAGCCCACGCAGGCCGCGTCGGGCGGTGCCCTCTGACACCCCGTACCACCGCCGCACTTGATTCAATGGCAGCGCGAAACCGTCCTGCTGATCTAGCCCGATGAGCAGCATGAGCCTCTCCGACTGGTCCAACGACACGTCATAGCCGTCCGCCCAGTACGAGTAGGGCAGCTTGAAGTAGTTCCCGTCCGCAGCCTTCCGCGGCCGCGTATACGCGGCCTTGCTACCGGACTCTTTGAGGAGCAGGTACTGCATGCTGTTGCCGCGCGTTGACGCTCGATCAGGTCGAGCGAAGTGAGCTTCGAGACAACCTTGGACCGCCGTGACTTCGCCGCCGCTCCCGTTGCAGCGTCCTCCAAACGGAGGAGGTCCACCCAACGCAACCAGCATCAACATCCAGGGCCAGCAAACAAGGCGAGGACGGCGGTGCCGATGATGAGGAACGACAGCAGTCCAGACAGCAGATACTTCGTGGCCCGGGAGAACTGCACTACCTCGTTCACCTTTTCCGCCGCTGCGAGACGACCGCATACACGATGGCTGCGACGATCAGCGGGACGCCAACCCACGGCACCCAGGGGAGCACCCCAACACCCATCGTCATCCCTCCCGCCCGCCACGTCGGCAGTACCGAACTTCAATCAACCTCGCGAGTAACGCCGCGCGGTGCGGTGCGAGATGCTGCCCGTAAGCCGGTCCTTCCACGGACCTCGGTGTCCAACTCGGAACTGGACGATCCGCGAGCAGACTCGTGTCGCACATAGGTGGTCCGCTCATCGTCGCAATGACGGAGCCCTATGCGGACGACCCAACGACACCCGCCGGAACGACAGAAGCCCACCGAGATCATCGGTGGGCTTCTGTCGTCGTTTCCGACACGTTTCGGTCGGGCTGACAGGATTTGAACCTGCGACCCCTTGACCCCCAGTCAAGTGCGCTACCAAGCTGCGCCACAGCCCGCGAGTTCCGGAGAACTCAGGATCCCGGAGGATCCTCGCCCACGTCCGACCGGAGCGCGAGCGACCGGTCCAGCATAGCGGACGTCAGACCCCCTCCGTGCCACGGCGAGTCGGAGCAACGCGACCCGAACGACACGCTCAGCCCGGCCGCACCACCTCGCGCCGCGCCGCCAACCACGGCAACCCGAGCCCGACGAGCAACCCGCCGGACCCGTCCGCCGCCAGGTCCCCGATCGTGTCGTCGTACCCGACGAAGATCTTCGAGTCGACGAAGTTGTGCCCGAGCCACTCCCCCATCTCCCAGACCGCCCCGACCGCGAGTCCCGCACAGAGCGCGAGCACCGCGACGACCGCCCGGCGCTCGGCGTGCGGCGCCGGCACAGCACGCAGGTCGGCACCGATGACGTAGAGCACCGCCGCGAGCAGCCCCGTCAGCACGACGTGCATGAACTTGTCCCACAGGAACACGGTCGTGTACCACTCGAGCACGCTCGACCACCCGGCGAGGAGCACGAGCACGCACACCGCCACGTCGAAGGCCGGACGCAGCCCGAGCGTCCGCGGCACCACGACGCCGAGCAGCGCCAGCGCCATGACCGGGAACGCCGTTCCGCCCCACCCGACGCTCGCCACGACGACGCTCACGAGCGTCAGCGCCCGCACCACGTCGGCCACCAGGAACCGCGGCCGCAGGAACGTCGGTCCGAGCGTGGCGATCACGACGCCCACCGCACGACCGCGTGCACGGCGGCGTGGTCGGACGGCCACACGCCGCCCGGCCGCCGCACGTCGACCGCGACGCGGTCCACCTCCGCCTCGGAGGTCACGAGCACCCCGTCGATCCGCCGGCCACCGACGCGCGGACTCCCGTAGTGCGGGTACGTCCCGTAGGGCTCACCCACCTGCCTGGAGGCCCGCCCCCAGCTGTCCTCGACCCCCGCCTCCGCCAGGGCTCGCCATGGTGCGGAACCGGCGGGGCTGTTCCAGTCGGCCATGACCACGGCGGGCAGGCCGCGCTGCCGGACGATCCGGCCGAGCAGTTCGGCGGACCGCAGTCGGGCCCACGGCGAGGCGACGTCGAGGTGGGTGGCGATCGCCAGGAACCGGACGCCGGTCGCGCGGTCGTCGACGACGGCTCCGACGGCGTGCCGGGGGAAGGACGTGGCCCACGACCGCGAGCCGGGGCGGTGGGGTGTGCGGGAGAGTGCCCAGGTGCGGCGCTCGACGACGTCGAGGCGGGAGCGGTCGAGGAACAGGCCGACCTGTTCACCACCGCCGCCCGCTCCCCGCCCGGCCAGGACGGGCTCCCAACCCGACCCGAGGCCGGACGTCAGGTCGTCTGCCTGCGTGGGCAGGGCCTCCTGGACGGCGAGGACGGTGGGCGCTTCGGACGTGACGAGCGCGAGCACAGCGTCGCGGCGACGATCCCAGGCGTCCGGGTGTGTCGGCTGTCGCGGCACGCGGCGACGCACGTTGAGCGTCATGCAGTGCACCTCGGGCGACCGGACCGGTCCGATGAGCGGGCGGTCGTCGGGGTGGTGGGGCATGCCTCCCTTCTACGAGACGACACCCGTCGGATTCCCAGGGACCTCTCCGTCTGGCTCGTATGGTGGCTCGATGCGTTCTCGTTCCACCCCTCGTTTCCTGTTCGCGATCGCGGTCTCCGGGCTGCTGCTCGGAGCCGCCGGGTGCACGTCGAGCGGGCCGGACACGAGCCGCCCGACCCTGGCGAAGGCCTCGGCCGACACCGTCACGGTGGCCGACGCTGCGGACGCCGCAGCCCGGTCCGTCCGCGTCAGCAAGGCCCTGTTCGCGAGCGCTCCCGGAGCGGTCGTCGCCCGGGCCGGCGACGCCGACGGGATCCGTGGTGCGGCGAAGGCTGCGGCGAGCGCCCACGTCCCGGTGCTGCTGACGACCAAGGACACGAGCGCCGCCGTCGCCCGCGAGCTCGACCGGCTCGGTGCCGACTGGTACCAGGCTGAGGGCGACGTGTCGGTCGACACGGACGTCGAACAGCGGCAGGCGCCGGACGGCGGTGACGCGCCGGAGCCGACCCGGGCCTCCCGGCAGGCGACCGCGGTGGTGGCGGACGCGAGTGCGGACGCCGCCGCCGTGGCGACCGCGAAGGCCGCCGGTGCACGCGTCGTGACCATGCCGGAGGGCGTGACCGACCCGGCTGCCGCACCCGACGTGGTGACCGCGCTGCACGAGCGGGCGAAGCACCCGACCGTCCTGGTCGGCGCGGCGTTCGACGCCCTGCCGGATCCGGAGTGGACGGTCCGGGCTGCCGAGGGTGGGTTCCAGCTGCGGAACGGCGGTCAGCGGCCGTTCGACGGGCACCGGTACGTCGCGCTGTACGGGGCTCCCGGGGCGCCGGCGCTGGGCGTGCTCGGCGAGCAGGGGCCGAAGGAGACCGTGCAGCGCGCCGAGCAGGTCGCGAAGCCGTACCGGGCGGAGTCCGACGAGCGCGTGACGCCCGCGATGGAGGTCATCGCGACCGTCGCCGCCGGGGACGCCGGCGCCGACGGCGACTACTCGACCGAGCTGCCGGTGTCGACGCTCGAGCCCTACGTCGAGGCCGCGCACGACGCGGACATGCCGGTCATCATCGACCTGCAGCCGGGGCGGTCGGACTTCCTGTCGCAGGCCAAGAAGTACGAGTCGCTGCTGAAGAAGCCGGGCGTCTGGCTGGCGCTCGACCCGGAGTGGCGGCTGACGAAGGACCAGGTGCCCCTGCAGCAGATCGGCAGCGTGTCGGCGTCCGAAGTGAACGAGGTCTCCTCGTGGCTGGCTGCGCTCGTGAAGAAGGAGGGGCTGCCGCCGAAGGCCCTGGTGCTGCACCAGTTCCGGCTGTCGATGATCCAGGACCGCTCCGCACTGCAGACCCACCCGGAGCTCGACATGCTCGTGCACGTCGACGGGCAGGGCTCGCAGCCGGACAAGCAGGCGACGTGGAAGGCACTGCACCAGGGAGCGCCGGAGGGGCTGCACTGGGGCTGGAAGAACTTCTATGACGAGGACACGCCCATGCTGACGCCCGCGCAGACCATGCGGGACGTGCAGCCGACGCCGTCGTTGGTCACCTACCAGTAGGGCCCGGTTGGTCCGGTTGTCCACAGCCTGGAGGCGCGGGTCGGGTTTCGTCGGTTGCTCCTGACAGCATGGGGGCATGTCTTGTCTTGGTGTCGGGTCCACCGCGTCGTCTTCCGTGTCCCCCTCTGCGGACATCGCCGCCGAGGCGCAGCAGGCGCTCGCTGCGCTCACGGGGCGCCCCGACGCGGTGTTCCACCCCGGCCAGCTCGAGGCCATCTCGGCGCTGGTCGAGCACCGGCAGCGTGCCCTGGTCGTGCAGCGCACCGGGTGGGGCAAGTCCGCGGTGTACTTCCTCGCGACGCTGCTGCTGCGCCGACGCGGAGGCGGCCCGACCGTCCTGGTGTCGCCGCTGCTCGCCCTGATGCGCGACCAGGTCGCCGCCGCCGCGCGGGCCGGTGTCCGTGCGGTGTCGATCAACTCCGCGAACGCCCACGAGTGGGGCGAGACCCAGGCCGCCCTCGCCCGTGACGAGGTCGACGTGCTCCTCGTCTCCCCCGAGCGGCTGAACAACCCGAAGTTCCGCGACGAGCAGATGCCGACCCTGATCGCCCGGATGGGCATGCTCGTGGTCGACGAAGCGCACTGCATCTCGGACTGGGGCCACGACTTCCGGCCGGACTACCGCCGACTGGCCGAGCTCATCCGATCACTCCCCCACGGCGTCCCCGTCCTGGCGACCACCGCGACGGCGAACGAGCGCGTGGTCGAGGACGTCGCCGAACAGCTCACCGCCGGTCCGGCCGACCCGGTGTTCACCATCCGCGGGTCCCTGGCTCGCAAGTCCCTGCGCCTCGGCGTGCTGACACTGCCCGATGCCCGGCAGCGGCTCGGCTGGCTCCTCGCGCACCTCGGCGACCTGCCCGGCAGCGGCATCATCTACACGCTCACCGTCTCGGCAGCCGAGGACATCGCACGGCTGCTGCGCGACAACGGGTACGCCGTCCGTGCCTACACGGGGCGCACCGACACCGACGAGCGCGAACAGCTCGAGCAGCAGCTCAAGGGCAACGAGCTGAAGGCCCTGGTCGCCACGAGTGCGCTCGGCATGGGGTTCGACAAACCCGACCTCGGGTTCGTCGTGCACGCCGGGGCTCCCTCGTCGCCCGTCGCCTACTACCAGCAGATCGGTCGTGCGGGTCGTGCGACCGACAACGCCGACGTCCTGCTCCTGCCCGGGCGTGAGGACCGCGAGATCTGGCAGTACTTCGCCAGCGCCTCGATGCCGACCGAGGCCCGTGCCGCCGCCGTGCTCGGCGCCCTGTCCACCGACACCGCGATGTCGACCGTGGCGCTCGAGGGCCTGGTCGACATCAAGCGTTCCACCCTCGAACTCCTGCTCAAGGTGCTCGACGTCGACGGCGCCGTCCGACGCGTCACCGGCGGCTGGGTGTCGACCGGGCAGCCGTGGGAGTACGACGCACCCCGGTACGAGCGGGTCGCAGCGGCCCGCGCTGCCGAGGCAGCGTCGATGCTCGACTACGAGTCCACCTCGGCCTGCCGCATGCAGCTGCTGCAGCAGGACCTCGACGACCCCTCGGCCGAGCCCTGCGGCCGGTGCGACAACTGCGCCGGGGCGTGGTTCCCGACCACCGTGTCCGACACCGACTCGTCCGGGGCAGCGGCCGCGCTCGACAAGGTCGGCGTCGAGATCGCCCCGCGTGCCCAGTGGCCCTCGGGGATGTCGTCGCTCGGGGTCTCGGTGCGGGGCAAGATCGGCGCGGACGAGCTCGTGCAGCCCGGCCGTGCGGTGGCCCGTCTGACCGACCTCGGCTGGGGCGGTCCCCTGCGCGCACTCTTCTCGACGTCCACCCCCGATGCCCCGATCTCGCGCGAGCTCGTCGACGGCTGTGTCCGGGCGCTCAAGGACTGGCCGTGGGAGACCCGGCCGACCGGTGTCGTGGCGATGTCCTCGCGGTCACGGCCCGAGCTCGTGGGGTCCCTCGCCCAGGCGCTGTCCACGATCGGTCGGCTGCAGTTCCTCGGCACGCTCGGCCGCGCTGGCGGGACCCCTCGTGGCGACGGTGCGACGAACAGCGCCTACCGTCTGTCCGGCGTGTGGGACACCTTCGTGGTCGATCCGTCGCTCGCCGCCGCCCTGCAGGCGCACGAGGGCCCGGTGCTGCTCGTCGACGACCTGGTCGACAGCCGGTGGACGATGACCGTGGCCGGCCGGGAGCTCCGGCGCGCCGGGGCCTCCGCCGTGCTGCCGTTCGCCCTGGCCACGGTCGCGTAGCCCGGTCGCGCCGCCCCTGCACCTGTTTTGCGACAGTCCACGTGTCGATCGACGCGTGTTCTGTCGCGGTGCCGGCCCACCCGCGTGAGCGCCGACGCCGAACGACATCACCGACGTCGTACGACACCGACATCGTCGCTCCCGAGCGTGCGCAACAACCCGCGCCCGCAAGAAGCGACACCACCGACGTCGTACGACACCGACATCGTCGCTCGGCGTCGGTACCCGCCCGCCGGAGCCTCAGCGCCGCGCGGGCTTCGGGAACGTCGCCCGCATGTGGTCGCTCGTCAGCACGTCGCCGATGCCGACCATGAGCACCGAGAACAGGATCTGCTCGATGACCATCCAGAACGGGTAGAGCCCGGGGATCGCCGCGACGATCAGCGTCACGATCGGGAAGATCCGGCTGAACAACCGCAGCCGCTGGTACGCCCAGTAGTACCCGAGCTGCGCCCGCCAGGCGAACACGTAGAGCGTCAGGGTGATGAGCAGCACCACGGTGGACCGGAACCACACCGCCCACGACAGGGACTCCCCCGCGCGGGTCAGCAGCACGGCGACCACGATGGCGGTGAGCCCCACGACGGTCTCGGCGACGAGCAGCCACCGGATCCACCGGAACGAGCGGACGGTGTCCGGGTGTCCGAGCATGTACTCGCGGATCACGTACCCGGACTGCCGGCCTCCGGCCAACCGGTCGAGCCGCAGACGGCACCACACGCGGTCGGCGAGCACACCGAGTCCGTCGTTCTGCTGCGTCACCAGTACATCGTGCCCCATCCCGGCGGCGGCAGCGGACGCGGCACAGCCACGAGCATCGACGCGGAACGACACTGTCGACGTCGGACGACCACGACAGTGTCGTTCGGCGTCGGTTCAGCACGGCCCCAGCGCGCCGCGCTCAGTCCGACGGGACGAGTGCCGCGCCGCCCAGCACGGTGCCGGTGTCGGCGTCGAGCAGGACCAGGGAACGGACCTCGTCGGGCAGTGACCACGGATCGCTGAGCACGACGGTCAGTCCCTGTTCGACCCCGGCGGCCTGGAACAGGTCGTAGGACTCCCCGGCGGGTGTCCACACCGGCTTCGAACCACCGCGCACCGTCCCCGCGGACAGCACGACGTCGACGGGGCCGTCCCCGCCGGTCTCCAGGTGGTCGATCTCCACCGCGAGGGTCTCGTCACTCGTGTTCGCGGCGATCCGGACGTGCCCGGAGGCCGCAGCCCCGATGCCGACGATGTCACCGGACACCGGCGGGACGCGGCGCCACCACGGGTCGATGGGCGAGCCGTCGACCGGACGGACGGGTTCGGGCTCGATCGGTTCCTCGAGGGCGTTGGACGGCTGCAGTCCGGTGTCGGGCGACCGTGCCGGCTCGGGGGCCACGGAGTCGGCACGGGTGACCGTGTCGCCGTCGTCGGACGTGTGCGAGATCGTCCAGAGGGACACCGAACCCACGACGACCACACCGACGAGGACGCCCACCAGGGCGAGCCGACGTCGGTCCGCTGCCCACGGCCCGGTACCCACGCCCCCATGATGCCGCACCGGCGCGACGGACCGGCCCCGGGCCTCCAGGCCGAACACGGGGAGCCAGCCCACCGGAGCCCGGACGCAGAACGCGCCCCGACGGATCGGGGCGCGTTCTGCGTGACGGGTGGGACGGCTCAGCGCTTCCGGCGCTCGCGGACCCGCATGTTGACGTTGATCGGCGTGCCGGAGAAGCCCCAGACCTCGCGGAGGCGACGCGTGATGAAGCGTCGGTACTGCGGGTCGAGGAACGCCGACGTGAAGAGCACGAAGGTCGGCGGCTGGCTCGACGCCTGGGTCCCGAACAGGATGCGGGGCTGCTTGCCGCCGCGCACGGGGTGGGGGTGTTCCTGCACGAGCTCGGCGATGAAGGCGTTGACCTTACCGGTCGGGATGCGGGTGTCCCACGACTCGAGGGCGGTCTCGAGCGCCGGCACGAGCTTCTCGAGGTGGCGGCCGGTACGGGCCGAGATGTTCACGCGCGGAGCCCAGGCGACGTGCGCCAGGTCCTGCTCGATCTCGCGCTCCAGGTAGCGGCGGCGCTCGTCGTCGAGCAGGTCCCACTTGTTGTAGGCCAGCACGAGGGCACGGCCGGACTCGAGGACGAGGTCGATGATGCGGAGGTCCTGCACAGACACCGGCTCGGTGACGTCGAGGACGACGACGGCGACCTCGGCCTTCTCGAGCGCGGCGGTGGTGCGGAGCGAGGCGTAGAAGTCGGCGCCCTGCTGCATGTGGACGCGCTTGCGGATGCCGGCGGTGTCGACGAAGCGCCACACCTTGCCGCCGAGCTCGATCTGCTCGTCCACCGGGTCGCGGGTGGTGCCGGCGATGTCGTTCACGACGACCCGCTCTTCACCGGCGGCCTTGTTGAGCAGCGAGCTCTTGCCGACGTTCGGGCGGCCGAGGATGGCCACGCGGCGGGGGCCGCCGACCTCCTGCTTGGCGACGGCCGAGGTGTCGGGCAGCGTCTTGATGATCAGGTCGAGCAGGTCCGCGACGCCGCGGCCGTGCAGGGCCGACACCGGGTGCGGCTCGCCGAGCCCCAGGTTCCAGAGTTCGTAGGCGTCGAGTTCACGGCGCTCGTCGTCGGCCTTGTTCGCGACGACGATGACGGGGCGGTCGGTGCCGCGGAGCATCTTGACGACGTGCTCGTCGGTGGCGGTGATCCCGACCGTGACGTCCACGACGAACAGCACGGCGTCGGCGAGGTCGATCGCGACCTCGGCCTGCGCGGCGACCGAGGCGTTGATGCCCTCGGCGCCGGGCTCCCAGCCGCCGGTGTCGACGAGCGTGAAGCGCTTGTCGTTCCAGTCGGCCTTGTAGCTGACACGGTCGCGGGTGACGCCGGGGACGTCCTGCACGACGGCCTCACGACGACCGAGGATGCGGTTCACGAGCGCGGACTTGCCGACGTTCGGGCGGCCGACGATCGCGAGCACCGGGTAGGCGGGCAGGTAGTGGACGCCGTCCTCGCCGACCTGACCGGCCTCGAGCAGGGCGAGGTCTTCGTCCTCGAGGTCGTACTCCTCGAGTCCGGCGCGGAGCGCGGTCGCGCGCTGCTCGGCCTCGGCCTCGTCGAGTCCGGCGAGCCGCTCGCCGAGGGCGTCGTCGTACTGGGGGAAGTCGTCGTTGTCCGGGTTGTCCAGCTGAGCCATCTTGGGTTCCTCGCGAGCGGCCGGGGCCGCGGTGTCGGTGGCCGTTGCCGGCCGGGGCCGGGGGTCCGGCCGTGGTGGACCGTCCCGCCGAGGCGGTCCGGTCTGCGTCAGTGCGTGATCGGCCCGCCGAGGCGGTCCGGTCTGCGTCAGTGCGTGGCCGCGCGGGCCAGGTCGACGACCGCCTGCACGGTCTGGTCGAAGTCGAGGTCGGTGGAGTCGAGCGTCGTGACGCCGTCGGCGGCGTTCATGAAGTCGACGACCTTCGCGTCCGCCGCGTCGCGACGAGCGAGTGCTGCGGAGGTCTCGGCGGCCGACTGGGTCGTGACCTCTGCCGAGCGTCGGGCCATTCTAACGGACTCGTCGGCCGTCAGCAGGATCCGGACCTCGGCATCGGGTGCGACGACCGTGGTGATGTCCCGGCCCTCGGTGATGATGCCCGGGGCGTCGGTCTTCCGCATCACGTTCCGGAACAGCTGGACCAGGCGCTTCCGGACGTCCGGGAGCTTCGCGATGTGGGCGACCGCGCCGGTGACGTCGGGGGTGCGGATGGCCTCGGTGACGTCGGTCTCCCCCACCTTGACGTAGTAGTCGTCGGGGTCGGTGCCGATGGCGTAGTCGAAGGTGTCCCAGCTCGCGAGGATCGCCGCGGCGTCGTCGAGGTCGACCCGCTGCTGCAGGGCGTGCCACGCGAGTGCACGGTAGGCGGCGCCGGTGTCCTGGTAGCCGTAGCCCAGGGCGCGGGCTGCCGCCCGGGAGACGCTCGACTTGCCGCTGCCGGCGGGGCCGTCGACCGCGATGACGATCTTCGCCACGTAGGCGCCGTCGGCCAGGCCGGACGGCATCGGGGCGCTGGTCGAACCGGGCTCCCCGCCGGGTTCGCCGAGGCCGCCGGCCGGGCCACCGAGGGGGCCACCCTCAGCGCCACCGCGCGCCCCGTCACCAGGAGTCGGCGTCGGCGTCGGCAGGCCGGAGTCGGGTCCGTCGGTCCCACCGGCCGGAGCGCGTCCACTGATCACGCCGGAGTCGTTCGTGTCGTCGTTCAGGCCCATGCTGCTGCGATCCTCCATCCGCGCCCCTCGAGTTCCTCGACGAGTCGCTGTTCCTGCTCGGGCAGCACCGACACCTCGACGATGCCGATCTGTGCGCCCGGTGAGTGCTCGAGGCGCATGTCCTCGAGGTTGATGCCGATCTCCCCGATGAACGTCAGGAGTGCGGCGATCTGCCCGGGGGTGTCGTCGACCAGGACGACCACCTGGGCGAAGCGCTTGGTGGTGCCGTGCTTGCCGGGGAGCCGTTCGACCCCGCGGTTGCCGTCGGCGATCGTCTCGGCGATGGTGCGCGGCGATCCGGCACCGTCCGGGTCGCCGAGCGCGTCGATCACGCGGGACAGGTCGTCGCGCAGGTCGGTGAGCACCGGCCGGATGTGCCCGGCGTTCGCCCCGATGATCTGCACCCAGAGCCCGGGGTCGCTCGCGGCGATCCGGGTGACGTCGCGCACACCGCCGCCGGCCAGGCCGAGCGACCCGTCGGGGGCGTCCCGCAGGCGCGAGGCCATCAGCGTCGACACGAGCTGCGGCGCGTGCGAGACGTACGCGACGGCGAGGTCGTGCGACTCCGGGTCCATCGGCACGACGGTGGCGCCGACGTCGAGCGCGAGGTCCTCGACCACCGCGGCACGCTGGTACGTGATGCCGTCGTGCCCCGCGATCACCCACGGGCGACCGACGAACAGGTCGGCGCGGGCGGCGGTCGGACCACTGCGCTCGCGTCCGGCCATCGGGTGCGACCCGATGTAGCGGGAGACGTCGGCCCCGGCCGCCACCAGGGCGGCGAGCGGCCCGGACTTCACGCTGGCGACGTCCGTCACCACGGCGTCGGGGTGGGCGGCGAGCTCGCGCTCCACCACGGTCGCGACGACGTCCGGCGGTACCGCGACGACGACGAGCTCCGGTTGGTCGCCGGCAGCCGGTCGACGCCCGGCGCCGTAGTCCACGGCGAGCGCCAGCGCGGCGGGCGAGACGTCGTCGAGGACGACGTCCACACCCTTCTCGCGCAGGGCGAGACCGATCGAGGCGCCGAGCAACCCGGCACCGACGACCCGGACCGGGCCGCGCAGACGGCGGTCGATGTCGGTCGGGGTCACGTCGGTCACCGGGCAAGCCTACCGATCGACGCTCGGGCATCGGTCGATGCCCGAGCGTCGGGTTCGGTCAGTCCGCCGACTCGTCCTCGTACTCGTCGTCGTCCTGGTCGAGGGCGACGTCGCGGTCGTCACGAGCGGACGGCTTCGCGTCACGGACGGTGCTGAGCAGCTTGCCCACCTCGACCGTGCCGAGCTCGCGCATCTTGCCCGGCGGCAGGCTGCCCAGGTGCAGCGGTCCGAACGACCGGCGGACGAGTTCGAGGACCGGGTGGTCGACGGCCTCGAGCATGCGACGGACGATGCGGTTGCGGCCGGAGTGCAGCGTGATCTCGACGAGCGACTCACCCCGCGAGGACTCGAGCAACCGCACCTTGTCGGCCTTGATCGGACCGTCCTCGAGCTCGACGCCCTCGGTCAGGCGCTGCACCACGGCGGGGTTCACGTTGCCGTGGACCTTCGCGATGTACGTCTTCTGCACGCCGAACGACGGGTGCGCCAGCACGTGTGCCAGGTCGCCGTCGTTCGTCAGGACGAGCAGTCCGGAGGTCTCGGTGTCGAGACGGCCGACGTTGAACAGGCGCTCCTCGTAGCGGTCCACGAACTCGGTCAGGTCGCGGCGACCGCGCTCGTCCTGCAGGCTCGAGACGACACCGGTCGGCTTGTTCAGCACGATGTAGCGCCGCGACGAGTCGATCTGCACCGGCACGCCGTCGACGCTGATCGCGTCCTTCTCGGGGTCGACGCGACGCCCGAGGGCGTCCACGACCTCGCCGTTGACCGTCACGCGGCCCTCGACGATCAGGTTCTCCGCGACCCGGCGGGATGCCACGCCGGCAGCGGCGATCACCTTCTGCAGGCGCTCACCCTCTGCCTGGAGGCTCGGCTCGGCCCCGGCAGGAGCCGTTCCGTCCGCCGCGTCCCAGTCCTCGATGATGGGCCGTTCGGGCGTGCCCTCGGCCGGGTTGCCCCGGTCGTCGCGCTGCCCGCTCGGCTTCGGCGTGGTGCGGTCGCTGTTGCGGACACTCGTGGTGCCGCCGACGTAGCGGCGGCCGTTGTGCCAGACGCGGCTCTGCTGGCCGTCCGGGGTGCGGCGGTCATCACGCGGCGCGGCGCTGCCACGGTCGTCACGGCCGCGGTACCCACCACGGTCATCGCGCGGGGCCGAAGCACCACGGTCATCACGGCCGCGGTACCCACCACGGTCGTCACGCGGAGCCGAGCTGCGGTCGTCACGGCCGCGGTACCCACCACGCTCATCCCGCGGGGCGGAGCTGCGGTCGTCACGGCCGCGGTACCCACCACGGTCATCGCGCGGAGCGGAGTTGCCGCGGTAGCCACCACGGTCGCCGGCACCGGATCGGTCATCGCGACCCCGGTAGCCGCCACGGTCGTCGCGCGGAGCCGAAGCTCCACGGTCGTCACGGCCGCGGTACCCACCACGGTCGTCGCGCGGTGCGGAGCTCCCGCGGTCGTCGCGACCCCGGTACCCACCACGGTCGTCACGCGGAGCCGAGCCACGGTAGCCACCACGGTCGTCACGCGGAGCCGAAGCCCCACGGTCGTCGCGGCCGCGGTACCCACCGCGGTCGTCACGCGGAGCCGAGTTGCCGCGGTAGCCACCACGGTCACCGCCACCGGATCGGTCATCGCGACCGCGGTACCCACCACGGTCGTCACGCGGAGCCGAGTTGCCGCGGTAGCCACCACGGTCGCCACCGCGGTCGTCGCGCTGCGCGGAAGCCCCTCGGTCGTCACGGCCCCGGTAGCCACCACGGTCGTCACGCGGAGCGGAGGCACCCCGGTAGCCACCACGGTCTCCGCCACCGGAACGGTCGTCACGACCCCGGTAGCCACCACGGTCGTCACGCGGAGCCGAGGCCCCGCGGTACCCGCCGCGGTCGTCACGCGAGGGGTACCCGCCACGGCGGTCGTCGTCACGCGGCGGGCGCGCGCCCCCGCGGTCGTCGCGACCGTACCCGCCGGAGCGGCCGCCGGCACTGGAACCGGCCCCGCCGCGTCCGCCGGCCGGGCGGCCCGAGCGGTCCGGGCCTCCTGAGCGTCCGTTGCGGTCGTCTCGGTCTCGGGGCGCGCCGCGCCCCCGGTCGTCAAACCCTGCCATCGGGGATCCCTTCGTTCTGCTCGAAGCCGTCCGCACCGTCGTCCAGGAGGGGCGAGATGAGCGGCAGCTCGTCGAGCGAGTTGATGCCGAGCTGCTGCAGGAGCAGGTCGGACGTGACGTAGTTGATGGCGCCGGTCTCGGCGTCGGTGAACGACTCCTCGATGAGGCCGCGTGCCACCAGGGTTCGGACGACGCCGTCGACGTTGACGGCGCGGATCGCAGCGATCTGCGAGCGGGTGATCGGCTGCTTGTAGGCGACGACCGCCAGGGTCTCGAGTGCAGCCTGCGACAGCCGCGAGGGGCGCTCGGCCTCGACGAACTGCTCGACCACGGGGTCCAGGTCGGCGCGGACGTAGAAGCGCCAGCCGCCACCGACCTCGCGCAGTTCGAAGCCACGGCGGATCGTGCCGTCGACGCCGTCGAAGTCGGCGACCAGGCGGTCGATCGCCTGGCGGACGGCGGGGACGGGCGACCCGACGGCAGCGCCGAGGGCGACGAGCGACTGCGGCTGGTCGGCGATCATCAGGATGGCCTCGAGCTGACGGTCGATGGGGATGGTCGGGTGGGCCTGCGATGCGGTGCGCTCGTGGATCTCGTGCTCGATCGCGCGGGCGTCGGCCATCTCGTCGGCGCCGCCGGGTTCGGCGCTGGACGTGTCGTGCACGTCATCCGTCATAGTCGGCTCCCAGGTTCGCGAGGCTCTCGTCGGACCAGTCCTCGGCGGTCCACCGCAGTGTCAGCTCCCCGAGCGGCTCGAGCTGCTCGAACGAGATCGACGCGTTCCGGTACAGCTCGAGGATCGCGAGGAAGCGAGCCACCACGATACCCGTCTGGTCGACGCCCGCGACCAGTTCACGGAACGAGACGCCCTCACCATCACGGGTGCGGAGGATCGAGACGACGATCGCGGCCTGTTCGCGGATGCTGATGAGCGGGGCGTGCAGGTGGTCGAGGCCGACGGTCGGGATCTCCCGCGGGGCGAAGGCCAGCGCGGCCAGCGCGGCGAAGTCCTGCACCGACAGGGTCCAGACGAGCTCCGGCGTCCGCGCACGGAACCGCTCCTCGAGCCGGACGCTGCGGACGTGCCGGCGCGACTCGACGCCCCAGCGCTCCCCGAACCAGTCGGCGGCCTGCTTGAACGCCCGGTACTGCAGCAGTCGGGCGAACAGCAGGTCGCGGGCCTCGAGCAGGGCGACGTCCTCGGCGTCCACGAGCTCACCCTGGGGCAGCAGCCCGACGATCTTCAGGTCGAGCAGCGTCGCCGCGACGACCAGGAACTCGCTGGCCTCGTCGAGCTCGTCGGCGGACTCGGCCTGCCGGACGTACTGGATGAACTCCCCCGTCACGGCACCGAGCGACACCTCGGTGATGTCGAGCTCGTGCTTCGTGATGAGCGACAGCAGGAGGTCGAACGGTCCGTCGAAGTTGGCGAGCCGGACCCGGAACCCCGCGTCAGGCGACGGCGCCACGCTGGACGAGCTCTCGTGCGAGCTGCCGGTAGGCGTGGGCGGCAGGGTGGTCCGGCGCGGTCTGCGTGATCGGGCGTGCGGACACCGTGGCGTCCGGGAACTTCACGGTGCGGCCGATGACGGTGTCGAGCACGCGGTCGTCGAAGGTGTCGACGACCCGCTCCATGACCTCGCGGGAGTGCAGCGTGCGCGAGTCGTACATGGTCGCCAGGATGCCGTCGAGCTTGAGCGCCGGGTTGAGGCGGTCGCGCACCTTGTCGATCGTCTCGATGAGCAGGGCGACACCGCGGAGCGCGAAGAACTCGCACTCGAGCGGGATGAGCACGCCGTGCGCCGCGGTCAGGGCGTTCACGGTGAGCAGGCCGAGCGACGGCTGGCAGTCGACCAGGATCACGTCGTAGTCGTTGGCGACCTTGCGCAGCACGCTCGCCAGGATCTGCTCGCGGGCGACCTCGTTGACCAGGTGCACCTCGGCCGCGGACAGGTCGATGTTCGCCGGGATGACGTCGAGGCCGGGGGTGTTCGTCGGCTGGATGACCTGGTTCGGGTCCTTCACGGCACCCATCAGCAGGTCGTACACGGTGTGGATGTCGTGGGTCCGGACCCCGAGGCCGGCGGACAGCGCGCCCTGCGGGTCGAAGTCGACGGCCAGGACCTTGCGGCCGTACTCGGCGAGCGCGGCGCCCAGGTTGATGGCCGTCGTGGTCTTGCCCACGCCGCCCTTCTGGTTGCAGAGCGCGATGATGCGGGCGGGTCCGGTGCTGTCGAGCTCCTCGGGCACGGGGAAGTCCCGGACGGGACGCCCCGTCGGACCGTGGGTGGTCGCGCCGGTGGGGTTGGTCGTCGGGTTCGGGCTCACCCCGTCATCGTACCGGCGACCTCGGGCTGGGCCGGGTCGCACCGCCGCGGGACCGTTGCGCTGCTGACCGGCAGCCCGGCCGCGGGCGCTGCTGCTGCGCTGTTGCTGCTGCTGCGCTGTTGCTGTTGCTCGTCAGGCAGCGCGCAGGGCGACGCGCATGCTGTCGACCCGCTCGGCGATCACGGGGTCCGTCGACCACCGCTGCTGCAGCCGGCCGACGAGCTCGCCGACCTGCTCTCGGTCGAGCCCCGGGTGCAGTGCCAGGCCCACCGTCAGCTCCGGCCCGGCGAACCGGCCGACCGGGTCGCCCGGCGCGAGTTCGACACGGGCGACGCTGGACTCACCCTCGACCGAGGCGGCGAAGGCGCGGGCCACCTCGGGGTCCTCGAAGCACGGGGCCCACGGCAGGTCCTGCCCGAGCGCCCACACCGCCGGACGACGCAGCACGAACTCGGTCGGCGACTTCGGGTCGAGCACGACGAGCTGGGTGTCCTCGCTCGCAGCGGCCATCGCCACACGGCGGGACTCCACCGGCACCGGGCGCGCGTCCGGGTCCCACGCGTGCATGGCGTCGACCGAGGTGAACGCCGGCATCACGCTGCGACCGTCCGGACCGGCGACCGTCACGATCGAGAGTTCCTGGGTCTTGTCGACGAGCTTGCCCTCGTCGGTCTCCCCCACGTCGCCGGCCTCGGCGATGAGTGGGATGAGCAGACGGGCGGTGCGGAGCGACTCGACGATCGCCGCCTGGGAGGCACCCCCGGCGAGCGCACCGATCGCGGCGACCACCGCGGGGTCGGCGAGTCCGTCGTCGTCGGCGAACGCGGTGTCGTGGTGGTCGAACGTGCGGCCTTCCCACGAGAAGCCCGCCGAGTCCGCGGCCCCGCCGGGGGTGTGCGCGTCGTCGGCGTCGGGCCCCGTGCCACGGCCGTTCGAGATGCCCGCCACGGCGTTACTCGGAGGCGATGTCGAGTGCGGCCGGCAGCGTGAACGCCCCGGAGTACAGCGCCTTGCCGATGATCGCGCCCTCGAGCCCGTACGGCACGAGTTCGCGGAGCGCACGGAGGTCGTCGAGCGTGGAGATCCCGCCCGAGGCCACCACGGGCTGGTCGGTCCGGTCGCACACCTGGCGGAGCAGTTCGACGTTCGGCCCCTGCAGCGTGCCGTCCTTGGTGACGTCGGTCACCACGTAGCGGGCACACCCGGCGGCTTCCAGCCGGTCGAGCACCTCCCACAGGTCACCGGCGTCCTCGGTCCAGCCACGGCTCGAGAGCGTGGTGCCGCGGACGTCCAGCCCGACCGCGATCTGCTCGCCGTACTCACCGATCACACGGGCGGCCCAGTCGGGGTTCTCGAGCGCCGCGGTGCCGAGGTTCACGCGTGCCGCACCGGTCGCCAGTGCCGCTTCGAGCGAGGCGTCGTCGCGGATGCCACCGGACAGCTCGACGGAGACGCCCTCGACCTCGCGGACGGCGTGCGCGATCACCCGGCGGTTGTCGCCACGGCCGAAGGCCGCATCGAGGTCGACGAGGTGGATCCACTCGGCACCCTGGTCACGCCAGGTCCGGGCAGCGGCGACGGGGTCGCCGTAGCCGGTCTCGCTCCCCGCCTCGCCCTGGGTGAGTCGCACGGCCTGTCCGTCGACGACGTCGACCGCCGGCAGCAGGACGAGGGGCGGGGTGTCGGTGAGGTCGGTCATGGTCCTGTCGGTTTCGTTGCGGTGGAGAAGGGGCTGCGGACGGCCGGGAGGCCCGGTGCGCGTCCGGCACGGCCGTCGCGCCCGGCACCGGCCGGGTTCAGAGCGAACGCACCCAGTTGGAGAGCAGGCGGATGCCCGGCTCTCCGGACTTCTCGGGGTGGAACTGCGTGGCGGTGAGCGGCCCGTTCTCGACCGCGGCGATGAACGGCTGCCCGTGCTCGGCCCACGTCAGACGGGGCGCACGGAACGGCCCGTACGCCTCGAGCGGGAAGTCGGTCACCCCGTAGGAGTGCACGAAGTAGAAACGATCGTCGTGCAGCCCGTCGAACAGCACGGAGTCCTCGGGGGCCTGCACGGTGTTCCAGCCCATGTGCGGCAGCACCTCGGCCTGGATCTCCTGCACGGTGCCGGGCCACTGGCCGAGCCCTTCGACGTCGGCACCACGCTCGATGCCCCGCGAGAACAGGACCTGCATGCCGACGCAGATGCCGAGCACGGGTCGCCCGCCGGCCAGACGGTGGTCGACGATCTCACCACCCTGCACGCCCTCGAGCTGGTCGATCACGGCGGCGAACGCGCCGACGCCGGGGACGAGCAGGCCGTCGGCCTTGAGCGCCGCCTGCTTGTCCGAGGTCAGCGTGACCTCGGCCCCGGCGCGCTCGAGCGCCTTGGCGGCGGAGTGGACGTTGCCCGACCCGTAGTCGAGGACGACGACGTTCGGCTTGGCGGCGGTCACAGGGCGCCCTTCGTCGAGGGGATGCCGTCGACGCGCGGGTCCAGTTCGACCGCCTTGCGCATGGCTCGGGCGAACGCCTTGAACTCGGCTTCGGCGATGTGGTGGGGGTCGCGGCCCTCGAGCACGCGGACGTGCACGGTGATGCCGGCGTTGAACGTGATGGCCTCGAACACGTGGCGGACCATCGAGCCGGTGAAGTGGCCACCGATGCGGTGGAACTCGAAGCCCGCGGGCTCGCCGGAGTGCACGAGGAACGGACGCCCGGAGACGTCGACGACAGCCTGGGCCAGCGCCTCGTCGAGCGGGACGAGGGCGTCGCCGTACCGGCCGATGCCGGAGCGGTCCCCGAGGGCCTGCTTGATCGCCTGTCCGAGCACGATGCCGGTGTCCTCGACCGTGTGGTGCACGTCGATGTCGGTGTCGCCCGTGGAGCGCACGCGCAGGTCGATCAGGGAGTGCTTGCTGAACGCGGTCAGCATGTGGTCGAAGAACGGGACGGAGGTCGAGATCGACGAGGTCCCGGTGCCGTCCAGGTCGAGCTCGAGTTCGACACTCGATTCGCTCGTCGAACGGCTGATCGAGGCGGTGCGGGCGGTCATGCCTCAACCCTAACCGGCGGCTGCTCGGCGGCGACCTGCCGCATGGCGTCGAGGAACGCGGTCGTCTCGGCCTCGGTCCCCGCACTCACCCGCAGGTGGTTCGGGATCCCGAGGTCACGCACGATGACGTCACGCTCGAGCAGCGCCTCGAACGCGGCGTTCGGGTCGGCGACACCACCGAACAGGACGAAGTTCGACCAGGTCTCGTAGGTGCGGTACCCCATGGCCTGGAGCTCGGTGACCATGCGGTCGCGCTGCCCCTTGATGTCGTCGACCATCGCCAGCATCTCGGGGGCGTGCCGGAGTGCCGCGATCGCCGCGGCCTGGGTCAGCGCGGACAGGTGGTACGGCAGCCGGACCAGCCGGACGGCGTCGACGACGGCGGGGTGCGCGGCCATGTACCCGACCCGGGCACCGGCGAACGCGAACGCCTTGCTCATGGTGCGGGAGACCACGAGGCGCTCACGACCGGGCAGCAGCGTGAGCGCGCTCGGAGCGTCGGACGGCATGAACTCGGCGTACGCCTCGTCCACCATCACGATGCCGTCGGTCGCGTCGTAGGCGGCCGCGATCGTCTCGATGTCGAGCGGGGTGCCCGTCGGGTTGTTCGGCCCGCACAGGAACACGATGTCCGGCTGGTGCGCACGGATGGCCGCCACGACGGTCTCGGGCGAGATGCGGAACTCGTCGTCCCGCTGGGCCGGGATCCACGTGGTGCCAGTGCCCGACGCGAGGATCGAGTGCATCGAGTAGGTGGGCGGGAACCCGAGCACCGAGCGACCGGGGCCACCGAACGCCTGGAGGAGCTGCTGCAACACCTCGTTGGACCCGTTCGCCGCCCAGAGCTGCTCGGCGGTCAGGTCGTGCCCGAGGTAGTCGGCAAGTGACTGGCGGAGCTCGGTGAACTCGCGGTCCGGGTACCGGTTGACCGTCAGCAGGGCCTGCCGGATCGACTCGACGATGTCGGCAGCGACGTCGTCCGGAACGGGATGCGTGTTCTCGTTGACGTTGAGCTGCACACGAACGTGCTTCTGCGGGGCGCCGTAGGGGCTCTGCCCGCGCAGGTCGTCTCGGATCGGGAGGTCTTCGAGCGTGAATGCCACCGATCCATCGTAGGCCGCTGTCACCGTGCGACGACCAGCCGTCCGGACGGCGCTGCCCGAGTGACTACTCGCCGTCGGTGTACTTGGTGGGGATGGCGATCTCTTCGCCGGCCTGCAGCGCGGAGCCGTCGAGCGCGTTGAGGCTCACGACGTCCTGCACGAAGTCACGCGGGTCCGAGTTCGGCGCGGTCTGCTCGGCGAGCTGCCAGAGCGTCTCGCCCGGCTGGATCGTCACGGTCTCGAACTGAGTGCGGGCGCCGCCGGCCGTGGCGTCGCCGGCGGAGGCCTGTCCACCGTTCAGCACGCCGAGCGCGACGACGATGAGGAGCGGGAGCGCGGCGAGCGTCGTGAAGACGATGCGGCCGCGACGCGTCAGACGCAGGCGGGTACGCACGGCGGGCGCCGCGGTGCGCTGGATGTCAGCGATGGCGATGGTGCTCATGTCGTTCTTGCCTTCCCGTTCGGTGGAACCGAAGTCGTGTACCGAACATAGTTTCGAATCAGACGGCGCACAAGTCCTGGGAGGGGATTTCTGCGGGGTTTTCTTGCGACACGCTCGAACAGGTGTTTGTCCGACCCTGGCTGGTCGGATACTGTTTCGATCGACTGGGACAAGCCTGACGGGGACCACCGACATTCCCGCCGCGGCCGGACCGGCACCGACGAAAGCGAGACGACGTGGTGGACGAACTGCGGGGCCAGAAGCCGCTGACGCCGAAGCAGCAGGCGATCTTCGACGCGATCCGTGCGTCGATCGCCTCACGGGGCTACCCGCCGAGCATGCGCGAGATCGGCGACGCCGCCGGACTCTCCTCGCTCTCCAGCGTCTCCCACCAGCTCGGCCAGCTCGAGCTCGGGGGCTGGATCCGCCGCGACCCGAACCGTCCGCGTGCGCTCGAGGTCCTGGTCGACGAGCCGTCGTCCGACGTCGGCGGCCCGGACATCGACGCCACCACGCTCGTGCCGCTCGTCGGCCGGATCGCCGCCGGTGTCCCGATCACCGCCGAGCAGCACGTCGACGAGATCATCCCGCTCCCCCGACAGCTCGTCGGCACCGGCGAGCTGTTCATGCTCAAGGTCGTCGGTGAGTCGATGATCGACGCCGCGATCTGCGACGGCGACTGGGTCGTCGTCCGGTCGCAGCAGACCGCCGAGAACGGTGACATCGTCGCGGCCATGCTCGACGAAGAGGCGACGGTCAAGGTCTTCCGCCAGCGCGACGGTCACACGTGGCTGCTGCCGCGCAACTCCGCCTTCGAGCCGATCCTCGGCGACGCCGCCTCGGTCCTCGGCAAGGTCGTCGCGGTCCTCCGCTCCCTCTGACCGCGGCCCGCGCTACACCGGCGCGAGGCTCCGTCGTCAGTGCACGAAACCCCTCGTACGACGCCCCCTGCACGACGAAACGCCGCCGGATGCGGCGGCGTTTCGTGTGTTCCGGGGCGTCTCGGTGACGCGAGGGCGTCCGGCGGACCCGTGACGGGCCTCCAGGCCGCGCGGCAGCGCTGGCCAGCGCCCGCCGGGGCCGAGCGTCAGACGGTCGGGACCGGCGTGACCACGTAGGGCTCGAGCTCGGCGACCTGCCGCCGGAAGACGCGCACCCGCAGGCGTGTGCCGTCCTCGACGTAGTCGACGGACTCGACCGAGCCGGTGTCGTGCAGCGACGACACCAGGTCGCCGCGGTCGTACGGCACCACGATCGTCAGGTCGACGTCGGGCTCGGGCAGGCGGTCCTCGATGACGCTGAGGAGCTCCGGGATGCCCTCACCGGTGCGCGCCGACACGAACACCGCGTCCGGCACGAGTCCGATGAGCACCAGACGCTGCGCGTCGTCGATCAGGTCGGCCTTGTTGAAGACGACGATCTCCGGGATGTCACCCGCACCGACGTCGCCGATGACCTCGCGCACGGTGGACAGCTGCGCCCCGGGGTCGGGGTGCGAGCCGTCGACCACGTGCACGATGACGTCGGCGTCGCCGACCTCTTCGAGGGTGGAGCGGAAGGCCTCGACGAGCTGGTGCGGCAGGTTGCGCACGAAGCCGACCGTGTCGACGAACGTGAACTCCCGGCCCTTGGCGCTCTCGGTCCGACGGACGGTGGCGTCCAGCGTCGCGAACAGCTGGTTCTGCACGAGCACACCCGCGCTCGTGAGCCGGTTCAACAGCGACGACTTGCCGGCGTTGGTGTAGCCCGCAATCGCGACGCTCGGCACCTCGTTGCGGTTGCGCTCGGCACGCTTGGCCTCACGGGCCGGGGTGAACCCGGCGATCTGCCGGCGGAGCTTCGCCATCCGCGTGTGGATCTTGCGGCGGTCGAGCTCCATCTTCGTCTCGCCGGGGCCACGAGACCCCATGCCAGCACCGCCGGAGACCTGGCCACCGGCCTGCCGGGACATCGAGTCACCCCAACCGCGCAGTCGCGGCAGCAGGTACTGCAGCTGGGCGAGTTCGACCTGCGCCTTGCCCTCGCGGGTCTTCGCGTGCTGGCTGAAGATGTCGAGGATCACGGCCGTGCGGTCGATGACCTTCACCTTCACGACGTCCTCGAGCGCACGACGCTGCGAGGGTGCGAGTTCGGTGTCGGCGATGACCGTGTCGGCGCCGGTGGCCTTGACGACCATCGCGAGCTCCTGGGCTTTGCCCTTGCCCAGGTAGGTTGCCGGGTCCGGGTTCGGCCGACGCTGCAGGAGCCCGTCGAGCACCACGGCGCCCGCGGTCTCGGCGAGTGCCGCGAGCTCGCGGAGGGAGTTCTCGGCGTCCGAGGCGTCGCCCTGGGGGTACACGCCGATGAGGACGACCTGCTCGAGCCGCAGCTGGCGGTACTCGACCTCGGTGACGTCCTCGAGTTCGGTGGAGAGGCCGGCGACACGGCGCAGCGCCGCACGGTCCTCACGGTCGTACTGGTCGCCGTCGCCGGTCCAGCTGCGGTCGTCGACCGACTGCGTCTGGATGGCCTGAGCGGGTGCGAAGATGGACGATGCTGCGCGGTGGTCTGCGTTGCGCAACACCCTCTCGACGACACCGTCTGCGCTGTCGTCGTTGGTCTGGTGGTTCTGCTGATGGGTATCCGTCATCCTGTGCACAGGCTACCTCCGCAGGCCCTCCGACACACTCGGTTGCCGGTACGGTTCATCCATGGCGAACGACCACTACTTCTCGGCCACCCCCGAGAGCGAACTCCGGCCGCGCCAGGTGCACGTCACGCTCGCCGGTCAGCCCCTCACCCTGTCGACCGCGGCTGGGGTCTTCAGCCCCGACGGCATCGACCGCGGCACGAAGGTCCTGCTCGGTTCGGTGCCGGCACCGGCTGCCGACGGTGCCCTGCTCGACATCGGCTGCGGCTGGGGCCCGATCGCGATCACCATGGCCCTGCAGTCCCCCGACGCCCACGTGTGGGGCGTCGACGTCAACGAGCGCGTGCTCGGGCTCGCGCGCGCCAACGCGGCTGCTGCCGGGGCGTCGAACGTCACGATCGCCCTGCCCGACGACGTGCCGGCCGACCTGCGCTTCCGCACGATCTGGTCGAACCCGCCGATCCGTGTCGGCAAGGACGAGCTGCACCAGATCCTGCTGACGTGGCTGCCCCGGCTCGAGGTCGGGGGCGACGCCTGGCTCGTCGTGTCGAAGGACCTCGGGGGCGACTCGCTGCAGAAGTGGCTCGTCGGTGCGCTCGGCGAGGGGTTCGCGGTCACCCGCGAGTCGACGGCCAAGGGCTTCCGCGTCATGCGGGTGCGCCGCAGCGCGTAGCGCGCCGCAGCGCGTAGCGCGCCGCAGCGCGTAGCGCGCGAGCGCGCAGCGCGAGCGCGCACATCGTGAGCAGAAATGGTCGGGTCGCCGCTGGGCACCCGACCATTTCTGCTCACGAAGCGCAGCGGGGCGAAGCGCGCCGCGCCCCGGGGGCGAAACGGGGCGAAGCGCCCCGCGCCGCGCGCCCACGCCCGCGTCAGACCGTCAGGTCGCCCGAGAACACGAGTTCGGCGGGCCCGGACAGCGACACGTGCTCGCCGTCCTCGGTCGCCGTCATCCGCACCGTCAGCAGCCCGCCCGGCACTCGCACGCGCCAGGTGTCCGGTGCCCCCGCACCGACCCAGTACCGCGTGGCGAGGGCTGCCGCGACGGCCCCGGTGCCGCACGAGAGCGTCTCACCGCTCCCCCGCTCGTGCACCCGCATCGTGATCTCGCCGACGCCGTCCTTGATGAGGGGGTCGCCGGGCAGCACGAACTCGACGTTCGCACCGTGCTCCGGTGCCGGGTCGAGCACCGGCAGGAAGGTCAGGTCGAGGTCGGCCAGTTCGTCCTCGGTCTCGACGGCGACGACCACGTGCGGGTTGCCCACGTCGATGCCGATGCCGGGCCGCGCCCCGTCGAGGTTCTTGGCCCGCACGAGCACGTCGTCGGAACCACCGCCTTCGATGCCCAGGCCCCAGCGGCCGAGGTCGGCGGCGAACCCGTTCGTGGTGCGCTGGATGTCGACCAGCCCCTTGCGGCTGCCGACGGTGAGCGTCTCGCCGGGAGCGAGCTCGACCAGGCCGGATTCGGTCAGGTACCGGGCGAACACGCGGATGCCGTTGCCGCACATCTCCGCGACCGTGCCGTCGGCGTTGTGGTAGTCCATGAACCACGTGGCCTCGGGCTCGACGGCCACGAGCGCACGCCCCTCGGGGATGGCCTCGGACCGAACCGCCCGGATCACGCCGTCGCCGCCCACGCCGAAGCGTCGGTCCGCGATGGCGCGGATCCGCTCGGGGGTCAGGTCGACGGTGGCGTCGGGGTCGGCGAACAGGACGAAGTCGTTGCCGGTCCCCTGGCCCTTGGTGAAGTGCAGCTCGGTCACGGCACGATCCTACGGGCCAGTTCCGACAGGTCGCCGCGGTCCGCCCCTGTGACGTCGAGCGTCTCGGCCTCGGCGTACCGGCGGAACCACGACACCTGCCGCCGGGCGTACTTCCGGGTCGCGATGCCGGTCGCCTCGACCGCCTGCTCCCGGGTCGACGTGCCGGCGAGCACCTCGAGCGCCTGCGAGTACCCGATGGCGCCCCGCGCAGTCCTGCCCTGCTCGAGTCCCTGCTCGCGGAGCGCCGCGACCTCGTCGACGAGTCCGGCCTCGAACATCCGCGCGGCCCGCTCGTGCAGCGCCGACACGAGCTGCTCGCGGTCACGCCGCAGGTGCAGGATCCGAGATGGTCGCCAGGCGCGGGGCGCGGCCGGGAGGCTCGGGGTCACGACCTCGGATCGGCTCGCGATCTCGAGTGCACGGATCAACCGCCGTGGGTTGCGTGCGTCGATCGTCGCGGCGGCCGCCGGGTCGAGGGCGCGGAGTCGCTCGAGCAGGATGCCCGGGCCGAGCTCCTCGTGCTCGCGCTCGAGTTGCGCACGGAGCGCGGGGTCGGTACCCGGGAACGCCAGGTCGAACAGCACCGCGGAGACGTAGAGGCCGCTGCCGCCGACGAGGACGGCCACGCCGCCGTCGGCCTGGATCCGGTCGACGTCGGCCCGGGCGGCGACCTGGTACGCGGCGACGCTCGCCTCGTCGGTGACGTCGAGCACGTCGAGCTCGTGGTGCGGGATGCCGCGCCGTTCGGCCGGCGGGAGCTTCGCGGTACCGATGTCCATGCCCCGGTACAGCTGCATGGCGTCCGCGTTGATGATCTCCGCGGGGCGGCCGGCAGCACGTAGCCGCTCCGCGATCGCGATGCCGAGGTCGGACTTCCCGGTGCCCGTCGCCCCGACCACCGCGATCAGGTCGGCAGTGGCAGCCGCAGTGGCACCGGCACCGGCACCGGCGGGCGGCAGGTCAGCGTCCGACACGGAGCGTGGGCAGCCCGAGCGAGACCGGACGGGGCCCGTCGCCGGCGGCGGCAGCGGGCGTGGGCACGCCGCAGCTCTCGGCCTGCGCGCGGTCCCAGGCGTCACCGGCCCGGGTGCGTCGGATGCGCAGCGGAGCGTCGTCGTCGGCGAGCAGGAAGTGCGGTGCAGCGCGGGTGATGTCCACGGTGACCACGTCGCCAGGGCGCGGGACCTCGGACCCGGAGGGCACGGTGAAGTGCACGAGCCGGGAGTCCTCCGCGCGACCGGAGAGCCGGCGGGTGGCGTCGTCCTTGCGGCCCTCACCGGAGGCGACGAGCACCTCGACACTCCGGCCGACCTGCAGCGCGTTCTCTTCCGCGGTGATGCGTTCCTGCAGGGCGACGAGTCGCTCGTAGCGCTCCTGCACGATGTGCTTCGGCAGCTGGTCGTCCATCGTCGCCGCCGGCGTGCCCGGGCGGATCGAGTACTGGAACGTGAACGCCGAGGCGAACCGCGCCTGCTCGACGACGCGCAGGGTGTCCTCGAAGTCGGCGTCGGTCTCACCGGGGAACCCGACGATGATGTCGGTGGAGATCGCCGCGTTCGGGATCTTCGCGCGGACGCGGTCGAGGATGCCGAGGAACCGCTCGCTGCGGTAGCTCCGGCGCATCGCCTTGAGCACCCGGTCGGAACCGGACTGCAGCGGCATGTGCAGCTGGGGCATCACGTTCGGGGTCTCGGCCATCGCGTCGATGACGTCGTCGGTGAAGGCCGCCGGGTGCGGGCTCGTGAAGCGGACGCGCTCGAGCCCCTCGATGGTGCCGGTGGCCCGCAGCAGCTTGCCGAACGCCTGTCGGTCGCCGAACTCGACCCCGTAGGAGTTCACGTTCTGCCCGAGCAGCGTGACCTCGATCGCGCCGTCGTCGACGAGCGCCTGGATCTCGGCCAGGACATCACCGGGTCGGCGGTCCTTCTCCTTGCCGCGGAGCGAGGGGACGATGCAGAACGTGCAGGTGTTGTTGCAGCCGACCGAGATCGAGACCCACCCGCTGTGCGTCGAGTCGCGCTTGGTGGGCAGCGTCGACGGGAAGACGTCGAGTGCCTCGAGGATCTCGATCTGCGCCTCGTCGTTGTGCCGTGCGCGTTCGAGCAGGGTCGGCAGGGACCCCATGTTGTGCGTGCCGAAGACGACGTCGACCCACGGCGCCTTCTCGAGGATGACGTTCTTGTCCTTCTGGGCCAGACACCCACCGACGGCGATCTGCATGCCGGGGTGCTCGCGCTTGATCCCCGCGAGCTGCCCGAGGTTGCCGTAGAGACGGTTGTCCGCGTTCTCGCGCACCGCGCAGGTGTTGATGACGACGACGTCGGCCTGCGCACCGTCCGCCGCGGTGTAGCCCGCCGCCTGCAACGACCCGCTCAACCGCTCGGAGTCGTGCACGTTCATCTGGCACCCGTAGGTGCGGACTTCGTAGGTGCGGGGGCGCGCTTCGACGGTGGCCATGGTCGTTCCAGTGTAGGTCGGAGCGACTACTCGAACCGGACGGTCCCGCGGCCGGGTTGCGGTCGCTTCCCGCCGCCGTCGAGGGCACGTGCCACAGCGATCCGGACGACTCCGGAGCTGTAGCCCTTGCGCATCAGGAAGCCGGACAGCCGGCGTTCTGCCGTGGCCCGGTCGAGCCCGCGCATCTGCGGTGCCCGCTTGTCGGCGAGTTCCTGCGCACGGAGGAACTCGTCGTCCTCGTCGTCGGCGGCTTCGTCGAGCGCGGTGTCGATCGCCACCTGGTCGATGCCCCGGCGACGGAGCTCCGTCACGACACCCTGTCGACCGAGACCCTTGCGGGCGTGCAGTCGGTCCACCAGGTCGATGGCGAGGGCGACGTCGTCGAGGAGCCCGACACGGGTCAACCGTTCGATCTCGTGCTCGACCACGTCGGGGTCGAGGTCCTGCTGCAGCAGCAGGGTCCGCATCTCGGACTCGCTCACGCCCTTGCGGCCGAGCGCGCGCAGGCTGATCCGTTCGGCATCCGCCCGCTGTTCATCGAGCGGACGCGGTGCGTCGGCCGGGTCGATCTCCTCACCGCCGGCGATGGAGAACACCGACGCGGTGGTGGCATCAGCAGTCTCGGCGTCGTAGCCGTCCTGCTCCGCACGGATCGAGCGCCCGCTGCCGTCGCCGATCACGGGCGACACCCACGCTGCCGGCCCCCGGGCACCGTGCAGGGGCACCGGCGAATCGGCGTCGAACGATGCGGGGAACGCGTCCGCCCGGCCTTCGTCGGACTCGGGCAGGGCCCAGCCGTCGGAGTCGCGCGGTTCGTCCGGTGACACCGGAGGCTCGGGGATGGCGGGCATCACCGGCGTGACAGGAGCGCGACGACGCGACCTCGCACCGAACAGGTCGGTGACCGGTGCGAGGCCGTCGTCGTCGTGGTCGGTGCTCACGCGCCCTTGCGCTCCGCGAGCTTCGGCGCGATCGACTCGACCGGGGCATCTTCGGCCTTGGCGCCGCCGACGCCGAGCTTGGCGAGGATCTTGCCTTCGATGTCGGCAGCGATCTCGGGGTTCTGGATGAGGAAGGAACGCGAGTTCTCCTTGCCCTGCCCGAGCTGGTCGCCGTCGTAGGTGTACCAGGCACCCGACTTCTTGACGATGCCGTGGTCGACACCGAAGTCGAGCAGCGAGCCTTCGCGCGAGATGCCGACGCCGTACAGGATGTCGAACTCGGCCTGCTTGAAGGGCGGCGCCATCTTGTTCTTGACGACCTTGACGCGTGTGCGGTTGCCCACCGCGTCGGTGCCGCTCTTGAGCGTCTCGATGCGACGGATGTCGAGGCGGACGGACGCGTAGAACTTCAGCGCCTTACCACCCGAGGTGGTCTCGGGCGAACCGAAGAACACCCCGATCTTCTCGCGCAGCTGGTTGATGAAGATCATCGTGGTCTGCGTCTGGTTCAGGCCACCGGCGAGCTTTCGCAGGGCCTGGGACATGAGGCGGGCCTGCAGACCGACGTGCGAGTCGCCCATCTCGCCCTCGATCTCGGCACGGGGCACGAGGGCCGCGACGGAGTCGATGACGATGAGGTCGATGGAGCCGGAGCGGACCAGCATGTCCGCGATCTCGAGCGCCTGCTCGGCGGTGTCGGGCTGCGACACGAGCAGGGCGTCGATGTCGACACCGAGCTTCTTGGCGTACTCGGGGTCGAGCGCGTGCTCGGCGTCGATGAAGGCCGCGATGCCACCGGCGCGCTGGGCGTTGGCGATGGCGTGGATGGTGAGGGTCGTCTTACCCGACGACTCCGGGCCGTAGATCTCGACGATGCGGCCACGGGGCAGGCCACCGATGCCGAGCGCGACGTCCAGCGCCACCGACCCGGTCTGGATGACGTTGACGGGGGCGCGTTCGTCCGAACCGAGGCGCATGATCGCACCCTTGCCGAACTGCCTGTCGATCTGTGCGAGTGCGGTCTCGAGGGCCTTCTCGCGGTCTGCCGGTGATGGCATGGGGTGCTCCTTCGTGCTCGTGTTCGGCCGCCTGTAGGCTGTCGCGTCCACGCCGGCCGATGGTGCAAGGCCGATGGTTCTGCGACAAGGCTTCGGGCTGTTCCCGATGTCCATCAACCTATGGCGAGCCACCGACATCACTGCCGACGGTCACGCGATCTGTGGATGGAACACCCGGGCGACGCCGCTGTGGAGGAAGCTACCACCGATCGAACACGCGTTCGAGCAACACGCCGAACACAGTTTCGGATGATCGGCCCCGCGGAACCGGCTCAGTCCTGGGGTTCGGCCAGGCCCTTGCCGTGCCGACGGTCCATCGGGACGTCCTGCGAGTCACACAGCGCGTCCCACACCCGGCGGGCGTCGACACCGGCGGCGAGGGCGTCCACGGCGGAGCGACCGCCGAGCCCTTCGAGCACGACGTCACGGGTGACCACGGAACCGTAGGCCTCACCGAACACCTGGTCGACGGCTCGCCAGAACTCACTCACGCGCATCCGACCAGCCTAGGCGCGTGGTCGCGGGCCGGAACGCAGAACGCCCCCGCCGGGAAGGACCGGCGAGGGCGTTCGGTGCGATGCGCTCAGCGCACCGCGAGGTCGTTGTCGAACTCGGCGACGAGGTCGTCCGGGAGCGTGTCGGGGACGGGGGTCAGCCCCTCGACGATCGCGAGGCGGTCGCCCACTTCGCGCATGATGGTCGAGATGGGCGTGTCCAGAGCATCCGCGACGGACGCGAGGATCTCCGAGCTGGCTTCCTTCTGCCCGCGCTCGACCTCACTGAGGTACCCGAGCGCGACACTGGCCTTGGACGCGACCTGACGGAGGGTCCGGCCCTTCTGCAAGCGGAAGTCCCGGAGCACATCGCCGATTTCCTGACGAACGAGAACCATGAGAACTCCTCCTCTCTGTCGTCTCCGCGCCCGCTCGGTCCGGTGGATCGAGTTCGGGTTCAGCAACAATAGCGTTGCCGGTTGCAGCATGTTAGCCAGGCTGGCTGCCGTACTGCTGGAGATTTCGTGAGATGTAACCCAGTGGAAACGGGACCTATTCCCGGCCCCGGACCTCGGACGACATCCGTGCAAGGAGTTCGGAGACGGTGGCGTGCCGGATTGCTCCCCGGTCACCGTCGAGGTGCAGCTCGAAGGCCTCTGCCCCCGCGGCGGAGGCGATCCCCAGGTACACGGTGCCGACGGGCTCGCCGTCCTGCGGATCCGGGCCGGCGACGCCGGTCGTGCTGATCCCCCACGTCGCGGGTTCCCCGTCGACGGACAGCGCGATCCGGACACCGGCGGCCATCTGCCGGGCGACCTCGGGGTGCACGGCACCCTCGGCCTCGAGCAGTTCCGCCGAGACCCCGAGCACCGAGTGCTTCACGGGCGTCGCGTAGGCCACGACGCCACCGCGGACGACGGCGCTCGCGCCCGGCACGTCGACGAGGGTCGCGACCACGAGGCCGCCGGTCAGCGACTCCGCCACGGCGAGGGTCTCGCCCCGCGCCGTCAGTTCGGCGATGAGTCCCGGTGCGACCGGGACGGGAGGCGCGGCCTGCGTCGAGCGCTCGGGTCCGGTCATGCGGTGGTGCGGTTGTGCTTCCATGCCTGCCAGAGGTAGTCGATCCCGCTCAGGATCGTTGCCAGGAACGCGGCCGTCATCAGGATGCCGTTGACCCAGTGCGCCCAGTCGCCGACCAGGTTCCACCACGGGAACAGCGCCGCCGTCAGGGCGACGGCCTGCAGCACGGTCTTGATCTTGCCGCCGCGGCTCGCCGGGATCACCCGGTCGGAGAGCACCGCGAACCGGAAGACCGTGATGCCGATCTCGCGCACCATGATGAGCACGGTCACGTACCAGGGCAGCTCGGCCAGGATCGACAGCGCGACGAGCGCACCACCGATGAGCACCTTGTCGGCGATCGGGTCCACGAGCTTGCCGAAGTCCGTGACCAGGTTCTGCCGACGGGCGATGATGCCGTCGGCGCTGTCCGTGACGATCGCCACGACGAAGACGACCGCGGCCCAGATGCGCAGGGGTCCGTCGTTGCCGGCGTCGGCGAGCAGCAGGACGAAGAACAGCGGCGCCATCAGGATGCGCACCACCGTGATGATGTTCGCGACGTTCGCGGTCGACGCCGGGCCGGGGCCCTTGCGCAGCAGCCGCCCGCGCCACGGGAACCGTGCGCCGTGCGTGGTGTTCGTGCTGTCCGAGGCGGTCATCGCCGTCACTCCCTGCCCGTCAGTCCCCACGCGTCCTCATCGGGCTCGTCGTGGACTTCATCGTACCCGCGGGTCATGTCCCCGACGGGGTCTGCTCCGTAGCGGTCACTGTCGCCGGACGGCGTCGGGGCCGGCGCTGCCGGAGCGGCCGCGGCGGGCGGCTCCTCGCCGCGGAGCTTCGCGAGCACCGCGGGCAGCTGGTCGGCGGTCACCAGGACGTCGCGGGCCTTCGAACCCTCGGACGGCCCGACGATGTCGCGCGACTCCATCAGGTCCATCAGGCGACCGGCCTTGGCGAAGCCGACGCGGAGCTTCCGCTGCAGCATCGACGTCGAACCGAACTGGGTCGACACGACCTGCTCGACGGCCGCGAGCAGCAGTTCGAGGTCGTCGCCGATGTCGGCGTCGATCTCCTTGCGCTCGACCACGGCCTGGACGTCCTGGCGGTACTCGGGCTGCGCCTGCCGCGTGACGTGCTGGACGACCTCGGCGACCTCGCCCTCCTGCACCCAGGCACCCTGCACGCGGAGCGACTTGGACGAGCCCATCGGCAGGAAGAGCGCGTCGCCCTGACCGATGAGCTTGTCGGCGCCGGGCTGGTCGAGGATGACGCGGGAGTCCGTGACGCTCGTCACCGCGAAGGCGATGCGCGACGGCACGTTCGCCTTGATCAGGCCGGTGATGACGTCGACCGAGGGGCGCTGCGTCGCGAGCACCAGGTGGATGCCGGCGGCACGGGCGAGCTGGGTGATGCGGACGATCGACTCCTCGACGTCACGCGGCGCCACGAGCATGAGGTCAGCGAGCTCGTCGACGACGACGAGCAGGTACGGGTACGGCTTGAGCTTCCGCTCGCTGCCCGCCGGCAGGACGATCTCGTTGTTCTCGATCGCCTTGTTGAAGTCGTCGACGTGGCGGAACCCGAACGACGCCAGGTCGTCGTACCGCATGTCCATCTCCTTCACGACCCACTGCAGCGCTTCGGCCGCCTTCTTCGGGTTCGTGATGATGGGTGTGATGAGGTGCGGGACACCGGCGTAGATCGACAGTTCGACGCGCTTCGGGTCGACCAGGACCATGCGGACCTCGGAGGGCTTCGCACGCATCAGCAGCGACGTGATCATCGAGTTGATGAACACCGACTTGCCGGAACCGGTGGAGCCGGCGACGAGCAGGTGCGGCATCTTCGCCAGGTTCGCGACGACGAAGCCGCCCTCGACGTCCTTGCCGACGCCGATCGTCATTGGGTGCTTCGACTTGCGGGCGGCGTTCGAGCGCAGCACGTCACCGAGCGAGACGATCTCGCGGTCGGTGTTCGGGATCTCGACACCGATGGCACTCTTGCCCGGGATCGGCGACAGGATGCGGACCTCGTTCGAGGCGACCGCGTACGACAGGTTCTTCGACAGGGCCGTGACGCGCTCGACCTTGACGCCGGGGCCGAGCTCGATCTCGTACCGGGTCACCGTCGGCCCGCGGGAGAACCCGGTGACCTTCGCGTCGACCTTGAACTCGGTGAGCACCCCGGTGATGGCGGCGACGATGTCGTCGTTCGCCTGGCTCCGCGCCACCGAGGGGGTTCCGGAGCTCAGCGTCGTGGCGGCGGGCAGTCGGTAGGGCTTCGACGGATCGTCGTCGGAACCGGCGGCGGCCGCGCTCAGCTCGGCGGCGGCGTCGATGTCCTCGGGCTCGTCGACGATCTCGGGCTCGGACAGCACCTCGGGCACCGCGGGACGGATGTCGGCCGTCGGCTCCGGCCGCGCGGGGACGTCGGTGCCGAACGCGCGGAGCGCCTGCTCGGCGTCCTGCAGGTCCTGCTCGACGGAGTCGTTGAGGTTGACGGACGCGGGCTCGACCGGCGTGAGGTCGACGAGCCCGGCGGCGGCACCGGCGTTCGGGCTCACGGCGGGGGCAGCGGGCACGACGGGCGCAGCTGGTGCGACGGCAGCGGCAGCCGGGGCGACCCCGGTGGCCGGCGGCAGCACCGGACTGTCGTACGCCGGGTCCTCTTCGCGCCCGGACTTGTTCCGGCGCCACCACGGCACGTTGTCGCCACCGGCTTCGGCGTCGGCAGCGGCCTGCTCGTCACCGAACCCGAGGTCGTCGAACAGCTGGAAGTCGGCGTCGCCCTTCTTGCCGCGCTTCGACGTGCGGGCGCGGGCGGCGGGCTCCGCCGCAGCGGCGGCATCGACCTCGGGCTCGGCTGCGGGGGCCGGGGCGCCGAACAAGTAGGCGTAGAGCTCGTGCAGGCGTCGCCCGAGCTTGTTCGGCGGCGTCTTGGTGATGATGAAGAGCGAGAGCACGAGCAGCACGATCGCCACCGGGACCGCCACCCAGGCGGTCGCGATCGTGACGAGCCAGCCGATGACCACCCAGCCCAGCACCCCACCGGCGGCGGCCAGCGCGGGCATGCCGTCGGCCGCGCTCGGTCGGCCACCGAAGACGTGGCAGAGCGAGGCGATGGACACGATCAGGATGCCCAGGCCGATGCCGATCCGGGTGTTGTCGTGCACCGAGGCCGGGTGCCGGAACAGCCACCCGGCGAACACGATCATGATGACGGGCAGGGCGAACGCCAGGCGGCCGAACAGCCCACCGAACGTGTACGCATCGAGTGCGACGGAGACGCTGTTGGTCGGGTTGAGCCACTCGACGACCCCGCCGGCGATGGCCAGCAGGAACAGCAGGAACGGGAACCCGTCGCGCCGCTGGTCCTTCTCGAGGGTCTCCTTGCCGAGCAGCCGGAACATCGCGCCGACGCCGTGCGCCATCGCGAGCCAGAAGGTCACGAGCGGGTTCTGCTCGCGGAACACCGGCGTGGGCGCAGCCTGCGGCAGCTTCTTCGTCGTGGCCTGGGTGCGCGACGAACCGCGCGTCCCGTTGCCACGGGACGACGTGGACGCGCGCGAGCGCGTGGTCGACTTGGTGCCTCCGGCCATGGGCAGAACCCTAACGCCCGCTCAGGACAAACGCAGGAAGGCCCGCCGCAGCGTCCGTGACGGACGCTGGACGGGCCTCCAGAGCGGGGACGGACGCTACGCCTCGATGACCACCGGGACGATCATCGGACGACGACGGTGCTTCGTGTTCACCCAGCGACCGACCGTGCGACGGACGACCTGCGCGAAGGCGTGCGAGTCGCGCGTGCCGTTCGCAGCAGCCTCGGAGATCGCCTTGGCGATCTGCGGGCGGACGTCGTCGAACACCGAGTCGTCCTCGGCGAAGCCACGCGACTGGATCTCCGGGCCGATCACGCACTGCCCGGTGGTGAAGTCCACCGCGCAGAAGATCGAGATGAAGCCCTCTTCCGCCAGGACGCGGCGGTCCTTCAGGTCGGCGTCGGTGATCTCGCCGACGGTGGAGCCATCGACGTAGACGTAGCCGATGTCGAGCTGGCCGGCGACCGTCGCGACGCCGTCCTTCAGGTCGACGACGATGCCGTCCTGCCCGAGGATCACGTTGCGCGGCGGGACACCCGTCTGGATCGCCAGGTCGGCGTTCGCGTACAGGTGGCGGTGCTCGCCGTGGACGGGGAGCACGTTGCGCGGCCGCAGGATGTTGTAGCAGTAGAGCAGCTCGCCGGCGGAGGCGTGTCCGGAGACGTGCACCTTCGCGTTGCCCTTGTGCACGACCTTCGCACCGAGCTTGGTCAGCCCGTCGATGACGCGGTACACGGCGTTCTCGTTGCCCGGGATGAGCGACGACGCGAGGATGACGGTGTCGCCCTCGCCGATCTCGATCTGGTGCTCGAGGTTCGCCATGCGGGCCAGGACGGCCATCGGCTCACCCTGCGACCCGGTCGACATGTAGACGATCTGGTCGTCGGGGACGTTCTTCGCCTTCTTCGTGTCGATGAGCACGTTCTCCGGCACCCGCAGGTACCCGAGGTCTGCGGCGATCGTCATGTTGCGGATCATCGAGCGCCCCATGAACGCGACCTTGCGGTTCGCGGCCGCGGCGGCGTCGAGGACCTGCTGCACGCGGTGCACGTGCGACGAGAAGCTCGCCACGACGACCTTCTTGCGGGCGCGCATGATGATGTTCTCGAGCACCGGGCCGATGTCGCGCTCCGGAGCGGTGAAGCCCGGCACGTCGGCGTTCGTGGAGTCCGGCAGGAACAGGTCCACGCCGGCCTCGCCCAGACGGGCGAACGCACGGAGGTCGGTGATGCGGTCGTCCAGCGGGAGCTGGTCCATCTTGAAGTCACCCGTGTGCAGCACACGACCGGCGGGGGTCGTGATCGCGACGGCGAGGGCGTCCGGGATGGAGTGGTTCACGGCGACGAACTCGAGGTGGAACGGGCCGATCTGCTCGGTCTGGTCCTCGGCCACGACGAGCGTGTACGGCTTGATCCGGTGTTCCTTGAGCTTCGCCTCGACCAGCGCGAGGGTCAGCGTGGAGCCGATCAGCGGGATGTCGTCGCGGAGCTTGAGCAGGTACGGGACGGCGCCGATGTGGTCTTCGTGGCCGTGCGTGAGCACGACACCGAGGACGTCGTCGAGGCGGTCACGGATCGGCGAGAAGTCCGGCAGGATCAGGTCGACACCGGGCTGGTGCTCCTCGGGGAACAGCACGCCGGCGTCGACGATGAGCAGCTTGCCCTCGTACTCGTAGACGGTCATGTTGCGACCGATCTCGCCGAGGCCCCCGATGGGGACGACGCGGAGGGTGCCGGCTTCGAGCGGCTGCGGTTCGGAGATCTGTGTGGGCATTCGGTCCTACGGATTCGGGCGACGCGCGTGCTGCGCGCCGCGGTGTTCGCTAGCGGGTGGTGCCTGGCACCTTCGGTAGTGCACCGCCGGCCGCCGCGTTGCGGTCGGGGCGGAAGTTCGAGAAGTCGGCGCCGGGCACGTCGCGCACGGCTTCGAGGGAGGTCTCGATGGCGTACGCCTCGGAGTCCTCGGGGCCGACGAGCGGCAGTCGGACGCGCGGGCTGCCGATGCGGCCGAGCCCGTGCAGGATGTACTTCGCGGCCACGGTACCCGGAACGTGCGTCATCACGGCGCGGACGAGCGGCTCGAGTCGCTTGTGCTCGGCCGTCGCGGTGGCCAGGTCGCCCCGGTTCACGGCGTCGACGATGGTGCGGTACGGCGCGCTCGTGATGTTCGCGGTCACGCCGATCAGGCCGGTGGCGCCGATCGACAGGTGCGGGAGCACGTTCGTGTCGTCGCCGGAGAAGTACATGAGGTCGGTGTTGTTCAGCACCCGCGAGACCTCGGCGAAGTCGCCCTTGGCGTCCTTCACGGCGAGGATGTTCGGGTGCTTCGACGCACGCAGGATCGTGTCGTACGTGATCGGGATGCCGGTGCGGCCCGGGATGTCGTACAGGATCACCGGCAGGTCGGTGGCGTCCGCGATCATCCGGAAGTGGGTGAGGACACCCGATTGCGTCGGCTTGTTGTAGTACGGCGTGACGATCATCACGCCGTCCGCGCCGGCCTTCTCGCTCTGCTTGTACAGGTGGATCGCGTGCGCGGTCTCGTTCGAGCCACCGCCCGTGATGATCTTCGCGCGGCCGGCGGCGACGGACTTGCCGACCTCGACCAGACGGAGCTTCTCCGGGTCGGTCAGCGTCGACGTCTCGCCGGTCGTGCCGGTGACGACGATGCCGTCGGCGCCGGCGGTGATGCAGTCGTCGATGTGCTGCTCGACGCCGGGCCAGTCGACCTCGCCGTCGGCCGTGAACGGGGTCACGAGGGCGACGAGGACCTGACCGAAGGGATTCTCACGCGGGGACACGGGCACCAGCGTACCGGGGATGCGCGCGAGGACCGCCGTCCGTGTGGACGGTGGACCGCCTGCGGCGCGGCCGGGAGGCCCGGATCACGTCCGTCCCGCCGGTCACGCCCGCCGACACCGGGCACTCAGGCGCGGCGCTGCCACTCCAGGAACCGGTAGCGGGTGCCCGTGCGGGACTCCTGCCAGGGGCCCTCGTCGGCGAGCGTCCAGCCGGCAGCCTCGCCGAGCGTGGGTGCGACGGTGTCCCCCGCCACGTCGACGTCGATCAGGGTCTCGGAGACGTGGTCGGCCGCGTCGAGTGCGGCGTCGTACACCTGGCCGCCGCCGATGACCCAGACGGTCTCGTCGGTGTCGAGGGCGGCCTGCAGGTCGTGCACGACCTCGGCGCCGTCGGCCGTCCACGTCGCGTCACGCGTGAGCACGACGTTGCGGCGACCGGGCAGCGGCCGGAAGCGCTCGGGCAGGGACTCCCAGGTGCGTCGGCCCATCAGCACGGTCGCGTCGCCGGTGACCTGCTTGAAGTGCGCCAGGTCCTCGGGCACGTGCCAGGGCATGCCGCCGTCGGCACCGATGACACCGGTGGTCGAGCGGGCCCAGACCATGCCGATCATCAGACAGCGACCGCGGCCTTGATCGCCGGGTGGTGCTCGTAGCCGACGACGGTGAAGTCCTCGTACTCGTAGTCGTCGATCGAGTCGCGCGGTGCGAGTTCGAGCGTCGGCATCGGGTACGCCGTGCGGGACAGCTGCTCCTCGACCTGTTCGACGTGGTTGTCGTAGATGTGGCAGTCGCCGCCGGTCCAGACGAAGTCGCCGACCTCGAGCCCGGTCTGCGCCGCGATCATGTGGGTCAGCAGCGCGTACGAGGCGATGTTGAACGGGACGCCGAGGAACATGTCGGCGCTCCGCTGGTAGAGCTGGCACGAGAGCTTGCCGTCGTTCACGTAGAACTGGAAGAACGCGTGGCACGGGGCGAGCGCCATGTCCGGCACGTCGGCGACGTTCCACGCCGAGACGATGAGCCGGCGGCTGTCCGGGTTGGTCGTGATCTGCTCGATGACCTGGGCGATCTGGTCGACGTGCTCACCCGAGGGGGTGGGCCACGAGCGCCACTGCACGCCGTACACCGGGCCGAGGTCGCCGTCGGCGTCCGCCCACTCGTTCCAGATCCGGACACCGTGCTCCTGCAGCCAGGTCGCGTTGCCCTCGCCGCGCAGGAACCAGAGGAGCTCGTACGCGACCGACTTGAAGTGCACGCGCTTCGTGCTGACGAGGGGGAACCCCTTCGACAGGTCGTAGCGGAGCTGCGCGCCGAACAGGCTGCGGGTGCCGGTGCCGGTGCGGTCGCCCTTCGGCGAACCCTCGGTCAGGACCCGGCGGAGCAGGTCTTCGTAGGGGGTCGGGACGGAGGCGTCGGGCTGTACGGTCTCGCTGTCGGTCACACACAGAAGCCTACGTCGGTGTGAGTAGCGTTGCGGGCATGCCCGACACGACGGAACAACCGCTCTCGATCCTGGTGGCCGGCTCGTCCGGGTTCATCGGAACGCCCCTCGTCCGCGCCCTGCGCGAGGCGGGGCACCACGTCACCACGCTCGTCCGCCGCGAAGCGCGCACCGCGACCGAGTTCCGCTGGGCGCCGGGGCGGCGTCCGCTCGACCCGGCGATCCTCGACGGCGCCGACGTGGTGATCAACCTGGCCGGTGCGAACATCGGCAAGCTGCCGTGGACGGACGCCTACCGCAGGGAGATCCGCAGCTCGCGCATCGACGCCACCGACACCCTGGTCGAGGCGATGCGGCACGCCGCCACTCCCCCGGCCCTGTTCCTGTCGGGCTCGGCCTCGGGCGTGTACGGCGACCGCCCGGCCGACGTGCTGCAGGACGACGCCGCCCCGGGCACGGGCTTCCTCGCCGACGTCTGCACCGCGTGGGAAGCCGCCGCGAACGCCGCTCCCGCCGGGGTCCGCGTCGTCACGCTCCGTACCGGCATCGTCATCGGCAAGGGCGGCGGTGCACTCGCGCCGCTCGTCCCGCTGACCAAGCTCGGCGTCGGCAGCCGACTGGGCACCGGTGGCCAGCACTGGCCCTGGATCGCGCTCGAGGACGAGGTGGGCGCGATCGTGCACCTGGCGACCGCGGCCCCGGACGTCTCCGGCCCGGTGAACCTGGCGGGCCCCGAGCCCGTCGTCGCCGACCGCATCACGAAACACGTCGCCGAGGTCCTGCACCGCCCGTACCTGTTCCGGATCCCCGAGTTCGCCCTGCGCCTGGCGCTGCGGGACGCCGCCGACGACATGCTCCTGTCGAGCCAGCGGATGGTCCCGACGAAGCTGCTCGACTCCGGCTACACGTTCCGGTACACGCAGGCGGCGGACGCCATCGACGCCGTCTTCTGATCCGCCTCCGGCCCGGGGGTCAGCGATCGGCGGCGCGCGCCAGGGCGGTGCGCATCGCCGATCGTGCGCGCTTGCGGTCACCGGCGGCGTCGTAGACCACGCCGAGCCGGTACCAGGCACGCCAGTCGGCCGGGTCCCGCTCGACCGCGTCGCGGTACCGCGGGAACAGCTCGTCGGCGGCGTCGCGGATCGGCCGGCCCGACGGCCGCACCGGGACGACGTCGTCCGGGGTGCCGCCCTCGGCCTCGAGCCGTGCTCCGAGCCGGGTGATGCGGATGCCGAAGCGGAACTCGAGCACGAGCAGGAGCGCCCCGATCGCGGCGACGACGAACAGCGCCACGCCGATGCCGATGCCGATCGGGATCCCGGTGGCGATGAAGGCGACGGCGCGCTGCCCGACGAGCACGATGTACAGGGCGAGCAGCACCGCCATCAGCGCCGCACCCCAGAACGGCGAGCGGATCGTGCGTCCGGCCCGCTCCATCCGACCCACGGCGGTCAGCCGATGCCGAGGACGCTGCCGAGGCCCACGGTGAGGCCCCGCGCGGACACCACGTTCGCCAGCGCCGCACGGATGCCCGCGACGTAGGCGACGTCGTCGTTGGTGTCGTGCCGGATCGTCAGCGTCTCGCCCGGCCCGCTCAGCACGACGTCCTGCACGGCCTTCACCCCGGGGAGCCGGAGCGAGTGGATGGGCACGCTGGCGACCTGCTGGCCGCGGGCGCGCTGGTCGACGTGCGGGGCGTCCACGGGACCGACCTCGCGCCGCGCGTCGGCCATCAGCTCGGCGGTGCGCACCGCGGTGCCCGAGGGCGAGTCGATCTTGCCGGCGTGGTGGGTCTCGACGATCTCGGCGGCGGGGAACCACGGGGCCGCGATCGTCGCCAGGTGCGTGCCGAGCACGGAGCCGATCGAGAAGTTCGGGACCACGAGCACCCCCTGGTCCGGGCGTTCCTGCAGCCCGGTGCGGAGCTTGGCGAGCCGGTCGAGCGACCAGCCGGAGGTGCCGACGAGCACGTTCGCGCCGCTCGAGAGCGCGTTCTCCACGATCGCCGGGCTGAGCGACGGCACCGTCACGTCGACCACCAGGGCCGCGCCGCCGAAGACCGACGGCGGCGCCTCGTGCGCGCCGTCCTTCGACGACAGGCGGGCGACGAGCTCGAACTCCGGGAGTTCCTCGACGACGGACGCCACGAGGCCCCCGAGACGACCGGTGGCGCCGACGACGGCGACGGGAGTGACCATGCGGTCCATCCTAGGATCGACGCATGTCAGTCGAGGTCAGGACCGTGCCGGCCGATCTGCCCGAGGTCGACGCGCTGCTCGATGCGTACCTGGACGAGCGCGAGGCGACGTTCCCGAGCGCGCAGGGCACGTACTCGCGGAAGCGCACCCCCGCAGCCGAGTTCACGCCGCCGAACGGGGTGTTCGCCGTGGCGTACGACGACGGCGTCGCGGTCGGCTGTGGCGGCCTCCGTCGGATCGCGGACGGGGTCGACGCGACCGGTGCCGTCGACGTCCGGTTCGAGGTCAAGCACGTCTTCGTGGCGCCGGCCGGGCGCGGCACGGGCGTGGCGACGGCCGTGATGGACCTGCTCGAGCGGGCCGGGGCCGACCTCGGTGCGACGAGCATCGTCCTCGACACGAACGACTCGCTCGTGGCGGCGGGCGCGATGTACCGCGGCCGCGGGTACCAGCGGGTCGAGCCGTTCAACGACAACCCGAACGCCACCGCCTGGTACCGCAGGGCGGTGGAGCGCACCGAGACGGGCCGCGAGCCGATCGTCTGAGCCGCCACGGGCCTCCCGGCCGCGCCGCCGCGGACCGGACGGGCAGCCGCTAGACGGGCTGGTCGACCGGCAGACCCGTGCGCAGCTCCACCGGCAGGTGGGCCAGGTCGTTCAGCGTGACGACCTCGGCGGGCTTCGCCGACCGGATCCGGATGATCGTGAGCGCGGTGTGGGCGACGTTCGTGCCCATCCAGCGCCACTCGGGGGCCTGGAACGCCTCGCGCACGAACCAGCCGATCACGGCGTTGTGGGTGATCAGCAGGTCGTGCCGGTCCTCGCGCGCCGGGGTGAACCACTCCGACACGGCGTCGCCCATCTGGGCCTGCCCGGCGACGATCTCCTCTTCGGTGATGCCGCCGTACCAGCCCTGGTAGGCGTGCGGCATGTCCGGGGTCGGGCCCGAGGGGATGCAGTCGAACAGCAGTGTCGAGGGCTCGGGCTGGATCGACGGCAGGCGCTGCGACAGGAACGCGGCGGTCTCGCTCGGGGCCTCGAGCGGCGAGTGGTACACGCCGTCGAAGGGCACGCCGCCGAGGCGGTCGGCGATCAGGGTCGCCTGACGCTTGCCGCGTTCGGAGAGCTTGCCGTCCCGCAGGCCGTGTTCGGCGTCCTGGTGTTCGCCGTGCCGGACGAGGTACAGGTAGTGCGACATGTCCGTGCTCAGCTGCCGATCCCGATGGCCGCGGCGAGTTCGTCCTGCTGCACGGCACCGACGACCGAGGTGATCGTCGGCCGGGTCAGCAGGTCGCGCGCGAGTTCGAGCACGCCGTCGGTCGTGACACCGTCGACACGCTCGAGCGCCGTCGACAGGTCGGTGTACTCGCCGGTGCCGAGCTCGGAACGGCCGAGCCGGGTCATGCGGGCGTCGGAGTCCTCGAGCGAGAGCGTCAGCGCGCCCTCGATCTGGCCCTTGGCGCGTCGCAGCTCGTCGTCGGTGATGCCGTGGTCGACCATCCGGCGGAACTCGGCGTCGACGATGTCGATGACTCCGGCGACGTTGTCCGGCGCGCACCCGGCGTAGACACCGAAGGCGCCGTTGTCCAGGTACGCGGGGGCGAACGACGACACCGCGTAGGCCAGACCGCGGCGCTCGCGCACTTCCTGGAACAGGCGCGAGCTCATGCCACCACCGAGCACGGCGTTCAGGACGCTGAGCGAGGGACGGCGGTCGTCGCGCAGGTCGAGGCCCTGCGAGCCGCGGAGCATGCTGACCTGCTCGGTCGGGCGGTGCACCACGGACAGCTTCGCCTCGACCGGGTCGGCCACGGTCTCGGGCGTGCGGCGCGGCAGCGGCGCGGCGTCGGGGGCGTCGTGGAAGACACCGGCGACGAGTTCGCAGAACCGGTCGTGGTCGACGGCACCGGCAGCGGTCACGACGATGCCGTTCGGTGCGTAGTGCTCGCGGTAGTGAGCCAGCACCTCGTCGCGCTGGACTGCACGGATGCTGTCCGGGGTCCCGCCGATGGGACGGCCGAGGGGGTGTCCACCGAAGGCCGCGGCGAAGAACGCCTCGCCCGCGACGTCGGCCGGGTCGTCGGCGGCCATCGCGAGTTCCTCGAGGATGACCCCGCGCTCGACGGCGAAGGCGTCTGGTTCGAGCACCGAGCCGGTGACCATGTCACCGATGACGTTCACGGCCATCGGGACGTCGGTGTCCCGGACCCGTGCGTAGTAGCAGGTGTACTCCTTGGCGGTCGCAGCGTTGTGCTCACCGCCGACCGAGTCGAACGCGATGGCGATGTCGAGCGCCGATCGGGTCTCGGTGCCCTTGAAGAGCAGGTGTTCGAGGAAGTGGGTCGACCCGAACTGCCCGTCGCGCTCGTCACGCGAACCGACGCCGACCCAGAACCCGATGCTCGTCGACGCGGCACCCGGCACCGCCTCGGTCAGCACACGGACACCCGAGGGCAGCACGGTGCGACGGACGAAGGCCCCGCCGGACGTCAGGAACGACGTGTCCGGGGCCCCGAGCGGCAGTGGCACTGGCTGGTTCATCGCAGACGAGCCTACTGATCCGTCGATGCCTCCTGCCCAGTTTCCCGGTCTCGGTCGCGTGCCACTCGAAGTGGGGTACAGAAAATGTGGACAGACCGACTCGTCTGTCTGTCCTCCTTGTGCTACTGTTGGCCACGCCGGATCGAAAGCCCCCCTAAGTTCCGATCCGGCGGCTCGGGACATCAGTCCTGCGCGACCACCGAGTCCCCCCACTCCGGTCGCGGAGCCGATGAGTCCGAGGAGTACACGCTGTGACGGTCGATTCCCCCCAACCGGCCGTCCAGCGTCTCCCCGGCCCGAGCACGAACCTCGCGTCGCCGGACGGGTCGAGCGTCCCCCCGACTCCCCGCTCCGGCGGCGCGAAGGTCCGTGTCCTCGAGACCGCCACGCGACTCTTCTACGAAGAGGGCATCCACGGCGTCGGCGTCGACCGCCTCATCTCCGAGGCGAGCGTCACGAAAGCGACGTTCTACAAGCACTACGGGTCGAAGGACAACCTGATCCTCGCCTACATCCGCACCCAGCACGAGCGCGTGCAGGAGCGGATGGAGCAGCTGATCGCCGACGCCGGCTCCCCCGACCGGGCCGTCCGTGCGTGGGTCGCCGCACTGGTCGACGAGGTCAACGACCCGGCGTTCCGCGGCTGTGCGTTCCTGCACGCCGCCGCCGAGTACCACGACCCGCGCGACCCGGTCCGCCAGGTCGTCGCCGTGCACCGCGACTGGTACACCGAACGACTCGCGACCCTGCTGCAGGAGGCCGGACATCCCCTTCCCGGGGACGGTGCCGACGAGCTCATGCTCGCGCGCGACGGTGCGATGGCCGGCGCGTACGCCGGTGACGCGATCGCCGCCACCGCTGCGCTCAACCGCGTGGTCGACCGGGTGCTCGCGGGCTGACGCCCGACTGTCGCCGACGCTGTCGCTCCGGCGGGGCGGTCGAGGCGACCGCCATCGGACGGGAGGCCCGTGGCGGGCCCGCACCGTGCCTCCAGGCCGTCGCGTGCGAACTCCCACAGCCCCACGCGCGCACCGAGCGCAGCCCGAGCCGCCGGGTGTTGGCTTGGGGCATGGCCAACGACCCCAACTGGAACCTGCCCGACGTCCCGTCCTTCACCCTGACGAGCCCCGACTTCACCGACGGAGGCGAGCTGCCCACCTCGGCACGCGGCTCCGATGTCGGGGGTGAGGACCGCTCCCCCGCACTCGAGTGGTCGGACGCACCCGAGGGCACGAAGAGCTTCGTCCTGACCGTCTACGACCCCGATGCCCCGACCGGCTCCGGCTTCTGGCACTGGAGCCTGACCGACATCCCGGGCTCGGCGACCTCGCTCCCCGCCGGCGCCGGCGCCGGTACCGATGACGCCCTGCTGCCCGCCGAGGCGCTCCGTCGCCGCAACGAGTTCGGCACGGACACGTTCCTCGGGGCCGCTCCGCCCGCGGGTCACGGTGTGCACCGCTACTTCTTCACGCTGAGCGCCCTCGACGTCCCCGTGCTCGAGGTCCCGGCCGACGCGACCCCCGCGGTCGTGGGCTTCATGCTCCGCGGGCACCTGCTCGGGCGCGCGCAGCTCATGGGCACGCAGGAGACCCCCACGGCCTGACCGGCACGTGGCACGGCGCGGCGGTCTTTCGCGCACAGCGACAGTTCACGCGGCGCCGTGCCCGTGAGGTGTCGCTGACCGCGAAAGCACGCGCGGCCAACACGCACACACGCCCCGCAACGGCGAACGGCCGCCGCCCCGGAAGGGACGGCGGCCGTTCGTGAGTCAGGACGCGGAAGAGGATCAGCCCTCGGCCGGGTCCTCGGCGTGGGCGCGGACCGTCTCGGCCGAGGTGGAGTCACCCTCGGTCTCGTCGGCCACGACCGGCGCGAGCGACAGCTTGCCGCGGTCGTCCACCTTGGTGACCTCGACCAGGACCTTCTGGCCGACGCCCAGGACGTCCTCGACGTTCTCGACACGCTTGCCACCGGCGAGCTTGCGCACCTCGGAGACGTGGAGCAGACCGTCACGGCCCGGGAGCAGCGACACGAAGGCGCCGAAGGTGGCGATCTTCACGACGGTGCCGAGGAACTGGTCCCCGATCTCCGGGTTGGTCGGGTTGGCGATCGCGTTGACCTGGGCACGAGCGGCCTCGGCCGACGGACCGTCGACGGCGCCGATGTAGACGGTGCCGTTGTCCTCGATCGAGATGTCGGCCCCGGTGGTGTCCTGGATGCCGTTGATCGTCTTGCCCTTCGGGCCGATCAGCTCGCCGATCTTGTCGACGGGGATCTGCACCGAGATGACGCGAGGAGCGGTGTCCGCCATCTCGTCGGGGGCGTCGATGGCCTCGTTCAGCACACCGAGGATGGCCGAGCGGGCCTCCTTGGCCTGCTTGAGCGCCGCGTCGAGCACCGTCGACGGGATGCCGTCGAGCTTGGTGTCGAGCTGGATCGCGGTGACGAACTCCGAGGTACCGGCGACCTTGAAGTCCATGTCGCCGAGGGCGTCTTCCGCGCCGAGGATGTCGGTCAGGGCCGCGTAGCGGGTCTGGCCGTCGACGGTGTCGGAGACCAAGCCCATCGCGATGCCGGCGACCGGGGCCTTGAGGGGCACACCGGCGTTGAGCAGCGAGAGGGTCGAGGCGCAGACGGAACCCATCGAGGTCGAGCCGTTGGAGCTGAGCGCCTCGGAGACCTGACGGATGGCGTACGGGAACTCGTCGCGCGACGGCAGCACCGGCACGAGGGCGCGCTCGGCGAGGAAGCCGTGCCCGATCTCGCGACGCTTCGGCGAACCCACACGGCCGGTCTCACCGGTCGAGTAGGGCGGGAAGTTGTAGTGGTGCAGGTAGCGCTTCTTCGTGACGGGCGACAGCGAGTCGATCTGCTGCTCCATCTTGAGCATGTTCAGCGTGGTGACGCCGAGGATCTGCGTCTCGCCGCGCTGGAAGATCGCCGAACCGTGGACGCGCGGGATCACGGCGACCTCGGCGTCGAGCGGACGGATGTCGGCGAGGCCGCGGCCGTCCATGCGGATCTGCTCGGTCAGGATGCGGCCGCGGACGACCTTCTTCGTGACCGACTTGTAGGCGGCGCTGACCTGCGAGTTGGCGACCTCGGGCAGCGAGCCCGCGGTGACCTGCTCCGCGATGGCGGCCTTGACGCGCGACTTGAGCGCGTCGTCGGCGTCCTGACGCTCGGTCTTGGCGGCGATCTTGTAGACGTCACCGAGCTCGGAGAGCGCGAGTGCCTCGACAGCCGAGTAGACCTCGGGCGCGTAGGGCGGGAAGACCGGGAAGTCCTGGATCTCCTTGGCCGACTGCGCGGCGAGCTTGGCCTGCGCGTCGACGAGGGACTTGAGGAACGGCTTCGCCGCCTCGAGACCCTGGGCGACGATGGCCTCGTCGGGCTTGGTGGCCCCGCCCTGGATGAGGTCCCAGGCGTGCTCGGTGGCTTCGGCCTCGACCATCATGATCGCGACGTCCTCGTTGCCGGCCTCGTCCGTGACGACACGACCGGCGACGGTCAGGTCGAACACGGCGTCCGCGAGCTGCGAGGCCTTCGGGAACGCGACCCACTGGTCGCCGATGAGCGCGAGGCGCACACCGGCGATCGGGCCGGAGAACGGCAGACCGGAGATCTGCGTCGACGCGGACGCGGCGTTGATCGCCAGCGCGTCGTAGAACTCGTCCGGAGCGATGCTCAGGACGGTGATGACGATCTGCACCTCGTTGCGGAGGCCGTCGACGAACGACGGACGCAGCGGCCGGTCGATGAGACGGCAGACGAGGATGGCCTCGGTCGACGGACGGCCTTCGCGACGGAAGAACGAACCGGGGATCTTGCCGGCGGCGTAGGAACGCTCCTCGACGTCGACGGTCAGCGGGAAGAAGTCGAAGCCCTCACGCGGGTGCTTGCCGGCGCTGGTGGCCGAGAGGAGCATCGTTTCCTCGTCCAGGTACGCGGCGACCGCGCCCTGGGCCTGCTGTGCGAGCCGACCGGTCTCGAACCGGACGGTGCGCTTGCCGTACTTGCCGTTGTCGATGACGGCTTCGGCGAACTTGATCTCGGGACCCTCCAAAAGGGCGCCTCCTTGATGTGTTTCCGGCAGGCCGTGGCGACGGCACTCGATGGTGCGTGCGCGCCGATCGTTCCGGACGCATGTCTGGCCAGCAGTAGAAGCACTCGGGAAACCGTTCCGGCCCGCGAGCCACCACCGATGACCAGCTCCGTGCCCGGCCTGCGCAGTGTTGTGTGTGACGTCCGGGGAATGAGTCCTCGGACACGATGGACTTTACCAGTCCTCAGGCTGTCGGCGGCGCGGCTCGCTGGACTCCTGGTGAACATCGGTAGCCTGCCGACATGCGCTTCACCCCCTCGCGGGGCGTGCTCGTCGCGGCCGCCGTGGTCGTCGGCGCGCTCGTCGCCCCGGCCCTGACCGCTGCCCCCGCGAACGCCACCGAGTACCCCACGTGGCAGGACGTCCAGCGCGCCAAGGGCAACGAGACCGCGAAGCGCGCCGAGGTGCAGAAGGTGCAGGCCGCGCTGCAGTCGGCGCAGGACGAAGCAGCCGCGAAGTCACAGGCCGCCCTGGTGGCCTCGTCGAAGGCGGACGCGGCCGAGTCGGAGTTGGCGTCGGCCACCCAGGCCGCCACGAGCCTCCAGGCCCAGGCGCAGCACGCGAGCGAGACGGCGGACCGGGCCCAGCAGCGGGCCGGCCAGTTGGCCGCGAACCTGTACCGCGACGGCAGCACGAACCAGATGACCACCCGCATCGCGACCGCGAAGAACCCGGACCAGCTGCTCTACCAGCTCGGCGCGCTCGACCAGCTGTCGGAGACCTGGTCCGGTGTCATGGACGAGGCGTCCGTCGCGGCCGGCACGGCGTCCTCGCTGCACGAGCAGGCCGAGCGGGCCGAGACGGAACGCGCGACGCGCGCGCAGGCGGCCGAGGAGCGCTCGGCCGCGGCGAAGTCGGCGGAACAGGCGGCGGACGCCGCCGTCGAGTCGACGGAGCAGCACAGCGACGAGCTGTACGCGCAGCTCGCGTCGCTCAAGGACAGCACCGCGAAGCAGGAGGCCGGGTACGAGCTCGGCCAGCGGGTCGCCGCGCAGAAGGCGGAGCAGCAGCGCAAGCGGGCCGCAGCGGCGGCGGCCGAGGCGGCGGCGAACGCGAACGCCGCGAACGCCAGCAGCAGCGCTTCCAGCGGCGGCGCGACCAGCGGCGGCACCGGCTCGTCCTACCCGAGCACCGGGGGCGTCGCCGTGGACCCCGCGGCCGCACAGGCCTACGCACGGAGCGCGCTCGGGTCGTACGGGTGGGGCTCCGACCAGTTCTCGTGCCTGGTGTCGCTCTGGACGCAGGAGTCCGGGTGGCGGGCGAACGCCCTCAACTCCTCGAGCGGTGCCTACGGCATCCCGCAGTCGCTGCCGGCCGAGAAGATGGCGGTCGCCGGAGCCGACTGGCGCACCAACGCGAACACGCAGATCGACTGGGGACTCGCGTACATCAAGAGCGCCTACGGCTCACCCTGCGGGGCGTGGGGTCACGAGATGAGCGTCAACCCGCACTGGTACTGAGCGCTGGGCCGGCCGGGCGCTGGTCTCCGGCTGCTCACCGCTCCACCAGTCGGAGCGCCTGCAGGGGGCACATCGCGACGGCGTCGGCCGCAGCGGCCCGCTCGTGCGGACGGACCGGGACGTCGCGGGTGCCGGCACCGGGGGTGCCGGGGTCGCCCGGGTCGCCGGCCCGGGCACCGCGGTCGCCGGGGTCGCCGGCCCGGGCGATCGGGTAGCCCCACTCGTCGCGCTCGAGCTGTTCGGAGAACAGTTCCGTGCACAACCCCCGGCCCCGGCAGCGCGTCCAGTCGACGTGCAGCGCGACGTCGCCCGCACCCGCACCCGCAGCCATGCCGACGCCCGCGCTCACCGCGCACCCCCGCGCTCCAGCAGGCACCGGCCACCGAGGTGCGCCTGCACGTCGTCGTGGAACACGTCGAGCGCGCTCCGCACCATCCGCGCCACCCCGTCCGGGTGGTGACACGCCCCGCGACCGTCCACCAGCGCGGCGACCCGACGCACCTCGCCCGCCAGGTCACGGGCGGATCGCCCCGAGGCGACGCTCCCGACGCCGGCTCGCCCCGACGCCAGGTCCCCGACGACGTCGGCGATCCGCGGCAGCCCGTTCACGCAGGGTCCGCACCGTCCGGCCGACGCTCCGGCGAGCGCCGTCGCCAGCCGGGCCGTCACCGCGATCGGGCAGGTCCGGTCGTCGAGCACGGCGAGCACCCCGGCCCCGGGCGCGGCACCCCACCGAGCCAGTCCCTCGGGGTCGAAGGACGTGTCGAGGGCCGCGGCCGGCAGCCACGTCCCGCCCCATCCGCCGACCAGTACGGCGCGCGTTTGCGCCGGATCGGTCACGGGCAGCCGGGAGGCCCGCAGCAGTTCCCCGAGCGGCGCACCCCCGGCGGTCTCCAGCACCACCGCGGTGGTCGGGTCCGTCACGTCGCTCACCGTGACGAGCCGCGTGCCGGGGGCACTCGGGCTGCCGACACCCCGCGCCCACGCCGCCCCGAAGCGCACGACGAGTGCTGCCTGGGCGAGGGTCTCGACGTTCGACACCAGGGTCGGTCGCCCGCTCGGCCCGCGTTCGGCGAGCCGCACCACGCGGTCCTCGGGCACACCCCGGCCACCGGCGACGGCCGAGGCGAGGGCGCTGGCCTCGCCGGAGACGAAGGAGGCGTGGGGCAGGACCCGCAGGCTGATCGGCACGGGGTCGCCGCCGCGGTCGGTGCCGCGGTCGGCGCGTTCCGCGAGGGCCCGGCGGACCGGGCCGGCGAGTCGGTCACTCGTGGCGAGCACTGCCTCGGAGGCACCGATCGCGGCGGCCGCGACGGCGATGCCGTCGAGCACCAGGTGCGGTGCGCGCTCGAGCAGGACGACGTCCTTGCGGCTGGCGGGTTCCCCCTCGGCGGCGTTCGCGACCACGAGGGGCGCACCCCGTCCCCGACGGCGGCCGCGGGCGGTCACGGCGGCGAGCTTCCGGGCGAGCGGGAACCCGGCTCCGCCGCGGCCGTCGACGCCGGCGCGGCCGAGTTCGTCGATCGCCCACGGGCCGAGCTGCGGGAGCGGGCCGAAGGTGTCCTCGTGGTCGATGCGCGTCGGACCGGGTGCGGCCAGGAGCCGTCGGGTGCCGGTGGGCGGGACGACGGTGCGGGGGTGGGTCAGGGTCATCGGACGACCTCCAGCTTCGCGGAACGGAACTCGGTGACACGGGCGGTGCAGCGCCAGACGACGGCGACGACGACCGCCGCGGTGCAGACGCCGGCGAGTACGAGGAACCACACGGAGGTGCCGTCGGTCCCCGTGCCGACCGCGTGGGCCAGGGCGATCGGCCACATGGCGTAGGCCGCCCAGTGCACTGCGCGGAAGACCCGCGGGCCGATCGCGCGGCGGAGCAGTGCGGTGACGACGAGCACGACGAGCAGGTCGACGGCCAGGGTGCCGAGCCCCAGCCAGAACCACCGGTAGGCGCCGACGAACGGCACGACCGTGTCGAGGAGGCGCAGCTCGGCCTCGGTGTCGAGCAGCAGCGAACCCACGTGCACCGCGACGAACACGGTGGCGGCGAGGGCGACGTCCCGGTGCACGAGCTGCACGGCGAACCGGGGCAGTCCGGGCAGCGGTCGTCCGCCCCTGGTGACGATGCCGAGGAGCACCGTGAGGGTGAGGAGCAGGACGGCGGTGACCCCGGTCCCCCGGCCGATCACCCAGAGCGCGGTGTCCATCAGGCGACCGCCGATCGGTCGTCGGGCCAGCCGCCGAGCCGCACGACCGTGCCGTCGGCGGCGACGAGCCGGGCGGCGCGTCCGCACTGCCGGAGCCACTCGGCGGCGGCGCGACCACGCACCACGGCGGCGGTCGTCATCGTGTTGGCGGTGGTGCACGACGGGGCGACGACGGTCACCGTGCGCCAGACCGGCTCGGCGGGCAGACCCCACCGCGGGTCGAGGATGTGGTGCCGGGCGGCGCCGTCCTGCTCCCAGCGGCGCTTCTGCGTGCTCGAGGTGGCCACGGACCACCCCGAGGCGATCCGGACGTGGTCGACCGGGTCACCCTCGAGGTCCTCCACCCGCACCTGCCAGCCGCCGGACGGATCCGGGCCGGCGGTCGCGACGTCACCGCCGAGGGACACCAGCGCACCGATGCCGAGCCGTGCGGTGATGCTCGCCACGGCCATGTCGGCGGCAGCGGCCTTCGCCGTGGCACCGAGGTCGAGGGTGACGCCCTCGGGGATGCGCAGGAACGTGCCCGACAGCAGGATGCGCTGCCACGCCGGACGGTCGTCGAGTGCACGCGACAGGGCCTCGGGCGACGGGACCGGCCGGGCGTCGGCGAAGGCGGCGTCGTACCCGAGGGACACCATCCGGCGCCCGAGAGTGGGGTCGACGTCACCGTCGGAGAGCCGGGCTGCGTCGAGGGCCTGGTGCACCAGTGCGGCGAGGAGCGGCGACACCTCGGTGCCTCGCACCATGTCGTCGGCGCGTGCGGTGAGTTCGGAGTCGTCGCGGAAGCGGCTGCACGCGGCGTCGACGGCGGAGGTGACCTGCCGGACGCAGGACTCCGCGGCAGCGAGGTGCCGACGGTCCCGGTGGTCGAGGACGACCCGGGCGGTGGTGGTCCAGAGGTCCCACTCGGTGGCGGCGCGCACGGTCACGACCCCGTCGTCGTGGTGTCGGAGGTCCCGCCCGTGGTGCCCTGCGAGACGCCGGTGTCCGAGTCGCTCGTGCCGGAGTCGGTCGTGCCGGAGCCGATCGACGAGTCGGAGCCGCTCGTCGAGTCGGTCGCGGCGTCGGTCGGCTGGGTCGACGAGTCGCTCGTGTCGGCACTGCTGCTCGAACCGCTGCTGCTCGAGTCACTGCTGCTGGAGCTGCTCGTGCTCGTGTCGCTGCTCGTGCTCGCCTGCTCGTGCCCGAGCCAGAGCCCCGCACCGGTGACCATCGCCACCACGAGCCCGCCCACGCTGACGAGCGCACTCGTGATCCGTGCGGATCGCCTGCCGCTGCCTCTGGTGTCCATCGGTGCTCCTCGTCGTCATGACGAGGTTCCCGAGGGCACCGATGAGCCAGCCGCGCACCCGCCGCGCACCGACCGTACGAACCCTGTGGTCCGTCTAAGAGCACGTGCTCCCGGCGACGGCGGCGGGACCGTCGGTCAGTGGCCGAGGCCGCCGAGCAGGCTCGCGAAGTCCGGGGTCGCGGGGAGCGCGTCGGCTTCCTGCGGGGCCCGCCTGGAGGCCCGGATCGCCCAGGCCAGGTCGGCTCCGGCCCGGCGGATGCGACCGTCCAGGGCGGCCGCGTCACCGTCGGTCCCCCAGTCGTCGGTCGCAGCGAAGACCCCGGTGGGCACGATCGCCGCACGCAGGTACGCGAAGACGGGCCGCAGGGCGTGGTCGATCGCGAGCGAGTGCCGCGAGGTCCCGCCGGTGGCCCCGAGCAGGACGGGCATGTCGGCCATCGAGTCCTTGTCGAGCACGTCTAGGAACGACTTCGCCAGTCCGCTGACGCCCGCGGTGAAGATCGGGGTGACGAACACGACGGCGTCGGCCTCGATCACGGCGGCCATCGCCGCGGAGAGCGCCGGGGCGGCGAAGCCGGTGAGCATCGCGTCGGTGATCTCGTGCGCGAGCGGCCGGAGTTCGACGTGCACGACGTGTGCCGGGGTGCCCTCGGCGACGAGCGACGCCACGGCGGCCTCGCCCAGACGGTCGGCGAGCAGGCGGGTGGAGCTGGGCTCGGAGAGTCCGGCGGAGACGACGGCGATGGTGGTCATGATGCTTCCCGACTTTCGATGCGTTTGCATGAACATAGCATCCAACCGGGTCACCGCCACAACCATTCCCGCCGTCGAGCGGCGTGCCGATCGGTCACGACTCCCCGCGTGCTGACTGCGGAGCGGTCACGAAGTGTCGACTGGGACCGCGCTGGCCGACGAGTCGTGACCGCGGGACGAGCGCGGGCGACGTGTCGTGACCAGCCTCGCGACCGGCCTCGCGACCGACCTCGCGACCGACCGAGGCCGGAGCGCGGACTGAACCGGGCCCGCCGAGCGTCGAACGCCCCGGGAACGACGAACGCCCCGGTCCTCACGAAGAGGTCCGGGGCGTTCGGTCAAGCGTGTGTCGGTCGACTAGCGACGCAGGCCGAGACGCTCGATGAGCGTGCGGTAGCGGGCGATGTCGACGTCGGAGAGGTAGCCGAGGAGACGGCGACGCTGACCGACCATGAGGAGCAGGCCACGACGCGAGTGGTGGTCGTGCTTGTGCTCCTTGAGGTGCTCGTTCAGGTCGTTGATACGACGCGTCAGAACGGCGACCTGGACCTCGGGGGATCCGGTGTCGCCCGGGTGGGTCGCGTACTCTTCGATGATCTCCTGCTTGACCTGTGCGTCAAGTGCCATGGTGATCCCCTTCCTGTCCGTTGCGCGGTGCCCGTGCCTGATGCACGAGCGCTCTTTGTCCGCGGCCGTTCGACGGCAACCGCACAAGACTACCAGAGTCCTAGGCGGTCCTGGGGTGCAGACGGCGTCGGCGGCGACGCTCCGGCAGCAGACTGCGGACGAGTCCGACCAGCGTCGCGCCGAGCAGCCCGCCGAGGCCGTTCGACAGCACGTCGCGCGGGTCCGCGACGCGGTACGGCAGGTAGGTGGCCTGCGCGAACTCGATGCCCGTGGACAGCGCGACCGCGACGAGCGCGCCGAGGATCCACCAGCGCCGGGGCAGCCACAGCGCCGCGAGCACCCCCACCGGCACGAACATGGCGATGTTGGCGAGGAACTCGGTGCGCTCGTACGTGAACCACGCACCGTGCGGCAGCTGCTGCACCCAGGCGATCGCGTGCAGCACGAGCGAGTTCTGGGCCGAGGTGAAGACCTGCGGGGTCAGCGTCATCCGCCAGATCACCCAGGCGTAGCCCGCGGTCAGGGCGAGGAGGAGGAGTCGACGGAACATCCGGACAGTGTGCGGCACGGTCCTGGCCGGTCGCTGGAGCGCTCCTGTCAGGCGGCGGTACGACTCCTGGGGGATCGGGCTCGGCGCTGGTCAGGACTCCCCCGCACCTGCCAGCATGGGTCGGGGCGCGATCGGTGCCCACACCACCGACACCGCACGGGCAGATCAGGAGCACCGCAGCATGCCGGAGCACGAGGCACCCAGCACCCCACGCCGCAGCCGCACCGGCGGCCCGCGGCAGTGGGGGTGGATCGCCGTCGCCGCCGTCGTCGTCGCCGCGGTCGTCACGACGCTCGTGGTCGTCGGCCCGTGGAACGGCGGCCAGCCGGACGGCGACGGCACCCCGAGCGGGCGCACCGTCGCCGAGCGGAAGTCCGCCGCCGAGGCGTTCCCGGGCGGGCTCGCGCGCCAGCCGACCGCCGTGAACCAAGCCGGCATCCGCGAGCGACAGGCACGGGCCGCCGGCGACGCCGCGACCGCCGAGCAGATCGCCGTGATCGCCGACCAGCCGATCGCGACCTGGCTGACGAACACCTCGCGGGCCGAGACCCGCTCGACGATCCGGTCGGTCGTCAGCACGGCGAAGAAGCGTGGCGGCACCCCCGTGTTCGTCCTCTACAGCATCCCCGACCGCGACTGCGGCAGCTACTCGAAGGGCGGCACCGCGGACGACGCCTACCTGCCGTGGGTCCGGTCGGCCGTCCGTGCGATGGCCGGTTCGCACGCCGTCGTGCTCGTCGAACCCGACTCGATCGCCCAGATCCAGAACTGCGAGCGGCTGCGCGACGAACGCCTGCCCCTGCTGCGGAAGGCCGTCGACGCGCTGACCGGCCACGGGCTCACCGTGTACCTGGACGGCGGCAACGAGAACCGTGTGCCGACCGCCACCATGGCGGACTGGCTGCGGCAGGCCGGCGTCGACGAGGTGCAGGGGTTCTTCACGAACGTGTCGAACTTCTACCGCGTCGACCAGGAGCGCGCGTACGCCGACGAGCTCGCCGACGCGATCGGCGGCGACCCGCACTTCGTCATCGACGTCTCCCGGAACGGGCAGGGGTGGCGGGGAACCTGGTGCAACCCCGAGGGCGCCGGCCTCGGCCAGGAGCCGCACGTCACCGGCGGCAGCACCCGGCTCGATGCCCTGCTCTGGGTGAAGACGCCGGGGCTCAGCGACGGCACCTGCAACGGCGGCCCCGCGGCCGGCCAGTGGTGGGAGTCGTACGCGCTGGCCCTCGTCGAGCACCGCAAGCGCAACTGACCACGGCACGAGACAGCCCGCGCAGGGCCGTGTCGGTGCCCGGTGGTTGCATGTGCGTATGACCGCGACCGACCGCATCCGCTCCGTCGTCCCGCCCTATCTGCTCCGCGCCGTCGCCGACGCCGATGCGTTCCCACGGGCAGCCTCGGCGGCACGCACCGCACTGGCCTCGCTCGACGCCGTGCGGGCGCCGAAGCACGAGCACCTGGTCGCGCCGCGCGGCGTCAGCGGCACCGTCGACCGCTCCCCGCAGCGGACGATCACCGACGCGCACGGCACCACGACGCTGCCCGGCACCGTCGTCCGGCGCGAGGGCGACGCCGACTCCGGTGACGCCGCGGTCGACGAGGCGTACGCGGGCCTCGGCGCCACGCACACCTTCTGGCTCGAGGTGTTCGACCGGGTGTCGATCGACGGCGCCGGGCTCCCCCTCGACGCGACCGTGCACTATGGCAAGGACTACGACAACGCCTACTGGGACGGCAACCGGATGGTGTTCGGCGACGGCGACGACGAGGTGTTCCGCCGCTTCACCGTCGCGCTCGACGTCATCGGCCACGAGCTCGCGCACGGCGTCACGCAGTACACCGCCGACCTGACCTACCAGGGCCAGTCGGGCGCCCTCAACGAGTCGATCAGCGACGTCTTCGGCTCCCTGGTCGCCCAGTACGCGGCGGGGCAGACGGCGGAGCAGGCGAGTTGGCTCATCGGCGAGGGGCTGTTCACCGACGCCGTGCAGGGCGACGCGCTCCGGTCGATGCGAGCACCCGGCACCGCGTACGACGACCCGGTGCTCGGGAAGGACCCGCAACCGGCGACCATGGCCGGGTTCGTCGACACCACGGACGACGCCGGCGGGGTCCACACGAACTCCGGCATCCCGAACCACGCGTTCTTCCTGGCGGCCACGGCGATCGGCGGCCCCGCGTGGCTGGGCGCCGGTGCCGTCTGGTGGGACGCCCTGACGTCGCCCGAGGTGACCGCCTCGATCGACTTCGCGGGCTTCGCCACCGTCACCGTCGACGTCGCCGGGCGGCGGTTCGGGGACGGCTCCGCCGAGCAGACCGCGGTGCGTCAGGCCTGGCAGCGGGTGGGCGTGCTCGACTGACCACGCCACCCGGGCGTAGCGTCGAGGGTATGCGCATCGAGGTCCGCCGATCCGGGGGCTTCGCCGGCACCACACGGCGCTGGCGGGTCGACACCGACACGAGCAGCGACCCCACGGCGTGGTCCGAGGTCGTCGATGCGCTGCAGCGCACCCCGGCGCCGACGGCAGCGCCCGTCCCCGACGACTTCAGCTGGACGATCACCGTCGAGCGCACCACCGTGACGATCCCGGGTCGCCGCCTCGACGGTCCGTGGGCCGACCTGGTCGCGCGTGTGCGCTCCGAGGGCGACCCGACCTGAGCCGGGAGGCCCGTGGCGGGCCCGCACCGGGCCTCCCGTCCGCCCCGCTGTGACGCCACCACCCACCGATCGTGCGCAGGAACGGTCGCGTGGGACCGCCGGAGCCGACCGTTCCTGCTCACGAAGCGCGCGGGGACGCGCGCACCACCGTCAGTCGACGTCGATGACCGTCAGGCGACGGGTCGGACGCGTCATCGCGACGTACACCGCGGCCGCGGCACGGGCGGCGTCGGCGCCCACGCCGTCCGGGTCGACGAGCAGCACACCGTCGAACTCCAGGCCCTTGGCGTCCGCACCCGTCAGCACCGTGAGCGAGCCGGCGTTCGGCGAGGCGAGTCCCCGGACGTCCGCCTCGGTGCGGGCGAGCCGCTGCCGGATCGTGTCGACCTGGGACTCGGGGACGATCACGCCGATGGTGCCGGAGCCGATCCGGGCACGCTCGGCGTCGGCGACCGCCACGACGGTGTCGAGCAGGTCGGCCCGGGCGACGCGGACACGCTCGACCGGGTCGCCGTCGCGCACGGCCTCGTTGCGGGTGACGGTGAGGCCGGCGCTGTCCGCGAAGGCCCCGGCGGCCTCGACGATGGAGCGCGGGGTGCGGTAGTTCACCGTGAGCTGCTCGATGCGGTGGTCGAGCGGCACCTGCGGCGCACGGCCGCGTCGGCGACGCGCGAGCGCCCCGATGACGTCGTCCCAGGTGCGTGCGGCACCCGGCGAGGAACCCTGCGCCATGTCGCCGACGATCGTGAACGAGCGCAGCGGGTTGCGGCGGGCGAGCACGCGCCACTGCATCGGCGAGAGCTCCTGCGCCTCGTCGACGACGATGTGCCCGTAGGTCCACTCGCGGTCGTCGGCGGCGCGCTCGGCCGTGGAGCGGGGGTCGCCGCCCTCGGCGAACGAGCCGGCGACCTGCTCGGCGCTGACGATGCCCTCGACACCCATGTTCTCGATGGCCTGGCGGGCGTTCTCGATGTCGCGGTTCCGGCTGGCCTTCGCCGCGCGCTTGGCGGCGCCGCCGGTCGGGTCGAACGGGCCGAGCAGTTCGGCGGCCTCGTCGAGCAGGGGGACGTCCTCGACGGTCCAGGCTGCGCCTCGGGCGCGCTGCAGCAGGGCTCGGCGCTCCGGGGTCCAGTCGGGGGTGAGCGAGGCGAGCCAGTTCGGCCGGGCGTAGAGGTCCTCGAGGAACTTCTCCGGCGGCAGCGGCAGCCACGCGGTGTTGAGCAGCACGCGGGCGTCGTACGAACTCCGGATGTCCTCGCGCAGGACCTTCTCGTCGGCCTCGTCCACCGTGGTGCCGCGTTCCCGCAGCTGCTCGGCGAGCAGGCGGGTCATCGCGTCGAGGGCGGTCTTGTTGAACGTGACGCGGGCGGCGTTGTGCGGCTTGCCGCGGTCCTGCGCACGCTTCATGGCGTCGGCGACGAGCTGCGGCGGGACGACGAGCCGCTCGCCCTCGACGTCGAGCGTGACCGACTCGGTCGGCACGACCTGGCGCGAGCGCACGGCCCGCCGAAGGAGTGACGCCATCTGCGCTGCGCCCTTCACGGCGGCGACGTCGCGGGAGTCGTGCGTCGTCGCGTGCACGCCCGGGTAGAGCGAGCCGAGCGACGCCATCACGACACCGGTCTCGCCGAGCGACGGGAGCACCTGCTCGATGTACGTCAGGAACGCCGGGGACGGACCGACCATGAGCACGCCGGAGCCCCGCAGCCGCTCGCGGTACGAGTAGAGCAGGTAGGCGGCCCGGTGCAGCGCCACGGCGGTCTTGCCGGTGCCGGGGCCGCCCTGCACGATGAGCACGCCCTCGAGCGGGGAGCGGATGATGCGGTCCTGCTCGCCCTGGATCGTCGCGACGATGTCGGTCATCCGGCCGGTGCGTTCGGCCGTGACCGCGGCGAGCAGCGCCCCCTCGCCCTGCAGGTGGGTGCGCTCGTCGTCGTAGAGCGAGGCGTCGAACACCTCGTCCTCGACGCCGACCACGCGACGGCCCTGCAGGGACAGGTGCCGACGGGACCGCATGCCCATCGGGTGCGCGGCGGTGGCTTGGTAGAAGGCACTGGCACCAGGGACGCGCCAGTCGAGCAGCAGCGGCCGGTGCTCGGCGTCGCGCAGCCCCACCCGGCCGATGTAGCGGAAGGTGTCGTCGGGGTTGTCGGGCTCGGCGACCTCGAGCCGGCCGAAGACCAGACGGTCCCCCACCCGCTCGAGCGTCGCGACGGTGTCCTCGTAGAGCCGCGCGTACGCATCGCGCTCGCTGCGGCTCTGGTGGTTCCCGCCGACCGCCTGTCGGCGGGTCTCGGCGAGGCGCTGCTCGGCCTCGGCGGTCAGCTCGTCGAGACGACGGAAGAGGCCGTCGACGTAGCCGCGTTCACGGTCGATCTCGGTCGGTTCGGACACACGCAACCCTTCGGGAAGAGGGGGAACCAGTGTACTGCCCACCGGGAGCCCCGCTGTCCCCGAAGGGTCGCGTCGGAGTCACATCTCTTCGTGCGTGTCCGGGTCGCCGTCCCACAGACGACCGCGCTCGAGCGCGGAGATCGCCTGCACCTCATCGTCGGTCAGCTCGAAGCCGAAGACGTCGAGGTTCTCCTTCTGGCGGGCGGCGTCGCCCGACTTCGGCACCGGCACGGCACCGAGCTGGACGTGCCAGCGCAGCACGACCTGGCCGGGGGCCACACCGTGCGCCGCGGCGGCGTCCACGATCGGCTGCTCGGTGAGCAGTTCCGACCGCTTCGCGAGCGGGCTCCAGCTCTCGGTCACGATGCCGAGCTCCTGGTGCACCTTCCGCAGTTCCGCCTGGGGGAAGTACGGGTGCAGCTCCACCTGGTTGACGGCCGGGGCGACCCCGGTGGCGTCGACGATGCGGCGGAGGTGCTCCGGCGTGAAGTTCGAGACGCCGATCGAGCGGACCTTGCCGCTGTCGCGGAGGTCGACGAACGCCTTCCAGGTGTCGACGAACTTGTCCACCGACGGGTTCGGCCAGTGGATCAGGTACAGGTCGACGTGGTCGAGCCCCAGGTTGCCGAGGGTCTCGTCGATCGAGCGGTGCGCCTCGTCGTAGCCGTGGTGCCGACCGGGCAGCTTCGACGTGACCACGAGGTCCTCGCGCGCCACCTCGGACTCGCGGACGGCCTTGCCGACGGCGTCCTCGTTGCCGTAGTTCAGCGCCGTGTCGAGCAGCCGGTAGCCGCTCGCGATCGCGGTGCCGACCGCCGCAGCGCCCTCGTCGCCGTTCAGGCCGTAGGTGCCGAGGCCGAGCTCCGGGAACCGGTGGCCGTCGTTCAGCTCGATCGTCGGGGCACCGACCTGCATCAGCGGACCCCGAGCAGGTCGATCACGAAGATGAGGGTCTTGCCGGACAGGAAGTGGCCGCCACCGGCGGGGCCGTAGGCGAGCTCCGGCGGGACGACGAGCTTGCGGCGACCGCCGACCTTCATGCCGGGGATGCCCTCCTGCCAGCCGCGCACCAGGGCCGCGAGCGGGAAGTCGATGGGCTCGCCGCGGTTCCAGGAGCTGTCGAACTCCTCGCCGGTCTCGTACTCGACCCCGGCGTAGTGGACCTTGACGGTGGAGCCGGCGGACGCTTCCTCGCCGGAGCCCTCGACGATGTCGGTGATGACGAGCTCGGTGGGGGCGGGGCCCTCGGGGGCGTCGAACTCGGGCTTGCTGTTCAGGTCAGTCATGCCGATCAGTCAACCAGAGCGCGCACCGGGCACGCGCAACGAGCGTCCAGCCCGCAGAATGGTTCCACCGTGACACCATCGACTCCCGCACCGCCGCGCCGCCGCCTGCTCGCCGACCTCACCCCGCTCCGTCGCTCCCCCGCCTTCGCCCGGCTCTGGGCCGGCACCGCGATCGCCGGCATCGGCACCCAGATGACCACCGTCGCCGTCGGGCTCGAGGTCTACGAGATCACCCGATCGACCTTCGCCGTGGCCCTGGTGGGTGTCATCGCGCTCGTGCCGATGATCGTCGCCGGCCTGTACGGCGGCATGCTCGCGGACGCCTTCGACCGACGGCTCGTCGCGCTCGTGTCGTCGATCATCGCGTGGGTCGCCGTCGCCCTGATCGCCACGCACGCCTGGCTCGACCTGCACAGCGTCGCACTGCTTTACCTGCTCGCGACGGTCAACGCCGTGGCCGCCACCGTCAGCAACGCCTCCCGCTCGGCCATCGTCCCGCGGCTCGTCGGTACCGACCTGCTGCCCGCGGCGAGCGCCCTGGGCGGGATCGCGTCCGGGTTCCAGGTCACCGTGGGTCCGGCGATCGCCGGCGTGCTCATCGCGAGCGTCGGGTTCGCGCCGACCTACACGATCGACGTCGTGCTGTTCACGTTCGCGTTCCTCGGGGTGTTCACGCTGCCCCGGATGGCCGCCGACCACGACGCACTGCGGCCCGGGCTCGGCTCGCTCATCGAGGGCGCGAAGTTCCTGCGGCGGTCGCGCAACATCACGATGACGTTCGTGCTCGACATCATCGCGATGACCTTCGGGCAGCCGCGTGTGCTGTTCCCCGCGATCGGCGCGCTCGTCATCGGCGGTGGGTCGATCACCGTCGGTACCCTGACCGCCGCGTACGCGATCGGGGCGCTGCTGTCGAGCGTGTTCTCCGGGCCGCTCGGGCACGTCCGACGCCAGGGTGAGGCCGTCGGCTGGGCCATCACGGCGTACGGCGGGGCGATCGCGGCGTTCGGTGTGGTCATCGCGCTGGCGCACGTGCTCGGCGGCCGCTCGGGCGAGGCGTTCGGCGTCGAGATCCTGCCCGCCCTCGGGCTCGCGGCGCTGTTCCTGGCGATGGCCGGCGGCGCGGACAACGTCAGCTCGGTGTTCCGGAACACGATCCTGCAGGCGGCGTCGCCGGACGGCATGCGCGGTCGGCTGCAGGGCATCTTCATCGTCGTCGTCACAGGGGGCCCGCGGCTCGGCGACCTGTACGCCGGCCTGGTCGTCGCGGCCGGCATCGCGTACCCGCCGGTCATCGGCGGCGTGCTCATCATCGGCCTCGTCGCGCTGCTCCTCCGGATGGTCCCGTCGTTCCGCCGCTACGACGCCCTGCACCCCCACGCCAACTGACCGCGGGCGGCCGTCGGGGTCGGGGCTGCAAAACACCGGTGTTCGCGCGTGGAACACCCGCGTTCCGCGGTGCGGAGCGTGAACACCGGTGCCTTGCCGGCGCACCAGCGCGACCAACAGGCAGTCGGGAGGCCCGTGGCGGCGCCGCCACGGGCCTCCAGGACCGCACGTGTCGGGTACCGTACGACACATGCCGGACAGCGCATCGCGCGACCTCCAGCGGACCGGAGTCCGCGCCGTCGTCCGGCGCACCTACCACTCCGTCATCCGGCACCGAGTCGTCGACGCGGCCGCGTCGCTGACGTTCTTCGCGCTGCTGACGGTGTTCCCGACCGCGCTGGCGGTCGTGTCGGCGCTGTCCATCGTCGACCGCAAGGGCGACAGCCTGACCGACATCGTCGAGGTCCTCGGGTTCATCGTCCGGCCGGAGACCGCCGAGCACCTCGAGGGGCCGCTCCGGCAGCTGCTGACCCTGGACAACCCGTGGCTCGGGTTCACGATCGGCGTCGTGCTGACGCTCTGGTCACTGTCCGGCTACGCGACGGCGTTCGGGCGGGCGATGAACACCGCTTACGAGGTCGAGGAGGGCCGGCGGATCTGGAAGTTCCGCAGCATGATGCTCCTCGTCACGCTGCTCGTCATGGTCGGCGGTGCCGTCGCCATCGTCATCCTGCTCGGCACACCGACGATCTCCGAGGCCGTCATCCGACAGCTCGGGTGGGCGCCCTGGATCGACGACGTGTGGAACGTGGTCAAGTGGCCGGTGCTCGCGGCCGACCTCGTCGTGATGGTGGCGGTGCTCTACTACGCGACGCCGAACGTGAAGACCCCGCAGCTGCGGTGGGTGTCGGCCGGTGCCGCGTTCGCGATCGTGACCTGGGCCATCGCCACGGTGGGGTTCGCGCTCTACGTGGAGACCCTGGGCGGCGGCAACCGCGCCTACGGGTGGCTCGGTGGCGCGATCCTGCTGCTCGTGTACCTGTACATCTCGAACTTCGTGCTCGTGGTCGGCGGGGAGCTCGACTCCGAGGTGATCCGCATGCGGCAGCTGCTCGCCGGCATCGAGGCGGACGAGTCGATCCGGCTGCCGCTGCGGGACGTCACGCGGAACTTCACGCTCGCGCGCTGGCGGGACCAGGACATCGCGGCTGCGCAGCACGTGCGGGCCGAGGCAGCGCGGGTGGCCGAGGAAGAGGACGCCGAGCTGACCCCGGGCGAGGAGCACCTGCGGGCGATGGCGCAGCAGGTGCGGGTGGGCGAGCGGCCGCTGCCCTGACGGGTGCGTGCGGGCGCGCGCGCGCGGGCGCGCGCGCGGGCGTTCGTGCGCGGGCGTGCGTGCGTGCGTGCGCGCGTGCTTGTCGGCACGGACGCCCCGCGTCAGCGCTTGCGCGCCTCGGCGTCCAGCATCTCCTCGGTGATGATCGGGATCGCACCCGTCGCCAGCTCGATGCCCGACAGCCGTGCCGGGCTGAGCACCCGCATGACCTGGTCCTCCTCCATCAGCCCCGCGGCCACCACGAGCGTCGAGATCGGCGTCGAGGTGGTCAGCGCCGTGTGCGCGATCGACGCAGCCGCCGCGTACCCGATGTACGGCGTGAGCGCGGTGACGACGCCGACGTTCGTGTCGACCTGGGCCGCGAGCTTCGCCTCGTTCGCCTCGATGCCGACGACGCAGTGCTCGCGCAGGGTCGCGCAGCCGCGGGACATCCACTGCAGCGACTGCAGGATCGAGTGGGCGATGATCGGCTCGAAGGCGTTGAGCTGCAGCTGCCCGCTCTCCGCCGCCATCGTCACGGTGGTGTCGGCCCCGGCGACCGCGTAGGCGATCTGGTTCACGACCTCGGGGATCACCGGGTTGACCTTGCCCGGCATGATCGACGAGCCGGCCTGGCGAGCGGGCAACGTGATCTCGCCGAGGCCCGCCTGCGGACCGGACGACAGCAGCCGCAGGTCGTTGCAGATCTTCGAGAGCTTCGCGGCGCTGCGCTTCACGGTGCCGGACAGGGTCATGAACGCACCGGCGTCACTCGTCGCCTCGATGAGGTCGGGGGCGGTGACGACGTCGATGCCGCTCGCCTCCTGCAGCTGTCGACGGACTTCGTCGCGGTAGAGCGGGTCCGCGGTGATCCCGGTGCCGATCGCCGTGGCGCCGAGGTTCATCTCGGCGAGCAGCGGCATCACCTTGCGGAGCAGGTCCGCGTCCTCCTGGATCGTGTGCGAGAACCCGGTGAACTCCTGCCCGAGGGTCATCGGCACGGCGTCCTGCAGCTGCGTCCGGCCCACCTTCAGCACGTCGGCGAAGGCGCGGCCCCGTTCGGCGAACGCCGCCGACAGTTCTTCGAGCTGCACGATCAGACGACGGACCCCGAAGATCATCGCGATCTTGATGCTCGTCGGGTACGTGTCGTTCGTCGACTGGCTGCGGTTCACGTGGTCGATCGGGTGCAGGTAGGCGTAGTCGCCCCGCTCACGCCCGAGGAGTTCGAGGGCCCGGTTCGCGAGCACCTCGTTCGTGTTCATGTTCGTGCTCGTCCCGGCGCCGCCCTGCACGACGTCGACGACGAACTGCTCGCGGAGCGCCCCGTCGCGGACCTCCTGCGCCGCGCGGTCGATCGCATCGGCGCGCTCCTCGTCGAGGACACCGATCGCCCGGTTCGCCCGCGCCGCCGCCTGCTTCACGGTGACGAGCGCCTCGATGAGGTCCGGGTACACGGCGATCGGGACGGAGGTGATCGGGAAGTTCTCGAGCGCCCGCAACGTGTTGACGCCCCAGTACGCGTCGTTCGGGACCTCCCGTGATCCCAGCGAGTCGCTCTCGGTCCGCGTCGTCGTCGTCACAGGTGCCTCCTCGTTGCCGGTCACACGTCGAGGCTAGTCCCGTCCGTCCGGCCGGTCCGGGAACGCGCCGGGGCTGGTGGGACCGGCGCGTTCCGTGGCGAGCGGGCGAAATGCCGCGGTCGCCTCGGCAACGCACGCCGGCATTTCGCCCGCTCGCCAGCCGCCGGCCTGGAGGCGCGGTGCCCGGCCGCCACGGGCCTCCCGTCGCTTCGTGAGCAGAAGATGTCGGGTCCCAGACGGCGACCCGACATCTTCTGCTCACCAAGAACGCGCCGCCCGCGCGAGCGGGCGAAATGGCGTGGTCGCCTCGGCAACGCACGCCGGTATTCCGCCCGCTCGCCACGCGACGGCCCGGAGGCGCGGCGCCAGGCCGCCACGGGCCTCCCGTCCGACCCGCGGGCACGCCCGGACGCCCTCGCTCGCACTTCGTGAGCAGAAGGTGTCGGGTCCCAGACGGCGACCCGACATCTTCTGCTCACCAAGAACGCGCCGCCCGCGCGAGCGGGCGAAATGGCGTGGTCGCCTCGGCAACGCACGCCGGTATTCCGCCCGGTTTTCTCTGTCCACGCTCGCGCCCCGGACGCGAGCGGGCGAGATGGCGGGGTTCCTGCACGCGAAGACGCGGGCATTTCGCCCGCTCGCGCAGCGCACGCAGCGCACGCGGCGCACGCGGCGCACGCGCGACGAGGGAGCAGAAGACGCCGGGTCGCGAAGGGCGACCAGGCGTCTTCTGCTCGCTCGGTGAGCGGGCCCGTCAGTGGAACTGCGGGACGATGAGGTAGATGCCGTAGAGCACGACGGCGCCGCACACGACGAAGCACGCGATGGCCGCGGCACGGAGCGCACGTGCCGCTGCCGAGGCTCCGGCCGGGTTCGGGAAGCCGGCGGTGGCCGGGCCGATCGTGCCGTCGTCCTTCACGGTGAACTTGCCTTCGCGGGTGTCGGCGGCACTCCAGAGACGGAGGCCGACCGAGTACACGGCGACGACGAAGCACGACGAGACCACGGCGACGAGCGCCACGGTGAGGAATGCAAACCAGTCGATGCCCATCAGCGACGGCCTCCCTTGCGGGCCGCCATGCGACGGAGCGTGCGCTCGCGGCTCAGTTCGGCGCGACGCTGGGCGACCGCGTCGGCACGCTTCTTGCGCTGCATGTCACGCAGCTCCTTGCGCGTCAGGACCGCGTTCGCGGCGACGTCGACCTCGATCGCGGAGGCCTGCTCGTGCGGCTTGCGGAGCGACCAAAGGTACAGGCCGAGGATGACGACGGCACCGATCACGGCGTCGAGTACCAGCCCGATGACGCCGAGGCGGGCGATGCCCGAGGCGACCGCACCGACCGCGGCAGCCGCGGGCAGGGTGATGAACCAGGCGATGACGATCTTGCCGGCGGTCGACCACTGGATCTTCGAGCCACGACGGCCGAGACCGGCACCGATGATGGAGCCCGAGGACACCTGCGTGGTCGACAGCGCGAAGCCGAGGTGGCTGGAGGCGAGGATCGTCGCGGCGGTCGAGGCCTCGGCGGCGAAGCCCTGCGTCGCGCGGATCTCGGTGATGCCCGAGCCGAGGGTGCGGATGATGCGCCAACCGCCCGTGTAGGTACCGAGGGCGATCGCGAGGGCACAGGCGACGACGACCCAGAACTGCACGCCCTGGTTCGACGACTGCGCGCCCGAGGCGATGAGGGTCAGCGTGATGACGCCCATCGTTTTTTGCGCGTCGTTGGTGCCGTGTGCGAGGGACACCATCGAGCTGGTGAAGACCTGCCCGATGCGGAACCCGCCGCGCTCGTTCGGGAACACCGGACGCTTCGTGATCCGGTACGCGATGCGCGTCGACAGGAACGACACGAGCGCGGCGATCACGGGCGAGGCGAACGCCGGGATGATCACCACCGTCAGCAGCGCGACGTAGTTGACCGACTGGAACCCGGCACCGACGATCGCGGCACCGATGAGCCCGCCGAACAGTGCGTGCGACGACGACGACGGCAGCCCGCGGAGCCACGTGATCATGTTCCAGACGACTGCCCCGATCAGGCCCGCGAAGATCATCTCCGGGCTGATGGCGACGCCACCGGGCCCCTCGTTGATCAACCCGTGCGAGATCGACGTCGCCACGGCGGTGCTGAGGAACGCACCGACCAGGTTGAGCACCGCAGCGACGGTGACCGCCACCTTGGGCTTCATGGCGCCGGTCGCGATCGGGGTCGCCATCGCGTTGGCGGTGTCGTGAAAACCGTTTGTGAAGTCGAAGAAGAGGGCCAACGCGATGACCAGGACGACTATGAGTGTGATGTCCACCGCGGGCAAGTGTCCCAGGCGTCGGCCCTTCGAGCAAACCTGATCGGCAACCTGTTGTTCACCGCAGCTTCACACTCGTTCAGCTTCGGAACCATGCCGATGGGAGAATGCGTCCATGGACACCGCTGAGCTCCTCATCCTGCTGATCGGATCGCTCGCGGTGACCGGGTTCGCCCGGGCCAAGGGACTCCCCGCTCCGCTGCTCGTCACGGCGGTCGCCCTGGCCGCCTCGTTCCTGCCCGGGCTGCCGCCGATGGAGATCGACTCCGAGGTCATCCTCACGGTGATCCTGCCGCCGCTGCTCTACTCGGCGGCCCTCGACGTGTCGTGGCAGAGCTTCCGCGGCTCGATCAAGCAGATCCGACGGCTCGGCATCTTCCTGGTGATCGTCACCGCCCTGGTCGTCGGCGGGGTGGCGTACCTGCTCATCCCGGACATGACCCTGCCGGCGGCGATCCTGCTCGGCGCGATCGTCGCCCCGCCGGACGCGGTGTCCGCGGCCGCGATCGGCCGGAAGCTCGGACTCCCCCGCCGTGTCATGACCGTGCTGTCGGGCGAGAGCCTGATCAACGACGCGGCCTCGCTGACGCTGGTGCGGGTGTTCACGCTCATCATCGCGGGCACGTCGCTGACGATCTGGCAGGACCTCGGCATCTTCGGCCTGGCGATCGGCGTCGGTCTGGTCGTCGGCATCGTGCTCGGCGTCGTCGTGCACTGGATCCGGATGCGCATCAACGACCCCGTGGTCGAGACGATCATGAGCATCCTGCTGCCCTTCGTCGCCTACATCCTCGCCGAGGACCTGTCCGGCTCCGGGGTCATCGCGGTCGTGACGGCCGGCCTGTACATCGGCTACAACTCGCCGAAGGAGGGCTACGCCACCCGCCTGCAGGAGCGCCCGCTCTGGACGAGCATCGACGTCATCCTCGAGGGCTTCGTGTTCGCGCTCATCGGCCTGCAGCTCAACACCGTCGTGCAGGACCTGGTCGAGAGCGAGCGGAGCCTCGGGCAGACGCTCACCGCTGCGGCCGTCGTGCTCGCGGTGGTGATCCTGGTGCGGCCGCTGTTCGTGTTCGAGTCCTACGCGCGCAACCGGTTCAACGGGAAGTGGCTCCGGCCGCTCCGGATCAAGCTGTCCCGCGGGCACCCGTCGCTGCGCTGGATGCGTGGTTCCGCCGAGCCGAAGCTCAACTGGCGGGAACTCACCGTCATCTCGTGGACGGGCATGCGGGGCGTGGTGACCCTGGCCGCAGCGGTGTCGGTCGTCGCGAGCCCGACGCAGATCCCGGCGCAGGACACCATCTTCATCATCGCCTTCTTCGTCACCGTCGGCACCCTGCTGCTGCAGGGACTCACCCTGCCGTTCGTCATCCGCGCGCTCAAGGTGCAGGACCCGGCCGAGGGCGAGGAGGACGTGCGCAGTGAGATGCGGCTCAACCAGCGCACGACCGAGGCCGCGATCGAGCTGCTCGAGAAGCGGCGTCCGGCGTGGGCGAAGCAGTACGGCTCGGAGGCCGTCGACTCGGTGGTCAACCGGCTGAAGGCGCGACTCGAGCGTCAGGCCGAGACGTTCCGTCAGGACGCCGAGGAAGAAGAGGACGAGGGGCGGAACGTCGCACTGCGCCTCCGGGGTTCGCAGATCCAGGACATCCGGCGTGAGCTCCTCGACCGCCGCCGCGAGATCGTGCTCGAGGAGCGGGAGAAGGGGAACCTCGACGAGGAGGTCATGCGCCGCGTGCTCGTGACCCTCGACGCCGAGGAGCTCGCGATGGACTCGGCGCAGGCATCGCGCAGTCGCTCCTGAGCACCCCGGGCGTATCCTGGCGCTCCGATCGAGAGCAGGAGCAGAGCGCCGAGTGAGCACGCCGCGGAACGACGTCCCCAGGAACGACGACGGACCGGAGCGCCCCGGCGGTTCCCGTCCCACGCCGCCGAAGCCGCGCGGGACCCGGCCCTCCGCACGTGGGACCAAGCCGCGTCGTGGTGGCAAGGTCGCCGGGCACACGCGTTCGGGACCCCGGCGACAGGCTCCGGTACCCGCACCCCAGCAGCACGGCGCCTACCGCCGGTGGTACTCGACCCTGCACCCGTCGCTGCAGCTGATCGGCCTGCAGCTCTGGATGCCGCTGTTCTTCATCGTCGGGTTCTGCCTGTGCTACGTCTTCGCGTTCCACGCCCCGCACCCGCACGACGTCCCGATCGCCCTGATCGGCAGCGACCCGGCGTTCGTGCAGGCGGTGCAGCAGGCGTTGCCCGGCGAGTTCGTGTTCCACACGTACGACTCGCTCGCGCAGGCGAAGCGCGACGTGGTGGGTGGCTCGATGGCGGTCGCGTACGACCCCGCTGCGAACGAGTTCTTCAAGGCGAGCGCGCACCAGTTCCAGGTCGCGAGCCTCGTACCGGCCACCCTCACCGCGGTGCTGACCGGCCTGGGCGTGGCGACCCCGAAGGTCACCGAGCTCGCACCGCTGCCGGCGTGGGACGAGTACGGCACCGTCGCGATGTACGTCATGCTCGCGTGGTGCATCGGCGGCTACATGGTCGCGATGTTCATCGGCATCATGGGCGGCCCGCTCCGGCACCGCACCCGGATGACGGTCATCGTGGTCGGCGGTCTCGTCATCTCGCTCATCACGAACACGCTCGCCGGGCCCGTGCTCGGCGCCATCCACGGGCACTGGATCCAGCTCGTGCTCATCGCCTGGGGCTGGATCGTGGCGATCGGCCTGGCGGTGAACGGCCTGAGCTACTTCGTCGGCCGGTTCATCGCCGCACCCGCGATGATCTGCTTCGTCTTCCTGTCCATGCCGTCGTCCGGCGGCGCCTACCCGAAGTGGTTCATGCCCGAGCCCTTCGCCTGGCTGAACAACGTCGTCGTCGGCTCGAGCATGGTCGACATGATCAAGCACCAGGTCTACGGCGTCGGCCCCGGCCCGGCTCGCGGCCTGATCACGATGGCCTGCTACGCCACGGCCGGCCTGGTGCTGATGTACTTCGGCAAGAAGTGGTGGGAGCGCCGACGGATCCGGGCGATCGTCACCGGCCGGACCACGATGTTCCAGGACGCCAACACCGCCAACCGTGAGTTCCTCGGCGGGCAGCGCGACGCCGAGCTCGAGCGCCACGGCCTGACCTCCACCGAGACCGGCACACTGAGCGTGCTGCGGGACGACGACTGGGAGGACGACCGCACCGGCGGTGACGTCTTCACCGGCGGTCGCGACGGCCTGGAGCCCGGCGGGACGCCGACCGGTCGCATCACCGTGCAGCGCCCCGGGGACCGCACCGGGCCGGTGCAGCGGCCTGGGCCCACGCGGGCCGGTACCGGCGCGTCGCGGAGCCTGCGGAGCGACGTGACGGCCGAGCACGTGGGGGGAGGCGCGGGGACCGGACCGCGCATGCGTCCCGTCCCACGCTCCGAGGGCTCCAGGGCGCCGGCTCGGTCCGACACGTCGGACGAGCCGCCGCACGGCCGGCACGCGGACCGGTGAGGTGCCGCTGACGCGTATCCTGATCGGATGAACCCCCGCATCACCTGGCACCGCGTCCTCATCACCGTCGTCGTCGTGTTCCTCGTGCTGACGGTCGGCTTCTACGCCGCGAGCGTCCTGCTCGCGCCCGCCGACGGCCGCGGCACCGCCGGACTGTTCGTCGGGTGGGCGATGTTCTCGATGATCGGCGCGATCGTCGTCGGCATCATCGACTTCTTCGTGCGACCCCTGGGCGGCCGGAGCGGCGACGCCGACGTCATGGCCGCCGCCGAGGAAGCGCGCACCGGCAGCACCCGCACCCAGCAGCCGCGCTAGCCGCTGGCAGCGAGGCGCTAGTCGCCCACGCCCACGCCGACGCCCGTCCCGGTGAACCCGGCGACCGTCGCGTCGTCCTCGGCGAACGTGAACCGCGCGCGGACGCTGCCCCCGGCGAGCACCCCCGGCAGCCAGTAGCGGGCGTCGTCCCACATCGCGTCGTAGGGCACGGTGTCGACGGGGATCCACCGCGGCTCCAGTTCATCCGAGCCCGACGGGTCGCCCTGCCAGCGGCGGCAGACGAAGACGTCCGAGACCTGGGACCAGGACGGCCGGTACGGGAACCGGTAGTCCAACGTGCCACGGGCCTCCAGGTCGACCGTATCGAGCCGCAGGCCGACCTCCTCACGCACCTCGCGCACGGCGGTCTCGACCGCCGACTCGCCGGGCTCGCGCTTGCCGCCGGGGCCGACCAGACGGCCCGTGCCGAGGCCACGGCGCTTCTCCCCCAGCAGCACCTCGGGGCCTGCCTCGCCGTCGCGCAGCAGGTACACGACCACCACCCGGGGATGCTGGGACTTGCTCTCGTCGCGAAGGGTCACGCGTCCAGTGTGACCGATGGAGTGTCGTACGCTTTTCCCATGGCAGGCGTGCTGCGGGGGCACCATGGCTGAGCCCCGCAGGACCGGGCGCAGCCTCGAAGTGCTGCGCGCCGAGGCCGCCGAGGAGATCTCGATGCTCGTCGAGCACCGGAGCCGTCAGGGCGAGGACCCGTGGGAGTTCATGCCGACGCTCCCCACCGTCGACGAGCAGGTCGTGCTGATCCTGCGTGCGGACGCCGTCGACCTGGACGAGGCGATCGGCAAGCGGCACGCGCAGTGGTCGAGCCACCCGGCGTCCGGGCAGGGCACCAGGCTGGGCGAGGAGTACCACCGGCTGCGCCGGATCGCGCTGCAGCACCCCGAGCTGACGCCCGCCGTGTGGAAGCTGCTGGGCGCCCTGCCCGAAGCGGGCTGACGCACGCGTCGGCGCATGCACACCCCGGCCCCGCGCACGCACGCACCCGCGTGGGGTTGGATGGATGCATGACCGAAACCGTGCTCGCCGTCCTCAACCAGCCCTCCCGCGACGCCGCGCCGCACGACCCCGCGGCCGACGCCTTCACCTGGGCGAAGCCGCTCGAGGAGCACGTCCAGGTGCAGGACCTCGGCGTGACGCGCGGCGACGGCGTGTTCGAGACGATCACGGTGATCGACGGTCGGCCCCAGGCCCTCGAGGCGCACCTCGCCCGCTTCGGCCGCTCCGCCGCGATGCTCGACCTGCCCGCCCCGGACCCGGAGGCCTGGCGCCAGGCCATCGAAGCCGTCTGCGCCCGCCTCGACCCGGTGCGCGAGGCCTTCGCCAAGACCGTCCTGACCCGCGGCGTCGAGGGCACCGACCGCCCGACCGGGTGGGTCTACGCCGCGCCGTCGGGCGACTCCACGGCCGCACGCACCGAGGGCATCTCCGTCGTCGTCCTGGACCGGGGGTACCGGCACGACGTCGAGCGCACCTCGCCGTGGCTGCTGCAGGGCGCGAAGACGCTGTCGTACGGCGTCAACATGGCCGCCCTGCGCGAGGCCGTCCGCCGCGGCGCCGACGACGCCCTGTTCGTCTCGAGCGACGGCTACGTGCTCGAGGGCACGCGCGCCAACCTGATCATGAAGGTCGGCGACCGGCTCGTCACGCCCCGCACCGACATCGGGATCCTGGCCGGCACGACGCAGGCCGACGTGTTCCGCTTCGCTGAGCAGGAGGGCATCGAGACCGCCTACGAGCTCGTCACGCTCGCCGACCTGGCGGCGGCGGACGCGCTCTGGCTCGTGTCCAGCGTGCGGCAGGCTGCGCCGATCCGTTCGGTGAACGGCGACGCGCGGCCGATCGACGCCGAGCTCACGACGCGGATCAACGACTTCCTGCTGGCGCGCGAGGTCTGAGCACGCGGCGCCCCGGCGCGTGTGCCGCGAGCGTTTCGCGCTGAGCGACACGTCACGGGGCGGCGCGCGCGCGAGGTGTCGCGCACCGCGAAATGGGCGTGGGTCCACGACGGACTGGAGGCGCGGTGCCAGCTGGCACCGCGCCTCCAGTTCCGTGTCGTGCTCGCTACCAGCGCGGCGTGGTGACGCCGGCTCCGTCGGCCCACGTGAAGACGGACTTGCCGTCGATCCAGACGCGCGTCGCGCGGCTGGTCGCGTCGAGCGGGTCCCCGTCCCAGAGCACGAGGTCGGCGTCGTAGCCCTCGGCCAGGCGACCGACGCGGTCCCCGAACCCGAGGAACTCGGCCGGGTTGGTCGTGAGCGCCTCGAGTGCGGTCTGGGCGGGCAGGCCCTCCTTGACGGCGGCGGTCGCCTGGTCGACGAGCATGTTGATCGGCACGACCGGCGCGTCCGTCGTGATGGCGACCCGCACCCCGGCCGCCGCGATCGTGGCGAGGTTCGGGATGCCGCGGTCGCGGAGCTCGACCTTCGAGCGGCTGGTGAACAGCGGGCCGTAGATGACCGGGATGTCCTTGGCGGCCAGCACGTCGGCGATCTTGTGTGCCTCGGTGCCGTGGTTCACGACGAGCCGGTAGCCGAACTCCTCGGACAGGCGGATCGCGGTGGCGATGTCGTCGTGGCGGTGGGTGTGCTGGTCCCAGACGAGCTCGCCGTCGAGCACCCGGACGAGCGTCTCCTTCGTCAGGTCGCGGGCGAACGGCTCGTCCTTCGCGGCGGCGGCGTCACGGGCGGCCCGGTAGTTCTGCGCCTCGACGAAGGCGTCGCGGATGATCTTCGCGACGCCGAGCCGGGTCGAGGGTGTCTGGCCCTTGCCGCCGTAGACGCGCTTCGGGTTCTCGCCGAGGGCGCTCTTCACGCTCACCGAGTCGGAGATGAGCTGCTCGTCGATCGTGCGGCCGCCCCAGGTCTTGATGGCGACGCTCTGACCGCCGATCGGGTTGCCGGAGCCGGGCTTGACGACGATGCTCGTGATGCCGCCGGCGAGCGCATCCCGGAAGCCCTCGTCGTCGATGTCGATCGCGTCGATCGCCCGGACGCCGGCCATGTTCGGCGCGGTCATCTCGTTCGTGTCGTTGCCGGCCTCGCCGTTGGCCTCCTCGTGGATGCCGACGTGGCCGTGTGCCTCGACGAAGCCGGGGACGAGCCACGAACCCGCGGCGTCGATGACCGTCATCCCCTCGGGCGGGGAGACGTCCGGACCGATCGCGGTGATCCGGCCGTCCTCGACGACGACCGCGCCGCCGTCGAAGGCGGGGGCGGAGACGGGGACGACGTGGGCACCGGTGATCGCGAAGGAGTTGCTCATGGCACCAACGGTACGCGGGGGGCGGGGCGCGAGTGGGCGGGCGGGCGGCGGCGAGCGGGCGAAACACCGATTCCTGGCGTCGAGCGTCCGGGTGGTTCTACCGTCGCGGGATGGCACACCGGATCGACACCTGGCCCACGCACGAACGCAGCGAGCGACCGTGGCGGAGCACCGTCCGCGGGTGCCGCGACGACCGGCTGGTGACCACCGTGCAGGTGTCGCTGCCCCCGTCCATCGCGAGGGCTCGGTGGACGCCCGACGACGACACCGTCGCGCTGCTCGACCGGAGCACCACGGCCCTGCGCACCCTCGACGTCCACCACGGCTCGCGGCTCGCACCGCCCGGGTCGGTGCTCGGCCGGACCGACGCCCTGGCGTCGTCGCGGATCGAGGACGAGTCCGCGACGATCGACGACCTGGCGCGGGCACTCGTCGGCATCCGCGCGAACGCGGGTGCCACCGCGGTCGTCCGGGTCGGCGGAGCCGTCGAGCACCTGGTGTCCGGAGCGGATTCGGGAACCGTCACCGAGGCCTCCCTGCTCGAGGCACATCGCCTGCTGATGCGCGACGACCCGGTCGACGGACGGTACGCCGGCCGGTACCGCGACGTGCAGAACTGGATCGGCGGCGGCGCCACGCCCCGCGACGCCGTCCACGTGCCACCGCCGCCCGAGCTCGTGGCACCGCTGATGGCCGACCTGTTCGCGTTCGTGCACCGCGTGGACCTGCACCCGATCGCCCAGGCCGCGATCGCCCACGCGCAGTTCCAGTCGATCCACCCGTTCACCGACGGCAACGGTCGGATCGGGCGGGCGCTGATCGGGGCCGTGCTCCGGCGACGCGGGGTGACGACCACGGTCACGGCACCGGTGGCCACCGCGCTCGCGGCGGACCGGCTGCGGTACTTCCGGCACCTGGAGCAGTACCGCGACGGCCGGGTCACCGGGTTCGTGGTCGACCTGGCCCTGGCGATCGGGACGGTGTGCGACGAGGCGACGCTGAGCGCCCTGCTGCTCAAGGAGCACGACGCCGACCTGTCGGCAGGCCCCTGCGCCTCGGGTCCGCACGCCGTGGTCGGCCGTGCACTCGCCGACGACCCCGTCCTGACCGAAGCGCACCTGGACACCCTGCTCACCGCCGACGAGGTCGAGCGCGTCACGCACGACCTGGTGCTGGCGGGAGTGCTCCGTCCGGTCACCGGTCGTCGCCGTGACCGCGCGTGGGTCGCACCCGCCGTGGTCGCCGAGCTCGAGGCGTTCGAGCAGCGGGTGCACGCCGCTGTGGGCGGCCGCGAGCGCACGGCGGCCTGACCGGGGGTGCGGGCGAATAGGGTGGGACGGTGAGCAACGAGCACACCGCATCCACCCCGCCCAGCGCCGCCAAGCGGCCCGTGACACGGACCCACCACGGCATTGACTTCGTCGACGACTACGAGTGGCTGCGGGACAAGGAATCCCCCGACACCCTGGCGTACCTCGAAGCCGAGAACGCCCACACCGACGCCGCCACCGCGCACCTCGCGCCGCTGCGGGACCGCATCTTCGCCGAGGTGAAGAGCTGCGTGCAGGAGACCGACCTCTCGGTACCGGTCCGCATGGGCGACTGGTGGTACTTCACCCGCACCGCCGAGGGCAGCCAGTACGGCGTGCACTGCCGTGTGCCCGTCGCCGGCCCCGACGACTGGACGCCGCCCGCCGTCGTCGAGGGCGAGTCGACGCTCCCCGGCGAGCAGGTGGTCCTCGACGGCAACGCGCTGGCCGACGGTCACGAGTTCTTCTCCCTCGGCACCTACGACATCAGCGACGACGGCACCCGCCTGGTCTACGGCATCGACGTCGAGGGTGACGAGCGGTACACCCTGCACGTGCGCGACCTGGCCTCGGGGACCGACCTCGGCGACGCCATCCCGAACACCGGGGCCGGCGCCACGTTCGACCCGGCCGGGCGCTACGTGTTCTACCCCACGGTCGACGAGTCCTGGCGTCCGGACAAGATCTGGCGCCACACGGTCGGCACCGCGGCGTCCGAGGACGTCCTGGTGTTCGAGGAGCCCGACGACCGCTACTGGGTCGGTGTCGGTGTCACCCGCTCCTCGCAGTACATCGTCATCGAGCTCGGCTCGAAGATCACGTCCGAGGCGCACGTCCTCGACGCCACGGACCCGACCGGTGAGTTCCAGGTCGTCTGGCCCCGCCGCGAGGGCGTCGAGTACGAGATCGAGCACGCCATCGTCGGCGGCAGCGACCGGTTCCTGGTGCTGCACAACGACGGCGCCGAGAACTTCGAGCTCGTCGACGTCCCCGCCGACGACCCCACCTCCGAGCGGGACCGCCGCGTCGTCGTGGCGCACCACACCGAGCGCCGCATCGAGTCGGTCGACGCCTTCGCCGGACACCTCGCCCTGGAGTACCGGTCCGAGGCGCTCCCCCGCGTCGCGATCATCCCGATCGAGGGCGACGGCTACGGCGACGCGCACGAGGTCCCCTTCGACGAAGCACTGTTCTCGGCGGGGTTCGGCGGCAACCCGGAGTGGGAGCAGCCGACGCTCCGCATCGGGTACACGTCGTTCGTGACCCCTTCCGAGGTCAGCGACCTCGACCTGGCCACCGGCGAGGTCACCGTCCTGAAGCGCCAGCCCGTGCTCGGCGGCTACGACCCGGCCGACTACGTGCAGGAGCGCGACTGGGCGACCGCGTCGGACGGCACCCGCGTGCCGATCTCGCTCGTCTGGCGTCGGGACGCCGTCGAGGACGGTACCCCGGCACCGCTGCACCTCTACGGCTACGGCTCGTACGAGCACTCGATCGACCCCGGCTTCAGCGTCATGCGCCTGTCGATGCTCGACCGCGGTGTCGTCTTCGCCGTCGCGCACGTCCGTGGTGGCGGTGAGCTCGGCCGGCACTGGTACGAGAACGGCAAGACCCTGACGAAGAAGAACACGTTCACCGACTTCGTCGCGGTCGCCGAGCACCTGATCGAGTCCGGCCGGACGAGCGCCGACCGGCTCGTGGCCGAGGGCGGCAGCGCCGGCGGACTCTTGATGGGTGCGGTCGCCAACCTCGCCCCCGAGCGGTTCGCCGGCATCCTGGCCGCCGTGCCGTTCGTCGACGCGCTCACGAGCATCCTCGACCCGGACCTGCCCCTCACCGTCATCGAGTGGGACGAGTGGGGCGACCCGCTGCACGACGCCGAGGTCTACCGCTACATGAGCGAGTACACCCCGTACGAGAACGTCCGCGACGATGTGCAGTACCCGCAGATCCTCGCTGTGACCTCGATCAACGACACCCGTGTGCTCTACGTCGAGCCCGCGAAGTGGACCGCGAAGCTCCGCAAGGTCGGCGCTCCGGTGCTGCTGAAGACCGAGATGTCCGCCGGCCACGGTGGTGTCAGCGGTCGCTACGCGTCGTGGAAGGAGCGGGCGTTCGAACTCGCCTGGCTGCTCGACGTGCTCGGGCTCGCCGACGAGACGCCCGCCGCCGCGACCGCCAACCCGATCGCCGCGGGCTGACCCGCACCGCGCACTTCGTGAGCAGAAGAGGTCGGGTCCGAACGCGGGACCCGACCTCTTCTGCTCACCAAGCGAACAGCGGCGCACGCGGTGCACGCACCCCGCTCACACGCGGTTGAGCGCGTGCACCGCCTCGTCGTAGGACTCCTCGGCCAGGCGCACCCGGTCCCCCGCGAGCACCCCGTACCCGAACGTGCCCTCACCCCCGCGCTCCGCGATCGCCGCGTTCGCCCGCAGGATGTCGAGGGCGTGCAGGGACCGCACCCGTTCGGTCAGCACGTCGGCCGCGGTGCCGATCCGCTTCCACAGGGCGTGCGGGAACGCGTCGTCGCCGAGCACGTCCATCGCCATCCGGGCGCGCATCGTCTCCTGCCACGCGGCCTCGGTGGTGGTCCGGTCGGCGGCCTCGCGCTCGGCAGCGGTGTCCGAGGTGTCGTCGGCGACGGCCGCCCGGACGAGTTCGCGCACACGCGGCTTCACGTCGGCGCCGACGTCCTGCGCGACCTGCTTCGGTGCGCGGAGCGACCACGCCGTCGGCACCGGGCGCTCGGCAGTGTCGTCGAGGGCGTCGAGCAGCTCGAGGAACGGCTCGCCGTGCAGGAACGCGACGACGTCCCGCACCGCCTGGTCGCGACGTTCCCGGGTCGAGGCGAGGATGCGCTCACGGGTCATCGCGTCGACCAGGTCGTCCTGCGCCGGCGACGACGCCCGCGGCAACCGGTCGATCAGGTACTCGGCCAGCGCCGCACGCGCGGTGACGCCCGCGAGGCCGTCCGCCGCCTCGGCGGCGCGGTCGACGGCCTCGCCGTGGGGGAACGCCGGGCGGTAGGCGCCCAGGATCGCGGCGATCTCGAGGGTGGTGTCGGCCGCCTGCCGGAGGTCGGCCGTGTCGCCGGAGCGGAGCCGGGCCTCCTGGCCGAGCAGCGCGACGCGCAGCTTGCGCACCCGCTTCGCCAGGATGCGTGCGGTCGTGCCCTTGGCCGGCTTCTCCTCGGTCTGGAGGCGCGGTGCCGGTGCTCCTGCCAGCCCGCGTGCCAGCTTGGACGCGACGGCGGCGGGGCCGGCGCCGACGGCCGCGAAGCGCCCGTCGAGGGCCGCGAACAGCTCGTGGGCGATCTGCGGGTCGACGCCGTCGACGGTCTCGACCTCGACCTCGCGCCAGGTGCGCGGGGTCTCCGGAGCGTCGTCGTCGAGGCGCTGGGCGGTGACCTGGTCGTCGGCGAGTTCGGCGATCTGGTCGCCGTCCTCGTCGAGCAGTCGGGTGACGGTGCGGGTGGTGGTGATCCGGACGACGGGACGCAGCCCGCGACCGCGACGCTCCGTGAAGAGCGCGGCGAGGACCTCGTCGGGCACCGTGTCGGCGTCGTCGGTCAGGGGGAACTGCTGCTCGTGGCGGACCGTGTCCGACTCCGAGCGCTTGATGTGCCAGCCGGCGTCGGGGCCGCCCGTGCGGCGGCGCACGGTCACCCGCGCGGCCACCAGGTCGTACCGCTCGGTGTCCCAGTAGGTCGCGTCCAGTTCGAACGGCTCCTGGTGCTCGGTGCGGAGGATGCCGCCCGCGCCGACGAGGTCGGGGAGGGCACCGCCCTCGGGCAGGTCGTAGGTGCGCTCGATCTCGAGGTGCGTGTGGCTCACACGCTCTTGTCTACCAGGGCTTCGGCCTGCGGTTCGACCACGAGGCGTGGCTCTGTGGAGAACCGGCTCGCGACGTACCCGGCGATGACAGCACTCAGCGGAGGCAGCGTGACCGCGAAGGGGTTCCAGCGCAACGGGACCATCGAGAAGAGCACCCCGTTCCACTCGAGCACGAAGACCACGGCAGGGAGCAACAGGAGGAGCCAGGCGCCGCGTCGGACGCGGACGGCGACGAACCAGCCTGCAAGCGCGAGGATCAGCGGGAGCCCGCCCACGGGAAGGTCTGTCGGTGGCGTGAGCAGCGGCTGCAGGACTCCACCGACGGCCGCGGCGAGGACGATGCTCGCGCCGAGACGTCGGCGACCCGACGGAGCGCGCAGGACGAGGGCTGCGAGCGCGATCGCCGCACCGGGCACGAAGAACACCAGGGTCCAGGTACCGGCCGTGGCGAGCACGACGTCGGTCCGGCTGCTGTACCCGCCGTTCGGTTGCACGATGAGCCACGCACCGGACGCGATCAGGGAGACGACCGCGACGGCGACCAGGACCGGGACGGTCCGGACGGTGTGCGGCATGCGATCGAGCTGGGTGGGCGGTGCGGTCACGGTGTTCCCCCACGAGGTGCGGTGCGGCGCTCGTCGGTGGAACAGCGCGGTGGTCAGGGCACCGAGCGCGAGCGCGGTCGACGACAGGTCGAGCTGCTCGGCGTCGCGCACGTCGGCGAGCCACTGCTCGCGTCGGGCATCACGGTGGGCGGCTGGTGAGACCGCGACCGCGATGCCGACGAGCGCCTGGTCGAGCGCACTCACGAGGTCACCGGCCGGTTCGTCGGGCGGCTCGGGCTCGGACGGACCGGTGCTTCGGCCGGGCGCGCAGCGAGCAGGCCTCGGGCGGCGCGGACTCCGTCCGCGGTGAACTCGTAGAGCCGCCGGCGTGGCCCTGACCGCTCCGCGTCGTCGTCCCACGAGGAGGTGATCCACCCCTGCCGCTCGAGCCGTTCGAGGATGGGGTAGACGGTGCCCGCGGGGCGACCGGTGGCCTTGATGACGAGCAGCCCCCAGGTCGGCCCGTCGCTGGCGAGCAGTGCGTCGAGCACGTCGAGCGTGGAGGCGGTCACGCGCCGGATGGGTTCCATGCGCTCAAACTACCTATGTAGAACAAGCCGCACAAGCCCCCTCAGGAGAACGGGTTAGCCTGCAGGGATGAGCGACACGATCACCCGCGAGCAGTTCACGCCCGAAGCCGGCGGCGTCACGATGTTCACCACCACGTGGTGCGGCTACTGCGCCCGGCTGAAGAACCAGATGTCGAAGGCCGGGGTGCCCTTCACCGAGGTCGACATCGAGCAGACCCCGGGCACCGCCGAGCTCGTCGCTGAGGTCAACGGCGGCAACCAGACCGTGCCGACGCTCGTGTTCCCCGACGGCACGACGGCGACGAACCCGTCCCTGGCCGAGGTGCAGTCCCGAATCTGAGCGGCGGCCCTCCGCAAAACACCGGTGTTCACGCTCCGAACACGCGCATGACGCGGTTCAGAGTGCGAACACCGGTGTTTTGCTGTCAGGGCCGCGCGCGGGACGCGCCGCGCGCCGGCGCTAGCCGCCGAGCGCCTCGGTCAGCAGCGCAGCCATCGCGTCGAGCTGGATGTCACCGGAGTCGACGACCTCTTCGTCCGAACCGTCGAGCGCGCGGGCGGCCAGGGACGCCTTCGAGTCGATGAGCTCGGCGATCTTGGTGTCGATCGTCTGCGCGGCGATGATGCGCCACGCGGTGACGGGCTCTTCCTGTCCGATGCGGTGCACACGGTCGATCGCCTGGGTCTGCTCGGCGCTCGTCCACGACAGCTCGGCGAGCACGACGTTCGACGACACCTGCAGGTTCAGACCGACACCGGCCGCCGTCAGCGAGCAGACGATGACGGCGACGTCGGGGTCGTTCACGAACGAGTCGATCTCGGCCGTGCGCTGCGTCGGGCTCTGGTCGCCGCGGATCGTGGCGGTGCGCAGCCCGCGACGGGCGAACACCTCTTCGGCCTGGTCCATCACGTCGAGGTGCTTCGCGAAGAACACGACCTTGCCGACGTTCGAGGCGAGCTGTGCCGCGTAGTCGGCCGCGAGCTGGGCCTTGGCCCGGCCGATGCGACGGACCATCGAGAACACGTTCTCGCCGGTCGACGAGGCGTCCTGGTCCTCGAGCTCCCAGCGCGCGACCTGGCGGACCAGCTTGTGGTCGATGCCGACGACCGGGTCCTGCCCGGTGCGGGCGTCGATTGCCTGGTGGTAGCGACGGACGAGCTTCGCGGTGAGCTCGCGCTCGGCGTCGCGGATGGAGCGACCCTCGTCACCGTCGAGCTCGACGGGGATGTCGGCGATCCGGCGGGCGGGGATGTCCGCGGCGACGTCGACCTTGCGGCGTCGGACGATGCCCTGGTCGATGACGGCACGGCGGGCTTCGACGAAGAACCCGGGATCGGCCGGCGTCAGACCGATCTCCTCGAGCTCGTTCATGAGCTTCGCGCGCGGCTTCTTGTCGTCGATCCAGCCGAGGTACTCCCAGATGGTGCGGAAGTCCTCGACCGAGTTGATCAGCGGGGTACCGGTCAGCGCCATGAGCAGCGGCGCGGCGGTGCGCTGCCGGATGCGCTCGGCGATCTGCAGCACGAACCGGGCGCGCTGCGAGTCCTTGTTCTTGATGAAGTGCGCCTCGTCGACGACCATCCCCTTGAACCCGAAGTTGCCGAGCCACCCGGCGTGCCGGTCGAGGATCTCGTAGTTCACGATGACGATGTCGGCGAACCCGTCGAGGTCGTTGCCGTCCCCGTGGATCACCGTGGCGCGGTGGTTCGGCACCCAGCGCTCGGCTTCACGCGCCCAGTTCGTCTTGACGACGTTCGGCACGACGACGAGCAGCGGGAACGCGTTCGCGGCATCTGCGGCGAGCAGCGACTGTGCGGTCTTGCCGAGGCCGGGCTCGTCGGCGAGCAGGAACGTGCGGTGCCCCTGCGCGGCGGCGGCGACGAGTTCCGCCTGGTGCTTCATGAGCGTGGTGCCCGAGCGCGAGTGCAGCGTCGTGGGCTCCGGCAGCGGCATCGACGCCGCTCCCCCGCCCGCGCCGTACTCGAACGACTTGAACAGCGGTCCGAACAGTTCCCAGTTCGCCAGGCGACGCGGGTGTGCGACGGGCTGGTCGGCGAGGGCGAAGTCCGGCGGCATGAACGGGTTCGCGAGCTGGCGCTGCACGACCGCCTGCGGCACGACGGCCCGCACCGGGGTCTCGACAATCGCGGCGGGCTCGGACGCGATGACGAGGTCCTCCGGCTGCAGTTCCATGCCGCCCGCGATCATCATGTCGCGCTTGACCGCACGCGTCGCCTCGGAGACCTGGACCTCTTCGGCGAGGAGCTGGATGACGCTGGTGTCGCGCGCCGCCGTCTTCGCCAGGATCGTGGCCACGCCGTCGAGCCGCTTGAGCTGCTCGGCGCGCTGCGCGTCGGTGAGCTCCGTGTCGGCCTTCACCCGCGCGCGCTCTTCGCGCATGAGCAGGGCGACCGCCTGGAACTTCGTCCGGTTCGATGCCTTGAGCGGTCCGCGCTGTGCCGCGGCCTCGACCTCGCGCACAGCGCGGGCGAGGACGGGGATGACGCCGTCGTTGTCCAGCGGCCTGGTGCGACGTGACGCGGTCCGCGTCCCGCCGGCAGCACGCCGGGTGCCTGATCGAGCCAACGCTCCTCCTGTTCCGCCCACACGTCGGGGCGATCCGCCCGTGGGGCGGGAAGTCCTGCACCGGGGCCTGGCGCGGCTCCGGTTCGGCTGCGGGCCACCGTGGCCCACCGCATCGCCGGTCCCCGCATCGGGACGTCCGGTGGACTCCCGCGAGCCGTTCCACACGAGCACCTGCCGGGAGCAGGTTCGGACGGTCCGCGCCGGGATCCGGCGTCGTCACACGCACGTGATGCCCCCTCGGGGCGGTCACGGCCCGGTCCCCGCGTCGATCAAGTGATCGACGGCTGCGTCCGGAATCGACGCGGCACGCGGGAACGCGGTGCGTGCGCGCTCAGTTTACTCCCGGACCACCGACAGAGGCGACCGGCGCGTTGCCCGCGCGCGTCGCGACGGCGGACGGGAGGCCCGTGGCGGGCCCGACCCGCGCCTCCCGTCCGTTCCTCGGTCGCGTCTCAGACCTGCGGTGCGGACCGCGGGCGGGTCGAACCACCGGTCGGGAGGCTCGGGGCCGCGTCCGCCAGGGCGGCCTGCGTCGCGGCGAGGAGCTGCTGGGCGGTCTGGATCCCGTTGGCGGAGCCGGTGGTCGCCTGGCCGCCGGCGTGGGCGAGCAGCTGGGCGCCGATGGCCGGTCCGATGCGGTCCGCCTCGCGCGGGTTGCGCGCGACCCAGTCGCGGGCGATCGCGTCGGCGAGACGCTCGGCGGCGGCGCCGCGCTCGGCGTCCCCGCGGGACCGGTGCCAGAGCCCGGTGACCACGAGGTGGGCGACGACGGCGCCGACGTCACGGACGGGGAAGCCCCAGCCCGCGGTGTCGATGTCGAGCAGCCCGGAGATGCGCCACGGCTCGTCCTCGTCGACGAACACCTGCTCCAGGTGCAGGTCGCCGTGCACGACCTGCTTGGTCGAGCTCGACCAGCCGATGGAGCGGCGGCCGATGGCGTCGTACAGGCGGTCGATCTCCTCGGCGTCGCGCGGCAGGGCGGCGATGAGCGTGCGTCGGTGCCAGTCGGCGTGGTCCATCGCGTCGGCGCGCGCCTGCTGGGTCATCGGGACGGTGGCGACCCGGCCGCTCAGCGCGGCGAGCGACGCCACGAAGCGGGGGTCGTCGGAGATGTCGAGGATGCGGCTGCCGGCGGGCACGCCACGGATGCGCTCGAGCACGAGCAGGCCGTCGCCACGGCTGGACAGCACACGCGGCACGGGCAGACCGGCCGCGACGAACTGCTCGTGCGACTGCACGATCGGTGCGACCCGGTGCGGACGGACGATCTTCAGGAACAGGGTGCGCTCGGGGGCCTCGACGCGCACGACCGCGCGCTTACCGGGCCGGTACGCCGCCACGGTGAGCACCGGGTCGGTGACGGGCATGCCGAGCGTGGTCAGCAGCTCGGCGACGGCGTCGCGGTAGGTGACCTGCGGCAGCACCGGCAGGCCGGGGTCGTTCGGGTACGCCCACACCGACACCGGTTCGCCCGTCGCCGGATCGGTGACGATCGCGCTGTTCTGGTCGTGGGTGCCGCCGGTGTCGACGTAGGTCAGGACCGTGGCGCGCTGGCCGTTGCGGTCCACCGTGTCGACCTCGTAGCCGTACAGGTAGCCGTTGCCCGAGGGCTCGACGGAATGCGCCCGCGCGGCCACCACGGAGGTCCCGGAGCCGGCGAAGGCCTGCGGGATGACGCGCTCATGGTTGGGCCACACGACATCAGTCAACCGTGTCGCGCGGGTTTCGTCGCGTTCGTGCACGGCTCGGCGCGCGGCCGGTGGCTACCGTGGTCGGTGTGAACCCGGTCGCGCGCCTCCGCAGCTCCAGTCGCACGCCGTTCCTGCAGGTCGTGAAGACCGCCGTCGCGGTGGTCGCCGCCGTGCTCCTCTGCCGCCTGGTCATCCAGGGGCCGTTCCCCACCTTCGCGGCGATCGCTGCCCTGCTCGTGGTGCAGCCGAGCATCAACCAGTCGTTCGTGAAGGGGCTCGAGCGGAGCGCGGGCGTCGTGATCGGCGTCGTGCTGGCCACCGGGTTCCACCTGCTGCTCGGCGACGGCGTGTTCGTCGTGCTGCTCGTCATCGTGCTCGCGATCCTCATCGCCTGGGCGCTCCGGCTCACCCCGACGTCGGCCACCCAGGTCGGGATCAGCGGGATGCTCGTGCTCACCGCCGGGGTCGTGACGCCGAACTACTCCGCCGACCGGATCCTCGAGACCGTGATCGGTGCGATCGTGGCCCTGGTCGTGAACGCGCTCATCGTGCCGCCCGTGCTGCTCGAACCGGCACACCTCGCCGTCGCCCGGCTCGCCCGTGACACCGCGGTGGCGTTCGAGCGGATCGCGATCGGCCTGACCGAAGGGTGGGACCGCGAGCGATGGGACGAGGCGCTCGTCGCCGCCCGGGCACTGCGGCAGCAGCACGCCAAGGCCGAGGCGTCCCTGGGGTCGGCCCGCGAGTCCCTGACGATGAACCCGCGCGGCGGCCGGCACCGGACGATCCTCGACCGCGACGTGGTGACCACCGACCACCTGCGCGTCCTGGTGACCCGGGTCACCGGGATGACCCGGGCGATCCGCGACAACACCGCACCGGACCTGCGGGACGACCCGGTGGTGCACGGCATCGCGACCGAGGTGGCACGGATCGGTGCGGACGTCCGCGCGCTCAGTGCGCGGGTCGAATCGACACGGCTCGACCCGGTGGACGGGGTCGGCCGGACGGACGCCGCCGCCTTCGGACCGGACGTCGAGCCGTGGGCGGAGGCCTCGGAGCCGGCGCTCACCGCGCCGCTCGAGGTGGTGCGGCCGAACTCCCGGCACTGGGTGCTCATCGGGGCACTGCTCGAGGACATCCGACGGGTGCGTGGCGAGCTGCTCGGCGAGGACGACTAGTCGGTCCGCTTCAGCGCGCTGCGCAGGCAGCTCGGTCCGCTTCAGCGCGCAGCGCAGGCCGCTTCCGACGCCGTCCGGACGACGTCGGACCAGATCACCGCGGTCGGGACGACGTCGGTCGCGGTCGCACCCGGGATGCCGGCGTCGGCGTACCGGCTGATCTCCGCGACGACGGCCTCGGTGCCGACCTCGCGTGCAGCACGGCTCGCCACGTCCGGCACGGCCGTCCGCAGCTCCGCGACCACGCGGTCGCGCGGAGCGTCCTCCAGCTGCGCGAGCGCGCCGATGCCCTTCCACGCGGCGTCCAGTTCGGCGCGCAGGCGCACGATGGCCGGGTGGTCGATCGAGTCGTTCATGATCCCCCAGTGCGGGCGGCGCATCGGGTCGCGCTGTCCGCTGCCGGAGCCTAGCAACGAAGCAAGCGGCGCTCACGTCCCTAGAACGTGGGACAGACCGTTCTGCTCTGTCCTGTGACGAGATTCAGCGAGTCGGACTCGAAGAACGGCCCTCCGCGCCGGTTCGATGCCACGATGGGTCCGAGGAGGTCCACTATGCGGCTGTTGGTGGTCGAGGACGACGACGAGATGCGTGCCCTGATGGAACGCGGACTCGCGGCCGAGGGGTACCGGGTCACGGCCGTCGAGAACGGTGTCGAGGCGCTCATCGCCCTCGGCGAGCAGGCGTTCGACCTGGCGGTCGTGGACGTGATGATGCCCGGCATGTCCGGCTTCGAGCTCGCGCGGCGGATCCGTGAGCGCGAGGACCCTGTGCGGATCCTGCTCGTGACCGCGCGCGACGCCGTCGACGACCGTGTGTTCGGGCTCGACGCCGGCGCGGACGACTACCTCACCAAGCCCTTCGCCTTCGCCGAGCTCACCGCCCGGCTGCGTGCGCTCGGCCGTCGCGAGTCCGCCGGGGCTCCCCGCACGATCGAGGTCGGGGACGTGTCGATCGACTCCGAGGCCCGCCGCATCTCGATCAAGGGGCAGCGCGTCGCCGTGAGCCCCACCGAGTTCGCCCTGCTCCGACTGCTCGCCCGCTCCGCCGGCAGTGTCGTCGACCGCCCGAAGATCCTCGAAGAGGTCTGGGACGGTTCGCAGCACGTCGACCCGAACGTGGTCGAGCAGTACATCTCGTACCTCCGCAAGAAGCTCACCGCGCACGAGGCCACCGTCGCCATCGCCACGGTCCGCGGTCGCGGGTACCGCCTGGATCTGCTCGGGGCGTGAACGGGGCCGACGACGCCCCACGATCGGACCGCCGACGCGGCGGTCCGATCCGGCCGCTGCGTCTGCTGTCCCTGCGTGCCCGGATCACGATCGGCTCGACGGCGATCGCCGCGATCGTCATCCTGCTGCTCGTCCTCGTGATGCGGTTCCAGGTGGTGAGCGTCGTCGCGAGTGCGACGCGCACCCTGCTCGATGCCGACGCCGACCCCTACGTCGCCACGCTCGAGGTCGACAGCGACCCCGACCTGTCGCCGCCGGGCAACGCGCAGCTCGTCGCCGTCGTGTCCCCGTCCGGCGAGATCGTGCTGTCGACGATGCCCGACCGTGTCGAGCAGGCGCTCGGCAGTCTGCGGTCCACCCCTGCCGGTACCTCGATCATCACCGTCTCCGGCTCGGAGTACCGCGTCGTGGTGGAGCACCCCGTCAACGAGGCCGGCCGCTGGACCGTCGTGGCCGCCCGCAACTCGCAGGCCGAGGCCATCGTCGTCGACGACCTCACGACGACCCTGTCGTTGACCGGCCTGGCGATCCTGCTCGCCTTCGGCGTGGCGTCCTGGGTGCTCGCGACCACCGCGCTGCGCCCGGTGAACCGGATGCGCCGCGAGGCCGAACGGCTCTCCGTCGCCCCGGAGCGTGCCGAACTGCCGGTGGGCCCCGCACAGGACGAGCTGGCGTCCCTGGCGACCACGCTCAACGCCTTCCTCGCCCGGACTCGGCAGGCGACCGAGCGCGAACGCCAGATGGTGTCGGACGCCAGCCACGAGCTCCGGACACCCCTGGCGATCCTGACGACCCAGCTCGACCTCGCCTCGCTCGACGGGAACGACGCCGCCGCCCTCGCCGCCCACATCGAACGCGCCAAGCACAGCGTCGCGCGGTTGTCGCGGCTGGCGAACGACCTGCTCGCGCTGTCGCGGATCGAGGAGTCCGAGCGGCGTGAACAGGACGGCGACCGGCGACCCGAGACCGCGTGGTCGGACCTCGGCGACGAGGTGATGGCCGCGGTCGACCGTGTCCGGCTCATCGCCTCGGCGAAGGACGTCACGGTCGACTTCGACCTCGAGCCGCCCGTCGCCGTCGGCGGTTCCGGCCCGGGCATCGGCGGCGGCACCGTCGAACCGCGGTACCGGATCGACACCGGCGGGATGGCCCAGCTCGTCACGAACATCGCTGGCAACGCCGTGGCCGCACTCCCCCGTGGCGGCGGCATCTTCGTGTCCTGGCGGAGCACCGGCGGCGAAGGCGTCCTGCAGATCACCGACGACGGCCCCGGCGTGCCCGAGTCCTTCATCCCCGTGGCGTTCGACCGCTTCACGCGTCCGGACGAGGCCCGGACGTCCCGCCCGAACCCGGACCCGTCGACCGGTGTCGGTGCCCTGCCCGGCGGCTCCGGGCTGGGACTCGCGATCGTGCGTGCGGTGGCGGAACGGGCGGGAGGCACGGCGTCCCTCCGCAACGTGCCCGCCGGTGGACTCGAGGTCACGATCCGCCTGCCCGAGGTGCGCTGAGCACGACCGCTCACTGGAAGTCCCGCGAGCGGGTGCGGACGGACAGCGACAGGTGCTCGATGCGGTCCGCCACCAGGTTGACGACGCCGTCGGGTGAGCGCTCGAGGATGCCCCGGACGATCACCGCCGGGGACTCCCGCGCCACCCGGCGGAAGCGCCCCCAGACCCCGACACTGCAGATGATGTTGACCAGCCCGGTCTCGTCCTCGACGTTCAGGAAGGTGATGCCGGAGGCCGTCGCCGGACGCTGCCGGTGCGTCACGATCCCGCCGACCTCGACCCGTCGTCCGGTCTCGGCGGTCGCGGTGTCCTGCACGCTGAGCACCCGGCGGGCGGCGAGGCGGTCGCGCACGTGTCGGACGGGGTGGTCGTCAGTCGTCATGCCCGTCGACCACATGTCGGCGATGAGCACGTCCCCGCTCGTCATCTGCCCGAACAGCGGCGGCTGCACGAACACCTGCGTGTCCGGCAACTGGTCCGGGCGCTCGGCGGCCGCCTGGGCAGCCGACCACATCGCACCGCGGCGGTCGATGTCGAAGGGGGCGAAGGCATCGGCAGCGGCGAGTGCCTCGAGCTGCGGCGTGGTGAGCCCGACCCGTCGGGCCAGGTCCGACATGTCGCGGAAGGGGCCGTTCGCGTCCCGCTCCGCGACGATCTTCTCGGCGCTCTTCCGGCTGAGGGACGCGACCTCGGCGAGCCCGAGCCGGACGGCGAAGGCACCGTCGCGTCGGTGGCTCGCGGTGTCGTCGGGGAGCGCCTTGTCGAAGGGCAGCACCGGGGGCTGCTCGGTGGCCAGGCACGCGTCGTCACCGGCAGGGGCATCCCCGTCCGGCAGCGGTTCGAGCGTGGCGTCGACCCCGGACCGCAGGATGTCCGGTCGCAGCACGCGGACGCCGTGCCGTCGGGCGTCGGCGACCAGGGTCTGCGGTGAGTAGAACCCCATCGGCTGCGCCCGGAGCAGGGCCGCCAGGAACGCCCCCGGGTAGTGCAGTCGCATCCACGCGCTCGCGTAGACGATGAGGGCGAAGCTGATCGAGTGGCTCTCCGCGAAGCCGAAGTTCGCGAAGGCCTGGATCTTCGCGTAGATGGCGTCGGCGTCCGCACCGTGGATGCCGTTGTCCGCCATCCCCGTGTAGAGCTTGTCGCGCAGCCGGTCGATCTTCTCGTGCCCGCGCTTCGACCCCATCGCTCGTCGCAGCAGGTCGGCGTCGTCACCGGAGCAGTTGCCGACCGCGATCGCCATCTGCATGAGCTGTTCCTGGAACAGCGGGACCCCGAGGGTGCGTTCGAGCACGGGTTCGAGCGCCGGGTGCATGTAGGTGATCGGTTCCTCGCCCGTGCGCCGGCGGATGTAGGGGTGCACCGCGCCGCCCTGGATCGGCCCGGGTCGGACGAGTGCGACCTCGATCACCAGGTCGTAGAACCGCCGCGGGAGCAGTCGGGGCAGGGTGCCCATCTGCGCGCGGGACTCCACCTGGAACACCCCGATCGTGTCTGCGCGGCACAGCTGGTCGTACACCCCCTGTTCTTCCTTCGGGATGGAGTGCATCTCCCAGCGCTCCCCGCAGTGCTCTGCCGCCAGGTCGAACGAGTACTGCAGGGCCGCGAGCATGCCGAGCCCGAGCATGTCGAACTTCACGAGCCCCATGTAGGCGCAGTCGTCCTTGTCCCACTGCAGCACGGTGCGGCCGTCCATCCGGGCGTGCTCGATCGGCACGACCTCGCCCACCGGGCGGTCGGTCAGCACCATGCCGCCGGAGTGGATGCCGAGGTGCCGCGGGAACCCGAGGACGTCGCTCGCGAGCCCGACGACCGCCGGCGGGATGTCGTGGTCCTGGCTCTCGGTCACCGAACCCCACCGCTCGACCTGCTTCGACCAGGCGTCCTGCTGCCCGGGGCTGTGGCCGAGCGCCTTCGCCATGTCACGCACCGCACCCTTGGGCCGGTAGGTGATGACGTTCGCGACCTGGGCGGCGTTGTGCCGACCGTACTTGGCGTACACGTACTGGATCACCTCTTCGCGGCGGTCCGAGTCGAAGTCGACGTCGATGTCGGGTTCCTCGTCGCGCATCGCCGACAGGAACCGCTCGAACGGCAATCCGTACCGGATCGAGTCCACCGCGGTGATCTCGAGCAGGTAGCAGACCGCCGAGTTCGCCGCCGAGCCACGCCCCTGGCAGAGGATGCCCCGACCGCGGGCGTACTGCACCATGTCGCGCACGATCAGGAAGTACCCCGGGAAGTTCTTCTCCTCGATCACGGACAGCTCCCGCTCGATGCGCTCCCGCTTGCGGGGGTCGACACCGTCGGCGCTGCCGGGGTAGAACCGCCGGGCACCCGTCCATGTGAGCTCGCGGAGCCACGACATCGCGGTGTGTCCGTCCGGGACGTCGAGGTCGGGCAACCCGGGCTGCACGGTCTTCAGCCGGAACCCGAGCTCGTCGGCGAGTTCCACGGTCCGCTCGATCGCGCCGGGGTAGCGCCCGAACCGTCTGGCCATCTCGGCGCCGGAGCGCAGGTGGGCGGTGTCGGCTGCCGGGAGCCAGCCGTCGATCTCGTCGAGGCTGCGGCGGGCACGCACCGCCGCGAGCGCGGTCGCCACCGGGAACCGGTCGGGGGTGGCGTAGTGCACGTTGCCGGTGGCGACCAGGGGCAGCGCGTGCTTCGCGGCGAGGGCGGCCAGGGCGTCGTTGCGGGCGCTGTCGAGCGGGTCGCCGTGGTCGAGCAGCTCCACGACGACGTTGCGGCTGCCGAACCGGTCGAGCAGCACCCGGAGCGCGGTCTCGGCGGCGGACTCGCCACCCTGCTCGAGGGCCTGCCGCACGGAGCCCTTCCGGCACCCGGTGAGGACCCGCCAGTGCCCGTCCGCCCGCGCGGCGAGGTCGTCGAGGTCGTACTGCGGGCTGCCCTTCTCGGACCCGGCTGCCAGGTGTGCGCTCGTCACCGCGCCGGCGAGCCGGTGGTAGCCGTCCTGACCGTCGGCGAGCAGGAGCAGGTGCGAGCCCTCGGGGTCGGGCACACCGTTCTGCGGTTCGGTCAGCCCCAGGGACAGCTCGGTGCCGAACACGGTGCCGACCTGCGGGTACGACTCGGCGACCTCGGCCATCCGGGCGGCCCCGTAGAAGCCGTCGTGGTCGGTGAGCGCGAGGGCGTGCAGTCGGAGCCGAGCAGCTTCTTCGAACAGGTGCTCGGGCTGACTGGCGCCGTCGAGGAAGCTGAAGGCCGAGTGCGCGTGCAGTTCGGCGTACGGCACCACGGGCCCGCCGTCGGTGTCGAGCGGTGACGGGACGTACGGCTCGCGCTTCCGCGACCACGCGGGGCTGTCGCCGCCGTCGCCGTCGTGCGCCGTGCCCGGGCTCCGCTTGTCGGACAGCGCGCGCTCGAACTGCGACCACGGGATGGGTGGGTTGCTGTAGCCCATCAGGTCACGCTCCTGTCGGTGGTGGTGGTGGTGGTGGTCGGGGTCACGTCGCGATCGCCTCGGCCCACCAGCGGTGGTCCGCCAGCACCAGGTACCAGGCACGCCCCTCGGCGTCGACGAGCTGCAGCCGGTGCAGGCGTCGACCACCGGACTCCCACCACCGGACGACGAGCGGCCACGGGCCCGCCCAGGCCGTCACGGCCGAGAAGCCGCCGCCCCGGTCGCCCTCGGCACGGAACCGTTCGGGTGCGCCGGACAGCACGCCGCGCTCGTCGACGTCGACACTGGCACCACCGACGGCGACGACGTCGACCGGTCGGGGGCGCTCGAGCACGGTGGCGGGGGGCGGGCCGGGCAGCTTGCCGGGCCACGGACGGTCGCGCACGGTCGCCAGGGCTCGCTCACCGCCGGCGGGTGCGTCGCCCCACGGCACGAGCACCACGCGCTCGGACAGGGTGCGGCCTCCACCGATGCGCGGGCTCACCACACCGTCGTGGCCGACCATGCCCTGGATCCGGGCGAGGCCGTGGTGCACGCGCTCGTCCGGGCCGGAGCCCCACAGCCCGCGCTCGTGGTTCGCCATGTCGTCGACGGCGACCGGCTCGAGCACGACCGAGGTGACCGGCGCCTCGAGCCCGCTGGGGTCCACCCCGCCGGCGAGCTGCCACCGCACCCGGTCGACCACGTCGGCAGCGTCGAACCAGCGCGGGTGCGCCCAGGTCCGTTCGAGCAGGATGTCGCGCTCGTCGACGATCCCCACACGGATGGTCGTCGCCACGAGCCCCGCGGCCCGGAGTCGCTCGGCGAAGTCGTCGGCGGAACGCCGGAACGCGAACGCGATCTGGTCGGCGCGGTCCAGCGGGGGTTCGAACGACGCCTCGACCCGGAGTTCCGGCGGGATCTCCCGCGCCGCGATCTCGCGGGGGTCACGGCCCCCGGCCAACCGGTGCAGGAACGCCCCGGCCACGCCGAAGCGGTCCCGCACCTGTTCGTCGCCGAGTGCCGCGAAGTCGCCGAGCGTGGTGATGCCGAGCCGGTCGAGCACCGTCGTGAGGTCGGGGTCGCCGAGCACACCGAGCGGCAGGTGCGCGAGGAAGTCCGCCGATCCCCCGACGGGCACGAGCCGCACCCGTTCACCGGGACGCACCGGACGGGCCCGGGCGGCCTGGTCCGCCGCGAACGGGGTGTCGGCCACCCCGGCCCGCACCGCGGGGGCGCCGTGGTCGGCCGCGATGCCGGCAAGGGTCGCCGCCGCCGCGCGCTCACCGCCGTAGTACCGGGCCGGGCCGCGGGCGCGGAGCGCGAGGGTGCCCGGCCGCAGCACCTCGACCCCGGGGACCGCCGCCTCGACCGCACGGATGACGGGCTCGAAGGCGCGGTGGTCGAGGGCGTCGTCGTAGGGCTGCACGAGGAGCTCGGGGCACCGTGCCTGCGCCTCACGCACGCGGAGCCCCCGCACGACACCCTGCTCACGCGCGGACGCGGAGCTCGCGAACACGAGCCCCTTCGCGGTCAGGGCGAGGGGTTGCTCCGGCGGGGTGCCACCGGCCCGAGCCGCCGCGATGACCGGCCAGTCCGGGCACCAGAGCACGATCGTCCGGGTCGGGGGTGGTTCGGGCAGTGCCGCCCCACGCGTGATCGCGTCGGTCCGGACGCGCCCGGAGGCGATCACGACGCCACCGCCACGGGCCGCAGCACCCGGGTGTCCCCGGAGCCCACCGTCGGCACCGGTGTGGCGGCCCGGACCGCACCGTCGGCCGCGGGCAGGAGCAGCTCGGCGGTCGCCGGACGCACCGCGCCGGCTCGCCCGGTCGCGGTCACGGTGGCCCGGCGCTCCGTCAGGTGGCCGTGGCCCTGACCGATGCCGCTCCACGTCGAGGATGTGACCCGCAGCGTGACGTCCGCCCCGGGCCAGGAGCCGAGCGCGACGAGCGCGCCGCCGCGCTGTCGCAGCCGAGCCGACAGCCGTGCAACGTCGCCCGGCACGACCCGGCCGAGCGGTCGGGTGAGGACGATCTGGGCGACGTCGGCCATCGCCGCCGTCACGGCGAGCCACTGGTCACCGGGATCGGGGACGAGCACGAGTCGTTCGAGGTCGATCCCCGCGGCGGCGGCGGCTTCGATCCCGAAGGACGGCACCCCGACGACCGCACACCACGCCCCGGCCGCCGAGGCCGCCTGCAGCATCGTGATCGCGAGCAGCACCGACTCGGGGACGGCGTAGGTGCCACCGACCCGGATCGCGCCACCGGGCAGCAGGGGTTCGAGTGCCGGGGCCGTGGGGAGCCCGGCGGTGTCGACCCGCGTGGACTCCATGTCGGCCACCCGGGACCGCAGGGACGTGATGCGGTCGAGCGCGGCCCGGGCATCGCTCAGGTGGTCCGGCCCACGGCGCGCACCGCCACCGCCCGCACCGCTGCCACCGCGTGCAGCACCGCTCCGCCCGCCCCGGTCCGGGGTGGGCGACCGGAGTGCCGCCGCCGTCTGCATGCCCTCATATTCGAACATGTGTTCGATGATGTCAATCGCGTCCGACATCCGTGGACAGTCCTGATCGAACACGTGTTCGGATCAGGGCGTCAGCTCACCAGCTGGCGACCGACCCGACTCCGCCGAGCACCGACCGTGTCTTGGTCTCGACCTCGTCCGCCTCGTCCGCGGGCACCGACGACCAGGTCACCGCTCCCCCGGCTCCGAGGGTCCGGGAGCGCACCGCTCCCGACTCGTCGAGCACGGTCACGAGGCTACGGATCGCCACCGACAGGTCGACCGCCCCGCTCGCCGAGAAGTACCCGATCGCGCCCGAGTACACACCGCGCGGCGCCCCCTCGAGCCGGTCCGCGATCGCCGTGGCACTGCTCTTCGGCGCCCCGGTCATCGACCCCGGCGGGAACGCCGCGTGCACCACGTCGGCCCGCGACGTCCCCGGCGGCAGCACCGCCCCGATCGTCGAGACCAGCTGGTGCACGCTGGCGTACGTCTCGACGGCGCACAGCCGCTCGACGTGCACCGACCCCGGCACCGCGGTCCGCAGCAGGTCGTTCCGCAGCAGGTCGACGATCATCACGTTCTCGGCGCGGTCCTTCGGGCTCGCCGCCAGGTCATCCCGCGCGGCTGCGTCCGCCACCGCGTCGGCGAGCCGCCGCCGCGTGCCCTTGATCGGCTCCGCGAGCACCGCTCCGGCCGCGTCGATCCGCAGGAACCGCTCCGGTGACCGGCTCGCCACGCGCAGCGGGCCGAGCCGCAGGAACGCGCCGAACGGGACGGGGTCGGACGCCCGCATCCGCAGGTACTCGTCCAGGTGCGGGTCCGCACCGGGGCCGCCACGGGCCTCCTGTCCGACCGCGAAGGCGGTGGTGAGGCAGACCTGGAACGCGTTCCCCTCGCGGATCTCCGCGCGGCACACGTCGACCGCCCGCTCGTAGGCAGCACGCGTCACGCGTCCGGTCGCCGTGGACACCCCGGCCGGGAGGCCCGTGGCCGCGTCCACGACGCCGACCGACGTCGCGGGGGTGGGCATCTCTTCGAGCCACGCGCGGTTCCGCGCGCTGGCCACCGGTTCCGCGTCGGCGACGAGCGCGAGCGCCCAGCCGCCACCGGTGTGGTCGACGACGACGGCTCGGTCGACGAACCGCAGGTCGGCGTCGGCGTGCCCGTCGGCGGTGCGGTCCGGGCCGCCGGACTCGCGGCCGAGCTCGTAGCCGAGGAACCCGACCCAGCCCAGCGCGAACCCGCACCCGACGACCGGCTCGGGCAGGCTGGGCGTGCGTCGGAGCAGGTCAGCCAGCACCGCGAAGGCCGGACGCTCCTCGGATCGGGCGGGCCCGAACCACTCCTGGGCGGGCGGGGCGACCGTCAGGTGCGCGCGACGGTCCTGGTGCCGGAACCGGGCGGTGAACGGCCCGTCCGTCCACGCCAGCACGGACCACCGCGCCCGGGGTCGAGCCGTGGCGGGAGCACCGTCGGGCAGGCCGGAGTCGAGCCACACCAGGTCCCCGGCGACCTGCGCCGCCAGGGCCGCGAGGTCGGGGACCGGGTCGAGTCGGCGGACCTCGACGCGGACGCCGGGGTCGGGGGTGCTCAGATCGCGGCGATCGTCCATGCGGCGGCGTGCGAGGCACCGGGCGCGAGCACCACGAGGCCGCGGTCCTCGCCGTCGTTGAAGGCGTCCGGGGCGCACGTCATCGGCTCGACGGCGAGACCGGCGCGGTGGTACTCGGGGACCACGTGGTCGGCGGTGTGCACCTGGGCCCAGCCGCACTCCGGCCCGAAGGTCGCACGGACCCCGTGACCGTCCGCCGCCGTGACCGCGATGGTGGCGAGGCCGGCGGCGTCACGGTCGAAGCCGGTGAAGGCGTGGTCGATGAACCGGTCGCCGATCAGCGTGGGCGTGCGCAGTTCGAACTCGTCGTGCACGGGGACCAGGTCGGTCGGGACGAGCCGGTCCGGCGTCACCTCGAGCACCTGGGCGGCGGGGAGCGTCAGGGTCCAGCCGTCGACGGTGCCGGCACCCGCGACGAGGTAGGGGTGCGGGCCGGTCCCCCACGGCGCGTCCTCGGCGCCGGTGTTCGTCCCGGTGATCGTGGTGTGCAGCCCCTCGGCGTCGAGCCGGTACTCCACGGTGACCTCGACGCGGTACGGGTAGCCCTGCTGCGCCTGCACGGTCGTGGCGAGCACCACGCGGTCGTCCGCCTGCTCCTGCACGCGGAAGTCCGTCCACGCGACGAGTCCGTGCAGGGCGTGGTGCCGTGCGGGCTCGGTGAGGGCGAGCTCGTGGTCGACGCCGCCGAAGGAGTACTCGCCGTCGACGATCCGGTTCGGCCACGGGGCCAGGACGGCACCGCGGAAGACCGGGCGGACCTCGTCGGCGTCGAACGGGACGACCAGGTCTCGGCCCTCGTGCCGCAGGGTCCGCAGTGTCGCTCCGACGGTGGCGATGTCGGCCGTGTACCCGGCGGAGGCGATCGTCAGCGGGGACCCGGACAGCGGCGCGTCGTTGCTCATGCGCTCAGCGTATCGGGCCGCCGAGGCCTGACGGGCGCACGAAAAACCCCGCCGTTCCGAGGAACGACGGGGTTGAGGGTGGATCTGAGGGGACTCGAACCCCTGACCCCCTGCATGCCATGCAGGTGCGCTACCAGCTGCGCCACAGACCCAGATCGTGCTGCTTTCGTACCAACCGGTTCCCCGGAGGCACCATAGAAGCGTACACCATGCGAACGCCGGGCGACGAAATCGAAGCCGTCACCCGGGCGCGTCGCTGATCAGGCGGTGTGGTCCACCGGGAGCTCGAGCGGGATCGTCGGGCAGTCGGCCCAGAGACGCTCGAGCGAGTAGTACTGGCGGTCTTCGTCGTGGAAGACGTGCACGATGATCTCGCCGAAGTCGATGAGGACCCAGCGGCCCTCGGTACGGCCTTCGCGGCGGAGTGTCTTGGCACCGAGCTCGAGGAGGCGTTCTTCGACGGCATCGGCGATGGACTGCACGTTGCGCTCGTTCCGACCGGTTGCGAGCAGGAACACGTCCGTGAGCTGCAACGGCCCGGTCACGTCGAGAGCGACGAGGTCCTCGGCCTGCTTGGCGTCGGCCGCGAGTGCTGCGGCCTGCACGAGTTCCAGTGCGCGAGTGGAGGCGGTCACGGATTCCTTCCGGTCGTCGAACCGACGGACAGCCGGTTCGCTTGATGGGTCACGATCATAAGCCACCCCGCCGACAGCGGCCAGGCCAGGGTCGGCGGGGTGGTGGAGAACGGACGTCGGGGACGGCAGCGGTCAGCCGCCGAACGCGTGGGTGGTGAGCAGTGCGGTGATGATGACACCGGCCGCAGCCAGTCCGACCGCGCCGACCGTGACACCGAGGATCAGCGGCGTACGCGACTCCTTCGGCTTGGCGGCGGCGAGCACGACCTGGCGGGTCGAGGTGTGGCTGGACACCGCGCGGCTGGCCCGGACCGGGCTGGCGTCGGTGTCGGGCTGCTCGTCCTGCTGCTCGAGCAGGCGGTCGACCTCGGCGCCGTCGATCGGCCGGTGCGACCCCGTCGACGACAGCGATGCCGGCAGGTCGATCGACCCCGTCAGGATCACCTCGCCCGTCGCGTTCAGGGCGCCGGTGGGGTCGGCCAGGGCCGAGTTCGGCAGGATGATCGCGTTCGTGTTCGTCACCGCGACGCGACGGGTGCCGGTCTCGGCGTCGTGCACCTCGGAGTCGTTCGAGTCGTGCGCCTGCTGGGACCAGTGGCCGGCGGGCGGCGCGAAGGCGGTGGTCACCGGCTTCGGCTCGGTCGGACGCTGGAACGCGGCGGGGACCTTCGGAGCTTCGGTGGCGGGCTCGGGCAGCGGCACCTCGTTGGTGTCGTCGTCCTCGGCGTCGAGCGAGAGGGGGAACACCGCGGGGGTCGCTGCGGCGGTGTTCGTCGGGATCGGCACCGGCGTGACGGTGGGCTGCGACCCGGCAGCGGGAGCGGGAGCGTCCTCGGACGGCTCGTCCGCCGGGGCGACGTCGGTCGTCTCGTCCGCAGGGGCGTCGTTCACCGGCGCATCCGACTCGGGGACGTCGGTCGCCGGCGCGTCGGAGTCGGTGACGTCGGCGGGCGGCGACCACGTCGACCGGTGGCGGCGGGGCTCCTCGGCGTGCGCGGCGGCTTCGTCGAGGGGCTCGAGCGCGTCCGGGGAGCCGTCGGCCTCGGTGGCCTGGGCGACCGCGGCCTGGTCGAGGACCGTCGGGGCAGCGGGCTGCTCGTCGTGCGTGGCCTCGGCGTCCGGAGCACTCTGCGGCCCGGCGGTGGGGTCGATCGTGTCCACCGACCCGAGGACGTCCTCGACGGTGCGGTCGGACGACTGGGGCGTGGGGTCCTGCAGCGGGACCGGCTGCACCGCCTGGCGCTCGGCGGCGCGGAGCTGCCGGATCTGCCGACGGGTGAGCCCACCGCTGCCGGGGACGATCTCGGTCGCGGAAGCAGGCGGGAACGGCGGCACACCGGCTGCGGGTGACGACGCCGGGACGGACGAGGCAGACGCCGGAGCGGTCTGCGCCGATGCCGGCGCGGACGACTGGGCGGGGCCACCGGGGGCCGGGGCGACGTGCGACCCGGGGCGGCGGGACTCGGGGGTCTCGGCGGCGGGTGCGGCAACGGTCGGGGGCGGCGTCGCGGGCTGCGAACCGGCCGCGGCGGCACGCTCCCGCTCGCGCGCCTGGCGCCGCGACAGGGGCGGCTGCGCGTCGGACGAACTCATGCAACGCTCCGATACAGATGGTGCTTGGAGATGTACTGGACGACACCGTCGGGAACCAAGTACCAGACGGGGAACCCCCGTCGAACCCGGTCACGGCAATCCGTCGAGGATATGGCCAGTGCAGGGACTTCGAGCAAGCTTACGTCCCGCTCGGGCAATCCGGTGAGGCTCAAGGCGTGTCCCGGACGCGTCACGGCCACGAAGTGCGCGAGGTCCCAGAGACCATCATGGTCTTTCCAGTCGACGATCTGCTGAACGGCGTCTGCGCCCGAGATGAAGACGAGCTGGGCATCCGGTCGCTGTTCGTGCAGATCCCGCAGGGTGTCGACGGTGTACGTCGGCCCCGGGCGGTCGATGTCCACGCGGCTGACGGTGAACATCGGGTTCGACGCGGTGGCGATCACGGTCATCAGGTACCGGTGCTCGGCGTCGGTGACGTCGGACTTCATGTACGGCTGTCCGGTGGGGACGAAGACGACCTCGTCGAGGTCGAAGGCCCGCGCCACCTCGGACGCCGCGACCAGGTGCCCGTGGTGGATGGGGTCGAACGTGCCACCCATCACGCCGATGCGTGGCCGTCCGGTGGTCTCGAGCATCGAGTGGTCGGTCAGATCTTGGTGTGGCCGAACTCGTCGACACCCGTCTCGTGGTGGCGGGTGGCCTCGAACTTCTGGGAGTGGCGGTAGGCCACGTCGCGGAAGCTCCAGGTCACGAAGCCGAGGAAGATGAAGAAGAGGGCGCCGACCATGGGGAACACGAACGCGGGCGCCCCGGAGGCGTGCTCAGCAGCTTCTGCGAGGAGGGTCATCGTTCGTGCTCCGTTCGGTCGGGGAAAGACGCCGTTCAGTCTAGCCGCGGATCTGCCCGGAGCCGCGCACGATCCACTTCGTGCTCGTCAGCTCCGGCAGGCCCATCGGACCGCGCGCGTGCAGCTTCTGCGTCGAGATGCCGACCTCGGCCCCGAAACCGAACTCGCCGCCGTCGGTGAACCGGGTCGACGCGTTCACCATCACGACCGCCGAGTCGACGGTCGCCAGGAACCGTTCGGCGGTGTCGACGTCGTTCGTGACGATCGACTCCGTGTGGTGCGTCGACCACCGTGCGATGTGCGCCATCGCCGCGTCGACGTCGGGCACGACGCGGATCGACAGGTCGAGGTCCATCGACTCGGTCGCCCAGTCGTCGTCGGTGGCGCGGAGCACCCCGGGCACGATCGCCCGCGTGGCGTCGTCGCCGCGCAGCGTCACACCGGACGCCCGCAGCCGGTCGGCCAGCACCGGCAGGAGTCGTTCGGCGGCGGCCTCGTGCACCAGGAGGGTCTCGAGGGCGTTGCACACGCTCGGCCGCTGCACCTTGCTGTTCAGGACGATGTCGACCGCACGCTGCTCCGGCGCGGAGGCGTCGAGGAACACGTGCACGACGCCCGCACCGGTCTCGATGACGGGCACCTGCGACTCGGTGACGACGGTCTGGATGAGCGCGGCGCTCCCCCGCGGGATCAGCACGTCGACCAAGCCGCGTGCGCGCATGAGCTCGGTGGCACCGGAGCGGCCGAACTCGTCGATGGTCTGCACCAGGTCGCGGGGCAGGCCGACCGACTCGACCGCGTCCTGGATCCGGGCGACGAGCACGGCGTTCGTGTGCCGGGCCGCCGATCCGCCACGGAGCACGACGGCGTTGCCCGACTTGAGCGCGAGCGAGGCGATGTCGACGGTGACGTTCGGGCGTGCCTCGTAGATGGCCCCGACGACGCCGAACGGCACGCGCACCTGGGTGAGCTGGAGTCCGTTCGGCAGCTGCGACCCGCGCACGTGCTCCCCCACGGGGTCGGTCAGCCCGACGACGTGCTCGACCGCGGCGGCGAGGGCTTCGATCCGGCCGGGGTCGAGTCGCAGCCGGTCGAGCAGCCCGGACGAGAGTCCGCCGTCCTCGCCGGCGACGAGGTCGTCGTGGTTCGCGGCGACGATCTCGTCGGTCGCGGCACGCACCGCCGAGGCGATCGCGCCGAGGGCCGCGTCCTTGACGGCGGTCGTCGCGGTCGCGAGCGCCGACGAGGCGGCCCGAGCGGCCACGAGCTTGTCGGTCAGGGTCGGGGCGGGCGCGATCGACGACATGGACCGATTGTAGGTCCGCCCCTCGGTTCGTGACGGGCGTTCCGGACACTCGCCGTGCCTCCGGGCCCGGTCCGCCCGACCACCGGTCACGACGCGTCGTCCCCCTTCGCCGAGTGGTCACAGATCGTCGCTCCGCGACGCCCGCGCCGACGGTTCCCGACCACACGACCGCGTCCCGACGGGGAGTCGTGACCGCCTGGAGGCCCGCCACCGGCCCCCGGGACCCACACCGGGCCTCCAGGCGGTCGCGTCCACCCCGTCGGTCGGTCACGACACGTCGTCCCGCACCACGCGAACGGTCGCAGATCGTCGCTCCGCGCCGACCACACCGACGGTTCCCGACCACACGACCGCGCCCGACGGGGAGTCGTGACCGCTCCGGGCGCAACCCGTCTCAGCGACGCGGCGCGGCGTGGAACCAGGTGCCGAGGTGTTCGCCCGCCAACGCGCGGTCGACCAGCGCCGTGTCGGTCACGAGCACCGCGGTGCCCGCCTCGGCCGCGAGCCGCGCGGCGGCGACCTTGGTCCCCGCTCCCCCGGTGCCGACGCCGGCGGTGCCGATCGAGCCGAAGGTGACCCCGGCCAGCTCGTCGCCGAACGGCACCTCGTCGATGCGGGTCGCGCCGGGCTGCTCCGGGGGTGCCGTGTAGAGCGCCTCGACGTCGGAGAGCAGCACGAGGGCGTCGGCCCCGAGCAGCCGGGCCACCAGGGCCGCGAGCCGGTCGTTGTCGCCGAAACGGATCTCGTGCGTGGCGACGGTGTCGTTCTCGTTCACGATCGGGAGCACGCGCAGGGCGAGCAAGCGGTCGATGGCGCGCTGGGCGTTCACCCGGTGTGTGGGGTTCTGCAGGTCACCGGCGGTGAGCAGGATCTGCGCCGCGACGACGCCGTGCCGATCGAGTTCCTTCTGGTACCGGAACATCAGGACGTTCTGCCCGGTGGCCGCCGCAGCCTGCTGCGTGGCGAGGTCGTCCGGACGGCCCTCGAGTCCGAGGAACGGGAAACCGGTCGCGATTGCACCGGACGACACGAGCACGACCTCGGTCCCCCGACCGTAGGCGGCGGCCAGGGCGTCCACCAGGGGGCCGATCTGGCCGGCGGCGTCACCGCTGACCGAGGACGAGCCGACCTTGACCACGATCCGCCGCGCACGCGGGATGTCCTCGCGCCGGGTGACGGGTCCGAGGTCGGTGCGGGCGGTCGTGTCGGTCATGCCGTGGTCAGTCCTTCTGGTCGCTGGTCTCGACCTGCTCGCTGGTGCCGAGCTGGTCGCTGGTCACCACGTCGTCGTCCACCCAGAGCCCGGAGACGCGCTCCTGCTCGAGCTCGGCACGGGCGGCCGCCTTGGCGTCCATCCGCTCGAAGTACTCCTCGCGCCGCTCGTTGCGGGTCGGACGCGAGGTCGCACCGATGCGGGCGTCGGTGCCACGGGCGCTCGTGATGAGCTCCGCGGTCGACGTGAGCGTGGGCTCCCAGTCGAACACCATGCCGCCGTCGCCACCGATGACGACGGTCGAGCCGGCGACGGCTCCGGCCTTGAACAGGCCGTCCTCGACGCCGAGCTTCGCGAGCCGGTCGGCCAGGTAACCGATCGCCTCTTCGTTGGTGAAGTCGGTCTGCTGGACCCAGCGCTCCGGCTTGGCGCCGCGGACGCGGTAGAAGCGGTGCTCCTCGCCGCCCTCGGCGCGCACGGTGAACGGCTTCTCGTTGACCGAGCGGGGGCGGAGCACGATGCGCTCCGGCACGGGCTCGGCCGCACGGGCGGCGCGGGCCTGCTCGACGATGTCGGCCAGGGCGAAGGTCAGCTCACGGAGCCCCTTGCGGGACGCCGTGGAGATCGGGAAGACGCGGTAGCCGCGGCCCTCGAGCTCGGCGGTGACGAACTCGGCGAGCTCCTTCGCCTCGGGCACGTCGATCTTGTTCAGGGCGACGAGCTGCGGGCGCTCGAGCAGCGGCACCTGGCCTTCGGGGACCGGGTAGCGCTCGAGCTCGCCGAGGATGACGTCGAGGTCGCTGATCGGGTCGCGGCCCGGGTCGAGCGTGGCGCAGTCGATGACGTGGAGGAGCGCCTCGCACCGCTCGACGTGGCGCAGGAACTCGAGGCCCAGGCCCTTGCCCTCGGACGCGCCCTCGATCAAACCGGGGACGTCGGCGACGGTGAACCGGGTGTCACCGGACTCGACGACACCGAGGTTCGGGGTGAGGGTCGTGAACGGGTAGTCCGCGATCTTCGGCTTGGCGGCGGAGACTGCTGCGATGAGCGAGGACTTTCCGGCGCTCGGGAACCCGACGAGGGCCACGTCGGCGATGGTCTTCAGCTCGAGGCTGATGTCCCCTGCCCAGCCCTCGGTGCCGAGGAGCGCGAAGCCGGGGGCCTTGCGCTTCGTGGTGGAGAGCGCCGCGTTGCCGAGGCCGCCCTGTCCACCGGGGGCCACGACGACGCGCATGCCGGGCTCGGTGAGGTCCGCGATGACCTCGCCGGACTCGTCGTACACCACGGTGCCGACGGGCATCGGGAGTTCGAGGACCTCGCCGCTGACACCGCTGCGGTGGTCGCCCATGCCGGGCTGCCCGTTCTTCGACGAGCGGTGCGGGGAACGGTGGTAGCCGAGCAGCGTCGTCACCTGCGGGTCGGCGACGAGCACGATGTCACCGCCGTCACCGCCGTTGCCGCCGTCGGGCCCGGCGAGGGGCTTGAACTTCTCACGGCGGACCGACACGCAGCCGTTGCCGCCGTGCCCCGCGCTGAGGTGCAGGGTCACGCGGTCGACGAAGGTCGCCATGGGTCCACTCCTGGTGTTTCGTTGTGCCGACGGGATCGTCGGCGGGAAAAGCGAAGGAGGGGCGGGCACTCGGCCCGCCCCTCCAGCTGCAGTCGTTCGAACGACTACGCGTTGACGATGTTGATGACCTTGCGGCCACCCTTGGTGCCGAACTCGACCGAACCGGACGAGAGGGCGAACAGCGTGTCGTCGCCACCGCGGCCGACGTTGGCGCCCGGGTGGAAGTGGGTCCCACGCTGACGGACGATGATCTCGCCGGCGTTGACGACCTCGCCACCGAAGCGCTTCACGCCGAGGCGCTGTGCGTTCGAGTCACGACCGTTGCGAGTGGAACTCGCACCCTTCTTGTGTGCCATGAGTTGACTCCCTTACGCGATCTTGGTGATCTTGACGCGGGTCAGCTCAGCGCGGAAACCCTGGCGCTTCTTGTACCCGGTCTTGTTCTTGAACTTCTGGATGATGACCTTGGGACCACGGAGGTCGTCGAGCACCTCGGCGGTGACGGTCACGTTCGCGAGCTCGGAAGCCGCCGACGTGATCTTGTCACCGTCCACGAGGAGCACGGGGGCGAGGTCGATGTTGCCCTTGTCGTCCGCCTTGGCACGGTCGATGGTCAGGATGGTGCCGACCTCGACCTTCTCCTGACGGCCGCCGGCGCGCACTACTGCGTAAACCACGTGGAAATCCTTACGTAACTCTGCTTGAGGGAAGTCTCGGGTGCCCACTTCTGCACGAGCGGCTCCCGGGAAGGCCGGGCCCGATCGGCGACGCAGGCAGAACGGCCCGCTGACACCAGGGACCGAGAATACTCGATCACCCTGGGTCCGGTCAAACGGCGACACCCGTACGATTGCACGGTGACCGTGTTGATCGACCCACCGACGTGGCCCGCCCACGACACACTGTGGTCGCACCTCGTCAGTGATGAATCCTACGCGGAACTCCACGCGTTCGCTGCGCGGGCCGGTGTGCCGCGCCGTGCGTTCGACCACGACCACTACGACGTCCCGCTCTCGCGGTACGACGAACTGGTGGCCGCGGGCGCCTCGGCGGTGACCGGTCGCGAGCTCGTGCTGCGGTTGATCCGCAGTGGGCTGCGCGTGGCGCAGCGGGACAAGCGCAGCCGCTGACAGCGCGTCAGGGCGGCCGGGAGGCCCGGTTCGGGTCCGCCCCGCGCGGCACCTCCCACGGCGCGCCGCCGGCTCGCAGGGCCGCGCGCACGGTGCGAGGTTCCGTGCTCCGTGCGACGCGGAGACGGGCGCACCGAGTACGGAACCCCGCACGGGTCGGCGGAGGCCTGGCACCGTGCGAGGGGCCGCGGGCGGGCTCAGCGGGGCGCTGGACCGCCCCAGGGGTTCGCCGGGGGCTGCTGCTGGATCGTCGACGGCGGCACCGCGTCGGCGGGTCGGACGGTGCCCGGCATGCCCGGGGTCGTCGACGGGCCTCGTCCGCGGCGCGGTCGACCGAGCCAGAGCCAGGCCGCCGTTGCGGTCGCCAGGAGCATCACCGTGAACGGCAGACCGTTCTGCAGCGGCCGCGTGACCACGTCGATGACGAGCTGGGAGGCGCCTGCGGTGGTCGCTCCGAGCGACCCGGTGAAGACCCCCACGAGCATCAGGGCCACCGTCCCCGCGGCGCCGGCGAGCACCACGCGGAGCAGGAGCCTCGGCAGCGGACTGCGACGGTCGATCGGCGTCAGGAACGCCAGGGCCAGGAACGCGCCGACGTAGTACGGGAACGGCGCCACGAAGACCCCGGTCGTGAAGCTGCCGAGCAGGCTCGTGCCGGCGCCGTAGTGCCGGAACGGACTGACCACGAGCGAGGTGCCGAGCAGCCCGAAGAGCCCGGACACGAACTCGACGAGCACCAGCGCCACCACGGCGATGAGCGCGCCGGCCGTGTTCGTCACCGAGGCCCCGGGCGCGAAGGCCCGACGCGGGTCTGCCGGGGCACGGGGCGGCCGCGGCGGGGCGTACGGCGCACCGGCACCGGGCTGACGCCCGTACTGCGGCACACCGCCCTGCTGCGGCGGCACGTGGCCACCGGGCTGCTGGGCACCCGGGCCGGGCGGTGCGGGCTGGGACCAGCCCGCACCGTAGTACCCACGCTGCTGCTGCGGGTCGCCCGGGTTCGTCACGTCAGTTCCCCAGGATCACTGTGCCGTCGGAGCCGTCGGCGTCGTCGGTCGGCTCCTCCGTCGGCGTGGCCGGAGCGCTGATGCTCGGCGACGAGACCCGGCGGGAACGCGAGCGCCCCTGTCCGGGCTGCTTCGGCTCCGGGAGCGCCTGGAGCACCGAGTCGAGCAGGGACTCGGCGTCCGGGGCGACCGCGCGGGGCTCGCGCTTGGGCGCCGCGGCGATCGGGATGTCCAGGATCGCGACGGTGTTGTCGGTCGGGGTCACGGTGGCGCTCGAGCTCACGCGACGGCGGGCCGGGGCCTTCGCCTTCGGTGCGGCAGCGGGCTCCGTGACGGCCGGAGCAGCGGCCTTCGGCGCGCGCGCCTCGGGCTCGACGACCACGGCGGGCTCGGCGGTTGCCGAGGACTCCGGTGCGTCCGACTGCTCGGCGGCCTCGGTGGCCCCAGCCGGCACGGCAGCCTGCTGGTCGCCGGTCTGCTGCTCGCCGTTCTGCTGGTCTCCCCCGCGGCTTCCACGGCCACGACGACGACGCTTCGAACCGGTCGGCTGTTCGCCACCCGTGCTGTCCGTGCCGGTCGACGCGTCGGCCGACGACGGTGCCGTGGCCTCCGTCGCGGTCACGGCGGCAGCCGCTGCCTCTTGCTCGTCGTGCGACAGGGTCGAGGCGGCGATCCGGGACAGCGCGTTCTTCACGTCGTCGGTGATCTGGTGCGCCTGGCTGGACGCGCCGTGCGACGGCCCCGACGACCCCGACGAACCGGAGTTCCCGTTGCCGTTGCCGCCGTTCCCGCCGTTGCCGGACCGGCCGTTCTCGTTGCCGTTCCCGCCACGGCCCTTGCGGCGACCCTTGCTCGGGCCCGGGTCGGCGTTGTTGTCGTTGATCTTGGCGTTGACCTCGTCGAGGGACTCGCGCAGACCGACACCGATCTTCTTGCGGGTCATCTGCACGAGGCCGAGCGAGGTGATCTCGGCGACCTGGTGCTTCGTGCGGTCACGGCTCAGGCACTCCACCAGGCGGCGGAGCACGAGGTCGCGGTTCTCCTCGAGCACCATGTCGATGAAGTCGACGACGATGATGCCGCCGATGTCCCGCAGGCGGAGCTGCCGGACGATCTCCTCGGCTGCCTCGAGGTTGTTCTTCGTGACCGTCTCCTCGAGGTTGCCGCCGGAGCCGACGAACTTGCCCGTGTTGACGTCGACGACCGTCATGGCCTCGGTCCGGTCGATGACGAGCGACCCACCGGAGGGCAGCCAGACCTTGCGGTCGAGCGCCTTGTCGATCTGCTCGTTGAGGCGGAACTCCTCGAAGGAGTCGGGGCCCTCGTACCGGACGACGCGGTCCTTGAGGTCCGGGGCGACGGCCGACAGGTACTCGTCGATGGTGCCGCCGGCGGCCTCGCCGTCGATGATCAGCTTCGTGAAGTCCTCGTTGAAGACGTCGCGGACGATCTTGATGAGCAGGTCGGGCTCGGAGTGCAGCATCACCGGGGCGTGGCCACCGGCGACCTTCTTCTGGATGGCCTCCCACTGGCTGGTCAGGCGCTGCACGTCGCGGGTGAGCTGCTCCTCGGTCGCACCCTCGGCAGCGGTGCGCACGATGACGCCCGCGTGCTCCGGCAGGACCTCCTTCAGGATCTTCTTCAGTCGGGCACGCTCGGTGTCCGGCAGCTTGCGCGAGATCCCGTTCATCGAGCCGTTCGGCACGTAGACCAGGTAGCGACCCGGCAGCGAGATCTGGCTGGTGAGGCGCGCACCCTTGTGGCCGACCGGGTCCTTCGTGACCTGCACGAGGACCTTGTCGCCCGGCTTGAGCGCTGCTTCGATGCGGCGACCGTGGTTGCCGGTCTCGACGGAGTTCCAGTCGACCTCACCGGCGTAGAGCACGGCGTTCCGGCCACGACCGATGTCGACGAACGCCGCCTCCATCGAGGGCAGGACGTTCTGCACCTTGCCGAGGTAGACGTTGCCGATGAGCGACACGTTCTCGGACTTGGTGATGTAGTGCTCGGCGAGGATGCCGTCCTCGAGCACGCCGATCTCGATCGTCGACGAGCTGGAGCGGACGATCATCTGGCGGTCGACGCTCTCGCGGCGGGCGAGGAACTCGTCCTCGCTGACCACCTGACGGCGGCGTCCGGCATCGCGGCCGTCACGACGGCGCTGCTTCTTCGCCTCGAGCCGGGTCGAACCCTTGATGCGCTGCGGCTCGGTGATGAGCTCCGGCTCGCGGCGGCGCGGCTCCTGGTGGTCGCGCGGCTCGCGGGCCTCGCGGTCGGCGCTCGAACCACGGCGACGCGAGCGACGGCGCGAGCCGCCCTGGTCGTCGCGGTCGTCACGGTCGCGATCGCGGTCGAACCGGTCCTCGCGGTCGTAGCGGTCGTCCTCGTCACGGTCGCGGTCACGGTCACGATCGCGGTCGCGCTCGAACCGGGGCGCGCGCTGCGGCAGCTCCGGCAGCACCGGCGCGTGGAAGATCAGGCTGAGCGTGCTCGTGGCCTTCGGCACGAACGGCTCGTCAGCGGGTGCTGCGTCGTCGCTCGCCTCGGCCGTCGGTGCGGCATCGGCCGGACGGGAGGCGCGGTCCGCGTCCGCCCCGTCGGTCGCGGTCGCCGACTGGTCGCCCGTCACGACCGGCAGGTCACCGGTCAGCGTGCTCACGTCGTGCGGCTCGGCACCACTGTCGGCGACGGCCTCGACCGCGACGGAGACCGCCCCGGTGTCGGTCGGCTCGACGGGCGACGCCGGCGAGGCCGGGGAGTCGGGCGAGTCCGGCGAATCGGGAGAGTCCGGCGAACCGGCCGACGCGACGCTGGCCGCGGGACGGGCGTCAGCGCCGCCCGTCAGCGCGAGGGTCTCGTCGGCGTGGGGTGCCTGCTCGGCGCTCCCACGGGCCTCCTGGCCGGACGACCGGGCGCGGCGACCGCCGAACAGGCGGCTCCGGCGCTTCGGCGCGTTCTCGTCGTTGGTCGTGTTGTCGTTGTTCTGCTCCACCATGGACTGGTGCACTCCTCGGCCCCACTCGCACCCTTTCGGGTGGCGGGAATTCTGTGTCGTGGCGGGCGGCGTCGACGCCCCCGCGCTCGCTGTCTCGTGATCGGTCCGCGTCAACTTCTCGTTGCGTCCGCGCCCGTTCCGGTCCGGGCACCCGGCCCGGTCCGGCTCGGCGTCGGAGTGACGCTGCCCGACCACAGTGCGCTCTCACCGCACCTGATCGTCCGGGTTCGGCCCGGTGGGGCGTCACTCGGAAAGCTCTCTTCGGTGTGCGGTTGGCCGCACGACCTCCAGGCATTATCGCATGCCGCACCCGGAAAGCACCGGAACCCGCATGCGATGATGACCGCGTGACCGCGTCTGCCCCTGCCCCCCGTCGTCCGATCGCGATGGCGGTCTTCCTGCTCGTCACCGGGATCGTCGGCCTGTTCGGCTCCTTCCGGCTCGTCCTCGACGAGTTCACGAAGTACCAGAACCCGAAGGCCGTCCTGAGCTGTGACGTGAACCCCTTCATCAACTGCTCCGACGTGATGGCCAGCTGGCAGGGGCACCTGTTCGGGTTCCCGAACCCGCTGCTCGGCGTCATGGGGTTCGTCGCCCCGATCGCTGTCGCGGTGCTGCTGCTCGCCGGGTTCCGGAACGGTTCGCGCTGGTTCTGGATCGTCTTCAACGCCGGGGTCTTCCTGGCATGGGTCTTCGTGACCTGGCTGTTCATGCAGACCGTCTTCGTCATCGGCGCGCTGTGCCCGTGGTGCATGCTCGTCTGGTCGATGACGATCCCGATGTTCTGGGTGTTCACGATCTGGAACACGGCGCAGGGTCGCTTCGGCGCCGGGGCGCAGCGCGTCGGGCGGTCGCTCCTGCCCTTCAGCTGGGCGTTCGCGCTGGCGAACTACCTGGTCATCATCGTCACGATCATCATCAAGTTCCCCGCGGTGCTCACCAGCTTCTGAGCCGTCCCCGCTGCCCCTACGCTCGGGATCGATGAGCGAGAACGAGAGCGGCAGGGCGCGCCGGGACGCCGCACGTGACCGCGCGCGAGCGGCACTGGCGGCGGAGCAGTCGCGCCGACGCCGCCGCCGCACACTCGGCATCAGCGGGATCGTCGTCGGGAGCCTCGCGGTGGTCGCGGTCGTCGCCCTGGTGATCGCGAACTCCGTGCAGCCCGCCGGGCCGGGTCCGCGGAACGCGGCGAGCGACGGTGTCCTGCTCACCGGGGCGAACGGCAGGATCGTGCCGGTCGAGACGCGGGCGGTGCCCGACGGCGGGACCCCGACACCGAACGAACAGGACGGCACGAAGACCGCGATCACGATCTACGCGGACTACATGTGCCCGTACTGCAACCAGTTCGAGACGGCCCAGATGCCCCGGATCCGACAGTGGGTCGAGGACGGCACCGCGACCCTCGAGCTGCATCCGCTCGGGCTGCTCGACCGCGTGTCGCTCGGATCGCGGTACTCCACCCGGTCGGCTGCGGCTGCCGCCTGTGTGGCGGACCACGACCCGGACGCGTTCCTGGCGTTCAACAGCTCGCTCTACGAACACCAGCCCTCGGAGAGCACGCGCGGACTCACGAACGACGAGCTGGCGTCCCTCGCGCGCCAGGCCGGGGCGACGGATCCGGCCGTGGCGCCGTGCATCACCCGGCAGGACTTCGCCGGGTGGGTCGCCGACGCCACGAACCGGGCGATGAACGACCCGGTGCCGAACTCGTCGCTCGACGGGATCACGAGCACGCCGACGATCATCGTCGACGGTGAGCAGTACAACGCGGACGGCGCGGCGTCCCTCGCCGACGTCGACGCGTTCACGGCCTTCGTCCGGAAGCACGGCGGAGCGTCCTAGCCTTCCCCGCTCACGACGAACGGCCCCCGATCCCAGATGGGAGCGAGGGCCGTCGGTCGTTCGGGGAGTGCTACTTCGCCGCGGCGTCGATCGCGGTGATGACGGTGCTCAGGTCGTCCAGGCGCTTGCCGTCGACGACGATCGTCGGCGTGCCGAAGCCCTGCGTGCCCGCGAGCGCCTCGTTCGTGGTGACGGCCTGCGTGGACTTCGTCACCCAGCCCTTGAACTGCTCGGACGACAGGCACTCGGACAGGTCCGAACCGCTCGCGCCGCCCGCCTTGACGAGCTTCGCGATCTCGGAGTTGGTCAAGCCCTTGGTGCCCTCGGCCGGCTGGTTCTCGAAGAACTGCGTCTGCACGTCGAGGAACTTGTCCGGCGCGTAGTTCGCCACGCACATGGCGGCGTTCGCGGCACGGCTGGCGTAGCGGGAGCCCGCGTAGCTGCGGTCGAGGATCGACACCGGCTGGATCGCCAGGGTCGCGTCGCCCGACTTCACCTTGTCGAGGATCTGGTCGGAGTAGGCCGCCTCGAACTGCTTGCAGACCGGGCAGGCCCAGTCGACGTACTCGGTGACCGTCACGGCGCCGTCGCTGTTCGCCGTCGGGACCGGCGAGGCCGAGCCCGTCGCGGAGACGGCCGGCGTGGTCACCGGGGTGACCTTGCCGTCCTGGCCGGTGAACTGGATCGCGCCCGTGGCCATGTTCTTCGGCCCCGCTGCGGACACCACGGGGGCGTTGTTCACGTTCACCACGACGATCGCGATGATCGCGGCGATCGCCACGATGCCCAGGCCGATGCCGCCCTGCAGGAACCACTTGTTGCGGCGCTTGCGGCGCTTCTCGGCGTCGGCGCGCTGGCGTGCGACCTCTCGGGCGTGCTGACGGCGCTCGTTCTTGGTGGGTCGGTCGTTGTTCGTCACGTCGTCCCCGTCGCTCAGGCGAACCAGAGCGCGAGCTCGCGCGCGGCCGACTCGGGGCTGTCCGAACCGTGGACCAGGTTCTGCTGCACCTTGAGGCCCCAGTCGCGGCCCAGGTCACCACGGATGGTGCCGGGCGCGGCGGAGGTCGGGTCGGTGGTGCCGGCGAGCGAGCGGAATCCCGCGATCGCACCGTTGCCGGCGACGCGCACGGCGACGACCGGACCGGACTGCATGAACTCGACGAGCGGCTCGAAGAACGGCTTGCCCTGGTGCTCCTCGTAGTGCGCGTCGAGCAGGTCGCGCGGTGCGGTGAGCATCTTCAGGTCGACGAGCTCGTAGCCCTTCGCCTCGATCCGGCGGAGGATCTCACCGGTCAGCTGGCGGGCGACGCCGTCGGGCTTGACGAGGACGAGGGTCTCTTCGAAGTCGGACACGCAGTACTCCCTGTGTTCGGGGTCGAATGTGGTGGTCAGTCCTCGCCCATGGCCGCTCGGCGCGCGGCGTTCTGACGGTCCAGTTGACCGCCCTTGACGAAGCAGAAGACCCACAGCGCCAGGAACACCACGGCGACCGCGAACATGAACGGTTCGATGAACCCGGTGGCGAGGATGGCCGCCTGCAGCAGCCACCCGAACCATACACCGGCCCGGTTGCCCGTCAGACGTGAGGCAGCTGCGAGGACGATGATCGCGCCGATGCCGCCACCGAAGGCCGCGGCGGGCGGCAGCGTGCCCTTGCCGAAGACGACGAGCATGGGGAAGAAGAACATGATCGCCTCGAGCACCAGCGTGATCGAGAGCAGGCTCTCCTGCGCCCCGCGCTCGCGGCGCGGCTTCCGGGTGCGCGGTGCGCGGCCCGGCCGGGAGGCCCGTGGTGCGTCCGTCACTTCGACTCGCCTTCGCGGTGCACGAGGTCCATGACCGCGCCCACCATCACGATGGAGCCCGCGACGAGCACGAGGGCGTCCTCGGCGTCCGCCTCGTCGGCCAGGCTGCGCGCTTCCTGCAGTGCGGATGCCAGGGACGGCTCGACGACGACGCGGTCCTCGCCGACCTCGTCGACGACGACCCGGGCGAACTCGTCCGCGTCGAGCGCACGTTCCCCCGGCGGCTGTGTCACGACGAACGTCGCGACGGTGTCCTTGAGCGCGCGGACGAACCCACGGGCGTCCTTGTCTCCGAGGATCCCGACGACGCCGACGACGTGCTCGGACGGGAACGCGATCGGCAGCGCCTCGGCCAGGGCCTTCGCACCGTGCGGGTTGTGCGCGGCGTCGACGACGACGGTCGGGTCGGTCGCGATGGGCTGCAGGCGACCGGGGCTGGTCGTGCCGGCGATGCCCTCCGACAGGACGTCCTCGTCGAGGGCCTGGGCCCCGCGGCCGAGGAACGACTCGACCGCCGCGATCGCCACGGCGGCGTTCTCGGCCTGGTGCCGGCCGAACAGCGGCAGGAACAGGTCGTCGTAGCGGCCGGCGATGCCCTGCACGGTGATGAGCTGTCCGCCCACGGCCGGGGTGACGTCGACGACACTGAAGCCGGTGCCCTCGACGGCCAGGGTGGACTCGGTGAGCTCGGCGGCGCGCTCGAGTTCGGCGAGGGCCTCGGGGACCTGCCGGCTCGACACCACGGCGGACGACGGCTTGACGATGCCCGACTTGGTGCGGGCGATCTCGGCCACGGTGGCACCGAGCTGCTTCGCGTGGTCGATGGCGATCGGCGTGAACACCGACACCTGGCTCTGCACGACGTTGGTGGAGTCCCACTCGCCGCCCATCCCGACCTCGATCACGGCGACGTCCACCGGCGCCTCGGCGAAGCACGCCAGGGCGAGCACGGTGAGCGCCTCGAAGAAGGTCAGCGGGAGTTCGCCCTTGTCGGCGAGCTCGCGGTCGGTGATCTCGAGCACCGGGGCGATGTCGTCCCAGTTCTCGACGAAGCGGTCCGCCGCGATCGGCTGGCCGTCGACCACGATGCGTTCCCGGATCGACACCAGGTGCGGGCTCGTCATCAGACCGGTGCGCAGACCGTGTGCCCGGACGATGCTCTCGATGGTGCGCGCGGTCGACGTCTTGCCGTTCGTGCCCGTCACGTGGATCACCGGGTACGCCAGGTGCGGGTCGCCGAGCAGCTCGACGGCGCGGCGGGTGGCCGTCAGCCGGCGCTCGGGGGCCTGTTCACCGATGCGGGCGTACAGGGCGGCCTCGACGCGGCGGACCTCGTCGTCGTCGCCGCCGTAGGGCACGGCGTCGGCTGGAGCGTCTCCGGAGGGGCCGACCGGGATCCGGATGCCGTCCTCGTCGCGACCGTCGAACTCGTCGTGTCCGACGAACTCCTCGTTCGCCTCGTGGCCGTCGTACTGGTCGTCGTCACTCATGCGCGTGCTACCTCCACGGATACCTTCGCACCGTCACCGACGTCGGTGGTGGTGTCGTCCGCCCCGAGGGGCTCGATCTCGACGCTCGTCGCCAGGGTCTCCCCCGCGATGAGCTCCTGGTGCGTGCGGACCGCGCCGTCGGCCGTGTCGTCCACCCGCAGGGTCAGGGCGATGCGGTCGCTGACGTCGAGGTCGGCGTCGCGGCGGGCCTGCTGGACGGCACGGACGACGTCACGGGCGAGCCCCTCGGCCTCGAGCTCGGGCGTGGTCACGGTGTCGAGCACGACGAAGCCACCCTCGTCGAGGAACGCCACGGCCACCGAGGCGTCGGCCACCGTGAGGTCGAGCGAGTACTCGCCCTCGATCAGGTCGACGCCGCCGACGGTCACGCCGGAGTCGGTCGCGGTCCAGTCGCCCTTCTTGGCGGCCGGGATCACCTGCTGCACCTGCTTGCCGATGCGGGGGCCGGCGACGCGGGCGTTCACGGTGAGCTTCCGCTCGATGCCGTACTGCGCCAGCGACTCCTCGGCCTGGGCCTCGAGCACCACGCGCTTGACGTTGAGCTCGTCGCGCAGGATGTCGGCGAACGGTTCGACCGCGGCCGGGTCCGGCACCACCAGGGTCAGGGTGGCGAGGGGCAGGCGGACGCGCTTGCCGGTGGCCTTGCGGAGCGCCAGGCCCTTCGAGGCGACGTCGCGCACACGGTCCATCGCGTCGACGAGGGCGTCGTCGGCGGGGAACTCGTCGGGGTCCGGGAAGTCCGTCAGGTGGACGCTGCGCCCGCCGGTCAGGCCCTTCCAGATCTCCTCGGTGACGAGCGGCGCGAGCGGGGCGGCGACCCGGGTCAGGGTCTCGAGCACGGTGTACAGCGTGTCGAACGCCGCACGGGTCTCGGCTCCGGCGTCCGCGTCGGCCCCGGTCCAGAACTTGTCGCGCGAGCGGCGGACGTACCAGTTCGTCAGCACGTCGGCGAAGTCGCGGACGGCCTGGGCCGCGAGCGGGGTGTCGAGCGCGTCGAGGTGCGTCCGGACGTCGCTGACGAGGACCCGGGTCTTCGCGAGCAGGTACCGGTCGAGCACGTCGGTCGAGTCGGTCCGGCGCTGGGCCCGGTAGCCGTCGGGACCCGAGGCGTTCGCGTACAGGGTGAAGAAGTAGTACGTCGACCACAGCGGCAGCATGAACTCGCGGACGCCCTGGCGGATGCCTTCTTCGGTGACGACGAGGTTGCCGCCGCGGATCACCGACGAGGACATCAGGAACCAGCGCATGGCGTCGGCGCCGTCGCGGTCGAAGACCTCGGAGACGTCCGGGTAGTTCCGGAGCGACTTCGACATCTTCTGGCCGTCCGAGCCGAGGACGATGCCGTGGCTGATGACGTTCTGGAACGCCGGCCGGTCGAACAGCGCGGTGGAGAGCACGTGCATGACGTAGAACCAGCCGCGCGTCTGCCCGATGTACTCGACGATGAAGTCGGCCGGGCTGTGCGACTCGAACCACGCAGCGTTCTCGAACGGGTAGTGCACCTGGGCGTACGGCATCGACCCGGAGTCGAACCACACGTCGAACACGTCGGTGATCCGGCGCATCGTCGAGTTACCCGTGGGGTCGTCGGGGTTCGGCCGCGTCAGGTCGTCGATGAACGGCCGGTGCAGGTCCACTTCACCCTCGGCGTTCACCGGCAGGCGACCGAAGTCGCGCTCGATGTCGGCGAGCGAGCCGTACACGTCGGTGCGCGGGTACTCGGGGTCGTCGGACTGCCACACCGGGATCGGCGTGCCGAAGTAGCGGTTGCGCGAGACCGACCAGTCGATGGCGTTCCCCACCCACTTGCCGAACTGGCCGTCCTTGACGTTGTCCGGCACCCAGTTGATGTCCTGGTTGAGCTGACCCATGCGGTCACGGAGCTCGGTGACGCGGACGAACCACGACGAGACGGCCTTGTAGATGAGGGGCTTCCGGCAGCGCCAGCAATGCGGGTAGCTGTGCTCGTAGGACGCCTGGCGGAGCAGTCGCCCGGCGTCGCGGACGGCCTTCGTCAGCGGCTTGTTCGCGTCCGACCAGAGCATGCCGGCGACCTCGCCGAACTGCGACGTGAAGACGCCGCCCTCGTCGAGGGACAGCACCACGGGGATGCCGGCGGCGGCGCAGACCTCTTGGTCGTCGGCACCGTAGGCCGGGGCCTGGTGCACGATGCCGGTGCCCTCACCGGTCTCGACGTACTCGGCGACCAGGATGCGCCAGGCGTGCTCGTAGCCCTCGGCGTCGGCCAGGAAGTCGAACAGACGCTCGTACTCGACGCCGTCGAGCTCGGCGCCCGTCAGGGTGCGCGCGACGGCGGCGAGCGCCTCGTCACCCGAGGCGTAGCCGAGCTCCTTCGCGTGCGCGGCCACGGTGTCCGAAGCCAGCAGGTAGGAGACGGAACCGGCGTCGGCACCGTCAGCCGCGCCTCCAGGCCCTGCCGGGACGACCGCGTACGCGATGTCCGGACCGACGGCCAGGGCGGCGTTCGTCGGGAGGGTCCAGGGGGTCGTCGTCCAGGCGAGTGCCCGCACGTCGGAGAGCTCGAGCGCGTCCGCGCGCGAGCCGTGCAGCGGGAACGAGACGGTGACGGACTGGTCCTGGCGCATCTTGTAGACGTCGTCGTCCATGCGCAGCTCGTGGTTGGACAGCGGCGTCTGGTCGTTCCAGCAGTACGGCAGGACCCGGAAGCCCTCGTACGCCAGACCCTTGTCCCAGAGCTGCTTCCACGCCCAGAGCACGCTCTCCATGAAGGTGACGTCGAGGGTCTTGTAGTCGTCCTCGAAGTCGACCCAGCGCGCCTGGCGGGTGACGTACTCCTGCCACTCGTCGGTGTACTGCAGCACGGACTTCTTGGCGGCGGCGTTGAAGACGTCGATGCCCATGGCGTCGATCTCGTGCTTCTCGGTGATGCCGAGCTGCCGCATCGCCTCGAGCTCGGCGGGCAGGCCGTGGGTGTCCCAGCCGAAGCGGCGGTGAACCTGCTTGCCGCGCATGGTCTGGTAGCGCGGGAAGACGTCCTTGGCGTACCCGGTCAGCAGGTGCCCGTAGTGCGGCAGGCCGTTGGCGAACGGCGGGCCGTCGTAGAAGGTCCACTCCGGGCAGCCCTGTCGCGCGTCGATGGACGCCTGGAACGTGTCGTCGCGCTTCCAGAAGGCGAGGATGCCCCGCTCGACGGCGGGGAAGCTCGGCGAGGGGACGACACCATCGGCATCGGCGTTCAACGGGTACGGCACCGGGACTCCTTGTGGGTTCGCTCGATCTCCACGAGGACGAAAGCAGGTTCCGCGGTACCACCTCGTTTGCCGCCCAACGTGCGCTGTGCGACCACTCTGTGTCGGGGGTGGTGACGGTCCCGAACCCGCCCGGTTCTACTGACGGAGGCGCTGGTGCGCTCCGCGTTCTTCCGGAAGCTCCCCGGTGATGGCCGGATCGACGCTCTTGGAACACGACTTTACCGGACGGGAGCATGCTTGAGTGATGCCCGCAGAAGAACGCCCCGAGTCACTCGTCACCGTCCTGATCGCGTTCGGGGCGAACCTGCTCGTCGCGATCGCGAAGACGATCGCCTCGCTCGTCTCGGGTTCGGCCTCGATGGTGGCCGAGGCGGCGCACTCCTGGGCGGACACCGGCAACGAGGTGTTCCTGCTCGTCGCGGAACGACGGGGCGGCAAGAAGCGGGACACCGCGCACCCGCTCGGGTACGGACGCGAGACGTACATCTGGTCGATGTTCGCCGCGTTCGGCCTGTTCACGGCCGGTGCGATCGTGTCGATCTACCACGGCATCTCGGAGTTCGGGGACACCGGGCCGGCCGAGGACGTGGTGCTCAACTACGTCGTGCTCGGGGTCGCGTTCCTGCTCGAGGGCACGAGCTTCCTGCAGGCGTACCGGCAGGCGCACGGTGCCGCGACCAAGCGCAAGGTCCCGGTGCTGCGGCACGTGCTGCAGTCGTCGAACCCGACGCTCCGTGCGGTGTTCGCCGAGGACGCGGCGGCGCTGATCGGCCTGGTCGTGGCGTTCCTCGGGGTGTTCCTGCACCAGGTCACCGGGCTGGCGGTCTTCGACGCACTCGGCTCCATCGCGATCGGTGTGCTGCTCGGGATCGTCGCGATCGTCCTGATCGACCGCAACCGCCGGTTCCTGCTCGGCCAGAGCACGTCCCCCGAGCTCGAGAACGCGGTGCTCGTCGAGCTGTTGGGCCGGTCGCAGGTCGAGCGGGTCACCTACCTGCACCTGGAGTTCGTGGGGCCGTCGCGGGTGTACCTCGTCGCGGCCGTCGACCTGACGGGCAACGAGACCGAGGAGCACGTGGCGGTGCGGTTGCGCGACGTGGAGAAGTCGCTCGAGGACAGCCCGTACATCGAGGAGGCCGTCCTCACCCTGAGCTACCCCGGCGACGAGTCGTTGGTACCGACCGACGGCGACGTGCCCGAGGTCGTGCGGGACGGCACGGCTCCGGACGTCGCGTCCGGTGGGGCGGGGACCCTGCGCACGGAGTGAGCGTCGACTGGGTGGGTGGCCGGCGGCGGAGTTCGTGTCGCAAGACGCCGGTGTGTCAGCAAGACGCCGCCATGTGCTCGAGACGCCGCAGGATTCAACGGCGTCTCGCCGTCGAGGCGGCGTCAGGTGAAGACGCCGGCGTGTTCCGTGGGCGACCGAACGTCGGACGGGAGGCGCGGTGCCAGGCCGCCACGGGCCTCCCGTCCGCCGCCCGTCACGTCCACCGCCCCGCGCGCGGCCCGTGGGACGCCGGCGTGTCAGCAAGACGCCGCCATGTGCTCGAGACGCCGCAGGATTCAACGGCGCCTCGCCGTCGAGGCGGCGTCGCGCGAAGACGCCGGCGTGTCAGCGGGCGTCGAGGCCCGCGACCACCGGGGTGAGCGCCGCCGCGACGTACTCGACGAGCGCACGGCGGCCGACCCCGTCGGTGACCCACACCCCGAACGCGGCGGCGGCGGCACCGAGCATCGCGCCGGACACCGTCTGCGGCCAGAGCGAGCGCGGCTGCTCCCCCGTGCGGCCCGCGACGAAGGCGGCGACGGCCTCGTGCTGCGCCGTCACCCGGACCGCGACGCCCGCCACCAGTTCGGGCCCGATGCCCATCACCTCGGCCTGCGCGACGGCCCACGGCACCCGCTCGGGGTCGTGGGCACGGGCTGCGGCGAGGAGCGCCTGCTCGACGGCCCGGACGACGCTCGGCTCCGTCGACGCGGCGAGGTACCCGGGCAGCCCGGCGACGGCGGCGTCGAGTTCGAGCCACATCACGTCGGCCTTCGCCGGGAAGTAGTTGAAGAACGTCGCGCGGCTGACCCCGGCGCGGGCGGCGATCTGGTCGACCGTGGTGCGTCCGTACCCCTGCTCGAGGAAGAGCTCGGCGGCGGCGTCCGCGAGCACCTCGGCGCTCGAGCGTCGGGGGCGGCCACCGCGGCGGATCGGTTCGTCCATGGGCCCCAGTAAACCGCTAGACTCGGTCAGCCATGATCTTGGACTCAGTACAGAAAACCCTCACCGCCGTCGCGGGCGCCTCGGCGGTCCTGCTCGTCCTGGCTGCCTGCAGCGGACCGGGCACGAGCACCGGGAGCAGCACCCCGGTCGCGGGCGGCACGCTCACCTACGCCTCCGGCGACGCCGAACCGACCTGCCTCGACCCGCACGTCGGCGGCAACTACCCGCAGGCGCTCCTGGCGACGCAGTACATCGAGGAGCTCGTCGGGCTCGAGGACGGCAAGCCCACGCCGGAACTCGCGACGAAGTGGACGACGAGCGACGACGGGAAGACCCTGGCGTTCACCCTGCGCGACGACGTCTCCTTCACCGACGGCACCCCGTTCGACGCCGCCGCGGTCGTGGCGAACATCGAGCACGTGCAGGACCCGGCCACCGCCTCGAGCACCGGCTACCTGGCGCTGCAGTCCATCACGAAGGCGACCGCCACCGACGAGCACACCGTCACGCTGACGCTGAGCCGCCCGGACAGCGCGCTGCTCGAGTCCTTCTCGCAGCCCTGGGTGGGCATGGAGTCCCCGAAGGCACTCGAGCGGGAGCAGGCGACGAACTGCGAGTCCCCCGTCGGCACCGGCCCGTTCCGGGTCACCGGATGGAAGCACGGCGACCGCGTCACCCTGACGAAGAACACCGACTACTGGGGCGCGACGAAGCCGCGCCTGTCCGGCATCACGTGGCGGTTCCTGCCGGACTCGACCTCGCGCTACGCCGCGCTGCAGTCCGGCCAGGTCGACGTGATCGACAACGCCCAGCCCGACCAGCTCAAGGCCGCGTCGGCGAAGGGCGCGATCCGCGACCTCGACGCCCCGCGCCCTGGTGCCTCGAACCGGCTCGAGCTGAACTCCGGTCACGGGGTGTTCCGCGACGAGGCGGTGCGCCAGGCCTTCATCGCCGGAGCGGAAATCGACCCCGGCCTGCAGTCGCTGTTCCTCGGCACCGCGAAGCGCTCGTACTCGGTGCTCTCGAGCGCCGAGCCGCTCGCGTACTCGGAGAAGAGCCGGTTCGACTACTCCCCCACCAAGGCGAAGCAGCTCCTCGACGACGCCGGGTGGAAGGTCGGGTCGGACGGCATCCGCGAGAAGGACGGCCAGCAGCTCACCGTGACGTTCCCCGTCTCGACGAACCAGTCGGTGCCGGCCGAGCGCAGCCTGTTCCAGCAGATCCAGGCGTCCGAGAAGGCCGTCGGGTTCAAGGTCGTCCTCGACGAACTCGACCTGTCCAGCTGGTACGCCGCCCTCGCCGCGAACGAGTACGACGTCGTCAGCGCCCCGTACACGAAGGTCGGCCCCGACGTCCTGCGCATCCTGTACGACAGCGCGAGCATCGAACCGGCACCGTCCGGCTACTTCGCGAACCTCGCCCAGCTCGACGACCCGGCGCTCGACCGGCTGCTCGAGCGGGCCGCCCGCACCTCGGACGCCGACGAGCGCGCCGACCTGTACGAGCAGGCCCAGAAGGCGATCCTGGCGAGCGACACGGTGCTCCCGCTGTACGACCAGCAGAACCACTTCCTGGTGCGCTCGGCCGTGCACGGCATCCGGACCACCCCGGTCTCGACGCCCTGGTTCGGCACCGCCTGGATCGACCGCTGACCCGGATGCGATGGGTCTGGTGGGCCGTCCGGCGGCTCGCCGGGGGCATCGGCGTGCTCTGGGCCGTCGCGACGATCGTCTTCGTCGCGATCCGGCTCATCCCCGGTGACCCGGCGCTCGCGATCCTCGGCGGACCGGGCTCGCAGGCCTCGGCCGAGGCCGTCGCCCAGGTCCGCCACGAGTACGGCCTCGACCAGCCGGTCCTGGTGCAGTACGCGGTGTTCCTCGGACGTCTGGCGACCGGCCAGCTCGGGGACTCGTACGCCTTCCGCACCCCGGTCGCGACGCTCCTCGCCCAGCAGCTGCCCGTCACGCTGACGCTCGCGGTCGCCGGTCTCGTCGTCGCCTGGGTGCTGGCGATCATCGCCGCCTGGGCCTCGACGCAGCGCGGCCGGATCGCCGCCGGGCTCACCAGCGCCCTGAGCGTCACCGCGAGCGTGATGCCGCACTTCTGGCTCGGCAGCGTGCTCATCGTGGTGTTCGCCACCTCGCTGGGATGGGTGCCGGCGGTCAGTGACGGCACCGCGCGCGGGTGGGTGCTCCCGGTGCTGACCGTGGCCGTGCCGGTCGCCGGGTACCTGGCCGAGACCGTGCGCGACGGCGTGGTCGACGCGCAGCGTTCGGCCTTCGCACTCGCCGCCCGGGGCCGGGGCGAGACCCGCCTCGGACTGTTCGGACGGCACCTGCTCCGGCACGCCGCCCTGCCCGGGATCGCGCTGTCCGCGTGGGCCTTCGGGTCGCTCGTCTCCGGAGCCGTGGTCGTCGAGTCCGTGTTCGCCCTGCCCGGCATCGGCCGAGCCCTGGTCACCGCCGTCACCCAGCGGGACATGCCGCTCGTCGCCGGCATCGCGATGGTGTCGGCCGCCGCGTACGTCGTCGTGCTCGCCGTGGCCGACCTGGTCGAACGTGCCGTCGACCCGCGCAGCACCGCACGGAACGCGACCTCCCGCCCAGTCGACGCCCGACGCCGTGGACCCGGCCGACCGGCGGGCGCGCGGTGAGCGGGATCGCCGACCCGGGCCTCCAGACCGGAGCGCCCGGCCACCAGACCGCCGCCGGCACCGAGCGCGTCCGTGGGGGGACGCTCGGCGCCGGCGGCATCGCCGCCGGGGTTGTCGTCCTGGTCGCCGTCGTGGCGGCGGCGTGGCCCGCCCTGCTCGGCGGCGGGGACCCGCTCGCGGTGCACCCCGCAGACGCCCTGGCTGCGCCCAGCGGCGCGCACCCGTTCGGCACCGACGAGTCCGGACGCGACGTCCTGGCACGGGTGGTCGCGGGGACCCGGGCATCGCTCGTCGTCGGCGTCGCCGCGACCCTGATCGGCGGCGGCGTGGGCGTCCTGCTCGGCGTCGTCGCCGGACTCGGTGCCGGGGCCGGACGACCCGGACGCCTGCTCGACGCCGTCATCGGCCGCGTCACCGAGGTCGCGTTCGCCCTGCCGCTGCTGCTCGTCGCCCTGGTCGTCATCGCCGTGACCGGTCCGGGTCCGGTGCCGGCGGTGCTCGCGGTCGGGTTCGCGACCGCTCCCGGTTACGCCCGGATCGTGCGCGGCCTGGTCCGGGCCGCCCGGAGTTCGCAGGTGGTCGAGACGGCGGTGCTGCTCGGCCGCTCCCCCGCCCGCACCGTGGTCCGGCACGTGCTGCCGACGGCTCTCTGGCCCGTCGTCGCCGTCGCCACGCTCGGGGTCGGGCAGGCGGTCGTGTGGGCCTCGGCGCTGAGCTACCTCGGGGTCGGCACGCCCCCGCCCGCGCCGGAGTGGGGCGCGATGCTCGCCGACGGTCGCACGTACCTGCAGACCGCGCCGTGGATGAGCACCTTCCCCGGACTCGCGATCGTGGTGCTCGCGACCGCCGTCACCGTGCTCGGCCGCGCGATCCGACGGACCGGGGCCGCGCGGTGAGCGCCGTCCTCGACGTCCGCGGGCTCACCGTCGCCATCGGCGGCACCCCGATCGTCAATGGTGTCGACCTGCGCGTCGACGCCGGCGAGTGCGTCGCCCTGGTCGGGGCGTCCGGGTCTGGCAAGACCGTCACCGCCCGAGCCGTGCTCGGCCTGTCCGCGCCCGGCGCCGCCGTGCACGCCGACGTGTTCGCGGTCGACGGCGTCGACGTCGGCGGGTACACGGAGCGGCGGTGGCGCCGGCTGCGGGGATCGCGGGTCGGCTACGTCGGCCAGGAGGCCCTGGGCGCGTTGGACCCGCTGCGCCCCGTCGGGCGCGAGGTCGCCGACAGCCTCCGCCTGCACACCGAGATGCGTGCGGCCGAGCGCGTGGACGCCGTGCGCGAGGCCCTGGCCGCGGTGGGCCTCGACCCGGACATCGCGACCGACGGCCGGCTCGCCGGAACGCTGTCGGGTGGGATGCGTCAGCGGGCCCTCATAGCCGCGGCGACCGTCGGGTCCCCCGCGCTGCTGGTCGCCGACGAACCGACGACGGCGCTCGACGCCGGGGTCGCCGTCACCGTGATGGAGCAGCTGCGGGCGGCGCAGACCCGGGGTGCCGGACTGCTCGTCATCACGCACGACCTGGGGCTCGTCGCGGGGTGGGCCGACCGGGTCGCCGTCGTGCACGAGGGCCGGATCGTCGAGCACGGCGCGGTCGCCGAGGTCTTCGCGGCCCCGACGCACCCCGCGACCTGGGCGCTGGTGCGCGCGGCCGGTGCTGCCGCGGCGCCCGGCGCTGCGTCGCCCGCTGCCGCGGCGCCCGCCGCTGCGTCGCCCGCTGCCGTTCGGTGCGAGGTTCCGGATGCCGTGCGAGGCGTCGAGGCTCCCACGGGAGCCGGATCCTCGCACGGTTCGGAACCGACCTCGCACGGTGCGAGGGGGGTGCTCGCGGCGCAGGGGCTCTCGCGTGAGTACGACGGGGTGCTCGCGGTGGACGACGTGTCGTTCGGGCTCGTGCGCGGGCGGGTGCTCGGGGTGATCGGCGCCTCGGGCTCGGGCAAGACGACGCTCGCGCGGACGCTCCTCGGGCTCGAGACGCCCGACGCCGGCACGGTCACGCTCGACGACGACCCCTGGGTCCCGCTGCCCGAGCGCGAGCGACGCCCCCGACGGCACCGGGTCGCGGCCGTCGTACAGGACCCCGGCGCGACGTTCGACGAACGGTGGAGCGTGGAGCGGGTCCTCGCCGACGCGTTCTCGCGCGGTGACGAACGGCGGGCACGCGGTGCGCTCGGCGAACGGGTCGACGCGGCACTGCGGCAGGTCGACCTCGACCCCGTGCTGCGGTCCCGCTCCCCCCGCACCCTGTCCGGCGGGCAACGACAGCGGCTCGCGATCGCCCGTGCGCTGGCGACCGAGCCCGAGGTGATCGTGCTCGACGAGCCGGTGACCGCCCTCGACGCCACCGTGCAGGACGCCGTGCTGCGGCTGCTCGAACGGCTCCGCGACGAGACCGGGGTGGCGATGGTGTTCGTGTCGCACGACCTGCGGGCGGTCCGGCGGATGGCCGACGACGTGCTCGTGGTGCACCGCGGCGCGGTCGTCGAGCACGGCCCCGCCCCCGAGGTCTTCGCGCGCCCGGCGCACCCGGTGACCGCGCGGCTGCTGCACGCCGCGGAGCGGCTGGCAGCGGGCCCCGCCGCGGGGACCGCAGCCGGCCTCGCGGGCTGAGCGACACTCCACGCGCGCTCGCACCCGTGGACTGTCGCTGTGCGCGTGACGTCACCGACGGCACTGGAACGGCCAGGAGGCCCGGGGCGCGTTCCGAGACGGAACGTGCACCGGGCCTCCTGGCCGGGTTGCCGCGGGGCGGCCCCGAGGTCAGGAACCGGAGGGTTCCTTCTGCGCTGCGTCGGCCGAGATGATCGGGATCTCGCTCGTCGAGAAGTCCTTCGCCCAGTCGGACTGCGCGAGCTCCGACGTCGGGTCGTTGTAGTCCTCGATGACGCCGGCGACCTCGTCCTCGGAGCCGACCGTCGGGCCGGAGCCCATGAGCGGGCTCGCGGCGGTCTCCTTGGTGAAGTACACCGCGACCAGGCCGATCACGGCGGCGAGCATCAGGTAGAACGCGGGGATGTCCTCGGCCCAGCCGTACCCGGCGTCCTTCGCGGCGTTGATGAGCGCGGCGGTCGCGAGCGGGGTGGTCCCGCCGAAGAGCGACACCGACACGTTGAACGCGATCGCCAGGGCGCCGTAGCGGATGATCGTCGGGAACAGCGCGGGCAGCGTCGACGGCATGGTCGAGGTGAACGTGACCAGCACGACGCCGAGGATCAGCAGGCCGGCGAAGACGCCGACGCCGGTGCCGGTCTGGACCAGCTTGAGGGCCGGCCAGGACAGCAGGATGAAGCCGATGCAGCCGGCGGCGAGCACCGGACGGCGCCCGAACCTGTCGGACAGTCGACCGCCGAAGGTGATGACGACCATCATGAGCAGCATCACGATGACGATGAGGATCAGGCCGAACGTGGCGTTCTGGCCGAGGTTCTGCTCGAGGTAGGTCGGCATGTACGACAGCAGCATGTAGTCGGTCACGTTGAAGACCAGGACCAGGCCGATGCAGATGATGAGCGAGCGCCAGTTCTCGGCGAAGAGCTTGAGGAACGGGGTCTTCTGGCCCTCGCGCTCGGCGGCCTGCTCCTGCTGCTTCTGGAACGCCGGGGTCTCCTCGAGCTTGAGGCGCAGGTAGAGGCCGATCAGCCCGAGGGGGCCCGCGACGATGAACGGGATGCGCCAGCCCCAGCTGAGCAGGGCGTCCTCGGACAGGCCGAACTGCAGGCCGGTGACGATCGAGGCGCCGAGCACGTAGCCGGCGAGGGTGCCGAACTCGAGCCACGAGCCCATGAACCCGCGGCGCTTGTCGGGCGAGTACTCGGCGATGAAGGTCGCGGCACCGCCGTACTCACCACCGGTCGAGAAGCCCTGCACGAAGCGGGCGACGAGCAGCAGGACCGGGGCCCAGAAGCCGATCGTGTCGTACGACGGGATCAGGCCGATCATGAGCGTGCCGGCGGCCATCAGGATCATCGTCAGCGCGAGGACCTTCTGGCGGCCGATCTTGTCGCCGATCGGGCCGAACACGGCACCACCGATCGGGCGCACGATGAACGCGGCGGCGAAGAAGCCGAACGTGGCGACGATGTTCGCGGCCGGGTCACCCTGCGGCAGGAACACCTGCGAGATGGTGACCGTCAGGTACGCGAAGATGCCGAAGTCGAACCACTCCATGGCGTTGCCGAGCGCGGCAGCCGCGACGGCACGCTTGAGCAGCGACTCCTCGACGACGGTGACGTCGTCCTTCGTCAGATCGCGACGAGCGCGCTTCGCGGCGCCCTTCGTGCGCAACGGCCGATCGCCGTGCGGGTGGGGTGCGTTGTTCGGTGCCAAGTCGTTCCTCCGGGGTGCGGTGCTTCCTTCGGGCGTCCGGCGGACGGCGACGTTGCAGCTCCTGCGAACCCTGCGCTCGCCGGACAAACCCAGGAAGACTAGCAGGATCCGGGCGTGTCCGACAGTTCGGTGTGCTAGTCGCTGCTCGGTGATGGCCGCGTCCGACCGGTCGTCCGGCTGCATGCGCGTGCGCGGCCGCTACGATTGGGGCACCGCGCGTCAGGCGCGGAACACTCAGGCACCTCATCACGGACTCGGTGCCGCACACACGTACGGAAGGCACACCCATGACCAAGCCCATGCCCGAGAAGCCGAGCGTCGACGGACTGGAGCAGGTCTGGGGGCCCGTCTGGGAACAGGACGGCACCTACCGCTTCGACCGCGACGCCGCCGGTCACCGCGACGCCGTCTGGTCGATCGACACCCCGCCGCCCACCGCCTCCGGCTCGCTGCACATCGGGCACGTGTTCTCGTACACGCACACCGACCTCAAGGCCCGGTTCGAGCGCATGCGCGGCAAGCACGTGTTCTACCCGATGGGCTGGGACGACAACGGTCTGCCCACCGAGCGCCGTGTGCAGAACTACTACGGCGTCCGCTGCGACCCGACCCTGCCGTACGACCCCGAGTTCACGCCGCCGTTCGAGGGCGGGGACGGCAAGTCCTCGAAGGCCGCCGACCAGCTGCCGGTGTCGCGCCGCAACTTCATCGAGCTGTGCGAGCGCCTGACGGTGCAGGACGAGCAGCAGTTCGAGGAGCTCTTCCGCACGCTCGGCCTGTCGGTCGACTGGACCCAGTCGTACCGCACCATCGACGACACCTCGCGGGCCAGCGCCCAGCGTGCGTTCCTGCGCAACCTCGAGCGCGGCGAGGCCTACCAGGCCGACGCCCCGACCCTGTGGGACGTCACGTTCCGCACCGCGGTCGCGCAGGCCGAGCTCGAGGACAAGGAGATGCCCGGCGCGTACCACGGCATCGCCTTCCACCGCACGGACGGCGGCGACGACGTCGTCATCCAGACCACCCGCCCCGAGCTCCTGCCCGCCTGCGTCGCCCTGGTGGCCCACCCGGACGACGAGCGGTTCCAGGACCTCTTCGGCACCACGGTCCGCTCCCCCCTGTTCGACGTCGAGGTCCCGGTGCTCGCACACCACCTGGCGCAGAAGGACAAGGGCGCCGGCATCGCGATGGTCTGCACCTTCGGTGACACCACCGACGTCGTGTGGTGGCGCGAGCTGCAGCTGCCGAACCGCGCGATCATCGGCTTCGACGGCCGCGTGCGTTCCGACGAGCCCGCCTGGATCGAGTCGGCGACGGGCCGGGAGCTCTACGCCGAGATGGCCGGCAAGACCGTGTTCTCGGCGAAGAAGGTCGTCGTCGACGCCCTGACCGAGTCCGGCGAGCTGATCGGTGACGTCAAGACCATCCAGCACCCGGTGAAGTTCTTCGAGAAGGGCGACAAGCCCCTCGAGATCGTGTCGACCCGCCAGTGGTACATCGTCAACGGTGCGCGCGACGAGCAGCTGAAGAGCACGCTCCGCCAGCGCGGCGAGGAGATCGCGTTCCACCCGGACTTCATGCGCGTCCGCTACGACAACTGGGTCGGTGGCCTGTCCGGTGACTGGCTCATCTCGCGCCAGCGCTTCTTCGGCGTGCCGCTGCCCGTCTGGTACCCGCTCGACGCCGACGGCAACCCGCTGTTCGACCAGCCGATCGTGCCGACCGAGGCGCAGCTGCCCGTCGATCCGGCCTCCGAGCCCGCCCCCGGCTTCACCGAGGACCAGCGCGGCGTGCCCGGCGGGTTCCAGGGCGAACTCGACGTCATGGACACCTGGGCCACCTCGTCGCTGACCCCGCAGCTCGCGGGCAAGTGGGAGACCGACCCGGCGCTCTACGACCTGGTGTACCCGTACGACGTCCGCCCGCAGGCGCAGGACATCATCCGCACCTGGCTGTTCACGACCGTGCTCCGCAGCCAGCTCGAAGCCGACGTGGTGCCGTGGAAGCACGCCTCCATCTCCGGCTTCATCGTCGATCCCGACCGCAAGAAGATGTCGAAGTCGAAGGGCAACGTCGTCACGCCGCTGTCGATCCTCGAGCAGCACGGCGCCGACGCGGTCCGCTACTGGGCGGCCTCGTCCAAGCTCGGTACCGACGCGGCGTTCGACCCGCAGAACCCGAAGCAGATCAAGGTCGGCCGTCGTCTGGCGATCAAGGTGCTCAACGCGGCGAAGTTCGTCTACGGCTTCCCGCTGCCCGAAGGCGCCACGAGCGTCACCGAGGCCCTCGACGTCGACATGCTCGCCGAGCTCGGTGCCGTCGTCGAGCAGGCCACCGCGGCGTTCGACGGGTTCGACCACGCCCGTGCCCTCGAGATCACCGAGCGCTTCTTCTGGACGTTCTGCGACGACTACCTCGAGCTCGTGAAGGAGCGTGCGTACGGCACCGCGTCCGACGCGACGCACGAGACGCAGGCGAGCGCGGTCCTGGCGCTGCGCGGCGCGATCGACGTGCTGCTCCGACTGCTGGCACCGTTCCTCCCGTACGCGACGGAAGAAGTGTGGGCCTGGACCCACGACACCAGCGTGCACCGGGCCTCCTGGCCAACCGCGGCCGACCTGCCGACCGACGCGGCCCCCACCGGGCTGCTCGCGGCCGTCGGGCAGGCGCTCATCGGGATCCGCGGGGCGAAGACGGCGGCGAAGGCCTCGCAGAAGACGCCCGTGACGCGCGCCGTCGTCGCGGCGCCCGCCGAGACGCGGGTGCTCATCGAGCGCGCGGCGGTCGACCTGGCGGCCGTCGGCCGCATCGAGAACCTGTCGTTCGTCGACGGCGACGAGCTCGCCGTCACCGAGATCGAGCTCGCGGAGCAGCAGGCGTAACGTCGGCTCTCCGGGCCGGGTCGCGTCGGCGACCCGGCCCGTCAACCACCGGATCGGAGGCACGGATGCAGTTGGGCACACGCTGGAACGTGGGCGGGGAGCCGCCTGCGCGACTGCCCGAGACGATGGTCGTCGCCGTGCGCGGGGTCGAGGACGAGCTCGCGGCGGAGTCCGTCGACACGGCGACGTGGGGCTGGACCCTGACCTTCCTGGAGGGCAAGCCGATCGTCGAGCTCGACGACGGCACCTCGATCCACCTCGACGCGCTCGGGCACGCCCAGGTGACGAACCCCGACGACGCGGGCGAAGAGGACTAGCGCGCGGCGCGGCGCGCTGCGTGGCCCGCTTCGCTTGGAGTGCAGGAATGGTCGGGTCCCCGGTGGGGACCCGACCATTCCTACTCACGATGCGGGCGCCCCCGCCGGGGAGCGCCCGCGTGATCGCCGAGGGATCAGGACTCGGCGAGCCAGGTGCCGAGGACCTCGTTCACCTCGGCGGTGTGCGTGGTGAGCAGGCCGTGCGGGGCGCCCTCGATCTCGACGTACTTCGCCGCGGGCAGCGCCTGGGTGAAGCGTCGGCCGGTGGCGTCGATGGGCAGGATGTTGTCCGACGTGCCGTGCACGATCAGGGCGGGGACGGTGACCTTCGGGATGTCCTGGCGGAAGTCGGTCGGCCAGGTCAGGGGTGCGGCCGCGGACGCGATGGAGCCGGAGCCGGCCGCGATGTTCCAGGCGTTGCGGACCTGCTCCTCGGAGATGCGGGTGCCGAGGTTCTCCGACAGGTTGAAGAAGTCCTGGTAGAAGTTCGTGAAGTACGCGTAGCGGTCCTTCGCCACGTCGGCGGCGATGCCCTCGAAGAACGACATCGGGCCGGCGCCGTCGGGGTTGTCGTCGGTGATGGCGAGGAACGGCTCGAGCGAGGCGAGGAACGCGACCTTCGCGATCCGGTCCTCACCGTGGCGGCCGATGTAGCGGGCGATCTCGCCGGTGCCCATCGAGAAGCCGACGAGGATCACGTCGCGCAGGTCGAGGGTCTCGAGGACCGTGTGCAGGTCGTCGGCGAAGGTGTCGTAGTCGTAGCCGGTGGACGGCTGCGAGGACTGGCCGAAGCCGCGTCGGTCGTAGGTGATGACGCGGTAGCCGGCCTCGAGGAGCATCGGGACCTGCCCCTCCCACGAGTTGCCGTCGAGGGGGAAGCCGTGGATCAGCACGATCGGCTGCCCCTGGCCCTTGTCCTCGTAGTGGAGTTCGATGTCGACGCTGTTCTCGGTTCCGACGGTGATGGCACCCATGATCGTTCCTTCCCTGAGCATCGCGGAGAACGATCGTTCTCCGCCGATGTGGACTACAGTAGAGAACGCCCGTTCCCGGCGCAAGTCGAGAACGGTGAACACTCAGGGAACGGGGTACACACATGGCCACCAGCACCGTCGAGCCGGACGTCCGAGCACACATCGTCGAGGTCGCGGACCAGCTGTTCTACACGCGCGGGATCCAGTCCGTGGGGATGGACGAGATCCGGACGGGCGCAGGGGTCTCCCTCAAGAAGCTGTACGCGGCGTTCCCCGGCAAGGAGCAGCTCATCGCCGCGGTGCTCGCCGGCCGCCACGACATGTGGGAGCAGGGTGTGCACGGCGCGGTCGAGGCTGCGGCCAGCCCGCGCGACAAGCTCCTGGCGGTCTACGACTTCCTCGAGTCGTGGTTCGGCGACGACACGTTCCGCGGCTGCGGGTTCATCAACGCGTTCGGCGAGCTCGGCGCGACCTCGCCCGCGGTCGCCGAGATCGCGCGCGAGCACAAGGACTCGTTCCAGCAGTTCGTGCAGCGGCTCACCGCCGAGGTCGTCGCCGACCCCGAGCACGCCGAGGAACTCGCCGCGCAGCTCGCACTGCTCGCCGAGGGCGCGCAGACCACCGCGGCCATCGCCGGCACCACGGCTCCCGCCGCGCACGCGCGCCGTGCCGCGGTGACCCTGATCGACGCCGCGATGCGCTGACACGCAACGCGGGGCGGACGGGAGACCCGTGGCGGCGGCGCCACGGGCCTCCCGTCCGTCCGCTGGTCGCGCCGGGCGCGGGTGCGCTCGCCGGGCCGTTCCGGGCGTACCTGGTCGTTCCGGGCGTACCGGGTCGGTTCTTTCGACCAGGTACGCCCGATTCCGCTTCCCAGTCCGGGTGTCATGGGAAGGAACGGACTCCAGCACCCGTGCATAGGGTGGGCAGATGGCAACCCCGTTCGACGTCCCGAGCACCCTCCCCTCCGCCCTGCCGCCCTTCGGCGACGTGCGACTCGAGCACTACCGACCGGCGTTCGAGGCCGGCATGGCCGAGCAGCGCGCCGAGGTCGAGGCCATCGCCACCGACCCGCACGCCCCGACGGTCGAGAACACCCTGGTCGCACTCGAGCGATCCGGTCAGCTGCTGACCCGCGTCAGCCACGTGTTCTTCACGCTGTCGTCGGCCGACTCGACCCCGGAGCTGCACGACCTCGAGGCCGAAGTCTCCCCGCTCCTCGCCGCCCACCGCGACGCGATCACGCTCGACTCTCGCCTGTACGCCCGCGTGCAGGAGGTGCGGGGCGGTGCCGAGGCCGCCGGGCTGACCGGTGAGGCGCTGCGCCTGGTCGAGCGGACCCACGCCGAGATGACCCTGGCGGGCGCAGGCCTCGACGACGCGGGCAAGGAGCGCCTGACCGCGATCAACCAGGAGCTCTCGACCCTCACGACGACCTTCGAGCGGAACCTGCTCGAGGACACCAACGACTCCGCCGTGCACGTGACGAACGAGGACGAGCTCGAGGGGCTCGACGACGGGGCGAAGTCCGCCGCGGCCGCCGCTGCTGCCGACCGGGGCCTCGACGGCTGGCTCATCACGCTGCCGCTCTACACCGGACACCCGTGGCTGTCGTCACTGGCGAACCGTGGCCTGCGCGAGCGCATCATGCGCGCCTCGCTCGCCCGCGGTCGTCGCGGCAACGAGTACGACAACCGCGACGTGCTCCTCCGCATCGTCCGGCTCCGCGCCGAGCGCGCCGAGCTGCTCGGGTTCCCGAACCACGCCGCCGTGGTCACCGCCGACGAGACGGCGAAGACCCCCGAGGCCGTGGACGGGCTGCTGTCCTCGCTCGTCGGCGCCGCGGCACGGAACGCCGACGACGAGCGCGCGGTCCGGTCGCGCACGGTCGGGTTCGACATCGAGTCGTGGGACTGGGCGTACGCCACCGAGATCCTCCGAGGCGAGCAGTTCGCCGCGGACAGCACCGCGCTCCGCCCGTACTTCGAGGCCGACCGGGTCCTGCACGACGGGGTCTTCCACGCCGCCGGCGCCCTGTACGGTCTGACCTTCACCGAGCGCCCGGACCTGCACGGCTACAACGACGAGGTCCGGGTCTTCGAGGTCACCGGCGACGACGGCGAGCCGGTGGGGCTGTACCTGCTCGACCTCTACACGCGTGACGGCAAGCGTGGCGGTGCGTGGATGAACCCGGTCGTCGAGCAGTCCGAGCTGCTCGGCACCCTGCCCGTCGTGGTCAACAACCTCAACGTCGCGAAGCCGTCCCCCGGATCCCCCACCCTGCTCATCCAGGACGAGGTCGAGACGCTCTTCCACGAGTTCGGCCACGCCCTGCACGGTCTCATCGCCCACACCACCTACCCGCGGTTCTCCGGCACGAACGTCGAGCGGGACTTCGTCGAGTTCCCGAGCCAGGTGAACGAGATGTGGCTGTCGTGGCCGTCCGTGCTGGCGAACTACGCGAAGCACCACGAGACCGGAGCACCCCTGCCGCCCGAGCTCGTCCTGGGGCTCAGCGAGTCCGAGGGGTTCAACGAGGGCTTCGGCACGACCGAGTACCTCGCCGCCGCACTGCTCGACCAGGCGTGGCACCGGCTCTCGGCAGCCGAAGCCGCAGCGGTGACGTCCGTCGAGGACTTCGAGCGTTCGGCGTTGGAGTCCGCCGGCATCGCCGTCGAGGCCGTGCCGCCGCGCTACTCGTCGACGTACTTCGCGCACACGTTCTCGGGCGGGTACGACGCCGGGTACTACGGGTACATCTGGTCCGAGGTGCTCGACGCCGACACCGTGGAGTGGTTCCGCGACAACGGCGGGCTGGACCGTGCAGCTGGTCGACGCTTCGCGGAACGCCTGCTCGGGGTCGGCGGGGCGAAGGACCCGCTCGAGGCGTACCGGGACTTCCGCGGCCGCGACGCCGAGGTCGGCCCGCTGCTGCGGCGCCGCGGGCTGGAGTAGGCGCGGCGGCGCGGGCACCGTACGCACAACCAAAGTCACCCCGAACCGCGCAACCGCGTTGTTCGGGGTGACTTTGGTTGTGCGCAGCGCTCCCGCGCCGGACGGCACGGCACGGCACGGCACGAACGACGAAGGCCCGCACCGATCACGGTGCGGGCCTTCGTGCTGAAGACGACGAAGCGGACTACGCCGACTTCTCGACGCGCTTGGCCCGGGGCCGCGGCACGATCGTCGGCGCCGCGTTCTCGAGCACGGACTCGCGGGTGATCACCACGCGGGCGACGTCGTCGTCGGACGGGACGTCGAACATCACCGGGCCGAGGACCTCTTCGAGGATCGCCCGGAGCCCGCGGGCGCCCGTCTGGCGCAGCACCGCGAGGTCTGCGATGGCCTCGAGCGTACCCTGGTCGAACTCGAGCTCGACGCCGTCGATCTGGAACATCCGCTGGTACTGCTTCACCAGCGCGTTCTTCGGCTCGGTCAGGATCTGCATGAGCGCTGCCTGGTCGAGCTGCGACACCGTGGTGACGACGGGCAGACGACCGATGAACTCGGGGATCAGACCGAACTTGTGCAGGTCTTCCGGCAGCACCTCGGAGTACAGGTCCTGGTGGTCGGTCGCGCTGTGCAGGGGTGCCCCGAAGCCGATCCCGCGCTTGCCGACGCGCGAGGACACGATGTCCTCGAGCCCGGCGAACGCACCCGCCACGATGAACAGCACGTTCGTCGTGTCGATCTGGATGAACTCCTGGTGCGGGTGCTTGCGGCCGCCCTGCGGCGGGACCGAGGCGACCGTGCCCTCGAGGATCTTGAGCAGCGCCTGCTGCACGCCTTCGCCCGAGACGTCGCGCGTGATCGACGGGTTCTCGGCCTTGCGGGCGATCTTGTCGACCTCGTCGATGTAGATGATGCCGGTCTCGGCGCGCTTCACGTCGTAGTCGGCGGCCTGGATGAGCTTGAGGAGGATGTTCTCGACGTCCTCGCCGACGTAGCCGGCCTCGGTCAGGGCGGTGGCGTCCGCGACGGCGAACGGCACGTTGAGACGCTTGGCCAGCGTCTGCGCCAGGTACGTCTTGCCGCAGCCGGTCGGGCCGATGAGCAGGATGTTCGACTTGGCGATCTCGATGTCGTCGCGGTCTTCGGCGGCGGTGATCTGCCCCTGCGCCCGGATGCGCTTGTAGTGGTTGTAGACGGCCACGGCGAGGGCGCGCTTCGCCGGGTCCTGCCCGATGACGTACTCCTGCAGGAAGTCGAAGATCTCCCGCGGCTTGGGCAGTTCGAAGTCCCCGCTCGAGGTGTCCTCGCCGGCTTCGGCCAGACGTTCCTCGATGATCTCGTTGCAGAGCTCGACGCACTCGTCGCAGATGTAGACGCCCGGTCCGGCGATGAGCTGCTGGACCTGCTTCTGGCTCTTGCCGCAGAACGAGCACTTGAGGAGATCGCCGCTCTCTCCGATGCGTGCCATTCCCGTGCCTCCCTGATTGGACATGCCGGCCGCGCTGTCGCACCACCGCTGGTGCACCGCTGCTGGTGGGCACCTCGTCGTGGACACGAGCCTAACCGCAACCGGTGACACCGACCGCGATGCCCCTCCGGAATCCGCCCGCGCGTTCGCCCAGGGCGTGCGAGCCTGCTACGGTGATCCGGACTTCTCTACATCTTGTAGAACAGCAGGTGCAGAACCACCCCGGAAGGAACCCCATGCAGAAGCGTCTCGCCGCCGGCGGCGCCGTCACCCTCGGTGTCGCAGCCGTCATCGTCCTCGGCAGCGCCACGGCGGCCAGCGCACACGTGTCCGCCACGGCCACGTCGACCGCAGCGAACTCGTACACCACGGCGACCTTCTCGGTCCCGCACGGCTGCGACGGCTCGCCCACGACGAAGATCCAGTTCCAGGTGCCGGAGTCCGTCATCGAGGTCACGCCCACCGTGAACCCGAACTGGACGATCACGAAGGCGACCGAGCCCTACACCGACCCGTCGGCCTCGGCATCGGCCGAGGACCACGCCGAGACGGCCGCCGAACGCGTCACCAGCGTCACGTACACCGCGAAGACCCCCCTGCCCGCCGACGAGCGCGACACCTTCGCGCTCTCGTTCTCGCTGCCGGACGGCAAGGCCGGTGACCTCGTCGAGTTCCCCGCGATCCAGACCTGCGAGAAGGGCAGCGTCGAGTGGAACCAGGAGCAGAAGGCCGGCGAAGCCGAGCCCGAGCACCCGGCCCCCTCGATCACGCTGACCGCCGCCGAGGCGACGGACGACGACGGTGACCCGATCGCCGCGACACCGTCGGCCGTGGCCGCCGGCACGACCGCCTCGAGCGACCCCGACCTGGTCGGTCGCTTCCTCGGCCTCGGCGGCCTGGTGCTCGGCGCCGTCGCCCTGGTCGTCGCCGTCGCCGGCACGCGTCGTCGGAGCTCCGCCAAGTGACACAGCGCGGCTCGCGTCGGCCCCGGCCCCGGTCCTCTGCCTGGAGGCTCGTGGCCGGGACCGCCGCGGCCGTCGCGATCGCCGGTGGCGCGGTCCTCGGGCTCGCCGGTCCGGCCAGCGCGCACAACTACCTGATCTCGTCCGACCCGGAGGTCGGCGGCACCCTGACCGAGCTGCCGAAGACGTTCGACATCACGACGAACGACAGGCTGCTCGACATCGGCGACTCGGGGTCGGGCTTCGCGTTCCGCATCGTCGGCCCCGACGGCCGGTACTACGAGGACGGGTGCGTCGACGTCGAGGGGCCGTCGATGACCACGACCGCCGCACTCGGCGCATCCGGCAAGTACACCGTCGAGTGGCAGATCGTCTCCGCCGACGGGCACACCGTGTCCGACGAGTACCCCTTCACCTGGAAGGCGCCGTCGGGCTTCACCCCGGCCTCGGGTGCGGCGAAGCCCCCGACCTGCGCCACCGCTGCTGACGACGACGCCGGCTCGGACACCACCACCGGCACCGCCTCGGGGTCGAGCGACTCGGCGGCGTCCGACGCGATCTGGATCGGCGCCGGTGGCGTCGTGCTGGTCGGGGTGGTCGTCGCGGTGCTGCTGCTCCTGCGCCGCAAGCCGGCCCCGGAATCCGACGACACCGAGGACTGACCACCGCGCAACGACGAAGGCCCCGCACCGTTCGGTGCGGGGCCTTCGTCGTTCCTGCTGGTGCTACTTGACGAGCGCCGGCAGGTTCTTGCGGCTGGTGAGGACCTGGTCGATCAGGCCGTACTCCACGGCTTCCTGCGCGGACATGATCTTGTCGCGCTCGATGTCGTGGTTGATCTCCTCCGGCGTCTTGTTGGAGTGCTTCGACAGCGTCTCCTCGAGCCAGGTGCGCATGCGGAGGATCTCCGCCGCCTGGATCTCGATGTCGGACGCCTGACCGCCACCCTGCTGGGTCGCGGGCTGGTGGATCAGCACACGGGCGTTCGGCAGCGCGAGGCGCTTGCCGGGGGTGCCACCGGCGAGCAGCACCGACGCGGCCGAGGCAGCCTGGCCGAGGCAGACCGTCTGGATCTGCGGACGGATGTACTGCATCGTGTCGTAGATCGCCGTCATCGCGGTGAACGAGCCACCGGGCGAGTTGATGTACATCACGATGTCGCGATCGGGGTCCATCGACTCGAGCACGAGCAGCTGGGCCATGACGTCGTCAGCCGACGCATCGTCGACCTGCACGCCGAGGAACACGATGCGGTCCTCGAACAGCTTGGCGTACGGGTCCTGGCGCTTGTAGCCGTAGGCCGTGCGCTCTTCGAAGCTCGGCAGGATGTACCGATTGGACGGAGCCGGGACGTTCTGCGCGCCACCGAGCATGGGGAGATGCATTCTCGTTTCCTTTTCTTCGGTGGTGATCAGGACTGGGCGTCGGGCTCGGCTGCGCTGGTGGGCGTCTCGCCGTCGCCGACGGTCCCACCACCGCCGATGACCTCGGCGCTCGAGGCGCGGAGGTGGTCGACGAAGCCGTACTCGAGTGCTTCCTGCGCCGTGAACCAGTTGTCGCGGTCGTTGTCCTTGAGGATCTGCTCGACCGACTTGCCGGTCTGCTCGGCCGTGAGCTCCGCCATGCGCTGCTTCATGTCGAGGATGACCTTGGCCTGCGTCTGGATGTCGGCAGCGGTGCCGCCGAAGCCACCGGACGGCTGGTGGAGCAGCACGCGCGCGTTCGGCGTGATGTAGCGCTTGCCGGGCGTGCCGGAGGACAGCAGGAACTGTCCCATCGACGCGGCGAGGCCGATGCCCACGGTGACGATGTCGTTCGGGACGAACTGCATCGTGTCGTAGATCGCCATGCCGGCGGTGATCGAACCACCGGGCGAGTTGATGTAGAGGTAGATGTCCTTCTCAGGGTCCTCGGCGGCGAGCAGCAGCAGCTTGGCTGCGATCTCGTTCGAGTTGTCGTCGCGGACCTCGGAGCCGAGCCACACGATCCGGTCTCTCAGAAGGCGGTCAAAAACACTGGGGTTCAGTGTTGCTTCGGCCATGGAAAAGCTCCCGTTCAGTTGTCGCTTGTTGTCGAACTTATCGGGTGCAACGCACCAGTTCTCGTCTGTTCGCCGACAGCAATGCGGTGGTGCGGAAAACACGAGACGGGAGGCACGGTGCCAGCTGGCACCGTGCCTCCCGTCTTGCATGCTGGTGGCGTCGAGATCGTTACTCGGCGTCCCCTGCCGGCTCCTGCGCGACGCCCGCCGTGAAGGCGGACAGGTCGACTGCGTCGCCGTTGGTGTCCTTGACGGTCACCTTGGACAGGACGGTCGCGACCGCCTTCGAACGGGCGACCTCGCCGACCATGCCGGGGATCTGGCCGTTCTGGTCGATGACCTTGATGAACTCGGCCGGCTCCATGCCGTACTGCGCGGCGGCCTGGATGAGGTACTGGGTCAGTTCCTCCTGCGAGACCTGGATCTCTTCCTTCTCGGCGATCGCGTCGAGGAGGATCTGCGAGCGGAAGGCGGTCTCGCTGGACTCGGAGACCTCCTTGCGGTGCTCCTCGTCCTCGAGGCGGTTCTCCTGCTCGAGGTGACGGTGCACCTCGTCGGCGATGAGCTGCTCCGAGATCGGGATGTTGACGTCCTCGGTGAGCTTCTCGACGAGCTTGTCGCGAGCCGCGGCGCCCTGACCGAAGGTCTTGGACTTCGCGATCTGCTCCTTGAGGTCAGCCTTGAGCTCGTCGATGGTGTCGAACTGGCTGGCGATCTGGGCGAACTCGTCGTCGGCCTCGGGGAGCTCGCGCTCCTTGACGGCGGTGACGGTGACGGCGATCTGGGCGGTCTCGCCCTCGCGGTCGCCACCGACGAGCTTCGACTCGAAGGTCGTCGACTCACCGGCGGTCAGGGACTCGAGCGCCTCGTCGATGCCCTCGAGCAGGTCGCCGGAGCCGATCTCGTAGGAGACGCCGGTGGCCGAGTCGACCTCGTCGTCGCCGATGCTGGCGGTGAGGTCGATCTGCGCGAAGTCGCCGGTCTTCGCCGGACGGTCGACCGTCACGAGCGTGCCGAAGCGGGTGCGGAGGTTCTGCAGCTCCTCTTCGATCTCGTCGTCCGAGACCTCGACGGCGTCGACGGTGAGCTCGTAGGAGGAGTAGTCCGGCAGGTCGAACTCGGGGCGGACGTCGACCTCGAAGGTGAGGACGAGGTCGCCGGTGAAGTCCGCGACGTTCGGCAGTTCGGCGACGTCGGCCTCGGCACGGCCGAGGATGCGCAGCTCCTGCTCTTCGACCGCCTGGCGGTAGAAGTTGTCGATGGCGTCACCGACGGCGTGGTTCAGGACCTCGCCGCGGCCGACGCGCTGGTCGACGATCGCCGGCGGGACCTTGCCCTTGCGGAAGCCGGGGATGTTGATCTGCTCGGCGATGTGCTTGTAGGCGTGGTCGATGCTCGGCTTGAGATCGTCCGGCGTCACGTTCACGGTGAGCTTGACGCGGGTGTCGCTCACCTTGTCGACGGTGCTGGTGGCCAAGGGATGTTCTCCTGTTGGTTGACGTTCGTGTGGTCGGTGGTGCTCGGAGGACCTGGTCGGGGCGACAGGATTTGAACCTGCGACCTCCCGCTCCCAAAGCGGGCGCTCTACCAAGCTGAGCTACGCCCCGTTGCTTCGTGCCAGGGATCAGCCGCGCACGCTGAGGGGCGCATGCGACCCCGGTGAGTCTAGCGGTCCGACGGCGCGCTGTTCCCGGGGGTTGCTCAGTCGTCCTCCGCGGCGCGTCGCAGACCCCGCCGCCACCGGATCCCGACGGCCACCTGGACCCCGAGGGCGGCCACCGCGAGCAACAGTCCGACGACGATCCGCCAGACGTGCAGCAGTGCGTGCGCGGGCTGCGACTGCGGGTCGCCGAACAGGTCGGGGCGCAGGGACAGGACCGCGGCGGCGAGGACCACCAGCGCGTAAGAGACCACCCGCGACCAGCGGATGGTGCGCTCCGCACCGGCGTCCGGCTTCGGGATGACGCGCGTCGGCATGTCGGTGCTCGTTCGTCCGCTACCATGGTCGGGCTGCGCCTGGTGCGCAGGCGCGGGGATGTAGCTCAATGGTAGAGCCCCAGTCTTCCAAACTGGCTACGCGGGTTCGATTCCCGTCATCCCCTCTCTCCTTCGCCTGTCTAGCTGGCGCCCGGTTTCACGCTCAATACGGGGTTGTTCCGGCGCACCGAGCGATCAGCCCCGCCGCCAGCGGACACGCACGCGTAGTCCTTGTTCAGAGACCGCCGAGCTACAACCTGATCTGCGGGGCGTCCAGGTTCGTAGGCTCGTGGCCCGCTGGAGAGATACGAGGCACCCGAAGCCCTTCGGAAGAGACGGGGTCATCTGAGTCACAGAGCGTATCTGCCACGCGGCGGGACTCACTCCCCAACAGCAAGAGAGTGTCGGCGTGAGGCCGGGGAGGACCTCGGCGTCCGACGGCACGGCGGAGAAAAAGGACGGAGAGAGGCCGCGCTGATCGAGCGTCCGTAGCCGTCAGCCCGCAGCCTCGCGACAAGCCGTTCGGCCATCATTCGCAAGCACGCACACTATCGAGACCTCAGACGAAGAGCATATCCAGGACGGTGGCCACCTCCTCACTATCCGCCCGGCGGCCGCGCAAGAATGCCCGAGCGCTCGCAGATAGCGGCGCACTTTCCAGCAAGGCATTACGCAAGGTCAGCATCGCGGGATCGAAATCACTTACTGATTTCGGGGAACCAGCCTGGAATTCCGACAGATTGCGGGCGGCTTGCTTCAAAGCTCGCCCAAGTTCACCATTGAGCTTCTTTCGTTGCTCCGTAATACCCTGGTGGTTAAGGTGAAGCAACTGAATACTGGAGGCCGCGCGCTCTTCCGCAATAGAACCAACCGGAGCAGCACGAGGATGCGGGACAACCTTTCCCAAGCTATCGAAATAGAGTAATCCGGAGTCGCCAGGTGCCGCTGGGTCAAGAAGAATCGGCGCCTCCTCCTCGACGTCACCATTAGGGGCATGTACGCGATCCGCTTCCTCCACGAGAGGAAAGTGCGTGCCCTTGCCCCCAGAACTATTTCGTTGACGGTCTATTCTCCGACTGTTGCAGAATGTACAGCTCAACCTATAATTCGTCCAGTCGTAGGCCAGCCACCAATATCCTGGGTGCCCCTGGCTTTCAAACACTGCGTTCTTGGGTCGGAAATGATCAACCGGCATATCTGATCGCGATTGGTAGGATTCGCAGTACCAGCACTTGGAATGACTCACGACACGCAGCGCTTCCGCTACAGACGACCAGATAGGTCCTTTCTGCGCCATCACCGCCCGAGCTGCATCAATACCAGACTCGCCGTAGGCCGCTGCTACCTCACCGAGTGCAACGCTGGCTCGCGCATCCCAACCCTCTGGCAAGCGAATGGAGGAGACGTCAATGTAACGCATTTGGCGTTCCTTGCGTGTCTGGGTCATCAAGTAGCTGACTCAACACTTCTCCTGCCGTCTCTCGCCGAGCCGCAACCTGGTCCGGCAGGAGCACCTGACGGGAAGAGTCACTGCGCTGCGCCATGGCACGCTCGAACTCGGTGTAAAGCGGATCCCGCGTGGTGAAGGCGAAATCGAGAAGCTCGAGATCCGCGGTAAGCTTGCGGAGCTCGGCGCGTTCAACACCATCCAAATCTTCCCAATCCGCAGAGGCCAACCACCGACGCCGTTGTACTTTGGCGAAAGTTATTGGATCCAGATCAGAAGCTAGGCCATAGATTTCGCTTGTCAGCAATCCGGCGACACCCATGCCGCGCGGGTCATTCTCAGGCGTTTGTGCCACAACGTGACCGGAGTCGTCGTCTCGGCGAAGCATAACCACCTGCGCCGCCACAAGACCGGCGACCACCAACGGATCGTGCGAAGCCATCAGGATTTGACCAGAATCCAGACCATTTCCTGAATGCTCGAGCAGCATTTCGGTATAGTATATACTCCAAGCCGGATTCAGATGTGTATCTGGTTCGTCAAGGAGAAAGAGCGATTCGCTTTCTTTAGTGAATCTCAAGAGGCCCAGGACAACAAGCAGCTGCTGTTCTCCTTCACTCAACTCTCGAAAAGTAAGAGAGCCGTCCATCCCTCGAGCACGAACTCGCACCCGTAGGTCGGCCAGCAGCTCAGCGGCCAAAATGCTTTCGAAAGCGGCAAATAGCTCTTGGGGGCTGCCGTTATATGCCTCGGAAAGCCCACGAAGGCTCTCGAGGCTAGGCAGATACAGGTACACCTGCTCACGACTACGGCGAGAGCCGTCACCGCCGGAAGACGGAACGTTCAAGCGTAACTCTGCTAGCGACAAATCGAGAAGTCGTTCGAGTAGCGAAGCGACAGCGCCGCGCGCATTCCAGAATCGCTCATCTCCACCCTTGGCCTTCCACTCCGGCTGTCCAATAGCGAAGATAGCCGAATCGAAGCCCTCGATACGCAGGGTGTCCCTCAAGAATCTGGCCGCCAATTCCTGGTCCGCGGCCAGGAAGAATGCTAGCAGGACAAACTGACTATGCTCGGGCTTCGCATAGAACAACCTACGCAACGGTAGCTCTTCCCCATCCCGGAGAGAACGGTTGAACGCGGCCTGATGTCGGTCAAAATGGCGCTTCAGCCTATTGGTGGGCCCTGAATAATAACCGAATACAAAGTCAGGTAATCTGCGAATTCCGCCGACGTCATCGTGTAGCTTGGATAGAGAACTTCGCTCACCATTCACTCTCACCTGTCTCGCCTGCCGACGTTCGGGTCGATTTTCAACTTCGACGACATCGCCTCGAATATGAAAGCGAATGTCGTACGCAAACGCTGTCGCCGTCATTGCATCAAGATCTCTGAAGATGATTGCGATTGCCTCGATCAAATTTGACTTCCCAGCCCCATTCCGACCCACGATCGTCGTTATGGCATGGCTTGCGTCGAAATCGACCGTGAATTCCCGCAGGTTCTTGAAACGTTCGATCCAAACGCGCTCGACTCTCACGACTCGATCCTTATATACGTTTTCCCGTTCTTCTTCTCCAGAACAGCATCTTCTTGAGCAAGTTTATAACGAACCCAGTCGAAAAAACTGTCGACTGAGTCGTCCAGGTCCTCGGAATCCGATTGACTTCGGAACTGATCGAAAGCCACTTCAATTGAAACAAATCCATCCGGCACTTCATCCAACCTCTGCGGAGCCTTCCCTAGAATCGTCTCGTTAGTGGGTCGGAGATTCAGGTCCCGAATGCGATCAAGCCATACCCGGACTTGGGCCTCTGCTTCTTCCAAATTCGATCGTTCCCCCGCCTCGGACGCGTCGTTATAGTGCCGCCGAAGAAGCCCTCGCCAAGCGTCTTCAATTGCGGTCTCAGCATCTTTGCAGAGACTCGCCATTTCGGCGACCTGCTCTAGGAAACGATTACATCGCTCTACGATATGAGCTTGCTGAGGCAGGCTCGGTACCATTATGCTGAGCCCATTCAACGAGCGTTGATTCAGTTTAGGCTGAGCACTACCGGTAAGTAGCGGACTCAGATCCTGCGCGTCAATCGCAAGCGCGACGTAGGCTGCTGACACCTTCGTGATGTCGGGGTCCAGCACGTGTACATGGTTATTTGCCCAAAACTCCCCATCCGCCACAAATGCAATTGGAAGGCGCCTGGTGCGGAGGTTATTACCGTCTTCAGATACGAGCACATGCTCACCGCGATGCGTATGCCCGCTTACCCTGTCAATGACCCCGGACGCGCCATAGTATGGGGTTCCGCCCGGTCGATCTCGGCGAGTCGCTGCGTTGAGCGCGACGCGATCCCTATCGCGATTTCTTGTGATTTCGGAGAGCGGCATCACTTCGACGTTCGTGCTTTGAAGTTGCGCCCAAATGGGATGCGACGCAATGCGGATCTCGGAAACCCTTGCTGACGCCGCAGCAACCGATTCCTTCGCGCGCTGCACAAGCAAGTATCCATCGTGTGCTTCCTGACCGATCCTCCGCTGTATCTCCAAAGAGGGAACGGGAACCATCATCGTCGATAGTCGCTCAACGCTCAGATTCGAAATAGGAGAGCCGACTATCCGCTCGCGAATCTGGTGATTCCCCGCATCGGACTTCAGCCAATACGCAAAGAAGCGTGGATCGACGGAGGTGGAAAGCCGTACTCGTATCACGTACGAGGCGAATGTCGTCGGAAGAGGTGGATCGGTCACCAACGCCGAATTGCCCACGGACCCGTCTCCCGACCGGGCGATCAACACGTCCCCGTCTCGCAACGCTAGGTCGTCTTCCGTCGCACCGGCTGCCGCGGTCAAACCAACGTTTGGCCACTCTATGACGTTGCGAAGGTCCCCCACGCGCACCATTGGCATGACACCGTCTGTATGCACCGTGGCCTGCAGGCCCAATCGCATCTCAGCGATGTCTCCGAGCTTTTGTGTCTCAACCATGACCGATCTTTCGAAGTTCCCGGACCGCTCGTAGCGCGCCTTTCAATCCGTCTTCCACCGCTACGAGCGAGGCCTCTAGGTCACCCGAGTAGGCGATTTCCGGCCCCGCGATCGAACGTTCTAATTTAAACGAACGTTCATGCAGTTCCTTTGATGTGTGCCGCACCCAACGGCCGTTGCTCGAAGTTCGTTCGGTGCGAAGCGCTCCACCGTCGGGATCGTGGCCGAAACAGTCAACAAACTCAGCTAAGTCAGATTCGTTGATCGGTGAACGTCCGGTGGGCTGCCTCAGGTTTGCCCTTGCATCGTAAATCCATGTCTCATCCGTCCCAGATTCCTCGGAATTCAGAAAGACGACGTTCGTCATGACGCTTGCTGCATACGGTGCAAACGTGCCTTTAGGCAATCGCAGAATAGTATGTACGCGATTGCGGGCAAAGATTCGCTCCCAGAGTTGCACGCTGGACCGGTCGCCGGAAAAGCAGTTATCGGGCAGGATGATGGCTGCGCGTCCCCCTGGGCGAAGACTCAGACTTATATGCTGAACAAAGTTAATCTGCTTGTTACCCGTATGCACCCAGAAATCGCTTCTTGAGGGCCGAAGGCCACTGCGAGAACCAAACGGCGGATTCGCCAACACCACGTCGTAGGCTTGAGTTGATTCTTCGTCCGACAGGGCATCTCGAAGTTCAACGCTTGGATGCGGAACCCCGTGAAGAATAAGGTTCATCAACGCCATACGCCGCACTCGCGGTACGATCTCGTTGCCGACGACATCGAATTGTTCGTCCGTGGTTCCCGACCTGAAACCAGAGAAACGGACGGCTTCGACAAGAAATCCGCCGGTTCCTGATGCGGGGTCCGCGATCACCTTATCAGTCGGCTTCGCACCAGGCCTGAGGCATGCAACGACAGCTTTTACGAGAGGCCGAGGCGTGAAGTACTGCCCTGCCCCTTGTTTGCCTTCGGTGGCCGTCCGCTCGAGGAGGTACTCAAACGCCTCGCCCTGTACGTCGCGGTCTAAGTCGCTCCAATGCGTGCTGTCAAGTATTTTAAGCACCGCTTGAAGGCCATCGGGTGACCTGAAGCGGCTGCGGGCACCATGGAAAATCTCACCCACAATCCCCTTCTCTGCGGCAAATCGAGCCAGCAGACTCTCGTACGCCGCTAAGAGGTGGTCGCTCTCTACCGCGATCAGGTCCTTCCAGGTGGGTACTCCCGTCGGCTTCTTGCTAACTTCAGAATTCATCTTAATAAATAGCAACAATGAAAGCTGGTCGACGTATTCGTCGTAAGCGACGCCTTCGTGGCGAAGTACGTGACAGCCCTGCCAGAGCATCCGTCCTACTTCTGTCAAGTGCTGTTCCTCCGCGTGTGCCGCATGTGTACCGCTCATCGAGCCAGACCGGTCAGTCGTGTAAATCTACCCTGAGGGCACTCGAGCGCGCTCCGTTCGTTAAGGTCCGGCGATACTTCGCCGCTCTCGATCTGTGCTGGACACCGATCCATTCGCTCAGCGGGATGGACGCGCCCCGCGCCTCCAGGCCTGAGCCAGAAGGCACGGCGCGCTAGCCGCGGCCGGGACGCGACGTCAGCGGAACGACACGACCTGCCCTACAAGACGTTCGCGAAGGACGAGACGTAGGCGGACTGGTCGCCTCCTGGCAGGTTGCACATCATGAGGACGCCGGCGACCGCCAGCTCGCTGCAGACGATCCGCTCCCCCGCGGGTCCTACGGGCCGGCGAACTCGAGGGTGAGGGTCGGGCTGTCACCGAGCTCCACCCCGGCACGACGTCGTTCGGCGGCCCGGAGCGGCACGAGATACCCGCCGTCCTTCGGGAAGAGCGAGGTCGTCCACGTCACGTTGCCGATCGTCACTCGGGCCGGGATCACTCCCCAGCCGTAGGTGAGGAACGGGGCGAGTTCGTGGATGACCTCGGTGGCGTCGGCCGGCACGACGGCATAGAAGTACGGCGCCGGCCCGCGCCATTCGATTACCTCGCCGTCGAACTCGACCTCCACGCCGCGATCGTACGGCGCGGCCACCAGTGCGGGCCGGTCAGACGGCTCCGATCGGCTCCTCTTCGACCTCTTGGCGCAGCATCCGGTACTGCCGCTCCCAACCGGGCGTCCCCCGACCCGCAGCGTGCAGAGCCGTTCGCACCGCACCGCACCGCACCGCACCGAGGGCACGGTCGAGCGCCCCGAACTCGTCGTCGGCGACGACACCGATCGAGAAGGTCAGCGTTCGGGTCTGCAGATCGACAGCCAGGTCTTGGTCGTGCGCGTCGTCGAGATCGAAGAGTGCATCCGCGACGGCGTCGAAGTCGGCGGCGATGTCGCCCGGTTCGTCGAGCGCAGCCGTGCACTCCAGTCGTACTAGGTACTTCGTGGCGTTCTCCTGTCCCAGTAACTCAAGCGCTTCCATCGACACTTCAGATGCGCAATATTACAGGCGGTCGAAGGCGTCATGTGGACGGTGTGCAGGTGTTCCTCGCACGGGCAGTACGCCTTGTAGTACTTCCTTCCCTTCACGAAACGCATCCGCGCGCTTCGGCGGTGCGCATGACCTGTTCGATCTCCTTCTGCGGATGTCGTGGTTCGTTCGACCATTGCCACCTCCCCTCCACCCGTTCGACGGTAGGGAGGAGCGACGCCGTGGTCGGGTGCGTCCCGCAGCGTTGTGGAGACCCGTGACCGAGCCGCCCCTGTTCAGGAGCGGGGGGCGACCGGCGGGACGGAAGCGCCCGCGCTTCCAGGCTTGAGCCAGGTCACGCGGGGCGCGAGTCGCCGCTGGGAGGTGACGTCAGCGGTACGACGCGGCCTGTCCGTACAGCACCTTGGTGAAGGAGGAGACGTAGGCGGACTCGTCGCCTCCCGGCAGGTTGTACGTCATGAAGACGCCGTACCCGTCGGCCTTCGTGCGCTGTGCGAGCGACACCGCGGTGGCCTGCGGGGTGTTCTGGATGTCGACCGCGGCGGCGGACAGCTTCGACTTCGGCAGGCCCGGGGTCGTCGGCGCCGTGTAGGTGCCGTAGTACGGGTTCCAGGCGTAGTCGAGCTTCCCGCCGATCGACGGGCTCGCGGTCTTCAGGGCGTCGGACGACGGGCCGATGTCGTAGAACGAGATGATCTTGCCCGGCATGTCCGCACGCAGGGCACTGATGAGCCAGCCGATGGACTGCTGGTTCGGCTGCGGGGTACCGTTCACGCCGTAGTCCGAGTACTCGTCGTCCAGGTCCACCCCGTCGAGTCCGTACTTCTTCACCGTCGCGGAGACCTGCGCCGCGAAGTCCCGCGCTGCGGCCTTCGTCGGGAAGTTCGCGAGGCCGGCGCCCTGGTGGTTGCCGAGCACCGAGAGCGTGACCTTGATGCCCTTGGCCTGCAGCGGGCGGATCTGCGTGGCGGCCTGGTCGAGGGTCCGCTGCACGTTCTCGTTGTTGTAGAGGACCGCCTTGCCGTCCTCGTAGTTGATGTTCGCGGCGAAGATGATCGCCACGTCGAACGCGTTCGCGCCGTTCGCCAACGTGTACCGACCGACGTTGGCGAGCTCGTCGTTGTTCACCTCGACGTAGGCGATGCTCGTCGGCCCCGACTTGGCGGGCGCAGCGTGGTGACCGTGACCCTGCCCACCACCGTGGGACGCACCGTGCCCGTGCCCGTGGCTGGATCCGGACGAGGAGGGCGCCGCAGATGCTGCGGCGGGCACCAGTGGTGCCGCGAGCATGGCGACCAGTGCGGTCGCGATGCTGAACTTCGTGGACTGCTTCATGTGGTTCCTCCTTGGGTGGGACGGTCGGTCGGTCAGTCGGTCAGGCGCGCGGGAACCGGAAGGTGCGGACCTCGTAGGCGTCGACGGCGAACGAGGACGCGGCGGCGGACGACGCCCCGGCGACACCGAGCGGTTCCTCGAGCAGGGTCACCTCGACGGCAGCGCCGAAGGTCGCCTCGTCGGCCGAGACCGCGATGCCCCCGGTCCCCCGCTGCCCGGACGGCTCGTAGACGCGCACGACCAGGTCGCCCGACCGGTCGTCGGCGAGCTTGACACTCGACAGCACGACGTCGCCGGACACCTGCACCAGCGGCTCGAAACCGTGCGCGCCCGTGATGGTCCGCGCGCCCGCGTTCATCCGCACGCCGGCCGACGTGGCTCCGAGCTGGTCGGTGCCGATGACGATGCCGTACCGGTGCGTCTGCACGCCCTGGTCGGTCTCGGGGTCCGGGAACCGCGGTGCCCGCAGCAGCGACAGCCGCACGGTGGTGGTGACGTGCCCGTCGACGGCGTCGCGCGTGGTGTCGAAGCCGTGGATCGAGTCGTTCACGAGCGCGACACCGAAGCCCGGCTCGGACACCAGCACGTAGCGGTGCATCGAGGTCTCGAACTTCGCGGCCTCCCACGAGGTGTTGGTGTGCGTCACCCGCTTCTGCGCGCCGAACTGCGTCTCGGCGACGGTGTGCTCGGCGCGGACGTCGAGCGGGAACGCCACCTTGAGGAACTTCTCGGTCTCGTGCCAGTCGGTCACCTGGTCGAACTCCAGGGTGCGGGACCCCGGCGCCAGGACGATCTCCTGCGTCACCGTCGAATCACCGAACGCCCGGGACACGACGACCCGTGCGACCCCGGGCTCGTCGACCGAAGCGGTCAGCCCGGCGGTCGACACGAGGTCCTCGACGCGGTTGCGGTAGTACCGGTCGACGTCCCACGCGTCCCACATGTTCGGGAAGTCCTGGTGCAGCTGCAGCAGGTTCGCCGCCTGGCCTGCCGCGATCGCCTCGCGCCCGCTCGCCAGGTCGACGGCGCTCGTCACGAGCCCCTGCGCGTCGACGACGACCCGCACCAGGTCGTTCGCCAGCACGTACCCGCTGTCCCGCTCGGTCAGGGACACGGCGGTCACCGCCGCCACGTCGGTCGCCACGACGGCGCCCTGCGCGGGTGCACCGGCCTGGAGGAACGGGGCCGGGTTCACGACGACGGCCGCGTCCCCGGTGCCGGCGAGCGCCGAGAGCGCCTGGTCGATGATCGTGGTCAGCGCTGCGGCCGTCTCGGCGTACCGCTCGACCGCTTCGCGGTGCACCCACGCGATCGAGGTGCCCGGCAGGATGTCGTGGAACTGCTGGAGCAGGACCTGCTGCCACAGGGCGTCGAGCTCGTCGTAGGGGTAGGCGAAGTCGGTGCGGGCGGCGGCGGTCGCGGCCCAGAGCTCGGCCTCGATGAGCAGCTGCTCGCACCGGCGGTTGCCCTGCTTCGTGCCGTGCTGCGACGTGAGCGTGGCCCGGTGCAGCTCGAGGTACAGCTCCCCCACCCACACGGGCGGATCGGTCAGTTCGGACTTCGCCCGGTCGAAGAACGTGTCCGGGTGCTCCCAGCGGACCTTCGCACTGCCCTCGAGGTCCGCCAACCGTGCTGCGGTGCCGGTCATCTCGCGGGTGGTGCCACCGCCGCCGTCGCCCCAGCCGACCGGGGCGATCGAGCCGGTCGCGAGTCGGTTCTCGCGGAACTGGCGGGAGGCCTTCGCGACCTCGCTGCCGGACAACCGCGAGTTGTAGGTGTCCATCGACGGGAAGTGCGAGAACACCCGCGACCCGTCGATGCCCTCCCACAGGAACGTGTGGTGCGGGAACTTGTTGACCTGGTTCCACGAGATCTTCTGCGTGAAGAACCACTCGAAGCCCGCACGGCGCATGAGCTGCGGCAGCGACGGCGAGTACCCGAAGCTGTCCGGCAGCCAGACGCCCTTGGGCCGGATGCCGAACTCGCGCTCGAAGAACCGCTGGCCCTGCGAGAACTGCCGGACGATGCTCTCGCCGGTCGGCATCACGGTGTCGGACTCGACCCACATGCCGCCGATCGGCAGGAACCGGCCGGCCGCGACCGCGGCCTTGACCCGGGCGTAGACCTCGGGGCGGTGCTCCTTGATCCACGCGTACTGCTGCGCGCTCGACATGCCGTACAGGAAGTCGTCGGTCTGGTCGATGAGCTCGGTCATGGTCGATGTGGTGCGGGCGACCTTGCGGATGGTCTCGCGCACGGGCCAGAGCCAGGCGGAGTCGATGTGGGCGTGCCCGACGGCCGAGATCGTGTGCGCCGAGGCCTCGGCAGGAGCGGCCAGCACCTCGGCGAGCGCCGCACGGGCGTCTCCGGCGGTCTCCGGGATGTGCTGCAGGTCGAGTGCGTCGAGGGCGTCGTCGAGGGCCTGCAGGATCCGCATGCGTCGGGGGCCGGCGGGCAGCTCGGCCTGCAGTTCGAGCAGGACGTCGATGTCGAGGGCGAGTTCGTGCACCTCGGACTCGAAGACGGCGAGCTCCATCCGGCGGGTGGCGTAGAGGCGCTTCGAGGACGAGGTCTGCACGTCGCCCTCCTGCGTCGGCAGGAAGGGGTGGTAGTCGAGCAGGACGGGGTTCGACGCGGCCTCGACGAACAGTTCGACGGTCTCGCCGCCTTCGGCCCGCTCGGTGACCAGGACCCACTGGTTGCGCGGGTTGATCGACTTCACGGGGGTGCCGTCAGCCAGGTACACGAGTCCCTCGCACTGGAACCCGGGCATGTTCTTGTCGAAGCCGAGGTCGATCACGGCCTCCACCCGGCGTCCGGACCACTCGGTCGGCACGGTCCCGGTCAACCGGAACCACGTCGTGCCCCAGGCCGCACCCCACGGAGTGCCGACCTCGTAGGGCTCGAACGTGAGCGCGAGCCCCTCGGTCGGCGGGACCGGCTCCCCCGGCAGCTCGTGCCACGCGGCCTGGAGGGCCGTCGTGGTCGCGTGCACCGCGGGGGTGATCCGCTCGTCGAGCACCCGTCGGGCGCGTCCGGTGGTGAGGGGGATGTCGTCGTGCATGGGGCCTTCCGGGGTCAGGGCGTGGTCGCCGGGTGGGCGACGCGGACGGTGGTGGTGTCGAGGTCGGAGGGCACGTCGACGCAGCGGTCGATGCCGCGGGCGGCCAGCAGCGCGGTGTCCGACAGCCGGGAGCGCAGGACGACCTGCGGGCCGCGGCCGTCCGGTGCGGCCTCGGCCAGGGCGAGCCAGGCGGCGGCGAACCGACCGCCGGGGGCGCAGTCGGCGCGGGTGCCGTGCCGGTCGGTGCCGTCGGACAGCACGTCGTCGAGGACGAGCGCCGTGGCCGACGGTGCGGCGCGGGCGTCGCGGGTGTGCTCGGCGCGGGCGAGGGCGGCGAACGCCTCGCCGGCGGGCTTCAGCCGTCCGTCGTTCGTGAACAGCCCGAGGTCGTACTCGAGCTCCGGGAAGTCCGCGAGCGACCGGGCGACGTCGTGGGAGCACCACCACGTCACGCCGAGCACCTGCTGCGCGTCGAGGACGTGCCGGATGGTCTGCTCGGTGAACGCGGCGGCGTCGGCGGGGTCGACGACGTTGGTGGGGGCGCCGACCTCCTGCAGCCAGTTCGGCCGGGCGGCGTCGCGGTTCCAGGCCGCGGCGAGCTGGAGCAGGTACTCCCCGTGCCGCACCGACCCGGCTCCGAGGGCGCCGTGCAGGGCCGCCGAGCCGTTGAACACCCACGAGTGCGTGACCGTGGCGTCGCCGTGGTCCGCCGCGTGCTCGGGGCCGAAGGGCTGGGCGTCGTCGTACCAGGCCGCGTCGTACTGCGCGACGGTGACCAGTGGCCCGGGGCGCGACCCGGTGGCGGGCGGGACCGTCGAGGCGGGGTCGAGCCGCGCCTCCAGGCCGACCGACACGGACGACGCGGCCGACGCCGACGACCCGTCCGACAGCCCCGCCCGCGCCGCCGCGACCATCGCCGCCGCCCACGCGTGCCCCTGCTCCGCCGTGATCGCGTGCGGTGCGGGGTGCGGCGCGTGTGCGAACTGGTTGACCTCGTTGCCGATGGTGATGCCGAGCAGGTTGGGCTTGTCGGCGACCGCTCCGGCGAGCGCCCGGACGTACGCGGCGGTCGACGCGACCACGTCCGGGTCGGTGAACATGTTGCGGCGGTGCCAGCTGTCCAGCCAGGACGGCACGAAGTCGAAGCTCGACAGGTGCCCCTGCAGGGCGTCCACGTTGACGTCGAGCCCGAACGAGCCGGCGAGGTCGACGACAGTCGCGACGTCGTCGAGGGCCTGCTGCCGGATGAGCGTCCGGTTCGGCTGGACGACCGGCCAGAGCGGGAAGATCCGCACGTGGTCGGCGCCGATCGACGCGATGGCCTCGAGGTCCCTGGCGGTGTCCGACCGCGAGAAGTCGAGCCACGAGTGGAACCAGCCGACCGAGGGCGTGTAGTTGACCCCGAAGCGCATCAGCCCTTCACACCGCCCTCTTCGACGCCCTTGAAGAAGAAGCACTGCAGGACGGCGAAGATCACGGCGATCGGGATGAAGGCGATCATGGTGCCGGCCGCGATCATCCGCTGGTCGGTGGCGAACGTGCCCTGCAGGTACTGCAACCCGACGGTCAGGGTGAGGTTCTCGGGCGACTGCAGCACGATGAGCGGCCAGAGGAAGTCGTCCCACGCACCGATGAACGAGAAGATCGCGATGACCGCGATGGTCCCCTGCACGGCGGGCAGCGAGATGTAGCGCAGGCGTTGCAGCGCGTTCGCACCGTCCATCACCGCTGCCTGGTCGATCTCCTCGGGGATCTGCCGGAACGCGTTGAACATCAGCAGGACGTTGAGCGCCGCGATCATGCCGGGCAGGGCGACGCCGACCAGGTTGTCGGCGAGGCCGAGGTCCTTCACGGTGACGAACTGCGAGATGATCGTCGCCTCGCCGGGCAGCACGAGGGTGCCGAGGAACAGGCCGAGCACGAGCTTCCGGTGCCGCCACTGCAGACGGGCGAGGGCGAAGCCGGCCAGGGTCGCGAACACGATGTTGCCGAGCACGTCGATCGCGGCGACGAGCAGCGAGTTGCCGATGTACCGCCACACCGGGATCGCCGCGGCGACCTTCAGGTAGTTCTCGATGGTCGGTTCGGACGGGATGAACGACGGGTTCGCCGTGTAGATGTCCTCACCGGCGCCCTTGAGCGACGTGGACAGCTGCCACAGGAACGGGCCGATCGTGATGAAGAGCACCACGATGAGCAGGACGTAGCGGACGACCTTCTCGCGGGTGGACATGACGCCCCAGACCGCGCGGCGCCGCTTGCGTCCGTCGCGTCCGTTCTGCCTGGAGGCCCGTCCCGCGCCCGTCGCGCCGGTCACGTCCGGCGTCGGGCTGGCTGCGCCCTGCGCGCCGCCGATGACGGGTTCGGTCGTGCTGGTCGTGTTCGTCACTTGTCCGCCTTGCTGTTCATCCGGGCGAGGGCGAGCATCGGCACGAGCGTCACGACGAAGAGCAGGAGGCTCAGGGCGGACGCGTAACCGAGGTTGCCGGTGAAGCCGCGGGCGTACTGCTGGATGAGCATGACGAGCGAGTTGTCCTGCCCGCCGGGCCCGCCGGTGCCGTTCGTGAGGATGTAGAGCTCGCTGAACACCCGGAGCGCGGAGACGCACACCAGGATCCCGACGAGCGTCATGGTGCCGCGGACCCCGGGCATCGTGACCGACCAGAAGCGCCGGACCGCGCCGGCGCCGTCGAGCGCGGCGGCCTCGTGCAGGTCCTTGCCGACGTTCCCGAGGGCGGCCAGGAAGATGATCATGTAGTAGCCGAGCCCCTTCCACACCGTCAGGCTGATGGCGCTGAGGAGCAGCAGCCACCGGTCGGTCAGGAACGGGACGCTGCCCTGCACGACACCGAGGGCCTGCGCCATCTCGTTGATGACGCCGCGGTCGTCGAGGATCCACGTCCAGATGAGCCCGACGACCACCGCGGACGCGATGACCGGCGTGTAGAACGCGGTGCGGAAGAACGCGATCCCGGGCAGCTTCTGCTGCACGAGCACGGCGATGAGGAGCGGGAGGACCGTCAGCAGCGGCAGGCACACCGCCATGTAGATGACGCTGTTGAGCAGCGCCTCCCACACCTGCGGATCAGCGAGCAGGGTCTCGAAGTTCTGCACCCCGACCCACTGGCTGACGCCGCCGAGCGGGCTGGCGTTCGTGAACGACAACCGGACCGTGTTGATCGAGGGCCACAGGCTGAACGCGACGAGCCAGATCAGTGCCGGCAGGACGAGCAACCAGGGCGTGTACCAGCGGTTCGCACGCATGACGATCCTCCCTCTTCCTTCTCCGGGGCCGGATCAGCCGTTGGCCAGCAGGCTGTTCATCTTGGTCTGGGCGGTCTGCAGCGCCTTCTCGGGCGCCACCTGGCCCTTCATCGCGAGGGCGATCTGCTGGTCGAGGAAGTCCGTCATCGCGGAGTTCGCCTCGACCGGGTTGATGACCTTCGCCGTCTTCAGGGCCTCGTTCGCCAGGACCCGGGCCTCGCCGTTCACGGTGCCGTCGTCCTTCGAGAAGTACGGGTCGGACTGCGACGACGTGGTGGACGGGAAGATGTTGACCTTGTGGGCGAACGCCTCCTGGTTCTTCGCGTTCGTCATGAACTTCGCAAAAGCCTCGGCGGTGGCGAGGTGCTTCGACTTGCTCGAGACCGACAGGCCCTGCACGTAGAGCGGCGGGGTGTCGAGTGCGGGGCTGACGGTGACCTTGCCCTTGAGCGACGGGTTGTTCTTCTCGAAGTCGGCGAGCGAGGTGGCCCCACCGGTGGTCCAGGCGACCTTGGCCTGCGTGAAGAGGGTGGAGTTGCCGAGGTAGTCGCTGTTCAGCACGTTGGAGGGCATGTAGCCGTCCTGGTACGCGTCCTTGTAGCGGTCGATCAGGTCGGCGGCCTTCGACGAGTCGGCGAAGGTGAACTTCGTGCCGTCGGCGTTGAGCACCCTGACGCCGGCGAGGGTGAAGTCACCGAGGCCGGGCTTCCGGCTCATCAGGTAGTCGGTCGGGCAGTTGTCGTGCATGGTCTTCGCCTGCGTGAACAGCTCGTCGGTGGTCTTCGGCGGGTTCTTCGCGTCGAGGCCGCACTTGGCGAACATCGTCGAGTTCCAGTAGTTCACGTCGGTGTTGAGGTACCAGGGGTACCCGAACGTGCCGTCCACTCCCTTGTACTTGTACGAGTCCAACGCGCCGGCGACGTACGTGCTGGCGAGCTTCGAGTCGTCCTTCGCGACGTCCTGCAGGAACCCGCGCTTCGCGAGCGGCAGGGCGATGTCCGGCGGCAGGTTGATCACGTCGGGCAGGCTGTTCGACGAGGCCTGGCTGAGCACCTTGTCGGCGTACCCGTCGCCGGGCTGGTCCTGCAGCTTGACCTTCGCGTCCGGGTGGGCCTGCTCGAAGTCCTTGATGACTCCGTTGAGGTAGCCCGTGTAGGTCGGCGTGAGCGCCCAGGTCTGCAGGGTGATGGTGCCGCTGATCTCGCCGTCGCCGTTGTCGGCCGCGTTCCCGCCGCTCGAGCAGCCGGTCAGGACGAGCGCCGTGGCGGCGGCCGTCGCGAGCAGCGCGGTGGCGCGGCCCCTCGTCATGCGTGTGGTGGTCCTCATGGCGTCTGACTCCCTCGTCATAGCTGAACCGGTTCAGCAGCAGTCACCGAACCCGTGTGTGGCAGCCACTGTGGATGACTAAAGCGCTATAGTCAACCCCGTGGCCACCAAGCGTCGAACGACGATCGCCGACATCGCCGCGCGGGCCGGTGTGTCCATCAGCGCGGTGTCCTTCGCGTTGAACGACCGCCCCGGTGTCTCCGACGAGACCCGTCGCCGCGTGCGCGAGATCGCCCGCGAGCTCGACTGGCAGCCACACACCGCGGCCCGGGCACTCGGCGGCGCGAAGGCCGGTTCCATCGGGTTCGTGCTGAACCGCCCGGCCCGGACCCTGGGGACGGAGTCGTTCTTCGGCGACCTGATCTCCGGCATCCAGCTCGGGCTCGCCGGCACCCACGTCGGCATGAACCTGCTCGTCGCGCGTGATGCCGAGGAAGAACTCGAGACCTACCGGGACTGGTGGCGCGGACACCGTGTCGACGGCGTGATCGTGATCGACCCCCGTCGCGACGACGCCCGGCTCGCCCTGCTCGCCGACCTCGGCATGCCGACCGTCGTCGTCGGCTCGCACCCCTCACCCGAAGGCGCCGCCCCCACGGTCTGGATCGACGACTCGGACGCCACCGACACCGTTCTGCGGTACCTGCACGCCCTCGGGCACCGCCGCATCGCGCACGTCGCCGGACGGCCCGAGTTCGAGCACACCGCCATGCGCATGGACCGGCTCCGGGCGTTCGCTGCCGACGAGGGACTCGACGACGCGGTCTCGGTGCCGACGGACTACTCGGCCGAGGCCGGCGCGCGCGCCACCCGCACCCTGCTGTCTCGGAGCGTCCGACCGACCGCGATCATCTACGACAACGACGTGCTCGCCGTCGCAGGGCTGGGCGTGGCGAGCGAGATGGGCGTCGCGGTGCCCGGCGACGTCTCGATCGTGTCCTTCGACGACTCGGCGATGATCCGGCTCGTCCGGCCGGCGATCACCTCGCTCACCCGCGACACGGTCGAGCTCGGACAGCGTGCGGCGACCCTGTTGCGCGCGCAGATCGACGCGAGCGCCCCGCTCCCCTCACGCCCGGGCCCCTCGCTCACCCTGAGCGTCCGGGAGTCCACCGGCCGCACCCCCGCCTGACCCGCTCCGGAGGTCGGCCCCGACGACTCGCTCCCGCTCCCGCTGCCGCTGCCGCTTCCGAAGCGCGGCGCGGCTGCCTGTATCTGGCGCGCACACACCGGTCGGCGGCGGGACGACGTGGTCTTCTCCGCGCCGTGACGGTTTTGGTTCACGAAACCCGAGGATCGTGAACCGGAACCGTCATCGATGCGAAGCGGAACCTCCTTCCCCCGCCCTCGACGGTCAGCGGCGGTTCGTCGGGGGTCGGACCCGCTCGAGGGCCCGTCGCATGGACGACGTCGTGCTGAAGCCGAAGCGGGTCGCGACGTCGGACGGGCGGTCTCCACGGCTGAGCGCGCTCCGGACGGCGAGACTGCGGTACCAGCGGCCGAGCTGCGCGGGCGAGCATCCCGTCGCTGCGACGCACCGGCGCTCGAGGGTGCGCTCCGACATGTCGATGCCGACGAGGAGGTCCCGCACGGATGGTCGACCGGCGGGATCGAACAGGCGGTCGAGGACCCGCGCGAGACTGTTGTCGCCGAGCATCGGGGGCGGGTTGTCGCGGAGCACCGTCGTGACGACGAGTCCGGCGAGGGCCTGCTGCTGCGCGCCGTGCCACCTCCCGCCGTCGAGATGCCCGACGTGGCGCAGCGCGAGGCCGACGTCGGGCGAGGGCGCACCGGGTGGGCCGGTGCTCGCGAGGGGTGGGAGTGCGAGGACCTCGTCGGCGAGGGGGCCGAGCGTTGCGGTGCCCACGAGGACACCGGTGAGCGCGAAGAGTGCCTCGTGCGGGAACGCGTACGTCTCCGCGACGTGGGGTGCCCCGGAGCGCTCCGGGCCCGTGCTGATCGTCATCGGCACGTGCCCTTGGACGAGGGCGGCGGTGCCGGCGTCGACGATCGCGATGTCGTCTCCGCGCCGGATCCACACGGAGCGGGACCGCGTCGCCACCCAGGCGTGGGTGCCCGTCGGTTCGACGTCGAGCGTCCACGCCTCGTCGTCGGATCGGACCTCGGTGCCCGGCCCGACCTGGAGCCCGACGGCGTCGATCAGTGCTCGGAGCGCATCACCCATCCGAGGAGCGTGATCCACGGGCGGGACGCGTGGGCGTGGGTCGGGCGACCTGTGGAAGAGGGGGGATAACCCCACCCGGGGTGGGGAGAGGGCAGGATGGGGGAACGGCTCCGCGATCGCGAGGCTGGATGCATGACCGACACCGACCGCCTCGACCAGGCGCGAACCGTCCCGCTGGACGACGTCACGCCTTCGCCCGACCAGGCCCAGACCGTCCCGCTGGGCGACTCCGTGCCCCCTGGAGCCACCAAGCCGATGCCCCAGTACCCGCGCCAGCACCACCAGGACCCCCAGGACGCCCCGCAGTCCCCGCCGGCGTCGTGGAGCGCCACCCCGCGGGTCGGGTCCGGCCCGGTCGGTGGTTCCGGTCGCGGGTCCGGCATGACCGCCGGGCAGTTCTACCGCGACGCCTGGAAGCGCCTGCCGCGGGACTTCGGCTACATGGCGCTCACCGCCGTGCTGCTCTGCACGCTGTACTTCGCGTTCCCGACGGCGATCTTCGGTGGCGGGTTCCGGGACCTGTTCAACCCCTTCGTCCTGCTCATGTTCTTCATCGCGCTGTTCGTGGCGCGGTGGCTCGGACAGTTCGAGAAGCTCCGCATGAGCTGGGCTGACCGACGCCCGATCCGCCCGGTGGACTGGACGCCTCGCTGGCAGCAGAACTGGTGGACCCGCACGGGGTCGGCCGTCGCCAACCCGCACTACTGGCTCTACCTGCTGCACGCCGCGGTCGTGTACCCGCTCGTCGCGGTCTTCACCGTGGGTGCCGGAGCCCTGCTGTTCGTCGGCTTCCTCTGGCCCGTCGGGCTCGCGGTGGTGGCGTTCGCCAACGGCCTGAGCGCGCAGTACTTCGGCTGGGACACGACGGCCGTCGTCGGGTTCGGCGCCCTCGGGCTGCTGTCGATGGCCGCCTCGATCGTGCTCTTCCCGCTCTGGGCCCGCGGGTCCGTCCTGGCGCACTACTGGGTCGACTTCGGCCTGCTGGGCGGCTTCCGGGCCGAGCAACTCGAGCAGCGCGTCGCCGGCCTGCAGGCCTCCCGTGCCGGTGCCGTCACCGCCGAGGGGCAGGCACTCCGCCAGATCGAGCGCGACCTGCACGACGGCCCGCAACAGCGGCTGGTGCGACTCCGCATGGACCTGTCCGCCGCCGAGCGCGCCTTCGAGAAGGACCCCGAGAAGGCCAAGCAGCTCATCGGTGAGGCATCCGAGCACGCCCAGGACGCCCTCGACGAACTGCGCGCACTGTCACGCGGCTTCGCACCGCCGATCCTGCTCGACCGCGGACTCGTCGCGGCGCTCGAGGCACTGGTCGCCCGCACCCCGATCCCGGTGGGCCTGGACGTCCGGCTGCCCGAGGGCCTGGAGCTCGCCACGGAGATCCAGCGCAACGTGTACTTCACGGTGAGCGAGCTCCTGACGAACACCATGAAGCACGCCGGCGCCACCACCGCCGGGGTGTACCTCGGCCTGGTCGTCGATGCCTCGGGCCTCTGGTACCTGACCGTCAGCGTCACCGACGACGGTCGGGGTGGTGCCCGACCGCAGCAGGGCCACGGGATCGAGGGCCTGATCGGCCGGATGCGGGCCCTCGACGGCGACCTGGTCGTCTCGAGCCCCGAGGGCGGCCCGACCGAGGCCACCGCCCGGATCCCCCTCGGCGCCCTGAACGGCGTCCCGACGGCGGCGAACCAGCGGTCGTGACCCCACGGGAGCGTCCGCGCTCCCACTAGGCTGGTCGGCATGACAGACGGCCCGGATGCAGCACGCATCCGGGCCGTCGTCGTCGACGACGCCGTCCTGCTGCGCGAGGGCCTGGCCCGCGTGCTCGACGAGGCCGGCATCGACGTCATCGGGCAGTACTCCGACGCCCGGGCCTTCCTGGCGACCCTGCCCGAGGGCGCACCCGACGTCGTGGTGATGGACGTGCGGATGCCGCCGACCTTCACCGACGAAGGCGTCCGCGCCGCCGTCGAGACCCGCCGGATCGCCCCACGGACGGGCGTGCTCCTGCTCTCCCAGTACGTCGAGGCCACCTACGCCGAGGACGTCCTGGCCGCCGGCGCGACCGGCATCGGCTACCTGCTCAAGGACCGCGTCACCCGGCTCGAGGAGATCGACGACGCCGTCCGCCGCATCGCCGCCGGCGGCACCGTGCTCGACCCCGAGGTCGTCACGCAGCTGATGAGCCGCCGCCGCGACCCGCTCGCAGCCCTGACCCCGCGCGAGCGTGACGTGCTCGGGCTGATGGCCGAGGGTCGCACGAACGCCGCGATCGCCCGCGCCCTGGTGATCGGCACCGGTGCCGTCGAGAAGCACGTGTCGAGCATCTTCGGCAAGCTCGCACTCGAGGACACCGGAGAGGACCACCGCCGTGTCCTCGCCGTCCTCGCCTACCTCGGATGAGCCGAGCCCGAGGATGAACCGGGTCCCCGCGCCCCTGCTGGCCCTCACCGCGATGGTGTCCGTCCAGCTCGGCGCCGCGATCGCGAAGACCCACTTCGACGACGTCGGCGCGGTCGAGGCCGCCACGCTGCGGCTCGTCATCGGCGCCGTCGTGCTCGCCCTGGTGGTCCGTCCCCGCGTCCGGCACTGGACGCGGGCGCAGTGGCTCGGTGCGGTCGGGCTCGGCCTGGCGCTCGGCGGCATGAACGTCTTCATCTACCTGTCGTTCGCGAGCATCCCGATCGGGGTCGCCGTGACGATCGAATTCCTCGGGCCGCTCGCCCTGTCGCTCGTGCACACCCGGCGCTGGCGCGACGCACTGTGGGCCGTGCTGGCGCTCGCCGGGGTCGTGCTGCTCGGCGTCGGCCCGACCGCGGTGACCGAGGTGGGCGGTGTCGTCTGGGCGGTCCTGGCCGCCGGGTGCTGGGCGGGCTACATCGTGATGAACCGGCACGTCGGCGCCGCGATCCCCGGTGTCGACGGGCTCGTCGTGTCGATGGTGGTCGCGATGCTCGTGTCGTTGCCGTTCGGGCTCCGGTCCGCGGTCGACGGCGTCCTGCGCGAACCGACGCTCCTGATCGTCTTCGGTGCGGTCGCCGTGCTGTCCAGCGTGCTGCCGTACGCGCTCGAGATGCTCGCGCTCCGCCGGATGCCGACGCGGGTGTTCGGCGTGCTGCAGAGCCTCGGCCCGGCGATCGCTGCCCTGGCCGGCCTGGTGGTGCTGGCCGAGGGGCTGTCGGTGCTCGAGACGGTCGCCCTGGCGTGCGTCACCGCGGCGAGCGTCGGCGTGACGCTGTCGGCGCGTCGCCGACGCGGCGGACCGGTGGGGTGAACGAAGAGGAGGCCCGGATCACGTCCGCCGGGAGCGGTGCGTGATCCGGGCCTCCGGAGAAGACCGTCTACTCGTCGCGCAGGAAGTCTGCGTACGTGGGTTCCGACTGCTCGCCCGACAGCAGGGCCGGATCGTTGATCCGACGCTCGACGTAGGCGCTGATGACCTCGGGCGGGGTGAGCACGTGGGCGACCCAGGACGGCACCGCTGCGTTCTTCATGGTGCCTCCTTCTGGGACAGGGGTCCGGACCGAATGCCTCGATCAGTGAGTTACTTGCTGACCCCGTGTTCGCTAAACCATCCTCGGGGTGCGGGCGGAAGTCAACGCAGTGCGTTCTGCGGACTCCGGTTCGCGCTGTCCCGGTCGGCACGGAGCGTGCGGTGCTTCACCGCGGAGCGCCACACCCACGCCTCGGCCTGCTGCCCGAACTGCGCCCACTCGACCAGCACGGCATCGCGGGTCCAGCTCTTCGCAAAGGCCTTCACCCGGACGTGGAAGGTCGGGAACTGGATCCACGCCCAGACCGGTTTCGGGGTGACGGCGTGGCAGACGTCGCCGCCGCGGGCGTCCTCGGACAGGGAGTACGCGCGCGGACGCTCGACCTCCGGGTGTTCCGGGGGCTGCCACCGGTTCTCGCGACGCCGTCCCACGACGGTATTCGAACGTGTGTTCGAACGACAGTCAAGTCGACCGCGTCGTCTGGACGAGCACCCGGGGCCGGACGGGCGTGTCGTCGGGGGCGCCGAACGGTGGGGAGCGTGTTCCGCTGGCGGGGTCCCGGGGCATAGGGTGCGGGCATGCAGAGCAGCACGGGGGTACGGGTGGTGTCGGCGGCCGCGGTCGTGGCGGCGCTGGTGTTCGGAGCGGCCGGACTGGTCGGGACGGTCTGGTTGGCGCCCTGGGACCTGCCCCGCGGGTTGCTCCTCGGCGCCACGGTCGTCGCCGGCATCGCCGCAGTCGTCGTGCTCGCCGCCGCGGTGCGCGCTCGGGACCGCCGGGCGCTCACGTTCGCGGTGTCCGTGCTCGCCTTCGCGCTCGTGTCACTGGTTCCCGGACTGTTGATCGACGTGTTCCTCGTCGTCGCGCAGGCGGCGCTCGTTGCCTTCGGTGTCGTCACCGTCCGGAGTGAGCCGGGAGTGCAGCGGGCCTTCGGCTGGATCGTCACGGTGGCGGCCGCGGCGTGGTTCGTCACCGCACTGCTGTCGGAGACCGAGCTCCTCACGGCGCTCCCGCAGGCGTCGCTCGGCGTGGCCATCGCGGTCCCGGGGCTGCTGCAGACCGTCGCGTACCTGGCAGCGGCGGTGCTCGTCGCGGTGCCGCTGCTGCGCCCGGTGGGCCGCGGTGTCGGCGTGCTGTGGGCCTCGGCCGAGGTGCACTGACCCGGACTCCCGCCCGCCTCAGCCTGCGCGGGCCGCCAGTCGCTCGGAGCGTCGGCGTGCCTGCTCCCCGGGGTCCGGCACCGGGGCGGCCTGGATGAGTCGTCGTGTGTACGGGTCCTGGGGCGAGCGCAGGATGGCGTCGCGCGTCCCGTGTTCGGCGACCCGGCCGCCGTGCAGCACGACGACCCGGTCGCACAGGGTGTCGACCACGGCGAGGTCGTGCGTGACGAACAGGCACGCGAACCCGAGGCGCTCCTGCAGCTCGCGGAACACGTCGAGCACGCGGGCCTGCACCGACACGTCGAGCGCACTCGTCGGCTCGTCGGCGATCAGGAGCGCGGGGTCGAGGGCCACCGCGCGGGCGATCGCGACGCGTTGCCGTTGGCCACCGGAGAGTTCGTGCGGGTAGCGCTCGGCGTACCCGCCGTCGAGGCCGACGTCGGCGAGGAGCCGCTCGACACGCTCCTCGACCTGCGCCGCCGGCAGCCGGAGGATCTGGCGGAGCGGCTCGGCGACGGTCTGCCCGACCGTGTACCGGGGGTTGAGCGACCGGAGCGGGTTCTGGAACACCACGCCGACGTGCTGGCGCATCTGCCGGCGAGCGGCTCGTCGTGCGCCGGCAACGTCGGTGCCGTCGACGACCACCGAGCCCGAGGTGATCGGCGCGAGGCCGACCGCGGCCCGGCCGATGGTGGTCTTGCCGCTGCCGGACTCCCCCACCAGGCCGACGATCTCGCCCCGGCCGACGGTGAACGACACGTCGTCGACGGCACGGAAGCGCCCGCGCAGGGCGCCGCCGTACTCGACCACGAGGTGCCGGACGTCCAGCACGGCGGCCGGTGGCTCCGTGGCGGAGCCGAGCCGGGCCTCCTGGCCGGACCCGGTGCCCATCCGCGGGACCGCAGCGAGGAGTTCCCGCGTGTAGTCGGCGGACGGTGCGGCGAAGACCGTCGCGGCGGTGCCGGTCTCGACGACGCGTCCGCGGCGCATCACGACCACGCGGTCGGCGAGGTCCGCGACGACGCCCATGTCGTGGGTGATGAGCAGGATCGCGGTGCCGGTGCGCTCGCGCAGCGCGCGGAGGACGTCGAGCACCTCGGCCTGCACGGTGACGTCGAGGGCGGTCGTCGGCTCGTCCGCGATGAGCAGGTCCGGGTCGGCGGCGAGCGCCATCGCGATCATCACGCGCTGGGCCTGCCCGCCGGAGAGTTCGTGCGGGTACTGGCCCAGGCGGCGTTCGGGTTCGGGGACCTCCACGGCGCGGAGCAGCTCGAGCGAGCGCTCCCGGACGGCGGCGCGGTCGTGCGGGCCGTCGGTGCGTCGGACGGCCTCGGCGAGCTGGAACCCGATGGTGAACACCGGGTTCAGCGCCGCGGACGGGTCCTGGAAGATCATCGACACGCTGCGGCCCCGGACCGACCGGAGGGTGCGCTCGTCGGTGCCGATGACCTCGAGGTCGCCGAGCCGGACGCTCCCCGAGGCGCGCGCACCGTCGGGGGCGATGCCCATCGCGGTCATCGCGGTCATGCTCTTGCCGGAGCCGGACTCCCCCACGACCGCGACGACCTCGCCCCGGGCGACGGTGAACGAGGCGTCGTCGACGGCGCGGACGACCTCGCCGTCGACGTCGAAGGTGACGGTGAGGTGCTCGACGGTCAGGACGTCGGTGGTGCCGCTCATGGGGTCTCCGGGGGGTCGGTGTCGTCGCGGGCGGCCTTGAAGGCCTCCCACTCCTCGAGCATCTTGCGGTGGTAGCCCTGTAGCCACTGCATGTAGTCGCGGCCGTTGAGCAGGCGCTCGCGGACCTCGGCGTCCACGTCGCCCGTGCCGGTGCGGCCGGCACCCTCGACGACGGCGAGCCCGCGGCCGATGATGTCGCGCTGCCGGTCGAGGTACTTCCGTTCGCTGGCGAGCCAGGAACCCCAGACGTCGGCCTCGGCGCGGAAGTAGTGACTGCGCTCGCCGGGGACGATGTGGCGCTTCACGAACCCGGAGTCGACGAGCCGCCGGGTTGCCATCGACACCGACCCCGAGCTGGCACCGAGCGCTGCCTGCAGGTCGGACGACGACGAGTGCGGTGCGCGGGTCATCATCAGGTAGCCGAGCACCCGGGCGTCGGTGAGGGGCATGCCCGCGCCGTCGTTGAGCATCAGGGCGAACTCCTCGACGAACGCCTGGCGCTCCGGTCCGAGCAGCCGGTCGTCGGTCACGAGGCCAGCCCGGCGGCCACCTCGGGTCGCTCGTCCGGGATCGACCACGGCTCCTGCGACATGCCGCCACCGCCGCGGATCGCCCGCACGGCGCCGTCCTCGTCGCGCGTGTAGGTGATGTCCTCGTCGACCGAGCCGAAGCGGTTGCCGTGGGTCATCCGCAGGGTGTCGGCGTCGACCACCTCGAGCCGCGTGGGGGTGTCCATCGGTTCGGGGCCGGACGGGTCGACCTCGACGAGCCGGTCACCGATCCGGGCGACGTCGGTGACGCCCCACGGGTTGGCGAAGCGTCCGGTGAACGTGGCGGTGTCGACGTCGTCGGGCACCGGGGTCCCCGGGGCGTCGGCGTCGGCCGCTGCGTCGAGCATGGCGATGACCGCCGTGGCGATGAGCGTGGCGGGTCCGGCGGCGGCACTCGTGAGCACGGACACGACGAGCCCGGACGCCGGGTCGAACATCGACTGGGTGATGTGGCCGGGGAACCCGCCCGAGTGGCCGCGGATCTCCCGTCCGCCGATCCGGTCGACGATGAACCCGGCGCCGTAGCCGCGGGCGGCGGGGTCGTCGGTGGCGCTCCAGGCCTTCCGCTGCGCGAGGCGCTTGGAGTGGTCGTCGAGCAGGGTGCCCTGCCCGATCACGTGCTGCGAGAAGTAGCGGACCAGGTCGGACGCGGTGCCGTGGAACCCGGTGGCGGCGGCCATCGCGCGGGTGTCGACGTGGTCGATGCGCTGCCGGTGCCTGGCGGTGTGGAAGCCGGTGTACCCGACCACGAAGTCGTCGGCGCGTGCGGGGTCCCAGTCGGGGCCGGTGTTCCGCAAGCCCAGGGGTCCGGTGATCGACTCCCGTACGAAGTCGTTGTACGACTGCCCGGACACCGCGGCGATGACCAGGCCGAGCAGGGAGTAGCCGAGGTTCGAGTAGTTGAACGACGAGCCGGTCGGCACCTTCTGGCCCCGGTCGAGCACGAGCGCCAGGAGTTCCTGCTCGTCGGGGAACGGGCGGAGCAGGGACCAGTAGTCGCCGTCGTGCCCGTCGCGGATGACGCCGGCACCCATCTCCATGAGCTCGCGCAGGGTGGCGTCGGCGAGTGGGGAGCCGCCGTCGACCAGTGCCGGGACGTACGTGCCGACGGTGTCGTCGAGCCGGAGCGACCCGCGCTCGGCGAGCTGCAGCAGGGCCGTCGCGGTGAAGGTCTTCGAGTGCGAGGCGATGCGGAACAGGTCGGTGGTGGTCAGGCGGCGCCCGGCCTCGACGTCGGCGTAGCCCCAGGCCTCGTCGAACAGGACCTCGCCGCCGTACCCGACGGCGACCTGCACGCCGGGCACCCGCAGCTGCCACACCTTGTACGACACCCACTCACGGATGTAGGGCAGGGTCTTCCGGTACGCGGAGAGGGTGTCGGTCACGATGGTCCTTTCGAAGGGCGGTGGTTCGAGTCTGGCGCGTCGGTCGCGACGGTGCCCGCCGCGACGCGGCGTGTGCCGTGCCGGTCAGCGCCGACGTGGGTCGAGCGCGGCGCGCAGCGTGTCGCCGAGCGCGATGACGGCGAGCACCGTCACGGCGAGGAACGCCGCCGGGGCGATGAGCATGTGCGGGGCCCGGAGGAACTGCGACGTCGCCGCGGACAGCTGCAGCCCCCACGAGATCGCCGGACGCTCCAGCCCGATGCCGAGGTAGGTCAGCGACGACTCGGACACGATGACCCCGCCGACGGTGATGGTGGCGAGCACGAGCAGCGGCGAGATCGACGACGGCAACACGTACCGGGTGGTGATCCGCCACGTCGACAGCCCCATCGTCCGGGCGGCGAGCACGAACTCGGCGCCCCGGACGCTGCGGACGCTCGACCGCACGAGCCGGGCCATCGTCGGCCACCCGAACAGGGCGAGCACGAGCGACACGGTGAGCACCGACCGCTCCCCCACGCTGTTCAGCACGACGACGGCGCCGAGCAGGAACGGGAACCCGAGGAACACGTCGGTGAGCCGGGCGAGGACGGCGTCCACCCACCCGCCGACCATGCCCGCGACGGTCCCGACGACGACCGCGACCATGCCGGCGAGCAGGGTCGTGAGCACCGCGACGGCGATCGACGACCGGGTGCCCCAGACGACGTTCGCGTAGACGTCGCAGCCCTGCAGGTCGAAGCCGAACGGGTGCCCGGCGGTCGCTGACGCCCCGCTCCGGCCGAGGTCGCACACCCGCGGGTCACCGTGGCCGAACAGGCCGGCGAACAGCTGCGGGAACGCCGCGATGAGCAGGACCACCACGAGCACCGACGCGGGCACCCAGAACCCCGGCGTCCGTGCGGCGGCGAGCAGTGGCCGGCGCCGGACCCCGACGACGGGTTCGACGGTGGCGCCGAGGGCTTCGGTGGTCATCGGGAGGCTCCTGTCCGGACGCGCGGGTCGAGGGCGGCGTGCAGCAGGTCGACGAGCACGCTCGTGACGAGGAACACCAGGATGAGGGCGGTCGAGATGCCGACGACGACGGCACCCTCGTGCGAGCGGATGCCCTGGAACAGCAGGTTCCCGACGCCCGGCAGGTTGAAGATGCCCTCGATGATGACGGTGCCGCCCATCAGGTAGCCGAGGTCGGTCGCCAGGTAGGTGGCGGTGGGGATGAGCGAGTTCCGCAGCACGTGCACACCCACGATCCGGCCCGGGGCGAGCCCCTTGGCGCGGGCCGTCCGCACGTAGTCGGCGTCGAGTGTCTCGATCATCGACGTCCGGGTGAGCCGGGACACCGCGGCCAGGCCGAACAGGGCGATCACGAACGCCGGCAGGACGTACGCGGTCGGCCACCCGGCGGTGACGCCCGCGACCGGGAACCAGTGCAGCCGCACCGAGAACACCAGCTGCAGGGCCACACCGAGCACGAACACGGGGACCGCGCCGACGACGATGGTGCCGACGAGCACCGTCTTGTCGAGGACAGTGCCGCGCCTGAGTGCCGAGACCACGCCGAGCCCGATGCCGAGGACGATCTCGAGCGCCCAGGCGCTCAGCGCCAGCGTGATCGTCACGGGCCACCGCGAGGCCATCTGCTCGCCCACGGACTGCCCGTTGAAGTCGGTGCCGAAGTCACCCCGGAACAGGCCGCCCAGGTACTGCACGTACTGCAGCCACAGCGGCTGGTCCAGGTGGTACTCGGCCCGCAGCGCCCGCACGACCGAGTCGGTGAGGGGGCGCTCGCCGCCGAGCGCCTTGATCGGGTCGCCGGGCAGCGCGAACGTCATCGCGTAGATCAGGAAGGTCACCCCGAGGAACACGATGACCAGGCCGCCGAGTCGGCGACCGACGGCGAGCGTCGGACGCATCACGCGCCTCCCGACACGGCCGCCGACACCGGACGGGAGGCGCGGGTCGGGTCCGCCACGTGCGCCGCGCAGGCGAGGATCGCCCCGTACTGCACGCCCACGAGCTTCCCCACCGGGATCGGCTGCGCACCCGTCGACGCGTCCGCCTGCCAGTGCGCGTACCGCTCGGCCAGGCGGTCACGGAGCCGCCGGAGCGGCGCGGACGCCGTGCCGGCGGCCGTCTCCGCCTCGACGGCGCGCAGGAGCATGCCGCCGTAGCGCAGGCGGAAGCAGCGGACGAGGTCCTCGCAGCCGAAGCGCTCCGCGACGGTGGCCGTGCGGTCGGCCGGTTCCCGCTCGGCCCGGCGGCGGTCGGTGTCCGAGATCCCGGCGAGCATCGGGACGAACGCCCGGGAGGCCTCGACGAACGGGGACGGGATCGAGAGCATCGGCGACGCCTCGTCGAGGAACGCCTGCAGTTCCGCACCCGAGGCACCGAGCTCGTCCGCGCACCGGCGGAGCAGATCGGCGTACGACTCGTCGGTCGGGGTCGGGGTCGGGTCGTCGGCGTCGGGGTGGCTCCAGTACGGCAGCTCGGCCACCATGCAGAGAGCGCCGTGGCGCATCGCCCACGCCGCGCTCGACCCGCCGTGGATGTGCTCGCCGGGGTCGACGCCGAGCTCCTCGAGGTAGGCGTACGCCGTCTCTATGCCGTCCATCGCGAACACCGCCGGGGCGAGCTCCCGCAGGTACGGGGACTCCGGCTCCCCGGTGTCGAGCGGCAGCCCGAGTGCGGCCGGCACCGCGTGCAGGGTGTCGACGACGTCGGGCAGATCCTCGGACAGGTAGTAGTAGACGCCGCCCATCTCGCCGTTGTGCAGGCTCACGAGCAGGTCCGGCTCGGTGTCGTCGATGAGCCGCATGAACGCGAGCGTCTCGGGCAGCACCTGGTCGAAGTACACCGACTTGTAGCTGTTCGGGAACGTCCACTCGACCTGGCTGTCCGGCGCGGGCCGGTAGAAGTGCCGCGAGTAGAAGACCCGGTCGTGCGGGTCGTGGAACCACGCCTCGTTGAGCCGCATGCCGTCCGGATCGATCGTCGGGACGATGTGCCAGGTGACGTCGAGCCCGGCCACCCGCTCGTCGCCGAGGGCCGTCTCGGCGAGGTGCAGCGCCGTCCACGAACCGATCGGCTCGTTCGGGTGCACCCCGCCGACCACGACGGCCGCGTGCGACCCGGTGCCGATGCGGTAGCTGTGCAGGGGTTCGCCGAGGCGGCTCGTGCCGATCCGGGTGACGGTGACCCGGTCCGGGTGCGCCGCGGCGAGCGCGGCGAACCGGGTGTGCAGGTCGTCGACGAGCGGGAAGCCGTCGCGGTCGGGGACGTCGCGGACCAGGTCGAGGACGGTGTGCTGCTCCATGCCCGCCCTACTTCACGGCGATCTGCGCGATCACGGGGCTGCCCGCCACCGCCGGCAGCTTCGCGATCTTGTCACTCGTGACGTACGAGTACTTGTCGAAGAAGGTCGGGACGATCGGGAAGTCCTGCAGGACCGCCTCCTGCGTCTTCGTGTAGTACCCGTTCGCCTCGTCCTGCGACCCCGCGGAGTCGGCCTTCGCGAGCAGCGAGTCGACGTCGTCGGACTGGTAGTAGCCGGTGCACGGGGAGCAGCCGCCGGCCGTGGTGAACAGCGCGCGGAGCGTGTTCTGCTGGCTGATGTACAGCGCGCCCCAGTGGCCGAAGTGCGGGCCGGCGACGGTCTTGTCCGTGAGCTCCGAGTAGTAGGACGCCCAGTCGGTGGTGGCCTTCGCCTCGGCGTCGACGCCCAGGTTCTGCCGGATCTGGTTGGCGTACGCCTCGTACAGGGAGTCGAGGCCGGTGCCGCCCGGGTAGACGAGCGTCATGGTGCCGTCGAACCCGCCGGCGCTGGCGAGGAGCTTCTTCGCCGCTGCCGGGTCGAACTCGCAGGCGTCGCCGCAGATGCCCTCCTCGGTGCCGGACATCGACGGTGGGGTCAGCGCGGTGGCCGGGTCGTACAGGCCGCCGTAGATCGCGTCGTTGACCTCGTCACGGTCGATCGACATCGAGATCGCGCGGCGCACGTCGGGGTCGGAGTACCGGTCGTCCCACAGCGGGAACCCGAGGTAGTCGATGCCGGGGGCGTCGAAGGAGTGCAGGCGGTCGCCGAAGTCGGCCTTCGCGCTCGTCATCTTGTCGGTCGGCAGGAACAGCACGTCGGCGTTGCCGGCCAGGACGTCGGTGTACGCGGTGTTCATGTCGGAGTAGCTGCGGAAGGTCACCTCGTCGGTGGCGGGCTTCGTGCCCTCGTAGTCCTTCCAGGCCGTGACGGTGAACTCCTGGTCCGCCTTCCACGCCTTCGTCATCTCGTACGGGCCGTTGCCGATCGGCTTCTTGTCGTACGCCTTCAGGTCGTCGTAGGCGGCCTCGGGCATCGGGTAGAACGCCGTCTGGGCCTGGCTGAGCTGCAGGGGGAACTGGCTGTCCGCGTGGGTGAGCGTGACCGTGAAGGTGTCCTTGCCGGTGACCTTGAGTCCCGACATCTCCTTGGTCTTCGGGGTGCCCTTCGCCGGGTTGAGGTCGGTGTACCCGACGATCCCGGCGAGCTGACCGCTGTTCTCCCACGCGTTCGGGCCGTATGCGACGTGGTTCCACGCCTTCACGTAGCTCTGCGGCGTGACGGCCTCGCCGTTCTGGAACGTCCAGCCGTCCCGCAGCGTGATCGTCCACGTGGTGGCGTCGTCGCTCTCGACGCTCTTCGCCGCCACGTACCGCAGGTCACCGTCGGCATCGGTCTGGGTGAGCGGCGCGAAGACGCTCATCACCTGGTCGAAGGCCACGGTCTGCCGACCCGGGGTCAGGTGGTCGGGCTCGCCGGTCGCGTAGACCAGGCTCGAGGGAGCGTCGTCGTCGGCCGCGCCGCCCGCCGAACAGCCGGTCGCCACCAGTGCCAAGGTTGCCGCCGCGGCCAGCGCGGCGATCGTCCTGCGTCGCATGATCTCTCCTCGATCGGGTGCGGCCGGATCCCTGCCCGGTCGTCGTGGTGGGAAAGCTAGGACGGTTCGAATCCCGACCACAAGACTTCTTTCAATGCGCTCTGAGAGTTTTACCGCGCAGAAACACTGACGAAACGACACCCGTCGCGCGACCGAGCCCGTTGTGCCACGCTCGGAACATGCGCCACACACCGCACTTCCTGATGACCGACGTCGACGAGGTCCGACGCCTCATCACCGGGAACCCGTGGGCGACGATCGTGTCGCACACCGCGGCCGGGCTGGTCGCCTCGCACTACCCGGTGCTGCTCGAGACCCCCGGCCCCGACGACGACCCGGACGCACTCGTCCTGGTGTCCCACGTCGGCCGCCCCGACGAGGTCGCGCACGAACTCGGACAGCACGAGGTGCTCGTCGTGTTCCAGGGTCCCCACGGCTACGTCTCCCCCGCCTGGTACCCGCCGGAGCAGTTCGTGCCCACCTGGAACCACGTCACCGCCCACGTCTGGGGCACCCCCGAGATCCTGTCCGACGACGAGAACTTCCGGGTGCTCGGCGAACTCGTCGACCACTTCGAGCACGTCATGCCCTCGCCGGTGTCGTTGCAGATCGACGAGGAGACCGCCCGCCGGATCGCGAAGGGCACCGTCGGCATCCGGATCCGCGTCACCCGGTTCGACGCCCGCGCCAAGCTCTCGCAGAACAAGGCTCCCGAGGTGATCGACCGCATCGTCGACGGGCTGCGGGGCGACGGCCCCTACGCGTCGCCGGCGCTCGCCGACGAAATGGAGCGAGCGCACGCTGCGCGTGTCGACGACCTGGAGGAACGGTGAGCGAGATCCTGCTGCGCACCGTCCGGCGGGTGGGCACCTCCGGGGCCCCTGCCGACGTGCGCGTCGTCGACGGCCGGGTCACCGAGATCGCGCCGACCGGCACGCTCGACCCCACGAGCGTCGACACCGACGTGGTCGAGGCCGTCGGCGCCTGGCTCGGCCCGGGGCTCCGCGACCACCACACGCACTTCGACCAGTGGGCGCTCGTCCGCCGCCGTGTCGACGTCACCGGCTGCGACTCCGCCGAGGCGACCGCCGACCTGCTCGCCGCCGTCGCGCGGACGGGCGTGGCGGACCGCGTCCTGGTCGGACACGGCTACCGCGACGGGATGTGGCCGCGCCCGGCACGACGCGAGCTGCTCGACCGTGCCGCACCGGGCCTCCCGGTCGTCGTGATCAGCGCGGACCTGCACGCGGTGTGGTGCAACGCGCTCGCGCTCGCGCACTTCTCGGCTGCTGTCGGCCGCCCGCTCGAGGCGGGCGAGGACGGGGTCTTGCGCGAGCAGGACGCGTTCGACGTGACCGGTGCGCTGTCGCAGGTGCCGGACGACCTGCTCGACGCCTACGTGGCGGACGCTGCCGAGGCCGCGGCGGCCCGTGGGGTGACGGGCGTGGTCGACCTCGAGATGCGCTTCGGGCTCGACCGCTGGCGCCGCCGGATCCACGCCGGTACCGACGCGATCCGGGTCGCGTCCGGGGTGTACCCGGCCGAGCTCGACGAGGCCGTCACCCGGGGTCTGCGCACCGGCGACGTGGTCGACGGCACGCGGGGCCTGCTCACGATGGGGCCGTTCAAGGTGGTCACCGACGGGTCGCTCGGCACCCGGACCGCCGCCATGACCGACGGCTCCGGCGTGCTCGCCTGGCCGTTCGAGGAGCTCGTCGCGATCATCCGCCGTGCCGTCGACGCCGGACTCGTCCCTGCGATCCACGCGATCGGCGACCGTGCGAACACCCTGGCGCTCGACGTCTTCGAGACCGTCGGGGTCCGCGGCACGATCGAGCACGCGCAGTTGCTCGTCGACACCGACGTCGACCGGTTCGCCCGGCTCGGGGTCGCCGCGTCCGTGCAGCCCGAACACGCCATGGACGACCGGGACATCGCCGACCGGCACTGGGCCGGGCACACCGACCGGGCCTTCGCCTTCGCCTCGCTCGCCCGGGCCGGAGCGCGCCTGCTGCTCGGGTCCGACGCTCCGGTGGCGCCGCTCGACCCGTGGGTGTCGATGGCGGCGGCCGTCGGACGGGACCGCGACGGGCGGGACCCGTGGCACCCGGCCGAACGGCTCTCGGCGCTCGTCGCCTGGCAGGGGTCGACCGACGGGCGGGTCGGGGTGTCCGTCGGCGACGTGGCGGACCTGGTGCTCGTCGAGTCCGATCCGCTGGCGGCGCCGTCCGCCGCACTGCGCGGCATGCGGGTGCTCGGGACGGCCGTGGCCGGGCGGTTCACGTACCGGGAGCTGTGACCAGGAGGGCGGGCGGCTGCGTCTGTGCCCCGTGGGCTACTTCTGGTCCTTCGGGCACCAGTAGAGCTTCCGGCCGGCCATGTCGGCCATCCGGATCTCGGTGCCGCACACCCGGCACGGCTCGCCCTGCCGGTGGTAGACCCAGTGCCGGTCCTTGCGGGAGCGCAGGGCCTTCTTGTGGTCGGCCTCGGACAGGTCGTCCATCGTCATCATCAGGCCGTCGCGGACGCCGTCGTGCAGCAGCTTCGACCAGTCGGCCCAGAGCGCCTTGGCCTGCTTGACGGTGATCTTCTTGCCCGGCTTGTACGGGTCGATGCGCTGCCGGAACAGCAGCTCGGCGCGGTAGATGTTGCCGATGCCGGCCACGACGGACTGGTCCATGAGCAGCTGCCCGATCGCGACGTTCCGACGGCGGACGTTGTCGACGAAGGTCTTCTCTGCCTCGGGCCCGTCGTCGTTCATCGGGTCGGGGCCGAGCTTGTCGAGCGCGCGCTGCACCTCGGCCGGGGTCTCCACCACGCACGCCGTCGGGCCGCGCAGGTCGGCGACGGTGTCCTCGGTGAGGATCCGCACCCGGACCTGGCCCACCGGGTCCGGCGGGAAGGACTCGATCGGGTCCTCCGCCTTCTCCTGCTCGGCCATCCGGTAGCGGGCGAGCCGCGGTGCGCCGATCGAGCTGAGCGACTCCTCGCGGTCGTCGTCGTCGGACAGCGCCTCGGCCGTGGAGATCACACCCGCGAAGTCCCACGCCCCGTACAGCCCGAGGTGGACGCGGAGGAACAGGTCGCCCTCGAACTCCAGGAACATCTGCTTCGCCACCGCACGCGCGGCGATCATGCGCCTGCCGTCGAGCTGTGCGGCCCCGGCGGCGAAGCGCCCCTGGGGGCTCGACACCTCGCAGCGCTTGCCGACGAAGTGCCGGGTGAACTGGTTGGCGATGCGGTGGACGGAGTGACCCTCGGGCATGACTACCGTTCTACCCGGTACCCCTGACGGGCCGGACTACGCATCGATCTGGCGGCCGGCGATCAGCCCGGTGGTCTCGTACTCGGCGAGCTGGGCGATGCGGCGGGCGTGACGCTCCTCGCCGGAGAACGGCTCGGCGATGAACAGGTCGACGAACCGGATCGCCTCGTCCTCGGTGTGCTGGCGTGCGCCGATGGAGATGACGTTGGCGTCGTTGTGCTGACGGGCGAGCAGCGCGGTCGATTCGTTCCAGACGAGCGCGGCACGGATGCCCTCGACCTTGTTGGCAGCGATCTGCTCACCGTTGCCGGAACCGCCGAAGACGACACCGAGCGCCTGGACACCGGCGCGCTGGTCCTGCACCACGGCGTGCGCGGCGTTGATGCAGAACGAGGGGTAGTCGTCGAGCGCGTCGTACTCGGTCGGGCCGTGGTCGACCACCTCGTGCCCGGCTTCGGTCAGGTGGGTTGCGAGGGTCTTGTTGAACTCGAGGCCGGCGTGGTCCGTTCCGAGGTGGATGCGCATGGAACCGATCATATTCCTGCGGCTCCGGGGCCCGGACCACCACGGACTACGGCGCGCGGACCACCACGACGAGGTACCGGGTGGGGTCCTCACCCGGGTTGCGGTAGACGACGTCGGCGGGGTCACCGAGCTCGATCCGGTCCCCCGCCGCCAGGCGCGTCGGCTCGCCGCCGACGACGACCTCGAGCACGCCGGCGACCACCCAGATGCAGTGCCGCAGGAAGGCGTAGGCGGACGCCGGGTAGGCCACCTCGCGGCCGGCCGGGAGGCGCACCTCGGTGACGTCGGCGGGGAACGTCGCGCTCGAGACCGGACGGCGGCGGTACCCGGTGTCGGGATCGGTCCAGGAATCGGCGGTCGCGCCGCGCTGGACCCCGCGCGCCTCGTCGGGATCCGTCACCCTGGGCACCTCGTGCTCCAGGGCATCGTCGAGGAGCTGCGAGATCGTCAGGCCGAAGGCACCGGACAGACGACCGAGGATCGTCGCGGTGGGGCTGGAGACCCCGCGCTCGACGCGGTTGATCATCGCGCGGGAGACGCCGGACTCCTCGGCGAGCTCGGTGAGGCTCCACTTCCGCTCGGTGCGGAGCCGCTGGAGGCGTTCACCGAGCGCCCGCTGCTCGGCGACCGAGGTGTCGTCGGCGCCGGTTGCGGGATCGGGGTGCTCGTCGTCTACGATGTGAGACATGACGACAGCATATGCGACGAACGGGGTCGTGATCCGCGACTGCGCCCCGACCGACCTCGACGTCGTGCACGCCCTGCACGTCGACGCCGTCCTGCACTCCACCGCCATCTGGCAGGACACCCCGCACCCGCGTGCGTACTTCGACGGGTGGCTCGCCGAGCGGCAGGGAGGCGGGTACCCGGTGGTCGTGGCCGAGGTCGACGGCACCGTGGCCGGGTACGCCACGTACTCCCAGTGGCGGCCGCACCAGGGGTACCGGCTGACCGTCGAGCACAGCGTCTACGTGGTCGAGACGTTCCGCGGCCGGGGCATCGCGACGACCTTGATGGCCGAGTTGGTCGCGCGCGCCACCGCCGAGGGGCGGCACGTCATGATGGCCGGGATCTGCAGCACCAACACCGGGTCGATCGCCCTGCACGAACGCCTGGGGTTCACCACGGTCGCGGTCGTCCCCGAGGTCGGACGCAAGTTCGACCGCTGGCTCGACCTGACGATGATGCGGCTGCCGCTCGTCTGACCGTCAACGGTCAGTCCGTGCCCGGCATCGGGACGTCCAGGGGCGGTGGCGACGGTCGGAACGGCGGCGCGGTGTCACCGTGCGCGATCGGACGGTGGTCGGCGAACCAGGAGTACGCGACCGCTTCGTCGGCTTCGGCCGGACTCTCGTCGAGGCAGTCGTTGCACCGCGCGTGCCAGCCGGCCTCGTCGTGCCAACGGTGTGGATGGCCCTTGGCGACCCAGTCCGGCGACCACTTCACGTCGAAGGCGTACACGATCTCAGCGGCGATCCCCCACGCGAGGTTCTTGAGTGCATCGTCGCCGATGCCCTTGTCCCACGAGAGCCAGCCGTTGCGGAGTTCCTCGAAGACGTTGTCCGCGAGCAGCTCGTGGTTCTTGTCGCCCCACTCGTCGCTCGAGGACCGCACGACGACCGCGGGCACGCTCGGGGTCGTCGCCGGCCCAGCATCGCTCGCCCGGTCGTCCCTGGCCTGGTCGGCGCTGTGGGTCCGCGCGTACCGCTCGCCGTCCGTCGTGTTCATCAGCCAGACCGAGTTCGCGAGGTCACCGTCGGACTCGCCGGCCTGGGGTGCGCTGACGTAGCGTTCCCGGACGGTCGCAATCCGGTCAGCGGCGCTCCGCTCGGGTTCGATGAACGCAAGCTCCGAACCGGCACGGACGAACATCCCGCTCGTCAGGAGACCCCGGCGGAGGCCGATCTCGACGGACCGAAGCGCCATCGCGCGGGCTCGGGTGCCGTCGGGTTCGCGGTCGGTCCGCGCCATGCGGTGCAGTGCACGGAGGTCGGTCGCGCACCCGTTCCGGTTGAACTCCGCAAGGTCGAGGAGCAGCTGCTCTTCCGGCGTCCGCGGCGCTGGCTCCGGGCTCGGCGCGAGGCCGACGTCGTGCCGGACACTGCGCCGCTGCACCCGGGGGTCCTCGGCCTCAGCGGGCGGGACGACGTCGATGTACGCCTCGTGGCCGGGCAGTGACTCCCGCATCGCTGCGATGGAGCCGTCCGGCATTGCGCGGACCTCCTCGGTGGGGAAGGGGACGTACTCGAGGCCGGCGTCAGACAACGATCTCGTCTCCGTGTTCTTCGATGACGTTGCCGTCCTCGTCCCAGATGCCGTCATCCCGTGCGAAGGGGTCCAGACCGGCGGCGATCCGTCGGGCACGCTCGGCTTCGAACAGGGCATCTCCCTTCGGCGTGTCCATGATGTAGCAATCCCAGAACGGGACCTCGACGTCGCCCGGCTCGAGCGTGTAGACAGCAGCTACTCGTTCGACGATCTCGTCAGGCGTGCCCTGCCACTCGTCCCAGCCGGCACGTCCGGGCCCGTCCGGCTCGTACGTGCCGACGGACAAGAGTCCCTCGGCGAGGAGACGGCGAAGGTTGTCGAGTACCCATTCGCGCGTCTCCTCGCGGGGACGATGTCGTTCGATCTCGAACGTCGATGCCCAGCCCCAGAGGTTCTCGCCCGTTCCGTTGTAGGTCGTCGCAAGGACGTAGTAGGTCAGTTCGTTCATTCGAATCCCTCTGGTTTTGCGTCATCGGGCAGTAGCAGGGCAGTGGCTCCTGCATCGCCGCGATGGAGCCGTCCGGGAGCGCACGGACTTCCTCAGCAAACAGGGCAACGTACTCAAGTCCGGCGTCAGACAACGATCTCATCGCCGTGTTCTTCGATCACGTTGCCGTCCTCGTCCCAGACCGAACGAAGTCGCGGGACAGTGTCCTCACCCGCGAGCTCGCGCCGCGATCGCTCTCGTTCGTACAGCTGCGCACCGGTGTCCGTCCGCATCAGGTAGCAGGCCCAGTGCTGCACCTCGTCAGGAGCGAGATCGACCATGTAGATCGACGCGACTCTGTCGACGACGGCTTCGACGCTCCCGGTCCACGTCTCCCAGCCGGCACGCCCACCACCGTTCTCCTGGTAGTCGCCGACACACACGAGATCACGCTCGAGCAAGCGGGCGAGTACGTCGAGGAGCCACTCGCGAGTCTCGTTCAAAGGCCGATGGCGTCGCTTCTCGATGTTGCCGGTCCACGCCCAGAGGTTCTCGCCGGTCCCGTCCTGAACGGACGCCAGGCAGAAGGAGGTGAACTCGTTCATCAACATCATCCTTCCGGCATCGCGTCGTCGGGCAGGTCAGGGCATGGAGCCGTGCGGCATTGCACGGACTTCCCCAGCAGGGAAGGGGACGTACTCGAGGCCAGTGTCAGAAAACGATCTCGTCCCCGTGCTCCTCGATCACGTTGCCGTCCGCGTCCCAGATCCCTCCGAAGTGGTCGTCGACATGCGCCCAAGGATCTTGCCCAGCGGCCTGTCGTCGCGCTTCCTCCGCCTCGAACATGGCCACCCCGTGTGGCGTTCCCGTCACCAAGAGGTTCCACACCGTGTCGGAGCGCCCGTATCGCGCCGCTGCCCGTTCAACGAGCTCAGCGACGTCACCGCTCCAGTTCGACCACACGCCTCTGCCCGCGGCGTCGGCTTCGATCGACCCGAGGCCGACCAAGTCCGCTTGGAGCAGGTCCCGGAGGTAACCGAGGACTCGACCCTGCACGATCTCCTCCGCCTCGTGCGTCCTCTCGGCGATACCGATGTGCCACCCGTACAGTTCCGAGCCGACCTCATCGGACACATCAGCGAGTAGTTGGTATGTCAGCTCGTTCAACGGTGTTCCTCCGGTAGGTCGTGTCGTGGAGATCCCTTGGGCAGGTGGATCTTGTACTTGCTCTTCCCACCGGCGTTGATCTCGATGGTGGGTCCGCCTGACTGACTGTCTGGACGCCACTGCACCCGAGAGCCGTCAGGGAGTTCAACCGAGGTCGAATCAGGAGCTCCGCCGTCCATGGGTCTGCCCCCACGGGTGAGCTCCTTCCAGATGTCGACGAGTTCCTCCGGGGTGTCAACCTCGCCTACAGGTTTCTTCTTCGGCACCCGGCCGTACTTCCGCGCGTGTTTGATGGCTTCCGCGCCGGTCATCGGCCCGACCACGTCGGTCATGATCCCGGCGCCACCCGCGACCTCGCGGGGCTTGCCCGTGAGCGGATCGTGCGTCCAGGCCCACGCGTCCTGGTCCGCCTGCGCCATACGCTGCCGCATGGCATCGGCCGGGGTCTGCTGCTTCGTGTCCCCGCTGAGGCCGAACAGGATGCCCAGCAGCCCGAGCGCCGACAGTCCGCCGACGGCGCTGCCGGTACCGGCAGCGGTCCCACCAGCAGCGCCGAGCCACGGCCACGGGAACTGGAAGGGTGCGGAGGGGAAGCCCGGAAGCGGCATCGGCGCCACGAGGCTCGCGGTGCGCACGTCGGTCTCATCCCCGGCGAGGCCGGCGGTCGAGTCACCGCCGGCGATGGCCCGGATCTGCGAAGCGAGTCGCCGCTGCCAGTCTCGCCACTGTTCGTTCCAGTCCGAGACCGCCGCCCGGAGCGTCGCGTCCTCGGCAGCGAGGCCGGGGACCTTGTCCCACGACGTGCTCGAGTCCGGCGGCTCGGGCAACGCGGCGTCGTGACGTTCGACCGCGGCGTGGAGCCCGCCGGCGAACGACGCGATCCGCTCGATCAGTGCGGCTCGTCGCGTCTGGAGCTCGGCGAAGTCGAAGGATGCCCGATCGACGATTTCGTGCAGGCGCTCGGCGCTCTCGGCGAGCTCGGTCGCGACGGCGGTGGACCGGTGGGTCATGGCGGGCATCGCGGCGGTGACGCCGGCCATCTCGAACACCGCCGGCATGGTGGACCAGGAGTGCTCCCCGTCCGATGCGGCGCTCCGCACATCGCCGGAGGCAGCGCGGAGGTCATCGGCGGCGGCCAGTACGGAACCCATGTCGAAACGTATCTCGTCGAGCGACGCCGCCGAGACCGCACCGCTCATCCCTGCACCGCGTGATCGGCGGTGCTCGCCATCTGGCCGTCCGCTTCGTCGACGGCAGCGAGCGCGATCGTCCCAACCGCGCTGACCGCCTGGAGGTGCGTGCCGATCCTCGACGCTGTCTCGGTGCGCCCCGACGCGAACGACCGCAGCGCCGCTGCGATCTCCGGCGATCCGCTCGCCGCTTCGGCGAGCGCGTCGAGCGCTCGCGTGACCTCGCCCGCACGTCGGCTCACGCCGGATGCCGCCGTGCGCACGTTCGCCACGGTCCTCGCGGACGCCGCGCGGTCGACGCGGTACGACTCCCCCATGTGGATCCCCATCCCCTGATACTTCACCGGCCGGAAGTGACCGTAGCAGGGACTGGAGGCGCGGTGCCAGCCCGCGCCGCGCCTCCAGTCCGTCAGTCCGTGGTGTCGAAGATCGGACCGACGGTGCGGGACCGCTTCAGCTCGAAGAAGGCGGGGACCTTCGCGACGGCGACGACGCCGTCCCACAGGTCGAGCGCCTCCTGGCCCTTGGGCGCCGGGGAGATGACCGGTCCGAAGAACGCGGTGCCCTCGACGGCGATGACCGGCGTGCCGACGTCCTGTCCGACGCGGTCGATGCCGTCCTGGTGGCTGGCGCGCACGGCGGCGTCGACCTCGTCGGTCCAGGCGTACTCGAGCAGGTCGGCGTCCAGGCCGAGCTCCGCGAGCACGGCGGGGACGACCTGCTCCGGGTCGGACTCCTGGCGGTGGTGGATGTGCTCGCCGAGGGCGTCGTACAGCGGCTTCACGACGTCCTGGCCGAGCCGGAGCTTCGCCGCCGTGACGATGCGCGGGTAGACCTGGCCGGCGTACAGGCGCTCCTTGTAGCTGTCCGGCACGTCCTGGTCCTCGTTGAGGACGAACAGGCTCATCACCTTCCACGTCACGTCGAGGTCGCGGTGCTCGGCGACCTCACCCACCCAGCGGCTCGTCATCCAGGCCCAGGGGCAGTTCGGGTCGAACCAGAACTCCACGGCGGTGCGCTCGGTGGTGGTGTCGGTCGGGTTGTCCACAGTCGTCTCGGTCACGATCCGAGCGTACGCGGCGTCGCTAGGCTGGAGCCCATCGTCCCGCCGGCGCACGACGCCGTCCGGGGCCCCGTACGCGGACACCGATCGTCCGCGTCCCCAGCGAAGATGGAGCGTTGCGTGCCCGGAGAGAACCTCACCCGAATCGAAGCCCAGGAGCGCGCGGCCGTCGTCGCCGTGCAGACGTACGACGTCGAGCTCGACCTGACCCGCGGTGCAGAGAGCTTCGGCAGCACCACGCGGGTGCGCTTCACCGCCACCGCCGGCGCATCGACCTTCATCGACGCCATCACGAAGACCGTGCACTCGATCACGCTGAACGGCACGGCGCTCGACGTCGCCGCGGTGAACGACGGCGTGCGCATCCAGCTCGACGACCTGCAGGAGCAGAACGAGCTCGTGGTCGTCAGCGACGCGCTGTACACGAACACCGGTGAAGGCCTGCACCGCTTCGTCGACCCGGTGGACGACGAGGTGTACCTGTACTCCCAGTTCGAGGTCCCCGACTCCCGCCGCATGTTCGCGGTGTTCGAGCAGCCCGACCTGAAGGCCGAGTTCTCCTTCACCGTGACGGCGCCGTCGCGGTGGCAGGTCGTCTCGAACTCCCCGACTCCGGAGCCGCACGTCGACGGCGACGTCGCGACCTGGGCCTTCCCGCCCACCGCGCGCATCTCGAGCTACATCACCGCGCTCGTCGCCGGCCCGTACGAGGTCGTGCGCGACGAGCTGACCAGCCGCGACGGCCGGACGATCCCGCTCGGTGTGTTCGCGCGCAAGTCGCTCGCCTCGTACCTCGACCCCGAGTACGTGTTCGACATCACGAAGAAGGGCTTCGCGTACTTCGAGGAGAAGTTCGACGTCGCCTACCCCTTCGACAAGTACGACCAGCTGTTCGTGCCGGAGTTCAACGCCGGTGCGATGGAGAACGCCGGCGCGGTCACCTTCACCGAGACCTACGTGTTCCGGTCGAAGGTCACCGACGCCATCAAGGAGCGCCGGGTCGTCACGATCCTGCACGAGCTCGCCCACATGTGGTTCGGCGACCTGGTCACCATGAAGTGGTGGAACGACCTGTGGCTCAACGAGTCCTTCGCCGAGTGGGCCTCCACGATCGCCACGGCCGAGGCCACCGAGTGGACCGAGGCCTGGACCACGTTCCAGGCGATGGAGAAGTCCTGGGCCTACCGCCAGGACCAGCTCCCCTCGACGCACCCGATCGTCGCGACGATCAACGACCTCGAAGACGTCCAGGTCAACTTCGACGGCATCACCTACGCGAAGGGCGGCTCGGTCCTCAAGCAGCTCGTCGCCTGGGTCGGCATCGACGCGTTCTTCGCGGGGGTCTCCGCCTACTTCAAGAAGCACCACCACTCGAACACCGAACTCCGCGACCTGCTCGTCGAGCTCGAGGCGACGAGCGGCCGTGAGCTGACCGAGTGGTCGAAGCTCTGGCTCGAGACCGCGGGCGTCAACACCCTGCGTCCCGAGATCGAGACCGACGAGTCGGGTGCCATCACGTCGTTCACCGTCCTGCAGGAAGCCCCCGCCGACTACCCGACGCTGCGCCCGCACCGTCTGGCGATCGGCGTGTACGCCTTCCGGAACGACGAGTCCGCGCCGTTCGGTGCTGACACGGCCTCGGCCGGCGGCAAGCTCGAGCGGGTCCATCGCGTCGAGATCGACGTCGACGGTGCCCGCACCGAGGTGCCCGAGCTCGTCGGCGTCCAGCGCGGCGACCTCGTGCTGCTGAACGACGACGACCTGGCCTACGCCAAGATCCGTCTCGACGAGCAGTCCCGGCGCACCGCGATCGAGCACCTCGCGTCGATCGCGAACCCGCTCGCCCGCTCGATCGTCTGGGGTTCCGTGTGGGACGCCACGCGCGACGCCGAATCCCCGGCCAGCGACTACGTCCGCCTCGTGCTGGGCAACATCGCGACCGAGACCGAGTCGACGACCATCCGCACGACGCTCTCGCAGCTGCTGCTCACCGCACGCAACTACGTGGCACCGGCCTCGGTCGAGGCCACGGTCCGCACCGTCGGCGACACGCTCTGGCAGCTCGCGTCCTCGGCCGAGGCCGGCTCGGACGCGCAGTTCCAGTTCGTGAAGTTCTTCGCGCAGATCCCGTCCACGCCCGAGCACGTCGCGACGCTGCAGGGTCTCCGCGACGGATCGGTCACGCTCCAGGGCCTCGAGATCGACACGGACCTGCGCTGGGAGCTGCTCGAGGGCCTCGTGCTCGCGGGTGCTGCGGACAACGCCGAGATCGACGCCGAGCTCGCCGCGGACAAGACCGCGTCGGGCGAGCAGGCCGCGGCCCGCGCCCGGGCGACGATCCCCACGGCCGAGGGCAAGCTGGCGGCGTTCTCGTCGCTGGTCGACTCGTCCGAGCTGCCGAACGCCATCGTGCGCCAGACCACGGTCGGGTTCCAGCACGTGAACAGCCCGGTGCTGCTCGAGGGCCTCGTGCCGAAGTACTTCGAGGTGCTCACGCGCATCTGGGCCGAGCGCAGCTACCACATGGCGGACACCATCGTCTCGGGCCTCTACCCGGCGCCGCTCGCGTCGGCCGAGCTCCGTGACGCCGCCGCCGCGTGGCTCGAGGAGCACCCGGAGACGCCGGCGCTGCGCCGCATCGTGTCCGAGAGCCTCGCGGGCACCGAGCGCGCGCTCCGGGTCCAGGCCGCCGACGCCTGACCCCTGCTCTGATCCGGCGGGGTCTTGGTGTTCCTCCAGGGACGCCGAGGCCCCGCCGCTTAGCATCGACCGGATATGAACTTGGCTGCAGACTCCACCGACGTCCCGAAGTGGGCCTCCAACACCTTCACTCAGTTCGTCGACGCGTGGCACATCCCGATCACGATCGTCATCACGATCCTCGCGGCGATCCTCGTGCGCGTGTTCCTGCGGCGCATGATCAAGCAGGTCGTCGACCGGGTCGTGAACGGCGTCAAGAAGCGCCAGGGCGCTGAGGACACGCAGGCGCTCATCGCCTCGCCCGTGCAGACCGCCCGGGTCGTGCAGCGGACCCGGACGCTGGGCAGTGTGCTCGAGAACCTGGCGACGGTCATCGTCGTCGTCATCGCGCTGGCGATCATCATCCCGGTCGCGATCCCGGACGCCGCGGTCGGCATCGTCGGTGGCGCGTCCCTCGTCGCCGCCGGTCTCGCCGTCGGCGCCCAGTCGATCGTCAAGGACCTGCTGTCCGGCGTCTTCATGATCCTCGAGGACCAGGCCGGCGTCGGTGACGTCGTCGACACCGGTCAGGCCACGGGCGTCGTCGAGAACGTCGGGCTGCGCGTCATGCAGATCCGCGACGTGAACGGGATCCTGTGGTTCGTGCCGAACGGCCAGATCCTGCGCGTCGGCAACCTGTCGCAGGGCTGGTCGCGCGTGCTCGTCGACATCACCGTGCCCTACGACACCGACATCGACGCCGTGCAGGACGCCCTGCTCAAGGCCGCCGTCACGATGTCGCAGGAGTCCCGCTGGCGGCAGCGGATCGTCGAGAAGCCCGAGATCTGGGGGCTGCAGTCGATCACCGACGCGGGCATGGTCTTCCGCCTGGTCGTGAAGACCCGCGCGTCCGAGCTCGACGTCGTCGGCCGGGAGCTCCGCACCCGCCTGAAGCACGCCGTCGACGAACTCGGCATCACCCTGCCCGCGATGGCGATGATCATGCCCGAGGGCTGGGAGAACGCCACCTCGATCAACGGCCTGCGCACCGTCCGGACCCAGCCGACCCCGGCACCCACCAAGCCCCGGCGGACCAAGCGCAACATCCTCGGGCAGCCGATCCGCACGGACGACCCCGACAGCGGGAAGGACCCCCGATGACCGACCCCACACCCCCGAGCGGCACGGGCGGGCCCGGAGCGCGCGGCTCGCTCGGCATGCCCGGCTCCCCCGGCGCGAACGGCTCCGTCGGTGTCCCGGCGCAGCCGATCACCCTGCGCGTCGGCGAGCACGGCGCTTCGGCCACAGGTTCGCTGTACGAGCGGATCGGCGGTGCCCCCACCTTCGACCGGCTCGTCCGGCGCTTCTACGAGGGCGTGCAGCAGGACGAGGTCATCTGGCCGATGTACCCGGCCGACGACCTCGAGGGTGCGATCTGGCGCCTCTCCGCCTTCCTGCAGCAGTACTGGGGCGGCCCGGGCACCTACAGCGAACAGCGCGGGCACCCCCGCCTGCGGATGCGGCACAACCCGTTCCGGATCACCTCCGAGGCCCGGGAACGCTGGCTCCACCACATGCACGAAGCGGTCGAGTCGCTCGAGCTCGCGCCCCTCGACGAAGCCGAGCTCTGGGGCTACCTCGACCGCGCCGCCCACGCGATGACGAACACCTTCGACTGACGCGCGCCCGGCGCGACGCCGGCGCGGTGGACACCGCCATGGCGGACGGGAGGCCCGTGGCGGCGCCGCCACGGGCCTCCCGTCCGCCGCTCCCCGCGTTCTCGTGCCCGCGGGACGTCGGCGTCTTCGGACAGCGCGTCTCAGCGCACGTACGAGCCGGAGATGAGGTCCTCGACCAGGGACGGCCGCGACGGACGCCAGCCGAAGGCCGACCGGGCGTGCGCGCCGGACGCCTCCTGGTGCAGCAGCAGGGCGTCGGCGTAGTCCCGCCCGAGCCGGTCCCGGCTCGCGTCGACGCTCTCGGCGACGACCGGTGCGCCGTGGGCCCCGGCTTCGGCGACCTGACGGACGGTCGGGTTGTCCCCGGTCGCGGCGACGATGTACCCGTCGGGCTCGCCGCGGTGCAGCGCGAGGACGTAGAGCTCGCCGAGGTCGTCGACGTGCACCGTCGTCCACCGCTGGGAGCCGTCGCCCACCAGCCGCACCGGCTGCTCGCCGTCGCTGACGAACATCGCCGGGATGCCGGCGCCGCGCCCGTACACGATGCCGGGGGCGACGATGGTGCTCCGCACGTCGCTCGCCCGCAGCAGGGCCTCGTTCGGTCCGCGCCAGGCGGTCAACGCCGGCGGGTCAAGCGGCGACTGCTCGGAGATGTCCGTCGAGTCGCCGAAGGTGAAGATCCCACCGGTGTGCACGAACGGCTTCGGGGTGCCGGCCAGGGCGCCGATCGCGGTGCCGATGAAGTCCGGGTCGACGCCGGGCGCCGATGCCGTGTGGACCACACCGTCGCTCTCGTGCAGCAGCCGTTCGACGACGTCGGTGTCGGTGACGTCGCCGACCAGAGCCCGACCACCGGCGTCACGGACGTGCTGGGCCTTCTCGTCGGTCCGGACGAGTGCGGTGACCTCGTCGCCGTGGGCCACGAGGGAGCGGAGGACGGAGGAGCCGATGTAGCCGGACGCGCCGGTGAGGAAGACGTGCATGCGGCCAGCCAACCACGGCGGCCGGGCGGCGTCGCCGACGTCGGCGTCGTCGCTAGGAGGTCAGGGTCCAGGCGCGGCGTTTCACGAGCACGTGGCCGCGCGAGGTCGTGAGTCGGCTCCACGGACCCGTCTCGAACAGGCGGACCGGGTCGTGCCCGAGGAACCCGAGGCTCTCGCCTGCGAAGCCCGCACCGGCGGGCAGGTGTTCGACGCCCGGGACCGGTCGGCCCCAGACCTCGGCACGGATCCGCCGGACGATGGCCTCACCCGAGTTGGACGGCACCGCGTCGGCGACCTCGGCGATGCCGTCGCGGGTGGCCCGGCGGAGGAGTTCCGGGGAGACGTCCGGCAGCGGCACCCAGCCACCGCGGGGCGGGGAGATGGCCGCCCACGTCACGGTGTGCACCTCGTGCGGCAGCTCGACCTCGATCGGGGTGGCCCGCGTCGGGTCGGCACCCTCGGCGTGTTCGGCGTCCTGCGCCTCGGCCAGCAGGCGGAGGCGCTCGAGGAGCGACTGCAGCGGGACCACGGTGTCGATCGACGCGGGCTCGGTGAGCGAGAACGTGCGGAGCCCGAGCACCGTCGGCAGTTCGTCGAGCAGCCCGAGCGGGTAGAGGATCGCCGTGTAGACGGCCAGGACGCCGGAGTCGGCGATGAGCCGGACCGAGCCGTCCTCGATCCGAGCGGCACGTCCGAGGTACGTGCGGAGGTCACCGAGTGAGGCGGCGTCGGGAAGCGTGAACGAGTTGCCCATGTCGTCCTCGATCCTACCGGCCATCGGCGCCGCGCAGCCTGGGCGCGACGACCTGCGACGGCGGCGGGCAGCCGTTCGTAGACTGCACAGCGTGAACGGCGAACCCGACTTCCTGCGGACCCTGCGACTCGAGGACACCGGTGCGAGCACGGGCGAGACGATCCTGACCGGTGCCAGCCACTGGTCCCCGGGCGGACGGGTGTTCGGCGGCCAGGTCCTGGCGCAGTGCATCGTCGCCGCGCAGCGGACGATCGAGGGACGCGACGTCCACTCGATGCACGGCTACTTCCTGCGGCCCGGCGACATCGACGTGCCGATCACCTTCGGCGTCGAGCGCATCCACGACGGCCGGTCGTTCGCGGCCCGTCGCGTGCAGGCCTACCAGCGGGGTGTCCCGATCTTCTCGATGATCGCGTCGTTCCAGGTGCCGGACACCGGCATCGAGCACCAGGACCCGTACCCGGTGGACACCCCGGACCCGGAGTCGCTACCGTCGGCCGCGTCGATCCTGTCCGCGATCGACCACCCGGTCGCACGTGCCTGGGCCGCGCGGTCCATCGACCTGCGACACGTCGAGGGCCCGGTGTTCGTCGACGTGCAGGGCGAGCACGTGCCGCACCAGGCGGTCTGGTTCCGGGTGCAGGGCGACCTGCCGGATGACCCGGCGCTCCACCGTGCGGTGCTCGGGTACGCGAGCGACCTGTCGATCCTCGAGCCGATCATGCGGCGGCACGGCGTCGCCTGGGGCACCCCGGGGGTCAAGAGCGCGAGCCTCGACCACGCCATGTGGTGGCACCGCGACGGTCGCGCCGACGAGTGGATCCTGTACACGCAGGAGTCCCCGAGCGCGCAGGGCGGACGGGGACTCGCGTTCGGCCGGATGTTCTCCCGTGACGGCAAGCTGCTGGCCACCGTCGCCCAGGAGGGCATGATGCGGGTGCCTACGGCCGGCTGAACTGCACCGGTTCCTCGAGGTAGCGCTCGCACGCGGCCCGCTCGGTGTCGGTCAGCCGACGCGGACGGTTCGTCGCCGCGTCGACCATCACGAGCGCCGTCGTCGCCCGGGTGTACAGGACGGCGGGGTGCTGCCCCGCCGGCGACCAGACCTCGTACGAGACGTCGATGCTCGCACCCCCGAGCCGCCCGATCCACATCTGGATGTCGAGCGGCTGACGGAGGTACGGGATCGACTCCAGGTACTCGAGGCGCTGGCCGGCGATCACCGTCATGGTGCCCGAACCGGGCCGACCGTCGATGATCGGCTCGGGCAGGTCGCCGTCCGGGTCCTCACCCGGGTCCGCACCCCAGAACCCCACGATGCGCGCCTCTTCGAGCAGGCGCAGCATCGCGGAGTTGTTGACGTGACCGTAGGCGTCGATGTCGCTCCACCGCATGCGGATGGGAGCGTGCAGTCTCGCCACGAGGGTCAGTCGCGGGTGAGCTTGCGGTAGGTCGCGCGCCCGGGCTTCGCGGCATCGGCGCCGAGGCGCTCGATCTTGTTCTCCTCGTAGGCCTCGAAGTTGCCCTCGAACCAGTACCAGTTCGGCGTGCCGTCCTCGTTGAGGCCCTCCCACGCCAGGATGTGCGTGGCGATGCGGTCGAGGAACCACCGGTCGTGGGTGATGACCACGGCGCAACCGGGGTACTCGAGCAGGGCGTTCTCGAGGCTGCCGAGCGTCTCGACGTCCAGGTCGTTGGTCGGCTCGTCGAGGAGCAGCAGGTTGCCGCCCTGCTTGAGCGTCAGCGCCAGGTTCAGACGGTTGCGCTCACCACCGGACAGGATGCCGGCGCGCTTCTGCTGGTCCGGGCCCTTGAACCCGAACTGCGACACGTAGGCGCGGGACGGGATCTCGGTCTTGCCGACCTGGATGTAGTCGAGTCCGTCGGACACGACCTCCCACAGGTTCTTGTTCGGGTCGATGCCGCCGCGGGTCTGGTCGACGTAGGAGATCTGGACGGTGTCGCCGATCTTCAGCGTGCCGCCGTCGAGGGGCTCGAGGCCGACGATCGTCTTGAAGAGCGTGGTCTTGCCGACGCCGTTCGGGCCGATGACGCCGACGATGCCGTTGCGCGGCAGCGTGAACGACAGGTCGCCGATGATGACACGCTCACCGAACTGCTTGCGCAGGTGCTCGGCGTCGATGACCTGCGAACCCAGACGCGGACCGACCGGGATGACGATCTCCTCGAAGTCGAGCTTGCGGGTGCGCTCGGCCTCGGTGACCATCTCCTCGTAGCGGGCGAGACGGGCCTTCGACTTCGCCTGACGGCCCTTGGTGTTGCTCCGGACCCAGTCGAGCTCCGAGGACAGGCGCTTCGCGAGTTTGGCGTCCTTCTTGCCCTGGACCTCGAGGCGAGCGCGCTTCTTCTCGAGGTAGGTCGAGTAGTTGCCCTCGTACGGGTACAGGCGGCCGCGGTCGACCTCGGCGATCCACTCGGCGACGTGGTCGAGGAAGTACCGGTCGTGGGTCACGGCGAGGACGGCACCGTGGTACTGCTGCAGGTGCTGCTCGAGCCAGAGCACGCTCTCGGCGTCGAGGTGGTTGGTGGGCTCGTCGAGGAGGAGCAGGTCGGGCTTCTGGAGCAGCAGCTTGCAGAGCGCGACGCGGCGCTTCTCACCACCGGACAGGTGCGTGACGAGTTCGTCCCCCGGGGGGCACTGCAGCGCGGCCATGGCCTGCTCGAGCTGGGAGTCGAGGTCCCACGCGTCAGCGGCGTCGATGTCTTCCTGCAGCGTGCCCATCTCGGCCAGGAGCGCGTCGAAGTCGGCGTCCGGCTCGGCCATGAGCGCCGAGATCTCGTTGAAGCGCGCGAGCTTGCCGTGGATCTCGCCCACGCCTTCCTGCACGTTCTCGAGCACGGTCTTGCTCTCGTCGAGCTCCGGCTCCTGCATGAGGATGCCGACGCTGAAGCCCGGCGTGAGCTTCGCCTCGCCGTTGGACGGCTGGTCGAGACCCGCCATGATCTTCAGGATCGTCGACTTGCCAGCACCGTTCGGTCCGACGACGCCGATCTTGGCGCCGGGGAGGAACGACATCGTGACGTCGTCGAGGATCAGCTTGTCGCCGACCGCCTTGCGGGCGCGGACCATCTGGTAGATGTACTCAGCCATATCTCGATGAGTCTACTGAACCCGGCCCGCTGCCGGAACGCGCACAAGGGGTGTTGCATCGGCACACTTCGACGTACGGTTGCCTCGCCTTCCACCAGAGGCCTCGTCGTCCACACGGAGATCAGGATCAGGGACATGCCCACAACACGAATCCGCCGGCTCGCACTCCCCCTCGTCGGAGCGGTCGCACTCGCGGTCGGTCTCGTCGCACCCACCGGCGCGACGGCATCGGCAGCCACCGTCGCCCCGCACGGCACTCCGCTGGTCGAGTACACCGCCAACATCACCGAGGGCGGGGCCGGCACCGGGTACTCCTCGTACATCAACGTGCACGACGCCTACAACAACGCGTTCTCCGTGGGGATCCAGTCCGACAAGGGGTCCACCGTGAGCAAGGGTGCGCCGCGGTTCATCTGGGAGCGCGTGCAGAACGGCAAGTTCACGTACGGCTACCTCGGCCCGGCGACCCACAACGTGACCCCGGTCGGACTCCGCTTCTACCCGAACAACGTCGGGACCTTCTTCGCGGACGGCCACACGATCGCGGCGGTCGGCCTGAACCTGAAGGGGCGCTTGTTCTTCAACGTCGAGGGGAACGGCCGCCTGAACGGCGACGTCGTCCACTCGTCGATGCGCAACGTGAAGATCACGGTGCGCAACAAGCCCGGCGTGAGCGGTCTGCAGGGCACGTGGAACACCAACTTCTCGTTCCACGGCCTGAAGGCACGCCAGGTCAACTCGCCGGCGGTCCAGGGAGCGACGTTCTGGGTGGACGGCCGTGTGAGCGGCCTGCCGAAGGGCGGCAACTGGGACACGACCGAAGTGGCGGGCATCGGCATGATCACCCAGCGCTGGTGACCGTCGGACACTGATCCGCGCGACGGGCATCACGCGGCCGTGCGTTCGTGCTCCTCGGGTGCGTCCAGGGCGCGCAGGCCGTCGACCTGACCGGCGTCGTCGAGATCGTGGTCGTGTTCGTCGTCCCGATCGACGTGGTCGGGCTCGACGTGATCGACCGACTCCTCGCCGTCCGCCCGGGCCTGGTCGTGCCCAGGAGCCGACCCGCGCTCGTCCGGGGTCGGGCCGCGCACCTCGCCGGTCCGGGGGTCGACGTCCGGGGTGACACCCGGCGTCACCGCCGAGTCCGAGGTGTGTCGAGGCACCTTGACCCAGTTGCTGATGCCCCACGCCAGATCGTGCCCGATGCCGTCGGCGTCGATCTCGACCGAGGTCCCACCGCGACCGTCGCGTTCCCACGTGCGGATGCGGACCCGGCCGGCGACGACGATCCGGTCGCCCTTCTTCAGGGACTTGAACACGTTCGATGCGAGCGACCGGAACGCGGTGACCGTGTACCAGTTGGTCGCGCCGTTGACCCAGGCGGCGGTTGCCCGGTCCCAACGGCGTGAGGGCGACGCGAGTCGGAGACTCGTGATGGCGATGCCGGTCTCGGTGACGAGGTGCCGGGGCTCGGTGGCGACGATTCCGCAGACGGTGATGATGTCGTTCATGCGTCGATCGTCACGGAGCCCGGGGCTGCGTCAGCGGCCCCGGGCTCGATCTGTGGCGTGTGGACCCGATCAGGCGACCTGTGGAGGACGAGTCCCCCGGGCCTCCTGTCCGGACCCGCTCAGTGGGCTCGGAACTCGGGCCGGGCGGCCAACGGTCCGAGCGCGGCGTGGACCGCACCCTTCGCGGACTCGAGGGACGGGTAGGGCCCGCCCGCCCGTCGGCGTCCGTAGAGCTCGACCTGGAAGCCGTCCGCCGCCCGGTGGATGCTGCCCACCGCGCCGGCCGGACCGATGGCGACCCAGGTTCCCGTGTTGTCCGTCATGTTCGAACCACCTCCTTGTGGCCCTGCCGTCCCGGGGTCAGGACGCCAGGATGTACTGACTGTAGGCCTTCCGGACCTTGTTCACCTTGGGCAGCGCCACTGCGAGGCAGTAACCCTGGCCCGGGTTCTTCGCGAAGAAGTCCTGGTGGTACTCCTCGGCGCGGTGGAACGCCGAGAGCGGCTCGATGGTGGTGACGATGCCGCCGTCCCAGATGTCGGAAGCCCGCTCGATCGCGTGCTCGAACAGCTCGCGCTGCGCGTCGTCGGCCGGGAACATCGCCGAGCGGTACTGCGTGCCCACGTCGCCGCCCTGACGGTTCAGCTGACGGGGGTCGTGCAGCGTGAAGAAGACGTCGAGGATCACGTCGACGGGGATCACCGACTCGTCGAACGTCACGGCGACCGCCTCAGCGTGCCCCGTCGTGCCGGTGCACACCAGTTCGTACGACGGCTCCTCGACGTGTCCGCCGACGTAGCCGGACACCACGTCCTGCACACCCTGGAGCGTGCGGTACACGGCGTCGAGACACCAGAAACATCCACCTGCGAGCACGAACGTGGTCATGGCCACTTCCTCTCTCCGGGCCGCCGATGCAGCCGCCTCATTCCTCCACAACAGTGTGCGCGGAGACCCTGTTCCCCAGATCTGATGGCACCCCTCGGCGTGTCGGTGGTCCGCCGTAGCGTCGGCACCACACCGACCAGGAGGCCAGCGATGCAGACCATCACCGAACCCGCACTGCGGATCCGCACCGTCCCGCTGGCCCGCGCCCGGGGCGACTACCGGATCCTCGACGTCCGCGACGACCTGAGCCGGGTCACCCGGGCCAACGGCGAGATCGTCGGGTACGTCGACCGCATCGACGTCGCCGGCGACACCGCGTACCGTGCCCGCCGGTACGTCGCGACCGAGCGCCGGTTCGTCGAGCTGCCGAGCGTGTGGTCGGCCGACGACGCCGTGGACACCCTGGGCTGGTCATGATGTTCCAGATTGGAATCATCTGCGGTGGGATGCGCGGAACGCCGTCCGGCCTCCCCGACGCCTGAACGTTCCGTGGGTATGGTGCGCGCATGGACTGGTGGAACGACCTGACCGACTGGACTTCGTCCGACACGGGTTGGCGGGTGCTCTCGGGCGCTGTGATCCCCTTCGTCGCCATCGTCGTGGCGGGCGTCATCGCGGCGCTCATCGGGCGCAGCGCGACGAAGCGGGTCGTGGCGCTGCAGGAGCGGGAATCGAAGAACGCGGCCGTGGCCGCGATCCTGACGGCTGCGCGCAAGGCAGCTGCGTGGGGATCGCTCGGACACGACGAGCGGGCCTACGCCGACCACCTCGCCGAGGACGCCGACATCCGGCTGCGCCTGCTCCCCGTGCAGGGTGCGCCACTGGCCGCCAACTGGGCACAGCACGAGATCGCCGACATCAAGAAGAACTCGTCGACGTTCAGCTTCCAGGCCGACCAGTCCCTCGCCGAGTTCCGAGACCGCCTGCTCGACTGGCAGGCGCGGCCGAGCCGTGCGCGCAAGCTCTTCAAGGCAGACCTCGAGCGCTGGAAGTTCGAGTCCCCGGACCCCGACGCCGACCTCATCAAGCGCCAGCAGGACTGGAACGCCGACCAGGCCGAACCCCCGCGCACGCAGGCGCAAGCGCAGGCGCAGGCGCAGGCAACGGCCCCGGCCGCTCCCGCCGAGCGTCCCACCCCGACGACGACCTCGCTGCGTCCGGCGCAGCGCCCCGCGTCCGCACCCTCGACTCCTCCGGCACCGGCCGCTGCCACCCCCGGTGCTGCTGCGCCCGGTGCTGCTGCACCAGGTGCTGCCGGCGGGACGACCCCGTCGTTCTCGGTGAACCGCGGTGCGGGCACGAACCCGAACCGCGGCACCACCGACCCGAACGCCACGCGTTCCTTCGGTGACAACACCACCCGCGTGTACGGCGACGACGAGGCTGCACCCCCGGTCCGTCCGACGCTGGGTACCCCGACCTCGCCCTCCCGCTCCCCCCAGGGACGCGGCACGGACGACACCGAGGTCGTGGACGACGCCAGCGCCACCCGCGCCTTCGGCGACACCGACCGCGCACCGCGGAACGACCGTCCGTCCTCGTCCGACCGCCCCGTCGCGACGCCCACCGCAGCCGACGCCCACGTCAACCGGGCACCCGCGAACGACGTCCCGCCCGCCTCGGCACCCCGGGTCGACACCCCCGGCGCGACGAACACCACGTCCGTCCCGACGCGGCTGAACCAGGCCCCCGCAGAGCCGGCCGACGCGAACGAGACGTCCGAGGCGCCGTACACGCAGCCGATCAGCGCCGCCGAGCTCCGACGCCGCGCCGCGGACGACGACGAGTAACAGCCACCACAACGAGCAGCAGCCAGCACGACGAGTAGTAGCCAGCTCGACGAGAACAGGGCCGCCATCCGGAGAGGATGGCGGCCCTGTTCGTCTTCGGCGCCCCCGGCAGGAATCGAACCCGCGGCACGGTGGGTAGAAACCACCTGCTCTATCCACTGAGCTACGGAGGCGAGCAGCGTCGATTGTAGCGGCGAGCGCCCCTCAGACGCTCGATGCACGCCCCGCCGCGTCGCCGCGACAGGGCTCGGCGGTCGCCCAACGGTCGGCCACCGTCTGCTCCCCGTTCCCCTCCACGACACCCGCGCTTCGTAGCGTCCGGAGCATGCGCACCACCGGTTCCGTCCTCGCCGTCGTGCCCGCCCGTGCCGGGTCGAAGGGGATCCCCGGCAAGAACCTCCGTACGGTCGCGGGGCGTTCGCTGGTCCGTCGAGCGGTCGAATCGGCACGACGTTCCGCGCGCATCGACGAGGTGGTCGTCACGACCGACGGCGACGCCATCGCTGCCGAGGCCGTCGCCGCCGGTGCCGCCGTGGTCCGCCGTCCGCCCGAGCTCGCCGGCGACGAGGCGTCCTCGGAGTCCGCGCTGCTGCACGTCCTCGACGCGATCAGCACGCCGCTGCCCGAGGTCCTCGTCTTCCTGCAGGCGACCTCGCCGTTCATCGACCCGGTCGACCTCGACGCCGCCGTCGCGCGCGTGGTCGACGGGCACGCCGACGCGGTGTTCGCCGCCGCTCCGTCACACGCGTTCCTGTGGCGGACCGCCCCGGACGGCACGGCGGTCGCGGTGAACCACGACGCTGCGACCAGGCCCCGTCGGCAGGACCGCGAGCCCGAGTACCGCGAGACCGGCGCCTTCTACGTGATGCGGACGGCGGGGTTCCTCGAGAACCGGCACCGGTTCCACGGCCGCGTCGAGCTGGCCGTCGTCGACGGTGCCGGCGCGATCGACATCGACGACGAGGCCGACCTGGCCCTCGCCGAAGCCCTCGCCGAAGCCCCGGCCCCTGCCCCGACCCCGACCCCGACAGCCACCACGACCCGAGACCCATCCCCGACGCGGGCCACCCCCGCACCGAACGGAGCACCATGACCGTCACCATCGGTACGTCCACGATCGGCGCGGGCCACCCCGCGTACCTCATCGGCGAGATCGGCCTCAACCACAACGGCGACGTCGACATCGCGAAGCAGCTCATCGACGTCGCTGCCGACGCGGGCCTGCAGGCCGTGAAGTTCCAGAAGCGCACCCCCGCGATCTCCACGCCGGAGCACATGAAGAACACCCCGCGCAGCACCCCGTGGGGCGACATGACCTACCTGGAGTACCGCTACCGCGTCGAGTTCGACCGCGACCAGTACATCGAGATCGGCGACCACGCGACCCTCCGGGGCCTCGACTGGTTCGCGTCGCCGTGGGACGAGCCGTCGGTCGACTTCCTCGAGGACCTCAACGTCGTCGCCTACAAGATCGCCTCGGCGTCCGTCACCGACCTCGGCATGCTCGCCGCCGTCGCCGCGACCGGCAAGCCCGTCATCCTGTCGACCGGCATGTCCACGCTCGAGCAGATCGACGCCGCCGTCGAGACCCTCGGCACCGACCGTCTCGTCCTCATGCACGCGACGTCGACCTACCCGCTGCCAGCCGAGGAGGCGAACCTCCGCATGATCGACACCCTCGCCCACCGGTACGCGGGCGTCCCCGTCGGGTACTCCGGCCACGAGCCCGGCCTGCAGATCTCCATCGCCGCGGTCGCCCTCGGCGCCACGGCCGTCGAGCGCCACATCACGCTCGACCGCACGATGTGGGGCTCCGACCACGCCGCGTCGCTCGAGCCGCACGGCCTGAAGACGCTCGCCCGCGACATCCGCATCATCGAGACCGCTCTCGGCGACGGCGTGAAGAGGATCTTCCCCGGCGAGCAGGCACCGCTCGCGAAGCTGCGTCGCGTCGGCGCGTGAGCGGAGCGCACGTGACCGGCCCGGTCGACGGGACCGGTGCCCTGGACGGGCCGGGTGACGGTGGTGCGCCGACAGACGGACGGGAGGCGCGCCTCCCGTCCGACGCGTTGCCACGCGTCCGACGCGTGGTCGGCCTGGTCGACACCGACTCGTTCGCGAAGTGGGGCGCCCACCTGCTGGCGAGCGCCCCGGCGGACTGGGACCTGGAGCTGCGCACCGTGGCGACCCCGCGGTCGGCGAGTCCGAAGCAGCTGCGGTCGGCGTTCCGCGGGCTCGACCGGCGACTCGCCCACCTGCACCGCGAACCACCCGCGCCCAAGGACGTCGACGCCGTCGTCGAGGAGCTCCGACAGGACCCGCCGGACGCCGTCCTGGTGTCGTTGATCGGACCGGTGGCCGAACTCGTGATCGACGAGGTGCACCGGCGGATCCCGCACCGTCCGGTGCTGGTGTCGGGGCTGCCGGGGATCTCGTTCCCGTCGAAGTGGAAGGGCATCTTCTTCCGCGCCCGAGCCGACCTGTTCGTGCTCCACAGCCACCGTGAGGTCCGCGCGTACGAGGAGATGGCGCGCGAGGGCGGCGTCGAGCCGCACTTCGCGCTCGCAACGCTGCCGTTCGCGCGGCGTGCCGGATCGACCGGCAGTGCCGGCGCGACCGATCCTGTCGGCGGTGTCGGTGGGACGGTTCGCGACTCCGTCGTCTTCGCGGCGCAGCCGAGTGTGCCGTCCGAACGGGCCGACCGGGCGCTCGTCGTGCGGTGGTTGGTCGAGACGGCGCGGGCGCACCCGGAGTGGCGCGTCGTCATCAAGACGCGCGCTGCGGCCGGCGAGCACCAGACGCACCGCGAGGAGCACCCCTACCCGGACCTGGTGCCCACGGACGCGCCGCCCAACCTCGTGGTGGAGAGCGGGCCGATGGCCGAACACCTCGACCGGGCGGTGGCACTCGTGACCATCAGCTCGACCGCGGTGCTCGAGGCGGCGGCACGGGGTGTCCCCGCGCTCACGCTGACCGACTTCGGCATCGGGCGGCACCTGATCAACGAGGTGTTCGTGGGGAGCGGCCTCGAGGGTGACGCCGTCGACCTGGTCGACGGACGGTTCGGGGTCGTCCGGCCGGAGTGGATGCGGGACAACTACTTCCACCCGGCCTCCGAGGACGACTGGCAGCACCGGCTCGTGGAGCTCATGGCCCGACGGGACGCCGGGGCCCTGGTGGACCGGGCGCCGGCGCGGCGGAGTCGCGGTGGGGTGCTGCGCCGTGCGTGGGAGCGGAAGAACGCCCTCGGCGGGGCAGATCGCAGCCCGCTCGGGCTGGTGGCGCTGGGCATCGGGGCGCCGATCCGGGGCGCGAAGCGTCTGGCGCGACGTGTTCGGGCGATGGTCGATCCGCCGGCACCCGTGGTGGTGGCGGCGCCGACGTCGCAGCGCGCGGGGGTCCGCGCCGCTGTGCCTGCGCCGGGGGCCGCGGCTGGCACGGCCGCGGCGCCTGCGGCTGCGGCTGCGGCGGCTGCGGCTCGTTCAGAGCGCCTTGGCCACCGCGAGCAGGAGCTGGTCACGGGTCGGGACGCCGGGTGAACGGAAGACCTCGGTGCCGTCGTCCTGCCGCACGATGATCGTGGGCGTGGACCGGATACCGAGGTCTTCCGCGTCGTCGGGGTGCGCCGCCACGTCGCGTTCGGTCACGGTGAGCCCGGGGACGAGCGCCGAGGCCTCGGCCGACACCCGGCGGGCGGCGGCGCACGGCGCACAGAAGGCGGACGTCCAGAGGTCGAGCTGCATGTGGTCCTGCAACGCGGCGGGTGGGGGTTCTACTCCCGGTCGAACTCGCCGCTGCGGTCGCCGCGGTCCTGCAGGTCGTCCACCGGGTCGGACTCCTCCGGCTCGTAGGTGAACTCGACCGAGATCTGGTCGAGGACCTGACGGGACTTGGTGGCGCGGTAGGTGAAGGCCGTCTGCAGGCCCTCGACGTCGGCGAACACCGTGACCTCGTCGTCCAGCGCGTCGCTCGTGGCGGTGCGGGTGTCGGTCGTGCCGTCGAAGGGGCCGCCGTGGAAGATCGCGGTGTACTCGTCGCCTTCGTGGATGGTGATGTCGCTCATGCCTCCCTTCTACCAGGCGGCGGCTGGTGCAGTCTGTTCGGGCCCGTCGTTGCTCGGCTGCACCGCCGTCGCGCTTCCGTTGCGCTTTGCATAGCACGGCTATATAGTTCAGCTATGGAAACACCGCGTGAGCAGACGATCGAGACCCTCCTCGTCTCCGTCAACCGCCTGATCCGCAGCGCCGTCCAGTCGACGGGCAACACCACGTCCGCCGCGGTCTGGCGCACGCTCGGCATCCTCGAGACCGACGAGCCCCTGCGACTCGGTGAACTGGCCACCGCCTCCCGTGTGGCGCAGCCCACGATGACCCGACTCGTCGCCGGCATGCTCGCAGATGGCCTGGTCAGCCGCAGTGTCGACCCGGACGACTCCCGCGGGCAGCTCATCGAACTCACCGAGGCCGGACGCGAACGACTCGCCTCCTGGCGCTCCACCCTCACCAGCACGGTCGGTCCGTTGTTCGCCGACCTGACCGACGACGACTGGGACGTCCTGCACCACGCGGCGAACCTGATCGCCCAGCGGACCCGGACAACCCCCAACGGAACGGAGATCCCCGCGTGAACGCCCACGCACCGGCCGGCCAGTCCGGCTCCATCCTCAAGCAGTCGTCCGCGGTCTGGGCGATCGCCTTCGCCTGCGTCGTCGCGTTCATGGGCATCGGCCTCGTCGACCCGATCCTCCCGGCGATCGCGGCGTCCCTCAAGGCGACCCCCGCGCAGACCGAACTGCTCTTCACGAGCTACCTCGCCGTCACCGGTGTCGCGATGTTCTTCACCAGCTGGGTCTCCAGCCGCATCGGCGCGAAGCGCACCCTGCTCATCGGACTCGCCCTGATCGTGGTGTTCTCGGTCCTGGCGGCGACGTCGAACAGCGTGTGGAGCATCATCGACTTCCGCGCCGGCTGGGGCCTCGGCAACGCGCTCTTCATCTCCACCGCGCTCGCGACCATCGTCGGGGCAGCGTCGGGCGGCACCGCCTCGGCGATCATCCTGTACGAGGCAGCGCTCGGCCTCGGCATCGCCGTCGGTCCCCTCGTCGGAGGTCTGCTCGGCTCGGTGAGCTGGCGCGGCCCGTTCTTCGGCGTCACGACCCTGATGGCCGTCGCGTTCATCGCCATCGTCGCCCTGCTGAAGACCGGCAGCCTCGAGAAGCCCACACCGACGAAGCTCTCCGCACCCTTCCGCGCCCTGACCCGTCCGGCGCTCGCAGCCCTCGCCGCGACCGCGCTGTTCTACAACATCGGCTTCTTCGTCCTGCTGGCGTACACCCCGTTCCCGCTCGGCTTCGGCGCGCTCGGCATCGGGTTCACGTTCTTCGGCTGGGGTGTCGGTCTCGCGATCACGTCGGTGTGGGTCGCCCCGATGCTCACCGCCCGTCTCCGGAGGACGACGGTGTTGAAGATCGCCCTGCCCCTGCTCGCGCTCGACCTGTTCGCCGCGGCCGTCGTCGTGCGTTCCCAGGTCGGCCTGATCATCTGCGTCGTCATCGGTGGCCTCGTGCTCGGCGTCCTGAACACCGTGCTCACCGAATGCGTCATGGAGGCCACCGACCTCCCCCGCTCGGTCGCCTCGAGCGCCTACTCCGCCGTCCGCTTCATCGGCGGCGCCATCGCCCCGCCCGTCGCGACCCTGCTCGCCGACGCGTACTCGCCCTCGGCGGCGTACGTCTTCGCGGGTGCGTCCGTCGCGGTCGCCTTCGTCGTGATCCTCTGCACCACGAGGGTCCTGCGTCGTGTCGACGACGGTGCCGAGCCGGAGCGTGTCGAGGCCGAGGCCATCACCGCCGGCGACATGGCTTAGCCGCCCGGGGGCCCGCGACTCGCATCCGCGCCCCACTTCCCCACTTCCCCACTTCCCCACGAACGGGCGAAATGCCGGAGTGTCCCCCTTGGGCATGCCGGCATTTCGCCCGTTCGTGCGTCCGCGCGCTCGCGCAGCCTCTCTCCCTTTCACCCCTCCCCCTCACCCGCGCGAGCGGGCGAAATGCCCGAGTCGCCCTGCGGACGAAGCCGGGCATTTCGCCCGCTCGCGCGGTCGGCTCACGGGCGGCCGGAGCGCTGCGGCAGGCGGGGCGGACGTGACTGCCTGGAGGCGCGGGGCGGCCTGACGGGGCAGCCACGGGCCTCCAGGCGGTCGCCTGTAGTGCCCGCGGCTCACCCCGCGAACGAGCGGGCGAAACATCCGGGTACGTCCAGAAGGCGACCGCGGCATTTCGCCCGCTCGGCTGGGCGCGGCCGTGCGAAGGCGCGACCGCGGCGCCGCCGTGGGCGAGCGGGCGGAATACCGCGGTCCGTCCGCGGGGCGGCCGCGGCATTTCGCCCGCTCGCGGTGACGACGCGGGGGCCGGCGGGAACGGTGCGGCAGGCGGGGTGGAAACGACCGCCTGGAGGCGCGGGACGGCCTGCCGGGGTCGCGGCGGGCCTCCAGGCGGTCGCCTGCACCGCGTGCGGCTCACGTGATCGACGAGCGGGCGGAACATCCGGGTGCGCCCGCAAGACGACCGCGGCATTTCGCCCGCTCGCGGATCGGACGCGCGGGACGGGTGACCGAGCACCGGCCACCGAGCACCGAGCCCGAGCACGCGCAGCCGCGAGCAGGCACGGGCGCGGCCGGGCGCAGCGGCACGTACGGGAGGCACGCAGGGCGGGAATAGGATCGAGGACATGGCAACCGCGAATGACCGCCTCGTCTGGATCGACTGCGAGATGACCGGCCTCGACCTCGAGGTCGACGAACTCGTCGAGGTGGCCGTGGTCATCACCGACTTCGACCTCGAGCCCGTGCACCCCGGCTTCGACATCGTCATCAAGCCGGACCAGTCCGCGCTCGACAACATGAACGAGTTCGTGACGAACATGCACGTCACCTCGGGGCTCCTCGAGGAGATCCCGAACGGCGTGAGCCTGGCGGACGCCGAGTACCAGGTGCTCGAGTACATCCTCCAGCACGTCCCCGCCGAGGGCTCCGCACCCCTGGCCGGCAACACGATCGGCACCGACCGCGCGTTCCTGTCGAAGTACATGCCGCGGGTCGACGGGCACCTGCACTACCGCAGCGTCGACGTGTCGAGCATCAAGGAACTCTGCCGTCGCTGGTTCCCCCGCGTGTACTTCAACGCACCGGAGAAGCACGGTGGTCACCGGGCCCTCGCGGACATCCTCGAGTCGATCCGCGAGCTCGAGTACTACCGCCGCGCCGGCTTCGTCGCCGAGCCCGGCCCGAGCACCGACGACGTGCGCGCCGTGCAGGCCGACGTCGTGGCGAAGTGGGAGTCACGGCTGGCGCAGCCCGCAGCCGAGTAGCGACACGGGTGGTCCGCACCCCGTCCCGCATGTACTACTATTGAGTGGTCGCGCCGGTCCGCCGGTTCGAACATGGTGGATATAGCTCAGTTGGTAGAGCGCCTGGTTGTGGTCTAGGAGGTCGCGGGTTCGAGACCCGTTATTCACCCAGTCGAGGGAGAGTCCTGTTGCGTGTGACGCAACCGGGGCTCTCCCTCAGTGTTTGTCTGGGCACCTCCGGCGCCGTGCGGCTTCGCCGCGAGGGTTCAACCGCAGGTGGTCAGCCGCGAGGGTTCAACCGCAGGTGGTCAGCCGCAGGTGCTCAGCCGCGAGTGGTCAGCGCGGTGTGGGACGATCCCTGCGTGATGGAGATGTCCGCCGACGCGTTCGAGCAACTCGTGACCGACGAACTCGACCTGCTGCCCGACGAGATGGTCGACGGGCTCGACAACGTGGTGTTCGTCGTCGAGGACGAGCCGGAGAACGGCGAAGAGCTGTTCGGCGTGTACGACGGCATCGCGGCCACCGAGCGCGGGCAGTACGGCTTCGGCGAACTCCCCGACCGCATCGTCGTGTTCCGGAAGCAGCACCTGGCCGAGTGCGACACCGTCGAGGAGCTCAAGGACGAGGTGCACACCACCCTCGTGCACGAGATCGGCCACTTCTACGGGATCGACGACGAGCGGCTGCACGAGCTCGGCTGGGCGTAGCGGTGAGCCGGAGCGCCGCGGCGCCCGGTGCCCGGGTTTCGGGCTCAGCGACATTCCTCGGGCCCACGGGCGCGAGAACTGTCGCTCACCGCGAAAACTCACGCCACCCCCGCCACACGCCGCCCGCCCCGGCCCCGCCCCGCGGCAGCCCGCGCCCCTCAGAACCGCGTCGGCCCCACCTCGTGGTACTTCTCCCACGCCCCCACCGGCCCCCGCCCGTGCAGCGCATACTCCCCCACCATCCGCTCCTTGTAGACCGCAGGGTTGTGCGACGCCACCACCCGGGCGTTCCGCCAGTGCCGGTCCAGCGCACGCGTCCGGTCGGCAGCGGACGCCCCGCCGACCTCGAACAGCTCGGACGCCGACTGCAGCACCCGCGGCCCGATCTCGACCTGCGCCTGGTACACGGCGTTCTCGGCCGCGTCGAGCACCACGCGGTCGACGCCGACCCCGGGCTCGTTCGTCGCGACGACCGCGTCGAGCAGCCCCGCGGCGGCGGCGACGAGTGACCGGGCGGTGAACGCCCCGGCCGACAGCCGCCCGAGCACCGCGAGCACCTGCGGGTCCTCCCCCGGCACGGCGGCGTTGGCGTGGATGTACGTGCGGGTCCGCGGTCGCACGAAGGCCACGGCGTCGTCGGACACGGCCTGACCGATCCCGGCGAGGACCGCCAGCAGGTACAGCTGGTAGAAGGCCTGGATGTGCGACAGCGGGGCGTCCCGGTACGCCGACACCGCCGAGGGGTCGACCGACACTCCGTCGAACACGGTCGTGCCGGACGCCGTCAACCGCTGCCCGAACCCGTCCCAGTCGTCGATGCTCCTGACGCCCGGCGCGGAGGCGTCGACGGCGAACGTCACGCGCTCCCCGTCACGGTCCGCCGCCAGGTAGATCCAGTCCGCGTAGAGCGTGCCGGTCGAGTAGAACTTCCGCCCGTCGAGGCGGAGGGAACCACCAGACGGCGTCACCGTCGTCGAGATGTCAGCCAGGGTCGTCCCGGTCCGCTCCGAGGTCGCGTTCCCGACGATCGCGCCGCCGACGATCCGGTCGAGCCACTGGTCCCGCGACGCCGAGTGCGGCCGCAGCAGCACCAGTTCGGTGTACCCGAAGTGTCCCCGCCACAGGTGCGCGATGTTCGAGTCCGCCGCCGCCAGGTCCGCCACCAGGTGCGCGAGTTCGACCAGCGTCACGCCGAAGCCGCCGCGGTCCTCCGGCACGCGCAACCGCCCGAACCCCGCGTCGGCGAGCGCCCGGACCTCGGCGTGCGGCAGCGGCCGGTCGCCGGGAGTGCCGGACGCGAGCTCACGCTCGACCGCGCCGTCGCGGATGGTCGCGAACACGGGCGCGAAGCGTTCGCGCAGGGTCGCCAGACGGTCGGCCGGGAGGCCCGTCACGGCTCCGTCGGTCGTCGTCGCGGCCGTCATGCGGGCACCTCCACCGCACGGGTCGCGTCGTCCGGGTGGGTCGCGTCGTCGGGGTGGGTCGCGGTCGCGCCGGCGCCGCCCGAGAACGCTCCGCGCCACCGCCTGGCGGGGTGCGAGTCCGGCAGCTGCGCGTGGCCGAAGAGCTTCTCGCGCAGGGTCCCCTCGCGGTACTCGGACTGCATCAGCCCGCGCTCCTGCAGGGTCGGCGCGATGTGGTCGACGAACTCCTCGTACGAGCCGGGCAGCGTCCAGTTGATGACGTTGACGCCGTCGACGCCCACCCGCTGCCAGTCGGCGAGCTCGTCGGCGATCTGCTCCGGCGTCCCGACGACCCGGGCGCGGAGCTTGGCGGACAGCCGGGCGAGGTCGGCGATGGTCGGTTCGCGGTCCCCGGCGGCCTCGCGGAGCCACTGCAGGTGCGACTGCCCGGCGTGGGTGCGGACCTCGGACAGCGGGGTGTCCGGGTCGAGGGGCTCCCCGGTGTCGGGGTCGAAGCCGAGGTTCGAGTGCACCAGGAACCCGTCGGCTGCCAGGTACTCGTCGATCTCCGCTTCCTTGGCCTTCGCCTCGGCCTCGGTGGAGCCGGTGACGAAGGTCAGGCCGAGGAAGAACGCGATGTCGTCCCGCTGTCGGCCGGCGGCCTCGGCCAGGTCGCGGGTCTCGCGGATGAGCTGTTCGGTGGCGTCCCGGTTCGAGGTCAGGATGAACTGCGCCTCGGCGTTCCGCGCGGCGAAGGCCCGGCCGGCGGGCGACGACCCGGCCTGGAACAGCACCGGGGTCCGCTGTGGTGACGGTGCCGACAGGTGCGGGCCCTGCACGTCGTAGCGCTTGCCGTGGTGGTCGATGCGGTGCACCCTGTCGGGGTCGGCGTAGCCACGGACGGGGTCCTTCAGCACGGCGCCGTCCTCCCACGAGCCCTCCCAGAGCTTCGCGCAGACCTCGAGGTACTCCTCGGCCCACACGTAGCGCTCGTCGTGCTCCTCGAGCCGGTCGGCCCCGAAGTTCCGGGCGGCGCTGTCGAGGGCGCTCGTGACGACGTTCCAGCCGATGCGGCCCCGGGTGATGTGGTCGAGCGTGGAGACCTTGCGGGCGAAGTCGAACGGGTGCGCCTGGATGACGCTCGAGGTGAACGCGAGCCCGAGGTGCTCGGTCGACACGGCGAGCGCGGAGAGCAGCACGGAGGGGTCGTTCGAGGGGATCTGCAGCCCCTCGCGCAGGTTGGTCGAGTAGTCGCCACGACCGGGGCCGTAGGTGCCCACGACGTCGGCGAAGAACATCGCGTCGAACCTGCCGCGCTCGAGGGTCCTCGCCAGGTCGGTCCACAGCGTCACGTCGTCGAAGTCCGCCTGCCGGGCGTCGGGGTGCCGCCACAGGCCGTGCTGGATGTGCGAGGTCGTGTTCATGACGAAGGCCGCGAAGCGCAGCGGACGGTTCGGTGCATCGCTCATGCGTCCCATCGTGGTCGGCGGGCACCGCCCGACGACAGCGACGTGACCTCCCGTTACGCGCGGTGTTCCCCGCGGCCCTGGACGCGACCATGCTCCTGAGGCATGCCGAGCCAGACCACCGTCACCGCGCCTCCAGGCCGTCCCGCCGCACCGTCGACCACCGCGACCCGTCGTCGGGTCGCCCTCGCGTCGTTCGTCGGGACGACCGTCGAGTACTACGACTTCTACCTCTACGCGACGGCCTCGGCGCTGGTGTTCGCACCGACGTTCTTCCCGTCCGTGACGCCGGCCGTCGGGGTCATCGCGTCGTTCGCGACCTACGGCGTCGGGTTCGTGGCGCGGCCGCTCGGCGGTGTGATCGCCGGCCACCTGGGTGACCGGATCGGGCGGAAGAAGCTGCTCGTCGCGTCGCTGGTGCTGATGGGCATCGCGTCCACGTTGATCGGGGTCATCCCGTCCGCCGCGACCATCGGGGTCGGTGCCGTCGTGGCCCTCGTGTTCCTTCGGCTGCTGCAGGGCGTCGCGGCCGGCGCGGAGTGGGGCGGCTCGGCACTGCTGTCCGTCGAGCACGCGCCGGAGCGGCACCGGGGGCTGTTCGGGGCGTTCACGCAGATGGGGTCGGCCGGTGGGATGCTCCTGGCGACCGGGGTCTTCACGCTCGTGCGGTCCCTGCTCGGCACCGAGGCGTTCCTGGCCTGGGGCTGGCGGCTGCCGTTCCTGTTCTCGGCGGTGATCGTGGCGGTCGGGCTCGTGATCCGGCTCGGTGTGCAGGACGCCCCGGTGTTCCAGGAGCTGCGCGCCTCAGGTGGGGTCGAACGGTTCCCGGTGTGGCAGGCGATCCGGCAGCACCCGCGGTCGATCCTGGTGACGGCGGGTCTGCGCCTCGTGCAGCCGGCGCTGTACTCGGTCCTGACGACGTACTCGCTGACCTACCTCGGCAACGTGCGCGGGCCATCGGGCTCGGACGCGGGGCTGCAAGCCGTGCTCGTGATCTCGGCGGTGTCGCTCGTGTCGACGCCGTTCTGGGGGTGGCTGTCGGACCGGGTCGGGCGGCGGGTGCTGACGATCTGGTCGGCGGTGGGCATCGCGGTGCTCATCTGGCCGTTCTTCGCGTTCCTCGACGCCGGGCCGCTCGTGCTGCTGCCGCTCGTGGCGCTGATCGGGATGTGCGTGTTCCACGACAGCATCTACGGGCCGCAGGCGGCCTGGTTCGCGGAGCAGTTCCCGACCGGCCGGCGGTACTCGGGGATGTCGCTCGGGTACCAGATCGGGTCGATCTTCTCGGTGGGGCTGACGCCGCTGCTGGCCGCGGTGTTCGTGCAGCTCGGGGGCGGGTCGCCGTGGATCCTGTGCGGGTACCTCGGGGTGTACGCGGTGCTGACGATCGTGGCGGCGGTGTTCGCGGTGGATCCGCGGGCGGTGGCGCGGCGGGAGGCGCGGGCGGGCGCGGGTGCGGCGGGCGCGGGTGCGGGCGCTGCGGGCTGACGTTTCGCGCTGGGCGACAGTTCTCGCCTTCCGGAGGCCGTGAGGTGTCGCTGAGCGCGAAACCTCGGTGCTCGCCGCAAGGCAACGCGGGCCGGCGCCCTACGTCCGCAGGACCACGTCGGCCAGGGCGGCCGGGTCCTCGGCGGCGATGAAGGCCTGTTCCTGCGCGGCCCAGCGGTCCCACTCGCGCGCGAAGACCTCGCCGTCGCGGCCGATCGCCCGGTCCCACCGCACGGCGTCGTCGGCCTCGAGCCACACCCGCAGGGACGCCAGCGGTGCCGACGCCCGGGACAACGCCCCGCACCCCTCGACCACGATCGGCAGGTCGGGGTCGACCGACGCCCAGTCCGTGGGCGCGTCGGCCGCCCAGTCCCAGCGTCGGAACCCGCTCGGCGCTCCGAGGACGTCCGTCACCACGGCATCGGCAGCCGCACGCAGGCCGTCCCACCCGGGGTACAGGTCGTCCAGGTGCACGAGCTGCGCACCGAGCTGCTCTGCGACCTGTGCTCCGAGGGTGGTCTTGCCCGTGCCGGACCGGCCGTCGATGAGCACGACGGCGCGCCGACCCGTGGCAGCGGCGACACCGGCGGCAGCAGCGGCCAGGCCGGGGGCGAGATCACCGGCGGTCGTACCCGTCGCGCGCTCGCCGTCCGTCGTGCCGGCGGCAGGCGTCGCGTCAGGCACGCCACGTCCCGACGCTCACCGCGACGGCGATCGACACCACGCCGATGCCGACCAGCACCGCCACTATCGCCCACTCCGGCCCGGCGAACCGTGCGACCCGCGCCCAGGTCCGCCGTCCGGGAGCACCGAACCCCCGTGACTCCATCGCCACCGCCAACGTCGTCGCCCGGCGCAACGCGAGCACGAGCAGCGCGAACGCCATGGTCGCTCCGCGGCGGAGCCGCCCGGAGTCGGCGAGTCCTCGGGCACGCCTGGCCATCGCGAGCTGTCGCCAGTCGTCGACGAGCAAGGTCATCATCCGGACGGCGGCGAGCGCTCCGAGCACGAACCGCGCGGGCAGCCGGAGCACCTGCGCGAGCCCGTCGGCCAGGTCGGTCGGGTCGACCCGTACGAAGAGCGCGATGGCCGGCACGCCCACCGCGAGGACCCGGAGTGCCGTCGCCAGCGCGAGCGTGAGCGACCCGTCGGTGACGTGCGCGAACCCGAGGTCGAACCACTCCCGACCCGAGGGCCTGCCGTACAGCGCGATGCTCACCGCCGTCAGCGGCACCGCGACGAGCACCGGTGCGAGTCGGAGCAGCAGGGTCCGGACCGGCAGGCGCAGGAGCGGCAGCAGAGCGAGTTCGAGCGCCAGGGCGACGGCGGCGGAGACGACGTCGAGGCTGAGCACCAGGCAGACGCCGAGGGCGAGCACACCGATCAGGGAGGCGACCGGCTGGACGCCGGGGATGCCGGTCGCGCGGGCCTGCAGCGGTCGTCGCGCCGGGTCCGTTTCGTCGGTTCCGTCCGCCGCGTCCGCCGCATCCGCCGCGTCCGCCGCGTCCGCCGCATCCGCCGCGTCCGCCGCGTCCGCCGCGTCCGCCGCGTCCGTCCGGTCGTCCGTGTCGGTCCGGTCTGGAGGCCCGGGGCAGCGTCCGGCTGTCGGTCCCGTCTCCGGGGCGGTCGCGACCGACGGCCCCCGGTCGCGCCCGACGGTCCGGGCGCCGTCCGGCCCGAGCACGACCTCGTCGGCGTCGAGTGCCCGGACGAGGTCGCGGTCGTGGGTGACCGCCACCACCGAGGTGCCATCGTCAGCCAGGGCCCCGAGCCGCCCGACGACGGCCTGCCACGTGGCTCGGTCCTGCCCGGAGGTCGGTTCGTCGAGCACGACGACCGGCGGCCGGGCGGCGATGACCGAGGCGATCGCGAGTCGTCGTTGTTCGCCCCCGGACAGGGTGAAGGGGTTGGCGTCGGCCAGGTGTGCCAGCCCGAACTCGTCGAGCAGCGCGGTGGCTCGTTCGGCGGCGTCAGGCGCATCGAGTGCTCGGGGGCCGGCCTCGATCTCCTCGCGGACGGAGCGGGCGACGAACTGGTGCTCGGGGTCCTGGAACACCGTGCCGATCCGGGCGGCGAGTTGGCGGCTCGTCCAGGTGTGCGGCGCTGCGCCGAGACCGTCGGCGAGCGTGTCGGTGGCGTCGAGCTCGCCGGCGGCCGGTGCCAGCAGGCCCGCGAGGGTGAGCCCGAGCGTCGACTTGCCGACGCCGTTCGGGCCGGTGACCGCGAGGACCTGCCCTGCCCGGAGCCCGAGGTCGATGCCGTTCCCGACCGCTTGCTTCCCCCGTGCCGTGCCGAGCCCCCGGGCTTCGAGCAGCACCGCCGCCGCGCCGCGCTCTCCCTCGCCGAGCGGGCGGAATGCCGCGGTCGCCCCGCTGGACGTCCCGGGCATTTCGCCCGCTCGTCCGCGCGCACGCCGCAGCTGCCGAGCCGAACCACGCGCCGGCTCGGCACCGGGCACCCAGACCCCGGCCGCCGTGAGCGCCTCGCCGTGGTCCGCCAGCACCCGGGCCGGCGGGCCGTCCGCGACCACGCCGCCGCCTGGTTCGAGCAGCACGAGCCGATCGACCAGGTCCAGCCAGGTGCCGATCCGGTGCTCCACCACGAGCAGCGTCGCCCCGGTCTCGTCGAGCAGTGCCCGGACGGCGTCGTGCACCTGCGCCACGCCGTCCGGGTCGAGGTTCGCGCAGGGTTCGTCGAGCACGAGCGCACCCGGCCGCATCGCGAGCACGCCCGCGAGCGCCAACCGCTGCCGCTGCCCACCGGACAGCTGCGCGGTGGAACGGTCGAGCGGCAGGTCGAGGCCGACGACGTCGAGCGCCGTCCGCACCCGGTCCCAGGTCTCGTCGCGGGGGACGCCGGCGTTCTCGCAGCCGAAGGCCACATCGTCGCCGACGCGGGACATCACGGTGTGTGCCTCGGGGTCCTGCATGACGAGACCGACACGCCCGCGGACCGCGCGGGGGTCGGCCTCGTCGACCAGGAGTGTCCCCTGCACCGAAGCAGCGGTGTCGTCGGTGGCGTCGGGCTCGTCGGGCAGCACGCCGGCCACCGCTCGCAGGAGCGTCGACTTGCCGGCACCGGACGGCCCGACGACGGCGACCCGCTCCCCCGGCTCGACGGTCAGGTGGACGTCACGGACGGCCCAGGCGTCTCGCTCCGGGTACCGCCAGCCCCAGCCACGGAACACGATCCGCGCCCCGCGGACGCCAGCACCTGCGCCGGCGTCGCCGCCGGTGGAAGGGGACGTCGCCGACGGAGCGCGCACGGTCACACCAGGGCGCGGGGCTCGCGGCGGCTGTGCTCACGGCCGGCCGCGAAGGACGACAGCACCCCGGTGCGGGCGAGAGCCCGGACGATCAGCCACGAGCCCGCCCCCGCGATCACGGCACCGGAGATGACCGCACAGATCACGTAGACGACCTTGAAGGCGACGTCGAGCCCCGGGTACCAGAGGACGGTGTCGTTGATGCCGAGCGCGAGTCCGGCCGCGGCACCGGCGAGCACGACGACCGGCAGGCGGTAGACGCGGTACAGGAACAGCGCGAGGACGATCTCGGCGCCGAGACCCTGGACGAGCCCGGCCTCGAGCGTGAGCCATCCCCACTGGGTGCCGAACAACGCCTCGACCGAGGCGGCGACCATCTCGCCGTAGAGCGCGGCGCCGGGCTTGCGGACGACGATCGCGACGATCGGTCCGGCGAGCAGCCAGACCCCGCCGAACAGGGCCTTCGTGCCGGGGAGCACGAGGTCCATGACGGCGCTGATGGGTTCGTAGCCGAACTCCCAGAGCCGGAAGACGACTCCGAGGGCCACCGCGAGGACACTCGCGACGACGATGTCGACGACCCGCCAACGCAGCGATCGCCGCGGAGCGGTGGTGACGGTTGTGGACGTGCCTGAAGGCATGCTGCTGACTCCTCCCTGCGCCGGCATGATCCGGATCAGGTTCGACGGTCGGAGCGCCGATCGCTCCCTCTCAGCCCGGCGGTCCCGGACTCCCGTGTGTGTGCCAGCAGTCTAGACGCGGTCGCGACCGCGTGACGGACGGGAGGCCCGTGGCGGCGTCGCCACGGGGCTCCCGTTGCGTCAGGTGCTCACTTCTTGAGCGCGCGCACCAGCTTGCGGAGGACACGCCCGGCCACCCACACGAAGGGGATGCCGACGACGATCAGCGAGATCGGGTTCGGCTCGAACACGAGGTCCTTGCCCGGGCGGCGGACGTAGGCGCCGACGGGGGCCGACAGGCCGCCGCCACCGCCGCCACCGTTCTCGTCGTCCCCGCCACCTCCGAAGCCGAACCAGCTGACGGACACGGGGATGAGGGTCTGGTCGCCGACCTCGACGGGTTCTCCGTAGTTCGTGGAGACCCCGAGCGGGCGGACCTGGTCTGCGATCTTCGAGACGATGTTGGCCATGCGCGCGACGCTACTCGTCCGTTCCTCCACAGGCCGCGGGGCGCCGTGGGCATCCACAGCTGGGGCTTGTCTGCGGACGCGGACGAGCGCCGCCGATATGTTGGCCGCACCCACACCTGGAGGACCGTTTGCACACCTGGCCCGGAAACCCGTACCCGCTCGGGGCGACCTACGACGGGAGCGGCACGAACTTCGCGCTGTTCTCCGAGGTCGCCGAGCGCGTCGAACTCTGTCTGTTCGATTCCGACGGCAACGAAGAATGCGTCCGCCTGCTCGAGGTGGACGCCTACGTCTGGCACGCGTACCTCCCCAACATCGGCCCCGGGCAGCAGTACGGCTTCCGCGTGCACGGCCCGTACGACCCGGACTCCGGCGCGCGCTGCAACCCGTCGAAGCTCCTGCTCGACCCGTACGCCAAGGCGACAAGCGGCGAGATCGACTGGGACCAGTCGCTCTTCTCGTACACGTTCGGCGACCCGGACTCGACCAACGACGAGGACTCCGCGTCGCACATGATGAAGGGCGTCGTGATCAACCCCTTCTTCGACTGGCAGGGGGACCGTCCGCCGCGCACGCCGTACGGCGAGACCGTCATCTACGAAGCACACGTCAAGGGACTCACCGAGACCCACCCCGACGTGCCGGAAGAGCAGCGCGGCACCTACGCCGGCGTCGCCCACCCGGCGGTCATCGATCACCTGCAGCGTCTCGGCGTCACCACGCTCGAGCTCATGCCGGTGCACCAGTTCGTGAACGACTCGACCCTGCAGGACAAGGGGCTGTCGAACTACTGGGGCTACAACACCATCGGCTTCTTCGCGCCGCACTCGGCGTACTCGTCGTCGGGCGACCAGGGCCAGCAGGTCCAGGAGTTCAAGACGATGGTGCGCGAGCTGCACCGCGCCGGCATCGAGGTCGTCCTCGACGTCGTCTACAACCACACCGCCGAGGGCAACCACCTCGGCCCGACGCTGTCGTTCCGCGGCATCGACAACGCGGCCTACTACCGCCTGGTCGACGACGACAAGAAGTTCTACATGGACTACACGGGCACCGGGAACTCGCTCAACGTCGGGCACCCGCACTCGCTGCAGCTCATCCTCGACTCGCTCCGCTACTGGGTGACCGAGATGCACGTCGACGGGTTCCGCTTCGACCTCGCCTCGGCGCTGGCTCGCGAGTTCTACGAGGTCGACCGGCTGTCGGCCTTCTTCGAACTGGTGCAGCAGGACCCGATCGTGTCGCAGGTCAAGCTGATCGCCGAGCCGTGGGACGTCGGCCCCGGTGGCTACCAGGTCGGCAACTTCCCGCCCCAGTGGTCCGAGTGGAACGGCAAGTACCGCGACACCGTCCGTGACTTCTGGCGCGGCGAGTCGTCGACGCTCGGCGAGTTCGCCTCGCGGATCTCCGGCTCGGCCGACCTGTACGAGCACGACGGCCGCACGCCCAAGGCGAGCATCAACTTCATCACCGCGCACGACGGCTTCACGCTGTACGACCTGGTGGCCTACAACGAGAAGCACAACGAGGCCAACGGCGAGGACAACAACGACGGCGAGAGCCACAACCGGTCGTGGAACTCCGGAGCCGAGGGCCCGACCGACGACGAGGCCGTGAACGCCCTGCGGCTGCAGCGTCGCCGGAACTTCCTGGCGACCCTGCTCCTGAGCCAGGGTGTGCCGATGATCGCGCACGGCGACGAGCTCGGCCGGTCGCAGTCCGGCAACAACAACGTCTACGCGCAGGACTCCGAGCTCAGCTGGATCGACTGGGACAGCGCGGACGAGGACCTCATCCAGTTCACCGCCGACGTGGTGAAGCTGCGGCACGACCACCCCACGTTCCGCCGGACCCGGTACTTCAACGGCCGCCCGGTCCGACGTGGCGAGGGAGAGCCGCTGCCCGACGTGGTGTGGCTGACCCCCTCGGGCGACGCGATGGACCCCGAGGACTGGGACTCCGGCTTCGGCAAGAGCGTCGGCATGTACCTGAACGGCGAGGGCATCCGCGGACGCGACGCCCGTGGTGAGCGCGTCACCGACGTCGGCTTCATCACGTACTTCAACGCCCACGACGACGTCGTGACCTTCACGCTCCCACCCGAGGAGTACTCCCCCGGCTGGACCGTCCGGATCGACACCGCCGACCCCGGCGCCCGCGACGAGGTGCTCGACGCGGGTACCCCGCTCGACGTCCCCGCCCGGTCGATGATCGTGCTGCGTGCCGAGCCCGACCACGAGGTCACCAGCACTCCGGTCGACGCCGAGCAGGACGGCGCCCCCGAACCGGACGCCCCGCAGGACGCCGTCACACCGGTGAACCCGGCCGGTTCCACCGCACCGAGCGGAACCGCCCGATGACCGCCGGAACGCCCGGCGCCGCGAACCGCGTCCCCGCGTCGACCTACCGGCTGCAGGTCTCGGCCGACTTCGACCTCGATGCCGCACGCGACCTGGTCGACTACGTGCACGACCTCGGCGCCGACTGGCTGTACCTGTCGCCGGTGCTGCAGGCCGAGTCCGGGTCGAACCACGGCTACGACGTGGTCGACCACACGCGGGTCGACACCGACCGTGGCGGCGACCAGGCGATGCGGGCGTTGGCCGAGGCCGCGCACGCCGTCGGCCTCGGGGTCATCGTCGACGTGGTGCCGAACCACGTCGGCGTCGCGACCCCCGAGTCGAACCCGTGGTGGTGGTCCCTGCTCGAACTCGGGCAGGGCTCCCCCGTGGCCTGGGCCTTCGACGTGGACTGGGAAGCCGGCGACGGCAAGCTCCGCGTCCCCGTGCTCGACGACCGGCTGCTCGAGGCGGTCACGCTCGACACGTCCGACGCCGAGCGTCCGGTGCTCCGCGTCGGCGAGACCGCGTACCCGACCGCCCCCGGAACGGTGCACGACGGCGACACCGTCGAGACCGTGCACGACCGCCAGCACTACGCGTTCGTGCACTGGAAGCGCGCCGACCACGACCTGAACTACCGCCGGTTCTTCGCGGTGAACACCCTCGCGGCGATCCGCGTCGAGGAGCCCGAGGTCTTCGCGGCCTCGCACGGGGTCATCGGCGGCTGGTTCCGCGACGGACTCGTCGACGGCCTGCGCATCGACCACCCGGACGGGCTGTACGACCCGGCGGGCTACCTGCAGGACCTGGCGGAGCTGACCGGCGGGGCCTACACCCTCGTCGAGAAGATCCTCGAGCCGGGCGAGCAGCTGCCGAGTTCGTGGCCGGTCGACGGCACCACCGGGTACGACGCCCTCGGGGTGCTCGACCGCGTGTTCGTCGACACCGCGGGCGAACAGGCGCTGACCGCGGCGTCGGGCGCCGAACCGACCGACTGGCAGCAGCTCACGCACGACACCCGACGGGGCATCGCGGACGGCATCCTCGGCAGCGAGGTCGAGCGGCTTGCACGCCTGCTCGCACCGAGCGCCGTGACGGAGACGATCACGCACGAGCGGATCGTCGACGCGGTCGCCGAGATCGTGGCCTCGTTCGACGTGTACCGCACGTACCTGCCCGAGGGCGCCCACCACCTCATCACCGCGCTCGAGCGTGCCGCCGAGGCCCGCCCGGACCTCGACGACGTCATCGACCGGATCGCACCGGCACTCGTCGACCCGACGAACGCGGCAGCGGTCCGACTGCAGCAGACCAGCGGCATGGTGATGGCGAAGGGCGTCGAGGACACGGCGTTCTACCGCACCTCGCGCCTGTCGTCCCTGAGCGAGGTCGGCGGCGACCCGAGCGTCTTCGCGGTCTCGGTCGCGGACTTCCACCGGGCCCAGCGCGAACGGCTCGGCAGCTGGCCGCACACCATGACGACGCTCACCACGCACGACACGAAGCGCAGCGAGGACACCCGCGCCCGCATCGCCGTGCTGGCCGAGCTCGGCGACGAGTGGGCCGCCACGCTCGAGCGTCTGCAGTCGCTCGTGCCGTTGCAGGACCGCGTGTTCGCCGACCTGCTCTGGCAGGCGATCGTCGGCGCCCGGCCCGCCAGCCGTGAGCGTCTGCACGCGTACGCCGAGAAGGCCTCCCGCGAAGCCGGCGACAGCACCACCTGGACCGAGCCCGACGAGGCGTTCGAGCAGCAGATGCACGCGATCGTCGACGCCGCGTTCGACGACCCGGACGTGGTCGCCGTGCTCGACGCCCTCGACGAGCAGATCGACGCCGCCGGGTGGTCGAACGGCCTCGCCCAGAAGCTCGTGCAGCTCACAGCCCCGGGTGTTCCCGACGTCTACCAGGGCACCGAGTTCTGGGACCGCTCGCTCGTCGACCCCGACAACCGTCGTCCGGTCGACTACGCCGAGCGGCGTCACGTGCTCGCCGAGCTCGACGGCCCGGACGACGACGGCCCCGAGGACCTGCCGGCCATCGGCATCGACGGTGCCGCGAAGCTCCTGGTCACGACCCGCGCACTGCGCATCCGTCGGGACCGCCCGGAGCTGTTCACCCGGTACCTGGAGCTCGAGGCCACCGGCAGCGCGGCCGACCACGTCATCGCGTTCGACCGCGGCGGTGCCGTGACGATCGCGACGCGTCTGCCGATCGGCCTCGACCGGGTCGGCGGTTGGGGCGACACGCTGGTGCACGCTGTCCCCGTCGAGCGCATCGACCTGCTCACCGGCCGACGCGTCCCCGCCGACCGCGGGATCGCGCTGGCCGACCTGCTCACCACCTACCCGGTCGCGCTGCTCGTGCCCGCCGACGCGGTCGGTGCAGCCGGCCACGCCGACGCGGTGACCGCCGTGTCCGACGCGAGCGGTGCCTCCCGGCCCGCCGCCGACCGCACGCCGGACGCCACCGAGACCGACGCGCAGGCCGAGATCGACATCCTGGAGGGTCACGCATGACCGCACCTGACCGTTACGCCGTCTGGGCGCCCGAGCCGGACCTGGTCCGGCTCGTCGTCGACGACGTCGAGTACCCGCTCACCAAGGGCGACGACGACTGGTGGTCCACCGACGCCGTGATGCCGGTCGTCGGCGCACGGTACGGGTTCCGCATCGGCGACGACGACGCGGTCCGACCGGACCCGCGCAGCCGCTACCAGCCCGAGGGCGTGCACGGCCCGTCCGAGGTCGTCGACCCCGCACGGTTCGCGTGGACCGACGAGTCGTGGACCGGACGCCCGGCCCGCGGCGCCGTGATCTACGAGATGCACGTCGGCACCTACACGCCCGAGGGCACGCTCGACGCCGCCGCCCAGAAGCTGGACCACCTGGTCGAGCTCGGGGTCGAGTTCGTCGAGCTGCTCCCCGTCAACGCCGTCAACGGCGAGTGGAACTGGGGCTACGACGGGGTCGGCTGGTTCTCCGTGCACGCCCCGTACGGCGGCCCGGACGCCTACGACCGATTCGTCGACACCGCGCACGCGCTGGGGCTCGGGGTCATCCAGGACGTCGTCTACAACCACCTCGGACCGAGCGGCAACTACCTGCCGCTGTACGGCCCGTACCTGCTGGCCGGGCTCGGCAACACCTGGGGTGACTCGGTGAACGTCGAGCACCCCGAGGTCCGCCGGTACGTGCTCGACAACGTGCGCATGTGGTTCCGCGACCACCACGTCGACGGGCTCCGGCTCGACGCCGTGCACGCGATCCGCGACACCACCCGCCCGCACGTGCTGGCCTCGATGGCCGACGAGACCGACGCCTACTCGTCCTTCATCGGGCGTCCGCTGTCGCTCATCGCGGAGTCCGACCTCAACGACCCGGTGATGTTCCGCCCGCGCGAGGCCGCCGGGTACGGCCTCGCCGGGCAGTGGTCGGACGACTTCCACCACGCCGTGCACGTGGCGCTCACCGGCGAGACGAACGGCTACTACGCCGACTTCGCTCCGCTGTCGGCGCTGGCGAAGGTGCTCGAGGACGGCTTCTTCCACGACGGCACCTGGTCGTCGTTCCGCGGCAAGCGGCACGGCCGGCCGATCGACCGCGGGACCTCCCCCGCGACGGCCCTGGTCGTCGCGAACCAGAACCACGACCAGATCGGCAACCGCGCCGCCGGCGACCGGCTCGCCGCGACGCTCGACGACGAGGGGCTCGTGATCGCCGCGGCCCTGACGCTGCTCGGGCCGTTCACGCCGATGCTGTTCATGGGCGAGGAGTTCGCGGCCTCGACACCGTGGCAGTTCTTCACCTCGCACCCGGAGCCCGAGCTCGGCAAGGCCACCGCCGAAGGGCGCATCGCCGAGTTCGCCGAGCACGGGTGGGACGAGTCAGCGGTGCCGGACCCGCAGGACCCGACGACGTTCACCAACTCCAAGCTCGACTGGGCCGACGTCAGCTCGGAGCGCGGTGCGGCGATCCTGCGTGCCTACCGGGTGCTCATCGCCCTGCGGCGCACCGACCAGGCGTTCGTCGACCACCGCTACGAGGCGAACGCCGTCCGCTTCAGCGAGGACCGGCGTTGGCTGGTGCTCACCCGCGGGCTGCTCGGCCCCGATGTGGCTCCGGTGCACGTCGTGGTGAACTTCGCCGACGACGCAGCCGAGGTCCCGGTGCCCGACGCCGTGGGCGAGGAGCTCTACGGCTTCGGCGCGACCGAGGTGGATGCCGGCGTCGTCCGGTTCCGCGGCCGCGGCGTGGTCGTGCTGCGCTAGCCAACCGCGTGCTGCGCTAGCCGACCGCGTGCTGCGCGAGCCAACCGCGAGCCGCAGCTCCGCACGCACGAACTCCGCACGCACGAACGGCGACGAACCCACCGGGTCCGTCGCCGTTCGTGCGTTCGTGTGTCCCCGGCCTCAGCCGGCGTGGTCGGAGACCGCGTGCGCGTTCTTCCGCACCGAGGGCAGCTTGCGGTGGTCCTTGAGCAGGGACCGGGTCTCGCGGATCCGGCGGTCGATGCCCCACTTCGTCACGAGCGCCAGGCTCTCGCGCACGATGTTGCCGCTCATCTTCGAGACGCCGAACTCCCGCTCGGTGAAGGTGATCGGCGTCTCCACGACCCGCAGACCCGCCTCGAGGGCACGCCAGCACAGGTCCACCTGGAAGCAGTACCCCTTCGACGCCACACCGGCGAGGTCGATCCGCTCGAACGCCCGCGACGTGAAGACCCGGAACCCGCCGGTGGCGTCGCGCACCGCGATGCCCAGGGCGAGACGCGTGTAGAGGTTGCCACCGCGCGAGAGCAGGAGGCGGTACCAGGGCCAGTTCTCGACCTTGCCGCCCTTGATCCACCGGGAGCCGAGCACCAGGTCGTTCGAGTCCGCGAGCTCGAGCATCCACGGCAGGTACTCGGGGTGGTGGGAGCCGTCGGCGTCCATCTCGACGAGCTTGGCGTAGCCGTGTTCCAGGCCCCACGCGAAGCCGGACAGGTACGCGCCCCCTAGGCCGTCCTTGACGGTGCGGTGCATGACGTGCACCCGATCGGTCTCGCGGGCGATGGCGTCCGCGATGTCGCCGGTGCCGTCCGGTGAGTTGTCGTCGACGACGAGCACGTGCACGGAGTCGTCGGTCGCGGCCAACGTGCGCTCGACGATCGGCCGGACGTTCTCGGCTTCGTCGTAGGTCGGGATGATGACCAGGGTCTCGCTCATGGTGCTCCTCGTGCTCGCAGTCGAATGTATCGCTGGCTTGGTGGGTCAATCCGACGAGAGGTCTGCGAACACGATCAGATTGTCCGTGTAGTGCCCGGTGGCGGTGTCGAACGTGCCGTCGCAGGTGATGAGTCGGAGTTGCGGAGTAGGGGTGGGGCCGTAGACGTCGCTCGTCGGGAACGCCGACTTGGCGGCGCGTTCGGAACGGTCCACGGTGAAGGTGCGGGTGCTGCCGTCGGACATCCGGACGTGGACCTCGTCGCCGGCGACCAGTTCGTCGAGTCGGAAGAACACCGCGGCGCTCGTGGGACTGTCGACGTGACCGGCGATGACGGCGGGGCCGACCTCGCCGGGGACGATCCCGTCGCTGAACCAGCCCGCGCTGTCCCAGTCGACGGGCGGGTCCAGTTCTCCGGCAGCGCCGCGGTGCAGGTCCTCGAGCGAGGACCGCACGCCGATGGCCGGGATCGACACGCTGACCGGTGTGGCCGTCGAGCGAGCCTCGGGTGCGGCCGGATCCTGGAACCCGTCGGTGCCGGAACCCGAGGACGAAGAAGACGACTGCGACGTGGACGGCTGCGACGGGGACGCTGACGCCGACGACGCGGCACGCTCCCCCGCGCCGCCGCCGACCGTCGACGCGACCGCCACCCCGGCCACGCCCCCGACCACCACGACGGCGGCGACCACGGCACCGATGACCACGCCTCGGCGCCGGACGGCCGAGACGCGCCCTGCGCTCCGACGGCCGCTCACGAGCCGGCTCCGACGTCGCTGGCACAGCCCCCGAGCACGTCGGAGGTCAGCATCGTCGAACCGATGGCCAGCCAGGCGTCTCCGTAGTAGGTCGGTGTGGTCGCCGCCGTCCGGGCGGCCCGCTCGAGGTCGTCGGCAGCCGCACGGGAGGAACCCGCGGCCTGCTCGGCAGCGGCCCGCGCGGTGTAGGCCAGCGCGTTCGTGTCCTGCGTCACCGGGGTGCCACCGAGGTCGAGCTGCGAGGCGAGCCGCGTCGTCCGTCCGAGCGTGGGCGCGAGGGCCGCCGCGAGCTCCCGGTCGGGCGCCGAACACGCCTCGGCGTACCGGAGCGGCGTCCGCATCGCGTCGTACCCGTAGAGCACGCGCCCGTCCCCACCGACGGGCGGCATCGGGTCCACCGATCCGTCGGCGTGGACCTGGGACCAGTCGCTGGGCAGGTCGGAGGCGTCCAGCACGGCGGCCGTCACGGCGCGCGAACCCCGGTTCAGCGCGTTCCAGCGGTCGTCGCCGGTGGCGTCCGCCAGCACCGAGAAGGCCACGGGTGACGCGTACGAGGCGTTGTACCGGTAGGGCTCCTGATCCGCCCACGGTCCGGGCAGCAGGATCGTGCCGAGGTCCGTCCGGGCCGTCTCGTGCTCGAGGATCGCCGCCGCGATGCGCTTCCCCGCAGCGGTGTACCGGTCGTCGTCCCAGGCCTTCCCCGCGAGCACGAGGGCCCGAGCGGCGTCGAGGTCGGCGTCGCTCGCGGACTGCTCGTCGGCGACGCCCTCGTCGGACGTCCACCGCCACGCCAGCAGGTCGTCGTCGGTGAGCAGGTGGTCCTTCGTCCACTCCCAGATCGCGTCGAAGCGCGCACGGTCGTCGTTCGCGTAGGCGATGAGCAGGCCGTACGCCTGCCCCTCGCTGACGGTGTCACCACCCTGGTCGGTGCGGACGACGCGACCGTCCTCGACGTAGCGGTCCAGGAACGCCGACCGCAGCTGCTGCGGCGAGCGCGCCGCGTCGGGCGCGGTGGTCGAGGTCGGGGTCGCCGTGCCGCGAGCGGCGGTCGTGGTGCTCGACGACCAGGGGCGGACCGCGACGATCGCGACCACGATGGCGACGATGACGGCCGCCGCGGCGGCGACCGGTATCCAGGTCCTGCGGGTCATGCTGGCCTGCCTCTCCGGGGATGGTGGGGGGGTCGAAGAGGAGGCGCGGATCACTTGGGCCGTGCAGCGCACGTGATCCGCGCCTCCAGTCCGGGGCGTCAGCGGAACAGCGAGCGGAGCATCGCGACGGCCGCGTGGACCGCCTCGGTCACCGGACGGTCAGCGGCTGTGCCGCCACCGCCGGTCTGCACCCCGCCGGACGGGGTGGCGGCGGTCGCGGCGGCGTCCGTCACGGGCACGACCGTCAGGTTGCCCTTGCTGTCGTCGAGGACGAACAGGGTCGAGACGGTGTTGCCGGCGAGGTCGACCTTCGCGGTGCCCCGCTGGCCGCCGCCGGAGACGTCGAGCGACCACTTGCCGGCGTCGACCGTTGCGTACTTGGTGGCGGTGCCGAAGGTGGCATCCTCGGCGATCGGGGTGCCGTCGGAGGTCTGCACGTCGACGCGCTTCGCGGTGGTGGCGGCCTGCACGAGCCGGAGCTTCGCCTTGCCGTCGCCGGGCTGCTGCAGGTCGTCGGTGAACGCGGTCGTCTTCAGCCCGTCGTTCTTGCCGTAGGCGACGACGGTGCTGGCGTCGCCCTTCTGCACGGTGACGTCGGTGGAGATGACCGGGGTGGAACCCGGGGCGTCGGCGGCGCGCATCGACAGGACGTAGGTGCCCACCGGCAGCTTCTCGTACGGGCTGACCTGGCCGTAGGTGACGTCGTCGAGTTCGAAGACGGTCTTCCCCCCGGCGAGGCTGGACAGTTCGACGTCGACGCCCTTCGTGTCCGGCGACAGGTGTCCGACGCGGAGCCAGCCCTGGTCGGCCGTCGCGGCGGAAGCGGTCTGGGGGGCGGCGAGCCCGACGGTCGCGGCGACGAGTGTGGCGGCGAGCGCTCCGATGACGACGGTGCGGCGGCGGTTCGTGATGTGTGCGGTCATGATGGTGCTCCTTCGGGTCGAGGTGCGGTGGGCGTGCGGTCGTCGTGTCGAGGTGTGGTTCGTGGGGTTGTCATCCGGGCCGCCGCGCGAGCGGGCGGAATGCCAGGGTGTGCGCCGGAGTCCCCCGGGCATTTCGCCCGCTCGTCCAGCGGGCGTTCCGCCCCGACGTGTTCGCGGGGAGCGGTTCCGCGGCCGATCCGTCGAGCGGGCGGAATGCCGGGGTGCGTGCCGGAGCCCTCCGGGCATTTCGCCCGCTCGCCCAGCAGCAGCTCCAGCTCCAGCCCCGGCGCGGCCGAGCGATCGGGGGTCACGAGGCGCTCGTCGCGGTCGTCGTCGGGTCGGCCGGGGTGTACGTCACCGTGAGCCGTGCTCCCTCGCGCTCGACCGAGTCCGGCCGGAACGCCTGGGACATGGCGTCGAAGGTCCGAGCGACCCGTGCTGCCGAGGCATCGTCGCTCGTGTGCAGGACGACGGTGCGGAACGGCTGGCCGGTCTCCCCGGTGCGCGGGGTGAACCGGCCGACCCGCACGTCCTGGTCGGCGAGCACCTGCCCGAGCGCGATCATCGCCCGCGAGTCGACCTGTCCGGCACGGAACTGCGACTTCGTGCCGTCGTCCGCACGCAGGGCCGGGTTCGACGCAAGCTCGGTTCCCAGGGTCTTCCGGACGTCGGTGGCCCGGGTGATCGCCGTCTCGGCGGCGCTGGCTCCCTCGGCATGGATCCGGCGGACCTCGACCTGCTGGTCACCGGTGCCGAAGGTCGCGACGGCCGTGGAGTTCTCGATCGCCTGGCGCACGTCGGTGGACGAGTTGCCGCCGGTGCGCATGGAGTCCGTCGTGATGACGTAGTCCGAGTCCTTCCAGCCGTTCGGGGACTGCCGTTCCACTGCTCCGTCGGTGTCGAGCTTGTAGTACCAGACGACGTTGTTCCGGGCGAAGCCGTCGTCCACGAGGTCGACCCACATGGCGTCGTCGACCAGCAGACGCGAGGACTTCGGCACGTTGTCCCCCACCCACTGCTCGGCCTGCTGCATGGGCAGGTCGAGGTTGCCCAGCAGGAAGCCCCGCAGCTGTGTCCCCCACAGCGGCACCGCGACGACGAGGGCCGCAGCCGCGACGACGGCCCAGGTGATGCCGAGGCCGCGCCGTGCCCTCGGGCCGAACCGGCCCCGGGTGTGGACCCGACCGGCGATCGTCAGGACGGCACGCTCGACGGTGTACGCGACGAGGAGCGCTGCGAACGGGATGAGCATGATGACGTAGGGCACCGGCAGGTACCCGTTCGGCCGGAACATCACCGCGAGCAGGAACACGAGCATCGCGGCGATCGGTCGGACCCGTCGCAGGAACAGCCCGACGACGGCCGCGAGCGAGCCGAGCACGATGAACACCGGGTCGAGTGCCCACCACTGCGCGGCGGCCTCGTTCGCCAGGCTGCCCCTGTCGAACACGGATCCGGACGCGGTCCGCGACCCGAGCTGGTAGGTGACGCCCTCCCACAGGCTGACTCGCCCGTTGCCCGGCACGAGTTCGCCCTTCACCGCGGCGAGCAGCAGGTACCCGCCGCCGATCAGCACGAGCACGGCCCCGGCGACGCTGAGCGTGTACCGGCGGGTGCTCTTGTCGGCACGACGCACGGCCATCCAGATCAGGAACGGCAGTGCGAGCAGGTAGGTCTCCTTGGACAGCACGGCGATGCCGAGGCAGGCAGCGGCACCGGCGAACCCGGCGAGCTGCTGGCGACGGCTCAGCACGAGGACGAACGCGGCGAGCAGCCAGGGCGTCGCGACGTTGTCGATGTACACGGTGCGGTGGTACTGCAGCGCGAGCGGTGACAGCGCGAAGACGAGTCCGGCCGCGGCCGCCGTGATCCGTCCGGCGCCGAGACGTCGGGCCAGGACGAACAGCAGGATGCTCGAGACGGCGGAGAAGAACACCATGGCCTCGCGCCCGGCCTCCACCGCGAAGGGGTACCGCGCGAACGCCCCGGTCAACCCGGTGTACCCGGCGATCTGGATCCATCCGAGCGGCGGGTGGTCGTACCAGTACGTGTAGTGGGTGAGCTCGCCGAGGTTCGTGATCGCCCACGCCTGTGCGGTGTAGGTCCCCTCGTCGTCGATGCGCTGCGGTGTGCCCGACATGTTCCAGGCCTGGACGAGCACGGTCACCGCGACGACGGGCAGCAACCACGTCAGGCTGGCCGCGTGCCGACGGAACCACGCCCCGATGCCGGATCGGTGCGTGGTTGCTCCACCACGGATCGGGATGCCCGTGGTGTCGGTGATGCTGGCGGTCATCGGGTGCCTCCCGTGGTGGTGCCGGCGAACGCACGATCGGACGACGCTGCATCCGCGGAGGACGCTGCGCCCGATCCGGCGCCTGCGGACGACGCTGCGCCCGACCCGTCCAGGTCCGAGGCGAAGCCGACCACCTGTCCGGTGCGGTGCTGGCCGGTGTGCTCGGTCTTCTCCCACCCGTTCTGGCCCTTGGCGTGCCGGACGACTGCCCGGACCGCCGCGGCGGCGAGGAACACCTGGTACGGCACCAGGCCGAGAACGAGCCGCACGTAGTCGCGGAGCCGGACCTTCTCGCCGTACAGACGGCCGAACTCGTTCAGCCCGACGATCTCGACGGCGAGCAGCATGAGCGTCGGCGCCACCGGCACGAACGACACGAGGGCGATCGCCGTCGGCACCTTGACGAACAGGATCATCAGGACGCTCAGCGGGATGAGCAGCCCGGTGGCCGCCTGGATGAACGGCATCGTGAGCATGTAGCGGGCGAAGAACCGCTGCCGGAAGGACGGCAGCTTCTTCCACTCCCCCTTGCCCAGCACCTGCAGGAAGCCCTGGTTCCACCGCGTGCGCTGTTTGAGCAGCGAGGCGAAGGTCGGCGGGGTCTCCTCGCGGGTGACGGCCTCGGGGCTGTAGGCGACGACGACCTTCGCGCCGTCGGCGGAGAGCCGCACGCCGAGTTCGCAGTCCTCAGCGAGGCAGTGGGCATCCCAGCCGTTCGACCACTCCAGGCGGGAGCGGGTCACGAAGACGGTGTTGCCCCCGAGGGGGATGAACTTGGACCCGGCGTGGAAGTGCAGGCGCGAGCGGAACCAGAAGTAGTACTCCAGGACGTTCCGGAGCGACCACCAGCTCGACGTGAAGTTCATCAGCTGGACGCCGCCCTGCACCACGTCGGCGTCGGTCTCCTGGAACCGCGAGTCGACGAGGGAGAGCAGCCGCGGGTAGACCTCGTCCTCGGCGTCGAACACCCCGACGATGTCACCCGTCGCGTGCTGGAGCGCCAGGTTCATCGCCTTCGGCTTGTTCTTCGGCAGGGTGTCGTCCACCACGACCTTGATCAGGGAGGGGTGCCGAGCCGCCGCAGCACGCACGACGGCGTCGGTCTCCGGGTCGTCCTCCCCGACGATCGCGATGATCTCGAAGTCGGGGTGGTCCTGGGTCGCGAGCATGTCGAGCGTCTGCCCCATCACGTCCTGCTCGTGCCGACCGGGCACCAGGAGCGTGAACCGGTGCGTCGCCGGACGCGGGGTCTGGCTGAAGCTGGTGGACTTCAGCGCGTCCCGGGAGCGCCAGGCGTGCAGCATCCACCAGAGGGTGGTCAACGCGATGATCGTGAGCAGCACGGAGAGGGCGATGAGGGTCGAGTAGCCGAGCCACTCGCCCAGCGACCAGGCGGCCTGTGGGAGCTGCCCCGAGCCTCCCGTCGGCACGTCCGTGGTTCCTCGGTTGGGGACGTCCCCCGTCGTCCCGGTGTCGTTGTCGGGCTGGAGCAGCGGCCCTGCGGCCGTCAGCAACACGGCTGAGATGGTCATTCGGGGAACCCCTTCGGACGTGTGTCGGTGGACCGGAAGACGAGGGCCTTGTACGCGGCGAACCGGAACGCGGTGCCGAGGACGAGGCCGACGCCGTTGCCGGCGACGTTGTCGGCGAGGGTGGACGTGAAGCCGAGGACGTAGTGCGAGACGAACAGGCAGGCAGCGGCGATGCCGAGGCCGACGAGGTTCGTGGCAGCGAAGAGCAACCCCTCGCGGACGGTCTCGCGGCGGCCGGTCTGGCGCTGGGCGCGGAAGGTGATGAAGCGGTTGCCGATCCACGCGATCGAGGTCGCCACGATGGCCGACACGATCTTCGCGGCGATGGGACCGTCCGACATGACGGTGGCGCGGAGCAGGTTGTAGACGCCCAGGTCGATGACGAAGCAGACGGCACCGATGGTGCCGAACGACGCGAGTTGCCTCGCGGTGGCGAGCAGGCGCGGGACCGTGCCAGGGCGCACGGTCCGCACCGCACCGGTGTCGGGTGACACCAGAACGGGGGTATGAGTTCGGGTCATGCCCCCGATTCGGGGGACGCGGACGGGTGGTTTGGGCGGGGTACGCGATTTGCCAGGCCCCTGCCAGATGCGCGACACATGCCGTTCATCTTGACGATCCGTCAGCTGCGGTGGTCACGGCGCGGGCACGACGGACGGGAGGCCCGGTGCCAGCTGGCACCGGGCCTCCCGTCCGTCGGTCGGTTGCGTCTACGCGGGGCGCGACGACGGGGACACGTTCTTGGACGCGTCCCGTTCCGGGATGTCGCCGAGTGCCTCGTCGATCGCCGCGAGGGCGTCCGCGTCGAGCTTGACGCCGGCGGCCTTGACGTTGTCGGTGACCTGCTGCGGACGCGAGGCGCCGACGATGGCACTCGCGACGTTCTCGTTCTGCAGGGTCCACGCGATCGCGAGCTGCGCCAGCGTGAGGCCGGCCTGATCGGCGACGGGCTGCAGGCGCTGCACGGCTTCGAGGACCTCGTCGCGCATGAACCGCTTGATCATGTCCGCGCCGCCCTTCTCGTCCGTGGCTCGCGACCCCTCGGGCAGGGGCTGCCCCGGCTTGTACTTGCCGGTCAGGACGCCCTGCGCGATGGGCGACCAGACGATCTGCGACAGGCCGAGCTGCTTCGAGGCGGGGACGACCTCGCCCTCGATGACGCGCCACAGCATCGAGTACTGCGGCTGGTTCGAGATGAGCTGGAAGCCGAGCTCCTTGGCGAGTGCGGCACCTGCGCGGATCTGCTCGGCGGACCACTCGCTGACGCCGATGTAGAGCGCCTTGCCCTGGCGGACGACGTCGGCGAAGGCCTGCATCGTCTCTTCGAGGGGGGTCTCGTAGTCGTAGCGGTGTGCCTGGTAGAGGTCGACGTAGTCGGTCTGCAGTCGCTCGAGCGAGCCGTTGATCGACTCCATGATGTGCTTGCGGCTGAGGCCGACGTCGTTGTGCCCCTTCGGGCCGGTCGGCCAGTAGACCTTCGTGAAGACCTCGAGGGACTGGCGCCGCTCGCCCTTGAGCGCCTCGCCGAGGACGGTCTCGGCGGCGGTGTTGGCGTACGTGTCCGCGGTGTCGAACGTGGTGATGCCGGCGTCGAGCGCTGCCCGCACGCACTGGGTGGCGACGTCGTTCTCGACCTGCGAGCCGTGCGTCAGCCAGTTGCCGTAGGTGATCTCGGAGATCTTGAGTCCGGAGTTGCCCAGGTACCTGAATTCCATGATCCCGACGCTACTGGAGTGAGCGCGCACGTGAGGGGTCCCGCGAGTGCCTGTCGGGGCCGGGGTGGGCGGGGGCGCGGGGCTGGGCGCGCGAGCGGGCGAAATGCCAGAGTGCCGCCGACGGCACACCCGGACATGTCGCCCGCTCGCCTGCTCGCCTCGGGCGACCCCGGCATCGGCTTCCGTGCAGCGGGTCCGGAACAGCGGGTCCAGAGCTGTCGGTGAGCGGGCCGCGCGAACGGGCGAAACACCGCCGTGCAGCCAGGCAGCCGGCACGGTGTTTCGCCCGCTGGCGGAAGCGACCATCCCTCCACATAGGTGATAGCGGGCCAGCCGTCCACAAAGGAGGCCCGACTCACGTCCGCAAGACCGGCTCGCCGTCACGCTGTGGAGATGACCGCAAGACGGCGACTCCCGATGGCACTCCGCGACGCTTCGTTCCGAGTACGCGATGCGCTGCACCGAGGCGTTTCGCGTGGCCGACTCGACGCTCGCGATCTCATCCGACCGTTCCACGGCATCCGATCAGCGTTCCCACCGGTGTCCGTGGATGAACGTGCGAGAGCGCTCGCTCCTCGGCTCCGCCCCGATCAGGTGTTCAGCCACGTCACCGCCGCAGCGATCATCGGCGTCCCGCTGCCCAGACGTCTCGAACGCGACCAGCGGTTGCACGTCACGACGATCGGGACCGATCAAGCGCTCCGGGTTCGCGGCACGGTCGGCCACCGGGCTCGGTACGGATCAGTCCGCGCGACGATCGCACGAGGAGTGCCACTGACCACTCCGGCCGACACGTTCGTCGCGCTGGGCTCGATGCTGACGCTCGACGAACTCATCGTCGCGGGCGATGCACTCGTGGGGTGGCTCGGCTGGACGACGCTCGATGAACTCGCGCAGGCCGTCCGACGACGACGTGGCATCCGCGGGATCGTGAAGCTCCGCCTCGCGCTCGATGAGATCCGGAGGGGATCTCGGTCCCCCGGAGAGACCCGGACACGGCTGGCACTCATCCGCCGCGGACTCCCGGAACCGGCGCTCAACCACGATGTCGTCGTCGACGGGCAGTGGATCGCATGTGTGGACCTCGCCTACCCCGATGCCAGGGTCGCGATCGAGTACGAGAGCGATCTGCACCGCACCGATCCAGCCAGCTTCCGAAAGGACCTCACGCGCGGCGAGCATCTGAAGGACGTCGACTGGTGGCTCGTCAGAGCAACAGCAGACGACCTCGGTCACGGTGTCGAGCGTTTCGTGCACCGCGTCAGGCGGCTGCTCGAGGTCGGTGCCAGAGGAGCTCACGACACGCGGTTTGCGACACTTGGGTGAACAATGGTTGACGCTTCAACCAAAACGGTGCACACTGTCGTAGTATCAACTCGATGCAGGCGCATGGAACGCGTCGCACCGCAGACTCTCGTTCGGAAGAAGGACCACCATGACGCTCACCGCTGACACCGTTCCCGGCTACAAGACCGGCACCTGGAAGATCGACCCCACCCACTCCGAGGTCACCTTCTCTGTCCGCCACCTCGCCATCAGCAAGGTCAAGGGCAAGTTCGAGACGTTCGACGCCACCGTCGTCACCGCCGAGAACCCGCTCGAGTCGACCGTCGAGGCCAACATCGACGTCGCGTCGATCAACACCGGCCAGGAGCAGCGCGACCAGCACCTCAAGACGAGCGACTTCTTCCTCACCGAAGAGCACCCGCAGCTGACCTTCCGTTCCACGAGCATCGAGGCGAAGGGCGACGACCTGCACATCGCGGGTGACCTGACCCTGCGCGGCGTCACCAAGCCGGTCGTCCTGAAGGCCGAGCTCGGCGGCTTCACCACGGACGGCTACGGCCAGGTCAAGTTCGGCGCCGAGGCGACCACGAAGATCGACCGCACCGAGTTCGGTGTGAACTGGAACGCGGCGCTCGAGGCCGGCGGCTTCACCCTGGGCAACGACGTCACGATCAACCTCGACGTCCAGTTCGTCCTCCAGGCGGCCTGAGCCACCTCTGACGCAACGCCCGACTGAGGGCACCGAGCGTCACTCCCCGAACCCGAGAAGAACGCCCCGACTCCGCACGGAGTCGGGGCGTTCTTCGTTGCCCGCTCGGGTCCCCCGACCACGAGCGGGCGAAATACCCCGGAGCTTCGTCCTGGCTCGTCGGGCATTCCACCCGCTCGCCGACGCCGGGGCCGAAGTCGAGGCCGATCCCCGCAATCACGCCCACATCCACGCCCACGCCAACGCCCACGTCCACGCCCACGCCCGCGCCAACGCCCACGAGCGGGCGAAACACCATGCCGACCCCCGTGGCGCGCCTGACATTTCGCCCGCTCGCGCAAGGACCCGAGCGCCGGGTGCGAGCGACCCCGGCGGAGATCGGAAGCGCGGCCGAACGGGCGGAATACCCGGGACACGGCGGGGACGAAGTGCGGCATTTCGCCCGCTCGCGCACAGGGGCTCGCGCACAGAGGCGCACGGCAGGGGGGCGCACGAAGGCGACGCAGACGCAGAGGCAGACGCAGAGGCAGAGCACCAGCGGGAACGAGCGGACGAGCGACGGCCGAGCGCCGCCCCCGCGTAACGTTGGCACGTACGACAACAGCGCGGGGAATCCATACTCCGGACCCCGAGTTGCACCAAGCGCACACGCCCGCACGACGAACAGGAGCACCACCATGGCCACCGACTGGATCGCGATGCAGGCCCTCGCGGCAGCCGAGTTCGGCCGCCGCGTCGCCGCCGTCACCGACTGGGACGCCCCGACCCCCGACTCCGAGTGGACCACCCGCGACCTCGTCGCCCACGTCGTCGACGAGCAGCGCTGGATCCCGAAGCTCCTGACCGGGTGCGACTACGCCCAGGCCCAGGCCGACCTCGAGCCGATCGGCGACGACCTGGTGGCCGAGTGGCACCGGTTCGCCACCGCGGCCACCGACGCCTGGCGGAACGCCCCGCAGGACACCCCCGTGCACCTCAGCACCGACGTCGTGCCCGCCGCGCAGTACCTCACCGAGCAGACGAGCGACATCACGATCCACACGTGGGACCTCGCCCGGGCGACCGGCACCGAGGAGTCCCTGCCCGACGAGCTCGTCCGCGCCGTGTGGGAGTACTTCGAGCCGCAGATCGAGGACCTCGCCGCGACCGGTCTGTACGCACCCCCGGTCGACGTCACCGAGGACTCCCCGCTCCAGGTCCGTCTGCTCGCGGTCACAGGCCGCGATGCCAGAGTGACGGCATGACCACCGACACGAAACGCCTCGGCAACTCGGGGCTCGAGATCAGCAGCGTCGTCCTCGGCATGATGTCGTACGGCGACCCGGACCGGGGCTCGCACGCCTGGAGCGTCGGCATCGACGAGGCCCGCCCGTTCGTCCGCCGCGCGTTCGAGGCCGGCATCACGACCTTCGACACCGCGAACGTCTACTCGGACGGCAGCAGCGAGGAGATCACCGGCACGCTCCTCGCCGAGCTGGCTCCGCGCGAGGACGTCCAGGTCTTCACGAAGGTCTTCAACCGGATGCGTCCCGGCCGGAACGGCGCCGGGCTGTCCCGCGCGGCGATCATGCACGAGATCGACGCCTCCCTGACCCGGCTCGGCACGGACTACGTCGACCTGTACCAGATCCACCGCTTCGACCCGGTGACGCCGATCGAGGAGACCATGGAGGCCCTCCACGACGTCGTGAAGGCCGGCAAGGCGCGCTACATCGGCGCGAGCAGCATGTGGACGTGGCAGTTCGCCGAGATGCAGCACACCGCGGAACGCCACGGCTGGACGAAGTTCGTGAGCATGCAGGACCAGTACAACCTGCTCGAACGCGAGGAGGAGCGCGAGATGCTCCCCTTCTGCGAGCACACCGGCGTCGGCGTGATCCCGTGGAGCCCCCTGGCCCGCGGCCGCGTCACCCGCCCCTGGGACGCCTCCGGTTCGGGCTCGCGCGCGCAGACCGACGAGTTCGGCAAGACCCTCTACAAGCAGGACGAGGACGCCAACCGCGCGATCGTCGACGCGGTCGAGGCCGTCGCCACGGAGCGCGGCGTCCCGATGGCACAGGTCGCCCTGGCCTGGGTCGCCGGCAAGCCCGCGGTCTCCGCGCCCATCGTCGGCGCGACGAAGGAACACCACATCGACGACGCGGTGGCCGCAGCGTCGCTGACGCTCACCGACGACGAGGTCACGCGACTCGAGTCCGCGTACACGCCCCGGGTGCCGTCGGGTTTCTGACGCCCCCACGAGCGGACGGGAGGCACGGTGCCAGCTGGCACCGTGCCTCCCGTCCGTCAGGTGGTCGCGGTGACGGCCGTGGTCAGGCGACCGCGCTGCCGTCAGTGCGCTGCAGGCGCGCGATGCGCCGCCGCGCGGCTCGTTCGGAACCGGTCTGGTCGTCGAGCACCGCACCGATCCCGTCGAGCACGAGCTTCGTGGTGCGGACCACCGGCAGCTCCACCGGGCCGACGATCGGCGCACGGAGGCCGAGGAGTGAGCGGTGCCGCGGGTCGAGCGTGGACACCGCTCCCTGGAAGACGGCGCGGTAGCCGGGTCGCAGCAGGCGGGACAGCGGCGGGTCCTTGATGAACCGGACGACGTCTCGGGTGCGCGAGTCCACCAGGAGTTCGCCGCGGTCGAGGTACCCGTTCATCTGGGCACGGAGCTCCGCCTCGGACTCGGGCGGGTCGACGATGCGCATGAGGCGCCCGGCCTCGGCCCACTCGCGCACGTAGGCGTCCGCGCCTCCGGGGATCGGGCCTCCCCAGCGCTGGGCGGCGCGGAGGAACGCATCGGTGAAGGCGAGGTGCACCCAGCGTGCCAGGTCCGGGTCGTTGGCCGCGTAGGGGCGGGTGGTGCCGTGCGCGTCGACGTACTGCCCACGGACCCGCTCGTGCAGCCGGAGCACCCAGTCGCTGCCGCTGCGAGCGGTCTGCCGGTCGCCGTACGTGACCGTCGCGATCCACCGGCTGGTGCCCGCCAGGCGACCGAACGGGTCCTCGCGGTACCGGGAGTGGTCGGCGACGCCGGCCAGCGCACCGGGGTGCAGCGCCTGGACGAGCAGTGCCCGCACGCCGGCGACGATGCCGTGGCTCCCGCCGTGCACCGCCCACGTGGCGGAGCCCGGACCGAAGAAGCCCGCGTCGGTGCCGTGTTCCAGGTCGTCCATCCAGGCTTCCGTGCCGGTCGAACCGCCCGTGAACGTCCGGTTGAGGCGGGACCGGAAGACGTCGGAGACAGTGGACATGTCGTCATGTTCCGTCCGTCACCTGGGCGTGGGGGTGCCATCGCGCAAAGTGGCCCTCCCAGCGTGCACGGGGGTCGCCCACTAGGTTGGGTCGGGTGAGCATCGACACGCCTCGTCCCTGGCTTGCCTCGTACGCCCCGGGGGTCCCGCACGACATCGAGGAACAGAGTGGTTCCCTGTACGACCTGGTCGAGCAGTCGGCCCGGAAGTTCCCCAGGCAGGTCGCCCTCGAGTTCTTCAAGCGCACCACGAGCTACGCCGACCTCGAGGAGCAGATCCTCCGCGCGGCGAACGGCCTGCGGAAGCTCGGCGTGGGAGCGGGTGACCGCGTCGCCATCGTCCTGCCGAACTGCCCGCAGCACATCGTCGCGTTCTACGCGGTGCTGCGACTCGGCGCGATCGTGGTCGAGCACAACCCGCTGTACACGCCGCGGGAACTCCGCCACCAGTTCGAGGACCACGGCGCCAAGGTCGCCATCGCGTGGGACAAGTCCGTCGCGACGCTGCAGGACTTCCCGGCCGACGTGCACCTCGACGCGATCGTCTCGGTCGACATCACCCGGGCCATGCCCCGGAGCACCCGGCTCGCCCTGGCGCTGCCGGTCGCGAAGGCCCGCGAGTCCCGCGCGAAGCTGACGGCGAAGGTGCGCGGCACGGTCAAGTGGGACGACCTCGCCGACACCCGGAAGCTGTCGAAGCGGCACCCGCGACCGGCGACCGACGACGTCGCGCTGATCCAGTACACGTCCGGCACCACCGGGACGCCGAAGGGCGCGGTGCTGAGCCACCGGAACCTGCTGGCGAACGCCGCGCAGGCCCGGGCGTGGGTGCCGCAGATCCGACGCGGCGACAACGTCGTGTACGCGGTGCTGCCGATGTTCCACGCCTACGGCCTGACGCTCTGCCTGACCTTCGCGATGAGCATGGCCTCGCGGCTCGTGCTCTTCCCCGCGTTCGATCCCGCCCTGGTCCTGACGGCGATCAAGCGCCACCCGCCGACGTTCCTGCCGGCCGTGCCGCCGATCTACGCCCGGCTGCAGCACGCGGCCGACTCGGCGAAGGTGTCGCTCAAGGGCATCGAGATCGGCATCTCCGGTGCCATGCCGCTGTCGCAGGACATCGTCGAACCGTGGGAGGCCCGGACCGACGGCTACCTGGTCGAGGGCTACGGCCTGTCCGAGTGCTCCCCGGTCCTGATGGCCAACCCGGTCTCCCCCGAACGTCGACTCGGATCGATCGGCCTGCCGCTGTCCTCCACCGAGGCGCGCGTGGTCGACCCCGACGACGACACGAAGGTGCTCGGCATCGACGAGCCCGGCGAACTGCAGGTCCGCGGCCCGCAGGTGTTCCGCGGCTACTGGGGCAAGGCCGAGGCCACCGACGAGGTCTTCACGCCCGACGGCTGGTTCCGCACCGGCGACATCGTGGCCATCGACGCCGACGGGTACGTCCGGATCGTCGACCGCCTCAAGGAACTCATCATCACCGGCGGCTTCAACGTGTCGCCGTCCGAGGTCGAGGACACCCTGCTGAAGCACCCCAGCGTCAAGGAGGTCGCGGTGGTCGGCATCACGCAGGGCGGCAACGAGCAGGTCGTCGCCGCGGTCGTGCCGAAGGACCCCTCGACGTTCGACGGGGCCGCGCTCCGGGCCTGGTCGCGCGAGCACCTGGCGGCGTACAAGGTGCCGCGCCGGGTCGTCGTGGTCGAGGACCTGCCGCGCTCGATGATCGGCAAGGTACTGCGGCGGAAGGTGCGGGACCAGATCCTGGACGGCTGACGGGCGTTCCCGGGTCGGCGCCGGTCCGACTGACGCGCGGGCGCCGCTGCTGGTCAGCGGGCCCGCCGCCGCTGGTCAGCGGGCCCGCCGCCCGGGCAGCGCCAGCACGGACAGCCCGGCCACCACCAGCACGATCCCGGCCCATCCGCCGGTCCCCAGGCGCTCCCCCACCACGAGCACCGCCAGCACCGCGGCCACGACGGGCTCGAGCAGGGACAGCAGCGTCGCGACCGACGCGGTCACCGTCCGGAGCCCGAGCGCGTACAGCGAGTGTCCGATGACCGTCGGCACCAGCGCCAGGTACAGGAACACCGGCCAGTTGTCGGCGTCGGTCAGGAACGGCCCGCCCGCCACCACGGCGAGCACGACGAGCGGCACCGCGGCCACCCCGAACACCGCGCCGACGAGCCCGCGTTCGTTCGGCCCGCGGGCGGCCCGTGCGGCCGCGACCCCGACGTCCCCGCCGACGCGCATGCTGTCGGACTCCGCGCGGACGACGGCGATCGGCATCCGGCTCGTCGCAGCGTGCATCCCCCGCGCCACCGCCCACGAGTACAGCGCGTACGTCAGACCGGCGACCAGGGCGCTGCCGACTCCGACCGCGAGTGACCGCCCGCCGCCGCCGTGCTCGGAGCGCGCGAGGGTGACGACGACCATGCCGACCACGCTCACCAGGGTGGCGAGGACCCACCGGCGGGTGACGCGTCTGCGGTCGGCGACCCACTCGACCAGGCCGGCGAAGACGGGCGACGACCCGATGGCCAGGGTGGTGCCGAGCGCGACCCCGGCGTCGGCGAGGGCCGCGTAGAACGCGACCGCGTAGACCACGAGCGATGCGGCCCCGAGCAGTGCCCAGCCGCGGGTCCGGCGCTGCGTGACGGCACGCAGCGTGCCCCGGCCCGCGGTCGCGGCGAGCACGAGGCCGCCGAGCCCGAAGGTCACCGCACCGAACACGAACGCCGGCACACCGGGCGCGAAGTGCGTCGCGGTCCCGGTGGTGCCCCAGACCGCCGCGGCGACCGCGATCGCCGCCAGGCCAGCGACGGGCCTGGAGGCACGCCCCGCGCCCGGTCCGTGACTCACGAGACGTGGACGCTGGGCCGTCGGTTGACCTCGGGTTCCGCTTCGCGCAGGACCTCGCGCGTGACGGGGGCGACGTCGCCGGCGCCGGTGAACACGAAGCGCAGGGCGTTGCGGATCGGGCTGCCCTCGTTCCACTCGAAGTAGATGCTCGGCACCACCCCGGCGAGGTCGCGGATGGCGAGGAGCGTCGACGCGATGGTGTTCGGGACGTTGCCGGAGCGGACCTTGAGCACGCGGAACCCGTGGATGACGTGGCCTTCGACCACCAGGTCCTCTTCGAAGTCGGAGGAGTCGGCGGGCAGGACCTCGAGGAACATCGTCGGCACGCGGGCCGGGATGCCGGAGTCGCGGCGTTCCTCGCGCCCCTTCGCCCGGTACGCCTCGGCCGTGCCGGCACCGGGCTCGTTCGCGATGATGCAGACCGAACTGAACTGGTCGGCGTCGGCCTCGACGAACTGCCGGGCGGTCGCGTCGAGCTCGATCGACGACGCCCGGAGCTCGAACGAACGCCGCACGCGCGAGATGAGCGACACCACGACGATCGCGATGATGAAGATCGCCGCGATCCGCACGCCGTCGGGCCGCTCGATGACGTTGGCGACCGTGGTGTAGACGAACACGACCGAGATGACACCGAACGCGATGGTGCGCTTGCGCTGCTGCTTGCGGCGCGCGGACAGCGTCACCGCGACCGCTGCGCTCGTGATGAGCACCAGCACGCCGGTGGCGTAGGCGCCACCCTGGGCGTCGACGTCGGCCTGGAAGATGATCGTGATGACGAACGCGATGAGCGTGAAGATGATCACGAGGGGACGCACCGCACGCGCCCACTGCGGTGCCATGCCGTAGCGGGGCAGGAACCGCGGCACCAGGTTGAGGAGCCCCGCCATCGCGCTCGCACCGGCGAACCACAGGATGGCGACGGTCGAGAAGTCGTAGATCGACCCGAACACCCCGCCCATGTACTCGTGCGCCAGGTACGCCAGGGCACGGCCGTTCGCACCGCCGCCCGGCTGGAACTCGCGCTGCGGGATGAGGAACGTCGTCACGATCGACGACGTGATGAGGAACGAGCTCATGATGAGCGCCGCGACGGTCAGCAGTCGCTTGGTCCCGCGGATCCGGCCCTCGGGTCGGTCGCTGGTGTCGTCGCTGGCATCGCCGCGGACCTGCGGCATCACCGCGACGCCGGTCTCGAAGCCGGAGAGCCCGAGCGCGAGCTTCGGGAACACGATCAGGGCGATGCCGACCATCACGAGCGGGTTGCTGTGCTGTGCCGTCAGCCCGGACCACCAGTCGCTCGCCACCATCGGGTTCTCGAACACGTGCCAGAGGGCGACGATGATGACGACGGCGTTCAGGGCGAGGAACACCGCGACGAGCCCGACCGCGATGCCGATGGCCTCCTTGAACCCGCGCAGGAACACGATGCCGAGCAGGAGCAGCAGCGCCAGGGTGAGCGGCACCGGGATCTCGGTGAACCAGTGCGGCGTGTACGGGTTCTCGGCGATGTGCGCCGTGGCGTCGGCCGCCGACAGGGTCATCGTGATCATGAAGTCCGTCACGGCGAACCCGAGCAGCACCAGCACGAGGAGCTTGCCCGCCCACCACGGCAGGAGCTTCTCGAGCATCATGATCGACCCGGCGCCCCGGAAGCTGTCGTGGGCGATCCGGCGGTAGACCGGCAGTGCCCCGAACAGCGTGACGAGCACGAGGACGATCGTCGCGATCGGCGACAGCAGACCCGCGGCGAGCGCGGCGATGGCGGGTTGGTACCCGAGGGTGGAGAAGTAGTCGACACCGGTCAGGCACATGACCCGCCACCACGGGTGGGTCTTCTCGACCTCGACCTGGTGCGGGCCCTGGTGCGAGGCGCCCTGGTCGGCCCCGTGCAGCATCCACCGGCGCAGGCGGGTGCTGCGGTCGAGGGGCTGCTCGGTGGCGTCGCGCTGGGCGGCCCGCTCGGCGTCTGTCGCGGTCACGTGGATGATGCTAAGCCGTCCGGGTGACCCCCGTGCACACCTGGACAGCCCGGTGCACGGAGCGGTCCGACTAGCGCCGTGTGCGGGACAGGGCCGCCACGATCCCCGCCACGACCAGCAGCACTCCGGCGGCGATGCAGGCGGCCAACAGCAGGGTCGTGGTGTCCACTGAGAACATCGGCAGCGCACTCACGGCCATCGCTCCGGCGAACACCAGGAGCAGCACGCCCCAGAGGATCGTGCCGAAGCGTGCACCACCGCGTCGGGGCCGGTAGGCGGGCCCGACCGGGGCGCCCGGGGAGGCCACCGGCGCAGTCGCCTCGTCGTTCGTCGAGCCGTCGTCCGTCGGGTTGTCGTTGGTCGTGCTGTCCGTCGTCATCGTCCCGTTCCTCACTCGCCGACCGTGATCGCCCGCGGCACCTCGACGCCACCGCCGAGGATCCACAGGTGCACCGTCGTCGTCTCGTCCGCGTCGGCCGTGCGTGCCGCACGGTTCTCGAGCGTGGTGGTCCGGAGCACCCCACCGGTGCCGTCGTCGTCGCCCCCGCCGGTGTCGATCCCGTAGCCGACACCGCTCACCTCGACCCGCACCGGCAGGTCGGTCGGCAGCAGCACCTCGGCTCCGCCGGCGCCCAGCCAGAGGCTCACGTCGCCCCCGACGGCCGACGGCTCGAGTCCGCGGAGGTCCAGGGTGGGACCGCCCGCCAGCATCGCGAAGTCCCGTTCGGTCCCCGATGCGGCGCGTTCGACCTGCCACGTGGTGCCGCCGATCAGCGAGACCTGGGTGCCGGCGGGCAGGACCCCGGTGACCACCAGGGCCACCGCGGCGACCGTCGAGAACAGTCCGAGCACGTCGTCGTCGCGACCGCGGATCCCGGCGACGATCGTGGCGATCGCCAGCACCGCGAGCGCCGCGGCGATCCCGAGGACCGGGACGGACCACCCGGCCTGCTGCGCCCAGAACGCGACCCCGGCTCCGGCGACGAGTGCGAGTCCGAGGGACACGGCGACGTACGCCGCCCCGGGGCGCCGCTCCACCCGCTCGGCCCGCCGTTCGGCCGCCCGCTCGCGTTCCGCGCGCATCCGCTCCTCGTGCTGCCGTCGCCGGTCCTCGGGGCTCAGCGGTGCACCCCACTGCCAGGAGGCCCGCCCCGCGTCCGTCGCGCCGGTCGCCTCCGCAGTCCACGCGTTCCGGGCCGGGTGCGGCTCCTCGGGGCTGGTCCAGAAGTCGCCCCGCGGTGCGGCGGTCGGGTCGGTGCCGGTGCCGGTGCCGGTGCCGGTGCCAGTGCCAGTGCTCGCTGACAGATCACCGTCCACCCCGCGTCGGGCCAGGACCACGATGAGCCACACGATCCCGCCGACGAGCACGATGCTCCACGCGGTGGCGAGGGTCGCCTCGAGCCAGCCGGGCATCCCCCAGGCGTCCGGGACCCCCTGCCACCAGAGACCCCGGGCCGCGGGCACGAAGGTCAGTGCCACGAGCGCGCCGATCGCGATGAGCGCCGGGTCGAGGACCCCGCGGATCATCCGCTCGACGTGGATGCGTCCGGCCGTGTCGGGCAGCAGCGCCCAGCCGACGGCGTAGGCGAGGAAGACCGGCCCGCCCAGCAGCGCGACGACGATCGTCACGCCGCGGACCACGAGCGGGTCGAGCCCGGTGCGGCGGGCGACGGCACCGCACACGCCGGCGAGCCAGCGGTCGTCGGTGCGCGCGATGCCGAGGCCGCGGACCCAGTCGAAGAACCGGGTCGTCGAGTCGGCGCTGCCGGCGGCGGTGCCGGGAGCGGAGTCGTGCTGGTGATCGGTCATGGCCACCAGCATCCCGGCAGTGCTGCGCTGACACCATCGGGGTTCCCCCTGACCGGTCCCTGATCCCGGCCCCGGACCCTGCTGCGACCGCCGTCCGGGTGCCAGGATTGCCCCATGGCCACCGCGACGATGACGCGCCCGACCCCCAGGGTCGTCGGCGGGGTCTGCAGCGGGTTCGCGGCGCACACCGGGCTGCCGGTCGGGGCCGTCCGGCTCGCCACCGCGGTCCTGGTGGTCTGCGGCGGCGCCGGGCTGCTGCTCTACGCCTGGCTCTGGGCGACCGTGCCGAGCGCAGCCGCCGGGGCAGCCGTCGGAAGCGCACCGCTCAAGTCCGTGCTGACCCCTGCCGCCGACGTCGACCAGGACGAGCCCACCGCGTCCGCCCGGCATGCCCCGGTCGTCGAGATCCTGCTCGGCGTCGCCCTGCTCGCCGCCGCCGGCGCGGTGGTCGCGGCGCGGATGGGCGCGACGGTCCCCCTCGAGGTCGTCGTGCCCGGCGTCGTGGTCGTCACCGGCGCCGCACTCGCCTGGCGGCAGTTCGACGCGCTCCGCAACGTCCGCACGGCCGGGTCCTCCGCCCTGGTCGTCCGGGCGCTCGGGGCCCTGGTGCTCGTCGTGCTCGGCATCCTGCTGTTCTTCACGACGAGCAGCCGCCCGAACGTCTGGACCGTCCTCACCGCCGCGGTCGCCGTCCTGGTCGGGGTCGCCGTCGTCGTCGCCCCGTGGGTGGTCCGACTCGTCCGCGACCTCGCCGAGGAACGCGCCGCCCGCGTCCGCGACCTCGAGCGGGCCGAGTTCGCGGCACACCTGCACGACTCGGTGCTGCAGACCCTCGCCCTCATCCAGCAGAAGGCCGAGCCGGGTTCGGACGCGGCGCGGTTGGCGCGGGCGCAGGAGCGCGAGCTGCGGTCCTGGCTCTTCACCGAGCAGGCGGAACCTGCGCGCGACCTCGGCACGCAGCTGCGGGACGCTGCCGTGGACATCGAGGCCGAGTACCCCGCCCGCATCGAGGTCATCGCGGTCGGACCCGCCCGCAGCGACCTGCCGGACGGGCTCGTCGCCGCCGCCCGCGAGGCGATGCTCAACGCCGCCCGGCACGCCGGTGGGACCGTGAGCGTGTACGCCGAGACCGCCGGTGAGCGGGTCGAGCTCAGCATCCGCGACCGCGGCCCGGGCTTCGACGTCGACTCCGTGCCCGCGGGCCGGTACGGCGTCCGCGAGTCGATCATCGGCCGGATGCAGCGCCTCGGCGGCCACGCGACCATCGCGCCGGGGCCGGGCCGCACCGGCACCGAGGTCCGGCTGACCCTGCCGCTCGCACCCGCCACCCACGACGAGGAGCACGCATGACCGGACCCGCCCCGTTGACGGTCGCGATCGTCGACGACCACTCCATCTTCCGAGCCGGCGTGCGCGCCGGGCTGCCACCGGGCCTCCAGGTCGTGGGTGAGGCGGCGACCGTCGACGAAGCCGTGACGCTCGTCGCGGCCACGCGCCCGCGCGTCGTCCTGCTCGACGTGCACCTGCCGGGCGGCGCCGGCGGCGGCGGTGCCGAGGTCATCACGCGGTCCGCACCGGGGAACCCGGACACCCGGTTCCTCGCGCTGAGCGTGTCGGACGCCGCCGACGACGTGGTGCGGGTCATCCGCGCCGGCGCCCGCGGGTACATCACGAAGAGCTCGTCGAGTGCCGAGGTCGCCGAGGCGGTGACCCGCGTGGCGGACGGTGACGCGGTGTTCTCGCCGCGCCTGGCCGGCTTCGTGCTCGACGCCTTCGGGGCGGTCAGCGGCGAGACGGCGCAGCACGACACCGAGCTGGACCGCCTGTCCGCCCGCGAGCAGGAGGTCATGCGGCTCATCGCGCGCGGGTACGCCTACAAGGAGGTCGCGACGGAGCTGTTCATCTCGGTGAAGACCGTCGAGACACACGTGTCGAAGGTCCTGCGGAAGCTCCAGCTGTCGAACCGGCACGAGCTGACCGCGTGGGCGCTACAGCGCAAGCTGCTCTGAGCGCCCACGCCGGCCGGACCGGCCTCACTTCGCGCTGATGCGGGTGTACTTGTTGACCGCCCACGGGACGAACACCACGAGCATCACGGCGATGCCGATCAGCACCGTCAGCACGGGGTGCTGCATCGTCCAGATGTCCGGCACCGGTGCGGACCCGACGTTGCCGAAGAGCTCCCGCGCGGCCTGCACGAGCGACGACACCGGGTTCCACTCCGCGAACACGCGCAGCACCAGCGGCAGGGTGTCGCTCGGCACGAACGCGTTCGAGATGAACGTCAGCGGGAACAGGATCATGAACGAGGCGTTGTTGATGACCTCGGGCGTCTTGACGCTCATGCCGAGCAGCGCCATGACCCAGCTGAACGCGTAGCTGAACAGCAGCAGCAGGGCGATGCCTGCCAGGAACTCGAGCGGCGACGAGTTCACCCGCCACCCGACCGCCAGGCCGGTGAGCATCATGATCGCCATCGAGATCGAGTTGAGGACGAGGTCGGAGTTGGTGCGCCCGACCAGTACCGCGGACGCCGACATCGGCAGCGTCCGGAACCGGTCGATCAGCCCTTCCTTCAGGTCCTGCGCCATCGCCGATCCGGAGAACGTCGCACCGAACACCACCGTCTGCGCGAAGATCCCCGCCATCAGGAACTGCGTGTAGTCGGTCCCCTGGACCTGGATGGCGCCGCCGTACACCTGGCTGAACAGCAGCACGAACATGATCGGCTGCAGCACGGCGAACACGAGCATGTCCGGCGACCGCTTGAGCTTGATGAGGTTCCGCTTGGTGACGGTCCAGCCGTCCTCGACCCAGACGGCGAGCGGCGAGGTGACGACGACGGGCAGCTGCCGGCCCGGTGCGAGGGACGTGGTGGTCATCGTGCCGTCTCCTTCTGCTTGGAGGCCGCGGGTTCGTCGGCGTCGTCGTCCGTCGCGGCGTGTCCGGTCAGGCGGAGGAAGACGTCGTCGAGGGTCGGGCGTCGCATGCCGGCGTCGTGGAGTTCGATGCCGGCCGCGCCCAGGTCGGCGAGCACGCGCTGCAGGGCTGCCGGTCCGGCCTCCACCGCGATGGCACGGGTGCGGCCGTCGCCCGAGGTCTCGACCTCGCCGACCCCGTAGCGGCGGAGCACCGTGGTCGCCGCGTCGCCGTCGGCCTCGTCGACCAGGGTGACGACCACCCGGTGCCCGCCGACCTGCGCCTTGAGCTGGTCCGCGGTGCCCTCGGCGATGACCGCCCCGTCGTCGATGACCGCGATGTCGTCGGCGAGCCGGTCGGCTTCCTCCAGGTACTGGGTGGTGAGGAGCACCGTCGCGCCCTCGGCCACGAGGTCTTCGATGATGCCCCAGAGCGCCAGCCGGCTGCGCGGGTCGAGGCCCGTCGTCGGCTCGTCGAGGAACAGCACGCGCGGGTTCATCACCAGCGCCCCGGCGAGGTCGATGCGTCGCCGCATGCCGCCGGAGAAGCCCTTCACCGGACGGTCGCCCGCCTCGGACAGGTCGAAGACGTCGATGAGCTCCCGGGCACGATCGCGCGCGGTCCTGCGGCCCAGGTGGTAGAGCCGCCCGATCATCTCGAGGTTCTCGAACCCGGTCAGGTTCTCGTCGACCGCCGCGTACTGCCCGGACACCCCGATGGACCGCCGGGTGGCCTGCGGGTCGGCGATCACGTCGATGCCGTCGATCGTCGCGGTGCCCGAGTCCGGCGTGATGAGGGTGGTGAGCACCTTCACCACCGTGGTCTTGCCCGCGCCGTTCGGCCCGAGCAGCGCCTTCACGGTGCCCTGCGGCACCGACAGGTCGAGTCCGGCCAGCGCGTGCACCGGCCCGGACTTCGACCTGTAGGTCTTGGTCAGCCCGGAGGCTTCGATGATGGCCATGTCGCTCCTTCGTCGGACACGGTGGGTACCCGGGGGTCCGGTGGAGCGACGGACGTCACTCAGACGTCGAAGTCACCACCACCGAAGTCGCTGAAGCCACCGCCGAAGTCGGATCCGCTGTCGCCCCAGCCCGCATTGTCGAAGCCGCCGCCGTCGGATGCGCCGCCGTCGGACGCCCCGGCATCGCCGGATTCAGCACCAGTGTCCTCCGAACCACCGTCACCCGCAGCGTCGGTACCGCCATCGAACGAACCGGGGTCGGGCAGGAACGCGCTCATGATCGCCGAACCGATGACGTAGCCGGCCACCGTCCCGAGGATCGAGGCGCCGATCATGCTGCCGAACGACGGGCCCCCGCGCTGGCCGCCGAAGCGTCCGCCGCCACCGCCGACGCCGCTGAGCGAGCGCTCCATGAAGCCCGGCTGGCGGATCTCGGAGCGGGTCGCCGACTGGGCGAGCGAGCGCGGGTCGTCGCCACGGGGCGCCTCACCGGGAGGCGCTGTCCGGGTGAACTCGTCGTAGACCATGCGGCGCTGCTCGTCGGTCAGCTTGGCGAAGGCCTCGGCGTGGACCTCCTCGATGCGCTCCGGCGGGGCCGTGCGGAGCAGGTAGCGGTAGCGCTCGACCGCACGTTCGTCGTCGGTCGTCGCGCCCTGCTGCTGCGTCGGTGCACCGCCCCACTGCGGGACGCCGTACTGGCCGCCCTGCGGTGCGGACGGTGCCGGCTGCTGGTAGGACTGCTGGCCGTACCGGTAGCCCTGCTGCTGCGGCGGCTGCCCCCACTGGTTCTGCTGTGCGTCCGCGGATCGGTCACGCTCCGGACGCCCGAGCAGGCGGTCGAGGAATCCCATGGTCGATGCTCCTTCGGGTGCACGGCGGATCCGGTCGGACCCGTCGTGGACTGCAACACTACGAACCCCCGGCGTCGGATGACTGAGCGCCCGCTCAGAGTCGGCCGGGAGGCGCGTGCCGGCCTGGCACCGCGCCTCCGGTCCGCACCGTGCGCCGCGGCTCACCCCGCGGCGAGCGCCGCCGTCCACACCGCGTGCAGCTCGTCCGCGGCCCCCGGGTGCGCCACGAGGAACGGCTCCCCCACGGGCGGGAAGCCCTCGACGGGGCCGGACGGCGTCAGCACGACGCCCCCGGCCTCGTGCACGAGCAGCACCGCGGCGCCGTGGTCGACCGGGTTGAACGCCGAGACGCAGCCGCCGATCCCCCGCCCCGCCGCGACCTGGGCGATCGTCAACGTGCCCGATCCCTGCACCCGGAGCGTGCACGACCGGTCGGCCAGGGCGTCGAGGAACGCCCCGAACCCCGGCCACGGGCGGTGTCCGTCGAGCTCGGTGCCGACGACGGCGCCGGCGAGCGGCCGGGGTGTGTCGTCGAGTCGGAGCTGGCGGTCGCGCAGGGTGGCGCCGCGGCCGCGTCGGGCCTCGAGCACCTCGCCGCGCCAGGGGTCCGCGACGACGCCGACGAGCGGACGCCCGCCACGGGTCAGGCAGAGCGACATCGAGGTCCAGGGCACGCCGTTCGCCAGGTTGGTGGTGCCGTCGACGGGGTCGAGGAACCAGCGGTGCCGGTCGCCGGGGGCCTCGCCGTACTCCTCGCCGGTGAACCCGTGCGTCGGGAACACCATCCGCACGCGGGAGCGGACGTGCTGCTCCACCAGGCGGTCGACGTCGGTGACCAGGTCGGCGGGGTTCGCCTTGGTGTGGACCTCGCTGACCGGGTGTTCGCGCGTGTACGCGATGACCTCGTGGGCGATGCGGTGGGCCAGGGCCTGGGCGCGCGAGGCGACCTCGGTCTCGGTGGGCTCGCGGTCGCGCTCGGGCCAGCCGTCGCGCTCGGCCGCCGACAGGGCTGCCCCGATGGACCCGACGTCGTTCGTGGTGATCGAGTCGACACCGAGCCGGGCTGCCCAGATGGCGGGCTCGACGTCGTCGATGGTCCAGACGGCGACGCGCAGCCCCAGGGCGTGCGCGACCTCGACGGTGCGCGGGGTGAGGAACGCGACGTCGAGGTTGAGCGTCGACGGCTCGAGCGCCTCGAGGTCCGCGGCGACGGGCGGATCGAGCGACTCCCACGCCAGCCAGACGTCGGCGTCGGGCAGCACGGAGCGGACGGCCGCCATCGCCGCCGGCGCCCCGCACCAGGCCACCGCGGTGGAGCCGGTGAAGCCCGCGACGGTGCGGGCGGCGACCAGGGCGTCCTCGGCGTCGGTCAGGTCGACGAGCAGGGTGGACCGGCAGCCGTCGAGCCGTTCGAGTGCACCGTCGAGCCGCGGGATCCGGTCGAGGCCGTTGCCGAGCCGGGCGACGTCGCACCAGTCGACGTCGGACACCCGCCGGGCGTCGCCCCACATCCGGCCGAGGGTCTCGTCGTGCAGCAGGACGGCGACGCCGTCGGCGGTGCGACGGACGTCGACCTCGATCACCTCGGCGCCGAGCGCCTCGGCGACCGCGATGGCGGGCAGGGTGTTCTCGCGCCGGACGCGCGGCGCACCGCGGTGGGCGACGAGGCGTGGCGGACGCACGCCGGGCCTGGCGTCCGCGCTGGTCGAGACCACACGGTCGACCGCAGGCGCAGGCGCAGCCGCAGCCGCAGCCGAAGCCGAAGCCGAAGCCGTGGACGTCGAAGCCCCCGCGCTCATCGGGCGACCTCGAGCAGCACGCCGTCGCGGTGGACGAGCACCTCGCCCAGGCGCACCCCGGTCTCGGTGCCGACCGCCGGCGGCGGCCCGGTGACGTAGGCGCGGAGCTCCGCGCCGTCGGTGCTGAGCACGACCTCGGCGAAGTGCCCGCGCATGAGCACCCGCGCGACCGTCGCACGGATCGGCGAGTCGTCGGTGAGCACGACCTGCTCGGGGCGGACCAGCACCGTGTCGGCCGCCGTCGGGCTGACCGAGGTGCCGGCGAGGAACCGGCCGGTGACGACGCTCGTCGACCCGATGAACGACGCGACGAAGCTCGTGGCGGGGCGGGCGTAGAGCTCGGTCGGTGTCGCGATCTGCTCGATGCGGCCGTCGTGCATGACGGCGATCCGGTCGGAGATGCTGAGCGCTTCGTCCTGGTCGTGCGTGACGATCACGGTCGTGATGCCGAGTCGCTGCTGGATGCGGCGGATCTCGTCGCGGACGCTCACGCGGAGCTTCGCATCGAGGTTCGACAGCGGCTCGTCGAGGAGCAGGACGTCCGGCTCCTGCACGATGGCGCGGGCCAGGGCGACGCGCTGCTGCTCGCCGCCCGAGATCGCGGTCGGCTTCGAGCCGGCGTGGTGGCTCAGGCCGACGAGCTCGAGCGCGTCGCGCACCCGCTCGGCGACCCGCTGCTTCGGCACCCGTCGGGTCCGCAGCGGGAACGCGACGTTCTGCGTCACCGTCATGTGCGGCCAGAGCGCGTAGTTCTGGAACACCATCGCGCTCGGCCGGCGTTCCGGGCCGAGCGACGTGACGTCGCGGTCCCCCATGGTCACGACGCCGCCGTCGGCGGGCAGGAACCCCGCCACCATGCGGAGCGTCGTGGTCTTGCCGCAGCCGGACGGGCCGAGGAGCGAGACGAGCTCGCCCTTCGCGACGTCGAGGTCGATGCCGGCGACGACGTCGCGTCCGCCGAGCGTCTTGCGCAGTCCGCGGATGGTGAGTCCGCCGGAGCGAGTCCGGTCCGCCGTGCTGCCGTCGGCCTGGAGGCCCGGTGCGCGTTCTGCGACGAGCGCCTTGTCCGTCATCTGGTCGCCTTTCGTACTGGTGTGGGTCATCGGATCTGGAAGCCGTCCGCCAGGCGGCCGCCCATGATGTGCTTCCGGGCGAGCAGCAGCAGGACCACGGATGGGATGCTCAGCGCGATCGCGAACACCGCCGAGACCTGGCGCGGGGAGTTCAGGACGAGCGAGTACATCGCCGTCGGCATCGTCATGTACGTCGGGGCGCCGACCAGGTACGTGCCCTGCGCCTCGTCGAAGGACGCCAGGAACGACATCACCATCGCGACGAGGATCCCGGGCCAGGCGATCGGGAACGTCACCTTCCAGAAGGTGCGCCAGCGGCTCGCCCCGGCATCGCGGGCGGCTTCCTCGAGGGACCGCGGCACGGCCGAGAAGGCTGCGGCGGGCAACCACGTCATGAACACGACGCAGCCCAGGACGTGGACGATCAGGATGCCGGTGACCGTGTTCATGAGGTTCAGCGCGGTGAACATCGCCGACATCGTGACGAAGAGGCCCATCTTCGGGAACGCGTTCGTGGCGAACAGTCCGACGAGCACGAGCCGCCGCCCCGGGAACTCGATGCGGCTGATCGCCCACGCGGCGGGCAGGCAGACCACCGCGGCGATGAGGACCGTGAGCGGGGCGAGGACGAGCGAGTTCTGCACCGCGACGGCCAGGCTGCGGTCCTCGAACACGGTGCCCCACCACTGCAGGGTCCAGCCGTCGGGCAGCAGGTTCGGGTAGGTCCACGTCGTGGCGAAGGCCCGGGCCGCCAGCCAGACGAGCGGCCCGAGGATGAACACGGCCAACACGATCGCGGTCGCCCAGACGAGGGCGTTGCCGGTCAGACGCTTGATCACTGCTGCTCCTGACGCTTCTTGTCGAGCTCGCCCGCGTTCGAGCGGACCGTCGAGCGGAGGTAGAAGACGCTCGCGGCCGCGGCGAACGCGAACACGATGAACGCCATCGCCGTCGACTGCTGCGGACGGTTGTAGGCCTGGAAGTACTTCGAGATGTCGACGCCGAGCATCGTCGGCGCGTTCGGACCGGTGAAGTACGGCACGGTGAACGAACCGAGGACCCCGATCACGGTGAACGTCGTCGCGATGACGAGCGGGGTCGCGGCCATCGGCAGGAGCACCTGCCAGACGACGCGCCAGGTGCTCGCCCCGGCGTCCTTCGCGGCCTCGACCAGGGCGTCCGGGGTGCCCTGCAGCGCCCCGGCGATCATGAGCACCGCGAACGGCAGGCTCGTCCAGACGCTGCCGAACACCACGGCGACGAGGGTGTAGCCCCACACCGGGACGTCGAGGCCGAACTGCGCACCGAGGCTCCGGAGGAACCCCTGCGCGTCGGTGAACGTCAGGATCGACCAGCTGGCGATGACCACCGGCACGAAGATCGGCACCACGGCCAGGACACTGAGGGTCTTGCCGAGGAAGCCTCCGCGGAGCCGCAGGATCACCGCGACGACGACCGCGAGCCCCACGGTCAGGCCGGTCGACAGTGCGGTGACGCCGAGCGTCGCGACCAGGTCCCGCAGGAACGTGGCGTTGCCGAGCAGGGTGGCGTAGACCGCGAACGAGAAACCGCGCACGGTGTCGCCGCCGATGTCGGCGAGCGCCTGGTTCAGACCGCCGGTGAACCCGAGGCTGAACAGGGCGGCGTTCACCACCGGGACGCCGACGAACAGGACGACGACCAGCACCGGGGCGGCGACGAGGGCGAGGCCCTGCCACCGCCGGCGGCGGGCCAGCCGCTCCTGCGCCGTGCGCCCGATGGCGGGGTGCGCCGGGCCCTGGGCGTGGGGCGGGACGGGCGGGAGGCCCGTGGCGGATTCGCCACGGGCCTCCCGGCCGGTTGCCGGGCCGTCCTGGACGGTCTGGGTCACTGCGGGACCTTCGCGTCCCACGCCGCGTTCATGTCGGCGGCGAAGTCGCTCTGGAACCCGAGGCGGAGCTGCGAGGGGTTCGCGTCGGCGAACTGCTCGGCGACCGACGCCGGCAGGCTGTCGAGCGGGATCACCGGGTAGCCGGAGACGGCGCTCGCGACGAGCTGCTGCCCCTTCGCGCTGAGCACGAAGTCGGCGAGCTTCTCCGCCGCCGCCTTCTTGGCCTTCGGCTCGGTCTTGGGGATGCCGAGGAAGCTCGCGCTGCCGGTGAACGACGGGTCGTCGATCTGCACGGCCTTGACGGTCTTCGGGATGATGCCGGTCTTCTGCGAGGTGATGAACTGGTCGCTCCAGACCGGGGCCATCGCGATCTGGCCACTGCCGAGCAGCTGCACGACCTGGTCGTTGCCGTTCGGGTAGACGCCCTTCTGGTACGTCGACGGGCCGAGGTCCTTCAGGGCCGCGAAGCCCTTGTCCCACTTCGACTCGAGCGACTTGTCGTACTTCGTCTGCATCGTCTCCTGTTCGGCGGGCGTCAGGTACTTCGCGAGCACCGTGGCCACGAACGAGCCACCCGAACCGCCGGACGACGGGGAGTTGTAGGCGAACTCGCCCGGGTTGGCCTTGATCCAGGCGAGCAGGTCGTCGAGGGTCTTCGGCGGGTCCGTGACCTTCTTCGCGTCGTACGCCAGCAGCACGCTCGAGGCGCGGTACGGGATGGCGCTGTCACCGCCCTGCTGCTTCGTGGCGTCCGGGACGTCCTTCAGGTTCGGGATCGTACTGTCGCCGACCTTCGCCATCAGCCCGGCCTTGCCTGCGGTGGTGACGAAACCGGCGTCGACGAGGTCGTACGCGACGGACTTGCCGGCCTTGACCGCGGTGGCGAGGTTCGCCTGGGTCTGGGCGTCGTGCTCGCCGTGCAGGTCGATGCTGGTGCTGACGTGGATCTTCGGGTTCGCCTTCTCGAAGGCGGGGATGAGCGACTTGTCCCAGAGGTCCTGGACGTTGGTGTCGCCGCTGATGAACACGGTGAGGTCGGTGGTGCCGTCGGTGTCGGAGGCGTTCGAGGCGTTGGCGCTCTGGACGCAGCCGGAGAGTGCGACGGTCGCGGCTGCCGCGATGGCGAGGCCGGCGAGGACTCGGGTCTTCACGTGGGTTCTCCCTGTTCCGTGGTGCGGTGGGGTCGTGCGGGGTGGGGGTGTGCGGGGTCGTGCGGGTGTGCGGGGTCGTGCGGGTGTGCGGGGTCGTGCGGGCGGGTCGTGTGGGAACGTTCCCGCGCCGGGGTCGAGTGTGGCGCTGCCGGGTGAACTCCGGGTGCCTCCGGCGTCGCCGCCGGGTGAACTCCGGGTGCGGGCGTGCGGGGGCGCGGGCGGCGGGCGCGGGCGCGGTGCTGCGCGTCGTATGCGGTGACGGCGCACGGTGCGAGTTCCGCCGACCCGTGCGAGGTTGACGGCTTCGTGCCCGGCTACAACCCTGCACCGAGCGGGCTGCTCGCCCCCGACCGGCGAACGATGCACGGTGCGCGGCCCGGTTCGCTGTCGACGACCCCGCACCGAGCAGCCAGGTCCGCGATGGGCGACGAACCGCGCACCGTGCGCACCGGCAAGAGGCCGAACAATCTCGCACGGTGCGCTACTGACACCCCTCAGCGCGACATACGGACTCCGGCCTGGCGGAGCTTCGCGCGGAGGACCCACTCGTTGCGCAGGTCCGACCAGGTGAGCCGCACCACGGTTCGCACCTCGGGGAACGCGCGGAGCCGGTCTTCCCGGACCTTCTCGTCGAACAGCGCTTCCTCCGGCGTCCGTCCCCGCAGGTACGCACTGTTCCGGTACTTCACGGCTCCGTCGAACTCGACCACGACACCGGCATCCGGGAACCAGAAGTCCACGACGATGTCCGGCTCGCCGAGCGCTCGGAAGCGGTGCTGGAGGACCGGCGGTCGTGTCCCGAACTGGTCGAACCGCGCTCGTGCGTACGACTCCCCCGGTGAGTCCGATGCGGCATCGGCGAACCCGATCGCCCGGAGAGCGCGACGTCGTCCTTTCTGCCCGCGCCGCTCGATCGCCGACCGGACGTCTTCGCGCTCGACCTCGCGACGGAGGAGCGCATCGAGGGACACGACCGCGTCGGTGAACGGCAGTGTGAGTGCGAGGTCGGTCGCCAGCCGATCGAGTCCGCACAACAGCAACCCGTCGGGCGTGGCGACCGGACGCTCGTTCCGTTCAGCATCGAGGTCGGCGTGCACGACGAAGGTCGCGTTCGTGGTGCGCCGGTCGGCACCGCGTGAGGTCACGTGGATCCGTGTCAGTGGTGGGGTGAGCAGGGGCACACCGAAGACGACGGCAGCGGAGACGTGTGAGATCAGGTCTCCGGGGCGGATCCGGTCAGCGAACGAGCGCAGCCGGACGTGGTGCTGCTCGCTGGGGCGGAGTGCGGCCCATCCCGCAGACTCCACGTACAGTCCGCGTGCTACCCGTGTGAGCTCCCCCGCAGCCGCCCGACGTCTGATGACATCGGACTCGTCGGGGCGCAGAGCGGACGTTCGGAACGTGAGGACTTCGGGGACCGGTGCGAGCTTGAGGTTCATCGACATACTGGTGATGCTCCGGATCCTCCGCCTACGGAGCACCACCGCGTGGGCGTGCTGTGGAGGGCCAGCCCCGCCGAACACCTTGTGGAGGAATGAGCGAGCAGTCGGGGGCCTGCGAGAATGAGCGGGTGAACGCACGCACCTGGGGTTGGCTCGCAGCCGTCATCGACGTCGTCCTCATCGTCGTCTTCGCACTCATCGGGCGCTCGTCGCACGGTGAGGCCAACACGGCGCTGGCGCTCTGGACCACCGCGTACCCGTTCCTGGCCGGTTGGGCGATCGGGTACGTGACGAGCGGGGCCTGGGCTCGACCGCTGCGCTTCTGGCCGACCGGCATCGTGGTCTGGATCCTCACGGTCTTCGTCGGTCTGGCCATCCGCGTCGCCACCGGCCAGGGTGACGTCGACGGCAACCCGCTGCCGATCTCGTTCGTCATCGTCGCGACGATCGTGCTCGGGGTGTTCCTGCTCGGCTGGCGCGCGATCGCCCGCGGCGTGCTCCGGTTCACCGCGTCGCGGTCGCGGCAGGACGCCGCAGCGTCCGACGCGTGAACGGCAGCCGCGGTTCCCAGCCGACGATCCTCGACGTCGCCGCACGTGCGGGGGTCTCGAAGTCGGCGGTGAGCCGCGTGCTCTCCGGGACCGGACGGTTCTCGGACGAGACCCGCGAACGCGTCGAACGAGCGGCAGCCGAGCTCGGGTACGTCGCGAACGCGATGGCTCGCGGACTGGTCAGCGGGCGCACGAACACGATCGGGATGCTCGTCCGGGACGCCTCGTCCATGGTCTACACCGCACTGCACGCCGTGATGGAGCGCCGCGCATCGGAGCTCGGCTACCGCGTCGTCACCACGACGGGTGTCGGTCGGGTCGAGGACGAGAAGTCCGCCCTCGCCGCACTCGTGTCGATGCGCGTCGACGGACTCGTCGTGTGCAGCGGCCTGATGCCGTCCGCCGACATCGCCGAGTTCGCGCCCCGCATCGCCACCGTCGTCGCGGGTCGGCCCGAGCTGCACCCGGCGCTCTCGAGCGTCTACTGCGACGAGGTCGACGGTGGGGCTTCCATCGCGGATGCCGTCGCCGATGCCGGCCACACCACGGCCGTGGTGTTCACCGTCCCGCTCGACAACGCGATCACGCAGCACGCGCGATCCTCGGCGATGCTCGAGCGGCTCCGAGCACGTGGCGTCCGGGTGATCGACATCGACGCGAGCTTCGTGCGGCCACCCGACGACCTCGCCGCCGACCTGGTGGACGCCGTGCAGGAGTCGGGCGTGACCGCGGTGATGTGCCCGACCGACCGGCTCATGCTCGACGTGTGCGAGGCGCTCGCCCGCCGCGGTGTCGAGGTCCCGCGTGACCTCTCCGTCACCGGGTTCGACGGCGTCTACCCGCTGGCGAGCGACTGGATCGGCTTCACGACACTCGAGCAACCGATCGAGCGCATCGGCCGCGAGGCCATCGACCTGGTCATCGGCCGCATCGATGACCCCACGCGCCCGGTCGAGCACCGCTCACTGCGCGGCACCGTGATCCCCGGCCGCACCTTGCTCCCCCGCTGACGCCGACCCGCCGACTCGCCGACCTCGCACGGTGCGCGTCGACTCAACCCGTGCAGGCTCCGGGCCTCGCGCACGGTGCGAGGTCGCTCAGACCGTGCACGATTCGTGATGCGGTGCGAGGCTCGAGAAACACGCACGGTGCGAGGTTCGTCAAGCGCTACCACCGCGATGGCTCGGTGCGGCGCTACAAGCGTGCACCGAGCGGACAACCTCGCACCGGCCGACACAAACAGCACGGTGCGGCTTCGACCCACGGCAGCCGCGCACCCGCGCACCGCACCCGCAGCCGCACCCGCACCCGCACCCGCAGCCGCGCGCGCCCACCCCCGCGCCTAGAACAACCCGCTGCGCGGGCCGTCCTCCGGCCCGTCGAACCCGCGGAACATGTCCGACACCAGCGCCTCGATCTGCGGCTCCACGAGCCGTTCGACGGCCTCGGCGATCCGCGGCCGGTGGTCGATGAGCGCCAGGCACACCGCGGTACCGGTCGACCGCGCACACTCGTCGGACAGCGCGATCTCGTGCCGGAGCGCAGCCTTCGCCTCGTCGGACAACGGCACGCGCGGCGTCTGCTCCCCCGCACCGGTGCCGGCGAGCTCGCCGAGCGTGAACAGGAACGGCGACCCCGGCGACGGCTCGGGGTCCACGTCCAGGCCCTGGAACTCCGGCGACAACCCCTCGGCCGGCTGGTACCCCGCGTGCCGCTTCCGGGCCGCCGCCCGCTCGAGTTCACGCTGCAGCAGCGGCAGGTTCTTCGCCGTGTAGTCGTCGACGGCGTCCTCGACGATCGTCGAGATCCGCCCGATCAGCGCGTGCTGGACGGCGTGCGGCACGTCGGGTCCGAACCCCGCGGCCGCGGCGATCGGGGACCCGGTGCACTTCCGGCAGATGCGTGTGCGTGGGCGGGCGGTACCGATCTGCCAACGCGGCAGCCAGCGCAGCCACAGGTCGACCGCGCCCCGCACGCGACCGTCGATGCCGTCCATCCCTCAACAGTAGGCCTGGAGGCGCGGATCACCCCCGGCACACCGCGCCGGTCGGGCAATCCACCGGTTCTCAGGCCTGTGGTTCCGTCACGAAGTCGATCAGCTCCTCGACACGGCCGAGCAGCTCCGGCTCCAGGTCGGCGAAGGTGCGCACCTGCCCGAGGATCCGCTGCCATGCCCGAGCGATGTCGGCCTGCTCGGCGTGGGGCCAGCCGAGCGCCTGGCAGATGCCCGCCTTCCACTCGATCGAGCGCGGGATCGTCGGCCACGCCCGCAGCCCGACCCGCGCCGGCTTGACCGACTGCCAGACGTCGACGAACGGGTGCCCGACGACGAGCACGTGCGCTCCCCACCTGCCACGCATCACGGCGTCGGCGAAGCGGGACTCCTTCGACCCGGGCACCAGGTGGTCGACCAGAACCCCGACCCGGCGCTCCCGCGTCGGCTGGAACTCGTCGAGCACGGCGGCCAGGTTGTCGACGCCGGAGAGCTCCTCGACCACGACGCCCTCGACGCGCAGGTCGGCGCCCCAGACCTTCTCGACGAGTTCCGCGTCGTGCTTGCCCTCGACCATGATGCGGCTGGGGAGCGCCACCCGAGCACGCTGCGACTCCACGGCGAACGATCCGGACGCGGTGCGGAGGCGACCGCCGTCGGACGCCTGCCGCACGGCGGGCGCGGCCCCGGGCCTCCAGTCCGAATGAACGGAACCCAGCGAACCCGGCGAGCCGGCAGCGGCTGCGGCAGACCGGCCGACCGGCGCCGACGGCCGCCCCAGCGTCACCAGTTCACCCTCGAGCAGGAACTGCCCGGTGAAGGGGAAGGAGCGCGTGCGGCCCTTCCAGTCCTCGAGCGCGATGTTGCCGGCCTCGAGCCCCACCACGGCACCGGCCCACCCGGAGTCCGGGTCCTCGAGCACCATGTCCCGTTCGAGCGGCACCTGCCGCACCTTCTTCACTCCGCGCGAGCGCCAGTCCCCCGAGAGCACATCGCCGCCGTACCGGTCGTCGTCCACCCGCATGAGGGTACTGTCGACGACGGCCCGGACGACGTCGACCGCGCCGGTTCCCCATCATCTCGACGGAAGGCCCGCCCGTGCGCGCAGCGATCATCCACGCCCCGAACGACATCCGCGTCGAGGAGCGCGACCGACCCGGGCTCCTGTCCGGCAAGGACGTCGTCGTCAGGGTCCTCGCGGCCTGTGTCTGCGGCTCGGACCTCTGGCCCTACCGCGGCGTCACCGAGACGAAGCAGCCGCGGCCGATCGGCCACGAGCTCGTCGGCGAGGTCGTCGCCGTCGGTGACGACGTCACCGGCCTGCACGAGGGCGACTTCGTCATCTCCCCCTTCACCATGAACGACGGCACCTGCCAGGCCTGCCGCAACGGCATGACCACCGGCTGCGACCACCTGTCCGGCTTCGGCAGCACGGACGCCTACGGCGACCCCGTCGGTGGCGCACAGGCCGAGTACGTGCGGATCCCGGACGCCGACGCCACGCTCGTCGTGGTTCCCGGCCCGGTCGACCCGGCCCTGGTGCCGTCGCTGCTCACCCTGTCCGACGTCTTCTCGACGGGGCACCACGCCGCCGTGTCGGCAGCGGTCGGCCCCGGCAAGACCGTCGTCGTGGTCGGCGACGGCGCGGTCGGCCTGTCCGCCGTGCTCGCCTCGAATCGTCTCGGCGCGGACCGCATCATCGCGATGAGCCGGCACGCGGACCGCCAGGCGCTCGCCCGCGAGTTCGGCGCGACCGACATCGTGGCCGCCCGTGGTGCCGAGGGCGTCGACGCCGTCCGGGAGCTCCTGGGCGGCGACCTGGCCGACTGCGCCGTCGAGGCCGTCGGCACCGAGGAGAGCATGGACCAGGCGCTGCACTCGGTGCGCCCCGGTGGCAACGTCGGCTTCGTCGGGGTCCCGCACGGGGTGCCGACGATCGGCACGCGCTACCTGTTCGACACGAACATCGCCATCGCGGGCGGCATGGCCCCGGCCCGGAAGTACATCCCCGAGCTGCTGCCCGACGTGCTGTCTGGCGCGATCGACCCCGGTCGCGTCTTCGACCTGGAGCTGCCGCTCGACGAGGCCGCCGAGGCCTACCGCGCGATGGACGAGCGCCGGGCCATCAAGGTGCTGCTGCGGCCGTAGCGGCGCACGGCGCGCGGGGCGCGTCGCGCGTCGCGCGGGGTTCGTCCCGCCGGGCCGCCGGCCGGTCGTTCGCGCTCAGCGACAGTTCACGCGCGGGCACGCCCGTGAACTGTCGCTGAGCCCGAAACGTGGCCCCGCGGCCCGCGGCCCGCGTCGGGCAGCCGCCGCCCGCTCACGCGTCGCGGATCGCCAGCACCCGGTGCGGCGCAGCCGCCTCGGCCCGCCACCCGCCGGGCAGCACGTCGCGGAGTTCGGGCACGGTGAAGCTCCGGCGGATCGACCGCAGGCCGTCGACCCGGATGAACGTCCCCGCCGCCACGAGCGGTGACGCCAGAGCGTAGGCACGGTAGGCCGCCGAGGACCGCCGGATGTCGGAGTGCAGGCTGCGCCCGCTCGCGAGCAGTTCGGAGTCGGCCAGGAACCCCCGCCGCTCCTCGTCACCCAGGTGGTGCAGCACGTGGTTCGACACGACGACGTCGAACCGCTCACCAGCCGCGACCAGGTCACCGCTCGACTGCTGCCGGAACGTCACACCGGTCGGGGACGACCGCCGTGCCGCCGCGATGGCGCGTTCGTCCGGGTCGACCCCGACGACCTCGAGATCGAACCCGTCGCTCGCCGCCCACCGCACCAGCGAGCGGGCCAGGTCGCCGCCACCGCACCCCAGGTCGAGCACCCGGCCACGGCCGCTGGCGGGCAGGGCCGGGACGACGTGCGAGCGCCAGGCCGCGCGCCAGCCACTCACGAGCGCGTTCACGACGGCGAAGCGCCGGAACGTGCGCGCGAGCGCACGCGGGTCGCAGTCCGGGTCGTCCATCAGTTCGGTCAGGCTGAGCGCGCGGGTGCGCAGGTCGACGGCCGGGAGGCCCCTGGTGCCGCCGCCCTGACGGCTCACGCCGCGCCCATGGTCGCGACGGGCACGCGGTCGGCTGCGACGGCGGGTTCCGCCGCGGGTTCTGCCGCGGGCAACGCCTCGGTCCGCACCGCGGTGAGCCGCGCACTCTCCACCGTGAGGCCCGGGCCGAAGGCGAGCGCGACGACGGCGCTGCCGTCCTCGAGGCCGGCGTCGACCGCGTCGCGCAGGACGAAGAGCACGGTGGCGCTCGACATGTTGCCGTGTTCGCGCAGCACCCGCCGACTCGACTCCATCGCACTGTCCGGCAGGCCGAGCGACTCCTGGGTGCGGTCGAGGATGGCTCGGCCGCCCGGGTGGACCGCCCACACCGGCACGTCCGAGGCGGGCCCGCCGTCGAGCAGCGGTTGCACGGCGCTCGGGACGTGCAGGCCGACGAGCTTCGGCACGGCGGTGGACAGGACCATCTCGAAGCCCTCGTCCCCGATGTTCCACGCCATCTCGGACGCTCCCTCGGGCACCACGGCCGTCGTGAAGTCGTCGAAGCGCAGACCGGCTCCGTCGCGGGCGACCACCGCGGCGGCCGCACCGTCGCCGAAGACGCTGTTCGCGACGATCTGGTCGGGGTCGTTCGAGGCGCGGACGTGCAGGGTGCAGAGTTCGCCGCAGACCACGAGCACGACGGCGTCCGGGTCCTGGTCGACGAACGCCGCGGCGATCCGCAGGGCGGGGAACGCGGCGCAGCACCCCATGAAGCCGATGTGGTGCCGGAAGACGCCACCGGGGAGCCCGAGCTGCTCGACGACGTCGATGTCGGGCCCGGGCTGCGTGAACCCGGTGCACGACACGGTCACCAGGTGCGTGACGGACTCCGGCGCGATGCCGGCACGTTCCACGGCGTCGCGGGCGGCGGCGACGAACAGCGGCGGTGCGAGTTCGCGGTACCGGTCGTTGCGTGAGCCGGTGGACGGCGAGCGCAGGGTGCCGTCGTCGTCACGGAACGCACCACCGGCACGTGCGGAGTCGAGTTCCTCGAGGACGGTGTGCCGCTGGTCGACCGCCGACCCGTCGAACGCGGCGGGGACGAGCCGTTGGCCGAGCCGCCCGAGGTCGGGTTGGGCGGAGAACAGGTCACGCACCCGGGGCTGGTCGAGGGTCGTCTCGGGGACGGCGGTTCCGATGGCGCGGATCGTTGCGGACACGACTCATCCTGTCACCCGATCGCTGACGTGTCCCCAGGATGCCCACGGCGACCGGGACGCACGCAAGGGCACGGCACCGACCGGTGCCGTGCCCTTGCGAGGTGGGACTGCCTACGACTGCTGTGCGCGCTCCAGCACGAGTTCCCGCACGCGGGCGGCGTCGGCCTGGCCCTTCATGGCCTTCATGACCGCACCGATGATCGCGCCGGCTGCCTGGACCTTGCCGTCCTGGATCTTCGCCAGCACGTCGGGCTGCGCCGCGAGTGCTTCGTCGACCGCGGCCGTCAGGGCGGAGTCATCCGAGACGACCTTGAGCCCGCGGGCCTCGACGACCTGCGCCGGCGAGCCCTCGCCCGCGATGACGCCCTCGAGCACCTGGCGTGCCAGACGGTCGGTCAGGTCGCCGGACTCGACGAGCGCGATGACCTCGGCGACGTGCTTCGGCGACACCAGGTCACCGGGGGCTGCGTCCTGCGCGTTGGCGACGCGGCTGATCTCACCGGTCCACCACTTGCGGGCGGCCTGGGGTGCGGCGCCGGCGGCGACGGTGCCCTCGACCTCGTCGAGCAGGCCACCGTTGACGACGTCCTGGAACTCCAGGTCGGCGAAGCCCCAGTCACCCTTCAGGCGACGGCGGCGTGCGACGGGGGCCTCGGGCAGCGAGGCACGGAGCTCCGCGATGACGGCGGGGTCCGGCACGACGGGCAGCAGGTCGGGTTCCGGGAAGTACCGGTAGTCGTCGGCGTCCGACTTGGGGCGACCTGCCGAGGTACGGCCGGTGTCCTCGTGCCAGTGGCGGGTCTCCTGCGTGATCGTGCCACCGGCGGCGAGGATCGCGGCCTGCCGCTGGATCTCGTAGCGGATCGCACGCTCGACGGCGCGGAACGAGTTGACGTTCTTGGTCTCGGTGCGGGTGCCGAGCTTCTCCTGCCCGCGGGGGCGCAGCGAGATGTTCGCGTCGCACCGCAGGTTGCCGCGCTCCATGCGGGCCTCGGAGACACCGAGCGCCCGGACGAGGTCACGGATGACCTGCACGTAGGCGGCTCCGAGCTCGGGGGCACGGTGCTCGGCGCCGAAGATCGGCTTCGTGACGATCTCGACCAGGGGCACGCCGGCACGGTTGTAGTCGACGAGCGAGTACTCGGCGCCCTGGATGCGGCCGGTGGCACCACCGACGTGCGTCAGCTTGCCGGCGTCCTCTTCCATGTGGGCGCGCTCGATCGGGATGTTGTAGATCGTGCCGTCGGCGAGCTCGACCTCGACCTCGCCCTCGTAGGCGATGGGCTCGTCGTACTGCGAGACCTGGTAGTTCTTCGGGTTGTCCGGGTAGAAGTAGTTCTTCCGGGCGAACCGCGAGGACTCGGCGATCGAGCAGCCGAGCGCGAGCCCGAGCTGGATCGAGTACCGCACGGCCTGTGCGTTGACGACCGGCAGCGACCCGGGCAGCCCGAGGTCGACCGGGGTGACGTTCGTGTTGGGCTCGCCGCCGAAGAAGTTCGGGGCGTCCGAGAACATCTTGGTCTTCGTCGCGAGTTCGACGTGGACCTCGAAGCCGAGCACCGGCTCGTAGCGCTCGAGCGCCTCGTCGAAGTCCATCAGCGCGTCCTTCTGCGCCATCAGATCACACCTTCCTGCGCAGCCGACTGCTGACTCTGGTCGAGGTCCGGGACGGACGCGATGAGCGGCGCGCCCCACTGCTGTTCGAGCAGACGCTCGAGGGCGGCACCGTAGCGGTACAGCCGGGCGTCCTCACGCTGGGGCGCCATCAGCTGCACGCCGACGGGCAGGCCGTCCTCGGGCGCGAGGCCGTTCGGGATGCTCATGCCGGGGACACCGGCGAGGTTCGCCGGGATCGTGGTGAGGTCGTTGAGGTACATCGCCAGCGGGTCGTCGATGCGCTCACCGATCGGGAACGCGGTCGTCGGCGCCGACGGGCTGACGAGCAGGTCGACCTGCTCGAAGGCGGCCTGGAAGTCCCGCTGCACGAGCGTGCGGACCTTCTGCGCCGAGCCGTAGTAGGCGTCGTAGTAGCCGGCGCTCAGGGCGTAGGTGCCGAGGATGATGCGCCGCTTGACCTCGGGTCCGAAGCCGGCTTCACGCGTGGCGGCCATGACGTCCTCGACGGTGGCACCGTTCTCGGGCGTGACCCGGAGGCCGAAGCGCACCGAGTCGAACTTGGCGAGGTTCGACGACGCCTCGGCCGGGAGGATCAGGTAGTACGCACTGATCGCGTACGCGAACGACGGGGCGTCGATCTCGACGACGACCGCACCGGCCGACTCGAGCAGCGCGACCGTCTCCTGGAAGCGCTGGGTGACACCGGCCTGGAACCCGTCGCCCCCGGCGAGTTCCTTCACCACGCCGACGCGCAGGCCGCGGAGCGTGTCCGCCTGCAACCCTTCGCGTGCGGCGGCGGCCATCGAGGGCCAGGCGTCCGGGATGGACGTGGAGTCCTTCGGGTCGTGCCCACCGATGACGTCGTGCAGGAGCGCGGCGTCGAGGACGGTGCGGGACACCGGGCCGATCTGGTCGAGGCTGGACGCCAGCGCGATGGCGCCGTAGCGGCTCACCCCGCCGTAGGTCGGCTTCACGCCGACCGTGCCCGTCACGGCACCGGGCTGGCGGATGGAGCCACCCGTGTCCGAACCGAGGGCGAAGGGTGCTTCGTGCGCCGCGACCGCGGCGGCCGAGCCACCGCCGGACCCGCCGGGGATCCGGTCGAGGTCCCACGGGTTGCGGGTCGGACCGTACGCCGAGAACTCGGTGGTCGAGCCCATCGCGAACTCGTCCATGTTGGTCTTGCCGAGCGGCACGAGGCCGGCGGCGCGGAGCTTCGCGACGGGGGTGGCGTCGTACGGCGGCACCCAGCCCTCGAGGATCCTGGACCCGGCGGTCGTGGGCATGTCCTGCGTGCACAGGACGTCCTTGACGGCGATCGGCACACCGGCGAGGGGCCCGAGGTCGTCACCGGCGGCACGGCGGGAGTCGATCGACTTCGCCACTGCCAGGGCGTTCTGGTTGACGTGCAGGAACGCGTGCACGTCGCCGTCGACGGCGGCGATCCGGTCGAGGTGGGCCTGGGTGGCCTCGACGCTCGAGACGTCGCGCGCCACGAGGGCGTCGGCGAGCGCCGCGGCGCTCAGCTTCGTGATGTCGTCAGTCACTGTTCTTCGCCCTACTGTTCTTCGCCGAGGATGGCGGTCACGCGGAACCGTTCGCCGTCGGAGTCGGGCGCCCCGGAGAGCGCCTGCTCCTGCGTCAGCGTCGTGCCGACCACGTCGGGTCGGGTGACGTTGCCGAGCGGCACGGGGTGGCTCGTCGCCGGGACGTCGTCGGTCGCGACCTCGGCGACCTTGGCGACGCTCTCGACGATGTGCGACAGCTCCCCGGTCAGCTTCTCGATCTCGTCGGGCGTGAGTGCGATACGTGCGAGGTTCGCCAGGTGCGCGACCTGCTCGCTCGTGATGTCAGGCATGGTGCTCCGTCGATCGGTTCGTGGAATGCCCCACAGTCTATTGGCTGCGTCGGGCGCGCAGGCGCGGCTGTGGACAACGCCCCTGGAGGCCCGGTGCCGGTCCGCCGGACCGGCACCGGGCCTCCAGGGGGCCAGCGGGTCACTTCCCGTTCTGGTCCCTCGCAGCCGGCGCCGCCGGGGCCACCGTCGCGGCGGGCGCCGGCGCAGCGGGTGCAGCGGGTGCAGCCGGAGCAGCGGGCGCAGCCCCCGGAGCAGCGGGCGCAGCCGTGGGCGTCGTCTGGTCGTCCTGCGCCGTCCCCTGCCCGGACGAGGACCCCGACGACGAAGACGACGAAGACGACTTGCTCGCCTGCCCGATCATCGCCTGGCTCGGCGCGGGCAGCGCTCCCCCGCCGACGGTCTGGTCCAGGTACGCCATCATCGACTTCCCGACCCCGAACTTCGCGCTGTACCCGGTGGTGCCCTGCAGGAACGGCCAGTTCGCCAGGCTCACGTTCCCCTGCACGTTGCCGACCCAGGTGGCGTTCGTGTACTTCGTCGACGACGCGACCAGCCAGTTCTGCACGTCACCGTCGGTGGTGCCGGTCTTCGCGAACTTCGCCACGCTGTCCCCGGGGTTCGCACTCGCGGCCGTCCCCGACCCGGACAGCACGCCCTGCAGCGCGTAGTCGACCGTGCCCGCGACGTCCGCCGAGACGCCCTGCGTGCAGGACGACGGCGTCGGGGTGATCTTCGTGCCGTCTGCCTCGGTCACCGAGTCGATCGCGGTGGGCGTGCACACGATGCCGCCGTTGGCGAAGCCCGCGTACGCCTCGGCCAGGTCGATCGGCGACAGCTCGTTCACGCCGAGGATCGAGGACGGCGTCTGCGTCAGGTCACCGCCGTCGGCGCGGTGGATGCCCATCGACTGCGCGAGCTGGGCGATCTTGCACAGGTCGAGCTGCTTGCCCATCTGGGCGTACGCGGTGTTGATCGACTCGACCGTCGCCGCCTCGACCGACATCGACGACGGCACCCTCTCGGCGTTGGCGACGTTCCAGGTGCCGCCCGCGACGTTCTGGCAGGTGTTGGTGAACTCGGCGTTCTCGAACTGGTGCTCCGAGGTGGTGACCGAGTCGGACAGGGTGTGCCCGCTGGCGAGCCACTCGGCCAGGGTGAACACCTTGTAGGTCGAGCCGGTCTGGAACCCGCCCGAGTTGCCGTACCCGGAGTCGGCGCTGTAGTTCACCGCCGTGGCACCGGCCCCGGCGTGGTCCCCCTGCGTGTAGGTGGTGTTCTGGACCATCGACATGATCCGGCCGGTGCCGGGCTCCACGGTGACGTTCGAGCCGCCGACGTCGACGCCGGCCATGGTGGCCGGCACGTAGGTGGACAGGGCGGACTGTGCCTGACCCTGCAGGTCGAGGTCGAGCGAGGTGTGGATCTGCAGGCCCTTGGTGTCGAGCGTGGCGATGCGTGCCGCCGCGGTCTTGCCGAACGCGGGGTCCTGCAGCACCTGGTCGCGGACGTAGTCGCAGAAGTAGCCGGCGTCGTGGTTCGTCGCGGCGGTCGAGCACCCGTTGGCGGTCTCGGTGATCTTCGGCGTGACCGGCGTCGCGATCGCCTTCGTCATCTGTGCCTTCGTGATCGACCCGTGCGCCTGCATCCGGCGGAGCACGTAGTCGCGGCGCTCCTTCGTCAGCTGGTACCCGTTGGCCTTGCCGTTGTCCTTGTCGCTCGGCACGTCGATGCGCAGGTTCGACGGGTTGTTGAGGATCGCGACGAGCGTGGCCGACTGCACGAGCGACAGGTCCTTCGCGTGCACGCCGAAGTAGTACTCGGCCCCGGCCTCGGCACCGTATACCCGCCCGCCGAGCCCGACGATGTTGAGGTACCCGGTCAGGATCTCGTCCTTCGAGTACTTCTTGTTCACCGCGATGGCGTACCGCATCTCCTGCAGCTTGCGCTGCGGCGTGACGCCGGCCGCGTCCTCGTAGCAGGCTTCGACCTTCTTCTCGGTGGCGGCCTGGTCCGTGCCGGTGAGCTCCTCGCACTGCTGCACCAGGACGTTCTTGACGTACTGCTGCGTGATGCTCGAGCCGCCCTGCACGTCGCCGCCGACGACGGTCGCGGCGACGCCGCGGAGCGTGCCGAGCACGTCGATGCCGCCCTCGTCGTAGTAGCGCGGGTCCTCGGTGTCGATCGCCGCCTGCTTGAGCGTGTCCGCCATCTGGTCGGCCGTGACGTTCGTGCGGTTCTCGGCGTAGAACGAGGCGATCTTGACCTGCTTCCCGCCCTGCTCCGCGTACATGGACGACACCTGCTGCGGGGTCTGCACGTCGAGGTAGGTCGGCAGGTCCTCGAAGAACGAGACCGCCCCGGAGGTCCCCTCTCCCGCGACGGCGACCGCCGGGGTCACCGCGACGGCGACGAGCATGCCGGCGAGCACGGACATCACCACGAACATCAGGAGAGCACCAGGCCATCGCACCACACGCATGACGGCACCGTAGGCAGCAGGGCTGTACTGGTTCTGCCCCGGAACGAGTGCAGGCTGCGGTCGCGTTCAGGTTGCCACCCAGCCCGTTCCGAGGACGGGTCGCGATCCGCGCGGGCGCACCGATCCGGCCGGGAGGCCCGCGACGGCTCCGGCACGTCGGCCGCCGGTCACGATCGGGTCACGCCCACCGCGTCGCCACGACCGGCGGGTCCGCCGGGTCGCTCAGGGGGCGGTCGGGCACGGCCGGTCAGTCACGGGGCTGCAGATCCTGCGGGCGCACGAGGTACATGTCCGGCGAGGCGCCGACGATGCCGTCGCCACCCGACTTCCCGCGTCGAACCTGCTCGCGCACCAGGTCGCCGCGTCCGATGCCGATCAGGGCGACGTCGTGCAGCGATGCCGTGCCCGGTTTGAGGTAGTCGTTGTGCCCCACGGGACGCCGGAACACGTCACCGGCCGACAGCGCGTCGGCGCCCCCGGCCAGGTCGAGCACGGTCGAGCCGAACGACGCCCCACCCGGGTCGGTGCCGAAGTACCCGGAGCCCGCGATGGGGTCGCTGTGCGCACCGCCGACGAAGACCTGCCCGGTGGCGACGGCGAGGTCGTCCGCCGTCCGGACGTCGCTGCCCGGCGACCCGAGCACGGTCAGGGTGTCGGCGGTCATGCGCCCCGACGCCAGCGCCGTCATCGCCGTGGTCGACCCGTACGAGTGCGCGACGATGTTCACCCGCGGTTGGTCGCCTGCGCGGATCACGCGCAGCCCTGCGACGGTCCGTTCGAGCCGCTCCGCCCCGGTCCGTGCGAGCCCGAGCGACAGGATGTTCGACAGGTCCGGAGTGCGGTACCCCATCCACGCGACGACGGCGACACCCGACCCGTTGCCGGTGGCGGCGAGCGGCGCCAGGGTGGCCTGCTCCCGGGACAGGTCGTTGGCGGTGTTCGTGAAGTCGGTCATCTGCCCGGTGACCGTGAAGAACATGCCCGGCACCACGACGGTGACGTCGGCCGCGGTGTCGAGGTCGCCGATGCTGATCGCCGCACGCCCGGAACCCCGGGTGTCGAGCGCCACCAGGAAGCGCCGCGGGTCGCCCGGCTCCTGCACCAGGGAGTCACGGACCTGCCCGAGCATCGCGGCCCGGGCTGCACCGAGGTCGGCGTCGGCGAGGCCGGCGGTCAGCGTCGCGCGGTTGGCCTGGTCGCGGACTGCGTACGGCACGCCCTCGAGGTTCCCCACCAGGGCGGGTGCGTGCACCCGGAGCCGGTCCTGCTCGTCGGCCGGCAGGTGCGACCACCACTGCGCGACGGTCTGCGCGGGCGGCGGGTCGTCCTGCACCGTCGCCACGACACGACGGTCGGTGGCTGCGCTTCGCAGGTCGGCGGCGCCGAGTGCACCGAGGTCCTCGACGAAGGCTCGTCCGTGCGCGGCGGCGAGGCCGTCGACCCCCACCCCCGTCGTCGATGTCGACGCCGCCGCCTCCGCTGCCGCCGGTGCCGCCGGGAGCGTGGCGACGGCGGGGTCCACGACCGGGACGATGCGGGTCGCGGCGGTGCTGGTGACCGTGACCTGGTGCGTCGGGGGCATGCGTGGGGCCTCGATCACTCCGAGCGAGTGCACCGAGGCGGTGAGCAGAGCCGCAGCGATGAGCAGCATTCGGGTCTCCCCCGGGAAGGCCGTCCCGACGTCCCCCTGCAGACGACGGGTGATGCTCGGTCGAGTCTATGGAGATGTCTGCCGATCATCCATGCGCGATGCAACTTGTCCCCCGAACTGGGCGCGTTGGACGGTGCGCCGCGCTCAGCGGATGCGACCGGGGCGTGCTGTGCATCCCGCTCGGACCTGCTGTCTCAGTCCTCGGTCGTCGACGCTTCCGGTTCGGCGAGCGCCGCCGGCCCCTCGGTCACGAGCAGGTGGAACTGCTCGGCGTCGATGATCCGGACGCCCAGCTGCTCGGCCTTCGTGAGCTTCGAACCGGCACCCGGACCGGCGGCCACGAAGTCGGTCTTCTTGCTCACGCTCGACGCCGCCTTGCCGCCGGCGGTGATGATCGCCTCCAGTGCACCTTCTCGCGTGTAGCCCTCGAGTGACCCGGTCGCGACGACGGTGACGCCGCTCAGCACGCCGCCCTCGACGTCGGCGCTGCCCGGGCCGGGGTGGCCCGGGGTGGTGAACTGCACGCCGGCCGCGGTCCAGCGGTCGATGATCTCGCGGTGCCAGTCGACGTCGAACCAGGCGAGCAGGGCGTCGGCGATGATGCCGCCCACCCCGTCGACGGCCGCGAGGTCCTCGCGCGAGGCCGACCGGATCGCGTCGAGGGAGCCGAAGTGGTTCGCCAGGGCTCGGGCGGCGACCGGTCCGACGTGGCGGATGCTCAGGCCGACCAGGATCCGCCACAGGGGCTTCGTCTTCGCGGCGTCGATGTTCGCGAGCATCTCGAACGCGTTCTTCGACGGGTAGCGGCTCGGCTCACCGGTGTAGTCGGCGCCCCGTGCCTCGGGGTCGAACGGCGGGTCGGTCTTCTTGCGCGCCCGGCTGAACGGTGTGACGCGCTTCGGGGTGCCGTCGTCGTCGACCTTCTCCATGCCGGTCTCGGCGTCGCGGACGATGACCTCGATCGGGACGATGTCCTGCATCGTCAGGTCGAACAGTCCGGCCTCGGTGACGAGCGGCGGGGTCTCCGGGCGGAGCGGCTGCGTGAGCGCCGCGGCCGCGACCTCGCCGAGCCCCTCGATGTCGAGCGACCCGCGCGAGGCGATGTGCTCGACCCGACCGCGCACCTGCGCCGGGCAGCTCTTCGCGTTCGGGCAGCGCAGGTCGATGTCGCCTTCCTTCGCGGGGGCGAGCTCGGTGCCGCACTCGGGGCAGTTCGTCGGCATCACGAACTCGCGCTCGGAGCCGTCACGGAGCTCGACCACCGGGCCGAGCACCTCGGGGATGACGTCGCCGGCCTTCCGCAGCACGACGGTGTCGCCGATCAGCACGCCCTTCGCCTTGACGACCTGCTGGTTGTGCAGCGTGGCCTGGCGGACGACGGACCCGGCGACCTCGGCCGGGGCCATCACCGCGAACGGGGTGGCGCGGCCGGTGCGGCCGACGCTGACCACGATGTCGGTGAGCGTGGTGTGCACTTCTTCGGGCGGGTACTTGTAGGCGATCGCCCACCGCGGCGCCCGTGACGTCGACCCGAGTTCCTCGTGCAGGGCGAGGTCGTCGACCTTCACGACGACGCCGTCGATCTGGTGCTCGACGGCCGACCGGCGTTCCCCCGTGGTCCGGACGAAGCCGTTGACCTCGTCGATGGTGTCGAACACCCGGTAGTGGCTGCTCGTCGGCAGGCCCCAGGTCTGCAGCAGCTCGTACACCTCGGACTGGCTGCGGACGTCGGTGCCCTGCTCGAGTTCGCGGACGGGCCACGCGCCGATGCCGTGCACGAGCATCCGCAGACGCCGCAGCCGGTCGACCATCAGGGCACGCTTCGCCTCGGACTTGCCCTCTTCCTTCTGGCGGAGGGACCCGGCGGCGGCGTTGCGCGGGTTGGCGAACACGCGCTCCCCCGCCTCGCGCTGGTTCGCGTTGAGCTCGTCGAACTCGGCGACCGGGAAGAAGATCTCGCCCCGGACCTCGACCAGGGGCGGGTGGCCGGTGCCCGAGAGGCGGTCCGGGATCGTGCCCATCGTGCGGACGTTGCCGGTGACGTCCTCGCCGACCACGCCGTCACCGCGGGTGGCGGCCGAGACGAGCCGACCGTGCTCGTACCGCAGGTTGATGGCCAGGCCGTCGATCTTCAGCTCGGTCAGGAACCGCACCCGCTCGGCGCCGGCGTCCCGCTGCACCTTGAGGGCCCACTCGGTGAGCTCGTCGGGGCTGAAGACGTTGTCGAGCGAGAGCATGCGCTCGGCGTGCTCGACCGGCGCGAACTGCGTGGTCTGCGCCTGCCCGCCCACGGTCTGCGTCGGGCTGTCGGGCGTCAGGAGTTCCGGGAACCGCTGTTCGATCACGTCGAGGCGGTGCACCAGGGCGTCGTAGTCGGCGTCCGACAGGGGCGAGGCGTTGCCCTCGTAGTAGTCGTGGCGCAGCTCGTTGACGCGGGCGCGCAACCGGTCGACCTCGCGCGCGGCCTGGGCGGCGTCGAGCCCGTCGGGGTCGATGGTCTCGAACGTCGCGTCGGTCTCGCTCATGGCATCAGTTCTACCGTGCACCACCGACGCGGCGTGCAGCGAGCGTGCGCCCCGGGAGCGGCGGGGTCAGGCGTCGACGGGGACGGCGCTGACCGTGGTGTCGATCGTGCACTGGCCGAGCACCCGCGTGCCGACGTAGACCACGGCGGTCTGCCCGGGAGCGACCCCGTGCAACGGCTCGTCGACGTCGATGACGAGCACGTCGTCCTGCACCCGGGCGGTCGCGGGCACCGGGTCGGCGTGCGCGCGGATCTGCACGTCGCAGGCGAACGGCGTCGCGGGGTCGGCCGGGGCCGTGCCCGCCCAGGTGAACCGCGAGCCGGACATCGAGGTGACGGCGAGGGCTTCCTTCGGGCCGACGACGACGGTGTTGTCCTTCGGGCGGATCTCGAGCACGAACCGGGGCTTGCCGTCCGGTGCCGGGCGGCCGAGGGCCAGGCCGCGGCGCTGTCCGACGGTGTAGCCGGTGGCACCCTCGTGCGAGCCGACGACCGTGCCGTCACGCTCGACGACGTCGCCGGGGGCGGTGCCGACGCGGTCCGCCAGCCAGCCGCGGGTGTCACCGTCCGGGATGAAACAGATGTCGTACGAGTCCGGCTTCTGGGCGACCGTCAGCCCGCGCTCGGCGGCCTCGGCCCGGACCTCGTCCTTCGACGGGGTGGCTCCGAGCGGGAACATCGCGTGCTGCAGCTGCTCGGCGGTCAGGACCCCGAGCACGTACGACTGGTCCTTCGCCCACGCGGCCGACCGGTGCAGTTCGCGGGAGCCGTCCGGACCGGTGACGATCGAGGCGTAGTGCCCGGTCGCGACGGCGTCGAACCCCAGGGCGAGTGCCTTCTCGAGCAGCGCCGCGAACTTGATCCGCTCGTTGCAGCGCATGCAGGGGTTCGGGGTGCGGCCGGCCTGGTACTCGGCCACGAAGTCGTCGACGACGTCCTCCTTGAACCGGGCCGAGAAGTCCCACACATAGTAGGGGATCCCGAGGGCCGACGCGGCGCGCTGGGCGTCCATCGAGTCCTCGATGGTGCAGCATCCGCGGCTGCCGGTGCGCAGGGTGCCGGGCATCCGGCTCAGGGCCAGGTGCACGCCCACCACGTCGTGGCCGGCGTCGACCGCCCGGGCCGCGGCCACCGCCGAGTCGACACCACCGCTCATCGCCGCAAGAACACGCATGCGTCCAGGGTAACCCGCCGACGAAGCGGTACCGCTGGCGTACCGTTGGTCGGGCGATGGCCACGACGGGGAACGACTCATTCGACTTCCGGTCCGTCCTGCTGTCCGGGTTCCTGCCCGCCGCGCTCTTCGCGATCGGCGAGGGCGCGATCATCCCGATCATCCCGATCGCCGCCGACTCCCTCGGCGCCAGCCTGGCGTTCGCGGGCTTCGTCGCCTCGCTCATCCTGGTCGGCGAGCTCATCGGCGACGTGCCGTCCGGCATCGTCGTCGCCCGCATCGGTGAGCGGAACGCGATGATCGGCGCCGCGCTCGTCTCGGTGGTCGGGCTCGTCGTCGCCACGACGGCCGCGAACGCCTGGGTCCTGGCGCTCGGGGTGTTCCTGGTCGGCGTCTCCACCGCGGTGTTCGCGCTCGCCCGGCACGCCTACATGACCACCGCGATCCCCCTGCGGATCCGGGCCCGGGCGCTGTCGAGCCTGGGCGGCGTCTTCCGCTTCGGCTACTTCGTCGGCCCCTTCATCGCCGCCGGCGTCATCCACCTGACCGGCACCACGAGCAGCGCCTTCTGGATCCACGTCGTCTGCTGCCTGGCGGCGGCGACCGTGCTCCTGGTGCTGCGCGACCCGGCGACGGGCACACGCGGCCTGCGGTTGCCGCCACGGGCCTCCCGGCGCTCGGCCGACCACGCGACCGACGCGAGCGACCACGCGACCGAACCGCCCGCCGACACCGGCGCGCAGTTCGTCCAGCAGGAGGCGCAGGGCCTCTTCCGCACCATCCGCGCGAACGGGGCGGTCCTGCTGCGGCTCGGCAGCGGTGCCGGCCTGATCGGCGCAATGCGCGCCGGACGACAGGTGATCCTGCCGCTCTGGGCGGTGAGCGTCGGCCTCGACGACTCGACCGCGGCCCTCGTGATCGGCATCGCCGGAGCCGTCGACTTCGCGCTGTTCTACACGAGCGGGCAGATCATGGACCGGTGGGGACGGCTCGCGAGCGCCCTGCCCTGCATGCTCGGCCTGAGCATCAGCTACTTCCTGCTCGCCTGGAGCGGCCACCTGGACGCCCGGGTCGGCTGGTTCGTCGCGATCGCGATGGGCATGTCCCTGGCCAACGGGGTCGGTTCCGGCATCCTCATGACGCTCGGCGCGGACCTCGCGCCGCGCGACGCCCCGGCACCGTTCCTGGGGGCCTGGCGGTTCACCGGCGACTTCGGGTCGGCGGCGGCACCGCTCCTCATCTCCGGCGTGACCGCCGTCGCGTCCATCGCGGTCGCCAGCGGGGTGATGGGCGTGCTCGGCCTGGTCGGCGCGGGCATCCTGCTCCGGTACGTCCCCCGGTACCTGCCGCGCCCGCTGCGCTGACGCGCTGACGTGCTGCCGCGCTGCCGTGCTGCCGCGCTGCCGCGCTGCCGCGCTGCCGTGCTGCCGCGCTGCCGCGCTGCCGCGCTGTCGTCCCGTGCGAGGTTCCGTACTCGGTGGCACTCGGCCCGCCCCGCACCACGTCCGGTTCCTCGCACCACGTCACGTCCCGCGCACGGTGCGTCCCACGGCCTGGAGGCCCGGCGCACGTCCGCCCCGCACGCCGCGCTCGGTAGACTGCCGCTGCTCGCGGGAGTGGTGGAATCGGTAGACACGCAGGATTTAGGTTCCTGTGCCCCAGGCGTGAGGGTTCGAGTCCCTCCTTCCGCACCGGGTCCCCCCAGGCGCACCGTTGCGGTCATCCGCACGCCTTGAGCAGGTCAACCCTGCGAGGGATGGCCCGGTCACTTCCGGGCGGTACCCTCATCCCGCGGGAGTCCTCCCCGTGACTCCCGCCTCCACGACCGGAAGAACCATGCACTCCGTCGCACTCGCCCTGATCCCGTGGCTCGATCCGCAGTACATCCTCGACCACTTCGGGGCCATCGCCGTGCTCGTGGTCTGCGCGATCGTCTTCGCCGAGACCGGTCTCCTCATCGGCTTCATCTTCCCGGGCGACAGCCTGCTGGTCATCACCGGCCTGTTCGCCTTCGACCGCGGTGGCGAGATCGGCGGCATCCCGATCTGGGTCGCGGCGCTGATGATCGGCGCCGCCGCGTTCCTCGGCGGTGAGCTCGGGTACTACATCGGCAAGAAGGCCGGGCCACCGATCTTCGAACGCAAGGACAGCGGGCTCTTCTCGAAGGCGAACGTCGAGCGCACCAACGCGTTCTTCCACCGTTTCGGCCCCCTCGCCGTGATCCTGGCGCGCTTCGTGCCGGTCGTCCGCACCTTCGCCCCGATCGCCGCGGGCGTCGGCCGGATGGACTACAAGAAGTACTCGCTCTACAACGCGATCGGCGCCGTGGTCTGGGGCGTCGGCGTGACGTTCCTCGGGTACTTCATCGGGCACATCCCCTTCGTGGCGCACATCGTCCGCGAGTACATCGACATCATCCTGCTCGCCGCGGTCGTCGTGACCGTCGTGCCGATGGCGCTGACGTACCTGCGCAACGCCCGCAAGGCGAAGCACACGAACGAGGCCGAGGCCACCACGGCCCCGACGGTCGACCCGACGCTCTAGCCGCAGGGCTGGCGCACCGCGCACCGGCGTACCGCGCACCGCGCACCGCGCACAACCGAAGTCGCCCCGAACCACGTGATCACGTGGTTCGGGGCGACTTCGGTCGTGCGGAACGGAAAGAGCGCGGGCGCTCAGACGCCGAAGTGCTCCCGCACGATCGGCGCGATGCCCCGGAACGCCTTGCTGCGGTGCGACAGGGCGTTCTTCTCGTCGCGGGTGAGCTCCGCCGACGAGCGGTCGGCGTCGTCCGGCCGGAACACCGGGTCGTAGCCGTGCCCGCCGTCACCGACGGGCTCGGTCAGCACCTCGCCGTTCCAGACCGCCTCGACGACGTGCTCCTGACCGTCGGGCGTCACGAAGGCCGCTGCGCACACGAACGCGGCGGTCCGCTCGACGACACCCTGCAGGTTCGTGAGCAGCAGCGCGATGTTGTCGGCGTCCGAGCGGGTGCCGGCGTAGCGGGCCGAGTGGATGCCCGGTGCGCCTCCGAGGGCGTCGACCGCGATCCCGGAGTCGTCGGCGAGCGCCGGCAACCCCGTGTGGGCGACCGCGGCACGCGCCTTGATCAGGGCGTTCGCCGCGTAGCTGTCGCCGTCCTCGACCGGCTCGGGACCGTCGTACCCGACGAGTTCGACACCCTCGCCGAGCGCCGACCCGAGGATCTCGCGCAGTTCGACGACCTTGCCCTGGTTGTGGGTGGCCAGCACCACCTCGCGGGACGTCACGCCAGACCCAGGACCGAACGCTGGATCGCCGCGAGCGACTGGTTGCCGGCGAGGCCGAGGTCGAGCAGGACGTTCAGCTCGTCCCGGTCGAACGGCGCGTGCTCGGCGGTGCCCTGCACCTCGATGAACTTGCCCGACCCCGTGGTGACGATGTTCATGTCGGTGTCCGCTGCGGAGTCCTCGGTGTAGGCCAGGTCGAGCATCGGCTCCCCCTTGACGATGCCGACCGAGATCGCCTGCACGCTGTCGGTGAGCGGGGTGGCCTTCTTCGCGATGAAGCCCTTGGCGCGGCCCCACTCGATCGCGTCGGCCATCGCCACGTACGCGCCCGTGATCGACGCCGTGCGGGTGCCGCCGTCGGCCTGCAGCACGTCGCAGTCGATGACGAGGGTGTTCTCGCCCAGGGCCTTCGTGTCGACGACCGCGCGGAGCGAACGCCCGATGAGGCGGGAGATCTCGTGCGTGCGGCCGCCGACCTTGCCCTTGATGGACTCGCGCTGCATGCGCTCGTTGGTCGACCGCGGCAGCATCGAGTACTCGGCGGTGACCCACCCGGTGCCCTTGCCGGCGAGCCAGCGGGGCACGCCGTTGGTGAACGACGCGGTGCAGAGCACCTTGGTGTTGCCGAAGGAGATGAGCGCGCTGCCCTCGGCCTGCGTGCTCCACCCCCGCTCGATGGTGACGGGACGGTGGTCGGTGGCGGTACGGCCGTCGACGCGGAGGTTGTCGGTCATGGGGTCCTTTCGGTGCGGGGCAGCGTGATGGCCCCCGTCTGGAGGTGGCCGACGCTCGAGACCTCGGGACCGAGGAAGCGCCGGGCGAGCCGGATGAAGCCGTTCTTGTCGTCGCCCGTCGCCTCGAACGAGTACGTCGGGGCGGTGGTCGCGGTGCGCTCGAGCCCGTGCTCCACGAGCCGGCGGTAGACGTCGTTCGCGGTCTCCTCGGCGCTGGAGACGAGCGTGACCTCCGGACCCATGACGAACTGGATCGCGGCGGACATGAGCGGGTAGTGGGTGCAGCCGAGCACGAGGGTGTCCACGTCGGCGGCACGGATCGGGTCGAGGTACCCGGCCGCGATCTCGCGCAGCGACGGCGACGAGGTGTCCCCCGCCTCGACGAACTCGACGAACCGGGGGCACGCGGCGGTGGTCAGCGTGACGTCGGCGGCGACCGCGAAGGCGTCCTCGTAGGCGCGCGACGCGATGGTGCCGACGGTGCCGATGACCCCGATGCGGCCCGTGCGGGTCTGCTTGACGGCGGCGCGGGCCGCGGGCTGGATGACCTCGACCACGGGGATGCCGTACGCCTGCTCGTACCGTTCGCGGGCGTCGCGGAGCACGGCGGACGAGGCGGTGTTGCACGCGATCACCAGGGCCTTCACGCCCTGCTCGACCAGATCGTCCATGACCTCGAGCGCGTAGCGGCGGACGTCGGCGATGGGCTTCGGGCCGTAGGGCGAGTGCACGGTGTCGCCGACGTACCGGATGCTCTCGCGCGGGAGCTGGTCGATGATGGCGCGGGCCACGGTGAGGCCGCCGACCCCGCTGTCGAAGACTCCGATCGGTGCATCCGTCACGGCACCAGCGTACCGATGCCCGTCCCAGACCCTCGCACCGTGCGAGGTCCGCCCACGCGCCGTGCGAGGTTCCGGACTCGGTGCGACCCTCGGCGGGTACCACCGAGTACGGAACCTCGCACGGACCGAACCGTGGCGCCGGGCGCCGGGGGTGATCCGGGCCTCCCGAGGGTCACGTCACTAGTGTCGGAGACGTGACCAGCGCGCTCCTCACCGACCAGTACGAGCTCACCATGGTGGACGCCGCCCTGAAGGACGGCACCGCCGACCGCCGATGCGTCTTCGAGGTGTTCGCCCGGCGGCTGCCGGACGGCCGCCGCTACGGTGTCGCCGCCGGACTCGGACGCTTCCTCACCGCCCTCGGCGACTTCCGCTTCGGCGACGAGGAGATCGGGTTCCTGCGCGACCGCGGCGTCATCGACGCCGGCACCGCCTCGTGGCTCGCCGACTACCGGTTCAGCGGCGACGTCCGCGCCTACCGGGAGGGCGAGGTCTACTTCCCGAACTCCCCCATCCTGCAGATCGAGGGCACCTTCGCCGAGGCCGTGGTGCTCGAGACCCTCGCCCTGAGCATCTTCAACGCGGACTCCGCGATCGCCTCGGCCGCCGCCCGCATGGTGTCCGCCGCCGACGGCCGCCCGCTCGCCGAGATGGGCTCCCGCCGCACCGGTGAGTGGAACGCCGTGGCCGCCGCCCGTGCCGCGTACATCGCCGGCTTCGGTGCGACGAGCAACCTCGAGGCCGGCCGCACCTGGGGCATCCCCACGATGGGCACCGCCGCGCACGCCTTCACGCTGCTGCACGACTCCGAGGAGCAGGCGTTCCGTTCGCAGCTCGACGCGCTCGGCAGCGGCACGACCCTGCTCGTCGACACCTACGACATCGAGGCCGCGGTCGAGACGGCCGTCCGGCTCACCGACGGCAAGCTCGGCGGCGTCCGGATCGACAGCGGCGACCTGCCGTCCGTCGTCGCCGCCGTGCGTGCGCAGCTCGACCGCCTCGGGGCGACGGGCACGAAGATCACGGTGACGAACGACCTCGACGAGTACACGATCGCCGCGCTCCGAGCCGCCCCGGTCGACTCGTACGGCGTCGGCACCTCGGTCGTCTCCGGCTCCGGGCACCCGGCCGCCGGCATGGTGTTCAAGCTCGTCGCGCACCGGGACGCGGACGGCGGCGACTGGGTCCCCGTCGCCAAGAAGTCGGCCGACAAGGCGTCGATCGGCGGCCGGAAGGAGGCGGGCCGACGACTCCGGAACGGCGTCGCGACCGCCGAGATCGTGCTCACGGGTGCGCAGGTCGGCCCGGACGAGCGGCCGCTGCTGGTCCCCGTCGTCACCGGCGGCGAGGTCGACCCGGCGTTCCTCGGCACGCAGGGCGTCGAGGCCGCACGCGCGCACCACAAGCGCGCGAAGGCGGAGCTGCCCGCCGACGCGTCCCGCATCGGGCGCGGCGACCCCGCCATCCCCACCCTGGTGATCTAGGGCCCGCACGCGCGCACGCACGCACCTCGCGCGTCGCGTTCGCGTTCGCGTCGCCGCTTCGTGAGCAGAAATGGTCGGGTGTCCGAGGGCGACCCGACCATTTCTGCTCACGATGTGCGGTCAGCTGACGCATACGACGGACGGGAGGCCCGTGGCGGCGTCGCCACGGGCCTCCCGTCCGTCTGCTGGTCGCGTCTACTCGGCCTTCATCTTCTCGTAGATGGCCTTGCAGTCCGGGCAGACCGGGAACTTCTCCGGGTCGCGACCCGGGATCCACTTCTTGCCGCACAGGGCCTTCACCGGCTTGCCGGACATGGCCGACTGCAGGATCTTGTCCTTCTTCACGTAGTGCGAGAACCGCTCGTGGTCACCGGGTTCGATCGCTTCGTCTTCGAGGAGCTTCTCGAGCTCCCGGTCCATCACGTCGAGGCCGCCGCCTGGTTCCGTCATGCTCATGCGACCAGGGTACGACGGTCCGCCCTCGGGCGCGCCGCTCGTTGCGCTGCGCCGCTCGTTGCGTTGCGCTGCACCGCTAGTTGCGCTGCGCCGCGGCGAGCAGGTCGGGGCCGCGGCGGTCGAACAGGCGTCCGCCCGCGGACACACCGATCACGAGCACGACGGCACCGACCCCGATGCCCACCAGGAGCGTCAGCACTGACCAGGGCTCCGGTCCCTGCACGGCGGCGAGCACCGCGAGGCCGACAGCGGGGACCGTGCAGAGCACGATGCCGATCACCATGGTCGCCTGCGCGACCGTGGCGGTGATGCCGGCGGCCTGCGGCTGCTGGAAGGGATGGTCGCCCGGGCGCACCGTCGGGTAGGGCATGAGCACGGACAGGACGCTCGACAACCCGAGCCCGGACAGCAGGGCGCTCGCGCTGACGCCGATGAGCAGCGGGAAGGCGGCCCAGTCGCCGAACAGCCACGCGGACAGCGCGGCCCCGGCGACGATCGCGGGCGCCCCCACGACCAGCACGGGAACGACACGACCGAGCCGGTCACTCCACCCGGGCGCACCGGACGCGACGTGCAGCCACACGGCGGTGTTGTCGTACGAGACGTCGTTGTGCGGCAGGAACCCGGCGATCAGGGCCATCAGCGGCAGCGGTACGAGGGCGGTCCACTGCCACGGCACCCCGGCGACGCCGAGCGGGATGACGACGATCGGCACGAGCAGGATGATCAGGTACGACGTGCGGTACCGCGGGTCGCGGACCCAGTAGGTGAGCGCCCGGGCAGCGACGGCCGACACCGGGGACGAGCCGAACCGGTCGAACCAGCCCAGGCCCTGGTAGCGGCGGGTGCGGGCGCGGTCGTCGACGGTCTCGAGCGCACGGCCGACGAGCGCCCACCATGCCCAGGCGAGGAGCGCGACGACGGCGACCGCGACGAGGAGCTTCGCGACACCGGTGCCGACGTGGCCGCTCGCGACCTCGGCGGGCACGGCCCACGCGGCACCCCAGGGGGTCCAGCCGGCGATGTCCGCGACGCGCTGCATCTCGGCGCCCTGCGGGTCGAGCCAGTCGACGCGGAGCAGCAGCGCCACCGTCGGGATCGAGAGCGCGATGATGACGAGGGCCCCCAGCCACCCGGCGTCGCGGGAGCGCTGCGGCCCGATCAGCCGGGAGCCGACGGTGCAGCAGACGCGGATCAGGAGCGCGCAGGTCGCGACGCCGAGCAGCCCGCCGAGGACCGCGAGCAGGCCGAGACCGGGATCGCGCGCCCAGGCGACGACCTGTCCGATCGCGACGACGACCACGCCGATCACCGGGATGCCGACGAGTCCGGCGACGACGAGTCCGATCGCCAGGCGACGGCGCTCGATGCCGAACACCGCGAAGCGCCGCGGGTCGAGCTGGTCGCTCCGGCCGACGACGAGCGGCACGACCGTGAACCCGAAGGTGATCAGGGTGCCGACGGGCACGATGACCGCACGGGCGATGTCCGGGTCGGCGTCACCGAGGGCGATGGTCCGCGACGCGACGAACACGGCACCGAGGAGTCCGACGAGGCTGGCGAGCACGACGGCGACGGACCGGCGGGCGGTGCCCCGGACCTCGCCCGCGAGCAGGTCCGCCCTCAGCCGGAGAAGCTGTGCAACCATTCCATGCTCTCCGCGACGACACGACCGCCGGCGAGTTCGACGAACTTGTCCTCGAGGCTCTTGCGCCCGCGGACCTGGGCCATGGTGCCGGACGCCAGGACCTTGCCGCCGACGATGATGGCGACCGAGTCACAGGTGCGCTGCACGAGCTCCATCGAGTGACTCGAGAGCACGACCGTGCCGCCGCCCCGGGTGTACCGGCGCAGGATGTCCGTGATCGTCGCCGCACTCACCGGGTCGACCGACTCGAAGGGCTCGTCGAGCACGAGCACCCGCGGCGAGTGGATCAGGGTCGCTGCCAGGGCGATCTTCTTCGCCATGCCGACCGAGTAGTCGGCGACCTGGCGGCCCAGCGCCTCGCCCAGCCCGAAGGCCTCGGCGAGGTCGGCGCTGCGCTTCCGTGCGGTGGCACCGTCGAGCCCGCGGAGCGTGGCCGAGTAGTAGAGGAGCTGCGCACCGGTCAGCCGGTCGAACAGCCGGAGCCGGTCCGGCAGGACCCCGAGACTGCGCTTCGCCGCCGTCGGGTCTGCCCAGACGTCGTGGTCGAGCACCGTCACCGAGCCGGCGTCGGGGCGCAGCAGTCCGGTGATCATGGACAGGGTCGTCGTCTTGCCGGCGCCGTTCGGGCCGACCACGCCGAAGATCGAGCCCTGCCGGATCTCGAGGTCGACCTCGTCGACGGCCAGGGTCTGCCCGTACCGCTTGACCAGGCCGCTCGCTGCGAGCACGACGGGCTGGAGCGTCTGCGGCTGCTTCGGTGCGGCGCTGCGCGGCGCACGCTTCTTCGTCGCGGGCGGGGTGGCGGTGGTCGCCCGGCCGGCGTCGTCCGTCACGTCGTCCGCGTCGGTCGGGACGGGAGGCTCGGCGTCGGTCCGCGGGGCGGCCTTCGTCGGGCGCTTGGTGCGCCCCTTGCCGTTGCCCGCATTCGCGGGGCGCGGCGCCGCGGCCGTCGTGTCGTCGGCGCGGGTGTCCGCCGTGGCGTCGTCGGTACGGGTGTCCGTCGTCGCGTCGGTACGGGTGTCCGTCGTCGCGTCGGTCATCGCGTCATCAGTGGCGGCGTCGTCCGCATCAGTGTCCCCCGTGTCGTCGTCGGCTGCGTCGCCCTCAGCAGCCGCGGCGGTGTCCGCTTCGTCGGCGTCCCCCGCCTCGGTCATCCAGGCAGCGTCGGCCGTGGCGTACACGTCCTCGTTCTCTGCTCGCGCTGGCATCGACCCACCGTACCAACGCTCTCCGACCGTCGGGAACCGTCGCGGCCCGGGTCACGAATTGAGTACGAAGCGCGCAGACCCGTACCCTGCGAGGGGGTGTTTCCGTATCATTCACCAGGGCACGAAGGAGTGTTCACCACTTGGAAACCTGCTCCAGCAGGCGATCCCGGCGGCCTCTTCGCAGCGACGACCACGTCGACACGAACGGTTCTCGGGCAACTCGGACGTTGGAAGCGCAGACTCGACGAGGCCCGCCCGTACCCCAGGGTGCGCGGGCGGACACCAGAAGGGACCAGCATGACCACGCAGATCGTGATCCTCGCAGCGGGGATGGGCAGCCGTCTCGGCCGCAGCCTGCCGAAGCCGCTCACGGAGCTCAGTGACGGCCGCACCATCATGCAGCAGCAGTTCGACAACATCCGCGCCGCGTTCGGTTCGAGCGCCCGCGTGACGATCGTCGTCGGCTACAAGTCGGAGCACATCGTCGAGGCGTTCCCCGAAGCGAACTTCGTCTACAACGAGTCGTACGACTCCACGAACACCTCGAAGAGCCTGCTGCGTGCCCTCAAGGCCACCGGCAAGAGCGGTGTCCTCTGGATGAACGGCGACGTGGTCTTCGACCCGATGGCGCTCGTCCGTGCGGCCGACATGATCGACGAGGGCCGTTCCTTCGTCAGCGTCAACACCGACAAGGTCTCCGACGAAGAGGTCAAGTACACCGTCGACGCCGAGGGCTTCATCCACAAGCTCTCCAAGCGGGTCGTCGGGGGTCTCGGCGAAGCCGTCGGGATCAACTACGTCTCCGCCGCCGACAAGCAGGCCCTCATCCGGCAGCTCGGTCGCGTCGACGACCAGGAGTACTTCGAGGGCGGCATCGAGGCTGCCATCGCCGAGGACGGGCTACGCTGGACGCCGATCGACATCTCCGACCTGTACGCGGTCGAGATCGACTTCGCCGAGGACCTCGAGCGCGCGAACAACCTGTTCGCCTGAACCACCGTCAGGACCCCTCGGCGGTTCCGCCCGAAGGGAAACCGTGACCACAGCGAGTGCGCCGACCGCGCCCGTGGCTCCCGCACCCGCGAAGGCCCGGAGCGCCGGTCGGCGCTATCGTCAGGCCCTCTGGTTGCTGACCGTCCGCGACCTGCGGGTCCGCTACTCGACGTCGGCGCTCGGTTACGTGTGGTCGATCCTCGACCCGCTCGTGATGTCGGGGATCTACTGGTTCGTCTTCACGCAGGTCTTCCACCGCGGCTCGGTCGGTGAAGATCCGTACATCGTGTTCCTGCTGTCCGCGCTGCTGCCGTGGATGTGGTTCACCGGTGGCGTCTCGGACTCCACCCGGGCGTTCATCAAGGAATCGAAGCTCATCCGCTCGACCACCATCCCCCGCACGATCTGGGTGGCACGGATCGACGCGTCGAAGGGCATCGAGTTCCTGCTGAGCCTGCCGGTCCTGGCCGTCTTCGCGATCGCAACGGGTGCCCACCTGCACTGGCAGGTCGTGTTCTTCCCGCTGGCGATCGTGCTGCAGTGCGCACTGGTCTACGGCCTGGGGCTCATCGTGGCCCCGCTCGTGGTCTTCTTCCGCGACCTCGAGCGCGCCACCAAGCTCGTGCTTCGGTTCCTGTTCTACGCGTCCCCGATCATCTACGGCACGCACGCGCTGCCTCCCGCCCTGCGGGACATCGCCGCGATCAACCCGCTCACCGGCATCTTCGGCATGTACCGTGCGGCGTTCTTCCCCGGCCAGCTCGACTGGCTCGAGGTCGGAGCCTCGGTGGTCGTGACCGGCATCGTCCTGGTGATCGGCTTCGCGGTGTTCCGCCGCAGCGAGCACCGCGTGCTGAAGGAGCTGTGATGACCGCGACCGACCAGACCCGACGCATCGAGACCGTCACCCCGGTCATCTCGGTGCGCGACGCCGGCATCTGCTTCAAACGGAACCGTCGCGCGAGCCGGAACTTCAAGGACCTGTTCGCCGGACGCGGGCGCCGCAAGCGTGCCGATGAGTTCTGGGCGCTCCGCAACGTGTCGTTCGACGTCCGCCCGGGCGAGGCGATCGGGGTCGTGGGGCGGAACGGACAGGGCAAGTCGACCCTGCTGAAGCTCGTGGCCCAGGTCATGCTGCCCGACGAGGGCCGCGTCGACGTGGGTGCCGGCGTCGCCCCGCTCATCGAGATCACGGGAGGTTTCGTCGGTGACCTCACCGTGCGCGACAACGTGTACCTGACGGCGGGCCTGCACGGCATGTCCCGGGCCGAGATCCGCGACGCCTTCGACGAGATCATCGACTTCGCCGAGATCGCCGACTTCGTGGACACCCCCTACAAGCACCTGTCGAGCGGCATGAAGGTCCGCATCGCGTTCGCGGTGATCTCGCGGCTCGACGAGCCGGTCATCCTGGTCGACGAGGTGCTGGCGGTGGGCGACAAGGCCTTCCGCGAGAAGTGCTACAAGCGGATCGAGCAGCTCCTGGCCGGCGGCCGGACGCTGTTCTTCGTCTCCCACAGCGACAAGGACCTGCGCCGCTTCTGCGACCGGGGGCTCTACCTCGACAAGGGTCGTCTGCAGCTCGACGGCACCATCGAGGCCGCGCTGGCCCGGTACGCGGCCGACTACGGCTCCTGACCGGCCGGGGTACTCCCCCTGCACCAACACGGGCGTCAGTGGCTCCCTCCACAGCCCGGGCCCTCGTGGCCGCCCCCGGGGTCCCGCCGTCGGACCCTCCCCCTAGCGTTCCCCCCATGCACCACCCACCAACCGCGTACGCCGTCCCGTTCGCCGTCGACCGATCGCACGCACCGCGTCGGTACGACCTCGTCAACACCGGCCCCGAGCCGGTCGACGGGCTCACGCTCACCCACCTGGGCAACGGGTACTGCCCGCCGCTCGCAGTGCGCCGCCTCGACCCCGGCCGATCGCTGTCCCTGGCGGTCTTCGGCGCCGACCCCGAGGACACGGGGGTCGTCATCGTCCGGTGGCGTCGGCCCGACCGGTCCGAGTACCTCTGGCGGATGTCACTCGTCGGGCCGGGGATGCAGCCGTGACGCCGCACCGGCCTCCGGCACGGAGCCCCGCGGGGTGACGATCGCCCGTCAGGCTCCGTCGCGTTCGGCGGCGACGGTCCGCCACCGCTCGAGCAACCACTCCACTGCCGCGTGGAACCGCCCCGTGGCCGCACCCGGGGTGGTGTCGCCGAAGTACCGGGCGACCCAGTGCTGCAGGCGCGCGAGCTCCTCGGCGTCGCTCGCGGCCGCGTCGACCCGGGCGAGCACCGACGGGGCGTCCGCCGCGGTCAGCCAGTTCGCGTCGCTCAGGTAGCCCCGCTCGTCGACGTCGGCCTCGGGCGACACCGGCCGCGTGACGATGAGCGGCTTGCCCACCGCCAGTCGGTCGTAGATCATCGCGCTGATGTCGGTGATCGCCACGTCCGCGTCCGCCAGCTGCCACCCGAGGTCACCGCCGTCGTCGTACAGGTGGTGCGCGGCCGGGTCGGCGGCGTTGGCCGCGCTGATCGCCGCGACGATCCGCTCGTGCGCCGCGCGGTAGGCGGGGTCGAGCACACCGCTGCGCGGGTGCGGGCGGTACACCAGACGGTGGCGGGGCGATGCGAGCACCTGCTCGGCGATGACCGTGCCGTGCGACGCGATCGACCCGTACGCCGCGGCCCCGCGGTCACCCTCCCACGTCGGGGCGTAGAGCACGACGGTCCGGTCGTCGTCGGGGTACGGGGCCGCTCCGGCGAAGTGGTCGGCCTGCGGGCGTCCGATGGCGATGGTCCGGGCGTCCAGGTCGTAGTCCCACAGCGCCTCGGCCAGACGGTCGCGTGCCGCGTCCCCCGCGATCAGGGCGTAGTCGTACGCCTTGAACTGGTTCGTCGTCATGTACATCTTGTCGCTCTCGCCGTGGTTGACGAAGACGTGCCACATCCGCCCGTACCGCATCATCTGGAAGTTGCGGGCGTTCTGGTTGACGTACAGCACCACCTTCGGCGCCTGCGTGTCGACGAAGTGTTCGAGGTCGACCACCTGCCGGGCGTAGACCGCGGGCACGGGCGACTCCTCGAGCAGGGTCAGCATGGTGCCCGGGCTCCGCGAGATGATCGCCACAGGGTGCGTCTTCGCGAGTTCGGCCAGCGGCGCGTACCACTGGCGCACCTGGTACATGTTGACCGGACCGTCGGCGAAGTATACGGCGATCTCGACCGAACCGGGCGCCGGCTTCGGCGCGGACGGCAGTCGCCGTGCGAGCTGCTGCCGGCTGCGGCGGGACGTCAGGAGTCGCTCGACGAGCCGCAGCGCGGTCCGCAGGTCGCTGATGATCGACATGGTCCTTCTCCGGGTCTGCTCTGGTGGGACGAGGCGTGCGGGTCAGACGACCGGCGGCCGCCCTGCGATGGTCATCCGTGCGACTGTGATCCAGCCCATCGGGCGGACCGGACCGCAGTCGGTCGTCCATCCTTCACGGATCCCACCGAACCAGGTGGCCAGTCGGCGGGGGTGACGCCACCAGCGCGTGATCTGGATCGCGGCCCACGACCCCACGTACACCGGGCGCAGCACCGCGGGCAGGTTGCGTCGAGCCAGCCACACCCGGTTCCGGGCGTTCAACCGGTAGTACTCGGTGTGCCGCGCCGGGTCGATCGCGGGGTGGTGCGCCACGAGGTCGCCGGCGTACCAGGTCCGACGGCCGGCATCCCACACGCGCCAGGCGAGCTCGATGCCCTCGTGGGCGTAGAAGTACTCGGCCCCCCAGCCGCCGACGGCACGGTAGACGTCCATCGGCAGCACGACGGCGCCTTCCCAGACCGAGAACACCGGCGACGAGTGGTCCGGCTCGCCCTTCCGGATCCGCGGCACCCATCGGCGGGGGTTCGCGGCACCGGTCGGGTCGACGACCCGGGGCTGCACGAGGCCGAGCGACGGATCGTGCTCGAACAGCGCGATCACGTCGCGCAGGAACGTCGGCGACGGCACCGACGCATCGTCGTCGAGGAAGAACACGTAGTCACCGTCGACGACCTCGGCCCCGGCGTTCCGACCGGCCGGGATCCCGACGTTCTCGGGCAGGGCCAGGGCTCGCACACCGTCCGGCAGGCCCGTGGGTACCCAGCCGTTGCCGACGCAGACGACGTCGAGCTCGACGTCCTGCTGGGCGAGCACGCTGTCGAGGCCGCGGCGCAGGTCCTCCGGCCGGGTGCCCTGCGACAGGCTCACCACGGCGACGCGCGGTCGTCCGCGGTGCACCACCGCGTGCCGGCGCAGGGTTCCGGGCACGGTCGTGTCCTCGGTCACGCCTTGACCCGCTTCGAGGCGATGATCGCCAGGAAGTGCCCGATCGTCGCGAGCACGGCGAGCGGCAACAGCGCGCCGACCAGGATCCGGCTGGCGAGCGGGTCACCGATCACCAGGGCGAGCAGCGCGAAGACGAACGCGAGCATGCTCAGCTCGACCGAGTGGTACAGGCGGTGGAACGGCAAGAACCGTGCCACGCGGCGGAGCGAGGCGAGCCTGCGGCCGGACGGGGCGGTGGACGCATCCCGTCGGTCGACCAGCTTGTCGAGCCCGGCGTTCGCGCGGGCCACGTGCACCATGTCGTTCAGGGCCTTGTTGAGCACGATGACCAGGCCGAGTGCGCACCCGATCGTGGTCCACATCCAGTCGGCGCCGTGGATGGGCCAGGTGGCCGCGCGGATGCCGAGCGCGACCGGGATCAGCCCCTCGGTCGTGTAGTGCCCCACCTTGTCCAGGAACACCCCGGCGGGCGACTTGGTGCCGCGCCACCGGGCGACCTCGCCGTCGGAGCAGTCGACGAGCATCTGCAGCTGGCCGAGGACCAGTGCCAGGGCGGCGCCCCAGATGCCGGGGATGAGCAGGGCGGCGGCGACGCTCCAGCCGACCAGGATCATCAGGCCGGTGACCTGGTTCGCGCTGACGCGGGTCTTCAGGAGTACCCAGGTCAGGTACGGCGAGACGTCGCGCAGGTACAGCGAGGCCGTCCAGTGCTCGGCGTTGGCGCGCGCACGGACCTCGTCCGGCTGGGCGACGGCCCGGAGTTCGGCGATCGAGGTCGGCCGTGCGGATCCGCGGCCGGTCGTGGGGTGGTCGGTCATTCGGTCACCGTCCCGTGTGGGTGGTCAGCTCGGACGTGCGGGTCAGGAACCCGATGATGAACCCGAGCCCCCAGCCCACGTGGATGCAGGGCAGCACGACGAGCAACCAGAGGAGCGTCGGCAGCCCGGAGCGGCGCGCCACCGCGATCGACCCCAGGACGACGAAGAGCAGGTAGACGACGGGCACGACGAACCCGAGCAGCGCCCAGGCGAGCGGGGTGCCGAGCGCCGCGCCGACGATGCCGACGAGTCCGGCGACGACGCCCAGCGCCATCGCCGCGACCATCGCCGGCGGCACGAAGTAGCGCAGGCCGTTGTTCGCCGGGAACCGACGCGCGAGCTCGCCGCGCCAGAGCCCGGTGGCGACGAACTGCCGCACCAGGCGCTTCAGGCTCGGCCGCGGGCGGTAGGTGACGACGAGTTCCGGCGTGAACCAGACGGTCCCGCCGGTCTGGCGCAGCCGACGGTTGAGTTCCCAGTCCTGGCCGCGCTTGATGCCCTCGTCGAAGAGGCCGACGTCGAACAGCCGCTCACGTCGGAACACGCCGAGGTAGGCGGTCTCGGCCGGGCCGGCTGTGCCGCCCACGTGGTGCGGCGTGCCGCCGAGGCCGACACGGCTGCCGTAGGCCAGGGCGACGGCCCGCTCGAAAGGGGTCCGGCCCTCGGCGCGCATGATGCCGCCGACGTTGTCCGCTCCGGATTCCAGGAGCGTGCGCACCGCGATGCGCGTGTAATCGGTGGGCAGGACCGAGTGCGCGTCGACGCGGATGACGACGGGGTGCACGGACGCACGGATCGCGACGTTCAGCCCGGCGGGCGTCGAGCCGACGGGGTTGTCGATCGCGCGGATCCGCGGGTCGGCAGCGCTCATCTCGGCGACGAGTTCGTTCGTGCCGTCGATCGACGGCCCGAGCGCGAGGATGACCTCGAACGGGCCCGCGTAGTCCTGGTCGAGCAGACTGCCGACGGCGGCCCGGACCTCCGTGACCTCGTTCAGCACGGGCATCACGTACGAGACGCCCGGCAGGGGCTGTCCGTCTGACTGCATGCGTACCTCGGGGTGCTGGCTTGGCGGCACGGGACGCACCGGGGCGGTGCCGCCCCGCAGAGCGACCATGAGCCTATCAAGAGGCCGAACCGCCCACCTGCGTCGGCGCGGGACGCGCCCCCGTGACGGACTGGAGGCCCGGCGCACGTCGTGCCCCGGGCCTCCTGTCCGTCGTGTGGTGGCGTCAGCCCTTGCTGTCGTACGTTCCGAGCTTCACGTCGGCCTGGCGGGTCTGGCCGTCGCGGACGTAGCTGATCGTCGTCGAGGCGCCACCCGCGAAGAAGCGCACCTGCGCGGTCAGGTCGGTGGCGTCGGAGACCGACGCCGAGCCGATCTTCGTGACGACGTCGCCCTTCTGCAGACCGGCCTTCGCCGCGGCACCGCCGTTGGACACCGACTTGATGAGGGCGCCGACCTGGGTGGCGCTGGCGTCCTCGGTGGCGTCGCCGACCGTTGCGCCGAGGAGCCCGTGGGTCGCCGAGCCGTTGTCCTTGATCTCGTTCGCGACCCGCTTGACCAGGTTGGCCGGGATCGAGAAGCCGACGCCGATGCTGCCGGCGGCCGACTCCGACGACGACGAGCTGCCAGCCGAGGCGATGGCCACGTTGATGCCGATCAGTCGGCCCTTCGAGTCGAGCAGCGCACCGCCGGAGTTGCCCGGGTTGATCGAGGCGTCGGTCTGGATGACCGGGAGCGAGACGGTGGTGTTCGCGGACGAGCTGCTGCCGTTGTCCCCGTTGCCCCAGAAGTCGAAGGGACCCGAGCCGCCGTTGCCGCCCTCGTTCGAGTCGCCACCCTCGCTGGGGGCGCTCGAGGTGACCTGGATGCTGCGGTTCAGGGTCGAGACGATGCCGTCGGTGACGGTGTTCGACAGGCCCAGCGGCGCACCGATCGCGACCGCGGTGTCCCCGACGTTGAGCTTGGACGAGTCCGCGAACTCCATCGGCTTGAGGTCGGTCGCATCGATCTTGATGACCGCGAGGTCGACCGTCGGGTCGGTGCCGATGAGCTTGCCCGCGTAGATCTTGCCGTTCGAGGTCGTCACCGTGATCCGGCCGTTCGAGCTGTCGCCGTCGAGGGTGACCACGTGGGTGTTCGTGACGATGTAGCCGTCCTTGCTCATCACGACACCGGAACCGGTGCCGGCCTCGTTGCTCGCCGACACGTTGATCGTGACCACGGACGGGGTCGCCTGTGCCGCGACGGCGGTGACGACGGTGGCGGAGTCGTAGTCGTTGACGGTCAGGTTGCCGCCCTGCGACGAACCGGAGGACACCACGCTGCCACCGTCGTTCGCCGCCGACGATGCGAGCCACCCAGCACCGCCACCCACGAGCCCGGCCACGACGAGACCGGCGATGATCGGCAGGAGCAGCTTGTTGCGGCCCGAGCGCTCCTTGGTCGTCGTGGTCGCCGCGGCACCCGAGACGTCGTCGCTGAAGTAGTGCCCGTTGCGCTGGTTCGCGCCGTCGACGTCGCCGAAGGCGCTCGTGGCGGACTGCGGGGCCTGCGCGGATGCGTTCGCGTACTCGGAGGACGAACTCGGAGCAGACGAGGACGTCGGCTGGGCGTACTCGCCGTAGCGGGGGCGTTCGGCGCCCGGCTGGCCGTACGGGTTTTGGGCCTGCTGGCCGTACTGCGACTGCTGGCCGTACGGGTTCTGGGCCTGCTGGCCGTACTGCGACTGCTGGCCGTACGGGTTCTGGGCCTGCGGCGCCTGCTGGCCGTACTGCGACTGCTGGCCGTACGGGTTCTGGGCCTGCGGCGCCTGCTGGCCGTACTGCGGCTGCTGGCCGTACGGGTTCTGGGACTGCGGTGCCTGCTGGCCGTACGGCGACGTCTGCTGGCCGTAGCCGCCCTGCTGCGCGCGCGAGGAGTCACCGGAGACGGCCGGGTACGGCGCGGTGTAGCGGTCGGTCGGGTGGTCCGTCGACGACGGGATCACGTCCGTGTGGTCCGGGGTCGTCTCGTCGTTCTGGTTCGGGCGAGAAGTCTCGTCCGGCTGGTCGGAGTCGTTCGGCATCGACGTGTTCCCTCTCGTGGCCGCTGCTGCGGCGTCCTCACTGGCGGCAGGCGGAGCCGCATCGTCCGGACGGCGGTCGTCGCCCTGCCCGTCGGGCGTGGTGTCGGTCATGCTGGACGTGCTCCTTTCAAGCTCGTGCAGTCTGTCGCAAGCACCTGAGCGGTCCTTCTGGCGAGGCTGCGAGCCACCCCTGGCGATCTTATGCGTGCGCTGTACACGGTGCCCCGGTCCGCCGCGGGACGGACAGCTAGGTTGGGGTCCGTTCAGCGCGACACGTCGTCGCCCGCACGGGAGGGAACCACATGCGCCAGGCAGGACCGTGGCTGCGAGCCGCCGACGGAGCGATGCTGCTCGGACCGGACGGAGTCCCCGCACCGACGGTGTTCGCCGAGATGAGCGCCCTCGCCGCCAACACCGGCGCGGTCAACCTGGGGCAGGGGTTCCCCGACGAGGACGGGCCGGCCGAGGTGCTCGAGGCCGCGGTGCAGGCGATCCGCGACGGCGCGAACCAGTACCCGCCGGGCCGGGGCACCCCCGACCTGCGGGCGGCGATCGCCGAGCACCAGCAGCGGTGGTACGGGCTCGAGGTGGACCCCGACCGCGAGGTCCTCGTCACCGCCGGTGCCACCGAGGCGCTGGCCGCGACGATCCTCGCGCTGGTCGAACCCGGTGACGAGGTGATCACCTTCGAGCCGTTCTACGACGCCTACGGGGCGCTCATCCGGCTGGCCGGCGGGGTGCACGTCACGGTCCCGCTCACCGCACCCGACTTCCTGCCGGACGAGCGCACGCTGCGTGCGGCCTTCACCGACCGCACCCGCGCCGTGCTCGTGAACACCCCGCACAACCCGACGGGCCGGGTCCTGCCCACCGAGGTGCTGCAGACGATCGTCGACCTGGCCACCGAGCGCGATGCGGTGATCATCACGGACGAGGTCTACGAGCACCTGACCTTCGACGTCCCGCACACGCCCATCGCGACCCTGCCGGGTGCCGCGGAACGGACGGTGTCGGTGTCGAGCGCCGGCAAGACCTTCAACACCACCGGGTGGAAGGTCGGCTGGCTCACCGCTCCCCCGGCGCTCGTCGACGCGATCACGACGGTCAAGCAGTACCTGACGTTCGTGAACGGTGCACCCTTCCAACCGGCCGTCGCCGTGGGACTCCGCCTGCCCGACGCGGTGTTCACCGGCATCGCCGCCGACCTGCGCGCGAAGCACGAACTGCTCGCGAACGGACTGACGGCTGCGGGTTTCGACGTGATGCGCCCCGACGGCGGCTACTTCGTGCTCGCCGACGCCGCGCCGCTCGGGTACGACGACGCCCGCGCGTTCTGCCTCGAACTGCCGGCTCTGGCCGGGGTCGCCGGGGTCCCGGTGTCGGCGTTCGTCCGCCCGGACCGTGTCTCCGGCTACCGGTCCCTGGTGCGCTTCGCGTTCTGCAAGCGCCGGAGCGTCCTGGAGGACGCCGCCGCACGCCTGGCGACCCTCGGAACGCGCCCCCGCGCCTGAGCCGCGACCGCGTCGGGGACGCGACGGACGCGTCAGCGCTGCCCCGGGCCTCCAGGCGGGGTGCGCAGTGCGACGTCGTACCGCCGCAGCGACAACGACGGGTTCACCCGACGGACTGCGTCCGTGACGGTGGTGTCGATCGTGGCGGTGAGCGTGCCCGGCGAGGCACCGGCCGAGGCCACAGCGACGCCGGACGGGTCGAGGACGACCGAGCCGCCGATCCCGATGGGCGGCGTCTGGCCGACCCCGACGACCCAGACGGTGTTCTCGATCGCGCGCGCCGTGAGGAGCGTGCGCCAGTGGTGCTCCTTGCCGGGCCCGCGCACCCACTCCGCCGGGAGGACGACGACGTCGGCCGCGCCGGTCTCGGGAGCGGCGAGCCGTCGGGTGACCTCGGGGAAGCGCAGGTCGTAGCAGGTCTCGAGCCCGACGCGGACTCCGCCGAACTCGAAGACCGGCAGCTGCTCCGGGTCGCCGGACTCGATGCGGTCCGACTCCCGCGAGCCGAAGGCGTCGTAGAGGTGGACCTTCCGGTACGTCGCCGCCACGTCCCCCGACGGGAGCACCGCGACCAGGGTGTTCCGGAAGCGCTCCGGCGTGTCCGCTGACTCGGCGACCCCGACGACCAGGGCGATGCCGGTCTCGCGAGCGACGTCGCGGAGGCCCGAGACGAACGGACCGTCCAGGGGCTGCGCCGCGGCGACGAACCGATCGTCGATGTCGGCGGTGAAGTACGAGGTGTACTCCGGCGTGACGAGGAGGTCCGCGCCCCGGGCGGCCGCGTCGACGGCGGCGGTGCGCACGGTGTCGAGGTTGGCGACGGGGTCGTCCACGGGGGCGAACTGCGCCGCCGCGATCGTGAGGGTGGCCATGCGGTGAGCGTACCCGGGGGTGTGCGGCGGGCGGGCCTGCGATCGGTCGTCCGGCGGGCGGGCCTGCGGCCGGTCGGCCTGCGGCCGGTCGTCCAGCAGGCGGGGACACGAAGAAGGCCCCGGTCCTGTTGGACCGGGGCCTTCATGTGACGCTTGGTTGCGGGGGCAGGATTTGAACCTACGACCTCTGGGTTATGAGCCCAGCGAGCTACCGAACTGCTCCACCCCGCGGCACGATTAGAAGCCTACACGGGGCCGTGGCGGGACACAAATCGAGTGCCCCGCCACGGTGTGTCACTTGCCGTTCTCGGCTGCCGTGGCGGCCTCGATCGCGTCCTGGAGGCGCTGGTCGGCTTCCGCCGCAGCGACCAGGTCGTTGTCCGCGTAGGCCTCCTGGCGGTCCTGCAGGGCTGCCTTGGCGTCGGCCAGGGCATTCTGCAGGGCGTCGTTGTCAGCCGAGCCGGAACCCGCCGAGCCGGTCGAGCCGGTCGACCCGGAGCCCGTGTCGGAGCCGGAACCCGTGTCCGAGCCAGACCCGCTGTCGGAACCGGAACCGGTACCGCTGCCGCTGTCGCCGCCGCTCGCGCCGGAGTCGCCGGCCGCCGCACCGGAGTCCCCGCCGAACAGCGAGTTCAGGGCCTCGTCGAGCGTGTCCTCGAACGCGATCTTGTCGCCGAAGGCCACGAGGACCTTCTGCAGCAGCGGGTACGAACCACTCGAGGTCGACTGGACATAGACGGGCTGCACGTAGAGGAACCCGCCGCCGACCGGGAGCGTGAGCAGGTTGCCCTGCTTCACGGTCGAGTTGCCGCGCTTCAGGATGTTGAGCTCCTGCGACACGGTCGAGTCACCGTTGAAGAGGCTCTGCACCTGTCCGGGGCCCGGGATGTTGTCGGTCTTCGGCATCGTCAACAGCGTGAGTTTGCCGTAGCCCGACGCCTTCTCGCCCTTGCCGGCACCACCCGCGTCGGAGTTCACCGCCAGGTAGCCGGTCAGCACGTTGCGGTTGTTCGCCCCGGCCGACTGCTGCGGGATGTAGGTCGTGTACAGCGAGTACGCGGTCCCCTGACCCGGCACCTTCATCGTCAGGTAGTACGGGTCCTGCAGGTTCGCCCTGTTGGCCGTCGTCGTCGTCTGCGCGCCGAGCGCGTTCGTCGACGTCGCCGCGGTGTCGGCGTCGCTGTCCGACGTCGCCGTGCTCGTCGGTTCCTGCGGGGTGTTCCACGCGTCGTCACCCGAGTAGAACGAGTTGGCGTTGGTCACGTGGTAGGTGCCCAGGATCGAGCGCTGCACCTTGAACAGGTCCGTCGGGTACCGCACGTGGTCGAGGAGTTCCGCGCTCATGCTCGACACCGGCTTCATCGACGTCGGGAAGATCTTCTGCCACGTCTTGAGGACCGGGTCCTTCGTGTCCCACGTGTACAGCGTCACCTTGCCCGTGTACGCGTCGACCGTGGCCTTCACCGAGTTCCGGATGTAGTTCACCTGGTCGGTGCGGTACGTCGAGGACTCGGCGCCGGCGATGCTGTCCGACAGGCTCTGGCTCTGCGAGTACGGGTACGCGTCGCTCGTGGTGTAGCCGTCCACCACCCACTGGATGCGGTGGTCGACGATCGCCGGGTACGCGTCGCTGTCGACGGTCAGGTACGGCGCGGCCTTCTGCACGCGGGTGATCGGATCGCGGTCGTAGAGGATCTGCGAGTCCTTGTTCACCGCGTTCGAGAGCAGGATCTGCTCCGACTGGAACTTCGCGGCGTAGACGAGCCGGTTGAAGAAGTTGCCGAGGCTCGGACCGCCGTCGCCGGCGTACGTGGTGGTCGCGTTGCCACCGTTGTCGTCGTCGGAGCCGGACGGGTAGTCGAGCTCGACGTCCTTCGTGCCCTTCGGGGCACCCACGATCGAGTAGGGCGGCGAGGTCTCACCGAAGTACACGCGCTGCTGGAAGTCCCCCAGGGCACCGTTCGACGGGATCCCGGACTCGAGGAACACCGGCTTGCCGTCGCTCGCGCGCTGGTTGCCGTAGGCCGCGGTGACGCCGTAGCCGTGTGTGTAGACGAACGCCCGGTTGTACTGCGTGTTCGCGGCCGAGCTGAGCCCGGCGAGGTCGATGTCGCGGACCGCGATCACGGTGTCCTCGGTCTCGCCCTTGACGTCGTAGCGGTCGACGTCCAGCTCCTTCGGGAACTGGTAGTACTGCCGGTACTGCTGCAGCTGGCTGAACGTGTCGGAGACGATCTTCGGGTCGATGAGACGGATGTTGGCCGTGGTCTGCGCGTCCTTCGCGAGCGCACCCGAGCTCGTCTCGGTCGTGGCGTCGTAGTTCTGCTCCTCGACGCCGGCGACACCGTAGGCGTCACGCGTGGCCTTGATGTTCCGCTCGATGTAGGCGGACTCGAACGTGCGCTCCGAGGGCTTCACCTGCAGACGCTGGACGACCCACGGGTAGATGCCCCCGACGACGATCGCGGCGACGAGCAGCAGGCCCGTCCCGACGATCGAGATGCGCCAGCGGCCGATGACCGCCGTGACGATGAAGAGCAACGCGACGATCGCCGCGATGCCGGCCATGATCTCGCGGCCCGGGATCACCGCGTTGACGTCGGTGTACTGGGCACCGGTGATGAGCGAGTTCGACTTCGTCAGGGCCGCGTACTGGTCGAGCCAGAGGCTGACGGCCTGCAGCGCGATGTAGAGCGCCGCCGTGACCGCGAGCTGGATGCGCGCGGCGCGGGAGATCCGGACCTCACGACCACCGAAGCGGAGCGCGCCGTAGAGGTAGCTCGCCGCGAGTGCGGCGAGACCGGCGATGAGGACGACGGCCGACGAGTAGGCCACGATCGAGCGCCAGAACGGCAGCTCGAACACGTAGAACCCGATGTCCAGTCCGAACTGCGGGTCGGTCTTGCCGAACGGCGTGCGGTTGAAGTACTCGAGGACCATGCTCCAGCGCCCCGCCGTCGAGAGCCCGGCGAAGATGCCGAGGACCACGGGGATGCCGATCATCACGGCGCGCCGCAGGGGCTCGATGACCTGCTGGTAGCGGTCGAGCTGCGAGTTGAGCTTCGCGTAGACCGGCCGGAACCGGAACGCGAGCGCGATGCTCACGAAGACCGGGACCGCCATGCCGAGGAAGCCCGCCAGGAACATCAGCGTCCCGGCGATCCACCGGGTCGTGAGGACCTGCTGGAACCCGAGCTGCGCGAACCACGCGTAGTCGGTGTACAGGCTGGCGAAGATGAAGAAGGCGATCACCAGTGCGGCCAGCACGATGATCGTGACCACGATGGGGACCCGCGGCGAACGCCGCCCCGAGGTGGACGAGGTTGTCGTCACTTGATGTGCTCCAGACGTGTCGGACCGGCGGGCCCGGCTCGCGGCGGGCCGTCAGTGACACTGATCCTATGGGACCCGACCGGACGTGAACCTGTACGGGGACTCAGGACCGGGTCAGGAACCGCAGCGGGCGAGCTTCGCGGTGCTCCCGCCGTCGGCGATCGTCTGCAGGTCGGTGACGGCCTGGTCGAGCGTGGAGACGCTGTAGACGTCGAGTCCGTCCGGCACGTGCCCGACGACCTCGTCGCAGTTGTCCGCGGGGGCGAGGAACACCGTGGCACCCGCGTCCGCCGCCCCGTAGAGCTTCTGGCGGATCCCACCGATGGGCCCGACCTCGCCGTCTGCCGTGATCGTGCCGGTGCCCGCGACGTGCTTGCCGCCGTTGAGCTTGCCCGGCGTGATCTCGTCGATGATCCCGAGCGCGAACATCATGCCGGCGGACGGACCGCCGACGTCCTGCAACCGGATCGACACCTTGAAGGGGAACTCGTAGCGCTCGGTGACACCGACCCCGAGCAGCGCCGTGCCCTGTTCACTGCGCGGCGTTATCCTGACGTCCTCGGTCGCGCCGTCCCGTTCGACGGTGACGGTCGCGGGGCGCGAGGTGCCGTGCTTCGCAACCAGCTCGCGGAGGCTCGAGGCGTCGGCGTTGGTCGTGAGCGACCTGCCGTCGAACGCCGTGATGACGTCGCCCTTCTCGATCGCGCCGTCGGCCGCCGAGCCCTCCTGCACGGCGCTGACCTCGAGTTCCGTCGGAAGGTCGTTCCCCTGTTGGATGAGCGCGGCGGCGACGGCCGACTGCTGCGATGCCTGCATGTCGGCGGAGTCCCGCTCGTTCACCTGCTCGGTCGTGGTGCCGCTCGGGTAGATCGCCTCGACCGGGATGACCGCCTGTGACCTGGTGAAGATCGCGCGGATGACGCTGGTCCAGGACGGACGGTTCGTGGCGTCGCCCTGGATCCCGACGGTGAGCATGTCGAGGGCACCGGCCGTCGGGTACGTCTCGTGGCCGGACACCTGGATGAGCTTGACGTCCTTCGCGTCCTTGCCCGTCCCCTGCTTCTGCGTGCCGATGGTGTTGTAGACCGGCCCGGGGACCTCGATGAGGTACGGGCTGGGCAGCAGGCTCGCCAACAGGCCCAGGACGACCGCGCCGATCAGGAACGCCCACCCGACGGTCCGGGCACGCGAGCGACGACGGGGCGCGGGGGCGAAGAGGGTCACGCGGGGTCCTTCCGAGGTGGGCACCCGCGCCTGGCGGCAGGGTGGTCGCCCACGTCTCGCGACGGGGCTGTTCGCCCTGGGCGCAGCGCTTCGGGCGTTCCCACGGGGGCATCCCAGGTGCGGCCCCGTGAGCAGCGATTAGCGTAGTCGGCATGCCTGATGAACCACAGCCGGGGCCGGACGACGACTTCCAGGAGATGCTGCGCAAGCTGCTCTCGGGCGAGGGCCAGATCGACCCGTCGCAGCTCGCCGGTGCCGCCGGCCTGCCGAACGACCCGGCCTCCGTGGCGAACCTGATGAGCCAGCTCCAGCGCGCCGCCCAGTCCGGCGGTGACGGCATCGACTTCTCGGCCACCGCCGAACGCGCCACCGCGATCGCTCGGGAGGGCGGCCACCCCGTCGACCCGGCCACCTCGCAGGCGGCCGACCAGGCGTTCCAGGTCGCCGCACTGTGGCTCGACGAGGTCACGACGGTCGCCGAACTGACCGCGACCCCGAGTCTCTACACGCGTGAGCAGTGGGCCAAGGCGACCGTCCCGGTGTGGACGCAGATCGCCGAGCCGGTGGCCTTCAGCATCGCCGATGCCCTGACCGAGGCGATCGACCAGCGTGCTCCCGAGCAGCTCAAGGCGATGCTCGGTGACGTCTCGAAGGCGATGCGCGGCATCGGCGGGGCGTTGTTCGCGATCCAGCTCGGTCAGGTCGTCGGGCAGCTCTCGAAGGAGGTCGTGTCCGGCGGCGACGTCGGCGTGCCACTCCTCGACGAGCAGGTCGCAGCGCTCCTGCCCCAGAACGTCGCCGAGTTCGCCGAGGGCCTCGACGTCTCCGAGGACGAGGTCCGCATCTACCTCGCGGTCCGCGAACTCGCGCACGCCCGGCTCTTCCGGTCGGCACGGTGGCTCCGGCTGCACATCATCTCGTCGATCACGGACTACGCACGGGGCATCCACATCCCCTTCGACCGCGTCGAGGAACTCGCGGCCGACATCGACCCGACCAACCAGGAGCAGCTGCGCGACGCACTCGCGTCGGGTGCCCTCATCCCGCCGCGCACCGCCGAGCAGGACGCCGCCCTCGCCCGGCTCGAGACGATGCTCGCGCTGGTCGAGGGCTGGGTGGACACGGTCACCGCTGCTGCCACCGTCCGTCTCCCCAAGGCCGGGGCGATCGCCGAGATGGTGCGCCGTCGCCGTGCCGCGGGTGGCCCCGCCGAGTCGGCGTTCGCCACACTCGTCGGCCTCGAGCTGCGGCCGCGCCGTCTGCGTGAGGCCGCGGCGATGTGGCAGCGGGTGACCGACGAGCTCGGTGCCGAGCAGCGCGACGCCCTCTGGTCGCACTTCGACCTCGTGCCGACCTCGGACGACGTCGACGCACCCGACGCCCTCGTCGCACGGCTGCGGAACCCGTCCCAGACCGACGAGGACGACGCGTTCGACAAGGCCCTCGAGGACCTGCTGAACGACTCGACCGGCGCGCGCCCGCACGAGGACGAGTCCGGCCGCGTGGCCGACGACCCCGAGGGTGGAGCGGGCGACGAGCCCGGGAACGACACGGGCGACCAGCCCCGCTGAGTTCTCCACAGATCCCTCTTGTGACCCCACGCGTGCCGCGCACTCCGGCACCGTGGGGTCATGGGCATCCGCATCGATCCGACGCTCGAGTTCGTCTGGCGTGACCCCGCCACGGTTCAGCTCGGGGTCGACCCCCCGCGCGCGGTCGTCGCGGTGCCCACCACGGGGGAAGAGCGGTTCCTCAACGGCCTCCGACGAGAGACCGGGCACGACGTGCTGTCCGGCCTCGCGGCCGCGTCGGGGTGTTCCCCGGAACGTGCTGCCGGGGTGCTCGGTGCCGCGTCGCCCGCGGTGGTCGAGGTCCTGCCCGAGCCGCTCGAACGCATCGAGGTGCACGGCGCCGGTGTCCTCGCCGACACCGTGGCGACGTTCCTGTCCGGCGAGGGCGTGACGGTCAGTCGTACCACCGCGCCCGCCGGGGGGCCGATCGTGCTGCCCGAGCCCGAACCACGCCTCGCCGTGGTGGTGGCCGACCACGTCGTCGACCCGGCGCTCCGCGCCGCGTGGACCCGACGGGGCGTGCCGCACCTGGCGGTCGTCGTCGGGGACGGACGCGTCCGTCTCGGTCCGTTCGTCGTGCCGGGAGCCGGGCCGTGCCTCCAGTGCGCTGAGTACGCACGCGTCGACGACGACCCGGCCTGGCCGGCCATCGCCGCCCAGGTGTGGGGCCGGCACCCGGCACCGCTCTCACCGTGGCGGGCAGCGGCGGTGGCCGCCGCCACGACACGGATGCTGCTGGAACGTCTCCCGCTCCGGACGCAACGGGCCGAGCCCGACCAGCTCGTCTTCGAGCGCGACGACCTGACGGTCAGCCGTTCGCCGGTCCGACCCCATCCGCGGTGCGCGTGCCGAGCGCTGCCAGGAACCGACTCGGAGCCCGGGCTCCCCCACGCGTGGAGCCCTGTTGCGACCACGTGATCGTGACGGATCGGCGGGCTCGGGTCAGCCCGACGTAGAACAGGCGTCGCTCCTCGTCCACCTCGGTGTCGGTCGACGCGTGCGAGATCGGCAGGAGACCCTCGGCGGCGCCGGCGATGACCACGTGCGGCCACTCCAGACCCTTCGACGAGTGCAGCGTCGCGAGCGTGACGGCGTCGACCTCGGGCTCGTGGTGCGTCGCCGCACGGTCCACCAGGTCCTGGGTGAACTGCTGCATCGTCGTGCCGGCGGGGGCGTCCTCGGCCAGACCCATGATCGCCTGCAGCGCTTCCCACTGCTCGCGCACTGCGCCGGTGCCCTCCGGCGGCGTCTCCGTCCAGCCGCTGACCTGCAGCACCAGCCGGACCCGTCGGGTCAGCTCGTCGTCGGTCTGCCGGATCGCCTCGCCGCGCATGTGGTGGACAGCGAGCTTGACCTCCGGGCGGTTGAAGAAGCGGGTGCCTCCCTGCACGCGGTACGGGATGCCGTTCCGGCCGAGCGCAGACTCGAGCGCTGCGGACTGCGCCCCGACGCGGAAGAGCACGGCGCATTCCCCGTAGGACGCTCCGGCTCCGACGAGCTCGGCGATGCGGCGGGCGATGGTCTGCGCCTCGTCGCCGTCGTGGACACAGGCCAGCACGACCGGTTCCGGGCCCGGTTCCTGGCTCTGGGCCACCAGGTCGAGTGCCCCGGGCTGGCCGCGCATCAGCGTGTTGGCCGCGGACACGACCTCGCGGGTGGAGCGGTAGTTCCGCTCGAGGCGCAGGACCGACCCGCGGGGGAACTCCGACCCGAACCCGAGCAGGTAGTCGCTCGAGGCGCCGGCGAACGAGTAGATGGTCTGACTGGCGTCGCCGACGACGCACAGGTCGTCACGGCCACCCAGCCAGGCCCGCAGCAGGTCGTGCTGCACCGGCGAGACGTCCTGGTACTCGTCGACCACGAAGAACCGGTACTGCTGCCGCACGTACGACGCCACGCGGGGCTCGGACTCGACCATGCCGAGGGTCGCCAGCAGGACGTCCTCGAAGTCGAGCTGCCGCCGGTCGTCCTTCAGCCGCTCGTACGCCTTCATCAGGTCGATGACCCGGCGCGGTGTGGTGTCCCGCGGCATCACCCGGTCCGCGGCGGCGGCCTCGTACTCGTCGAGCGAGAGCATCTGCACCTTGCGCCACTCGACCTCGGCGGCCAGGTCGCGGAGCACCGGGGTGTCGACGTGCATGCCGACGGTGTCCGCGGCGTGGGCGATCATCCGACCCTTGGACTCGACGATCTTGGGGGCGTGCCCGCCGACGGTGTCCGGCCAGAAGTAGCTGAGCTGCGCCATCGCGGCGGCGTGGAAGGTGCGCGCCTGGACCGTCCCGGCCCCGAGGGCCCGCAGGCGCGACCGCAGTTCGCCGGCGGCACGGGTCGTGAAGGTCAGTGCGAGGACGTGGTTCGGGGCGTAGGTCCCGGTGGCGACCCCGTAGGCGATCCGGTGCGTGATCGCACGGGTCTTGCCCGTCCCGGCACCGGCCAGCACCGCGACGGGACCGAGCAGGGTGCGGGCGACCGTCCGCTGCTCGGCGTCGAGCGCGGCGAGCAGTTCGTCGGGCGACGGCGGCCGGGGCTCGACTGCCCCTGCGCCCGTTGCGCCGCGCGGACCGGTGACGCTCACGGCAGGTCCAGCGGCCCGCCGTACCACTCCTCGATGATGGCGCGGGCGATCGAGGTGCGTCCCGGCAGCAGCAGGGTGTCGCCGGCGCGCTCGCGGATCTCGTCGCGCGAGAACCACCGGACGTCCAGGATCTCCACGCCGTCGGGGCGTGCGGTCGTCGGGTCGCCGCCGGCTGCACGAGCACGGAAGCCCACCATCAGCGACGCGGGGAACGGCCACGGCTGCGAGCCGAGGTACTCGGGCTCTTCGACGCGGACTCCGGACTCCTCCCAGACCTCGCGGCGGACGGCGTCCTCGAGCGACTCCCCCGGCTCGACGAACCCGGCCAGCAGCGAGTACCGGTCGGCGTCCCACGCGGCGTTGGAACCGAGCAGGATCCGGTCGTCGGCGTCGACGACCCCGACGATGATCGCCGCGTCCGTGCGCGGGAAGAGGTCGTGCCCCTCGGGGTCGCGGCGGACCCATCCGCCGCTCACGACGGCCGTGGGTGACCCGGTGCGCGGCGAGAAGCCGTGCACGGCGTGCCAGTTGGCCATCGCCACGGCTTCGACCGCCAGGCCCTGGTCGCGGGGCGAGAGCTCGGTGCCGAACATCCGGAGGCTCTGCCAGGCGGCGTCGTCGGGTTCGATGGTGGTGGCCGTCGCGCTGTCGATCAGGGCGGCGACGAAGCGGGTACCCGCCGGGGCGTCGGCTGCGTCCGACACCGCGCGGCCCAGGTACAGGGTCACGGTGTCGACCGGGATCTCCGTCGCGGCCACGAAGCGCAGGGTGCCGTCGGCGTTCCGGAGCATCTCAGCACCACGCACCGGTAGGTACCGGGTGTGCTCGTCCTCGCGCAGGACACGCTCGACGTCGTCGGTCGTGCGGAACTCGGCGTCGCGGTCGAGTTCGTTGCGGGAGAGCGGGAGCCGGGCGGCGAACTCGACGGTCACGGCGGGAGAGCTCCTCGGATCGGGTGCGGACGTGCAGGAGACGTGCGGTGGGCGTACGGGCCGCCGAACAGCGTGGCGTGCAGCCGTGCACGCGTCACGCGCCTACCCTGAGGGGCATGGCGGGATCCCAGTTCACTCTAGCCGCGTTGGCGACGACGGCCGTTCCAGGTCTCCTCGTCACGGGCACGCGCACGCTCGGCTCGGCCGCGGCCGGCGACTACGAGTCGGCGCTCCTCCGCGACGCCGACGGCACCGAGATCGTCATCCGCCGCCCCCGGAACCAGCGCGCCGAGGCCCGGCAGTCAGCCGACCTCGTCGCCATCCGTGCACTGAGCGCCGGCATCCGCACGCGGCTGCCGTTCGGCGTCGCCGAGTACCGCGGCCAGGCACCGATCGGGTCGACGCGCGCCATCGTCACGACCCGACTTGCCGGGACCCACCCGACCCTCGCGTCGCTCGTCGAGCGCCCCGACCTCGCCACCAGTGTCGGCCGTGCCGTCGCCTCGATCCACCAGCTGCCGACGAGCTTCGTCTCCGACGCCGGGCTGCCCTCGCTCACGCCGTTCGAGGTGCTCCGGTCCGCAGTCTCGGTGATGGACCGCGCCGTGGCGACCAAGCTCGTCCCCGCCGCGCTCGTCGAACGCTGGGAGGGTGCCGCTCGGGACCAGCAGCTCTGGCAGTTCACACCGACCGTCGTGCACGGGTCGCTCGGCACCGGCGCCCTGCTCGCCGACGGCGATGCGGTGACGGGGGTCCTCGACTGGGGCGAGCTGCGGCTCGGCGACCCGGCGAAGGACCTCGCATGGGTGCTCGCCGGCCGCCGCGACGCCTTCGACACCGTCCTCAGCGCCTACGAGGCGAACGGCGGCGGACGCGACCGCCAGCTCGCTCAGCGTGCGCGCGTGCACCACGAGCTCGAGACGGCGCACTGGCTGCTGCACGGCGTGCAGGCGAAGAGCACCGAGGTCGTCGACGATGCCGTCTCGATGATGCACCGCCTGGTCGACGCGGTGCACGCCCCGAGTGCGGAACCGCTGCAGTCCGTGTCACCCGAGACGATGGAGATCGGCGAGGTGGAGCAGCTGTTGTCCTCCACCGAACGCCGCCACGGCTGACGCCGCCTCGTTCCACACCGTCTCGTTCCACACCGCCTCGTTCCACACTTCTCGTGCACCGTCTCACGGTGGTCACGACTCCCCGCTCAGTTCCGCCGAGCGGTCACGACCTGTCGGTCGCAGCGCGGCCACCCGAAGGTCTGTGACCACTCGCTGTGCGTCCTGCGGGGTGTCGTGACCGGTCCCGGCCGCCGCCCGGGCACCTGACGCGACCGCCTGGAGGCCCGGTGCCGGCCCGGCGGACCGGCACCGGGCCTCCAGGGCGGAGCACGACACGGGCGCGGCGCGACACTGACGCGGCTCGACACGGGCTCAGCGCGACAGGGCGCAGGGCGCAGGGCGACGATCGAGGCGCGCCTCGCGCGCAGCGCGACACAGGCGGAGCACGACACGAGCGCGACGCGCCTTCCGCGGGACGTCAGCTGCCGATGGCCTCGGACCACGCACGCTCGAGTCCGGCGCGGTCGAGCAGCTCGGTCGGACGGACCTCGAGGTCGTCGGCGACGAAGTAGAACACCGCATCGACCTGGTCGAGCGGCCGCCCGGTGAACTCGGCGTAGGCGACGCGGTACAACGCGAGCTGCAGCGTGCGTCGGGCCAGGTCGTCCGCACCGGACGGTGCCTTGCCCGTCTTCCAGTCCACCACCTCGGCACGCCCGTCGATCTCGTACACGGCGTCGAGCTTGCAGACGACGCTGTGCCCGAGGAACGGGATGTGGATCTCGCGCTCGACCTCGATCGGCGTCAGCCCGGCCCAGCGGGAGCGGGCGAACGTCGCCTGGAAGTCCGCCAGTCGACGGGCGTCGTCGTCGGTGACCACGGCGTCCGGCGACGCATCGGCGAGGTCGTCGGCATCGAGGTCGAGCTCCCCGTCCCACACGTCGAGGGTCTCGAGCGCGCCACCGCTGCGCGCACGCTGCTCCACCCACTGGTGGAAGAGCGTGCCGAGCCGGGTCGCGCGGTACGGTCGCTCCGGCATCGGCCGGCGGAGCCGCTCGGCGACGGAGTCGGGTTCGGTCAGGTAGTCCTTGAAGCCCGACGCCGGCACCCGGTGCGGGACGGCGACCGCGTGCTTCGCGTTCCGGGTGGCGTGCCGCTCGGCGAGCAGCAGGTCGATGTCGGCGGCGAAGCGCCCCGCCGCTCCGGGGTTCGCGTTCCGCACCCGCTCCGCGGCGGCCAGGACCCGCGGCGCACGCTGCCCGAACGGCACGTGCGGCCAGGTCTGGGTCGCGCCGCTCTCCCCCATCGGGTTCTCGTCGTGCACCGTCGTCTCCGGGATCGCCGCACCGTCGATGACGCCGGCGTCCACCAGGTCGCGCAGGTAGCGGCTCGGCTCGGTGGGTCGGACCCCGCCGGCCCAGAACGAGCCGGACACCAGCAGGTCGTGCTTGGCACGGGTCAGGGCGACGTAGGTGAGCCGGCGTTCCTCGTCCTCGTTGCGGGCCTTCACCTGTTCCTTGAAGGCGTCGATCGCCGTCGTGACGTCCTTCTGGGTCTCCTGCCCGCGCCAGGCGAGTCGTGGCAGCTCGGCGGCGTCCCCGCGGAACTCGTACGGCAGCCGGCCGAACCCCAGCCAGCCGGACGAGCCCTCCTGCGGGCGTGCCGGCAGTCCGCCCTCGACCATCCGGGGCACCGCGACGGCATCCCACTCCAGTCCCTTGGACCCGTGGATCGTCAGGATCTGCACGGTACCGGCCTCGGGCTCCTCGGAACGCGGGCCCATGTCGTCACGCCGGGCTGCGGCGTCGATCCACCCGAGGAACGAACCGAGGTCGGCGCGGTCGTCGGTCGAGACGAAGCCGGCGAGTTCGTCGATGAAGGCGTCGAGGTAGGCGCCGCTCCCCTGTTCGTGGGCGGCGACCTCGATGTCGAGCCGCATCTCCTGCACGACGAGCGTCACGAAGTCGACCAGGTCGCTCCCCGCGCGTGACCGGAGCATCGCGAGCTGGCCGCCGAGCGCACGCATCCGGCTGCGACCCGCGGCGGTGATGCCCTCGAGCGCGCCGTGCTCGTCGGGCGCGGTCGCCACGAAGTCGAGCGCATCGACGATCGACCCGTGCTCCCCGGCGGCAACGGAGGCCCGGAACGCCGCGGTCAGGTCGTCATCGAGCCGCTGCTGAGTGTGGTCGCGCTGGAACAGCCACCGGGCGAGCTGGTGCAGGGCGACGATGTCCGCCGCACCGACCCGCCACCGTGCACCCGCGAGCAGCCGGATCAGGTCGTTGCCGGCCGCCGGGTCGTGCAGCACCCGCAGGCACGCCACCAGGTCGACGATCTCCGGGCGCTGGAGCAGTCCGCCGGTGCCGAGCACGTGGTACGGCACCCCGCGGGCACCGAGCGCCGCCGTGAACGCCGCGAGGTCCTTCCGCGCGCGCAGCAGCAGCGCCATCGAGCCCGTCGGGTCCTGACGGCGATGGTCCTGGAACCACGCCGCGACCTCGTCGGCCTCTTCCGGCAGGGTCTCGGGGAACACCACCCGCACGGTGCCGGCGTCCGCGCCCGGCCGGGGCGAGAGCCGTTCGACGTCGACCTCGGACGCCTCGGACAGCGGTGCCACGATCGCGTTCGCCCCCGCGAGCACGTCCACCGGGTTCCGCCAGCTGGTCGACAGCGCGAAGGTCACGGGTTCGGCCACGCCGGGTTCGTCGCCGCCGAAGTCGTGCGGGAACCGGGCGAGGTTCGCGGCACTCGCACCGCGGAACCCGTAGATCGACTGGTGCGGGTCGCCGACCGCCATCACCGAGTGCCCGCGGAACAGCCGGGCGAGGAACCGGGTCTGCACCACCGAGGTGTCCTGGTACTCGTCGAGGAGCACCACCCCGTACCGGCTCCGCAGGTCTGTGACGACGCGTGGGGCCGACTCGGCCGCGGCGAGCGCGAGGGCGATCTGGTCGGAGAACTCCACGAATCCGCGGTCGACCTTCTGCCGCCAGAACTCGGCGACCAGGTCGGCCAGGGGTTCGAGGGCGCCGATCGCGGCGACCGCGTCGGTGATCGCCTTGTACGGCTTGCCGCGGTTGCCGGGGAGTTCGAGCAGCTCCGAGAACTCGATCGCGAACCGGCGGAGGTCCTCCGGTTCGACGAGGTGTTCGGAGGTGGCACCGGCGAGCGCCACCACGGCTGCGGTCAGGGTGTCGACGTCGCGGTCGAGTCCCGCGAGCCGGTCGTCGCGGGCGGCCACCACGACCCGACGGGCGAGCTGCCAGGCCGAGGGTTCGGTCAGCACCTGGGACTCGCCGTCACGCCCGACGAGCAGGGCGTTCTCGCGGAAGACCGCGTTGGCGAAGGCGTTGTACGTCGAGACTGTGGGCGCTTCGAAGGCGTCCCCGGGAGTGATCAGTCCGACGTCCTCGAGCGCGCGGATGCGGTCGTTGATGCGGACCGAGAGTTCACCGGCGGCCTTGCGGGTGAAGGTCAGTCCGAGGACCTCGTCGGGTCGGACGAGTCCGTTGGCCAGCAGCCAGACGACGCGCGAGGCCATCGTCTCGGTCTTCCCGCTGCCGGCACCGGCGACGACCAGCGCCGGCACGAGCGGCGACTCGATGACGGCACGCTGCTGGGCGGTGGGACGGGGGCGACCGAGGGCGTCGGCGATGGCGTCGGCGCCGTGCCGGATGACGGGCGGAGCAGCAGGAGCCGTGTCGGCCGCAGTAGCCGTGCCGGTCGTGTCGGTCGTGTCCGCGGTGTCGCTCACCAGGTCACCTCCGCCACCACGTGGATCCGGCACTCGACCCCGGTCCGGGCCTTCTCGCAGTGGTCGTCCACGTTCGCCACGAACGTCCGGCCGGCCATGCCCCGCGCCACCCCGTGCAACCGCTCGCGGTAGGCCTCCCGTGCCTCGGCGTCGAACGCGTGCTGCGTCCGCTCGGAGTACGCCTGTCCGCCGCGGGGGTTCTGGACGAACACCAGCCGGGCGTCGGTCATCGGAGACCCCGCCGGCACGCCCTCGACCGCGCCGTCCTCGACCGCGAGTTGGTAGGCGCCGAGCTGCGGGTGTTCCGGCATGTCGTTCTTCTCGCTGGGCATCGAACGGCCCGTCTTCAGGTCGACGACGCTGACACGGCCCTCGGGGTCGACCTCGATGCGGTCGATGCTCCCCCGGATGCGGGCGGGGCCGGTCACGAGCGCGAACGAGGTCTCGGCGCCGAGCAGTCGACGGCCGGCACTGGCGAAGGTGCGGAGGTAGTCGCTCAGCCCTTCGATCATCCGCCGGGTCCGGGCGCGTTCGCGGTCGGCGACCCAGGGCGACTCGAAGGTGAGCTCGTCCCACCGCGCTTCGACCTGCTCCCACAGCGACTCGACGTCGATCTCGGTGGCGTGCTCCATCGCTTCGTGCACGATCGTGCCGATGCCCATCGCCGGGCTCGGGGCACCGCCGCCGAAGGTCTGCGCGAACCAGTGCACCGGGCACTCCTCGAAGGTGCCGATGCGCGACGGCGACACCGACACGGCCGGAGCGACGGGCTCGCCGCCCTCGACCCCGGGCGCGGGCTCGGGCTCGGCGTCGAGGTCGACCAGGGGGTCGTCCGTGGTCGGTTCGGCGAGCCCGTACCACTCGTCCGGAGCCGCACCGGGTACCTCGGCCTCGGCCAGGCGGGCCAGCGCGGACGCGGCCTCGTGATCGCCCGAGCCCACCACCCGGCGGCGCAGCGACCCGGCGAGCCCACGCAGGGACAGCGGGTGGACGGTCGGCTGACGGTCCGGCGGCACCGGGACGAGTCGGACGAAGGGTGACGGCGACTCGTCGTCGTTCGCGACCGTGCCGATGACGACCTGGGTGGTGGCGCGCGAGACGGCCCGGGCGAACAGCCGGAGTTCGTCGGCGACCACGGCGGCACGGTCGTCGATGGGCGAACGCTCGACCCCGGCAGCAGCGCGGACCAGTCCGTCCGGGTCGAGCAGACTGCCGCGCACCCGGGTGTTGGGCCAGACGCCGTCCTGCAGACCGAGCACCACGACCACGTCGCACTCGAGTCCGATCGTCGCCGACGGCGTCAGCACCCGCACCCGGCCGGCGGTCCGGTCGGGGCCGATCGAGTCCTCTGGCAGGTCGGCGCCGAGCAGGTCGTCGACGAAGACCCGAGCGGGGGCGTCCGGCGTGCGCTCGACAAAGCGCTTGGCGGCGGTGAACAGGCCGACGACGGCGTCCAGGTGCCGGTCGGCCTCCCCGGCGCCGACCCCACCGGCGGCGGACTGGGCACCCCACGACTTCGCGAGACCGCTGCGTTCCCAGAGGCCCCAGAGGATCTCCTCGATGCTCGATCCCGCCTGGGCGTCGGCACGCGCCTGCACCAGGCTCCGGGCCAGCCGGGTCGCTCGTCGCGCGAACCCGGCGTCCACCGTCGCCAGGCGCTCCGGTGCGCCCAGGGCATCGACCAGCAGTTCGTCGGCGGTGCGGCTGCCGTCGCCCGCGAGCTCCTCGCGCCGCAGGGCGAGCCGGAGCCGACGCATCGCCAGGGTGTCCAGGCCACCGAGGGGCCCCGTGGCGAACGCGGTGGCCAGGGCGGCGTCGAGCGGCAGGACGTCGAGCGCCACCGCAGCCGCGTCCAGCAGCGCCCGCGCCGCGGAGTCGTCGCGCGGACGGACGGGCGCGGCACCGGCGGTCGCCGGGACCTCGGCCACGGAGAGTGCCCGGACGAGTTCGGGGATGGCAGCACCGCTGCGGGTGACCACGGCCATCCGGTGCCACGGCACACCGTCGAGCAGGCGGTGTTCGCGCAGTCGACGGGCGATCGCCACGACGAGCGCGGACCGGCTGGCGGCCTCGAGGTGCACGACGGCGTCGGACCGCGCATCCTGGTCGCCCGCCGACGCGCTGCGCTGCCGTCCGGCCGCCGCGGTGCCGATGCGACCCGTGACGCCGGTGACCAGGGCGCGGATCGGGGCGGGGTGCCGGTGCACCGCGCCGAGGAACAGTTCGTCGACCCGGTCGACCCCGAGTCGCACGGCCAGTCGACCGAGCACGTCCGGTTCGGCGCCGCGGAACGCCGAGGCGGCGATGTCCGGGTCGCCGAAGGCCACCACCTGCACGCCGGAGCGCGCGAGCGCCCCGAGCAGGGCGATCTCGCCCTCCACCAGTTCCTGTGTGTCGTCGACCACGACCAGGCGCAGGGCGGCGATGCCGGCGGGGAGCTCGTGCCGCAGCACCGCGGCGGTGGCGTACGCCACGAGTTCACCGGAGTCGAGCCCGGTCGGCCGGAACGCGGTGACCGATGCCCGGTAGTCGTCCACGAAGTCGCCGACGGCCCGCCACTCGGGCCGTCCGAGCTCGTCGCCGAGTTCCCGCATGTCGTCGGGCTCGACGCCGGCGGCCACCGCACGCATCATGACGTCGCGCAGGGCGGTGCGGAACCCGGCTCGCTCCCGGACCACGGAGGTGATCGGGTCGGGCCAGGCCGGTCCGGCGCCGTCGAGTTCGTGCCCGGCGAGCAGGTCGGCGATGATCCGGTCCTGCTCCCCACCGGTCAGCAGCGTCGGGGGTTCCTGCCCCTGCACCGACGCCGCGTGGGTGACGATCTGGAACGCCAGTGAGTTCACGGTGCGTGCGAGGGCACCCGGCACGACCCGGTCGACCGCCCGTGCGAGCCGGTCACGCAGCGCCGTTGCAGCCGTCCGCGCCGAGGTCAGGGCGAGGACCGTCGCGTGCCCGTCGGGCGTGATCGCGTCGGGTCGGGCCAGCCGGTCGGCGACGAGCCGGGCGAGCGTGGTCGTCTTGCCGCTGCCCGGCGCACCGATCACCGCGGCGTGACGGCCGTCCGGCAGCGCGAGCACCGCGGCCTGCGAGGGGTCGTCGACCAGTGCGCGCGCGAATCCCGTGTCCTCGGGAGCGGGCATCAGCGTGGTCTGCGGCACGCTCGTACGGTACCCAGGACCGCCGACAGCACCGCTGCGGACGCGCGGGGCACCGGTCGTCGCGCCGTCGAGTGCGCCCGCGGCGAACGCCCGATACCGCACGGGACCGCTCGGATACGCTGTGCTCGTGGACATCAAGATCGGCATCATCAACAGCCCCCGCGAGATCGCCTTCGAGACCGCCCAGACCGCGGACCAGGTCGAGAAGGCCGTGTCCGAGGCGCTCACCGCGCAGTCGACGCACCTGTCGCTGCAGGACGACAAGGGCCGTCGCTTCATCGTCCCCGTCTCGGCTCTGGCGTACGTCGAGGTCGGCGCGGAAGAGGCACGGCGCATCGGCTTCGTCGCCTGACGACGTGGAACTGCTCTTCGCCGTCCTCGGCGGCGTCATCATCGGTGCGGTCGCGCACGTGATCCTGCCGTGGCGGTCGAACCGCGGCGTGCTCGTCGGCCCCGCGGTCGGCGGCATCGCCGCAGCCGTCCTCTGGGAGGCGCTGACCTGGGCCGGGTGGCGGTACGACGGCACCTGGATCTGGGTCGTGGCCCTCGTGGGGTCCGGCGTGGTCGTCCTCGTCGTCGAGTGGCTCCTCGGCACGCAGCGCGACAAGCGCGACGCCGAGTACTACGAGCAGCTCAAGACGCGCGGCGCCTGACCCTCGAGCAATCCTGACGCTCGAGCAGCCTGACCGCTCAGGCCGTCAGACCGAGCGCGTCCATCCGTCGGGTGTGCGCGGCGATGAGTTCGGTCCAGACCGGCTCGAGCCGCTCCTGGTCTTCACGGGCGTGCGACGCCAGCGCCGACCGGGCGACCAGCAGGGTGTCGCCCACCAGGCGCCGTCCCCACATCGCCAGGCGTGAACCGATCCGCGGGTCGTTCTCGATGTGGGCCGTCAGTTCTTCGACGACCGCTGCTTCCTCGCGCGCGTCGAACACCGAACGCAGCCGCTGCCGCACGTCCGTCGGCAGGGAGCGGAGCAGGTTGCCGAACAGGTCGTTCAGGATGCCGGCCGTCACGTAGCCGGTCAGCATCGACTCGTACCAGTCGGCACCGCTCGTCCGTTCGAGGAACAGGTCGATCGCCTCGCGGTGCGGGGCCATCAGCGCCGCCGGGTCTCCGCCGCTGCGTTCGATCTCGGCCACGATCGTGCGGTGCCGCTCGAGCGCCGTGGTCGCGAGGACCCCGGTGACCAGACGGCCGGAGAGCGTCGGTGCCGAAGCACCGGCTCGTCCCATCGTCTCGTAGACGGAGAGCTGCAGGTACGCGGCCTGCCCCAGGTAGACGTCGAGCTCCGGGGTGACGTCGTCGAGCGCGAGCCGCTTGACCTGCGCGGCTCCGCGCGGGTTCCGCGACGCGAGCCATGCTGCAGCGAGCTGCGCCGCGCGCTTCCGGTTCCACCACGAGACCACCCGACCAGCATAGAGGGCGCGTCCCGTGGCACCCGCCGGTCGCCCGCCCGGACGCCCCGACGCACCCCGGAGCGCCCCGGACCACGCGCCCGTCGGTAGACTGGCCGGGACTTCCACCAGAACTAAGGTGATTCTTTGACTTTCTCAGACCTCAACATCGACCAGGACATCGTCGATGCACTGGCCGGCAAGGGCATCATCGAGCCCTTCCCGATCCAGGAACAGACCATCCCGCTCGGCCTGACCGGCCAGGACATCATCGGCCAGGCCAAGACGGGTACCGGCAAGACGCTCGGCTTCGGCCTGCCGCTGATCCAGCGACTCGGTGCCGACCCGGCGCACGGGGTGAAGGCGCTCGTCGTCGTCCCGACCCGTGAACTCGCGGTCCAGGTCACCGAGGACCTCGAGCTCGCGGCCTCGAACCGCCCGACCACGGTCGTCTCGATCTACGGCGGCAAGGCCTACGAGGGCCAGGTGGAGCAGCTCAAGGCCGGTGCCCAGATCGTCGTCGGCACGCCCGGGCGGCTCATCGACCTGCAGCGGCAGCGTCTGCTCGACCTCTCCCACGTGCAAGAGGTCGTGCTCGACGAGGCCGACCGGATGCTCGACCTCGGGTTCCTGTCGGACATCGAGCGCATCTTCCAGGCCGTCCCCGAGGTGCGGCACACGATGCTGTTCTCGGCGACTATGCCCGCGCCGATCGTCGCCCTCGCCCGCCGGTTCATGAGCCGTCCGGTGCACATCCGGGCGACCGACCCGAACGAGGGCCTCATGCAGGCCAACATCAAGCACCTCATCTACCGTGCGCACTCCCTGGACAAGGACGAGGTCATCGCCCGCATCCTCCAGGCCGAGGGCCGCGGCAAGACCGTGATCTTCACCCGCACCAAGCGTGCCGCGGCGAAGCTCGTCGAGGAGCTGAAGGACCGCGGGTTCAACGCCGCAGCGGTGCACGGCGACCTCAACCAGGAGCAGCGCGAGCGCGCGATGGCGGCGTTCAAGGCCGGCAAGCGTGACGTGCTCATCGCCACCGACGTCGCTGCCCGCGGCATCGACGTGGACGACGTCACGCACGTGATCAACCACACGATCCCGGACGACCCGGACACGTACCTGCACCGTGCCGGCCGCACGGGCCGCGCCGGCAAGACCGGCATCGCGGTCACGTTCGTCGACTGGGACGACCTGCACAAGTGGACGCTGATCGACAAGGCCCTCGAGTTCGGCATCCCCGAGCCCGTCGAGACCTACTCGTCGTCGCCCCACCTGTTCGAGGAACTCGACATCCCCAAGGGCACCAAGGGCCGCCTGCCCGGCTCGTCGTCGCACGCCGCCTCGGCCGGCGCTCCCGTCGAGAAGCGCAGCAGCGACCGCCCGGCCTCGGGTTCGCGTGACGCGTCGCGTTCGCGGTCGCGCAGCCGCACCCGGTCAGGAGGCTCGGAGCAGTCCGCCCCGCAGGCTCCGGCCACCGAGTCGGTCGCCCCCACCGCCGCGGCGGGCACCGAGGACGGCTCGGCCGTCGAAGGTGGTTCCACCGACGGCGCCGCGAAGCGTCGCCGTCGTCGCCGCCGTCGCGGAGCCGGCACCGGCGATGCCTCGGCGACCGCCTCGGCACCGCAGGGTACGTCGGACGGCGAGTAGCGCCTCCAGACCGAAGGGCCCGTCGCTGACGCGACGGGCCCTTCGTCGTCTCCACCCGCGGACCGGCGTCACGCGCGCAGCGACAGTTCACGCGGACGCCGACGCGTGGACTGTCGGCCAGGCCGAAGACTCGGTGGCCAGCCGTTCGGTCGGCCGTCAGGCCAGACGCGAACCGGGGCCGACGACCGGGGCGCTGCCGGTGGCCTCGGACACGATCGCGTCGAACGAGACGCGTGCGGTGCGGTGCTCCCCCAGCCGGTTCGGCTTGCCGGTGCCGTGGTAGTCGCTCGAGCCGGTGACGAACAGGCCGTAGCGCGTCGCCCAGTCGAGCAGGGTGCGCTTGCCGTGTGCCAGGTTCTCGCGGTGGTCGACCTCGAGCCCGCCGAGCCCGGCGTCGACCAGGTCGCGGAGCATCGGCTCGTCGATGACGATCCCGCGCGAGGACGCCGCGGGGTGCGCGATGACGGGCACGCCGCCCGCCTGCCGGATGAGTTCGACGCCGCGCAGGGGCGACGGCGCCTCGTGGGGTTCGTAGTAGCCGGATGCCGGGTGCAGGATGCCGCGGAACGCCGCGGATCGGTCGGACTCGAGCCCGCGGGCGACCAGGGCGTCGGCGATGTGCGGACGGCCGATCGTGGCACCGGGGCTGGACTGGGCCAGGACGTCCGCCCAGGTGATCGGGTGGTCCTCGGCGATGCGGTCGACCATGCGGTGCGCGCGGGAGAGCCGGCCGTCGCGGATCCGGGTCGTCTCCTCGACCAGTCCGGGGTGCTCGGGGTCCACCAGGTAGCCGAGCACGTGCACGCTGCGGTAGCCGATCCGGGTGCTCAGCTCGAGGCCCGGCAGCAGGGTCAGGGGCAGCTCGTGCGCCGCGGCCGTGGCGTCCGCCCACCCCGCGGTCGTGTCGTGGTCGGTCAGCGCGACGGCGTCGAGTCCGGCGGCCGCGGCCGCTCGGACGAGCTCCGCGGGACGCTCGGTGCCGTCGGAGACACTGGAGTGCGCGTGCAGGTCGATGAACGGGTCTGGCACGTGGCCAATGCTATCCACAGGTGAGCGGCCGCACAGGCCGGGTGTCCCCGGGCGGTGCGATGATGGACGCATGGCCGACACGACTCCCCGCGCGACGAGCAACCGATCCACGACCCCCGGGTCCTCGACCTTCAAGGACTTCATCGGGTCGCAGTGGGCCGAGCGCTCGGAGGCGCAGCCCGAGCCCCGCGAGCAGGCCGCGTTCGCCGCCGAGCGTCGCGCGCGCATCTCCGAGCTGCACCCGGGCCGCACGATCGTGGTGCCGGCCGGGCAGGCCAAGGTCCGATCGAACGACTGCGACTACCCGTTCCGCCCGCACTCCACCTTCGCCCACCTGACCGGTTGGGGCACCGACACCGTCGTCGGCTCGGTGCTCGTGATGACGCCGAACGGCTCCGGGCACGACGCCACGCTGTACTTCCGCGCCACCGCAGGCCGCGACTCGGAAGAGTTCTACGCCAACCCCGAGATCGGGGAGTTCTGGGTCGGTCCGCGCCCCTCGCTCGACGCAGTCGCCGCCGACCTCGGGCTGGCCACCGCCGACCTCGGGGCGTTCACGGCCGTCGCCGATGGACTCGACGCGTCGGCGCTGCTCGTGCGTGAAGCCGACGACGACCTGACCCGTTCCCTCGACGCCCGCATCGGCGCGGCGATCGGTGGCGCGGACGAGACCGAGGGGTCGCCGGCCACCGACGACCTGCTCTCCCGCGACCTGTCCGAGCTGCGACTCGTCAAGGACGCGTACGAGGTCCGTGAGCTCCGCAAGGCCGTCGACGCCACGAAGCACGGGTTCGACGACGTCATCGGCGACTTCGACGCCGTGCTCGCGCACCCGCGCGGTGAGCGCATCGTCGAGGGCACGTTCAACCGCCGGGCGCGCGCGGACGGCAACACCGTGGGCTACGACACCATCGCCGCCTCGGGCCACCACGCCTGCATCCTGCACTGGACCCGCAACGACGGCGCCGTGCAGCCGGGCGACCTCATCCTCATCGACGCCGGGGTCGAGGTCGACTCGTTCTACACCGCCGACATCACCCGCACGCTCCCGGTGAGCGGCACGTTCTCGCCCGTGCAGCACATGGTCTACGAAGCCGTGCTCGAAGCCGCCGACGCCGCGTTCGCGATCGTCAAGCCGGGCATCACGTTCCGCCAGGTGCACGCCACCGCGATGGAGGTCATCGCGCGGAAGACCGCCGAGTGGGGCTTCCTGCCGGTCTCGGCCGCCGAGTCGCTCGAGCCGGACAACCAGTTCCACCGCCGCTACATGGTGCACGGCACGAGCCACCACCTCGGGCTCGACGTGCACGACTGCGCGAAGGCCCGCCGCGAGATGTACCTCGACGGCACCGTGCAGGCAGGCATGGTCTTCACGATCGAGCCCGGGCTGTACTTCCAGCAGGACGACCTGACCGTGCCGGAGGAGTTCCGCGGCATCGGTGTCCGCATCGAGGACGACATCCTGGTGACCGAGGACGGCGCCGAGAACCTGTCCGTCGGCATCCCCCGGACCCCCTCGGAAGTGGAGGGGTGGATCGCCCGCTCGGGCAGCTAGCCTGATCGGGTGACCATGCCCGAGGCCTCCCCGAACACCTTCGCGATCGAGGTCGAGCACTTCGACTCCCCCGACGCCCAGCGACTCCGAGCCGCCCAGCGACTGGAGATCGACCGGGCGCACGGCGGCGACACCGAGCCGGGTGAGAAGCCGACCGCCGAGTCGATCGCGGTGTTCTTCGTCGCGCGGGACGAGTCCGGTACTCCCCTGGGATGTGGTGGCCTGCGCATCGTCGATGACGGCATCGCGGAGATCAAGCGGATGTACGTCCGACCCGAATCCCGCGGGTCCGGCGTCGCGTCCGCGTTGCTGCGACGGCTGGAAGAGGCCGCGCTCGACCTCGGGTCACCGGCGCTCGTCCTCGAGACGGGCACAGCGCAGCAGCGTGCCGTCGGCTTCTACCAGCGCGAGGGGTTCCGGCGGATCGCGAACTTCGGGCCCTACGTCGGGGCGCCCCTGTCGGTCTGCTACTCGAAGGTCCTCTAGCCGGACCGAGCCTGCCCGGCGAGACCGGGCGGTGCTGTGGCGCGCGATGCCGTCCGGTGTGGTGCCGTCCGGTGTGGTGCCGGGCGACGCCGTGCCGCGCGTGCCGGGCGACGCCGAGCCACGCGTGCCGAGCGATGCCGCACGGCGCCGTGCCGTGCCGCCGCGCCCGGGGCCCGCACGGCTCCCGGTCACGACGTGCCGTCTGCCCGAGGCCGAGCGGTCACGAAGCGTCGTCTGGGCCGGCGCCGAACGACGATCTCTGACCGCTCGAGGCCGAGCGCGCGGGGTGTTGCGACCACTCGGACCGCCAGGACCGCCCCGGACTCCGCCGCTGCGGACGCCGCACCGCCGGGCGCGATGCTCGGCGGCGACACTTCGCGGGACCTCGGCGGACGTGAGCCGCGTGTCGAACAACCCGACGCCCGCCGGTCCACCGACCACGGGGCACGCCCGTCGGAGCCCGAGCGCAGCAGCCGGAGCGCGACTAGCGGCGGTCGCTGTCCCCGTCACGCTGGGCGTCCGGCGAGGACGAGGGCTCCGGCGGCGTGGCACCGGCGACCCGCTCGCCGTAGCGCGGCGGCTCCTCGGGTCGACGCTCCGGCACCGGCGGGGCCGCGGGGGCGGCGGCCGTCTCGGGGGTCTCCCCGTACCGGGGTCCGTCGTTCGTCCCGTAGCGCGGCGGGCCCGAAGGCGCACCGGTCTGCGTGCCGGGGGCCGACGTGCCGGGGTGTTGCGGGCCTCCCGGCTGCTCGTGCGGCGTGGCGTGCCCGCCGTACGGCGACTGCTGCTGTGGCGGGATCCCACCGGGACCCGGACGCCACTGCTGCTGCTGCTGCTGCTGCTGCTGCTGGGGAGCGTCGTTCCAGTGCGTGGACGGGGTCGCCCCGTGCTCGCCGAGGATCCGCTGCGCCTGCCCGGTCAGCTGCGGGTTGACGACGATCTGGTAGTTGGTGGCGAGCACCTGGTGCACGCTCGTGAAGTCACGCTGCCGCTTCGTGATCGCGAACGAGACGATGCCGTAGAGCATGCCGAACGCGGCACCGATGATCGCGGCCGCCAGGATCAGGCCGCCGGCGCTCGGTGAGAACAGCGTGAGCACGATGCCGAAGAAGATGCCGAGCCACAGGCCGGACAGCGCGCCGGCGATGGCGGCACGGCCGTAGGTCATCTTGCCGGTGACCCGTTCGACCGTCTTCAGGTCGTTGCCGACGATCGAGAGCTGGTTGACGGGGAAGTCGGCCTCGGCCAGCTTCGCCACCACGCGCTGCGCGTCGGGGTAGCTGTCGTACGTTCCCAGGACGTCGCCCTTGGGCAGCGTCGGGAACGCCTGGGCGGTCCTGCCGGCGAAGGGGCTCTGATTGCTCACACAGCCATCATTCACCGCACACCTTGCAATCGCACGTGCACTCTCAGGGAAGCCGCCGACCGGCGCGGGCGAACGCCCACACCCGAGCGACTACGCTGGGTCGGGTGAGCGCCACGAAGGTCTTCGTCGCCCGCCTCGCCGGGTGCTCCGTCTTCGACCCCGCGGGCGACCGCGTCGGCAGGGTCCGGGACGTCCTGGTCGTCTACCGCCGGGCCGATCCCCCGCACGTCGTCGGGCTCATCGTCGAGGTGCCCGGCAAGCGCCGCATCTTCGTGAGCATCGGCCGCATCACCTCCATCGGTGCCGGGCAGGTCATCACGACCGGCCTGGTGAACATGCGCCGCTTCGAGCAGCGTGGTGGCGAGGTCCGCGTCATCGCCGAGATGCTCGGCCGCAAGGTGCTCATCAAGAACCAGCGGATCCGCGCCACCATCGAGGACGTCGCGATCGAGGACCGCGGGCAGGGCGACTGGGAGGTCGCGCAGCTCTTCCTCCGCAAGCCGAAGACCACGCCGTCGCCGTTCGGCAAGGGTCCGACGACGTTCGCGACGTGGAACGAGGTCACCGAGGACGAGCTCCCCGGTGAGGCGCAGTCCGCCGAGCACGTCATCGCCGCCTACTCCGACCTGCTGCCCGCCGACCTCGCGTCGACGCTGCTCGACCTGCCCGCCGAGCGCCGGTTCGAAGTGGCCGAGGAACTTCCGGACGACCGCCTCGCCGACGTGCTCGAGGAGATGCCCGACCAGGAGCGCATCGAGATCCTCACCCGACTGGTCGACGCCCGTGCCGCCGACGTCCTCGACCAGATGCAGCCGGACGACGCGGCCGACGTCCTCGCCCAGTTCTCCGACGAGCGGAGCGAAGCCCTCCTGCAGCTCATGGAGCCGGAGGAGGCGCAGGACGTCCGCATGCTCCTGGAGTACGAGCCGGACACCGCCGGTGGTCTGATGACCACCGAACCCGTGATCGTCTCGGCCGACGCCACCGTGGCCGAGGGCCTCGCGCTGGTCCGCCGCCACGAGCTCGCGCCGGTGCTCGGCGCCGCCGTCTGCGTCACCCTGCCGCCGTACGAGCCGCCGACCGGTCGGTTCCTCGGGCTCGTGCACTTCCAGCGGATGCTCCGCTACCCGCCGAACGAGCGGCTCGGCACGCTCATCGACCAGCAGACCGAACCGGTCCGGGTCGACGCGAGCGCCGCCGAGGTCACCCGCATCATGGCGACCTACAACCTGCTGTCCGTACCCGTGGTCGACGACGCCCACCGTCTCGTCGGGGTGGTGACGATCGACGATGTCCTCGACCACGTCCTGCCGGACGACTGGCGAAGTCAGGGCGAGGGGGAACCCTCACCGCTTCCACGCCAACGCCCGCGCAGGACACCCGTGACGACGGGAAGGAGGACCACCCGTGGCCCGAACGGATGACAACCGTCGCGACCGTGACCGGCAAGAGGTCCGGCTCGACTCCCCGAAGGGCATGCGCACGCGCGTGCTCCCCAGCCGCCGCCGTGGTCGCGGGGACACCTTCGGTCGCGCGACCGAGGGCATCGCCCGCGGCATGGGCACGCCCTGGTTCCTCATCGGGCTCACGCTGTTCTGCGTGGTCTGGATGGGCTACAACACCCTGGCGCCGAAGCCGTGGCAGTTCGACTCGGCGGCCATCGGCTTCACGGCTCTGACGCTCGTGCTCTCGCTGCAGGCCTCGTACGCCGCCCCGCTGATCCTGCTCGCGCAGAACCGGCAGGACGACCGCGACCGCGTGCAGTTCGAGCAGGACCGCCAGCGCGCCGAACGCAACCTGGCCGACACCGAGTACCTGGCCCGCGAGGTCGTGGCCCTGCGCCTGGCGATGCGGGACATGGCGTCGAAGGACTTCATCCGCGCCGAGCTCCGTTCCCTGCTCGAGGAGCTCGACCGCCGCGACGCGGACGAGGCCGGCTACGCGGACGAACACGACAGCTCCACCCGTGGCTGACGCCGTCCCCACCGACGAACAGCTCGGCACGGCGGTCCTCGCCGCGCTCGGCCGCGTCATCGACCCCGAGATCCGCCGCCCCGTCACGGAGCTCGACATGATCCGCGGCGTGGACGTGCAGCCAGGAGGCGCGGTGCGCGTCGACCTGCAGCTCACGATCGTGGGATGCCCCGCCGCCGACACCATCGAGCGCGACGTCCGCGTCGCCGCCGGGTCCGTCCCGGGGGTCGCCGCAGTCGACGTCGACGTGTCCGTCATGGACCCGGCCACGCGCTCCGCGCTGACCGAACGGCTGCGAGCCGGCCGCCCCAAGGGCGTCCAGTTCACCGCGGACTCGCTCACGCGCGTCATCGCCGTCACGAGCGGCAAGGGCGGCGTCGGCAAGTCCACCGTCACCGTGAACCTCGCCGTCGCGCTCGCCCGGCGGGGCTTGCGGGTCGGGGTCGTCGACGTCGACGTGCACGGCTTCAGCGTCCCCGGCTTGATGGGCCTGACCGACGAGCACGGGGTCGCACCCCGCCCGACCCGGGTGGACAGCATGATCCTGCCGCCGGTGGCGCACGACGTGAAGGTCGTGTCGATCGGCATGTTCGTCGACGACGTCTCGACCGCGGTGTCGTGGCGCGGACCGATGCTGCACCGCACCGTGAACCAGTTCCTGACCGACGTGTTCTTCGGCGACCTCGACGTCCTGCTGCTCGACCTTCCCCCCGGCACCGGCGACGTCGCGATCTCGGTGGGGCAGCTGCTGCCGCACGCCGAGGTCCTCGTCGTCACGACCCCGCAGGCCGCCGCGGCCGACGTCGCCGAACGCAGCGGGATCGTCGCCCGACAGACCGGGCAGCGGGTCATCGGCGTGGTCGAGAACATGGCCGGGCTCGTGCAGCCCGACGGCTCGGTGCTGCACCTGTTCGGTGAGGGTGGTGGCGCCGAGACCGCGGCACGGCTCTCCCGCGGGCAGGACGCCCCCGTCCCGGTGCTCGGCAGCGTGCCGCTGTCCGTGCCGCTGCGCGAGGGCGGTGACGCGGGCGTCCCGGTGGTGCTCGGCGCCCCGGAGGACCCGTCCGCCGTGGCCCTGACGGCGATCGCCGACCGGATCACCACGATGGGACGCGGGCTCGCCGGCCGGAAGCTCGGGTTGTCGCTGTCCTAGGCTCGGGGTCATGAGCACCGATCACGTCGATGTCGACTGGGACCACGCACGCGCCACCAACCGCGCGAACTGGGACGACCGGGTGCCGATCCACGAGGGCGCGTACGGGATCGACGCCCTCGCCGACCCCGGACACCGCTCCGACGTCGTCCGTGACGACCTGCCGGCGCTGACGCCCTGGTTGCCGAAGGGCTCGCTCGCGGGCCTCGACGTCTGCCACCTGCAGTGCCACATCGGCACCGACACGGTGTCGCTCGCCCGCGAGGGTGCCCGGCTGACCGGCGTCGACTTCTCCCCCGCCGCCCTCGCCTCGGCCGCCGGGCTCGCATCGCGCCTCGGCCTCGACATCACCTGGGTCGAGACCGACGTCCTCGATGCCCGGGCCGCCGTCACCGGCGACTTCGACGTCGTGTACACGAGCATCGGCACGATCTGCTGGCTCCCCGACCTCGACCGCTGGGCTGCGCAGGTCGCCGGCCTGCTGCGCCCCGGCGGGGTGTTCTTCATCCGCGACGGCCACCCGGCGCTCTACGCCCTCGACGAGGACGCCGACGAGCTCGTCACCCGGTACCGGTACTTCCCGGACGGCACCGCGCAGCAGTGGGACGACGCCGGCACCTACGCCGGTGACGGCACGGTGGCGAACACCCGCACCTTCGAGTGGCCGCACCCGCTGTCCGAGATCGTGAACGCCCTGCTCGGTGCCGGGCTGCGACTCCGACGGCTCGACGAGGGCCGGACCCTGCCCTGGCGCTTCAGCTCCCGCATGGTCGAGACCGACACGGGTTCGTGGGCCTGGCCGGATCACGACCGTGACCGGATGCCGACCACCTACACGATCGTCGCGACCCGCGACTGACCTGACTCCCCTGGTCCGTTCGGCGCATCCTGTGCGTTCGTTCATGGACAGGGCGTTCTACCCCGGCGCATTATGCAAGGGCATTACACAATGCCCTTGCGGAATGTGACGTGAGGGCTCCACCCGCCGGACGACGACGTCCGACCGAGGACAGGAGAACCGTGTGAACCAGAACACCCGCGTGCGATCGGGCCTCGTGGCCACCATCGCCGCCGTCATCGTCGCAGGGGGCTCGCTCACAGCGGCGCCAGCCCTCGCTGCGACGACCTGCGCGACCGCCTGGAGCGCCGGCACCGCCTACAACGGCGGAGCCACCGTCAGCGAGAACGGTTCGAACTACACCGCGAACTGGTGGACCCAGGGCGACGAACCGGCGACCCACTCCGGTGCGACCGGCAGCGGCCAGCCGTGGACGTCGTCCGGCACCTGCACCGGCGGCGGCACCGGCGGCGGGACCACCACCCCTGGCGGCGGTGGGACCACCACGCCCGGCAACGGCAGCACCGGCACCGCGAGCGGTCTGGTCTTCAGCCCGTACAAGGACATCACCGTGAACCTCGACTGGAACACGAACGTCATGAACACCGCGGTCACCGGCACGCGGATCCCGGTCGTCGGGTCGAGCAACAGCCTCGTGTCGACGCGGGAGCCCGGCCTCAAGGCCATCACGCTCGCCTTCGCCACCGGTACCTGCGGCAGCGAGAACTGGGGCGGCGTGGCCGCCGACGCGTTCGCCAGCGCCAACATCGCGAAGCTCGACGCGGCCGGGGTGAACTACATCGTCAGCACCGGTGGCGCCGCAGGCTCGTTCAAGTGCTCCGGCACCGCGCTGCAGTCCTTCATCGCCCGCTACGCCTCGCCGCACATGATCGGCGTCGACTTCGACATCGAGAGCGGGCAGTCCGCCGCGGACGTGCAGAACCTGGTGAGCGCAGCGGCGCTGGCGCAGGCGAAGTACCCCGGCCTGCGCTTCTCGTTCACGCTCGCCACGCTGGCGGCGTCCGACGGTTCGTTCGGCGGGCTGAACAGCACCGGCGACGCCACCGTCAAGGCGATCAAGGCCTCGGCGCTCACGAACTACACGATCAACCTCATGACGATGGACTTCGGACGCGCGACCACGGCCAACTGCGTGATCGTCGGGTCGACGTGTCAGATGGGGCAGTCGACGATCCAGGCGGTCACGAACCTGCAGCACACCTACGGGATCGCCTCGTCGAAGATCGAGGTCACCCCGATGATCGGCGTCAACGACACCGCCGACGAGGTCTTCACCCTCGCGGACGCCGACACCGTCGCCGCGTACGCCAAGTCCCACGGGCTCGCGGGCGTGCACACCTGGTCGCTCGACCGCGACACCCCCTGCCCGACGGCGCAGAGCACCGCGTCACCCACCTGCAGCTCGGTGGCCGGCACCGCGGCCCTCGCCTGGACCGACCGCTTCCTGGCGGCGCTGAAGTAGGGAAGGACCGGGCGTCGCGACGCGACCCCGTGACGGACGGGAGGCCCGGTGCCAGCTGGCACCGGGCCTCCAGTCCGTCGTGTGGGGACGTGACGGGCGTCAGGTCGCCTCGGCGTCGAAGGGTGCCGGTTCACCGGCGGCCAGGGGCACGACGGGAGCCGTCGCGCGCACCTTCGAGGCCGTGACCTGCGCGGTCTGGACGGCTGCGGCACTCGTGCCGGAGTCGAGCAGGGCGTCGCGGATGATGCGGCGCGGGTCGTACTGACGCGGGTCGAGCTTCTGCCACTCGATGTCGTCGAACTCGGGGCCCATCTCGTCGCGCATCCGCTCCTTGGCGGTGTCGGCGAACCGACGGACGGCCTTGACGAACTCGGCCAGCTTCTGGGCGTACATCGGCAGGCGCTGCGGCCCGAGCAAGAGGACGCCGATGACCCCGATGATCAGGATCTTGTCGAGCGGGATGTCCACGCGAGCGAGCCTAACGCCTGCTGCTGCGTTGCACCTCTAGAGTTGTCTCCCGAACGGAGTGTGCGTGTCAGAGAAAGAGTCGAACTGGAAGTTCGCCGAGGACATCGTCTCGGAGACCGAGGCGATCGCCCGTGCTCGTGAGCACTCCCTGGAACTCGGGGTCGAAGCGATCTCGCCCGCGATCGGTGCGCAGATCGCGGTCATCGCCGCAGCCTCGCGTGCGACGAGCATCATCGAGATCGGCACCGGCCTCGGGGTCTCCGGCCTGTACCTGCTCGCCGGCGCTCCGAACGCTACCCTGACCACGATCGACGTCGAGGTGGACCACCAGCAGTTCGCCCGCGACGCCTACATCAGCGCCGGCACCGCTCCCGCACGGATCCGGCTCATCCCCGGTCGGGCGAACCAGGTGCTCCCCCGCATGAACGAGGCCTCGTACGACGTCGTGCTCGTCGATGCCGACCCCGAGCACGTGATCGAGTACGTCGAGCACGGCCTGCGGCTCGCCCGCCTGGGTGGCACCGTCCTGGTGCCGCACGCCCTCTGGCGCGGACGCGTGGCCGACCCGGTGAAGCGCGACCGTGCCACCACGGACTTCCGGCTGCTCCTGACCGAGGTGTCGACCTCGGGTGCAGTGCGCAGCGCGCTGTCGCCCGCCGGCGACGGACTGCTGCAGCTGACGAAGGTCACCAACTAGCGCTCGACCCGCCGGCGTTCGCGCAGGTCAGTCCAGGTGCCGCAGGTACCGCTCGGGCGACTCGAGGAACGCACGCTCGTTCCGCACCAGGTCGAGGTCGCGCCATCCGGTGCGCCGCAGGCCCCACTCGCCGACCTCGTGGATCTCGGCCCCGGGGAACGCGGCGAGCACGGGTGAGTGGGTCGAGAGCACGACCTGGCCGACACCCGTCTCGACGATGGACTGCAGGAGCCCGATCAGCGCCAGGCACCCCGAGAACGACAGGGCGGACTCCGGCTCGTCGAGGATCCAGAGCCCGGGCCACTGCGACCGGTGGATGACGAAGTCGAGGAACGACTCACCGTGGCTCCGCTCGTGGAACAGCGGCTCGGCTCCTCCGGGGTGCTGTTCGAGGTAGGTGAACACCCCGTGCATGGTCTCCGCGCGCAGGAAGAAGCCGGACCGCACCGCGCCGGGCTCCCGGTGCAGGGCGATGTGTTCCCAGAGCTGCGATTCGCTCGGGCGGGTGCTGTGCCCGGACTTCGTCGAACCGCCCTCGGGCCCCATGCCGAAGGCGAGCGCCATCGCCTCCACCAGGGTGGACTTGCCGGCACCGTTCTCACCGACCAGCACCGTCACCGGAGCGAGGTCGAGCCCGTCGTCGAGCAGCTGCCGCACGGGCGCGAGCGTCGCGGGCCAGACGTCGCGCGGCATCGGGTCGGGCGCGTACTCCTCGACGCGGCGGATCGGCAGTCTCGTCCTCGGCACGGCCCCATCCTGCCGGAGCCGACCGACAGCGCCGCGGATCCCCCAGCCGCGGGATCGGCAGCGCACAGACGGAAGGCCCGGAGCGTACACGCTCCGGGCCTTCCGTTCTGGTGCTTCGACGTACTAGGCCGAGACGACCTCAGCGAGTGCGTCGTGGAGTTCCTTGGCCTCGGCATCGTTGACCGAGACGACCAGGCGGCCTCCACCTTCGAGCGGAACCCGCACGATGATGAGTCGACCCTCCTTAACAGCCTCCATCGGCCCGTCACCGGTCCTCGGCTTCATGGCTGCCATCAGATGTCCCCTTTCGTGCAGTAAATGCAGCCCCATTATCCCGTATGGAGGGGGCAACTGCGAAACCGCCCAGGTTGGGGGTGTCGGATGTGCTGTCCGGATGCTCCGCAGAACGCGGAACCACGGGCCTCCGGAGCCCCGCATCGATCACGGCGGGGTCCAGTCGTAGCCGTCGATCCACCACGTGTAGTACAGCCAGACCCACTGCAGCCCGACGAACGCGACGACGACGGCCACGCGGTACCCCCGCGACCGCGGCAGCGCGACGATCCCGAGCAACGGCGCGATCGGCACGAGGATGCGCCAGGTGCTCGACTGCGGGAAGAACACCGCGAGCAGGTACACGAGGTACGCCACGCCCCAGAGTCGGAGCTCGATGCCGATCCGGCGTGCGGCGGGCATGCACACGAACGCCGCGAACCCGACGAGCACGACGACGAGCAGGACCGTGCCGGCCGGCTGCCCGAACCACCACCCGAACCCCTGCACCCACGGCGCGAACGGCACGAGCTCCTTCCACCCGATGTACGACGACCGCCAGGCGAGCTCGGTGTCGGTGTAGGCCTTCGGCACCCCGGTGACCGCCCACGCAATCGCCGGCCACGCCAGCCCGACCAGACCCGACACCGTGGCGACCACCGCGGGGGGCACGAGTCGGCGGAGGGTGAGCGGCTCCGACGAGCGCACCCACGCCGGCCGGATCGCCCACGCGGCCACGAAGAGCACCACCAGGAACGCGAAGGCGAGGCCCGTCGGCCGCGTCATGCCGAGCAGCAGCACGACGGGCAGCATCGCCCACCACCGTCGATCAACCATGAGCAGCAGCGCGACGAGCAACAGGAACAGGCCCATCGACTCCGCGTAGGCCACCTGGAACATCGCGGACACCGGTGCGACGCAGAACAACACCGTGGCGAACGTCGCCTGTGCGGGGTCGAGGAACCGCCCCATGAGCCGGCGGAACACCAGCGCGGCCCCGAGTCCGGCGAGCAACGACACCGAGACCGCGACGAACTCGAACGACGCTCCGGTGAGCAGCATGAGCCCGCGCACCAGGAACGGGTACGCGGGCATGAACGCCCACGCGTTCTCGGTCACGTGCCCGGCGGCGTCGACCGGCAGCGTCGACGGGTACCCGCCCGTGGCGATCACGCGGTACCAGGCGCCGTCCCAGATCGACGCGAACGACAGGTAGCCCGGGCTCTGCACGGTGAACGAGTTCGCCGCTTGCACACCCGCGAACGCGAGCATCATGGCACCGGTCACGAGCCGCGCCAGCACGTAGACGACCGTGATGCGCACCCACCAGGGGACGACCCGGTACCGGGCCCGCCAACGGTTCCGAGCAGGGGTCCTCCGGGTGGCCCCCGCCGTCGTCAGGCCGTCAGCCACCGACGCAGCCCGGCCTCGACCGCGGTGATCTGCGCGACCGGGACCTGCTCGTCGTCGTGGTGGGCGAAGACCGGCTCGCCGGGGCCGTAGTTGACCGCGGGGACCCCGAGCGCCGAGAAGCGTGCGACGTCGGTCCAGCCGTACTTCGGACGGGGCTCCGGTCCGCCGACGGCCGCGACGAAGTCCTGCGCGAGCGGGGCGTCGAGCCCGGGGCGGGCACCGGCGGCGAGGTCGACGATCGTGACCTCGTACCCGTCGAACAGCTCGCGGATGTGGGCGACGGCCTCGTCGGCCGAGCGCGAGGGGGCGAACCGGTAGTTCACGTGCACCATCGCCTCGTCCGGGATGATGTTGCCCGCGATGCCACCGCTGATGCCGACCGCGTTCAGGCCCTCGCGGTACTCGAGCCCGTCGACCGTGACCGTGCGGGGCTCGTACGCGGCCAGGGTGGCCAGGATCGGGGCGGTCTTGTGGATGGCGTTGTCGCCGATCCAGCTCCGGGCGCTGTGCGAGCGCTTGCCGAACGTGCGGATCTCGGCGCGGAGGTTGCCGTTGCACCCGCCCTCGATCTGCGCCCCGGACGGCTCGCCCAGGATCGCGAAGTCGGCGGCGAGGAGTTCGGGTCGCGTCCGGGCCAGGCGGCCGAGGCCGTTCAGGGCGTCGCTCACCTCTTCGTGGTCGTACCAGACCCACGTGACGTCGACCGAGGGGTCGACGAGGTCGTACGCGAGCTTGAGCTGCACCGCGCAGCCCGCCTTCATGTCGACGGTGCCACGGCCCCAGAGGATCTCGGTGCCGTCCTCGGCGGTCCGGAACTCGGTCGGCAGGTTGTCGTTGAGCGGCACGGTGTCGATGTGGCCGGCGATGACGACCCGGCGGTCGCGGCCCAGGTTCGTCCGCGCCACGATCGCGTCGCCGTCACGGATCACCTCGAGGTGCGGCAGCGGTGCGAGCACGGCCTCGATCGCGTCGGCGAGGGCCTGCTCGTTGCCGGACACCGACTCGATGTCGCAGATGGCACGGGTGATGTCGATGGACGAGGCGGTGAGGTCGAGGTGCTCCGGCATGCGGGCAGCCTACCGGCCGCCCCTCGCACCGCCCCGGTAGTCCGGACGGACGGTGACCCGACCGCCCCGGCAGTCCGGACGGACGGTGCCCGCCGACCGGCGCTCGGTACCCTGGAGCCGTGACCGACACGACTGCCACCGACCGCCCGACCCACGCCTGGGGCCACGGCCTCGCGACGATCGCCGCCGACGGCACGACGCTCGACACCTGGTACCCCGAGACGCACCTCGGCGCGCTGCCCGCCGACGCCGTGTTCCCCGCCGAGCTGCAGGCACACGTCGGTGACGACCCCCGCCGCGAGGTCCGGATCGAGGCCGTCACCACCGAGATCACGATCGACGCCGGCCCGACGAGCACCCCGGACGCGTACCTCCGCCTGCACCTGCTGAGCCACCTGCACGTCCGCCCGAACGAGGTCTCCCTCGACGGCGTCTTCGGCCACCTGCCGATCGTCGCGTGGACGAACGCCGGCCCGGTGCACCCCGACTCCCTGACGCGCGTGCGCCCGTCCCTGCAGCGCGCCGGCATCGCCGTGCACGCGATCGACAAGTTCCCGCGTCTGGTCGACTACGTCGTGCCGGACCGCGTGCGGATCGGCGACGCGAACCGGGTCCGTCTCGGCGCCCACCTGGCACCGGGTACGACCGTCATGCACGAGGGCTTCGTGAACTTCAACGCCGGCACCCTGGGCGACGCCATGATCGAGGGCCGCGTCTCGCAGGGCGTCGTCGTCGGCAACGGCACCGACATCGGCGGCGGCGCCTCGATCATGGGCACCCTGTCCGGCGGAGGCACGCACCGTGTCTCGCTCGGCGAACGCGCGCTGCTCGGCGCGAACGCGGGCCTCGGCATCTCGCTCGGCGACGACTCCGTCATCGAGGCCGGTCTCTACGTCACGGCCGGCACCAAGGTCGTGCTGGTCGGCGCGGCCCCGAACCCCGACGGCACCCCGAAGACCGTCAAGGCTGCCGAGCTCTCCGGCACCCCGAACATCCTGTTCCGCCGCAACAGCGTCAGCGGCGCCGTCGAGGCGCTGCAGCGCAAGGGCGAGGGCATCCAGCTGAACACCGCGCTGCACGCGTAGCGCTGCACGCCCCGCGAGTGGTCACGACACACCGTCCGCGGGTCGCCGAGGGCGCACAAACCGTCGGTTGGACACCCACCCAACGACAGTTAGCGACCACTCGGCGAAGGCGAGCGGCGCGCCCTGCCGCCCGCGCCCGACACGCCCGCACGGGAGGCCCGTAGCCGGTCCACGAGACCGCCACCGGGCCTCCAGGCCGTCACATCCAGTGCCCCACCCCGCCCCGCGAGTGGTCACAACACACCGTCCGCGGGGCGCCGAGGGTGCACGAACCGTCGGTTCGGCACCCGCCCAACGACAGTTCACGACCACTCGGCGGAGGTGAGCGGCGCGTCTTGCCGCCCCACCGCCCCGCGAGCGGGCGGAATGCCACGCGGCGCAGACGCACGAGCGCCCCGCGCCACGGAACCGTGGGGCGGGGCGCTCAGAGTCGGTCAGCGCGAGGGGACGTCCCGCTCGGGCGCACCCACGTAGAGCTGCTGCGGGCGACCGATCTTGTTGAGCGGGTCGTTGTTCAGCTCGCGCCACTGGGCGATCCAGCCCGGCAGACGACCGATCGCGAACAGGACGGTGAACATCCGCGGCGGGAAGCCCATCGCCTTGTAGATGATGCCGGTGTAGAAGTCGACGTTCGGGTAGAGCTTGCGGCTGACGAAGTACTCGTCCTCGAGCGCGATCTGCTCGAGTTCCATCGCGATGTCGAGCAGGTCGTCCTGCACACCGAGGGACTCGAGGACCTCGTGCGCGGACTCCTTGACGAGCTTCGCGCGCGGGTCGTAGTTCTTGTAGACGCGGTGTCCGAAGCCCATGAGCTTGACGCCCTGCTCCTTGTTCTTCACCCGCTCGACGAATCGCGTCACGGGCTCGCCCGAGTCCTTGATCTGCTGGAGCATCTCGAGCACGGCCTCGTTCGCGCCGCCGTGCAGCGGGCCGTACAGGGCGTTGATGCCGGCCGAGATCGAGGCGAACATGTTCGCCTTCGTCGAGCCGACCATGCGCACCGTCGAGGTCGAGGCGTTCTGCTCGTGGTCCTCGTGCAGGATGAGGAGCCGCTCGAGCGCCTTCGACAGCACCGGGTTGGGCTTGTAGGTCTCGGCCATGGTGCCGAAGTTCAGCCGCAGGAAGTTGTCGACGAACGACAGCGAGTTGTCCGGGTACAGGAACGCCTGCCCGATGGCCTTCTTGTGGGCGTAGGCCGCGATCACCGGGAGCTTGGCGAGGAGCCGGACGGTCTGCAGCTCGACCTTCTCGGGGTCGTCGACGTCCATGTCGTCCTCGTAGTACGTGGACAGGGCGCTCACGGCGCTCGAGAGCACGGACATCGGGTGCGCCGAGTGCGGCAGGGCGTCGAACAGACGGCGGAGGTCTTCGTGCAGCAGCGTGTGCCGACGGATGCGGGCGTCGAACTGCTCGAGCTCGGTGGGGGTCGGCAGCTCGCCGTAGATCAGGAGCCACGCGACCTCGAGGAAGGTGCAGTTGCCGGCGATCTGGTCGATCGGGTACCCGCGGTAGCGCAGGATGCCCTGGTCGCCGTCGATGTAGGTGATCGCGCTCTTCGTCGCACCGGTGTTCACGAACCCGTAGTCGAGCGTGTTCATCCCGGTCTGCTTCTTGAAGGTCGAGATGTCGATCGCGGACGCGCCGTCGACGCTCTGCAGGATCGGGAACTCCGCCGTGCCGCCCGGGAACGTCAGCGTCGCGGTCGCGCCCTGCTGTTCGGCGGCGGGACTCACGGGGACGGGCGTGGTGGGCGGTGTGGCCGTCTTCTGAGCGTCATTGGCAGTGTCAGTCACGAGGACAGCCTAATCGCGGCACCTGTCGGTCGTGCACACATCCCAGGTGACGATTTGGTGGTTCTCACGGATTGCGGGGCCCGCCCGGAGTACTCGTTTCCGTGCTACGCGGTACCGAGGCGACGGCTGCTCGCCAGTCGCTGCGCCGCTGCGGCGATGCGTTCGTCGGTCGCCGTCAGGGCCACGCGGACGTGCTCGCCCCCTGCTGCGCCGTAGAACGTGCCGGGTGCGACGAGGATCCCGCGGTCGGCGAGCCAGGCCACGGTGTCGAGTGCGGGTTCGCCACGGGTGGCCCAGAGGTAGAGCCCGGCCTCGCTGTGGTCGATCCGGAACCCGGCGTCCTCGAGTGCTCGCCGGAGCATGTTCCGGCGCGCTCGGTAGCGGGCTTTCTGCTGCTGCACGTGGGTCTCGTCCTGCAGCGCGACGACCATGGCCTGCTGGACGGGCAGCGGCGGCATGAGCCCGGCGTGCTTCCGGACGGCCAGGACGTCGGCCAGGATCGCGGCGTCACCGGCGACGAAGGCCGCACGGTAGCCGGCGAGGTTCGACTGCTTCGACAGCGAGTACACGCTCAGCACGCCGTCGAGCGAGTCGCCGACGACCCGCGGGTCGAGGATCGTGGGCGTCGGGGTGGTGGCGTGGTCCGGGTCCCATCCGAGCTCGGCGTAGCACTCGTCGCCGACGATGACGGCTCCGAGCTCGCGGGCGCGGACCACGGCGGCACGGAGTTCGTCGAGGGTCAGCACGCGGCCGTCGGGGTTGCCCGGGGAGTTCAGCCACACGAGCTTCGTGGTGGACGGCCACGCCGCGGGGTCGTCCGAGGCCAGGGCATCAGCGCGTACCAGTGCGGCTCCGAGCTCGTACGTCGGGTACGCGGCGGCCGGGAACACCACGGTGTCACCGGGGCCGATGCCGAGCCAGAGCGCGAGGCCCGCGATGAACTCCTTCGAGCCGATCGTCGGCAGCGCGTTCGCCTCGGTCAGGGCGACGCCGTGGCGACGGCCGTACCAGTCGGCGATGGCCTGCCGCAGCGCCGGGGTGCCGGCGACCTGCGGGTAGGCGTGCGCGTCGGTCGCGGTGGCCAGGGCGGTGCGGACGACCTCGGGCGTGGGGTCGACCGGCGATCCGACGCTGAGGTCGACGATGCCGCCCTCGTACGCCGCGGCGCGCTGCTTGAACGGGACGAGCTGGTCCCAGGGGAAGTCGGGGAGGTCGAGCGCCACGAGGGGGGTCCGGTCAGCCGCGGACGGGCTCGGCTGCGACGACGGGGTGGTCCTTGTGGATCACGCCGACCTTCGCGGCACCGCCGGGCGACCCGACCTCGTCGAAGAACTCGACGTTGGCCTTGTAGTAGTCGGCCCACTGGTCGGGCAGGTCGTCCTCGTAGTAGATGGCCTCGACGGGGCAGACCGGCTCACACGCACCACAGTCGACGCACTCGTCGGGGTGGATGTAGAGCGAGCGGTCACCCTCGTAGATGCAGTCGACCGGGCATTCGTCGATGCAGGCGCGGTCCTTGACGTCGACACAGGGCTGGGCGATCACGTAGGTCACGGTTCGGGTGCTCCCTTCGACGAGCGGGTTCGAGTCTACTCGCGGCCCGGAGCCGTCCGGGACCGCAGCCCCGACAGGTCCGGCCACGCGAGGACGAGGGCGGCGATGACCGCGGGGGCGAACGTCCACACGTACCCGGCCGCGTTGGCGAGGACGAGCGGCGAGCTCTCCCCGCCGACCGACACGAGCACCTGCGTCGCGACGAGGATCCCGATGCCGATCGCGGCGACCATCGCACGCGAGCGGTAGACGAGCCGCACGCCCACGGTCAGGCCGAGCACGATGAGGGTGGTGACGACGAGTCCGACGGGGAACCCGCCGATCGTCTGCTGGTGCGTGACCGTCCCGAGGCCGCCGGCGAGCAGCCCGAGCAGCAGCGAGACCACGACCGCCGCGGCCTTGCCCTGGCCGGACATCTCGGCGTAGGTCTGCGGAGCCGCCGGCTGCGGGGCCGCGTCGTGCCGGAACGCCTCGACCGCCGGGGCGTACTGCCGGACGCCGTGCGGCATCACCCACGACAGGGCCGCTGGGTCGGCGGGGTCCACGGGGTCGACGGCGACCTGGGAGCGGTACTGCTCGACCGCCGCACGCACCTTGGCCCGGACCGGCAGGACGTCGACCGTGACGTCGGCCTGACCGCTATCGGGGTCGGGGTCGACGATCATCGAGAACGGGACTTCCTCGGCTCGGGCCGCGTACTGCGCCGCGTGGTGCATCCGCACGTGGTCGGGGTGCCCGTAGCCGCCGTCGTCGGCGTAGCTGATCACGGCGTCGGCACCGGTGGAGCGGATCGCGGCGCGGACGTCGTCCACGACCTCGCCCAGGTCTGCCGCGGTCAGTGAGTCGGCCGGGGCGTCGTCCGCGGCGGTGGCCCGCCCGTCCGGGCCCCACTGCATGCCGGAGTCGACGTAGCGACGCTCCGGCAGGTCGGTCGGCCGGGCACCGCGCCCGCCGAGCCACAGGTGCTGCGGCCCGCCGAGGGCGGCGAGGGCCGCGGCGATCTCGGTCTCCCGGTGCCGTGCCACCCGCGCGGGGTCGCCCGCCAGCGGGGCCAACCGCTCCGTGAGCATCTCGCCGCGCTCGCCCCGGGTCGCGGTGAGCACGGTCACCTCGGCGCCGCGCTCGAGCAGGGTCGCGATGGTCCCGCCCGACGAGAGCGTCTCGTCGTCGGGGTGGGCGTGCACGATCAGGACGCGCTCGGGGCGCGTGGCAGGGGCCTTCGACATCGTCCCCAAGGGTACGGGACTAGCGGGGCGTGACGATGTAGGTCGCCGTGACGCCGCCGCTGTCCTTGCTCTCCGAGAAGGTCAGGACGACGCGGTAGGCGTCGCTCCGGAACATGCCGAACGCGCTCGACGAGTCCGCACGCTTCGCCGACTCGGTGTACCCGGCGTCGGTGAGCTGCTGCACGGCGGCCTGGAAGTCGTCGACCGAGGCCGCCCGGACCTGCGCGACCCACCCGGAGCCGTTCGGTCCGGCTCCCCCGCCGAGCACGGTGCCGTCGACGAGCGGGACGTCGGCGGACGGGAACCCGTCCGGCACCTTGCCGTCGGAGGTCACGTCCGCGCCCTTGAGCGCCGTGTCGAGCGCGCCGTCGATGCCCCCGGCCACCGAGGACATGCCGTCCTGGATCGCCTTGCCGTCGATGCCCGCGACCCCGTCGGCGACGTTCGACGCGACGGAGGACCCGAGGTCGGTGGCCTGCTGCACGGCCTGGGTCGAGCAGCCGGTGAGTCCGGCCAGGGCGATGCCGGCAGCGACGGCGGCGATCAGCGGGGTACGGAGGGAGCGCATGGCGCGACCGTAACGGACGAGCCGGGAGGCCCGGCGCGAGTTGGCTGTGAACGTGCCGTCCCCGGGGCGGTCACGTGCGCGGCGGGGCCGCCCCGGGCCTCCTTCCCGAAGAACGCGTCAGGCGACGTAGGCGCGCGTCGCCGCGACCAGGGCGTCGACGCCGACCGGGATCGCGGTCTCGGCCTGCGGCGCGTAGAACGGCGAGTGGTTGCTCGGGATCTCCTCGCCGCGACGGAAGCGCTCCGGGTCGGTGATGCCCGTGAACCAGTACACGAGCGGCGCTCCGGCTGCGGTGGCGAGCTGGCCGACGTCCTCCGACGCCATGGCGAGCCCGATCTCCAGGTCGCGGGCTCCCGGCACCTCGGCGCGGATGGCCTCGAGCACGGTGGCGGCGGCCTCGGCGTCGTTCACGGTGACCTCGGCGCCCGGTGCACGCACGATCGTCGGCTCGGACAGACCACCGGCCGTGCTCTCGGCACGGACGATGCGCTCGATCGAGGCGATGATGCGCTGGCGGGTCTCCTCGTTGCGGGCCCGGGTCGAGATCTCGATGACGGCCTCGTCGGGGATGATGTTCGCCCGCGTGCCGGCGTGGAAGCTGCCGACGGTGACGACCCCTGCGTCGCTCGGCGAGACCTCGCGGGCGACGACGGTCTGCAGCCGCACGACGGCCGAGGCCGCGGTGACGACCGGGTCGAGCGAGGCCTGCGGCGCCGAACCGTGCGCCCCACGACCGTTGAAGGTCACCGTCAGCCGGTCGCTCGACGCCATCACGGGGCCGGTGCCGACGGCGACGATGCCGACCGGTGCGGGCGCGGAGTGCTGCCCGAGCACGACGTCCGGCTTCGGGAACCGCTCGACCAGGCCGTCCTCGACCATCGCGCGGGCGCCGGAGATGACCTCTTCAGCAGGCTGGAAGACGGCGACGACCGTGCCGCGCCAGTCCCCCGTGGTCGCGACCAGGCGCTCGAGCGTGCCGAGCAGCCACGTGACGTGGATGTCGTGGCCGCAGGCGTGCATGGTCGGGACCTCGCGGCCCTCGTCGTCGGTGCCGACGTGCTCGCTGGCGTAGGACAGGCCGGTCCGCTCCTGCACGGGCAGGCCGTCCATGTCGGCACGGAGCCAGACCACGGGGCCCTCGCCGTTCGACACGACACCGACGACGCCGGTGCCGCCGACGCCCGTCGTCACCTCGATCCCACCGATCTCGGCGAGCTTCGCAGTGATGACACCGGCGGTGCGGTGCTCCTGGAAGCCGAGCTCCGGGTGGGCGTGCAGGTCCTGGTAGATCGAGAGCAGGTCGAGAGTCACGCTGACCACGGTACAACCGCAAACGGCCCGGCCACCTGTTGCAGGTGACCGGGCCGTCGGACGGAGGACGGGCCTCCGCGGGTGTTGCTGCTGGTGCTTACGCGTCCTGGCGCTTGAGACGCGCGTAGGAGCGCTGGCGAGCCGACGCGTCCAGCTCGACCTTGCGAATGCGCACGGCGGCGGGGGTGACCTCGACGCACTCGTCCTCACGGGCGAACTCGAGGCACTCCTCCAACGAGAGCTGACGCGACGGCGTCATCGACTCGAACGTGTCGGCGTTCGCCGAACGCATGTTGGTGAGCTTCTTCTCCTTGGTGATGTTCACGTCCATGTCGTCGGCGCGCGAGTTCTCGCCGATGACCATGCCCTCGTAGACCTCTTCGGTCGGGTTGACGAAGAACGACATCCGCTCCTGGAGGTTCGTGATGGCGAACGGCGTCACCACACCGGAGCGGTCGGAGACGATCGAGCCGTTGATGCGGGTCTGGATCGCGCCGGCCCACTCGTCGTAGCCGTGGAAGATCGCGTTGGCGATGCCGGTACCGCGGGTCTCGGTCAGGAACGACGTGCGGAAGCCGATCAGGCCGCGCGACGGGACGATGAACTCCATGCGCACCCAGCCGGTGCCGTGGTTGGTCATGTTCTCCATGCGGCCCTTGCGAGCGGCCATGAGCTGCGTGATCGCGCCGAGGTACTCCTCCGGCGTGTCGATCGTCATGTGCTCGTACGGCTCCTGCAGCTTGCCGTTCTCGTCACGCTTCGTGACCACCTGCGGCTTGCCGACGGTGAGCTCGAAGCCCTCGCGACGCATCTGCTCGACCAGGATGGCGAGTGCGAGCTCACCACGACCCTGGACCTCCCACGCGTCGGGGCGGCCGATGTCGAGGACCTTGAGCGAGACGTTGCCGACGAGCTCGCGGTCGAGGCGCTCCTTGACCATGCGGGCGGTCAGCTTGTGGCCCTTGACCTTGCCGACGAGCGGGCTGGTGTTCGTGCCGATCGTCATCGAGATCGCCGGGTCGTCGACCGTGATGGTCGGCAGCGGGCGGACGTCCTCGGGGTCGGTCAGGGTCTCGCCGATGGTGATCGTGTCGAAGCCGGCGACAGCGACGATGTCACCGGGGCCAGCCGACTCGGCCGGGTAGCGGTCGAGCGCCTTCGTGATGAGGAGCTCGGTGATGCGGGCGTTGACGACGGTGCCGTCGTGCTTGACCCACGCGACCGTCTGGCCCTTCTTCATGGTGCCGTGGAAGATGCGCAGGAGCGCGAGGCGACCGAGGAACGGGGAGGCGTCGAGGTTCGTGACGTGCGCCTGCAGCGGGTGCTCGTCGTCGTACTTCGGGGCCGGGACGTGCTGGAGGATCGCTTCGAACAGCGGCTCGAGGTCGTCGTTGTCGGGCAGCTCGCCGTCGTTCGGCTTGTTGCGCGACGCGGCGCCGTTGCGACCCGAGGCGTAGACCACCGGGACGTCGAGGATCGCGTCGAGGTCGAGGTCGTCGACCTCGTCCGACAGGTCCGAGGCCAGGCCGAGGAGCAGGTCCTGCGACTCGGAGACGACCTCGTCGATGCGGGAGTCGGGCCGGTCCGTCTTGTTGACGAGCAGGATCACCGGGAGCTTCGCGGCGAGCGCCTTGCGCAGCACGAAGCGGGTCTGGGGCAGGGGACCCTCGGAGGCGTCGACGAGCAGCACGACACCGTCGACCATGGAGAGGCCGCGCTCGACCTCACCACCGAAGTCGGCGTGGCCGGGCGTGTCGATCACGTTGATGGTGATGGGGCCGTCCGCGCCGAACTCGGTCGCGTGCTTGCCGTTGTAGAGCACCGACGTGTTCTTCGCGAGGATCGTGATGCCCTTCTCGCGCTCGAGGTCGTTCGAGTCCATCATGCGGTCTTCGCCCTCGAAGTGGGCGTCGAACGAGTTGGTCTGCGTGAGCATCGCGTCGACGAGGGTGGTCTTGCCGTGGTCGACGTGTGCCACGATGGCGACGTTGCGCAGGTCGGACCGGGTGGCGAGCGCCATACAGGACATCCTTCAATTTCTGGGAGAGTGTCGGGCCAGTGTTTTCACAGCACCGCACCCGTGGGCAGAACGCCCGACACGCCAGTCTACCGGTAGTTCGCAAGCGACAGGAGTACAGCGCATGAGCCGTCGGCGAACGTGGGTCGAGATCACCATCGTCCTGCTGCTCTCGCTCGGTGCCAGCGCCCTCTACTCGATCCTGCAGATCATCGACGACCTGTCGCAGACGACCCCGCTCGGCGAGCAGTCGACGGCCCTGAACACCTCGTCGACGACGGTGCAGTACGTCGACCTCGCCCGGCAGCTCCTCGGCATCGCGGTGGACCTGGCCCCGGTCGCGCTCGTCTGCTACCTGCTGTGGAGCACGTCGCGGCCGCACCTCGGGCGGCTCGGGATCGACCGGTTCCGGGCGAAGCCGGACCTGGGCGGCCCGGCGCTCATCGCGCTGTGCATCGGGATCCCGGGGCTCGCGCTGTACTTCGCGGGGCGGGCGCTCGGCATCACGGTCGCGGTCGACCCCGCCGCACTCAACTCCTACTGGTGGACAGTCCCGGTCCTGCTGCTGTCCGCGATCCGCTCGGGTCTGCAGGAGGAGGTGATCGTGATCGGGTACCTCTACGCCCGACTCGGCGACCTGGGCTGGGGCCGCTGGCAGATGATCCTGTCGACCGCCCTGCTGCGCGGCAGCTACCACCTGTACCAGGGGTTCGGAGCGTTCATCGGCAACGCGGTGATGGGCGTCGTGTTCGGCTGGATCTACACGAGGTGGGGCCGACTCCTGCCGCTCGTCATCACGCACGCGCTGCTCGACGCGGTGGTCTTCGTCGGGTACCCCTGGGTGGCGCACGCGTTCCCGCAGTTGTTCTCGTAGGCCGCGGAGCGCATCCACAGCCCCCGCACAGCGCGCCGAGGGGCAACCCCCGCCGGCTCGCCCTACCGTGAGACCCATGAGCATCCCCGCGATCGGCGAGTCCGCCCCGTCGTTCACCCTGCCGGGGATGGTCGTGCGCGGCGGCGTCCGCACCGACGACGAGTACGACCTGTCCGCCGAGATCGGCCGCACCGTGGTGCTGGCCTTCTACCCGGGCGACGCGACGGCGGTCTGCACGGCCCAGCTCTGCAGCTACCAGGCCGAACTCGACGAGTTCACCGACCTCGGCGCGACCGTGTGGGGCATCAGCCCGCAGGCGCTCGACTCGCACGAGGGGTTCGCCCGCGGGTCCTCGCTCGCGTTCCCGCTGCTCAGCGACACCGCGGGCTCGGTGATCCGCTCGTACGGGGTGCAGGCACCGGGCATCGGCCTGCGCCGATCGGTCTTCGTGATCGGCCCCGACGGCGTGATCCGGTGGCGGCACGTCGGCCTGGTCGGTCTGCGGTTCCCGAAGGCCGAGACCATCCGCGAACAGATCGAACTGCTCGTTTCGTAGTCCCCGGCGTGGGAGTCCGCTGAGTGCGCCGAGATGGGGTATTGACACCCCAACTGGGGGCGACGACCATGGACGGCACGAGGGTCCGTCCAGGATCTGCCTCCCCGGGGAATCGGGTCGTCCGGAGATACGCGCCGGTGTGTCACACCCGCTCCCCGGGCGTCTCCGGGGAGGCATCTCGTACCCTCGTCCGGTGCCCACCACCATCGTCGCCCCCGGCCTGCGCGCCCTCGCCGTCGTCCTCTGGATCGTGGCCGTCGCGCTCGTCCCACTGGCCCTGCTCGGCGGCGGCGCCCCCTGGCTCGTACCGATCCCGAGCATCGCCGTCGCGTTCGTCGCGTGGGCGGCGCTGTGGCGGCCCCGGATCGAGCTGACGCCGGAGCACCTGCGCATCGTGGACGTCCGGCGGACCAGCACGTACACCTGGTCACGCATCGGCGAGGTGCGCACGAAGTACGGCATCGAGGTGGTCACCAGCGAGGGCGTCCGTCGCGTCTGGATCGCGACCCGCCCGACGGCGCGTCTCGCCGCGCACACCGGTGACCGGCCGGGAGGTCCGGATCGCCTGGACGTCGACGCTGCGGCCGCGCGGATGCTGGCTCACGTGCCCGCCCCGGCCGTGCAGGACGGCCCGCCCCCGTCGAGCGTGACGGCTGCGCCGATCACGCACCGCACCCACGGCTGGGCGATCCTGGCGATGGTCGTCCTCGGGGTCGCGGCGTCGCTGGCGGCGGCTCGGTTCTAGCGGTCGCGCAGTCGTCGCGGCCGGTCAGGTCGGCCGGCAGCCCGACGCAGAACGACACCCCCGACGTCGTGCGACGTCGGGGGTGTCGTTCTTGTGCGGTGTCGTTCGTGAACGGTGTCGTTCGTGAACGCGGTGCCGACTACTTCGTGTAGCCCACGTCCTGCCACTTGACCGAGGACTGCTGGAACTGCGCCGGACCGTAGTTCACCAGGTCCTTGCGCACGCCCCAGGCGTACGGCTCGGCGAACAGCGGGATGGTGCCGGCGACCGCGACGATCTTCTTGTCGATGGCCTGCGCGTCCTTGATGCGGGCATCCGGGTCGAGCTCGCCGTTCGCCTTGTCCCACGCGGCACCGAGCGATTCGTCCGTCACGCCGGTGTAGTTCTGGCCGGCGTCGGCGGGGTAGTAGATCGACTTCAGCGACGAGATCGGGAACGGAGTGCCCTGCCACGCGAAGTACGTGGCGTCGAAGTCACGGGTCGTCGTGGTGATGTACTTCGTGAAGAAGTCGTCGGTGGGCACGGTGTCGATGGTCACCTTGAAGCCGGCGAGCTTGGTCTGCTGCTGCACGAGCTGCGCGACGTTCGCCGAGTTCGGGTTGTCCGACGGGATCACGAAGCGGACGTCGAGTTCCTTGCCGCCCTTGGTCGCGTAGCCGTCCGAGCCGATCTTCCAACCGGCGTCCTCGAGCTTCGACTTCGCCTTGTCGGTGCTGTAGCCGTAGACGCTCGACACGTCGTCCTTGTAGCCCTCCTGACCGGGCAGGTAGGTCAGGTTGTTGAGCACGTCACCCGGGCTCTTCACCGGCGACAGGATCGCCTGGGCGAGCACCTTGCGGTTGATCGCCTGCGCGAACGCCTGGCGCACGTCCTGGTCCTTGAAGACGTCCGAGGTGCCGTTCAGCGTGATCTGGCGCTGCGTGGTGCCGAGCGACCGCTCGATCTTCGAGTCGGAGCGCGAGTTCGCCGTCTTGAGGTTGTCGGCGCTGCCGTTCAGGTTGAAGGCGTCGAGCTCCTTGTTGCCGTACGCCTGGGCGACACCGTCACGGGACACCGTCTTGAAGACGATCGTGTCGAGCTTGCCCTCGTCGCCCCACCACTTGGGGTTCTTCTCGAAGGTCACGACGCCACCGTTGGCGTCGAAGGACTTCAGGATGTACGGGCCACCGGAGACGTAGGTCTTGCCGTCGGCCGCGTACGGACCCTTGGCCCAGGCCTTGTTGAAGTGGTCCGGGGTGTCGACGGCCCAGTACGGGTAGATCGCGCCGAGGACGCTCGCCCAGTCGGCGTTGGTCTTCGAGAACGTCATGATGACGTCACGCTCGTCGGAGCCCTGCTTGACCGAGTCCACGTCCTCCCACACGTTGGTGGCGAGGGGCGCGAAGGCCTTGTTCGTGCCGTTCAGCGCCTTCCAGTTCGCGATGACGTCCTTCGCGCTGATCGGGGTGCCGTCCGACCACACGGCCTTCGGGTTGATCTTGATCTCGACGGTCTGGGGCGAGTCCTTGGTCAGCTCGACGGAGGTCGCGTAGTCCTTGTTCGCCTCCCACTCGCCGTTCTCCTTGAACTGGATGAAGCCCGGCAGGTAGGTCTGCGAGATCGTCGTGTCGTCGACGGTCCCCGAGTCCAGGTTGGCCAGCTGCCAGTTCGCCGGAGCCGTGTCGATCGGCAGGGTGATCGACCCGCCGTCCTTGACGTCGGCGCGGTCCGCGACGGTCCAACCGGTCGACTTCAGCGACGACTCGGCGACCGCGGAGTTGTCGCCGCCCGCTTCTCCGCCGCCGGAGCAGCCGGCCAGCACGACGGCAGCTGCCGCAGCGGTGGCCAGGACGGCGATGCCCTTGATCCTCTTTCGCATGGCGAGGATTCCCTTTCGTTGTGGTTCGCGCAGATCGCGCTGGACCGCGGCGGCCCCCGCCGTCGCGCCTGTTGGTTGAGAACCCTAGCCACATCCGAAGGCGGCACAAGGGTCTGTGCGATGAATCGAAACACGCTCGTAACGAATGTTGCATAGCGTCACTTCCGTTGTCCCACCCAGTCGCTCGAACGGCTAGCCTGTCGCCACCGACAACGCCGTCCGGTCGGACGGCCGCACCCAGAGGTCACGAACCACATGCTCGCCTTCATCGCAAAGCGGATCGTCAACTACATCGTCCTGACGATCGTGGCGACCACGCTCGGGTACATCCTCGCCAGCACGACGCTCAACCCGGCCGCCCGGTTCCTGGGGCGCAACCCGGCCGTGCCGCCGGGCACCATCCAGGCGTCGCTCCGCAAGCTCGGCGCCGATCCGGACACCCCGCTCCTCGTCCGCACCTGGGACTGGTGGGTCGGTCTGGTGACGCACGGCTCGCTCGGCATGAGCACCCGCGGCACCGAGGTGACGGCCGACATCATCGCCCGCTCCGGCACGAGCCTGCGGCTGCTCGTGATCGGCACACTGCTCGGCGCGATCCTCGGGGTGCTGCTCGGCGTCTGGAACGCGGTCCGGCAGTACCGCACGTCCGACCAGGTGTCGACCTACCTGTCGTTCGCGGTGCTCGCCACCCCGACCTTCGTCATCGCGGTCGTGCTGATGATCCTCGCGACCACGCTCAACCAGGGCGTCGGGACGCAGGTGATCCGGTTCACCGGCGAGTACACGCCGGGGGTGACCGGGTTCTTCCCGGTGCTCGGCGACCGGCTCGGGCACCTGCTGTTACCGACGATCTCGCTCACCATCGGCGCCGTCGCCACGTACTCGCGCTACCAGCGCTCGGCGATGCTCGACGTGCTGTCGAACGACTTCATCCGCACCGCACGGTCGAAGGGCCGCACCCGCGGGTCGGCGATCATGCGCCACGGTGTGCGGGTCGCCCTCATCCCGATGTCGACCTTCTTCGCGTACTCGTTCGGACTCATCCTGACCGGCGCGAGCATCACCGAGCTGGTCTTCAGCTGGCACGGCATGGGCGAGTACTTCGTCCAGAGCATCAGCAACAACGACATCAACGCGGCGTCGGGCACGATCCTCTTCACGGCGATCCTCGTGCTCATCGCAGGAACCCTCGCGGACCTGCTGTACGCCGCGCTCGACCCGCGAGTGAGGGTGTGACCCGTGTCTGTTCTCGACCCCACGACCACGACCACCGCCGGTGACCCCGGCGACGGCAACGCCGGTACGCCGGCGCACGTCATCGAGGTGAAGGGCGGCCGCACCCCGCTCTGGCGCAAGGTGTTCGCCACCTGGCGCGCGCGCATCGGCGGCAGCGCCCTGCTCCTCATCATCCTCTGGGCGTTCCTCGGCCCGTACCTGTACCACTGGAACGCCGTCGACTCCGACGGACTGGCGTTCGGCATGCCGCCGAGCGCCGCGCACTGGTTCGGCACGAACGACATCGGCCAGGACATCTACGCGCAGACCCTGGTCGGCCTGCAGAAGTCGCTGCTCATCGGCCTGATCGCCGGTCCGGCAGCGACCCTGATCGCCGGCATCGTCGGCGCGATCGCCGGGTACTTCGGCGGCGTCACCGACCGGCTGCTCGTGTGGGTCATCGACCTGCTGCTCGTGATCCCGTCGTTCTACGCGCTCGTGCTGCTCAGCCCGGTGTTCAAGAACCTGACGTGGGTGGCCCTCATCGTCGGCCTCGCGGTGTTCAGCTGGATGGTGATGGCCCGGGTGATCCGCGGTCAGACGATGTCGCTGCGTGAACGCGACTACGTCAAGGCCGCCCGGTTCATGGGTGTCCCGGCGTTCACGATCATCCGGCGGCACATCCTGCCGAACGTGGCGTCGCTGCTCATCATCGACGCCACGCTCGGCGTCGGAGCCGCGATCCTGGCAGAGAGCTCGCTGAGCTTCTTCGGCTTCGGCATCCAGATCCCCGACGTCTCGCTCGGCACCCTGCTCGCCGCCGGCAGCCAGTCCGCCGTCACCCGCCCGTGGCTCTTCGTCCTGCCCGCCGCGACGCTCGTCGCGACCGTGCTCTCGACCAGCCTGCTCGGCGACGCCCTGCGCGACGCCATCGACCCCACCTCCGGAGCCAACCGTGACTGAGCCGCTGCTCACCGTGTCCGACCTGTCGGTCACGTTCAACCCGAAGACCAAGCCCGTCTACGCGGTCCGGGGTGTCGACTACTCGGTGGCTCCCGGCGAGTTCCTCGGCATCGTCGGCGAGTCGGGTTCCGGCAAGTCGGTGTCCTCGATGGCCGTGATGGGCCTGCTGCCGTCGTCCGCCCAGGTGCAGGGCAGCATCCGGTTCGACGGACAGGAGCTCGTCGGCAGGAACGACCGCGAGATGTCGGCGCTGCGCGGTCGTGACATCGCGATGGTGTTCCAGGACCCGCTGTCCGCCCTGACGCCGGTGTACACGATCGGCCAGCAGATCATCGAGGGCCTGCGCCTGCACGACCGCTCCCTCAGCCAGCACGCCGCACGCACCCGCGCCGAGGAACTCCTGCGCATCGTCGGCATCCCGAACCCGGCTCGACGACTCGACGCGTTCCCGCACGAGTTCTCCGGCGGCATGCGCCAGCGCGCGATGATCGCCATCGCCATCGCGAACGACCCGAAGCTGATCATCGCGGACGAGCCCACCACGGCGCTCGACGTGACGATCCAGGCGCAGATCCTCGACGTGCTGCAGACCGCCAAGGACATGACCGGTGCGGCCGTCGTGCTCATCACCCACGACCTCGGCGTCGTCGCCGGCAACGCCGACCGCGTCGCCGTGATGTACGCCGGCCGGATCGTCGAGACGGCGCCGGTGCTCCCCCTGTTCCGCGAGCCGGTGATGCCGTACACGATCGGGCTGCTCCGCTCGATGCCGAACATGACGTCCGCCCGCACCGAGCGGCTCGTCCCGCTCGACGGCCGCCCGCCCCTGCTCACGCAGAAGCCGACGGGCTGCCCGTTCGCCGACCGCTGCCCCGCCGTGATCGACGCCTGCCGCGACGGCGAGCCCGCCCTCGTGGCTCCGTCGGTGCCGCAGAGTGCCGACAACCCGGTCCTGACCGGCGCCGTCACGACGATCGGCAACGGCACCCTGCTCGACGACCACACCGCCGCGTGCATCCGTCGCGACGAGATCGCCGCGGGCACCCTCGAGCGCTCGGAGATCTTCCCCCGCCCCGAGGACGTCCCCGAGGCGGCCGTCGACCACGGCGACGACGTCGTGCTCGAGCTGCAGGACGTGGTCAAGACGTTCCCGCTCACCAAGGGTGCGCTGTTCCGCAGGCAGATCGGCGAGGTGCACGCCGTCGACGGCATCTCCCTGACGCTCAAGCGCGGGCAGGTGCTCGGCCTGGTCGGCGAGTCCGGCTGCGGCAAGACGACCACCATCATGGAGATCCTCGAGCTCGCCGGGGCCCAGCACGGCACCATCCGGGTGAACGGCGTCGACACCGCCTCGCTGTCCAAGAAGGACCGTCTGGCACTGCGCCGTGACATCCAGGTCGTGTTCCAGGACCCGATGGCGTCGATCGACCCCCGGCTCGACATCGGCTCGGTGATCGGTGAACCCCTCACCGTGCACGGCGTCGCGAAGGACGAGATCCGCCGGCGGGTGCGCGAGGTGCTCGAGCTGGTCGGGCTCGAGCCGAGCTACATAGACCGGTACCCGCACGAGTTCTCGGGCGGCCAGCGGCAGCGCATCGGCATCGCCCGTGCACTCATCGTCGAGCCGAAGATCCTGGTGCTCGACGAGCCGGTCTCCGCGCTCGACGTGTCGGTGCAGGCCGGTGTGATCAACCTGCTCGAGGACCTCAAGCACCGCCTCGGGCTGTCGTACCTGTTCGTGGCGCACGACCTGTCCGTTGTCCGGCACATCGCCGACGACGTCGCGGTCATGTACCTCGGCCGCATCGTCGAGTACGGCGACGGCGACGCGGTGTTCTCGGACCCCCAGCACCCGTACACCCGGGCCCTGCTGTCGGCCGTGCCGGTGCCGGACCCCCTGGCCGAGGCCGCCCGCGGGCGCATCCTGCTCGACGGCGACCTGCCCTCCCCCACGGAGCGCATCGACGGGTGCCGGTTCCGCACGCGCTGCCCGCTCTACCAGCTCCTCGACGAGGGCCGGCAGGAGCAGTGCCGCACGATCGACCCGGGTCTCGAGCCCGTGCACGGCCGCGGTGTCGCCTGCATCCAGACCGACCAGGAGCACCTGCTCACCGAGCGGGTCGGCGCGGTCGTCTGACGACGCTGGTCACGTCGTGGACGTGACCAGCAGACGGACGGGAGGCCCGGAGCACGTCGTGCGCCGGGCCTCCCGTCCGTCCTGTGGTCGCGATCGCGAGCCGCGTCAGGCTCCCAGCCACAGGCTGAGCAGCGAAGCGGCGAGCAGCGCCAGCGCGGCTGCGCCGACCGTCAGGGCCGGCAGGTCCCAGCCGCGAACGGCGTCGCCGGCGCCGGTGCCGTCGCGGTGCTCGGACCAGCGGTCGAGCAGCACGGTCATCTCGTCGGGCTGTCGCAGGACCGCCCGCTCACCCCGCCGTGCCGGCTTCGGCCGTGGCAGCGACGGGCCGCCCCAGCACTGGACCTTCCGGCCGGCGACCGTCTCGATCACGATCTGCCAGCGGAGCCGGACGTCGGCGACGGCCTGCCACGGCACCACGGTGCGGCGGAGCGGGTTGAGCACGGTGACCGCGCGCTCGTCGATGACGATGCACGGGCGGTAGGTCAGGACCCAGAGCGCCCAGACGAGCACGGCGATCGGGCCTGCGGCGCGGAGGACGACGTCCCAGCTCCCCCGGAACGCCGCATCGCCGAGCAGGAACAGCCCCAGGACGGCGACGAGGCCGGACGCCACCGCGCCCCCGCGACCAGCGCGGAGGACGACGGGGCGTCCGGCCTCGTTCGTGTCCAGGTGGATCAGCGTCCGAACTCGAACCCGGCGCCGGGGATGGCGGCCAGGAGGTCCTTCGTGTACTGCTCCTTCGGGGCGGCGAAGACCTCGTCGGTCGTCGCCTTCTCGACGATCTGCCCACGGCGCATGACGCAGACGTTGTCCGCGACGAGGCGGACGACCGCGAGGTCGTGCGTGATGAACAGGTACGTCAGGCCGAGCTCGGTCTGCAGCTCGGTGAGCAGGTCGAGGATCTGGCCCTGCACGAGCACGTCGAGCGCGGAGACGGCCTCGTCGAGGACGATGACCTCCGGCTTGAGCGCCAGCGCACGAGCGACGGCGATGCGCTGTCGCTGGCCGCCGGACAGCTCGTTCGGGTAGCGGTTCACCATCGACTTCGGCAGCGCGACCTGGTCGAGCAGCTCCAGCACCCGGGCGCGACGCGAGGCCTTGTCGCCCACCTTGTGCGTGGCGAGCGGCTCGGCGATCGTGTTCCCGACGTTGTACATCGGGTCCAGCGAGCCGTACGGGTCCTGGAACACCGGCTGCACGCGGCGGCGGAAGTCGAAGAGGTCCTTGCCCTTCAGCGCGCCGATGTCGGTGCCGTCGAACTGCACGGTGCCGCTCGTGATGCTCTCGAGCTGCAGGACGAGCTTCGCGACGGTCGACTTGCCCGAACCGGACTCGCCGACGAGGGCCGTGGTGGTGCCCTTCTGGATCGAGAACGACACGTCGTCGACGGCCTTGAGCTCGCGGGTGGCGAGGCTCTTGCCGCGCAGCTTGTAGACCTTCTCGAGGTTCTTCACCACGATGAGGTCCTCGGCCGGACGGTGCTCGCGTTCCTGGGCCCGGGCGATCAGCTCGGCGTCGTCGTTGCCGGCGTCGGAGATGTCGACCCGCTGGTGCTGCACCTTCGACTGGATGCGACGGCTGGCCAGCGACGGGGCCGCCGCGACGAGACGCTGCGTGTACGGGTGCTGCGGGTTGGCCAGGATCTCCTTCGAGGGACCGGCCTCGACGACCTGGCCCTTGTACATCACGACGAGCTTCTCGGCGCGCTCGGCGGCGAGCCCGAGGTCGTGCGTGATGAACAGCACCGAGGTGCCGAAGTCGCGGGTCAGGCTCTCGAGGTGGTCGAGGATGACGCGCTGGACGGTGACGTCGAGCGCACTCGTCGGCTCGTCGGCGATGAGCAGCTGCGGGCGGCTCGACAGACCGATGCCGATGAGCACGCGCTGGCGCATGCCGCCGGAGAACTCGTGCGGGTACTGCTTCAGGCGGGTCGACGCGTCGCCGAGACCGGCTTCCTGCAGGACCTCGACCGCACGGTCACGGACGGCCTTCTTGCCGGTCGCCATGCCGTTCGCGCGGATCGCCTCTTCGACCTGGAAGCCGATCGACCACAGCGGGTTGAGGTTCGACATCGGGTCCTGGGGGACGTAGCCGATCTCCTTCCCGCGGATCTCCGACATCTCCTTGTCGCTCAGCCCGACGAGCTCACGCCCGTTGAACTTGATCGAACCGCCGGTGACCTCACCGGTACCGGGGAGCAGCTTGATGATCGCCTGGGCGCTCGTCGACTTGCCCGAACCGGACTCGCCGACGATGGCCAGGCGCTCCCCCTGCTCGAGGGTGAGGTTGACTCCGCGGACGGCCTGCACGAGGCCGCTCTGGGTCTTGAAGCCGACCTGCAGGTCGGTGATCTCGAGCAGCGGCGCGCCGGAGCCACCGGTGCGGCTGCTGTTCGTCTGGGTCAGTGTCTCGCTCATCGGCGGGCCCTCGCCTTCGGGTCGAGCGCGTCGCGCACCACGTCACCGAGGAGCAGGAACGCGAGCACGGTGATGGACAGGGCAGCCGACGGCCAGAAGATCGTCGACGGGTTCGTGCGGATCGACGTCTGGGCGGTGCCGATGTCGAGGCCCCAGCTCAGGGCCGACGGCGGCAGACCGATGCCGAGGAACGACAGCGTGGCTTCGGCGACGATGAACGTGCCGAGCGACACGGTCGCGACCACGATGACCGGAGCCAGCGAGTTCGGGATGACGTGACGCAGGAGCGTCCGGAACCGGCTGACGCCCAGGGCCGCCGACGCCATGACGTAGTCGGCCTGCTTGGCGCTCAGCACGGCGCCACGCATGATGCGGGCGATCTGCGGCCACGCGAACGCCGCGAGGACGAGCGCGACCGTGATCGCGTTCCGCGCCGGGATGACCGACATGATCACGATCGCACCGAGGACGGTGGGGATCGAGAAGAAGATGTCACCGATGCGGGACACGATCGTGTCGAGCCAGCCGCCGTAGAAGCCGGCCAGGGAACCGATCACGATGCCGACGATCGACACCAGGATCGTCGCGACGATGCCGACGATGAGCGAGTTCTGGGCACCCCAGATCACGCGGGCGTAGACGTCCGAGCCCTGACGGGTGAAGCCGAGGATGTGCCCGGCCTCGGGTCCGCCATCGCTGTTGTCCAGGTTCGACGCCCTCGGGTCGACGTGGGCGAAGAGTCCCGGGAAGACCGCGACGACGATGATCAGCAGGATCAGGACCGAGGAGATCCAGAACGTCGGGCGGGTCCGCATCGACTCCCAGGCGTCGGTCCACAGGGAACGGGTCTTCTCGTCCTCGTTGACCTGGTCGACCGCCTGCAGGGGGGTTTCTTCGAGCGGGGCGACGTAGTGCGTCGCCGAGCGGGGTGCGGCGTTACTTGGCATAGCGGATCCTCGGGTCCAGGACGGCGTAGAGCAGGTCCACCAGGAGGTTGGCGAGCATGAAGATGATGACCATCACGGCGACGAAGGAGACCACCGTCGGGCCCTCGCCGAGCTTGACGGCGCGGAAGACCGTGCCGCCGACACCGTTGATGTTGAAGATGCCCTCGGTGACGATCGCGCCGACCATCAGGTTGCCGATGTCGACACCCAGGTAGGTCACCACGGGGATGAGCGAGTTCCGGAAGATGTGCACGCCGACGACACGACGACGGGGCAGGCCCTTGGCCGTGGCGGTGCGCACGAAGTCGGCGCTCATGTTCTCGGCGACGCTGGCCCGGGTCAGACGCACGATGTACGCGAACGACACCGAGGCGAGCACGATCGCCGGCAGGACGAGTTCACTCCACGGTGCCTCGCCGGACACCGTGACCCGGAACAGTCCGAGCTTGATGCCGAAGACGTACTGCAGCACGAACCCGACGACGAAGGTCGGCACCGAGATGAGCAGGAGCGACACGACGAGCGCGGTGGCGTCGAACAGCTTGCCCTTGCGCAGACCCGCGATGACGCCGACGACGATGCCGGCGACGGCCTCGAACACGAGCGCGAGGATCGCCAGGCGCGCGGTGATCGGGAAGGCCGACGCGAGCTGCTGGCTGACCGGCAGACCGGAGTAGGTCACGCCGAGGTCGCCGCGGAACACGCCGCCGATCCAGAGCAGGTACTGCACGATGAACGGCTTGTCGAGGTTGTACTGCTGACGCAGCGTCTCGATGACCTGCGGCGACGGCTGCCGGTCGCCGAAAAGCGCGGCGATCGGGTCGCCGGGCAGCGAGAAGACCAGGAAGTAGATGAGGAACGTGGCCCCGAAGAACACGGGGATGAGTTGCAGGAGGCGCTTGCCGAGGTACCAGAGCATCAGATCACTGCCCGGTCCGGAGCGATGTCGATCAGGTTCATTGTGGTGAGGGGTGGACGGTCCGAGGGTCGGCACGGATGTCCGGTGCGGGAGGGCGCCCGCTGTGTGGGGGTGTTGTCACCGTGGTACGGGGGTTCGGGGACCTGTGCGGTCCCCGAACCCCCGTCCGGTGGTCGCGAGGCAGGATACCTGCTCGCGCCTTGGTCTCGAGGAGACCGGTGTTACTTCTTGACCTCGATGTCGTAGTACAGCGGCACCGAGTTCCAGCCGAACTTGACGTTCGACACGTTGTCCGCGTTCCAGACACCGGTCACGTTGGAGTACCAGAGCGGGATCTCGGGCAGGTCCTGGAACAGGAGTTCCTGTGCCTGGTCGAAGGACTTGTTGCCCTCTTCGACCGTCGCAGCCGAACGGCCCTTGGCGAGCAGCTCGTTGTACTCCTTGGAGTCGTACCGCGAGTAGTTGTTCGACGAGCCCTCACCCATGGTCGGGCCGAGGAAGTTGTACAGCGACGGGTAGTCGGCCTGCCAACCGGTGCGGCTGCCGCCCGTGAGCTTGTCGTTCGTCTGCAGGTCCAGGGCTTCCTGGAACGTCGGGATCGCGTTGCCTTCGGCCTTGATGCCGAGCGTGTTCGAGATCGAGTTCGTGACCGCGGTCACCCAGGCCTCGTGGCCACCATCGGCGTTGTACGTGATGGTGAGCGTGTCGTCGTACTTCGAGATCTTGTCGGCCTCGGCCCAGAGCTTCTTGGCCTCGGACTCGTTGTAGTCCAGGACGTCCGACCCCTCGAGGTCGTCGTTCCAGCCGGCGATCACCGGGGAGGTGAAGTCCTTGGCCGGAGTGCGGGTGCCGTCGAAGATCTTGTCGGTGATCTGCTTGCGGTTGATCGCCATCGAGACGGCCTCGCGACGCAGCTTGCCCTCTTCACCCTTCCAGTGGTCGAGGTAGTAGGGCAGGTAGATCGCCTGGAAGATCGCGGCGGCCTGGTTGACGTTCGAGTCCGGGAAGTCGGACTTGTAGGTCTTGAACGCGCTGTCCGGCACGGCGTCGAGGACGTCGAGGTTGCCGCCCTGGGCGTCGGAGTACGCGGTGTCCTGCGAGGCGTAGAACGTGATCGTGAGACCACCGTTCTTCGGCTTGCGCTTGCCCTCGTAGTCCTTGTTGGCGACGAGCTTGATGGACTGGTTGTGGGTCCAGGCCTTCTTGCCGTCGAGCTTGTACGGACCGTTGCCGATCGGGTTCTCACCGAACGCCTTGGTGTCGTCGTAGAACGCCGACGGGAGCGGCACGAACGCCGAGTAGCCGAGCGACAGCGGGAAGTCGGACTGCGCCGACTTCAGCGTGACGGTGAACTCGTCGTCGTCCACGACCTTGAGGCCGGTGAGCTCGGAGTCCTTGTCGGCGTCGTAGCCCTCGATGTTCTCGAAGAAGTAGCTGGCGCCCTGGGCGTTCGACTTCTGGGCTGCCCAGTTCCACGCCTTGGTGAACGACTCGGCCGTGACCTTCTCGCCGTTGGTGAAGGTGTAGTTCGTGTTGAGCGTGATGTCGAAGGTCTTCGAGTCATCGGTCTTGATGCTCTTCGCGACCTCGTTGACCGGCTTGCCGTCGGCGTCGTACGAGACGAGGCCTTCGAAGAGCGAGTCGATGATCTTGCCGCCACCGGTCTCGGTGGTGTTCGACGGGATCAGCGGGTTCTGCGGCTCGCTGCCGTTCGTGGTGACGATCCCGGACGCGTTCGCCGAGCCCGAGTCACCGCCGTTCGACGAGCTGTTGCTGGAGCAGGCGGTCAGGGCGAGTGCTGTGGCCCCGAGCACGGCGAGGGCTGAGAGCCCGGCGCGCTTCTTGATCAAGGTTCCTCCTGGTGCATGGGACGCGCAAGGGCACAGCGGTGTCACCCGGGCGCGTTTGACCTTTGCAGCGTAGGCAAGGTGAACAGCGGCGTCCAAACCCAGGGGCGAACGGTTACACGCCGGTAACCAAGTTGCACGATCCTTGCGAGAAGATGCAACATTCGCGCGCGTGCCGGTGAAGGGTGCGTTTTTGTTGCATCCGCATGAAATCCATTGCACTCCGTCACACTTCTGTGCAAGTCGGGCGACGGGCGAGCATCGCTCAGGGGTACGGCTGAGGGGGCGCGTCGAGCGGTCAGGACCTGCCGTGGGTGGCGCGCCGAGGGGTCACGAACTGTCGGTGGGAGCGGGTCCGGACGTCGGTTCGTGACCGCCCGGCGGACCTGAGCGGGGTGTCTTGACCGCCCGGCCGGACGCCCGGAGGCCCGGACGTGAAGACGCCCGGAGGCCCGGACGCCCGGACGCCCGGAAGCCCGGACGCGACCGTGCCCCGCCCGGCGGACCGGACGGGGCACGAAGCGCTCGGCGACCAAGCGGGCAGCGACGACGGGGAGTCGGCGCCGGGGCGTCGGCGCCGGACGGATCAGGCGAACGCCTCGATCGGCGGGCAGGCGCACACCAGGTTGCGGTCCCCGTACGCCTGGTCGATGCGACGCACCGGCGGCCAGTACTTCCGGCCGCTGATGCCCGGCAGCGGGTAGACGGCCTGCTCGCGGGTGTACGCGTGCGCCCACTCCCCCGAGATCACCGACGAGGCGGTGTGCGGTGCATGCACCAGCGGGTTGTCGTCCGCCGGCCACTCCCCGCGCTCCACCGCTGCGGCCTCGGCCCGGATCGCGAGCATCGCGTCGACGAAGCGGTCGAGCTCGGCGAGGTCCTCGCTCTCGGTCGGCTCGACCATGAGCGTGCCCGCCACCGGGAACGACATCGTCGGCGCGTGGAACCCGTAGTCGACCAGGCGCTTCGCGACGTCGTCGACCGTGATGCCGGTGGTGTCGCGCAGCGGGCGGAGGTCGAGGATGCACTCGTGCGCGACGAGTCCGTCGTCGCCCGTGTACAGCACCGGGAACGCATCACGCAGACGAGCCGCGATGTAGTTCGCCCCGAGGACCGCGGCCTCGGTCGCACGGGTGAGGCCCTCGAGCCCCATCATCCGGACGTACGTCCACGTGATGGGCAGGATGCTCGGGCTGCCGTACGGAGCAGCACTGACCGGGCCACCGGCGTGCGCCAGGCGGTCGTCCGCCTCGGCGACGGTCGCACCGGAGCGCCGGTCGGCCTGCTGCGCGAACGGGTGCCCGGGCAGGAACGGTGCCAGGTGCGCCTTCGCGGCGACGGGTCCCACGCCGGGGCCGCCACCACCGTGCGGGATGCAGAAGGTCTTGTGCAGGTTGAGGTGCGACACGTCGCCGCCGAAGTCACCGAAGCGGGCGTGGCCGAGCAGCGCGTTGAGGTTCGCGCCGTCGACGTAGACCTGGCCGCCGGCGTCGTGCACGGCGTCGCAGATCTCGCGGATGTCGTGCTCGTAGACGCCGTGCGTGGACGGGTACGTGATCATCAGGGCCGCGAGGGTGTCGGCGTGGGCGGCGACGCGGGCCCGGAGGTCCTCGAGGTCGACGTTGCCGTTCTCGTCGCAGGCCACGACGACGACCTTCATGCCGGCGAGCACCGCGGACGCCGCGTTCGTGCCGTGGGCGCTCGACGGGATCAGGCAGACCGTGCGCTCGCTGTCGCCGTTGGCCTGGTGGTACCCGCGGATGGCCAGCAGGCCGGCGAGTTCGCCCTGGCTGCCGGCGTTCGGCTGCAGGGAAACGGTGTCGTAGCCGGTGACCTCGGCGAGCCACGACTCGAGGTCGCCGATCATGTCGAGGTACCCCTCGACGTCCTCGCGCGGTGCGAACGGGTGGATGTTCGCGAACTCCGGCCAGGTCACGGCGGCCATCTCGGTCGCCGCGTTGAGCTTCATCGTGCAGCTGCCGAGCGGGATCATGCCGCGGTCGAGCGCGTAGTCCTTGTCGGACAGGTGCTTGAGGTACCGCATCATGCGGGTCTCGCTGCGGTGTGCGCTGAACACGGGGTGCGTCAGGTAGTCGCTCTCACGCTGCAGGGCGGCCGGGAGGCCCGTGGCCGCGTCACGCACAGCGGTCTCGGTCGCGGGGACGGTGACGTCCACCGCCCCGAGCACGCCCGCCAGCGCCACGACGTCGTCTGGCGTGGTCGTCTCGTCGACGGACAGCTGGAACGTGTCGGCGTCCACGACGTGCAGCAGGTAGCCGGCGTCCTGCGCTGCCGCGACGATCGCCTCGGCGCGACCGAGGGCCCGCAGGGTGAGCGTGTCGAAGAAGGCGTCGTGCACGACCTCGACCCCGGCGTCACGCACCACGGCGGCGAGTGCACCGGTGGTCCGCGCGACCCGTCCGGCGATGAACCGCAGGCCCTCGGGCCCGTGGTAGACCGCGTACATCGAGGCCATCACGGCGAGCAGGACCTGCGCGGTGCAGATGTTGCTCGTCGCCTTCTCGCGGCGGATGTGCTGCTCGCGGGTCTGCAGACTGAGGCGGTAGGCCATCTGGCCGTCGGCGTCGAAGGACACCCCGACCAGGCGACCGGGGAGCTGGCGCTCGAGGCCGGCGCGCACCGCGAGGTAGCCGGCGTGCGGGCCACCGAAGCCGAGCGGGACGCCGAAGCGCTGGCTCGTCCCGACGGCCACGTCGGCGCCGAGGTCGCCGGGGCTGGCGAGCAGGGTCATCGCGAGCAGGTCGGCCGCGACGACGGCGATGCCGCCACCCGCGTGGACCCGCTCGATGACGGACGACGGGTCGACGATGCGGCCCGAGGCGCCCGGGTACTGCACGATGACACCGAACGCACCGTCGAGCTGGTCGTCGCTCGGGCCGTCGGCAGCGTCGAACGCGCGCAGCGTGATGCCCACCGCGTCGGCACGGTGGTCGAGCAGCGCACGGGTCTGCGGCAGCAGGTCGGCGTCGACGAGGAACGCGTCACCCTTGACCTTGGACGCGCGGCGGGCGAGGAGCATGCCCTCGACCACGGCGGTGCCCTCGTCGAGCATCGAGGCGCCGGCGGTGGCCATACCGGTCAGGTCGGACACCATCGTCTGGAAGTTGATGAGTGCTTCGAGGCGGCCCTGCGAGATCTCCGGCTGGTAGGGCGTGTACGCCGTGTACCAGCTCGGGTTCTCGAGCACGTTCCGCTGGATCACCGCGGGCGTGTGGGTGCCGTGGTAGCCGAGGCCGATCATGGCGCGGCGGACGGTGTTGCGGCCGGCCTTGGCGCGGAGCTCGGCGAGCGCCTCGGTCTCGCCGACGGCGGCCGGGATCACCGAGTCGGCGACGGGGCCGACGTGGATGGACTCCGGGATCGCCGCACGGACCAGGGCGTCGAGCGACGGCTGCCCGACGACGTCGAGCATGGCCTGCTGGTCGGCCGGGGTGGTGCCGATGTGTCGGTCGGCGAAGGACGTCTGGAGGTTCTCGAACGCGGTCATGCGATGGAGGCCCGGTACGCGTCGTGGTCCATCAGGTCCTCGGGGAACGAGGTGCCGTCGACCTTGATCTTCACGAGCCAGCCGGCACCGAACGGGTCCTGGTTGACGGTGTCGGGGGTGTCGACGACGGCGTCGTTGACCTCGACGACCTCACCCTCGATCGGGGCGAAGAGCTCGCCGACGCTCTTGGTCGACTCGATCTCGCCGATCTGCGCACCGGCGGTGGTGGCGGTGCCGACGGCGGGGAGCTCGACGTAGACGACGTCACCGAGCTGCTCGGCGGCGTGGTCGGTGATGCCGACGGTGACGGTGTCGCCCTCGACGAGCAGCCACTCGTGGTCGGCCGTGTACTGGAGTGCGGTCTGGTCGGTCATGGGGTCAGCCTTTCGAGGCGCGGCGGTAGAAGGGGAACGCGGAGACCGTGCTGGGGACGGCAGTCCCGCGGACGTCGATGTGGAGGACCTGTGCCCCGTCCGACACGGCGGCGAGCGCGGCCGGGTCGACGAAGGCCATCGCGACCGGGTGGCCGAGCGTCGGCGAGAGCGCGCCCGAGGTCACGGTGCCGACGACCGTGCCGTCGAGCACGACGTCGTAGCCGGCTCGGGGAGCACGGCGTCCCTCGGTCACCAGGCCGACGAGCACGCGGGCGTCCGCGGACGGGGTGACGCCGGCCGCACCGACGAAGTCGCCGTCCTTGGCGACGACGCGGCCGAGGCCTGCCTGGGCCGGGCGGACGTCGGTGCCGAGCTCGTGCCCGTACAGGGGCATGCCGGCCTCGAGCCGCAGGGTGTCGCGTGCGGCGAGGCCTGCGGGGACGACCCCGCGGTCGGCACCGGCCTCGAGCAGGGCGTCCCAGAGCACCGGGGCGGTGTCCGGGTCGGTGTAGACCTCGAAGCCGTCCTCGCCGGTGTACCCGGTGCGCGCGACGAGCACGTCGGCACCGTCGAACAATGCGTGCAGCACCCGGTAGTAGCCGAGTTCGTCGAGCGGGGTCTCGGGCTGCAGGCGGTCGGCGACGACGAGGGCGTCGAGCGTGCCGGCCGCCGCCGGTCCCTGCACGGCGACGAGGGCCGTGGTGTCGGAGTCGTCGGAGACCTCGACGTCGAACCCGTCGGCCCGGGCGGTGAGCGCGCTGACTGCCACATCGCGGTTGGAGGCGTTCGCGACGACGAGGAAGACGTCGTCGTCGGTCCGGTACACGACGAGGTCGTCGAGGATCCCGCCGTCCTCGGCGAGCAGCAGCGAGTACTTGGCGCGGCCGTTCGGCATCGCGCCGAAGGACCCGGCCAGCGCGTGGTCGAGGAAGGCGACGGCGTCGGTGCCGGTCACCCCGATCTCGGCCATGTGCGACAGGTCGAAGACCCCGGCGGCCTCGCGCACGGCGTGGTGCTCGGCGAGGTCCGACGAGTAGCGCACGGGCATGAGGTACCCGGCGAAGTCGGTGAAGGTCGCACCGGCGGCCTCGTGCACGGCTTCGAGCGGCGACGAACGCTGACCCGGCGTGGGCAGTGGGGACGGACTCATGGCGGAGTTCTCCTGGCATCGGCAGGGCCCGACGACGATCGCCGGGTGGAACTCCCCCTCTGTCATGGGCCTGAGAGTTTCACCGCGGCCCGTGAGGTCCGGCGGCTTTCACCGTGGGCGAGACGACCGAGCGTCTGCTTTTCAGAGTGGCCTGTCCGCTGCGGTGTGGGACCTGAGAGATTGACGGGGGGATTGCTCCTTCGGTGCCGTGCGTGTGCCCGAGGGCACGACGTACCCGGAGGTACGTGCACGGCGTCTCCCGCGACGGATGAGCGGCCGGTGTGTTCAGTTGTCCGCCCAGAGCATACCGAGACCGCGTTACGAGCGTGTGTCGTGGCCCCGGCCTTCGACATCTCGTAGAATGCGGGGATGGCCGGACAACGATCGCGCCCCCGCGGGCAGCTGGAGCAGGCGGTGCTCGACGCACTCCGCTCCGCCGACGCAGGTCTCACCGCACGCCAGGTGCTCGACGCGTTCCCGGAGCCCCGCCCCGCGCTGACGACCGTCCTCACCGTGCTCGACCGGCTCGGCCGCAAGGGCCAGGTGGAACGGGAACAGCACGACGACGCTCCCCTGACGTTCCGCGCCGTGCACAGTCGCGACGAGCAGACCGCGTCGCTGATGTCGAGCGCGCTCGCCGCGTCCTCCGACCGCGAGGCCGCACTGCTGCAGTTCACCGGCTCGCTCGCCTCGGACGACCTCGAGGCCCTGCGCCGCGCCCTCGACGCCCGCGCCCGCTCCTGACCGGCTGCGCACCGTGGTCGTCGCCGGCATCGCGCTCATCGTCCTCGCACTCGCGGTGGTGGTGTTCGCGCCCCGGGTCCTGACCCGTTCCGCCTGGACGATCGACCTGCCCCGCACCGCGCTGGTCTGCTGGTCGGTCGCGGTCCTGCTCGGCGTCGTCGGCTTCGTGGTCGGCATCACCCTCGTGGTGCTCGCGGACCGTCCGGTCACCGAGCTGTTCGGCGGGGACGGCTCCCCCACGCACGGCTTCAACGTCGGCGTCGCGCTGCTCGGGGTCGTCGCGTTCGTCGTCGCGGTCCGGGTGCGCCCCGGCCCGGAACACGAGGCCGTCCGGCAGGCGATGCGTTCCGGTGTCGCCCCGCACCGCGAGATCGACGGCACCCCCGTCGCCGTCGTCGAGGCCGACCACGCACTGGCGTGCGCCGTGCCGGGGCGGAGCGGTGGCGTCCTCGTCAGCACCGGCTTGGCAGACCGGTTGCGCACCGACGAACTGGAGGCCGTGGTCGCCCACGAACGCGCCCACCTGACCCAGCACCACGCGGCTGCGGTCGCGGTCGCCGAATCGATCGAACGTGCGGTCCCGTGGGTGCCCGGTGCGCGCGCCATGGCGCGGTCGACGCGTGTGCTCGTGGAGTTCGCCGCGGACGACGCGGCGGCCCGTCGCGTCGGACGCGATGCCCTGCGCCGGGCGGTGCTGGTGGCGGACGGGAGCAGCGCGCTCGGAGCGATCCGTGCCTCCAGGCTGTCGTGACGCACCACGTGTCGGGGGCGAGGCATATGGTGATCGGACCGTGAAGCCTTTGACCGAAGCCGACATCCGATCGTCGTTCGTGAACGCCACCCCCGACGAACTCGCACAGCTGCCCATCCCGGGCCTGCACGAGACGCTCTGGGACGAACGCGAGTTCCTGGGCTGGCGCGACCCGCAGGCCGCCCGCCGCGGGTACATCGTGTCCTGGATCGACGAGCGCCCCGTGGGCATCGTCGTCCGGTCCGCCGGTGGCTCGCTGCGCCCCGGCATCGCCGCGATGTGCTCGTTCTGCCACTCGCCGCAGCCCGCGACCCAGGTCCGGCTGTTCTCCGCCGCGCGTGCCGGTGAGTCCGGGCGCAACGGCAACACGATCGGCACGTACATCTGCGAAGACCTCGGGTGCCCGATGCTGATCCGCACCGCGCCCCCGCACCTGAACCCGCCGGCGACGATCGCGATGCGTGGCGCCTCCCTGCTGCAGCGCGTGCAGAACTTCACCGCGGACATCACCAAGACGGCGTGAGCCGGTTCGGCACCGCCCGCTGGGCCGTGGTCGAGGAAATCGGCGACGGCCGGTGGCGGCTGACCCTGCGGGACGAGGCCGACGACGAACTCGGCGCGTTCGGCCTGGGGGTCGAGGGGCCGTGGGACCCCGACGTCGAGCCGCACGTCGGGTTCGTGCTGGTCCAGCTCGGCTTGACGCTCCGCGGGGCTCGGCCGTGGCGCATCGACGAACTCGGTGACCACCGGGCGCCCGTGCTGTCGCTCGGCTGAGCGAGGACGCCCGAGCGGCGTCCGCTGGCGCAGCCGGTCCGCTCGGTCAGTCCGCGGCGACGAAGTTGCGCAGGATCTCGCGGTCGTCGTCGGCGCGCATCGCCCAGGCGAGCTCGCTGCGGTGGTCGCTGCCCTCGAGGGGCAGGAGCGCCACCGTGTCGGGTGCGGCGAGCGCGGCGCTCTCCGGCGCCACCGTGACACCGAGGCCCACCCCGACCAGGTGCAGCACGGTCGCCCAGGTCGTGGCCTCCTGCACGATGACGGGACGGCGGCCACCGGCGGTGACCGGTGCGAGGTTGCGCTCGGTCGCCAGGGCCCCGGCGACCGCCGGGAAGAACACGAACGGCTCGTCGACCAGCTCGGTGCCGCGGATGCGATCCCGATCCGCCAGCCGGTGGCCGCGCGGGACAGCGGCGACGAAGGCCTCGGACCGGAACGGCAGCAGCCGCACGGCGGGGTCCGGATCCGCATCGCGGACGACGGCGAGGTCGAGCTCGCCGCGGACGATCCGGGCGAGCAGGGTCGACGAGTACCCCTCGGTCAGTTCCACCCGGACCAGCGGGTAGCGATCCCGGAACGCCTGCACGCGTTCGATCGGACCGAGGGGCAGCGCGGAGACGACGAACCCGACGTCGAGCCGCCCGACCTCGCCCCGACCGACCCGCACCGTCTCGTCGAGGTCCCGTCGCACCTGCCCGAGCAGCGATCGCGCACGCCCCTGCAGCACCCGGCCGGCTGCGGTCAGGGCCACACTGCGGCTGGTCCGGACGAACAGGTCGACCCCGAGCGCGCGTTCGGTCCGCCGGATCTGCTGGGACAGCGCGGGCTGCGCGATCCGAAGCTGTTCGGCAGCACGGCCGAAGTGCAGCTCGTCGGCGACGGCCAGGAACGCCCGCAGCTGCCGGAGGTCGACGTCCGGTTCGCGATCCATGCACACAGCGTATCGATCAGCGCGAACGAGTATTGGACGTGACTGCATTGCCGCCCGAGGATGGTTGCATGCCCGAAGCGACCTCCACCGTCACCATCGCCGACCTCGCCACCCCCGCGGACGTCGAGGCGTTCCGCACGCTCAACGAGGCGTGGATCACCCGGTACTTCACCCTCGAGGACGAGGACCGCGTGTTCCTCTCCGATCCCGTCGGCCGCGTCGTGGAGCGGGGTGGGGCCGTCATGGTCGCCCGGCTCGACGACCAGGTCGTCGGGTGCATCGGGGTCGTGCCCACCACCCCCGGCGTGTTCGAGCTCGTGAAGATGGCCGTCTCCCCCGACCACCAGGGGCACGGCACCGGGCGGAAGCTCATCACCGCGGCGCTCGACCGGGCACGCGGACTCGGCGCCCGCCGCATCGACCTGGAGAGCAACGCGCGGCTCGCCAGCGCCGTGCACCTGTACGAGGCGTTCGGCTTCCGGCACCTGCGCGAGGACGAGGTCGCCCCGAGCCCGTACGTGCGGGCTGACGTGCACATGACCCTCGACCTGCACTGACGGCGGCCCCGTCCCGGTCCCGGTACGCTCGCGGCATGGCGACGTACGAGGTGCAGGCGGTCCGCGAGGCCGGCGCGTGGCAGGTCTTCATCGACGGCTTCATGGTGACCGAGGTGTCCCGGTGGCCGTCCGTCGGGTTCGTGGCCCGCGAGCTCCTCGCGATGGACCGTGACGACGACCTGCGCATCCGCGTCGTCGGCCGCAACCAGTACGTGGCCTGACCCCGGCGGAGCTCGATGACCCGGGCGGTCAGCGAGCAGCGGCGACCAGCTGTTGTGCTCGCTGGTGCGAGACGTGCAGCAGCGGTCCGATCTCACGCACCGTGAGCCCGCACTCGTGCAGGACCAGCGCCGCGGCGGCCGTCTCCTTCGCTGCCTCGACGCGTGCGCGCTCGGACTCCTCGCGGAGCGCGACCGCCCGGTCCAGGTGAGCCTGCGCCGCTTCGGGCATCGCCACCTCGACGACGAGTTCGAAGGACTCCGGATCGCGGTCGTCATTCATCAGCGAGAGCCAGTCGCGAGCCATCAGCTCGATCTCTCGTTCGCGCTTCGCCTGCGTCCGGATGACGCCGTCGATCCAGATCACCCAGTACTTCTTGCCGCGCTCCGCGCGCACCGTGTGTCGGCTCATCGTCGCCCATCTCCTCTTCGGTCGCAGTCACGGAGGATGCCGCGCGCCGTCATCTCCTCCACCTCTCGGTGCCTCGGAACGACGACCGCGTTCCGACCGAAGCGGAACAGGTCGTGTCTCCCGCCGTGGCGGTGGAACACGAACTCGACGTCGTTCTCGTCAGCCTTCCGAGCGAGCCGGCGGAGCAACTCCGTGCGCTTCACCGTAGCTGGCCAACTGTGACTAGGCAATCCTGCCTATCTCGATTGGACACTGTCGGATCGGATCTCTGCATGCACCGACCGTGGCGGTCCGCGGAGCGCGATCCAGGAGACTCAACGCGATCTGTGAGCAGATTTCAGCCAGGGCGAGTTGTGGAGGACGAGCCTTCCAGCCGCGTCGCCGGCACGCGCCGGTCAGGCGCGGGTCAGGAGCAGGTCAGGCGACGTGCCAGACCAGCCCCTCCTGCGCACTCGACGGGTACGCCGCAGCGATCCGGAACACGGCCTCGCGCAGGGTCTCCGGTGAGCACGCCAGGTTGAGCCGGACGAACCCGCGCCCCTCGGACCCGAACCCGAGCCCGGAGTTGAGCGCGACGTACGCGTGCTCCCGCAGCGGCACCGCGGGGTCGTCGCCGAGGCCGATGCCGCGGAAGTCGAGCCACGCCAGGTACCCGGCGCGCGGCCGCGTGTAGACGACCCCGGGCAGGTGCTCAGCGAGCAGCTTGGCGAGCAGCCGGTCGTTCGCCACGATGCGCGCCACGACGTCGTCGAGCCAGTCCGTCGCCAGGGTGAACGCCGCCAGGTTCGCGTGCAGCCCGAGGATGCTCGTGCGGCAGGCGACCTCCTCCCACAGGGTGTCGAGGAGCGCGGCGGTCCGGGGATCGCCGGCGACGATGACCGAGCACTTCACGCCGGCGAGGTTCCACCCCTTGCTCGCCGAGGTCACGCACACGCTGCGGGCTCCGAGCGGCTCGGCGACGGCGGCGAACGGGGTGAACTGCACGCCCGGGTGGGTCAGGGGCGCGTGGATCTCGTCGCTGATGACGAGGACGTCGTACTTCGCGGCCAGTTCGGCGATCGCCACGAGGTCGGCCCGGTCGTGCACGAGTCCGACGGGGTTGTGCGGGTTGCAGAGCAGGAAGACGCCGACCCCGTCGGCGAACGCCCGCTCGAGGCCCTCGAGGTCGAGCCGGTACTGCCCCCACTGCTCGAGCAGCGGGACCTCCTCGACCTGACATCGAGCCTCTTCCACGAGCTCGAAGAACGGCGGGTACACCGGCGGCGTGATCGCGACGCGGCCGCCGTCGGGCAGCGCGAGCCGCAGCGACTCGACGATCCCGACGCTGACGTCGGTGGCCAGGTGGATCCGCGACGGGTCGATCTCCCAGTCCCAGCGGTCCAGCGCGAACTGCGCGAAGGCCGGAGCGAGCGGCCCGGGGCCGTCGAGGTACCCGAGGTCGGACTGCGAGACCCGCTCGATCAGGGCCTGCCGGATCGCCGGGGCGACGTCGTGGTCCATCTCGGCGACGAACAGGGGCAGCACGTCGGGCGCGTACCGCGTCCACTTGATGCTCGTCCGGACCCCGCGGAGCGTACCGACCGGGTCCTGCTCGTCGCTCGCCATGCGTCCCAGCATGCCCCTGCCAGGAGGCCCGGCGCGACTCCCGACGTCATCCCACGTCGTCTTCGGGTGGGCTCGCGGCCGGGGGCCGCCCCGTCGGCCTACTGTCGGCAGCATGAGCACGAGCACCGCCGACAAGGCCGTCACCCTCAAGCAGCTGCACGAAGCACCCGAGATCCTGCGCGTCGTGAACGTGTGGGACGCGATCACCGCCAAGGTCGTCAGCGACCTGCCCGGCACGAAGGCGATCGCCACCGCCGGGCACTCGATCGCCGCGTCGTACGGGTACGAGGACGGCGGCATGCCCCTCGACCTCGCCCTGTCCGGGGCAGCGGTCGTCGCCGCCGCCACGGACCTGCCGGTCACCGCGGACCTGGACGACGGCTACGAGGACCCCGCCGAAACGATCCGCCGCGCCATCGGCTCGGGCATCGTCGGTGCCAACGTCGAGGACCGGCTACGGCCCTTCGACGAGGCCGTCGCCCGCGTCGCCGCGATCACCGCTGCGGCACAGGCCGAGGGCGTCGACTTCCAGCTGAACGCCCGCACCGACGCGATCGTGCGCGGCGGCGACCGCCCGATCGACGAGAGCATCGAGGACGCGATCGCCCGCGGCAAGGCGTTCCTGGACAACGGTGCCGCCCTGGTCTTCGTGCCCGGCGCGATCGAGCGTTCCGTGGTCGAGCGACTCGTCGCCGGTCTGGGCCGCGGCAAGCTCTCGGTCATCGGCCTGCCCGGCGCCCTGCCCGCCGCGGAGTACGAGGCGCTCGGCGTCGCCCGCATCTCCTACGGCCCGCTCACGCAGCGGGTCGCGCTGCGCGCGCTCCGCGACCTGGCGACCGACCTGTACGCGGACGGCGTCGTGCCGGAGGACACCCCGACCCTGAACTGAGCCCAGTGCAGACGGGAGGCCCGGTGCCAGCTGGCACCGGGCCTCCCGTCCATCACATGGTCGCGATCGCGACCCGCGCAGCTCAGCCGAGCGCCGGGTACAGCGCGGGCGTGGTGCGCGCGTGCGTCTCCTGCTCGAAGGCGTAGCCGAGGCCGATGACCGTGCTCTCGTCGAACGAGCGGCCGAGGAACTCCAGGTTCACGCCGGCACCGGTGATCGTGTTGTCGGCAGCGGTCGCCTGGCCCATCGGGACGGTGATCGCCGGCATGCCGGTGTTCGGGCTGAGGCGCATGTTCGTCGACTGCGTGCCGTACGGCGTGCCCGACGGGTAGACGAGCGCGTCGAGGTCCTGGTCGTCGAGCATCTGCGTCACGAGCTGCTTGCCGGTGGCGAGCTGCGTCGTGTGCGAGCCCGTCGGTCCGGCCCACGCCTGGTACTGCGTGTCGGTGATCAGGTCGCGCGACTGGTAGGTGCTCTTGCGGCTCGGCACGTACTCGCCCGAGGCCAGGATGCCCTGCAGCGAGCGAGCGGCGACGTCGGGGTCGAGGTGCTTCGCCACGTACTCGTCCAGGTCGTGCTTGAACTCGTTCGTGCTGCCGCTGCCCTCGGACAGGACCCGGTTGAAGGCCGTCGTCGCCGTGATCGGGACGACGGTGGCACCGGCGGCCTCGAGCTTCGCGACGGAGGCGTCGAACAGGCGCTTCGTCGTGGCGTTCGTGCCGACCATGCTCGTCACGTAGCCGATGCGGGAGCCCTGCAGGGAGTCGGCGTCGAGCGACGACGTGTACGACGTCGGCACCTTGCCGGCCTGCGCACTCGTCGCCGGGTCCGCCGCGTCCACGCCGGTGACGGCGTCGAGCGCGACCGCGGCGTCGGTCACCGAGCGCGTGATCGGGCCGCCGGTGTCCTGGGACAGGGCGAGCGGGATGATCCCGTCGCGGCTGGTCAGGCCGACCGTGGGCCGGATGCCGACGAGCTGGTTGTACGTCGACGGCACACGGATCGACCCGCCCGTGTCCGTGCCGAAGCCGATCCCGGCGAGGTTCGCGGAGATCGCCGCGCCGGTGCCGCCGCTCGAGCCACCGGCCGTCTGCGCCGTGTTGTACGGGCTGGCGACCAGGAGCGACGAGCCTGCGGGCTGGTTCGACGAGAACTCGGAGACGAAGCCGAAGGCGAACTCGTCGAGGCTGGCCTTCGCCAGGATCACGGCGCCGGCGTCGCGGAGGCCGGTGACCATGGCGGCGTCGGTGTCGGTCTGGTTGTCGTCCCAGCAGCCGCAGCCACCGGTGGTGGGCATGTCCTTCGTGTCGTAGTTGTCCTTCACCGCGATCGGCACGCCGAGCAGCATGCTCGTCATCCCGTGCTCGGCGCGCTCGGCGTCCGCGGTCTTCGCGGCGGCCAGGGCGTCGGCGTTGGTGGTGACGATCGAGTTGAGCGGGCGCCCGGTCGACGCGGTGTCGACCTTCGCGCGGTCGTAGGCGGCGATGCGGTCGAGGTAGTCCTCGGTGATCGCGACCGACGTGGTGACCCCGGCGTTCATCGCGGCCTGCATGTCGATGGTCGACGCCTCGACGAGCTGGAAGGGGCCGTCGTCGTAGATCATCCGCTGGGACAACCCGGCCAGGTCGGCGACGGTGATGGTGCCGTCGGCGTCGGTGTCCGCGGCGCTGACCGTCGCCCAGTCGGTGCTCGCGGTCGTCGCACCGAGGTGGTCGGTGAGCACGGCGAGGTCGGCCTTCGTCACCTGGTCGTCGCCGGTCAGGTCGAGGTCCGTGTAGTACGGCGCGAGCATGGCGGCGGGGCTGGCGTCGACGGCCGCGGGTGCGGCGGCGGCGGTGATCGCGGGGGTCGCGGCGAGGACGGTGCCGACGAGGGCGATGAGTGCGGCGCCAGCGACGGTGGTGCGCTTCTTGCTGGCGGCCTGCTTGCTGGCGGCCTGCTTCGTGGCGGTCATGCGGAGGCTCCGGTGCGGTCGCGGCGGGCACGACGGGCCCGCAGGGTGATCAGGGTGCCGCCGGCTGCGAGCAGGGCGATGGACGCGGCGATCCACGGCGCGACGTCCGCGCCGGTCCAGGCGAGGTCGCCTCCGGTCGGACGGCCGTCCCCGCCGGCTCCTGCCCCGGCGGTGGCGCCGTCGGTCGGGTCGGCGACCGGTGCCGTCGGGTCGCCGGGGCCGGCGGGGGCACCCGTGCCGCCACCGGCGCCGGGCTGCGTGGTCGCACCCGGCGTCGGCGTGGCCGTCGGGGCGGTGGTCGCGGCCGCGGCGACCACGACGGTGGTGCTCGCCGGGTCGTCGAGGGTCGTCGACGTGCCGTCGGAGCCGACGAGGGTGATGCTCGTGACGTCGAGGTCGACGCTGCCGACCGCCGTCGGGGTCAGCGAGATCGAGGTGGCCAGGTCGCCGTCGAGCGCCGGTGAGGTGCCGAGGCGGGTGTGCACGATCGTCAGGGCGTCGCCGTCCTGCTCGACGCTGTCGAAGCCACCGTCCGGGCCGGTGACGCTGTCGTCCCGGTACTGCACCGAGTCGGCCTCGAGCGTGATCTCGTACGCGTAGACGTCGGCGGTGTCCGGGATCGTCAGGTCGACGTCGAACGCGGTGCCGACGGTCACGGTGGCCGGGGCGTCGATGGTGGCGGTGGTCGCGGTGGGTGCTGCCTGGGCCGGAGCGGCCGTCAGGACGGCGAGGCCGAACGCCCCGGCGGCGACGAGCGTCGAGGAGACGATCGTCGCGCGGGGGCGCAGCCGTGGTCGGTGCTGCATGGGCGCAGATCCTTCGGGTGGGGTGGAGGGGTGCTGAGCGGGTACTCAGTGAACCGAAAGCTAACGGGGTGCTGTTTCCGGTTCTGGCCCGGCACGTTTCCGCCCCGTTACGGCTCGTTCCTGCCGCTACTGTCGTGCCATGTCGGTCGACGTCGAAGCCCTGCTCACCCCACCCTCCCCCGTCGCTGCGCGCGCACTGGAGGTCGTGCGGGCATGGTCCGAACCCGCCCTCGTGCACCACTGCCTGCGCTCGTGGGCCTGGGCCGTCCTGCTCGCCCCGACGGTCGACCTCGAACCGGACCCCGAGCTGCTCTTCGTCGCGACGATGCTCCACGACCTCGGCGTGACCCCGTCGTTCGACGCCCACGGCGTGCCCTTCGAGCACGCCGGCGGCGCGGTCGGTTCGGTCTTCGCGCTCGGTGCCGGGTGGGATGCCGTGCGAGCCCGTCGGGTCGGCGAGATCATCGAGCGGCACATGTGGCGGTCCGTCGAACCGGAGCTCGACGCCGAGGGGCACCTACTCGAGGTCGCTACCTCGCTCGACGTCTCCGGTGTGGGCTTCGACAGGTGGTCGTCGGACGACCTGCGGGACGTCACGGCCGCGCTGCCCCGTCTGGACTTCTCGGCGACGTTCGACGGGCTGATCCACGAGCAGGCTGACCGCAAGCCGTCGTCCGCAGCCGCTCGCCTCGACGGCTCGGGCAACGTGGCAGCAGGCGGAGACCGTTGGGCCGCGTTCCTGGCATCCTGACGCTCGGTCCGGTCGCTCGCTGGACTTCTCGGCAGGGTGGGCGTATAGTTTCTGGTTGGTGCACTGCAGCGAACCCATCTGACTCGCGCACACCAACCTCTCGACACCGACTCACCCGAGTCGCATTCCACTCGAGACACCGCTCGATCCGAACGGACGAGCTGCACGTTGAAACTCGACGTGCGCGCCCCGCACTCGATGCGTCGCGCTGGACTGAGACGTCCGCCGACACCGAGTCGCCCTGGCGCCGAATGACCAGGAAGTACAGCACCATGACCAGCAACGAACGAATCACCGTGTTCGGGACCGCACTCGCGGCCCCGACGATCACCCCCGACCGCATCGCCGAGTTCCCGGTGCGCGACGACCGCTCGCAGCGCGAGTACCTCGTGCGCATCGCGGCCGACGACCTGGGGACCTTCGTCACCCGGGGCACCCGGCTCGACGCCGTCGGCGAGGCCGGCTGGACCGTCCCGGGCCGCTCCTGGGCGGGCGAGGCCAGCCGCACCCTGCTGCAGGCACAGTCCGTGCAGGCGGGCGAGATGGCCCTCGCGGCCTAGGTCCACCAGCACCACCACGAAGCGCCGCCGAGTCCGCTCGGCGGCGCTTCGTCGTTCCCGGGCGCCCGTCTATCGTCAAGCGCTATCGGGGAGGTCGCCACGCGGGTCGAACGTGCTGCGGAGCTGATCCGCGCCGCCCCCGAGGACCTCGGCCTCTCGCAGACCGGTCTCGCTGCCGCCGCCGGCATGCAGCAGCCCACCATCTCGGCGTACGAGAGCGCACGGAAGCGGCCGCGCCCGGAGTCGCTCCGGCGGATCCTCGAAGCGGCGCACACCCACCCGAGCATCCCACTCGCCGTCTACGCCGACGCGATCCTCGACGAGGCAAAGCGCTTCCACCTCGAGGACGTCCGCGTCTTCGGCTCCGCTGTGCGCGGTCAGGACACCGAACACAGTGACATCGACCTGCTGGTCCACCTGACCCCGGCAGCATCGCTGTTCGACCTCGGTGGGTTCGCGCACGAGGTCGAGCGCATCACCGGTTTCGAGGTCGACGTCCTCACCGACGGCCTCGAGGACGACGAGTACCTCGCGCACGTCTCCGACGAAGCAGTGCCGCTGTGATGCCGACTCCCCGGTTCACGCCTCTGCCCCGCAACGACCGTGACCCTGCTGCCCTCGAAGAGCAGTGGGCGTCGCTGCAGGCCAGCTTCCTCGACGTGCTCGGTTGCATCCCCGAGGACCGGGAGGCACGACTCCTGCCGGACCTATCACTCGCGGCCGTCCGGAAGACCCGGAACATCCTGTCCCTCGACTACCGAAAGGCGCGGCAGGAGATCGTCAGGGACGCGATCGAGCACCGCATCCCGGCGGTCATCCTCCCGCTCGTCGACTGACCGCACCAGCCACCCCGACGACTCGGACCGATCGCACCAGTTCAGGCGCTCGAAGACCATCGTGGCTTGCACCCGGTCCCCGCCGCGGAAGCCCGCGCTCCCTGAGGAAGCCGTTGTGTTCGTGTGTGCAGACGGTACCCGAGAGCAGCCTGCGCGTTGATCGCCTTGTCGAGCTCGGTCAGGTTGCCAGAACCCGGAAAGAAAGCAGACAATCCGCTGCGAAACGGGCGATGGCTCGCACTTCGGCTACGTACAACCGTTCGGGACCCCCCCTGACGGGCACTTACAACGGAAGTCCCCCTTAGACGCTGGCACGTGCGTCGGGCGCGAGCCGAGTTTCCTGAGAAACTCGAGCAGCATGGGGAGAGTCAAATGTTTCGCGCCAGATCCCGTGTAGCGACTGAGCAGATCGGGCAGCTGATGCCCAATCTGCCGTTCGAACCAATGGCGGCTGGCGACCGATGCGAAACGCAAGGCGTAAACGCAGTCGCTCAATATCACTGGGCCGTCCACGATGCGGACCCGAAACGAAATCGGATTACCAACGCGCGGTAGAACTAAGAGCAGGCCACTGGTGGACCACCTGATTTCAGCTTCACTTGCCGAACTCTGCCCGTCAGCGGCGAGGGCGATCTCTCGAGTGTGCACAAAGCGCACCGATCCTGTGTCAGAGCCACGCATTCGAGCAACGGCCACCCTGCCACGAATAACCTCCACGCAAGAACACACATCGGCTGGAAGTGCCGGAACAAGTGGCGGAGGTTGTCGATCGACGAGAGGGACCCCGGTGTCGCTGACGCGTTTCCTGTCAAATCTGATGAGAACCACATCGACGGTTGCCTTAGCGAACACCTTACCGCCGAGATGCATTGGTTCCGATATGTCCCAGGATCTTGATGCCCAAGACATAAACCGCGAACCTCGCTCAGAGGTCAGGACCCCCGCGGGAAGCAGCGCAACGATGCCTGCCTTTGGGCGGATTGCGCTCATCGACCTCCACACGAACGCAAGTGCCGTCGGCAGACGGACCGTGCAACCATCTAAGCTGGCAAGCACACCACCGGAGCCCCGGTACGAAAAAGGTGGGTTGAGAACCACCCAATCAAGCCCGTAACGAGACAGATCGCGAAAAACTCTAGTCGAAGCAACGGCGCGATGATTGAGAAAGTCGGCACGACTCGAGGTCGTTACCCCCGACGCTGCCTGGAGAGCCCTATGAGCCCGCTCGTCAGAATCTATGCCGAATAACTTCGCGGACCCACCGAATCGCCGCTCGGCAGCCGAGAGTAAGGAACCGGTCCCGGCCGTCGGATCGAGGATCGAACCCGAAAATCCATCGGGCAACTCCGAAATGAGTCGATCGGCCAGCCACAACGGAGTGTAATGACGATCGACCGTCACCGCTCGAACTCTTCCCAACGGTCTACTTCTTCGTCCGCCGAAGCGCGAGCGCCCCTGAAAACTTCCGTCTGGACAAAGGCTGGAAGATCAAAAACGCACATACGATTAGCCCCCACCGATCGTTTCCGACTCCGCTTGGGGTGATCGTAGAGAAGCTCAACCCGGGTACCACGGGATAGCGCAAATAGCACCGCTCCAACACCATGAGGCTTCGTACCAATTGGCGCCAACTTGATGCGATCGCTCGGCATATCTTCCGAGATGCGCGTGATTGCGTCGAATACATCGAAAGGGCAATTCGCCTTAGCAAACGCCACCCGTCTATGCATATAATCGATTTCAAGCGGCACTCTATTACCCTTGTACGCGTAGTCTACATACTCGGGTCGATACCCGGGAAGCCCGATGACGGGAAAGGTCTTGTTTGAATCGTACTCCGTTTGATCAAGCACCCGGGTAAATCGATTGCCTTCGAATCCAAGAAGTGGAATGAGTATCGACGATTGCTGCGATACTGAAGGTAGACGAGCGAACCCTGGGAGCGGACTTATTTCCTCGAATCGCTCGGACAAATTGAACACCCGAGCAGCATTAGGTTGCTCGACTGACGAATACTCCATCGGCTCGACGTAGAGCACTGTCGGAGTTCTCTCGATCGACACGGCAGCGCGCAAAATCGATACCCAGGATCGATGCGTCAAGCCAGTGATATCGAGATAGATCGATCCCTCCACAAGGGCGAGGAACGCCGTCAACTCGGTGTCGTCGTGGATATAGACCGGCGTTATCTCAGCGTCGCGCAAGAACGGGTAAGTGAATCGAAAGTCTTCCTGAGACTCGCTTACGATAGCTATAACGTTCTCGGGCGCCAGCTCGGAGCGCGTGATCCATTCAAGATCCACCTGGGCTCTCGCTTCGTCTGCATCGAGTCGAAAAATGAACGCCGACCCGTTCGGGAGGCGGTAGTCCATCCTTTTCGTCTCAAGGGTGTAATGAACACTACTGATCATCGACCAGCAACTCCTCGTAGAGCGCCAACTGGGTGGGCAAGGAATCTGGCTCTGTTCCATTGGCGGAATACAACACCTGCTTGACCGCTTGCCCCGTCCTGTCGTTTGATAACGCCAAGACCTCGCGCCCCGATATCGTCATTCGCCTCTTCCGCCTGTGCCCGTAGACAAAATATGGGGCGAAGATCGGATGCATCTGGTAATCATTCTCCAGGGTTTCGGCCGAAACACTTGCTCTTTTATCAGCGGGAAAGGCGAGCAAGAGATTCTGCGAGATCGCGTCACGCAAGAGCGACGACAGAGCGTCGTCGTCAAGAACGTTCGAAGACCGATTGACGCGGAACTGATTGACTTCTGGGGTATGGCCGAAAGGTTCCGAGGCGAGTACTTGAAAAATTCGACCCAAGCCCAAGCCAAGCTTAGTCAGCGCAGCTCCATTGGCAGAAGTTCCGTCTAATTCTCCCAGAACTTTTTGTCCTATTCGAGAAGCAGCAATGGTCTGATGATCGATAGACACGGGCTCGTCGAGCGACTTGCCGCTCGCAATGTGCATGCTCAAAGCTTCATGCACTAGCTGGAGCATGTACCGGATATTTCCGTCGGCCAGTAGGGAGTAGGTCTGCCAGCCAGCATAGTGCTTCCGAATGCCGCGAACTCGCCGTCGCAAAGTGAATAGCATCGCGTACGAGTAATTACCCGTCCGGGTCGCCCAGGCTTGCGGGTGCGCAAGAGCGTCCTGCAATGCTTCAAGCGGCGCCACGCCCTTCGATTCCGCCCAGAAGCCGACCATTGCAGCCTCCAATGGAGGCATTTCCGTCCAGAGTTTCAGATGCTCGTCTGTGGCGCCACCTTTAAGAAGACGCGATCGAATGCGATCCAGCGCCTTGTCGAGTTCGAGTGCGTAAGCCTCCTCCAGGATCGTCAGACCTGGGAACAACGACTGAATTTCTGTCTCGTCTACCGCAAGCGCTCGCGCCAAACGTTGGTTGCAAATGGAGCGCGCAAACTTTGTGAAGTTCTGCTCCTTGATATGGTCAACTATTCGAATTGCTGCAAAATCGGCGGGATCAGAAAGAGTCTGTCCTAGCGCCAAGGTCTCTCGGCTCCAACCAAAACCATCGCGTACGCCGATTTTGAAGGTGAAAGGCGCGTCGCCGACGTGCTTGATCAACGTATTGAAGACTCGCTGCTGAGCCGGACGGAGGTTTTCGTATTCGTCGATAGCGAAACTGAACGGAGGCGATCCGGCGGGTAGAACTCGCGCCAAGGCCTTAGTGATGTATTTGATTGGCGCTCCCAGTACCGAGATTTCGATGCCTTCAAGTCGGCTCGGATTGTTCAGCGCAAATTCAAGTTCAACGCTAAGACGACGGACGAGGCGTCTCAGCCGCGACGCATCCGTCGTAGCAGGCAGTCCTAACGAATAGCAGAGAAGTTCGAGTTCGTCAGCCGGAAGTTCAACCACCCCGCCGCGCGTTCTCTCGAGCCATTCGACAAAGGATAGAACTCGTTCCGTCAACTGCAGGTTGACGAAATGGCCAAAGATCTTCTCCCAATCCTCATCGGTTTGGCGACGACCTTGGAAAGCAGAAACGACATTGGTCTCCACTCGCATATAGGCTCCGATTGACGCCCACTGTTCAATGTCGTTCCCGTTTAGTGCGGCTTGGCCTAGAAAAGACAGCCCTTTGAGGGCTGTAGTTTTTCCGGTTCCTCGTCCCCCGATTAGAAACGATGGCCGCGTACTTACAAGTTGCCCCCAATAGACGGGGCGGGAGAACATGGCAAAGACGTCCTCTTCCGATGCGTATTCCGCGCGCAGGTGACCGAAAGCGCGAGCGACCGCTTCGAGTTGTTGTTCTTTATTCGTCATTCCTGCAACCGTTTTCTTAAGGGTACCCAGCCAGATGCCTCAGCAGTGAACAGTGGGAGTGTATTGTCTGGGACTCCATGGTCGAAGGAGATGGCTAAGCCACTTCCGCGGTGGCCGTATCGCCCTGCTTCCGAGTATCCAGCCTTCCGTGCATGTCGCCGAAGGAACCCATCTAGGCCATCTCGGAGCTGATCAGGGACAAGCAGAGTTTTTGCGTGGGAGGCTGAGTAGCGATCGGGCAAGACATGAGCGGGACGCACTTCTATGAAAGGAATTTCGCCCTGTATGCGCTCGACTGCTTTCGAGGTCGCCACTGCCGGCAGATAGTAGCAAGTATCAAGTTTTCGTTCGTTAATCAGTTCTGCATAGCTGGTCGCTTCGGTGGCATTGATCTGCACTTCCCGCCTCATCGCTTTAAGAAACTGGTCGCCGCTACCGGCAAAATCATCGATCAATATGATGTCTGACGGGACATTCGAGTGAGCCAATTTGATTAGCAGATCGTCAGGATCGTGCAGCTGCTCCTCGGACGGAAGGAGGTTGGCACGAGCTTGACGGAGGAATATCCGCCCGGAACCTGCCGGGTCTCTTTCGTCCTCTTGAGGGTACGAGACTTGCACGTTGGCGAGATACTCCCGCCAACCTGAGCCGGAGTACGGGGGAACTCCTCGCATTCGTTCGACCTGGTAGGACAGGGCGTGGAAAGCGGAGGAGATGAGCCGCTTAGTCTGTCCTGAACTAAAGTGAACAAATGAGTCAAGAAGCTCGATTGCGATCTGCTGATCGAGGTCGGCGCGGAAGTTAGAAAGCCAACCCTCGGGATTTATGCCGCCGGGGATAGCTGGCCACAGCCCTAATCCGGAATAGTACCGGCGCGTTTCGAGAATCTCTGTACGTCTCGCGTCCATCACGTCGGGTTCCACCGCTCCACTTGGTCGATCGCAAGCGTAAGCGAGCGGTACCCACTAACGGAAGAGCTGCTGCCGTCAGTTGTTGAAGCGGAACTCCACCACGTCGCCGTCCTGCATGACGTAGTCCTTGCCCTCGATGCGGGCCTTGCCGGCAGCGCGGGCCTCGGCGATCGAGCCGGCTTCCATCAGGTCGTCGAACGAGATGACCTCGGCCTTGATGAAGCCCTTCTCGAAGTCGGTGTGGATGACGCCGGCAGCCTGGGGAGCCTTCCACCCCTTGCCGATCGTCCACGCACGGGCTTCCTTCGGACCGGCCGTCAGGTAGGTCTGCAGTCCGAGGGTGTCGAACCCGATGCGGGCGAGCTGGTCGAGGCCCGACTCGGTCTGACCGGTTGACTCGAGCAGTTCGGCGGCGTCCGCCGGGTCGAGGTCGATGAGCTCCGACTCGACCTGGGCGTCGAGGAACACGGCCTGCGCGGGAGCGACGAGCGCGGCCAGTTCGGCCTTGCGGGACTCGTCGGTCAGGATCGCCTCGTCGACGTTGAAGACGAAGATGAAGGGCTTGGCGCTGAGCAGGCCGAGCTCGGCGATCGGCGAGAGGTCGATCTTGGTGGCGGAGAGCAGGGTGCCCTGCTCGAGCGCGGCACGGGCCTCGCGAGCGGTCTCGAGCACGATCGGCTCGGTCTGCTTGAGCTTCACGGTCTTCTCGTACCGCGGGAGCGCCTTGTCGATGGTCTCCATGTCGGCGAGGATCAGCTCGGTGTTGATGACCTCGAGGTCGTCCTTCGGGGAGACCTTGTTCGCGACGTGCACGACGTCGTCGTCGGTGAAGCCGCGGACGACCTGCGCGATGGCGTCGGCCTCGCGGATGTTGGCGAGGAACTTGTTGCCCAGGCCTTCGCCCTCGCTCGCGCCCTTGACGATGCCCGCGATGTCGACGAACGACACCGGCGCCGGCACGGTCTTCTCCGAGTGGAAGAGCTCAGCGAGCTGGTCGAGCCGCGAGTCGGGCAGGTTCACCACCCCGACGTTCGGCTCGATCGTCGCGAACGGGTAGTTCGCGGCGAGGACCTGGTTCTTGGTCAGGGCGTTGAACAGGGTCGACTTGCCGACGTTCGGGAGACCGACGATTCCGATGGTGAGAGCCACGGAAGAAGAGCCTACCGGCGGCGGCCTGTCGGAGCCGACCCGGGCCTCCAGTCCGTCCGTCAGTACAGGGGACGCGACGCGCCCAGCGTGACCAGCCAGAGGATCGCGACGAGCAGGCCGTGCGCCGATCCCGTCACCACGATCGCGATGGCGGCGCCGGCCGCGACCAGCGCGGCGGCCAACCCGACGGCACGCCGCGTGGTGTGCGGCGATGCGTCAACGGGCTCGGCCTGCGCCAGCAGCTCGTCCATGTCCTGCGGTTCCCCCATGCGCCGAACCTAGTCCGTCGTCATCGGCGGCCGCAGGACCGTGATGCGCCGCTCGACGACGTCGAAGACGTCGACCTGCAGCCGCTGTGATCGCCGCCAGTCCCCCGGCACCTGGAGCGAGTGGTCGGCACGGTCGACGGTCTGGAGGCGCGCAGCAGTCCCCGAGACCCGCTCGGGCCGCCACATGGTGTCGTCTCCACCCCCGATCGCCTCGTGCACGTCGGTGGCGGCGGCGAGCGCTGTGGCCACGTCATCATGCGTCAGTACCGGGGTGAGCCAGACGCCGGGCACCGCGTGGCGGATCGCCCACGGCAGGGCGAAGCAGCCGAACGACTTCGCGACGACGAGGTCGGGCAGCCGGTTTCCCATTGCCGCGGCAACAGCGGTCTCGACGAACCCGACCGGATCGGCACCGGCAGCGTCGTCGACGTGCCAGCGTGGCGCGACGACCTCACACCCGGCCGCGGCGGCGATCTCGCTCGTCCACCACAGCAGCGGCGCCTGCTGCCCGTAGCCGGCACCGGCGAGCACCAGGACGAGCGGACGGCGGTCGGCCTCGTTCCCCATGCGCCGAGAGTAGCCACACGCAACGCCGACGGGAACGGAGGGCGATGTCGGCACCCCGTGCGACGATCGGGACCGTGCCGTTGAACTTCACCGCGATCGACTTCGAGACCGCCAACAGCTCGCCCGCCAGCGCCTGCTCCGTCGGGCTCGTGAAGGTCCGAGCCGGCCGGGTCGTCGATCGGGCGTCGTGGTTCATCCGCCCGCCGTTCGGGCACGACGCGTTCCTGGAGTGGAACACGCGGATCCACGGCATCGTCGCCGAGGACGTCACGCACGCCAAGACGTGGGAGCAGCAGTACCCCGACCTGGTGGCCTTCGCCGAGGGCGACGTCCTGGTGGCCCACAACGCCCGCTTCGACATGGGCGTCATCGCCGGTGGCTGCTCAGCGACGGGGATCGACCTGGCCGAGCACCACTCGCTGTGCTCCCTGGCGGTGGCCCGCAAGACCTACACGCTCGACTCGTACCGCCTGCCGGTCGCCGCGATGGCCGCCGGGTTCGAGGGCTTCCAGCACCACGACGCCGCCGCCGACGCCGAGGCCTGCGCCGCGATCGTCGTGCACGCAGCCGGGCACCACGGGGTCGAGACGGTTGAGGCGCTCGGAGCGGTGACCCGGGTGACGATCGCCCCGGTCCGTGCGCGTGCCGAGAAGCCGAAGGCCGCGAACCAGCCGCGTCTGTCGAACCGGCCGATGGTGTTCGCCGACTGACGGTCTGCGCTGACTGACGGTCTGCGACGACTGACGCAACGCCCGCTGCGCGCGGCCGGGGCGCCACATCCCCGGTGGTATTGTCACGACAATGCCGTCGGCACCGACGCCGGCATCTCCGCACGTGTGAAGGACCGCGATGACCAACGAAGGCCAGCTGCCGTCCGACCTGTTCATGGACCTGGACCGGTCGGGTCCCATGCCCCTCTACTTCCAGGTCGCCTCGCGCATCGAGGAGTCGATCCGCTCCGGCGCGATGCCGCCCGGGGCCCGGCTCGAGAACGAGATCGCCCTCGGTGAGCGTCTCGGTCTGTCGCGGCCGACGATCCGACGGGCGATCCAGGACCTCGTCGACAAGGGTCTGCTGGTGCGCCGCCGCGGCATCGGGACCCAGGTCGTGCACGGGCCCGTGACCCGCAAGGTCGAGTTGACGAGCCTGTACGACGACCTGGCCCAGGGTTCGCAGGCTCCGGCGACGAAGCTCCTGCAGCGCAACGACGTCCCCGCGTCCGACGAGGTCGCCGCGGCACTGAGCATCGAGCCCGGCACGACCGTCGCGCACATCCGGCGGGTGCGGTTCGCCGAGGACGTCCCGATGGCGATCCTCGAGAACTACCTGCCGCCGGAGTTCCTCGACCTGACCGACGAGGACCTGCAGGCGTACGGGCTGTACCAGCTGCTGCGCGGCCGCGGTGTCACGATGCGGGTGGCGAAGCAGCGGATCGGGGCCCGTGCGGTCACCGACGAAGAGGCCGGCCTGCTCGAGATCGAGGACGGCGACCCGGTGCTCACGATGAGTCGCACCGCGTACGACGCCTCGGGCCGTGCGGTCGAGTACGGCGTGCACTGCTACCGCCCGGACCGGTACTCGTTCGAGGTGACGCTCGTCGACAAGTAGGCCGAGCGGTCACGTGGCCGAACGGTCACGACGTGCTGTCGGTCGTGCGCCGAGTGGTCACGAACTGTCGCTCGGACGCCCGGCAACCGACAGTTCGTGACCACTCGGCGGACCTGAGCGGGGCGTCGTGACCACCCCGCACCCGCACCCGCACCGCTCACCCGAGCGCGGGCACCCCGAGCTCACCCGTGACGTACTGAGCACGCCCGAAGCCGAAGGACCAGTCCTGCGGCCCGTTCTCGACGTAGCCGATGAAGACGTCCTCGGACGCGACACCGATCGCCGCGAGGGCGTCGTGGATCGCCCGGTACAGCGCCGCCTTCGCCTCGTCGGTCCGCCCGCGCTGCGTGAACACCTGGATGACGATGACACCCTCGGTGCGCCCGAACCCCAGGCCGGCGTCCTCGGCGATGATCTGCTGCGCGGGGTGCTCGGTGATCACCTGGAACCGGTCCCGTACCGGGATCCCGTACACGTCGACGATGGCCTGGTGGATGGCGTCGGCGATGCCACGGACGGCCTCCGGCGTGCGGCCGGTGGCGAGGTCGATACGGACGAGCGGCATGTTGCCTCCTGGTTGCTCGGACTTTGTCCTTACATACTAACAAGCAACAGCGACCGGGTGTCTACAACTTCGGCGTCGCGGCCCCGTACGTCAACGGCCCGTCGACACGAGCGACGTCGTGCCACGAACCGTCGACCAGCGAGGCCTCCGCAGCCTCGACGATCGACGCGGCAGCCAGCCCGTCGGCGACCGAGGGTGCGAGCTGCTCCCCGCGCTGCACGCTCGCGATGAACTGCGCCGCCTCGATCGTCTTCAGGTCGTCGTAGCCCATCGCCGTGCCGGCGCCCGGCTGGAACCGCCCGAACTCCCCGTCTCCGGGAGCGACGTAGTGCGTCGCGTACCCGTCGACCTCCTGGCCGTCCAGGTACACCTCGAGCTCGTTGAGGCGCTGGAAGTCCCACCGGACCGAACCGCGGGTGCCGTAGATCTCGAGCGTGTACTCGGCGTGCGGCCCACGCATGACCCGACTCGAGTCCATCGTGCCGACCGCACCGTCCTCGAACCGGAACAGCAGCGCGGCGTAGTCCTCGTTCTCGACTGCACCGAGCTCGCCGGTCGCTGCGGCGCTGCGGTCGACGATGCCGGCAGCCGGGCGGGGCCTTGACTCGATGAACGTCTCGGCGAGCGCACTGACCGACGCGATCCGTCCGACCACGTACTGCGCCAGGTCGAGTCCGTGCGACAGCAGGTCGCCGAGCACACCCGATCCGGCACGCTCACGCTCGAAGCGCCAGGTCAGCGGGGCCGCCGGGTCGGACGAGTAGTCGGCGAGCAACGAGCCGCGCACGTTCGTGATCCGGCCGAGCCGTCCGCTGCGGACGAGTTCACGGGCGCGCTCGATCGCCGGGGCGTGCCGGTAGTTGAAGCCGACGCTCGTGATGACTCCGGCACGCTGCACCGCCTGGTGGATGGAGCGCGAGTCGCTGGCGTACCGTCCCATCGGCTTCTCGATCCAGAACGGCTTGCCTGCCTCGGCCGCGGCGACGGCCATCTCGCGGTGCAGGAAGTTCGGCGAACAGATCGACACGACGTCGACCGCCGGATCGGTGAGGACCTCGTGGTAGTCGGCGACGGCCCGCTCGTACCCGAGCCGCGTCACCGCCTGGTCACGGGCCGCCTCGATCGGGTCGGCCGCGACGACGAGCCGCGGCTGGACGCCGAGCTCCGGGAAGTGGTCCGGCAACGCTTGGTAGGCACGCGAGTGCAACCGCCCCATCCAGCCGACCGAGATCAGCCCGACGCCGATGCTGTCCATGGAGAACTCCTTCGTTCAGGTGACGCGCATTGGAGCGCGACAACGAGCGTAACCGATGCGGCGGACTTTGTCAGCACATGACGCAACCGCCTGGAGGCCCGGTGCCGGTCTCGGGGACCGGCACCGGGCCTCGAGGCTGGTGCGTCAGCGCGCGGGGCGCGACCCGTGGTTCCGACCGCGGATCGCGCCGCGCATCAGATCGCGCCGCGCATCAGATCGCGTCGCAGATCGCGTTTCAGATCGCGGGGACGATGATGTCGCGGACCAGGGCGTCGAGCTTCGCGTCGGCGTCCAGGAACTGCCGGAGCGTCGTCACGGTCGCACCGAAGCGGTCGAACTCGTCGATCGTCATGCCGTCCACGTCGTAGCCGCGGGCGAACTCCGGCGTCGCGGCCCGGAGCGCCTCGATCACGTGCACGGGGACCTCGTCGTCGATGGCGTGCGGACGGAACGGGAACGCGTTGTCGTTGATGTCCTTCGTCCACTGGAACGGCGGCGACACCACCAGGTCACCGCCCTGGAACTCCGACCACTGCAGTGCGTTGCGGAACGCGGCGACCAGCACGCGCGAGCGGAACCCACGCTCCCGGAAGACGCGGTAGGCGTTCTTCACCGCGGCGACACCGGCCCACTCGAGGATGCCCGGGTCCACCATCACGTGGTCGCGCTTGACGACGGTCTTCAGCCAGTCGTCGAAGCGGCCGGCCATCAGGGTGACGACGTGGCCGAACTCCTGCTCCGGCAGGCCCTCGGCAGCACGGCGGTCGAGGGCGCGCTCGATGGCCTCGCCCACGGCGACGACCTGCGGCACGGTGAAGGACACCGTGGCGTTGATCGAGACCCCGCGGTAGGCGGCTTCCTCGATCGCGGCGATGCCGACCTTCGTGGCGGGGATCTTCACGATGATGTTCGGCGCGAGCTGCGAGAACCGGACGGCCTGTTCGACGAGCGCGTCGGCGTCGCGGTGGAACCGGGGGTCGGTCTGCATGGACAGTCGACCGTTCCGGCCGCCGGACGCCTCGAACGCGGGCAGCAGCTGCGCCGCGGCGGCGATGGAGAGCTCCTCGACGGCCTTCCAGCCGACCCAGGACTCCCCCGCCGTCGGGTGCTCCTCGGCGATCTCGCGGATGCGCGGGACCCAGGTCTCCGGGTCCTGCCGGATGCAGGTGTACGCGATCACCGGGTTGCAGGTCGCACCGACGGCACCGTACTCGTGGATGGCGGTCGACAGTTCGCGCGGGTCGGCGGAGTCGTTCCACAGGGCGGTCGGGGTCTGCTCCGCGGCCTGCAGGGTGACGGGACGGGAGTCGGCGTCGGTGGACGCCTGCGTCTCGAGGGTGGTGGTCATCGGTGGAGTCCCTTCGTGATCGTGTCGAGCTGGAACCGCGACACCGCGTCGGCGTTCTCGTCCTCGGCGAAGACGCTCGAGACCGCGACGGTGTCCTCGCGCGCCGAGAAACCGACCCGGTCGAGCGCCGCCCAGAAGGCGTCGAAGTCGACGTCCGCCTGGCCGACCGGCAGGTGCTGGTGCACACGGACCGGGTTGCCGGGCGGGTTCGTGATGTAGCGCAGGCCGTGGGAGCGACGGTGGTCGTACGCGTCGGCGACGTGGACCAGCTGCAGCGAGTCGCCGGCTGCGTCGATGATCTCGTCCATGTTGCCGCCGTAGTGGAACGTGTGGCAGGCGACGTACACGAAGCCGACGTGCCTCGAGTTCAGGCCGCGGATCACCCGGAGCGCCTCGAGCCCGTCCTCGACGAAGTCGTCGGGGTGCGGGTCGATGAGCACACGGATGCCGGCGTCCTCGATGATCGGCAGCAGTTCCTCCATCGACCGGTAGAACTGGTCCTCGGACTCCTCGGCACGCTCGGGGCGGCCGGAGAACTCCGTGTTGATGGTGTCCACGCCGAGGCGCTTCGTGATCTCGATGACCCGCTTCCACTTCCGCACCGCAGCCTGTCGGGCGTCCTCGTCCGGACCCGACCAGCGCAGCACCGGCAGCACGCTCGCCACCTGGACCCCGGCGTCACGGCAGGCCGCGGCGAACGCGTCGACCAGGTCGTCGTCGGCCTTCGGGTGCCGGTAGAAGGGGATGAAGTCCTTGTGCGGCGTGAGCTGCAGGTACTCGTAGCCGAGCTCCGCGACCTTGCGCGGGAACTCGAGCAGCGACAGGTCGTGGTGGAACGGGGTCGGGTCGAGCGCGATCTTCGGCATCGATCAGGCCCCGGCGAGCGCAGCGGTCGCGTCGCTCGTCGCGTCGCTCGTCTCGTCGTAGAACGCCGGCTTCGTGACCGCGTACTCGACCACTTCGTGCGCGCCGGACTGCTGGGCCCGGACCGCGACCTCGGCGACGACGGAGGCGGTGTAGCCGTCCCAGGCACTCGGCCCGTCGATGCCGCCGGTCCGGGCAGCGTCGACCCAGCGCTGGACCTCTTCGTCGTAGGCGGCACCGAACCGCTCTTTGAAGGACGGCGTGACGCCCTGCGAGGTCGCCCCGGCTGCGGCGAGCGAGAGCGAGGTGTCGCGGCCGATGTAGGCGACGCCGGACTCGAACACGGCGTCGGTGGTCACCTGGTAGCCGAACTGGGCGTTGACGTTGATCTCGACGATCGCCATGGTGCCGGACTCCGTGGTGAACAGGACGAACTGCGGCTCGGGCAGGTCGGCCGGCGCGAGGGAGTTCTTGCGCGGCTTCTTCACCTCGACGCTCGTGATCGCTTCACCGGTGAGGAACGGGATGATGTCGATCTCGTGGATCACCGAGTCGTGGATGAGCATCGACTCGCTGAAGTTCGGCGGCGTCGTCGGGTTGCGGTGCGCGTGGTGCAGGGCGAGCAGGGCGCCGTTCGCCCCCGACTCGCGCAGGGCCTTGAGCTCCTGGTACCCGGCGTCGAACCGGCGCATGAAGCCGACCTGGATGACGGGCCGGGCGGCGTGCTGCTGCTCGAGCTCCACGATGCGCAGCGAGTCCTCGGCGCTGGTCGTCAGCGGCTTCTCGCACAGGACGGTGAGCCCGCGCTCGAGCGCCGTCACCAGGATCGGCTCGTGCAGGAAGCCCGGCGTCGCGATGATGACGGCGTCGATCTCGGTCTGCTCGAGCGCCTCGTCGAAGGACGCGGCGGTGATCGCGCCGGGCGCCAGGGCGGCTGCCGCGGCGGCACGGGCCTGGTCGGGCTCGACGACGGCGACGACGTCGGCGTTCGAGATCTTGGCGGTGATGCGGCGGACGTGGTCGGCGCCCATCATGCCGGCGCCGACGACGGCGACGCGGAGGTTCTGCGTGGTGGTCATGGTGGTGTTCTCCTGGGGTTGTTGACGCTGCGTGGACGGCGCGTCAGGAGGCGCGGGCGGCCGACGTCGAGCCGAAGATGTGCTGGAAGGTGCGCTCGGCGATCGGGCCGGGGGCGTCGACGGAGCAGCCGTACATGTCCTGCTCGACGATGCCGAACACGTCCGGGTTGATCGCGGCGACGGCCTCGATGATCGGGGCGAGTTCCGGGGTGCCGTGCGGCGGCTCGGTCATGATGCCCTGCGACACGGCGGTCGCGAACGGCACGTCGTTCTTGAGGACGTCGAACAGCAGGTCGGTGTCGACCTGCTTGAGGTGCAGGTAGCCGATGCGCTCCGGGTGGGCGGCGATGAGCTTGAGGTTGTCGCCGCCGTAGTAGGCGAAGTGGCCGGTGTCGAGGCAGAGGTTGGTGTACTCGGGGTTCGTGACCTCGAGGAACCGCACGGTCTCCTTGTAGGTACCGACGTGGCTGTCCGCGTGGGTGTGGAACTGCTGGTGGACGCCGTACTCCTCGAGCAGCGCCTTGCCGAGTTGGTCGTGTCCCTTGCCGAGACGCTCCCACTGCTCGTCGGTGAGCGTGCGCGACTCGAGCACCTCTTCGGTGGCGTCCGAGCGCCACAGGTCCGGGATCGTCACCAGGTGCTCGGCGCCGAGCTTCGCCGCCAGACCGGCGACCGCGACGGCCTGGTCCCACGCACGCTGGAACTGGTCCTCGCCCTTGTGGAACCCGGTGAATACCGTGCCCGCCGACAGCTTGAGCCCGCGGGACTCGAGCTCGTCGGACAGCTGGGACGGGTCGGTCGGCAGGTACCCGTACGGGCCGAGCTCGATCCACTCGTACCCGGCGGCGGACGCCTCGTCGAGGAAGCGCTGCCACGGCACCTGCTTCGGGTCGTCCGGGAACCAGACGCCCCACGAGTCCGGGGCGGTGCCGATGCGGATCGATGCGGGCGCCGCGTCGGTCGCGGGGCTGCCGATGGGGGTGGCGGTGTCGGTCATGACGTCGCTGTCGCTTTCTGTCTCGTGAACGGTTCAGCCGAGCAGCGGACGCTGCGTGGCGACCTGCTGCTCGTACTCGGCGCGGGCGGCCTGGGTGCTGGGGAGGGTGGAGGTCTGCGCGACCGGCACGTCCCACCAGCCGTCGCCCTCGGGGGCGTAGACCAGCGGGTCGGAGTTGATGTGCACCAGGGTGGTGTGGTCGTTCGCCTTCGCCTGGCGCAGCGCGGCCTTCAGGTCCTCGATGCTGTCCGGGCCGGGCTGCACCTCGATGACGTCGACGCCGTACGAGCGGGCGTTGGCGGCGAGGTCGACGGGCAGGGGCTCGCCGTTCTCGAACGACTCGGTCTCGTCGAGGTAGCGGTACTTCGTGCCGAAGCGCTCGGAGCCGACGGTCTCGGACAGGTGCCCGATCGACGCGTACCCGTGGTTCTGGATGAGCACGACGATGATCTTGATGCCCTCGGCCACGGCGGTGACGAGCTCGGTGTGCAGCATGAGGTAGCTGCCGTCACCGACCATCACGATCGCGTCGCGGTCCGGAGCCCCGCGGCGGACCCCGATGCCACCGGCGATCTCGTAGCCCATGCACGAGAACGCGTACTCGACGTGGTACCCGAGCTCGTCCCGCACCCGCCAGAGCTTGTGCAGGTCGCCGGGCAGCGAGCCCGCCGCCTGGATCACGACGTCGCGCGGGTCGGAGACCGACTGCACGGCCCCGATGATCTCGGGCTGACCGGGCAGGTCTGCACCGGACGGGGCGAAGGCGCCGTCGACGGCGGCGTCCCACGCCGCCTTCAGCGAGGCGATCTCGGAGGCGTAGCCGGGGTCGACGACGTACGCCGTGTCCGACGTGAGCGACTCCGTCAGGGCGACCAGCGCCTCCCGGGCGTCCGCGATCAGCGGCAGCTGCGAACCGTGCTTGTACGCGTCGAACGCGGCCACGTTGACGTTGACGAACGTGACGTCCGGGTTCTGGAACGCCGTGCGCGACGCCGTGGTGAAGTCGCTGTAGCGGGTGCCGATCCCGATGACGACGTCGGCCTGGGCGGCGATCGCGTTGGCGGCCGCCGTGCCCGTCGCGCCGATCCCGCCGAGGTACTGCGGGTGGTCCCAGACCAGGGATCCGCCGCCGGCCTGCGACGTGCCGACCGGGATCCCGGTGGCCTCGACGAAGGCGCGGAGCTCGTCGGCGGCGTCGGAGTACAGCACCCCGCCGCCGGCCACGATGACCGGACGCCGGCCGGCTCGGATCGCGGCCACGGCACGCTCGAGCGGGCCACGCTCGGGCAGCGGGCGGCGGATGTGCCACTCGCGCGGCTGCAGGAACGCGACGGGCACGTCGAACTCCTCGGCCTGGACGTCCTCGGGCAGCGCGATCGTCACCGCACCGGTCTCGGCCGGATCGGTCAGCACCCGCATCGCGGCGAGGGCGATCGAGAACAGCTGCTCCGGACGCTCCACACGGTCGAAGTAGCGCGACAGCGGACGGAAGGCGTCGGTGACCTGCAACGACGTGTCGTGCGGCAGCTCGATCTGCTGGAGCACCGGGTCCGTGGTGCGCGTGGCGAAGGTGTCCGACGGCAGCAGCAGTGCCGGCAGCCGGTTCGTGGTGGCGAGTGCCGCGGCGGTCAGCATGTTGGCGGCGCCCGGGCCGACCGACGCCGTCGATGCGTAGGTCGCGCGGCGGCGGTGCATGCGGGCGAAGCCGACGGCCTCGTGCACCATCGCCTGCTCGTTGCGGGCCTGGTGGTACGGCAGCAGACCGGGCTGCTCGACGTGGAGCTGCTTGATGGCCTGACCGACCCCGGCGACGTTGCCGTGCCCGAAGATGCCGAAGATCCCCGGGATGGTGCGTTCGCGGACGTCGCCGTCGACGGTCCACTGGTTGGCCAGGAACTCGACGAGTGCCTGGCCGACCGTCATCTTCCGCGTGGTGGTGGTCACGCCTGCTTCCTTTCGTAGGGCAGTCGTGGGTCGATCGCTTCCGATGCCCACGCCTGCCGGACCCACCCGTGGGCGGGGTCGTCGGTGATGTTCCAGACGCGCTCCGGGTCGGGCCCGGCCATCACGTTGAGGTAGTACATGTCGTAGCCCGGAGCGGCGACCGCCGGACCGTGCCAGCCGTACGGCACCAGGGCGACGTCGCCGGTCCGGACCTGCCGGAACTCGTCGATGGCGCGGTCGTCCGAGGCGTACGTGCGGTGCAGGGCGAACGGGTCGGCGGCCTCGGGCGCGATCGACTCGAGCCCACGGGACACCGCGGCCTCGTAGTAGTAGATCTCCTCGAGGTTCGACTCCGAACCGGGCACGTTCGTGTCGTGCTTGTGGGGCGGGTACGACGACCAGTTGCCGGCCGGCGTGATCACTTCGCACACGATGAACTTGACGGCGTCGAGCGCCGCCGGGGTGCCGAAGTTGTGCACCTGACGGCTCGACTGCCCGGCGCCGCGGAGCTCCACCGGCACGTCCGGCCGGGCCAGGTAGGTGGTCGGCTTGACGGTGTCGGTGGGCGCCTCGGCGACGGCGAACCGGCCGCTGCCGGTGATGGTGGCCGCGGAGCCCGAGCCCAGGTACAGGACGTCGGTGGGGCCGTCGAAGACGCTCTCCCGCCCCTGCAGGGTCTGCTCGCCGTCACCGGCAGCGCCCGAGTGGGTCACGTGGAACGACCCGGCGAGCGGCACGACGATGCGCTCCACGGCGTCGGCCGGGAGGCGCAGCTCGCCCCCGTCGGTCAGCGCGCCGGTCCGGAGCCCGGTGTGCGCCCACCCCTCGATGCGACCGTCGACCACGTCGGTCCAGCCCGCCTCGGGCCGGGAGCCCGCCGGGATGAACCACTGGTCGTGCTGGTGCTGTTCGTTCGCCATGCTGCGGGTCAGTTGTTCGACGGGAAGCCGAGGTTGATGCCGCCGTGCGACGGGTCGAGCCACCGGCTCGTGATCGCCTTCTGACGGGTGAAGAAGCTCACGCCATCGGCACCGTACGCCTTGTGGTCGCCGAACAGCGAGTTCTTCCAGCCGCCGAACGAGTAGTAGGCGACGGGCACCGGGATCGGGACGTTGATGCCGATCATGCCGACCTGCACATCGCGCTGGAACCGTCGGGCGGCGCCACCGTCGTTCGTGAAGATCGCGGTGCCGTTGCCGTACGCGCCGGAGTTGATGAGCTCGAGGCCCTCTTCGTAGGTGGCGACCCGCACCACGCTCAGCACCGGACCGAAGATCTCCTCGGTGTAGACGCGGCTGGTGGTGGGCACCTGGTCGATCAGCGTCGGACCCAGCCAGAAGCCGTTCTCGTCGCCGTCGGGTCGGACGGTGCGGCCGTCCACCACAACCACCGCACCGTCCTGCTCTGCGACCTCGATGTACGAGGCGACCTTGTCACGGTGCTGCTTCGTGACGAGCGGCCCCATGTCGCACCCGCGACGACCGTCGCCGATGCGCAGGGTCGCCGCGCGGTCCTTGATCTTCTGGATGAGCTCGTCCGCCACCGGCTCGACGGCGACGACGACCGAGATCGCCATGCAGCGTTCACCGGCCGAACCGAAGCCGGCGTTGATCGCGTTGTCGGCGACCAGGTCGAGGTCCGCGTCGGGCAGGACGAGCATGTGGTTCTTCGCGCCGCCGAGGGCCTGCACGCGCTTGCCGTGCTTCGTGCCGGTCTCGTAGACGTACTGCGCGATGGGCGTGGAGCCGACGAACGAGATCGACTCGACGTCGTCGCTGGTGAGCAGGCCGTCGACGGACAGCTTGTCGCCGTTGAGCACGTTGAAGACGCCGTCGGGCAGCCCGGCCTCCTTGAACTTCTCGGCGAGCCAGATGGCGGCCGACGGGTCCTTCTCGCTCGGCTTCAGCACGACGGTGTTGCCCGCGGCGATCGCGATCGGCAGGAACCAGAGCGGCACCATCGCCGGGAAGTTGAAGGGGCTGATGATGCCCACGACGCCGAGCGGCTGGCGGATCGAGTAGACGTCGATGCCGGTCGAGACCTGGTCGGAGAACTCGCCCTTCATCAGGCTCGGGATGTTGGTGGCGAGCTCCACGACCTCTTGCCCACGGGCGATCTCACCCAGGGCGTCGTCGATGACCTTGCCGTGCTCGCTCGTGATGATCTCGGCCAGCTCGGCCTTGTCGCGGTTCAGGATCTCGCGGAACGAGAACAGGATCGCCTGGCGCTTGGCCAGTGAAAGGTTGCTCCAGCCGGGGAACGCCGCCTTGGCGCTGCCGATGGCCGCCTGGATCTCGGACTCGTCGGCGAGCGCGACCTGCTTGGTCGCGACGCCGAGCGCCGGGTCGTACACGGGGGCGGTGTTGCCCGACGCGGATTCGACGCGCTTGCCGTCGATCCAGTGCCCGACGGTGGTGGTGGTCGTGTCGGTGAGCGTCATGCGTTGCTTCCTTCCGAGATGGACGAGTCCATGGTGGTGGCGCCCGCGAGCCGAGCGGCTGGGTCGTGGGCATCTGTGGAGAACCCGCCCCGGGCCTCCTGGCTGTGGACGAGACCGGCGGCGACGTCCACGGCGGCGGCGACGTCGCCGTCCGAGGGGTAGAGCAGGGTGCGTCCGACGACCAGGCCGCGGACTCCGGGCAGGGCCAGGGCGTCCGCCCACTTGGCGTACGTCTCCAGCGGGCGCGAAGCCGGGTCGCCGCCGAGGAGCAGCGTGGGCAGCGTCGTCGCGGCCATCACGCGCTCCATGTCGTCGACGACGGGGATCTTGAGCCAGCTGTAGGCGCTGGACTCGCCGAGTCCCGCAGCGATCGCCATCGAGGTGATCACGGCGTCGGCCGACAGGTCGTTGACGACCCGGCCGTCCCGCCACTCGGACATGAACGGCTCGAGCATGATCGGCAGCTGGAGCGCAGCGGCCTCGCTGACGGCGCGGGCCGTGGCCTCGAGCGTCGGCGCGGTGCCCGAGTCCTCCAGGGCGATGCGCACCAGCAGCTTGGCGAAGTCGAGCCCGGAGTCCTTGATCGCCTGCGCCGAGTACGCCGTGTACCGGTCGTCCATCTCGAACGTGGCGCCGCGCAGTCCGCCGCGGTTCATCGACCCGACGACGACCTTGCCGTCGAGGGCGCCGAGCAGCGCGAGGTCCTCGAGGATGTCGGGGGTACCGAGCACCCCGTCGACCCCCGGACGGCCGAGGGCCGTGACGAGCCGCTCGAGCAGGTCGTAGCGGTCGGCCATCGCGGATTCGTCGTCGCGCACGGCCAGCGCGCCGCGTGCGGGGTGGTCGGCGGCGACGATGAAGAGCTTGCCGTCGTCGGCGAGCAGGGAGCGCTTGCGGCGGGCGTCGAGCGTGGCACGCACCAGGTCTGGCTGGCCGGCACGGATGTCGCGGAGGCGCTGGAAGTCAGCGGGGCTGAGCTCAGGCATGGGTCTTCTCCTCGGTGTTCGTCTCACCCGTGTACGTCTCACCCGTGTGGTTCGTGCCCTCGGCCGGGTTGTCGGTCAGGAACTGCTCGATCTCGTCGCTCGTCGGCATCGCCGTCGAGCACTCGAACCGCGTCGCGACGATCGCGCCGGCTGCGTTGCAGAACGCCAGGATCCGCTCGAGGCTCCAGCCCTGCAGCAGTCCGTGGGTCAGCGCGCCGCCGAAGCCGTCGCCCGAGCCGAGCCCGTTCACGACGTCGATGTGGTGCGGACGGAACTCGACGAACTCGTCGCGGGTCTTCGCCAGCACGCCCTTCGGCCCCTGCTTGACGATCGCGATCTCGACACCGCGGTCGAGCAGGGCGTCGGCGGCGCGGACCGGGTCGGTCTCCCCCACCGCGACCTCGCACTCCTCGCGGTTGCCGACGGCGACGGTGGCGTGCTCGAGGGCGATCGCGACCTCGCGCGTGGCGGCCTCGGGGCTCGACCAGAACATCGACCGGTAGTCCAGGTCCAAGACGGTGTGGGTCTTCGTGCTGTTCTGCGCGGCGGACCGGGCTTCGTACGCCACGTGGTGCGCCTGTCGGCTCGGCTCCTCGCTGAGGCCGGTCACCGTGGTCCAGAAGATCTTCGCGCGCTCGATCTCGTGCAGCGGCAGGGACTTCGCCGTGATCATCAGGTCCGGCGCCTTCGGGGCCCGGTAGAAGTAGAGCGGGAAGTCGTCCGGCGGGAAGATCTCGCAGAAGGCGACGGGGGTGTTCAGCCCCTCCACCGTCTCGACGAAGGCGTTCGCGACGCCGTACTCGGGCAGCGTGCGGGCGATGTACCGGCCGAAGGGGTCGTTGCCCGTCCGGGTGATGACCGCGGCGTCCGCGCCGTGGCGAGCAGCGGCGATGGCGACGTTCGTGGCGCTGCCGCCGACGGACTTCGAGAAGGTCGAGACGTCCTCGAGGGGGCCGGTCTGCTGCGGGTAGATGTCGACGCTGACGCGTCCCATCGTGATCACGTCGTAGGCGTGGGGAGCTTGGTTCGTCATGCGACGCGGTGGACCTTCCGTGCGGCTTCATCGGCGGACGATCACGACTGTACACCCTCTTTGCCCTAATGTCATGACATGGATTCCGAGGTCCGTCACGCGGGTCGCGAGGCGCCGGTCACGCCGGTTCTGCGGGGCGCGCCGGAGTGCCGGGAGGCGCGGTGTCGGTGGGTTCTGCCAGGGTCGCGACATGCAGATCCTCGCCCTGGTCATCGGTCTCGTGATCGGCATCGGCGTCGGTGCGGTCGTCGCCTGGTCGCTCGCCCGCTCGCGCGCAGGCGTCGACGCCGCGTCGGCCCGCGCGACGGCCGAGGCCCTGCGCGGCCAGCTCGAGGCGGTGCGGCGCGACGCCGAGGAACGCCTCGACGCCCAGGACACGCAGTACCGCCGCCAGGTCGACTCGCTCGAACGACGCTCCGCCGAACTCGAGCACCTGGTGCAGCGCATGCACGGCGTCGACGCGGCCCGCAACCAGAACGAGTCGAAGGTGCTCTCCGCGCTCAGTCCCGTGGCGCAGACGCTCGACGTGATGCGCACGAAGATCGCCGAGCTCGAGCAGTCGCGGAGCGAGCAGTACGGCGCGCTGTCGGCGCAGCTCCGGTCGGCCGCCGAGTCCGAAGAGCGCCTCCGTGCCACCGCCGACACCCTGGCCAGCGCCCTGTCGTCGAACAGCACGCGCGGCGTCTGGGGCGAGACGCAGCTGCGCAACGTGGTCGAGGCCGCCGGGCTGCTCGAACGGGTCGACTTCGACGTGCAGTCCTCCGTCACCACCGCGGTCGGCTCCGCCCGGCCGGACATGGTCGTGCACCTGCCCGGCGGCAAGACCATCGCCGTCGACGCCAAGGTGCCGTTCAGCGCCTACCTGCAGGCCGCCGAGATCCCGGCGACCGCCACCGGCGCCGAGGCAGCACGACGCGTCCAGCTCATCGCTCAGCACGTCAAGGCGCTCCGCGCGCACGTCGACGCCCTCGCCGCACGGGAGTACTGGACCGGGTACGACGCCTCACCCGAGCTCACCGTCGCCTTCATCCCGTCCGAGTCGCTCATCTCGAGCGCCCTCGCCGCCGACCCCGGGCTGCTCGACCACGCCTTCCGCAAGCGCATCGCCCTCGCCTCACCCGTGACCCTGTGGTCGGTGCTCAAGACCGTGGCGTTCTCGTGGCAGCAGGACGTCGTGTCGCAAGAGGCGCACGAGCTCTTCAAGGTCTCCCGCGAGCTCTACGGCCGGCTGTCCACGATGGCCGGGCACGTCGACAAGCTCGGCCGCTCGATCCGGGGCTCGGTCGTCGACTACAACCGCTTCGTCGGGTCCCTCGAGCGCCAGGTGCTGCCGAGCGCCCGTCGGCTGTCGCTGCTCGACGAGTCGAAGGTCATCGCGGACCCGTCCTCGATCGAGGACGAGCCGCGGCTGCTCACGGCACCGGAGCTCGTCGGCGCCGTCGACGAGGACTGACGGCGCGGCACCGGACCGCACCGTCGCACCGCACCGCACCGCACCGCACCGCACAACGGAAACCCGTCCGAACCACGGGATCGCGTGGTTCGGACGGGTTGCAGTGGTTCAGCGCGGATCCGCGCCGATCAGGACCGCGTGCGGATCAGAACCACTTCTCCGCACGGTGGTCCGCCTGGATGCGGCGGATCGTGTTCGAGCGCGAGCGGAGCACGAGCGAGTCGGTGTGGATGACGCCGCGCGAACGACGCACGCCGTCGACCAGGACGCCGTCGGTGACGCCGGTGGCGACGAAGAACGTGTTGTCCCCCGTGACCAGGTCGTCCTGGTCGAGGACCTTGTCCAGGTCGTGGCCGGCGGCGATGGCGCGCTCGCGCTCCTCGTCGTCCTTCGGCTGGAGCTTGCCGAGGATCACGCCGCCGAGCGCCTTGATCGCGCACGCCGTGATGATGCCCTCGGGGGTGCCGCCGACACCGACGCACATGTCGATCGTCGAGCCGGGCAGGGCGGCGGCGATGCCACCGGCGACGTCACCGTCGAGCAGCAGTCGCGTGCCGGCACCGGTCGCGCGGATGGCGCGGATCAGCTCGTCGTGGCGCGGGCGGTCGAGCACGGCGACGACCATGTCCTCGAGGTCCTTGCCCTTGGCCTTCGCCAGCGCGCGGATGTTGTCACCGATCGGCTTCTCGAGGTCCAGGACACCGCGACCCTCGGGGCCGGCGGCGATCTTGTCCATGTAGAAGACGGCGGAGGGGTCGTACATCGAGCCGCGGTCCGAGACGGCCATCACGGAGATGGCGTTCTGGCGGCCGGCGGCGGTGAGCGAGGTGCCGTCGATCGGGTCGACCGCGATGTCGCAGGCCGGGCCGTGTCCGTTGCCGACGTGCTCGCCGTTGTAGAGCATCGGGGCGTTGTCCTTCTCGCCCTCACCGATGACGACGACGCCGTCGAAGTTCACCGTGCCGAGGAACTTGCGCATCGCGTCGACCGCGGCGCCGTCGGCGAGGTTCTTCTCACCACGCCCGACCCACGGCTGCGCACGGATCGCGGCGGCCTCCGTCGCACGCACGAGCTCGAGCGCGAGGTTGCGGTCGGGCTGGAGGAACAGGGAGCCGGTTTCCGTAGTGGGAGTCACGACCCGAGCCTACCGACCGGCGGCCGACCCGCGGTCCGGACACCGGGCCCGTGCACGCATGTGCACGCCGGACGTGAGCCGACCGCGTAACCCGGACCGCGCCTCCAGTCCGGCTGACTACGATCGGCGGGGACATCACCGAAGTCGAAGGAGATCCACGTGCCCATCGCAACGCCGGAACAGTACGCCGAGATGATCGAACGCGCGAAGGCGGGCAAGTTCGCGTACCCCGCGGTCAACGTCTCCTCCTCGCAGACCATCAACGCGGTCCTCCAGGGCCTGCAGGAAGCCGGTTCCGACGGCATCCTCCAGGTCACGACGGGCGGTGCCGACTACTTCGCCGGCCACACGATCAAGAACCGCGCAGCCGGTGCCCTCGCGATGGCGAAGTTCGCCCACGAGGTCGCCAAGAACTACGACATCACGGTCGCGCTGCACACCGACCACTGCCCGAAGGACGCCCTCGACGGCTTCGTCCTGCCGCTGATCACGGCGAGCGAGGAAGAGGTCCGGCAGGGTCGCAACCCGATCTTCCAGTCGCACATGTGGGACGGTTCGGCCGTGCCGCTCGACGAGAACATCGAGATCGCGAAGACCATGATCGAGAAGACGCGGAACATCAACGCGATCCTCGAGGTCGAGATCGGCGTCGTCGGCGGCGAAGAGGACGGCGTCCAGCACGAGGGCACGAACGACGCGCTCTACACCACCCCGAACGACGTCGAGAAGGTCGTCGACGCGCTCGGCCTGGGCGACAAGGGCCGCTGGATCGCGGCGCTCACCTTCGGCAACGTGCACGGCGTCTACAAGCCGGGCAACGTCAAGCTCCGCCCCGAGCTCCTCGGCGAGATCCAGGCGTCGGTCGCCTCGAAGCACGGTACGGGCGAGAACCCCCTCGACCTCGTGTTCCACGGTGGCTCCGGTTCGACCGACGACGAGATCCACGAGGCTGTCCGCAACGGCGTCATCAAGATGAACATCGACACGGACACGCAGTACGCGTTCACCCGCTCGATCGCGGACTCGATGTTCCGCAACTACGAGGGCGTCCTGAAGATCGACGGCGAGGTCGGCAACAAGAAGCAGTACGACCCCCGCGCCTGGGGCAAGGTCGCCGAGACCGCCATGGCGGCCCGCGTCGTCGAGGCCGCGAAGGTCCTCGGCTCGGCCGGTCACGCCAAGGGCTGAGCAGGTCCGTCCGGTCGGGTCCACCGGCCTGGAGGAACGGGGTGCGTCCGACGGACGCGCCCCGTTCTGCGTCGGGTCGCCTCCACCGCGTGCCACGATGGGCGGGTGACCGTCGACGCCATCGCCTCCGAGTTCGCCCAGTTCGTCACCGAGTCGCCCACCGCGTTCCACGCGGCGGCGGCGACCCGGGACCGTCTCGTCGCTGCCGGGTTCACCGAGCTGTCCGAGCTCGACGCCTGGCCGACCGAAGCCGGTGCGTACGTGGTGGTCCGCGACGGCGCCGTCATCGCGTGGCGCCTGCCCGACGGTGCCGGCCCGACGACGCCGTTCCGGATCCTCGGCGCCCACACCGACTCCCCCGGCTTCCGCGTGAAGCCGAACCCCGGCGTGCGCACCGGGGGCTGGGAGCAGCTGGGCGTCGAGGTCTACGGCGGCGCGCTCCTGTCGACCTGGTTCGACCGCGACCTGCGGATCGCCGGCCGGGTCGTCGACGCCGACGGCAGCGTGCGGCTCGTCAGCACCGACGCGGTCGCCCGGATCCCCAACCTGGCGATCCACCTGGACCGTGGGGTCAACGACGGCAAGGAGATCGACCGCCAGCGCCACACCCTGCCGATCGTCGGGGTCGACGGCGACGCCGGCGGGACGGACGTGATGTCGTGGTTGCGTGCCCGACTCGGCGAGGGTGCGGTGTCGTGGGACCTGTTCCTCGCCGACACCCAGGCGCCGGCCCGGATCGGCATCGAGCGGGAGTTCCTGGCGTCCGGCCGGATGGACAACCTGACGAGCGTGCACGCCGGGCTCCGGGGCATCGTGGACGCTCCGACCGACGGTGACCACATCCCGGTGTTCGCGGCGTTCGACCACGAGGAGATCGGGTCGTCGACGCCGTCCGGTGCCGGTGGTCCGTTCCTCGAGGACGTCCTCGGCCGTGTGCAGGAGGGCCTCGGCGCCACCCGCTCAGAGGCCGCAAGGGCGTTCCGTGCGTCGTGGCTGCTGTCGAGCGACGCCGGGCACCTGGTGCACCCGAACCAGCCGGAGAAGCACGACCCGACGAACCGTCCGCGCCCCGGAGCCGGACCGCTGCTGAAGATCAGCGCGAACCAGCGCTACATGACCGAGGCGAAGGGCGAGGCCGTCTGGGCAGCGGCGTGCGAGACCGCCGGTGTGCCGTGGCAGCCGTTCGTCAACGTGAACACGATCCCCGGCGGCTCGACCATCGGCCCGATCGCGGCGACGCGGCTCGGGATCCCGACGATCGACATCGGCGTCGGGCTGCTGTCGATGCACTCGATCCGGGAGCTCGTGCACGTCGACGACCTGGCTGCCCTGCACGGAGCGGTCGCCGCCTTCCTGGCCGGCTGACCTCCGGGCGGCGTCGGCTGCTGGGTGGTCGCGACTCCCCGCGCGCATCGGGCCGAGAGGTCACGAACTGTCGCTCGCGCCGGTGCCGAACGACACGTTCTGACCACTCGACGGCGGGCCCGCGGTGTGTTGCGACCACCCGGCAGTCGGTGCTGCGCGCGCCCGCGAGGCTGGCCACGCTCGCCGGAACGGCACCGCACCGCGACTGGCCGACGGACGGGCTGCCGAGAGGTCAAGACTCCCCGCGCGCGCAGGGCCGAGAGGTCACGAACTGTCGCTCGCGCCGGTGCCGAACGACACGTTCTGACCACTCGACGGCGGGCCCGCGGTGTGTTGCGACCACCCGGCAGTCGGGGCTGCGCGCGCCCGCGAGGCTGGCCACGCTCGCCGAAAGGGCACCACACCGCGACTGGCCGACGGACGGGCTGCCGAAAGGTCACGACTCCCCGCGCGCCCAGGGCCGAGAGGTCACGAGCTGTCGCTCGCGCCGGTCCCGGACGACACGTTCTGACCACTCGACAGCGGGCCCGCGGCGTGTTGCGACCACTCGGCGCGCGGAGGCCGGCACCGCGAGCAACCCGGCGGTCAGGCGGTCAGGCGCCGCCGGACTGCCGCAGCATGAAGTCGACGAAGGCCTGGTCCTGCATGACCACGACGACGAACGCGATCACGCTGATCGCCGTGGCGACGACGGCTCCGACCAGCGGCACCCAGAACGTCCGCTTCCGTGCTCGGAGCCGACGGATGGACCACCAGGCGACCAGGGCGAAGACGACCACGTTGGTGATCGCGGCGACGGCGGCGGCCGTGCTGAGGGCACTCGGGTCGTTCAGGGCCGTGTACTGGGCCTCGAGGGTGCGCCGCACGGTCGAGGCGACCTTGCCGACCGACAGCGACTGCACGACGGAGACGAGCCCGAAGGCGAGCAGCCCGACGGTGAGTACGAAGTCGGCGGGCGTGCGGCCGAACCGGCTGCGGGCCATCGACCCCTGTGCCCCGGCAGGGATCGCCCCGGAGCGGGCATCCGTGCCGGCGCGGTCGCCGTGGACGCCGTCGCTCGGAGCAGCGTCACGCGCGCCGGCGGCGGAGGCCTGGTCCTGCCGTTCCCGTGCCTGACGCTCACGCTCCTGGCGTTCCTGCTCGACGAGGACCGGGTTGACCCACCCCTCTGGCGCGTACTCGCCGTACCCGGGTGCGGGACGGCCCTGGGGCCGGTCGTCCACGGAACCGGCGGCCGACGTCGGGGACGCACCCCGGGCCTCCTGGCCGGCACCGGAACCGGCGTCGACCAGGTTCGCCGGGTCGCGACGCGGGACCGAGGTCCAGCCGTCCGCGCCGCTCATGCCCGACGCCCGCCGAGCGCGCGCGTCGGGTTGCCCGAGGCGTCGGTGCGGAGCTCCTTGGGGAGCGAGAACATCAGGTCTTCGTGCGCGGTGACGACCTCTTCGACGGCGGCGTACCCGGCGTCGGCGAGCTGCTCGAGCACCTCGGCCACGAGTTCTTCCGGCACGGACGCACCGCTGGTCACGCCGACCGTCTCGACACCGTCGAGCCACTCCTGCTGGATCTCTTCCGCGTAGTCGACACGGTGGGCGGCCCGCGCACCGTGTTCGAGCGCGACCTCGACCAGACGGACGCTGTTCGACGAGTTCGCGGAGCCGACCACGATCACCAGGTCGGCACCGGGCGCGACCTTCTTGATCGCGACCTGGCGGTTCTGGGTGGCGTAGCAGATGTCGTCCGACGGGGGGTCCTGGATGGCCGGGAACTTCTCGCGCAGCAGCCGCACGGTCTCCATCGTCTCGTCGACGCTGAGCGTGGTCTGCGACAGCCAGACGAGGTTGTCCGGGTCGGGGACCGACAGGGCGGCGACGTCGTCGGGGCCGTTCACCAGGATCGTGCGGTCCGGGGCGTGCCCCATCGTTCCCTCGACCTCTTCGTGGCCGGCGTGCCCGATCAGGATGATGGTGCGCTCGGCCTTGGCGAACCGGGTGGCTTCGCGGTGGACCTTGGTGACGAGGGGGCAGGTGGCATCGATGGCGTGCAGGTCGCGCTCGGCGGCACCCGCGACGACGGCCGGCGACACACCGTGGGCGCTGAAGACGACGTGCGAACCCCGGGGGACCTCGGCCACGTCGTCGACGAAGACGGCACCGCGCTGCTCGAGCGTCGACACCACGTGCACGTTGTGGACGATCTGCTTGCGGACGTAGACGGGCTCGCCGTACTGCTCCAGGGCCTTCTCGACCGCGACGACCGCGCGGTCCACCCCGGCGCAGTAGCCACGGGGTGCCGCGAGCAGCACCTTCTTGGGGCCGGCGACCGGTTCGTCACGCAGTCGGCCCCGTGCCGCGTGCACACGCGGCGGGGCGAGCGGGACCGTGTGGCCGTTGGTGATCGTCACGTCCCTGATGATAGGTGAGCAGCACGCACGCGACCTGGGCGCGCGGGGCGCCTGTGGAGAACACGAGGGCCGTCCCCTGTCACCGGTCTCGGGCACGATGGACGTCCCAGCAGGACAAGGAGCGACATGGCGATCGAACAGGGCCCGCCGACGGCCGACAACCCGTGGCCGGTCGCGCTCCTCGGCGCGAAGCTGCGCGACTGGATCGACCGGCTCGGCACGGCGTGGGTCGAGGGCGAGATCACGCAGTGGAACGTCGCCGGCGGCAACGTGTACGGCAAGCTCAAGGACGTCGAGGTCGACGCCACCGTGTCGTTCTCCATCTGGTCGAGCGTGCGCTCCCGGGTGCCGGCGGACATCAAGCAGGGCGACCGCGTCGTCGCCGCGCTCAAGCCGAACTACTGGGTCAAGGGCGGCTCGCTGACCATGCAGGTCGTCGAGATGAAGCACGTCGGCCTCGGTGACCTGCTCGAACGCCTCGAGCGCCTCCGTCGCACCCTCGCCGAGGAAGGGCTGTTCGACCCGTCCCGCAAGCGCCGTCTGCCGTTCCTGCCGCATCGCATCGGTCTGATCACCGGCAAGGACTCCGACGCCGAGAAGGACGTCAAGCGGAACGCGCAGCTGCGGTGGCCCCAGGTGGAGTTCCGCACCGTGCACACGGCCGTGCAGGGCGAACGGACCGTGGGCGAGGTCACGGCGGCGATCCTCGAGCTCGACGCCGATCCCGAGGTCGACGTCATCATCATCGCCCGCGGCGGCGGTGACTTCCAGAACCTGCTCGGCTTCAGCGACGAAGGACTCGTCCGTGCCGCGGCCTCGGCGTCGACCCCGATCGTCTCGGCGATCGGGCACGAGGCCGACCGCCCGATCCTCGACGAGGTCGCCGACCTGCGCGCCTCGACCCCGACGGACGCCGCCAAGCGCGTCGTGCCCGACGTCGCCGAGGAACTCGCCAACGTCCGGGCGGCCCGCGCCCGACTCGGGCTGCGGCTCTCGCACACGCTGTCGGTCGAGGCCGACCGGCTCGCCGCGCTGCGGTCGCGGCCGGCCCTGGCGTCGACCGCGTGGCTCGTCGACACCCGTGCGGAAGAGGTCGCGCGCGACCTGTCCCGTGCCCGCGAACTGCTCGACCGCCGGCTCGAACGCGGGCACTCCGAGGTCGGCCACCTGACCGCCCGCCTCCGCGCGCTCTCGCCCCGTGACACCCTGCGCCGCGGATACGCCATCGTGCAGCGTGCCGACGGGGGTGTCGTCCGCGGCACCGACGACCTGTCCGGCGCGACGCCGGTGCACGTCACGCTCGGTGCCGGCACGGCCACGGGCACGCTCGAACCGGACGACCCCGGCCCGGACGGCTCCTGACCACCACGGGTGTTCTCCACAGCCTGGGACCGGGCGTCGGATCGTCGGTGGACGCTCGGTAGGATCGTCCCGTGTCATCCCAGCAGGAACCCGAGCAGACCGACGTCCAGTCGCTGAGCTACGAAGCGGCCCGCGACGAACTCGTGCGCGTCGTGAGCGAGCTCGAACAGGGCTCCGCGACCCTCGAGCGTTCGCTGGCGCTGTGGGAGCGGGGCGAAGCCCTCGCCGCCCGGTGCGAAGAGTGGCTCGTCGGCGCTCGTGCACGGCTCGACGCGGCCCGTGCCGCCAGCGACGCCCAGGACGGCTCCGGCCGATGACCGACCCCGACGGCCGCCCGATCGTCGCCGAGCTCGGTCGCCCCGAGACGGCAGAGGAGACCTGGGCCCGCAAGGACGCTGCCCGGACCGCCCGCCGGCAGCACCAGACCGCGTTCAACCTGGTCATCGCGCTCATCGCCTCGCTCGGCATCGTGCTGTTCCTGGTGGCGGTCGTCGTCCGTCCGGACACCACGGTCGACCGCACCGTCGAATACCAGCAGATCGCGGCGAAGGCGAACGTCGACGACGTCACCCTGGTGGCGCCGCCGCTGCCGGACGGCTACAGCGCCAACCGCGCGGACTTCGCGAGCAAGACCACCGACGGCGTGGACGTCTGGACCGTCGGTTTCGTGACGCCGGACAAGCAGTACCTCGGCCTGCAGCAGGGCATCGACGCCAACGCCTCGTGGGTGTCGAACCAGCTCGACCAGCGGCCGTCCACCGGTGACCGCACGATCGGTGACACGGAGTGGACCGTCTACGACCGCCGCGCCCAGGGCACCGACGCCGGCAACCACGCGTACTCGCTCGTCTCGACGTTCGGCAAGAACACGATCGTGCTCTCGGGCACCGCCGACGATAAGGCCTTCCGGACCGTCGCGACCGCCGTCTCCCGAGAACTGACCGAGTAGACGACGGGCACCGCCCCGCCAGTCACCACCCCGTCCCACCCGAACCGAGGAGCCCCATGCCCGACCGCGCCGCCTCCACCCCGTCCGACGCCCTGCGCCTGCTCGTCGACGGCAACGCCCGCTTCGCCGCCGACAAGCGCCGGATGGGCCGCGTGGACCCGGATCGCCGCACCGAGCTCGAAGGATCGCAGTCGCCGTTCGCGACCGTCCTCGGCTGCTCGGACTCGCGGGTGCCGTTCGAGCACGTCTTCGACGCCGGCATCGGCGACCTGTTCGCCATCCGCAACGCCGGGCAGATCGTCGACGACGTCGTGCTCGGCTCGATCGAGTTCGCGGTCGTCGCCCTGGGCACACCGCTGGTCGTCGTGCTCCGGCACACCCGGTGCGGTGCCGTCGCGGCAGCCCGCTCCGGTGAGCCCGTCCCCGCCCCGCACCTGCAGGCCCTCGTGGACGCGATCGCCCCGAGTGTCGAGAAGGTCCGGCTCACCGACGCCGAGCTCCCGCAGGAAGCCGTCGGCGCCGCACACCTCGAAGCCACCCTCCGCCAGGTGATCGAGCGCTCCGGCGCGGTCTCCGATGCCGTGGCCGAGGGTAGATTGGCCGTCGTCGGGGCGACCTACGACCTCGCCACCGGGGAAGTCACCATCGACACCGTCGTCGGCCAGGTCTGACCGACCCGACGAAGACCCAGCCAGACAAGACCCAGCCCGACGACGACCGCCCCGGCGACCCCGGGGCGCAGGCACGGGCCGGCGCGACCGCGACCGGCGAGCACCCCAGGAAGGACCACGACGACGTGACCGACACCACCCCGACCGAGTTCCGCATCGAGCACGACACCATGGGCGAGGTACGGGTGCCGAAGTCGGCGCTCTACCGTGCCCAGACCCAGCGCGCCGTCGAGAACTTCCCCATCTCGGGCACCGGGCTCGAGTCGGCGCAGATCGTGGCGCTCGCACGGATCAAGCGGGCGGCGGCCATCGTGAACGGTGAACTCGGCATCGTCGAGCCCGCCGTCGCCGACGCCATCGCCGGTGCGGCCGACCTGATCATCGGCGGCCAGCACCACGACCAGTTCCCGGTCGACGTCTACCAGACGGGCAGCGGCACGTCGTCGAACATGAACATGAACGAGGTGCTCGCGACACTGGCGTCCGACATCGCGGGTTCTGCGGTGCACCCGAACGACCACGTCAACGCCTCGCAGTCGTCGAACGACGTCTTCCCCACCTCCGTGCACGTCGCCGTGACCGAGGCGCTCCTCCGCACCCTCGTGCCCGCTCTCGAGCACCTCGCCGAGTCCCTCGAAGCGAAGGCCACGCTCTGGGCCGACGCCGTGAAGTCCGGCCGGACGCACCTGATGGACGCCACGCCCGTCACCCTCGGGCAGGAGTTCGGCGGCTACGCACGCCAGATCCGCCTCGGCATCGAGCGGGTGCAGGCGACGCTCCCCCGCGTCGCCGAGGTCCCGCTCGGCGGCACCGCGGTCGGCACCGGCATCAACACCCCCAAGGGCTTCCCGCAGCGGGTCATCGCCCAGCTCGCGAGCGACACCGACCTGCCGATCACCGAGGCCATCGACCACTTCGAGGCGCAGGGTGCGCGTGACGCCCTGGTCGAGGCCTCCGGAGCGCTCAAGGTGCTCGCCGTCAGCCTGACGAAGATCAACAACGACCTGCGCTGGATGGGTTCGGGTCCGAACACCGGCCTGGGTGAGCTGCACATCCCCGACCTGCAGCCCGGCTCCTCGATCATGCCCGGCAAGGTGAACCCGGTGATCCCCGAGGCCACCCTGATGGTCGGTGCCCGGGTCATCGGCAACGACGCGACCATCGCCTGGGCCGGGGCTTCGGGTGCGTTCGAGCTCAACGTCGCCATCCCGGTGATGGGCACGGCGCTGCTCGAGTCGATCCGACTGCTGGCGAACAGCTCGCGCGTGCTCGCCGACAAGACCATCGACGGGCTCCAGGCGAACCTCGAGCGCGCCCGAGCCTTCGCGGAGTCCTCGCCGTCGATCGTCACGCCGCTCAACCGGGTCATCGGCTACGAGGCGGCGGCGAAGGTCGCGAAGTACGCCGTCGCCGAGGGCCTCACCGTGCGCGAAGCCGTCGTGGCCCTCGGCCACGTCGAGCGTGGCGAGGTCACCGAGGCGCAGCTCGACGAGGCGCTCGACGTCCTCAGCATGACCCACCCGAAGTAGTGCGACGCTCCTGACGCACCCCAGGACGGACGGGAGGCCCGGTGCCAGCTGGCACCGGGCCTCCCGTCCGTCCGATGGCGGCTCGACCCGCCTCACGCGCTGAGCGACAGGTCACGCGCCCGGAAGCGCGTGACCTGTCGGTCAGCGCGAAACCTCGTCAGTGCCTGCCGCTACACCAGGTCGGGCGAGTCCAGCAGGTCCGTGACCAGGGCGGCGATCGCGGAGCGCTCGGACCGCGTCAGCGTGACGTGTGCGAACAGCGGGTGCCCCTTGAGCCGCTCGATGACCGACGCGATCCCGTCGTGCCGGCCGACCCGCAGGTTGTCGCGCTGCGCGACGTCGTGGGTGAGCACGACCCGCGAGTTCTGGCCGATGCGCGAGAGCATCGTGAGCAGCACGTTCCGTTCGAGCGACTGCGCCTCGTCGACGATCACGAAGGCGTCGTGCAGGGAGCGGCCGCGGATGTGGGTCAGGGGCAGCACCTCGATCAGGCCGCGCTCGATCACCTCGTCGAGGACGTTGTCCGACACCACCGAGCCGAGGGTGTCGTAGACGGCCTGCGCCCACGGGTTCATCTTCTCGCCGGCGTCACCGGGCAGGAAGCCCAGGTCCTGCCCGCCCACGGCGTACAACGGGCGGAACACCATGATCTTCTTGTGCTGCTGCCGTTCGAGCACCGCCTCGAGTCCGGCGCACAGGGCGAGCGCCGACTTGCCGGTGCCGGCGCTGCCGCCGAGCGAGACGATGCCGATCTCGGAATCGAGCAGGGCGTCGATGGCGAGCCGCTGCTCGGCCGAGCGTCCGCGGAGTCCGAAGACCTCGCGGTCGCCGCGCACCAGGGCGACGGCTCCGGCGACGTGCACGCGGCCGAGGGCCGATCCGCGCTCGGAGTGGATGACGACCCCGGTGTTCACCGGGACGCCGTCGAGCTTCGCGGAGCGGATCTCCTCTTTCTCGTACAGGTCGGACATCTGCTCGCCGGAGACCTGCAGGTCGGCGATGCCGGTGTAGCCCGAGTCGACCGCGAGCTCGGCGCGGTACTCCTCTGCCGCCATGCCGATCGACGACGCCTTGACCCGGAGCGGCAGGTCCTTCGACACGACGACGACGTCGAGCCCGTCGTTCTTCAGGTTCGACGCGACGGCGAGGATGCGGGAGTCGTTGTCGCCGAGCTGCAGGCCCGACGGCAGGACGGACTGGTTGGAGTGGTTCAGTTCGACGCGGAACGAGCCGCCGTCGCCGATCGCGATCGGGAAGTCGAGCCGCTCGTGCTCGATGCGCAGTTCGTCGAGCAGCCGGAGGGCCTGCCGGGCGAAGTACCCGATCTCCGGGTCGTTGCGCTTCGACTCGAGTTCGCTGACGACCACCACGGGCAGGACCACGGCGTGCTCGGCGAAGCGGAACAAGGCCCGCGGATCGCTGAGGAGCACCGATGTGTCGAGCACGTACGTGCGCTGGGCGACCGATGTGGACGAGTCCGCGGTGTGCTGCTGCTGTGCTCCGCGAGAGACGTTCTGAGAGGTCACGACCACTCCATCCCCGGGCCGCGACGGGCCCGGTCCTGTCCTCGAACGCGGCCACGGAGCGGGTCCCGAAGCACCGACTGTGGCCGCTTCGATCGGGCGCGGTGCCCGATGGGGACAACGTACGTCCGGCCCCCGACACGCTGACAGCGACACGCGGTTTCCGGAGTTACGGTCGCGTGAACAACGCGAGCGTGGCTCGCGCCGCTCGCGTGCTGCCAACTGGAGGCCCGTGGCAGCCTGGCACCGCGCCTCCAGGCCGTCCGTTGGTCGCGACTCGTCGCGCGGGTGGCCCCGGCTGGTCACGAACCGTCGGCTGCGACGACTCCGGCCGACAGATGGTGACCACTCGGCGGACCTGAGCGGGGTGTCGTGACCGCTCGCGTGCTGCGGACCGGAGGCCCGTGGCGGCCTGCCACCGCGCCTCCAGGCCGTCCGTCGGTCGCGACTCGTCGCGCGGGTGGCCCCGACTGGTCACGAACCGTCGGCTGCGACGACTCCGGCCGACAGGTGGTGACCACTCGGCGGACGTGAGCGGGGCGTCGTGACCGCTCGCCGGCTGCCAACCGGAGGCTCGTGGCGGCCTGGCACCGCGCCTCCAGGCCGTCCGTGGGTCGCGACTCGTCGCGCGGGTGGCCCCGACTGGTCACGAACCGTCGACTGCGGCCCCTCCGGCCGACAGATGGTGACCACTCGGCGGACGTGAGCGGGGCGTCGTGACCGCTCGCCGGCTCCGGACTGGAGGCCCGTGGCGGCCTGGCGCCGCGCCTCCAGGCCGTCGGGCGGGCAGCGCCGGCTGGTCACGAACCGTCGGCTGCGACGACTCCGGCCGACAGATGGTGACCACTCGGCGGACGTGAGCGGGGTGTCGTGACCGCTCGCGGACTGCGGAACGGCCCCGGAACGGCTCCGGAACGGCTCCGGACGGCGGACAGCAGGCACGCCGCTGCTACTGCATGGTGGCGTACGAGACGCAGGCGTCGCGGAACATGTCCAGGGTCTCGTCGGTGGTCGACGGGAACACGGACACTCGCGCGACCCCGAGCCGCGTGGTCGCGGTGACGCCGTGGTTGTGCATCGCGGCGGACAGGGCCGTCACGCGACCCTGCATCGGCCGGAGCACCACGATGCCGGCGCGCTCGGCAGGGTCGCGGCTGGACTCGACCTCGAGCCCGAACTCGTCGGCGATGGCGAACACGCGCTCGACGCGGTCGGTGATCCGCTCCTGCACGGCGGCGACGCCGACCGCGGTGAGGCGCTCGAGCGACACCGCGAGCCGGGCCTGCGCGACCGGGTCGATGCGGGACATCTGGAAGCCGGCCGCCCCCGGACGCACCGCCGGGACCTCGGTGGGCCAGCCGGACGTGCCGTGCGGGCCGGACAGTGCCGGACGGATCCGGTTCAGGGCACGGTCGCTGAACGCCACGAACCCGGTGCCCCACCCGGCGTGCAACCACTTCTGTCCGCCGGTGGCGACGACGTCGGCGACCTCGTACGGGGCGTCGACCACGCCGAAGCCCTGGATCGCGTCGACGATGAGCAGGCGGTCGCCGATGACCTCGCGGATGGCGGCGAGGTCGGTCAGGTAGCCGGTGCGCCAGTCGACCAGGGACACCGCGACGGCGGTCACCTCGTCGGTCAGGCGCTCACGGATCAGCTCGGGTGTCACCCAGCCGGCACCCGACTCGATGACGACGGGCTGTACCCGTCCACCGGTGGCCGAGGCGGCGCTGGCCAGTGCGAGCGGCAGCGAGGGGTACTCGTCGGCGGACACGAGCACGCCGCCGGTCAGGCCGAAGGCGGTGTGCAGCAGGCCCGGGGTCGTCGCGGCCTGCGAGACGACCTGGTCCTCGCGGCGGCCGACCAGGCGGGCGGCGACGGTGCGGACGCGGGCGTCCTGCTCGTCGAGGGTCTCCATGGCGCCGAAGCGCATGTGTGCCTGGATGGTGCCGAGCACACGCTGCTCCTCGAGCACGGCGGTCTGCACGGGGCCGAACGCAGCGTGGTCGAGGTAACCGGGGTCTTCGGAGAAGCCGGCGGCGTACTCGTCGATGTTCACAGGTGGTGCACCTTTCACAGGGTTGAACCCTGAGAGCCTACTGGGACGCGGCTCCGCCGACGAACCCGGTGCGGGAGGTGGCTGCTCAGCCGCCGAAGCGACGCGACCGGAGCCCGAAGTCGCGGACCGCCCGGAGGAAGTCGACCTCGCGCAGGTCCGGGTAGAACGCCTCGACGAAGTAGAACTCGCTGTGCGCGCTCTGCCACAGCATGAAGTCCGACAGCCGCTGCTCGCCCGAGGTCCGGATCACCAGGTCGGGGTCGGGCTGACCCTGCGTGTACAGGTGGTCGCCGATGAGCTCCGGCGTCAGCACCTCGGCCAGGGTGTCGATGGTGCCGCCACCCGCACCGTGCGCCTGCACGATGCTGCGCATGGCGTCCGCGATCTCACGACGGCCGCCGTAGCCGACGGCCAGGTTGACGTGCAGCCCGGTGCGGCCGGCGGTGCGCTGCTCGGCCTGTTCGAGCGCGGTCACCAGGTTCTCCGGCAGGCCCTCGTTCGACCCGACGTGCTGCACGCGCCAGTCTCGGTTGTCGGCCAGGACCCCGGCGAGGTCGGCGATGATCCCCACGAGTTCCTCGAGCTCCTCGCCGCCGCGACCCGTCAGGTTGTCGGCCGACAGCAGGTACAGCGTCACGACCTCGATGCCGAGGTCGTCACACCACGTCAGGAACTCCGGGATCTTCGCGGCGCCGGCGCGGTGGCCGTGTGCGGCGGACTCGAGCCCGAGCTGCTTCGCCCAGCGGCGGTTGCCGTCCACGATCATGGCGACGTGCTTCGGCTTCGCTGCCCCCTCGAGCTGGCGGCGGATCCGGCGTTGGTAGGCGCGGTAGAGGATCCCTCGCCCTGTCCATCCCGCCGTCCCGGTCACGCACCGAGCGTAGTGCACCACCGGCACACGCTCCCTGAGGCACCCGCTCTGCGGACACGTGGCTGTCGTTCGGGGTCAGGCCCTATGGTCGGGACCATGCAGGACGAGCACGAGACCGGAACACTCCCCCACGTCCCGTTCACGGAAGAGGCGTCGGCGACCGCCACCACGACCGCTGCCGAACCCCGTCCGGCGTGGCGCGGCTGGATCCACCTCGGTGCGTTCCCGTTCGCGATCGCGATGGGGATCGTCCTGATCACCCTCGCCGACAGCACCGCAGCGAAGGTCGGCAGCGCGGTGTTCATGGCGACGTCGCTCGCGATGTTCGGTGTCTCCGCGACCTACCACCGGTTCCCGTGGGGGCCGAAGGTGAAGGCCGTGCTGAAGCGCATCGACCACACCAACATCCTGCTGCTCATCGCCGGCACCTACACGCCCGTCGCGATCTGCGCCCTGCCGCACACGCTCATGGTCGTCGTGCTCTGGGTGATGTGGTCGGGCGCAGCGCTCGGCATCGCGTTCCGGGTGCTCTGGATCAACGCGCCCCGGTGGCTGTACGTCCCGATCTACCTGGTGCTCGGGTGCGCTGCCCTCGGGCTGCTGCCGCAGTTCTTCGCGGCGAGCGTGCCGATGACCGTGCTCATCCTGTCCGGCGGCGTCGCGTACATCATCGGCGCGCTGGTCTACGGCTTCAAGCGGCCGAACCCGGTGCCGACGCAGTTCGGGTTCCACGAGGTGTTCCACGCCCTGACCGTGGTGGCCTTCGGTGCGCAGTGGGTCGGCGTGCTCATCGTCGCGCTGGACCCGGTGCGCTGACCGTCGCACGTTCCTTCCCAGAACGGGTGCGATGCCTGGTGGTTCCGGGCGTACTCACCCGGAACTTCTGACCAGGTACGCCCGATTCGACCAGGTACGCCCGGTTCCGGTAGGTGCGCACGAGGCGGACTGGAGGCCCGTGGCGGGATCGCCACGGGCCTCCAGTCCGTACCCGGTCGCGTCAGCCGCGCTCGGTGTCGTCGCCGACGTCGGCCCGGCCGTCCTCGGCCGCCCGCCGCTCCGGCTCGTCCGTCGCGGTGCCGTCGCCCGCGGTGCCGTTCGCCTCGGCCTCGAGCCGCTCGCGCACCTCGGCGCGGTAGCGGGTCCGGCGGATGCGTCGGGTCATGTCCACCACGAGCAGGATCGTCACGATCGCGACGAGTGCGATCGCGATGAACCCGACGACACCCGGGGTGACGTCGACGTCGGGGACGACCGAGGGGCTGGGACTGGGGGTGGCGGCGAGTGCCGCCGCGATGGTGCTCACGAGGTCGGTTCCTTGTCGGCTGGGATCCCGGCGAACAGGTCGGTCTCCGGGAGCTCGGTCGGCACGCGTGCCTCCACGAGCTGGTAGTCCTCGGTCGGCCACACCGTCGCGAGGAGGTCGTTCGGCCAGTAGAAGAAGGCGCTGTCCGGTGCGACCTGGCTGGCGTGCGCGCGGAGTGCGGCGTCACGCTGGTCGAAGTACTCGTGCACGTCGACGTGGGTGGTGGCGAGGTCGGGGCGGTCGGCAAACCGCTCGACCCACTCGCGCAGCTGCTCGATCGCGGGGCTGTCCGGGTCGCGCTCCTGCAGGGCTTCGAAGATCGTGCTGAAGCGGCGCGGGTTCATCGTGCGCTCGTAGTAGAGCTTCGCGATCGACCACGGGGCACCGGCGGACGGGTACGCCGACGGATCGGCGGCGGCGGACCACGCGGCCATCGACACCTCGTGCGTGCGGATGTGGTCGGGGTGCGGGTAGCCGCCGTTCTCGTCGTAGGTGACGAGCACGTGCGGGCGGAACCGGCGGATCACGCGGACGAGGGCCTCGGTGCTGTACTCGAGCGGCACCGTGGAGAACGTGCCCGGCCGGACCGTCTCGCCCTTCTCGGCGTCGGGCAGCCCCGAGTCGTGGTACCCGAGCCACACGTGGTCGATGCCGAGCGCCTGCTGCGCCGCGGCCATCTCGGTGCGGCGGTACCCGGCCATGTCACGGTGGGCACGGCTCGTCGCCGGCTCGCCGAGCTGGTCGTTCAGGATGTCGCCGGCCTCGCCGCCGGTGCAGGACACGACGAGCACCTGGTGCCCGTCGGCCACGTACTTCGCGGCGGTCGCGGCACCCTTGCTCGACTCGTCGTCGGGGTGGGCGTGGACGGCCAGCAGACGGTAGGGCACGTGGGGTTCCTCACTGCGGGTGAGCGGCGTCGGACGCGGGCAGCGCACAGCATCGCGTGAACTACCCTGGGATCAGGATATCCACCCCGGGAGCCCCGAACTGTCCGAACAGACCCAGACCGCCACCCTCGACGAGCGCTACGGCCGCACCCCGGCCCGCAAGCGCCGCAGCCGCCTCTTCGCGATCGTCGCGGCCATCGCGGTCGTCGTGGTCTTCGGTGCGTGGGTGATCTGGGCCGGGCTCGACCAGTCCGACCGCGGCCTCGACCAGGACGTCATCGGGTACGAGGTGCTGTCCGAGCACAGCACCGTCGTCCACTCGCAGGTGTCGGTCGACCCGGGCGTCGAGGCGAAGTGCGCCGTGCAGGTCCTCGACAAGAGCTACTCGATCGTGGGCTGGAAGGAGATCACCGTCCCGGCGTCCGAACAGCGCAGCCGGAGCATCTCCACGCAGGTCACCACGACGACGCGGGGCGTGACCGGCTTGATCCACGACTGCTGGATTCCCTAGACTGTCCTGATTCGCCTCTCGAGACCGACCACTCGGCCGGTCTCGTTTTTTCATGGTCGAAGGGACAGAACATGAGCAACGACACGCAGGTCACCTGGCTGACCCAGGAGGCGCACGACCGTCTCAAGGCGGAGCTCGACGAGCTGAGCGGCGAGGGCCGTGCCGAGATCGCGCGCCGCATCGAGGCCGCTCGCGAAGAGGGCGACCTCAAGGAGAACGGCGGCTACCACGCCGCGAAGGACGAGCAGGGCAAGATCGAGGCCCGCATCCGCGTCCTCACCGAGCTCCTCAAGCACGCCACCGTCAGCGAAGCGGAGTTCGACGGGACGGTCGAGCCGGGCACCGTCGTCACGGCGGTCATCGCCGGCGACGAGTCCACCTTCCTGGTCGGCAGCCGCGAGATCGTCGCCGAGGGCTCGGACCTGACGGTCTACAGCCCCGTCAGCCCCGTCGGCGCGGCCATCGTCGGCCTCAAGGCCGGCGACAAGGCCACGTACACGGCACCGAACGGCAAGGAGATCGCCGTCGAGGTCGTCAAGATCGAGCGTTACGAGCCGTAGACCCGGCCCACTGCAGACAGGAGGCCCGTGGCGTCACCGCCACGGGCCTCCTGTCTGTCCGCTGGTCGCGCCCAGAGCGCGCACCGCCTTTCGGACAGTCCACGCGTCGAACGACTCGTGGATCGTCGCGGACTAGTGCTCGAGGAGCTCCGGGCGGAAGCCGACCTCGTGCAGGCGCTGGATGACCTCCTGCGCGTGCTCCGGGCCGCGCGCCTCGATCGACAGGTCCAGCGCGACCTCGTTGATGACCAGGCCCTGGCCGTGGCGGGTGTGCAGCACCTCGACCACGTTCGCGCCGGCGTCCGAGATGACCTGCGCGACGCGGGCGAGCTGACCCGGGCGGTCCGGCAGCATGATGCGGATCCCGATGTAGCGCGAGGCCGCCACGAGCCCGCGGGTGATCACGCGTTCCATCATGAGCGGGTCGATGTTGCCGCCGCTCAGCAGCACCACGGTGCGGCCGGTGTCGCGGACGGCACCGGACATGATCGCGGCGACGCCGACGGCCCCCGCTGCCTCGACCACGAGCTTGGCGCGCTCGAGCAGGACGAGCAGTGCGCGGGCGGTGTCGTCGTCCGAGACGGTGACGATGTCGTCCACCAGGTCGCGGATGATCGGGAAGTTCAGGTCGCCGGGGCGCGCCACCGCGATGCCGTCGGAGATGGTCGGCTTCGTGGTGATGGTGACGGGCTCGCCGGCGGTGATCGACGACGGGTAGGCCGCAGCGTTCTCCGCCTGCACACCGATGACCCGGATCTGCCGTCCGAGCCGCTCGGCCATGCCCTTCACGGCGAGCGCGATGCCGGAGATGACGCCGCCGCCACCGATCGGCACGACGACGGTGTCGACGTCCGGCACCTGGTCGATGATCTCGAGGCCGAGCGTGCCCTGCCCGGCGATCACGGCCGGGTGGTCGAACGGCGGGATGAACACGGCGCCGGTGTGGGCGGCGAAGTCCTTCGCGGCGCTCAGCGCCTCTTCCACGGAGTGGCCCCGCAGCACGACGTCGGCCCCGTAGTGGCGGGTGGCCTGCAGCTTGGGCAGGGCGACGCCGACCGGCGTGAAGATCGTCGCGGGGATGCCGAGCTCGCGGGCGGCGAGGGCGACACCCTGCGCGTGGTTGCCGGCGCTCGCGGCGACGACGCCCTTGGCGCGCTGCTCGGCGGACAGGGTCGACAGGCGGTTGTAGGCACCGCGCACCTTGTAGGCACCCGTGCGCTGCAGGTTCTCGCACTTCAGGTGCACCGGGGACCCGAGCAGCTCGGCGAGGAACTGCGACGTCTCCATCGGGGTGACGCGTGCGACGCCCTTGATGGTCTCGCGCGCCGCCTCGATGTCCGCGAGGGTCGGGATCGCGGTGAGCGTGTGCGGGGAGGCGCTGGTGTCGGTCACTCCCCCATCATCGTCGCTCACGGCCCCCGCGGCGAACTCGTGTGACGCTCAGTTGGTGCTGGCGGTGTCTTCTTCGGCCGAGGGACCCGAGTCGACGCCCGGTGCCGGCACGTCGTCGCCGACCTTGTGCCGACGGCGTCGGAGCAACTGGATCTGCCCGTGCTGCCCGCGCTTCGGCGTCGCTTCGAGGACGTGGTCGGAGTCGAGTCGCCGCCAGCGTCCGCTCGCGATGGTGGTGACCATGGCGTTCAGCGTCGCGATCAGCGGGACGGCGAAGAACGCTCCGGCGATGCCGGCGAGACCGGAGGCCGCGGTGACGCCGAGGACGACCGCCAGCGGGTGGACCTTGACCGCGTTGCCCATGACGAGCGGCTGCAGGATGTGGCCCTCGATCTGCTGGACCAGCAGCACGACCCCGAGCACCAGGACAGCCGCGAGGGGACCGTTGAAGATCAGCGCGACGAACACCGCCAGGAAGCCGGTGACGATGGCACCGACGACCGGGATGAACGCACCGAGGAACACGAAGGCTGCGATCGGGATGACCAGCGGCATGCCGCCGAAGAAGAGCCCGACGATGAAGGACCCCAGACCGATGCCGACCGCGTCGACGAACGCGACGAAGATCTGGACCCGGATGAAGCTCGTCAGGGTGATCCAGCCGGCGACACCGGCGCCGTCGACCGCAGCGCGCGCCTTCTTCGGGAACAGCCGGACGGACCAGCGCCAGACGTTCTTGCCGTCGATCAGCAGGAAGATCGTGGTGAACAGGATGATGAAGAGCGCCTCGAAGGCGTGCGTGGCACCCGAACCCGCGCTGGCGACCCCGGACAGGATCGACGCGGAGTTGTCCTGCAGCCACTTCGTGCCGTCGTCGAGCCAGCCGTTGACGTCGGACTGGCTGATGCCGAACCCGGAGCTCAGGACGAAGTCCTTGATGTTCGCGTACTGGTCGACCGTCCGGTCACGCAGGGAGGGGTAGGACGCGATGATCTGGTCGACGACGAGCCAGATCAGGCCACCGAGCGCCGCGATGCCGCCGAGCAGGCTCATCACGACGGCGAGCCACTTGGGCACGTGGTGCCGCTGCAGCCAGTTCGAGATGGGGACGAGGAGCGCCGAGACCACGATGCCGACCAGGAACGGGATGAGGATCTCGCTGAAGACCGTGACGAGCCAGATGAAGACGGCGATCACGCCCACGACGACGAGCGCCCGCCACGACCACGCACCGGCGATGCGCACGCCGACCGGGACGGATTCCTCGACCACGGGGTCGGGATGTGTCTGCTTGCTTCCCCATGCCATGCGCCCGAGTGTAGCGATGTGCTTCCCGTCAGGTGCCAGATACGGCATACGTTCGTGGACCCTCATGTCGGCGGGGTTCGGTAGCGTCGCGGCATGCCCAGGTCGACGCTCTCCGCCGCCGAGGCCCGCCGGGTCGCACTCGCCGCGCAGGGGTTCGGACGACCACCCGCCGAACTCGTCTCGACGCGTGCGCTGAACGCAGCCTTCGGCCGGCTCGGGCTCCTGCAGATCGACTCCGTCAACGTGTTCGAACGCAGCCACTACCTGCCGCTCTTCGCCCGGCTCGGGGCCTACGACCGGTCGACGCTCGACCGGCTGACGCTCGGACGTTCGGGTCCGTACACCGAGTACTGGGCGCACGAGGCGGCGTTCATCCCCCGCGATGACCTGCGGCTGTTCCGGTGGCGGATGGACGCCCTGCGGGAGCGTGACGCCGGCCCGACCAGGGTCGACGGCGTCACCCGGACTGCTGCCGTCCGGCGCGAACTGCACGCGCTGCTCCGAGCCGAGGGGCCGATGCGGGCGAGCGCGGTGGAGCACGAGTCGAACGTTCGGCGCGGCCCCTGGTGGGGGTGGAGCGACGTGAAGCTCGGGCTCGAGCAGATGTTCCGCTGGGGCGAGGCCGTGAGCGCCGGACGAGTCGGCTTCGAGCGGGTGTACGCCCTGCCGGAGCAGGTGCTGCCCGCAGGCTTCCTCGAGACCGCCCCGCCGCGTGCCGACGCCGTGCTCGAACTCGTGCGCCAGGCCACACGCGCGCTCGGCATCGGCACCCGAGCGGACATCGCGGACTACTACCGGCTGCGCTCCGACGACACGGCCACCGCGATCGCCGAGCTCACCGACGCCGGCGAGCTCCTGCCGGTGCGGGTCGAGGGCTGGGGTGAGCGGGCGTGGCTGCACGTGGGCGCTCGGGTCCCCCGGCAGATGCCCACGGACGCGGTGCTGAGCCCCTTCGACCCGGTCGTCTGGTTCCGGCGGCGGGCCGAGCGGATGTACGGCTTCCACTACCGGATCGAGATCTACACGCCCGCCCCGAAGCGGGTATTCGGCTACTACGTGCTGCCGGTGCTGCAGGACGACCGGCTCGTCGGCCGCATCGACCTGAAGAGCGACCGGCAGCGCGGCGTGCTCCGCGTCCGGACCGCGTGGCAGGAGCCGGGCGAGCACCTGGACCCCGAGCGTCTCGCCGACACACTGCGACGGACCGCGAGCTGGCAGGGTCTCGGCGCGATCGAGGTGACCGACCGCGGCACCGCGGCTGCGGCCGTCGCCGGAGCCCTCGGAGTACCCCTGGTGCCGCACGAGTCCGCTGACGACGCGGACGCCCCCGAACCGGTCGAGACGGCCGACGACTCGGCCGCCGACGGCGTCGGCTGACCCCTCAGAACCGGTCGGCGTTCGCCCGCAACCGCGCGATGCGGTCGGGCAGCGGCGGGTGTGTGGAGAACAGCCGGTCCATCACGCCGGGGCGCATCGGGTCGGCGATCCACAGGTGTGCCATCGAGGAGTTCTGCGTCTGCATCGGCCGACCGTACGCACCGAGCTTCTCGAGGGCCCGCGCCAGGCCCTCCGGATGACGGGTCGTCATCGCGCCCGTCGCGTCGGCCAGGTACTCGCGCTGCCGGGACACCGCTGCCTGGACGCCGGCCGCCGCGATCGGGGCCACGATGACGGCGACGATCCCGGCGATGAGCAGCACCGGGTTGGCGCTGCCGCCGTTGTCCGAGTTGCGGTTCCGCCCGCCGGACAGACCGCTGAAGATCGAGATGCGGAGCAGGACGTCGGCGATGAGCCCGACGGCCACGACGAGACCGAAGACCATCGTCGACACCCGGATGTCGTAGTTCCGGACGTGTCCGAGCTCGTGCGCCATCACGCCCTGCAGCTCCTGGTCGTCCATGAGCTCGAGCAGCCCCGTCGTCGCCGCCACCACCGCATGCTCGGGGTCACGCCCGGTGGCGAAGGCGTTCGGCGCGGGGTCGGGGATGACGAACACCCGGGGCATCGGCATGCCGGTCGCGATGGCGAGGTTCTCGACGGTCCGCCACAGCCGTGGTTCGGAGACGCGGTCGATCTCGACCCCACCGGCGATCGCGGTGGCCTGCCGTGCCGCCAGGAAGTACTGCAGCACCGCGTACCCGAGGGCGACCACGAGGACGATGAAGCCGATCGAGACGTTGCCGGCGAGGTACCCGCCGAGGAACCCGAGCGCGCCGATGATCAGCAGGAACACCAGGACGATGACCACGGTGTTGCGCTTGTTCCGCGCGATGGCGCTGTACACGTCGGATCCGACGCTGTGGTCAGAACTGGACGCGCGGCGGCTCGGCGATGGCCGCCGGCTCGTTCGTCTCGAAGAACGGTGCCTCGGAGAAGCCGCGGTTCTTCGCGAACGTGGAGTTCGGGAACACCCGGATCTTCGTGTTCAGCTCACGCACTCCGCCGTTGTAGAACCGGCGGGCGGCCTGGATCTTGTCCTCGGTGTCGACGAGCTCGGACTGCAGCTGCAGGAAGTTCTGGCTCGACTGCAGCTGCGGGTACCCCTCGGCCACCGCGAACACGCTCTTCAGCGCCTTCTGCATGTGCCCCTCGGCGGTGGAGGCCGTGTCGGCGTCACCGGCGGACAGGGTCTCGGCGCGGGCCTTCGTCACGTCGTCGAAGACCGCCTTCTCGTGCGTGGCGTACCCCTTGACCGTGTCCACGATGGTGGGGATGAGGTCGGCGCGGCGCTTCAGCTGCACCGAGATGTCGCTCCAGGCCTCGTCGACCCGGACCTTGAGCGTGACGAGGGAGTTGTACGTCACCCAGAGGTAGATCCCGATGATCACCAGGACGACCACCACCACTCCGACGACGATGAGCGTCGTGACGAGTCCGGTGTCCATGCGGGCGTACTCCTTTGCGCGTCGGGATCCGCGGTGCTGCGTTGACCTGAACGGCCATCGTGAAGTCTATCGACGCGCTGAGCATGCTCTGTTCCTCGAGCAGTGTTCACGGCCGATTCCCGAGTCACGCACACCGGGCTCCCGGACTGCGGCCCGATACCGAACCTCATCCGCGAGGTGTATTGACCGGAGGCCGCCGATCCCGTGGGATGGGTCCGGTGAACACGAGCGGGGAGAACGTGGACGAGGGGGCTGTCGGGGGCGACAGCCCTCGTCGTCGTCCCCGCTTCGCCCTGCTCGCAGCGGCGACGACGGTCCTCGTCGCCGCCCTGCTCGGCGCCGCGGCAGCCCCGGCCGTCGCGGTCGCCGCGGGTGGCCCGTCGGTCGTCACGGCCGCTGCGGACGCCCCGGCAGCCCCGGCCGCCGCCGCTCCCACCGCCACGCCCGGGACGAGCGAGATCGCCCCGCCGAACACCGGCCGTCCGGGCGCTCCGACGCCCACACCCACCCGTCCCGCCGTGCGGCCCACGATCGCCGATCCGGGTGACGTCACGACGGGGACGACGCGCTTCCACGGCACCGGTACCCCCGGGCACGCGGTCCGGGTGACGGGTCCGGCCGCGACGGGTTCGTCCGGGTGCACGACCCGGGTCGACCCGAACGGATCGTGGGCCTGCCTCGGAACCGTCCGCTCCGGTCCGCACCAGGTGTTCACGGTGCGCGACCTCACCGCCGCACTGCCCGTCGCGAGCGCACCGGCGTCGGACGTCATCGTCCCGCCGACCCTCTCGTCCGCCGGGCCCACCGGCGGGACGGTCTCCGGCACGGGGTACCCCGGATCGACCGTGACGCTCTCGGTGTCCGGGTCCTCGGCCCAGCAGACCGCCCGGGTCGGCGCAGACGGCCGGTGGGTCGCCGCCCTGGGGACCCGGGCCGACGGTCGGTTCACCGTCACGGCGTCGCAGACTGCCAGCACGGCCGACGGGTACCGGTCCGACCTGCGGAGCGCGGCCTCCGCTCCCGTGACGGTCACGGTCGACCGCACGGCGCCGGCCGCCCCGCGCATCACGACCCCGGACGACGGCCAGCGCATCGGCACCCGCTCGACGACGGTGGCCGGGACCGGTGAACCCGGCGCCCGCGTGACCGTGTACGTCGACCGTGCGCCGGTGTGCGGCGCGGTGGTGGGGTCGGACGCCTCGTGGTCGTGCTCCACCGCGGGGTCGACGTTGCGCGCCGGCGGGCACAAGCTCACTGCGACGCAGCACGACGTCGCGGGCAACTACTCCCGGTCGTCAGCCGCCGTGCGGGTCACGGTGCGGACCACCACCACGACCCCGACCGCAGCACCGACGCCGGCCGCCACGGACACCCCGGGGACACCGGGCACGTCGACGCCGGGGTCCAGCGCGACGGCGGGCACCCCCGGCACGACCGGCCACGGCGGAACCGGCAACGCCAACGGCACGAATGCCGCCGGCCACGGGGGCGACGGCGGCAACGACGACGGCGGCGCAGCAGGCACCGGCAACGGGTCCAGCAACGGCGACGGCACCGGCACTGGCAGCGGCACCGGCACCGGCAGCACCCCGGCCGGCGTCGGCAGCACCGGAGGCCACCCCGACTGGTCCGGACCCGCGGGCGACTGGACCGCGGCGACCACCTACGACCGCACCGTCCCGACCATCCAGGCCGCGTTCTCGTGGCGGACCGTCCTGGTCGCCACCGCCGTCGCCGCCGGGTTCCTCCTGCTCATCGCCGCGCCGCTCGCCCTCGTGGCCGCGGTCACCCGCGGCCGCCTCCGCTCGCCGTTCGCGGCGCTGCTCGGACGCAACCGCTCGCGGTCGGACCGCACACGGGGCGACGACGTCCTGCCGACCTGGGCGTCCATCGCCATCGCGGTGTCCGTCGCGGCGCTGTGCACCCTGCTCGGGGTCGGCGTCGAACTCGAGGCCCGGTACGCCCGTCTGGCGATCGCCGTCCTCGCCGGCACCGGTGTCCTGACCGCCGCCGTCGTGTTCGCCACGCGGTGGGCAGCCGGCAGCGATCACCGCGCCGTCGGGTTCCGGGTGTCGCCGTGGCTCGTCCTCGCAGCGCTCGTGGCGTGCGGCGTCACCCGTGCGGCCGACCTCTCCCCCGCCCTCATCGTCGGTGTCGTCCTCGTGCCGTCCGGCCGCCCCGGACTGGGGACCGGCCCGCTCCGCCTGGGCACCGGGATCGCCACGAGCGCCCGGGGTGCGACCTGGCGGGTGCTGGCCCTGCTCGGCCTCGCCGCGGCCGGCTGGGTGCTGCACAGCCTGCTCGCCGGCGGGGGCTTCTGGGTGTCGCTCGGGTCGGAGTTCGCCATCACCCTGTGCGTCGGTGGCCTCGGCGCCGTGGTCGCGACCCTGCTGCCCGTCGCGGGGTCCGCCGGCAGCGCGCTGCTCGCCGCCTCCCGCGGTCGGTACGTCGCGCTCGCGGTGGTCGCCGTGGCGCTAACCACCGCGGTCTACTCGGGGACGACCGGCACGCACGCCGCACCGGCCCTGCTCGTCGGGATCGCCGCGGCCTGTGTGGTGGCCGCGATCGCGGCCCTGGTCTGGCTGCGCACCGACCGGCGCGCGGCCCGCGTCTGAGCCGAGCCGGGCCTCCAGAGCGGTGCTCCGCTCCGCCCCCGGGACAGAAGACGCACATCCGGGCCGGTTCGCGGACAGCGGGCTAGTGTGACGATCGGACGACCACGCCGCACCGGACCAGCGGTGCAGCGGCGCCTCGTGACCGGTGCCCGCGCAGGACAGTCGGTGTGCACCGCACGACCGCGGCAGGAGCGATGATGACCGACACCCGACCCGACAGCCACCCCGACACGGACACGCGGTCCGACTACGACGCGACGCGCTTCCGCGAGGTGTTCGAGGGCAGCTTCACCTACGCCAACGGCTTCGCCCGCAACACCCACCGCTTCGCCGGCCGACCCGCGCTGCGCGAGCCGGAGACGGACCGCTCGTGGACCTACGCCGAACTCGGCGACGTCGTCGACCGGATCGCCGGGTGGCTCGTCCGGCACGGTGGCGGACGGGGTTCGGTCGTGATGGTCGAGCTGTTCAACACACCCGAGTTCGCGATGCTCTACCTGGCCTGCCACCGCATCGGCGCGGTGTTCTCGCCGACGAACTTCCGGCTCGCCCCCGACGAGGTCGCGTTCATCATCGAGGACTCCGCACCCGCCGTCCTGGTGCACGACACCGAGCGGACGAGTGCGATCACCGCTGCGCTGGGGTCGTCGCCGCACCGGCCGGACCAGGTCATCCCGGTCGGTGGCGACCACGACCGGTTCGCCGAGATGCTCGCGTCCGAGCCCCTCTCCCCCGAGGAACTCGCGGCGATCGGTCCGCGCAGCACCTACGACGAGTCCACCCGGCTCTACACCTCGGGCACCACCGGCCGGCCGAAGCCCGTACCCCTGCCGAGCCTGGTCGAGGTGCTCAGCGCACACGACGTGGTCATGCACTTCCCGCTCAGTCCGTTCGACAAGACGCTCAACATGTCGCCGCTGTTCCACCGCGGCGGCCTGTACTCCGGCGGCCCGAACCCGGTGTTCTACGTCGGCGCGGAACTCACGACGCTGCGCCACTTCGACGCCGACCGGGTGCTCGACCTGGTCGAGTCCGAACGCCTGACGTTCCTGATCGGCGCTCCGCCGAACCTGGTGCAGCTCGCCGACGCGCAGGAACGCCGGGCGCGGGACCTGTCGAGCCTCAACGGCATCGTCACGATGGGCGCACCACTCGACCGAGCCGCGGCACTGCGCTACCAGGAGCTGCTGTCGCCGCGGATCTTCAACGGCTACGGCACCACCGAGACCTTCTGGAACACGTTCCTGCGCCCCGAGGACTTCCCGGACGGCGCCGGTTCCACCGGTCGCGCATCGACCGACGACGACGTCGCCGTCGTCCGCGTGCACGAGGACCGTCTGGCCGACCCGACCGACACGGTGGCGAAGGACGGCACCGAGATCGGCGAGTTCGCCGTGCGCACCGTGAAGTCCGGCTACTCGTACCGGAACCCCGGGCTCGAGGCGGAGAAGTTCGCGAACGGCTGGTTCTACCCCGGCGACCTCGCCACGTGGGACGAGCACGAGCGGGTCACGATCGTGGGCCGCAAGGACGACATGGTGATCTCCGGTGGCGAGAACGTGCACCCGGTCCAGGTCGAGGCGGTGCTGCAGGAGCACCCCGGGGTCGCCGACTCCATCGTGGTGGGCGTGCCGGACCCGCGGTGGGGCGAGGTCGTCACGGCGTACGTCGTCCGTGCCGGCGACCGACTGCCGGCCGACGACGCCGAGGCAGCGGCCGCGCTCGAGGAGTGGACCGGCTCCCACCCGGGCCTCGCCCGGTACAAGCGTCCGCGGCGGTACCGCTTCGTCACGGACGTCCCCTACAACGCCACCGGCAAGAAGGTGCACTACCTGGCGAAGGACACGGCCGCGGCGGATGCGGCAGCCGGCCGGCTGATCGAGCCGTAGCGCGCCCGGAACGCGACCGGTGACGGCCTGGAGGCCCGTGGCGGCGCCGCCACGGGCCTCCAGGCCGTCAGCTGGTCGCGTCCACCGCGCGCCGGGGCGCGTTGCGCGCGAAGAGGCCGGGCAGGAGCCCGCCGATCTTCGTCCCGATGCACAGGCTGACGAAGGTCGCGAGCGGGGTCGCGAGCGCCTCCGGATCGAAGGTGGCCACCGCCACCAGCCCGACCGTCCCCGGCACGAGCAGCAGGAACGCCGGGAAGAACGACACCGTCGCCGGGATCGCCGGCACGAGCCGCTCGAGCAACCGGGTCGCGACGAACAGCAGCGCCGCTGCGGCCCCGGTCGCGACGACACTGCCCCAGAGCGGCGTCGTCGTACTCACCACGGCGTAGGCGGTGACCATGACCGCCACCGACACGAGCGTCAGGCGCCACCCGGACCGGAAGACCAGACCGAGCCCGACCGCGAGCACCACGACGGCGACCCACGACACCCAGTACGCCGGCACGGACTCCCAGCCGGCCAGGTCCGTGCCGACCCCCGCGACCTCGCCGACGAGCGCGGCCGACGACGGATCGACGTGCAACCCGGTCAGGGCGCTGCCGGACGCGATGCCGGCGGCCATGAAGCCGAGCATGATGAGTCCCTGGACCAGCCGCGACGACCCGGTGACGATGTCCGCGGCGGTGAGTTCGAGCAATGCGTTGGTGATGAGCGCGCCGGGGACGAAGACCGCGACCGGGGCGCAGACCGCGAAGAGCGGGACCTGCTCGAACCCGGTGCCCGCGGCGACCAGGCCGACGATCGCCGTCGACACGAACGCGGCCAGGAACGGGATGATCGCCACGGCTTCGCGGAAGCGCCGGAGGACCAGTCCGATCACGCCGACCAGACCACCGACGACGAGCGCCAGGACGATCGCCCACCAGGGGCAGCGGAAGACGACGGCCAGGCCGGCCGAGGTCAGGGCGTTGCCGAGGATCCACGGCAGGGCGGGCGGCGGGACGGTGCCCGCGCGGATGGCCCGGACGCGGGCGGGGATCTCGGCGAGGGCGATGGAGCCGCTCTCGAGCCCGAGCACGACGCGGTTGGCGCGGGCGGCCTGGCGGGACGACAGTTCGACGCCCTCGGCGTTGACGATGGTGGCGGCACCCGTCGAGACCTCGCTCACCATCACCAGGGCGGGCAGGACGCCGATCGCGAGCGTCGGTCCGACCCCGGCGGCGTCCCGGGCCTTCTCGAGCGCCGACCGGACGTCGGTCACGGAGCTGCCGGCGTCCAGGAGCAGGGCTCCGAGGGTGCCCAGGAGCATGCCGACCGGGACGCTCTCGCCGTCGACGACCTCGACGTGGGCCTCCGGTCGGCGGAGGGCGTTCTGCAGGTTGGCGAGTGCGCTTCCGAGTCCGACCACGATCGTCGATGCTACTGGGCGTGCGGTGTTCGGTACCCCCGGTGGGACTCGAACCCACAACTCGGCGATTTTAAGTCGCATGCCTCTACCGATTGGGCCACGGGGGCGGGCCGCAACAGCCTACCGATGCACGAAGGCGGCCACCCTTCACGGGTGACCGCCTTCGTGACGAGTGGTGCTACTTGGCGTCGGCCGGGGCCGTCACCGGCTCGGCGGCGTTGGAGACGTCCTTCGCGGGCTCGCCGTACACGGGGCCGGCGGCACCGGCGACCTTGCCCTCTTCCGGAGCCGGGGCTGCGGCGGGCGCGGCCGGGGCCTCGGCGGCGGGCTTCGGACGGGACACGAACGCCTCGAACGCGGCACGCGGGGTCTCGCGGTCGTCGAGCGACACGATGTCGCGGCCCAGGAAGAAGCCACCGACCCAGTCGCCGATGACGCGCCACTTGCGCTCCCACGACGGCATGGCCAGGCCGTGGTAGCCGCGGTGGGCGCCCCAGGCCAGGAAGCCCTTCATGGCGAACTTGCCGGACTGGAACACGCCGGTGCCCAGGCCGAGACCCGCGACGGCGCCGAGGTTCTCGTGCTTGTAGTCGGTCGTCGCCTCGCCACGGATGGTCGCGACGACGTTCTTCGCGAGCTGCTTGGCCTGGCGCACGGCGTGCTGGGCGTTCGGCACGCAGAACCCACCGACACCGCCACCGGTCAGGTCCGGCACGGCCGCGACGTCGCCGCAGGCCCATGCGTCGGCGATCACGCCGTTGTCGTCGACCACGCGCAGGTCGGGCTGCACGCGGATGCGGCCACGCTGCTCGAGCGGGAAGTCGGTGCCCTTGACCATCGGGTTCGCCATGACGCCGGCGGTCCAGATGATGAGGTCGGACGGGATGGTCTCGATCGCGCCGTCGCTCGTCTTGAGCTCGCAGACGCCACCCACGGCCGAGGCCAGCTGGGTCTCGAGGTGCACGGTCGCGCCACGCTCGGCGAGGTTCTTGAGCACCCAGTGCGAGGTCTCGAGCGAGACCTCGGGCATGATGCGGCCCATCGCCTCGACCAGGTGGAAGTGCGTGTCGTCGAACGACAGCTGCGGGTGGCTCTTCAGCAGGTCGGTGACGAAGGAGCGGAGCTCGGCGAACACCTCGATGCCGGCGAAGCCACCACCGACGACGACGACGGTGAGCAGGCGGTCGCGCTCGGGACCGGCCGGCAGGTTCGCCGCCTTGTGGAAGTTGCTGAGGATGCGGTCACGGATGGACGCGGCTTCCTCGATGGTCTTCAGGCCGATGGCCTCGTCCGCGACGCCCGGGATCGGGAACGTGCGGGACACCGCGCCGGCGGTCATGACGATCTGGTCGTAGGACTCCTCCCACGCCTCGCCCTCGGTCGGGGTGATCGTCGCCGTCTTGGTGGCGTGGTCGACCTTGGTGACCTTCGCCGTGACGACGCGGGTCTTCTTGAGGTGACGACGGTGCGCGACGACCGCGTGACGCGGCTCGATGGAGCCGGCGGCGACCTCGGGCAGGAACGGCTGGTACGTCATGTACGGCAGCGGGTCCACCATGACGACCTCGGCTTCGCCCTGGCGAAGGTGCTTCTCGAGCTTCCATGCGGTGTAGAAACCGGCGTAACCGCCGCCGACGACGAGGATCTTGGGCACGGGGGATGATCTCCTTGGATGGGGGTGTGCGGGAGTCGAGTCAGACTTCGCCGCCACCCGCCCCGACTCCAGCGTCTGCACCGTCATCATACGCCCGGCATGCACACCGGGAGGGCGACCAGTCCGCGCGCTCGAGCGCGAGGTCGCCGATGGGGTTGACGCCGGGTCCGGCGGCGAGGGCGTGGCCGACGAGGGCGTGCAGGCACTTCACGCGGGTGGGCATGCCACCGGCGCTGATGCCGTCGATCTCGTCGACGTGTTCGATCGACTCGCGATCGGCCAGGTAGGACTCGTGGGCCGCGCGGTACTGCGCGGCGACTTCGGGGTCCTCGAGCAGGGCTGCCAGCTCGGGCATCACCTGGTTGGCCTCGAGGGTGCTGACCGCAGCGGTGGCCGCGGGGTGGCACAGGTAGTAGAACGTCGGGAACGGGGTGCCGTTCGACAGCCGGGGCTTCGTGGAGACGACGGTGGGGTTGCCACAGACGCAGCGTGCCGCGATCCCGATGACGTCACGTGCCGGTCGGCCGAGCTGCGCCGACACGACCTGGACGTCGCGGTCGGAGGGCGGGTCGAAGGGAGGGGTCGTCACGGGAACGTGAGCCTACCGGAGAAGCGGAACCCCTCGCACCGTCGGGCCGGACGGCTGCGCGCCCTGCGGTCCGGGACTACTTGCTGTCGCCGGTCCCGGAGACGTCGGGGGCGACGAGGTCGGCTGCCCGCTCGTCGGTGAGCCCCGACTGCAGCACCGACGAGAGCATCGCCTGCACCCAGTCGACCTTGGGCGTCTGCACCTTCGCGCTCACGGGGGTGCCCGAGTCGGTGGTGGGGGTCTTGGTGGCGCCCTCGTCCTCGGCGCCCATCACGAGGTAGCTCTCCTCGCCCGGGTACACGTAGAGCAGTCGGTCGCGGGCCTGTGCCTCGATGTACGCCGGGTCGTCCCAGCGTGCGACGTCCTGCTTCTTCTGCGCGACGTCGGCCTTCTGGCTCGCGACCTCGTGCTGCTGCTGGGCGATCTGCTCCTGCTGCTGGATGAGCGTCCGGAGCGACGGCGCGAGCACCACCACGAAGAGCACGATGATCGCGAGCATGAGCAGGCTGAACCCGGAGAAGTGGATCGAGCGGTACCAGGGCTGCGCGGGCGTGCTGCCGTCGGGCATCGCCACGGGGACGCGGCGGACGCGGGGCTTCTGGCTGGGCACGGTCCGACGATAACCCGGCGCGGTCGGTCCGGCCGCCCGGCACGCGGCCGTTCGGCGCCCTCCCAGCGTCTCGCGTCGTCACCTCGAGGCAGCCGGGAGGCACGGCTTCGGCCCGCCCCTGGAGTCCCGCACCTGGAGCGGTCACCACACACCGCCCGGCGCACGTCCGGTGGTCACGTCCTGTCGGCCAGGCCCGGACCAACCGACGACTCACGACCACTCGACGCAGCGCGGGCGGGACGTCCTGACCGCTCGGCGCTCCGGGGCCGTGCACACACCGAGACGCCGTCCTCCCGGAGGAGGACGGCGTCTCGGTGGTGCGGGTACTGCTGGCCGGGCTGGTTACAGCGACGCGGCGCGCGGGAAGGCCGAGCGACCGGCGTACACCGCGGCGTCACCGAGCTCTTCCTCGATGCGGAGCAGCTGGTTGTACTTCGCGACGCGGTCCGAGCGGGCCGGTGCGCCGGTCTTGATCTGGCCACCGTCGACCGCGACCGCGATGTCCGCGATCGTGGTGTCCTCGGTCTCGCCGGAGCGGTGCGACAGGATCGAGGTCAGGCCGTGACGGTGCGCGAGCGAGACCGCGTCGAGGGTCTCGGTGAGCGTGCCGATCTGGTTGACCTTGACGAGGATCGAGTTCGCGGCCTTCTCGTCGATGCCCCGCTGCAGACGCTTCGGGTTGGTGACGAACAGGTCGTCGCCGACGATCTGGACCTTGTCGCCGAGCTCGGCGGTCAGGTGCGACCAGCCTTCCCAGTCGTCCTCGGCCAGCGGGTCCTCGATGGTGACGAGGGGGTAGTTCGCGACGAGCTCGGCGAAGTAGGAGGTGAACTCCTGGCTCGAGAGCTGCTTGCCCTCGAACTGGTACTTGCCGTCCGAGAAGAACTCGGTGGACGCGACGTCGAGGCCGACGGCGATGTCCTTGCCGGGCGTGTAGCCGGCCTTCTCGATCGCGGTGAGCAGGAAGTCGAGCGCCGCGCGGTTCGACGCGAGCTCCGGCGCGAAGCCGCCCTCGTCGCCGAGGCCGGTGGCCAGGCCCTGCTTCTTCAGCTCGCCCTTGAGGGCGTGGTAGGTCTCGACGCCCCAGCGGAGTGCCTCGGAGAAGGACTCGGCGCCGTAGGGCACCAGGAAGAACTCCTGGATGTCGACGTTGGTGTCCGCGTGGGCACCACCGTTGACGACGTTCATCAGCGGGACGGGCAGCGTGTGCGCGTTCGGGCCGCCGAGGTAGCGGAAGAGCGGCAGGTCGACCGAGTCGGCTGCGGCACGGGCCACGGCGAGCGAGGCACCGAGGATCGCGTTCGCGCCGAGGCGGGACTTGTTCTCGGTGCCGTCGAGCTCGATGAGCGCGGCGTCGACGAGGCGCTGGTCGGTGGCGTCGAAGCCCTCGAGCGCCGGGCCGATCTCGTCGAGGACGGCGTCGACGGCCTTGAGCACGCCCTTCCCGCCGTAGCGCGAGGCGTCGCCGTCGCGCAGCTCGTACGCCTCGAACGCGCCGGTGGATGCACCGGACGGGACGAGCGCGCGGGACACGACGCCGTCGTCGAGGAGGACCTCGACCTCGACCGTCGGGTTGCCTCGGGAATCGAGGACTTCGCGTGCGCCTACGGCATCGATCAGGGCCACGGGGTACTCCCTACACATTGGTTGTGGTGATTGCGGTGTCGATCCTAGCGAGCGGAGGTGAACACGACGTCGGCCGTGACGCCCCGCTGTGGACGAGTCCGTGCTGGAACGAGGACTGGGTGCTCAGTCGAGCGGGCGGAACGCGACGCCCTCGAGCGACGCGGTCTCCGCCGAGACGGTGGCGAACGCCGTGAAGCCCTGGGCGGCGAGGCCGGCGAGCAGGTTCTTCGTGTTCTTCGTGCGGCGCTCGAGCCGGACGCGTCGGTGGGACGCCAGCGCCTCGGTCTTCAGCGCGGCGAGCCGGACCGGGTCGACGTCCTTGTCGTACACGAGCACGACGGCGTCGGCCTCGGCGGACTCCGGGAGGGTCACGAGGTCGACGAGCCGCTCGAACCCGAGCGAGAACCCGACCGCGGGGACGTCCTGCCCGAGGAACCGGCCGATCATCCCGTCGTACCGGCCGCCGCCACCGAGGCTGTAGCCGAAGTCGGGGTGCGCGACCTCGAAGATCGTGCCCGTGTAGTACCCCATGCCGCGCACGAGCGTCGGGTCGAAGCGCAGGTCCACCCCGGGCAGCGCCTCGCGCAGGCGGAGCAGGTCGGCGAAGGCCTCGGCGTCGAGCCACGGCGCCCCCTCGACCGACGTCCAGTCGGCGGCCTCGAGCGCGCGGATGGTGTCCTCGAGCCCGGGCAGGTCGGCACCCACGGTGCCGCGGAGCTCCGCCGCGACGCCGTCCGCACCGATCTTGTCGAGCTTGTCGATCGTGATGAGCGCGCGGTCGGCGGCGGCGGGCTCGGTGATCCCCCACGACGCGAGGAGCGCCAGCAGGATCCGGCGGTCGTTGATCCGGATCGTCGTGCCGCTGACCCCGAGGGCGTCGAGGGCCGCGGTCGTCGCGCGGATGAGCTCGATCTCGGCGAGCTGCCCGGGCTCCCCCAGGATGTCGATGTCGCACTGCACGAACTGGCGGTAGCGACCCTTCTGCGGGCGCTCGGCACGCCAGACCGGCGCGATCTGCACGGATCGGAACACCGACGGCAGCTCCGCGCGGTGCGAGGCGTAGAACCGGGCCAGCGGGACCGTCAGGTCGAACCGGAGACCGAGGTCGGCGAGGTCAAGCGGCGCTTCGGCGGCCTGCAGGTCCTCGGTGGTGAGCCCGCGCTTCATCACCGCGAACGCCAGCTTCTCGTTGTCACCGCCGAGCCCGGAGTGCAGCCGCGCAGCGTCCTCCACCACCGGGGTCTCGATCTCGTCGAAACCGTGCCGCGAGTAGACGTCCCGCACGACACCGAGCACGTGCTCGCGCCGGGCCTTGTCCGCCGGGAGGAAGTCACGCATGCCACGGGGTGCCGTCACGGTCGTTGCCATGCGGTCAATTCTGGCAGACGGGCGTCTCCGGCTTGCGCGCGTGCCGACCCACTGGCATACTGCATGCAGAACCTCGGTCCGGATCGTGCCTGATCCACGCTCCGGACCGATTCGCGGGGCGACGTGCTGCAGTGCGTCCCGCGGTTCGAGCGGGCTTCCCTGTCGGCCCCTCTCCCTGGTGGAGCCGACGCCCGCTCACGGGCGCCCTCTCTTTTTCGGGTTGGGAGGGCGCCCGTTCTCCCTTGCCCGGAGCGATCTCCCGACCGGGGATCACTCCGCAGCCCGACCGGCCTCCTCCAGCGCCGACACCGCGGCCCGCAGACTGGCGACCGGGTCCACCCCGCGTCGTGCCGCAGCCGCGACCTCCCCGAGCACCGCTCGCCCCCACTCGGCGTCGACCGTCCCCACCCCGTCGTCCGCGGGCGCGTCGGACGCGGCGGACGCACCACGGGCCTCCAGGCCGACGCCGGAACCGGCCCCGACGACGGACGCGACGACCGCGTCGGCATCCCCGCGTTCCGCCAGGCGTTCCAGCAGCTTCACCGCACGCTCAAGCGGCGGCATCGCCCGCGGCACCCCGTCGAACGCACTCCGCCGGGTCGCCTTCTCGGCTGCCTTGGCCGCACGCCAGACCCGCACGACGTCCTCGACGGTGTCCGCCGTCTCGTCGCCGAACACGTGCGGGTGCCGCCTGGTCATCTTGTCCCGCACCCCGGCGGCGACGTCCTCGAGGGTGAAGTCCCCCGCGCGGGCGGCGATCCCCGCGTGCAGGACCACCTGGTAGAGCAGGTCGCCGAGTTCCTCGCGGACGTCGTCCGGGTCGCCGTCGTCGATGGCGTCGACGAGTTCGTACGACTCCTCGACGGCGTAGCGCGCGAGCGAGGCGTGGGTCTGCGCCCGGTTCCAGACGCACCCGCCGTCCTCGGCGAGCAGGTGGTCGACGACGGTCACGAGGTCCGGTACGGCGGTCATCTGGTCATCGTGCCACCCGCGTAGACTGGCCGTGGTGTGTCGGGAAGTCTGGTCGACGGACACTCACCCGACCCCTCGAGACGGAGATCCATGTCGTCCCTCGTCCGCTCCCCCCGCTTCAGCGCCATCGCGCTCCTCACCGCCGCCGTGCTCGGCCTGGTCGTCGCGAACTCCCCGATCGGCCCCGGCCTCGAACGGTTGCTCGACGCGCACCTGCCGCTCGGTGCCCTGGGCCTCGACCTGTCCATCGCGCACTGGATCAGCGACGGGCTGCTCGCGGTCTTCTTCCTGCTCGTCGCGATCGAGCTGAAGCAGGAACTCGTCGACGGCGAGCTGTCGAACCCCAAGACCGCGATCATCCCCGCCATCGCGGCGGTCGGCGGCGTGCTCGTCCCGGCCGGCATCTTCCTGCTCGTCACCGCGGGCACGCCGTACACGCACGGTTGGCCGATCCCGACGGCGACGGACATCGCGTTCGCGCTCGGGGTGCTCGCCATGTTCGGTCGCGGGCTGCCGAGCGGCATCCGGGTGTTCCTGCTCGCGCTGGCCGTGCTCGACGACCTCATCGCGATCATCATCATCGCCGTGGTGTTCGCCCACGACACCGACTTCCTGGCCCTCGCGGGCGCTGTCGTCACCCTCGCGGCGTTCTGGCTGCTCGGCCGGATGCTCCGTCCGGGGCGCAGCGGGCAGACGCTCGTCATCGTGGCGATGGTCGTCGTCGGGCTCCTGACCTGGTGGCTCGTCTACCACTCCGGTGTGCACGCCACGATCGCCGGCGTCGCCCTCGGGCTCGTGCTGCCCCGACGCCCGGGCCACACCCTGCACGAGAACGTCGAACCGTGGTCGAACGCCATCGTGCTGCCGGTGTTCGCGTTCGCGTCGGCCGCTGTCATCATCCCCTCGGTCGGCATCAGCGAGCTCTCCCCCACGTTCTGGGCGGTCGTCCTCGCACTGCCGGTCGGCAAGGTCATCGGCATCACGCTGTTCGGCACGATCGCCACGCGGATCTTCCGCTCGCCCGGCCGCTCGTCGCTGTCGTTCTTCTCGATCATCACCGTCGGGGTGCTCGGCGGCATCGGGTTCACGGTGTCGCTGCTCATGAACGAGCTGGCGTTCGCCCGCAACGAGGAGATCCTCGACGAGGGCGTCCTCGCCGTGCTCGTCGGCTCGGGCATCGCCATCGTCGCGTCGGCCGTCGTCGTCACCCTGCGGGCGCGGGCGTACCGCGCGCGCCGCGAGCTGTCCGAGGCCGAGGACACCGAGTAGCGGGTCGCGGGCCGCGGCGCAGCCGACGCGGAGCGACAGGGTCGACGTCGTACGACGTCGACCCTGTCGCTCCGCATCAGCGGACAGGTGGATCGTCGCGAACGGCGTGCGCGCCGTGGACGTGGCCGATGACGGCCTGGAGGCACGGTGCGGGCCCGCACCGTGCCTCCTGTCCGTCTCCGCTCGCGTCTACGCGGCCGGCGCCTCGGCCGGGGTCGTCGCCCCGTACACGGCGGTGAGGATGCTCTCCACCCACTGGATGAGGGCGTCGTCCGGCAGCGCCTGGTCGTGCGGCCGCGGCATCGGGATGCTCGTCGCGTTCTGCTGCGGGAACCAGCGCGCCCCCGGGAACATGCGCTTCAGGCGCACCTGCGACGAGTCGGCGAGCTCCTTGCCGGCCACCCGCAGGTTCGAGCCCATCACCACGACGTCGGACAGGCCGACCTGCTGCGCCATGCGACGGAGACGGGAGACCTCGACCAGGGTCTGCACGGCCTGCGGCGGCTGCCCGTAGCGGTCGGTGAGCTCGTCGAGCACCATGTCGATCGCGTTCGGCTGTGCCGTCGGGGCCGAGGCCGCCGAGAGCTTCTGGTACGCCTCGAGCCGGAGTCGCTCGGACTCGACGTAGTCCTCGGGGATGTGCGCGTCGACGGGGATCTCGAGCCGGAGCTCGGTCTGCCCCTCGGCGACGTCGCCACGGAACTGCGACACGGCCTCGCCGATCATCCGCAGGTACAGGTCGAACCCGACGCCCGCGATGTGGCCGGACTGCTCCCCGCCGAGCAGGTTGCCGGCCCCGCGGATCTCGAGGTCCTTCATGGCGACCTGCATGCCCGCGCCGAGCTCGTTGTTCGCGGCGATGGTCTCGAGGCGGTCCTGCGCGGTCTCGGACAGCGGCTTGTCGGAGTCGTAGAGGAAGTACGCGTACCCGCGCTCCCGCCCACGGCCGACACGACCGCGCAGCTGGTGCAGCTGCGACAGGCCGTACTTGTCCGCCTTGTCGATGATGAGTGTGTTCGCGTTCGCGATGTCGAGGCCGGTCTCGATGATCGTCGTCGAGACGAGGACGTCGAAGCGGCGCTCCCAGAAGTCGACCATGACCTGCTCGAGGGTGGTCTCGGACATCTGCCCGTGCGCCACGGCGATGCGGGCGTCCGGCACGATCTCGGCCAGGTGTGCGGCGACCGACTGGATGTCCTTCACGCGGTTGTGCACGTAGAACACCTGGCCCTCGCGCAGCAGTTCGCGGCGGATCGCCGCCGCCACCTGCAGGTCGGACTGCGGCCCGACGAAGGTCAGGATGGGGTGGCGGTCCTCGGGCGGGGTCGCCAGGGTCGACATCTCGCGGATGCCCGTGACCGCCATCTCGAGCGAGCGCGGGATCGGGGTCGCCGACATCGCCAGGACGTCGACGTTCGTCTTGAACTTCTTGAGCTGGTCCTTGTGCTCGACGCCGAACCGCTGTTCCTCGTCGATGATGACGAGCCCGACGTCCTTGAAGGTGATGCCCTGCGACAGGATCCGGTGGGTCGCGATGACGATGTCGACCGTGCCGTCGGCGAGCCCGGCGATGGTCTCCTTCGACTCCTTCTCGGTCTGGAAGCGGCTCAGGGCGCGCAGGTGCACGGGGAACCCGGCGAAGCGCTCCTGGAACGTCTCCATGTGCTGGCGGACGAGCAGGGTCGTCGGGACGAGCATGACGACCTGCTTGCCGTCCTGCACGGCCTTGAACGCGGCACGGATCGCGACCTCGGTCTTGCCGTAGCCGACGTCGCCGGACAGCAGGCGGTCCATCGGGATCGGGCGTTCCATGTCGCGCTTGATCTCGTCGATCGTGGTGAGCTGGTCGGCGGTCTCGGCGAACGGGAACGCCTCTTCCAGCTCGCGCTGCCACGGGGTGTCCGGGCCGAACGCGTGCCCCTTCGACGCCATCCGCGCCGAGTACAGCTTGACCAGGTCGACGGCGATGTCACGGACGGCCTTGCGCGCCTTCGACTTGGCTGCGGACCAGTCCGAGCCGCCCATCTTCGACAGGGTCGGGGACTCACCACCGACGTAGCGCGACAGCTGGTCGAGCTGGTCGGTCGGCACGAAGAGCTTGTCGCCCGGGTAGTTGCGCTTCGACGGCGCGTACTCGAGCACGAGGTACTCGCGCTGCGTCTTCACGGCGTTGCGGCCACCGCTGGAGACCTCGCGGCTGACGAGCTCGACGAACTTGCCGATGCCGTGGGTCGCGTGCACGACGACGTCGCCCGGCTTGAGCTGCAGCGGGTCGACGACGTTCTTGCGCCGGCTCGCGAGCTTCTTGACGGTGCGGGCGCCCTGCTGGACGCTGCGGCCGTAGAACTCGGCTTCGCTCAGGACCGCGATGCGGGGGTCGGGGATCGCGAAGCCGTGCTCGACGGTCGCGGTCGTCACGACGGCGACGCCGGGCTCGGGCGGCGCGGTCACGGCATCGGCACGGGCGGCGACCCCGGCGTCGGCGAGCACCTGCACCGCACGCTCGACGAGGCCCTGGCCCTGCGCGGTCACCACGACGGCCCACCCGTCGTCGGTCAGCGACTTGACGTGCGCGATCGCCCCGTCGGCGCTGCCCGCGAAGCTCGGGACGGCCTCGGCCCGGACGCGGATGTACTCACCGGCCTCGGCAGCGGCCTCGGCGTCGGTGAGGACGCGCTCGGTGTCCCCTTCGTCGAGGCCGGAGTCGAACGGCGACACCGTCCACCAGGTGCGCTGGCCGCGGGTGTTCTTGAGCTGCTGCACGGTCAGGAAGTTGCCGGCGTCGAGGTCGATCGGGGCCTGTGCACCCGCGACCGCTGCGCTCCAGGCCGCCTGCAGGAACTCGGTGTTCGTCTCGGCGAGGCTGTTCGCCCGACCGTTCACCCGCTCGGGCGAGAACACCGCGATGGTGGCGTCGTCCGGCAGGTAGGAGGTCATCGGCACGAGGTCCTGCACGAGCGCCGGAGCGAGGGACTCCATGCCCTCGACCGGGATGCCCTCGGCGATCTTCGCGAGCATCTGGGACAGGTTCGGGAACTCGTGCAGCATCTCGCGCGCCCGCTGCCGGACGTCGTCGCTGAGCAGGAGTTCGCGCGAGGCGGTGAGCTCGACCGAGCCGAGGTCGTCCTCTGTCGTGCGCTGGTCGGCGACCGAGAACGCCTTGATCGCCTCGATCTCGTCGCCGAAGAAGTCGACGCGTGCCGGGTGGTCGGCCGTCGGTGGGAAGACGTCGAGGATGCCACCGCGCACCGCGAACTCACCACGGCGGGTGACGAGGTCGACGCGGGAGTAGGCGAGGTCCACCAGCTGGGACGCGATCGCCGCCAGGTCGTTGCCCCGCGAGTCGGTCCGCAGCACCACCGGCGCCAGGGACGTCAGGTTGCTCGCGATCGGCTGCAGCGCGGCGCGGACGCTCGCGACGACGATGGTCTGGCGACGCTCGGCGGGGTCCGCCGCCTGCCACGCCGCGAGCTTCCGGAGCGTCGCGATGCGCGTGCCGACGGTCTGGGCACTCGGGCTGAGGCGTTCGTGCGGCAGGGTCTCCCACGCCGGGAACTCGAGCACGTCGGCGTCGGGGACGTAGCTGCCGAACGCTTCGCGGACCGCTTCGGCTTCACGCCCGGTCGCCGTGATGACGAGGACGCACTGCGGACCGTGGCGCTCGGCGAGCAGCGCGCCGAGCAGCGGCACGCGCAGGCCGTCCACGACGGAGAAGTCGGCGTCGCGCGGTGCGGCGCGCAGCACGCGATCGAAGGCGGAGGCGCGCGAGAGCGCAGGGATGATGCCCGAGATCGTCACTCAGGAGATGGTACCGGCCGCCACCGACACCGGCCGCGGCGTGCGCGACGGGCGAACAGCGCCGAGCGCTCAGGACGGAGCGTGCACGCGCTGCTGTGCGGCGAGCAGCCCGACCTCGGCGATCGCTTCCACCGCGTCGGCCGCGTCGGCCAGCAGGATCGGCAGCGTCTTCTTCTCGGCTGCGGAGAAGTCACGCAGCACGTAGTCGGCCGGGTCCTGCCGACCGGGCGGACGCCCGATGCCGACCCGGACGCGCATGAACTCGTTCGTGCCGGTGGCCTTGATGATGTCGCGCAGCCCGTTGTGCCCGCCGTGCCCGCCGTTGCCCTTCAGGCGGACGGTGTCGAACGGCAGGTCGAGCTCGTCGTGCACGACGACGAGGTCGGCCGGGGTGGCGCCGTAGAACCCGAGCACCGAAGAGACCGGTCCGCCCGAGGTGTTCATGAACGACCCGGGCTTCGCCAGCACGAGTCGTGTGCCGCCGGGAACCAGGCGCCCCTCGGCGACCTGGTTCGGCGTCTTGTGCTTCTTGAACGACGCTCCCATGCGGGAAGCGAGTTCGTCGAGGACCATCTGGCCGACGTTGTGGCGGTTGCCGGCGTAGTCGGGCCCGGGGTTCCCGAGCCCGACCACCACCAGGATGCTGCTGCCGTTCATGAGCGCAGTGTCACAGCGTCGACCAGATGTCTTCGAAGGGGTGTTACTCGGAGTCCGCGGCGCCCTCGGCACCCGACTCGGCACCGGCCTCGGCCGAGGCCTCGTCCGCGGCGTCGTCGTCTGCGGTGCCACGCGGGGTGACGATCGCGACGACCAGCGCCTCGGGGTCGGTCTCGAGCTCGGCGCCCTCGGGGAGCTCGAGCTGCGAGGCGTGGATCTGCACGCCGTCCTCGAGGCCCTCGACGTTCACGGAGACGTGCTCCGGGATGTCGGTGGCGAGCACGAGCAGCGAGATCGTGTTGAGGTCCTGCACGTGGATGGTGCCGGAGAAGGACTCGCCCTCGACGACGACGGGCACGTCGACCGTGACCTTCTCGCCGCGACGGAGGACCACGAGGTCGATGTGCTCGATGATCTGGCGCACCGGGTCACGCTGGACGTCCTTGACGAGGGCGAGCTGCGCAGCGCCCTCGATGTCGAGGTCGACGACCGCGTTGGCGGTACGGACGAGCAGCATGGTCTCGTGACCGGGCAGCGAGATGTGCATCGGCTCGGTGCCGTGGCCGTAGACGACCGCGGGGATCTTGTCGGCCGCGCGGAGCTTGCGAGCAGCGCCCTTGCCGAACTTGGTGCGGACTTCCGCTGCGAGCTTGGTGTAGTCGGCCATGGTGCCTCCTGGTGTCGGGGACGACGCCGGGGTGCCGGCATCGTGGGGGTCTGTGGTGTTGCAACTCGAACGCGTGCACGCGTGAGGAACGATCCCAGGGTCTTGCCGGGTATCCCACCGCGTCGATCACGGCCGCGCGTACGCAGCCCTCGCCGAAGTCAGGGACTGAGTCTAGCAGCACCCGTCCGGGCGTGTCGGACCACGGGTGCAGGTGCGGTCAGGACGGGACCGGCTCACGTCGCGGCCGACCTCCGCGTGTGAGACTTGTCCACCGTGATCGCCTCCCACCGTGCCCGCCGAACGCTCGACCGTCCGCGGGTCGTGCGGATCGTCGCGTTCCTGGTCGTCGTCGCCGCCGCGGTGGTCTTCGCCTACTGGCACGTGGGCCGGCAGCGCGTGGACGTCGACGAGGACGTGTACGTGGTGTCCGGCTGGGAGTACCTGCACGGCGTCTTCATCCGCAACCTCGAGCACCCGCCGACGGCGAAGTACCTGTTCGGCCTGGCGGAGGTCGTCCTCGGCGCTCCGGGGCCGCTCGGTCCGCGCTACGTCGCGGCGACCGCCTCGCTGGGCACCGGGCTCCTGTTCTTCCTGTGGTTCCGCCGTCCGGTCGGGTACTGGGCGGCACTCATCGCCGCCGCCCTCTGGTGGCTCACCCCCCGGGCGAACGGCATCGCCTGGGGTGACCCGGGCTCCGGTGTCGCCACCAGGATGGACCGCACGGCGCTGCTCGAACCGGTCATGGTGTTCTTCGCGGTCGCCGCGCTGTACGCCGCGTGGCGGTGGGTGAACGGCGCCGACCGCCGACGCTGGCTCTGGGCCGCTGCGTCCGGCCTGTTGCTCGCCCTGTCCGTGACGTCGAAGATGACCTCCGCCGTGCTCGTCGTGGCGATCATCGCGTTGCCGATCCTGTTCCGCCGGTGGTGGGACCTGTTGACCGGCGGGCTGATCGCGGCCGGGTCGTTCGTCGTCGCGTTCGTGCTGCTGTACGCGCCCGTGGGCTTCGAGCGCGGCTTCGTGCACATGCTGCAGTTCCAGACCGGGCACGCGGAGCTCGGCCACTCCATCGAGCTGCTCGGTCGCGAGTACCTGTTCGCCCCGTGGTGGGCGAACTTCGTGTACTTCACGCAGGGCACCAGCCGCTGGGTGGTCCTCGTGCTGGTCATCGGGCTGATCGCGGCGTTCGTGTTCCGACCCGACCGGCTCGTCGCCTACCTCGGCATCGGCCTCGGTGCGCAGGTCGCCTTCCTGACCGCGTCGGACGTCGCACTCGCGCACTACTACTACGCGTGGATGCCGCTCCTCATCGCCCTCGCCGGCATCGGACTCGGACGTGCCGGCTGGCCGTCCAGGCCCGTCAGCCGTCGGCAGCGGGTACTGCGGGTCACGGCGGTCTGCCTCGTGCTCGCCCTCGCCGTCGTGCCGGTGGTCCGGCTCGGCAGCGCGGTGGCGCAGGCGCGTCCGGCTGGTGTCGCCCGGCTCGACGCGGAGTTGCGGGCACGTGGCGTCGACGACGGCACCGTCCTGTTCAGCGGGTACAACCTGGTCGCGTGGCGGCCGTACTTCTTCGAGCGCGGCACCTGGGAGCCCGACGCCGACGACGTCGTCGCCGTGGTGCAGGGGATCGACCCGCGGTTCCCGATGAAGCCCGGGATCGCCTCGTACCTGGCGGCACACCGCGACGACCTCGAGCACTTCACCGTCGACGAGTTGCAGGTGTGGGTCCCGAAGCACGGCGCGCTCCGCGAACGCGACGGGGTCCTCGAAGCCGTCCCGGGCTGACACGGGTCGACACGCGACGTCCCCCGGGCAGCGGGACGGACGGGAGGCCCGTGGCGGTCCCGCCACGGGCCTCCCGTCCGTCGTCCCCACGCGGCGGGCGCGGGGCGCTCCCCCCAGGACCGCTCCCCGCGACCGCCGCGTCAGTCGACGTCCGCCGGTGCCGCCGGGGCGAGCCGCGCGATCACCCGGTCGAGGCGGGCGTCCACCTGCGGCTGCCGCGTCGAACCCTTCCGGAGCGCGGCCGCGTCGGTCGCGGTGACGTGCAGCAGCCGTTCCCACTCTGCCGCGTACAGCGCGCTGCGGTAGCCGGATGACTCCTGGCACGCGACGTCCCGTCCGGCGACGGCGACCTCGGCCCTCCCCGGATCGTCCGAGAACAGGACGACCTGGTCGCCGTCACGGGCGCTGACGTGCATCGAGGGGGTCGGCATGCCCTCCGGACCCGCCGGCAGGTCCGGCACACCGGACGGCGCCATGCAGGTGCGCCACCCGGCCGCCGCCGTGCGGACCTTGTCGTCCTGGCGCGCATCCAGCGCCGCCAGGTACGTCAGGCGCTGGGCCAGTTCGGACGCGGTCTGCTCGGTGCCGGGCAGCGTCGTGCCGAGGGTCTTCCGGGCTGCCTTCCAGCAGCGGGCGGCCACGTCGTCCGGGAGCGCGGCGAACGCGGCCTGGCGGTCCGGGTCGTACCCCCACTGCCGCAGGCCCTCCTGGTTCGCACCCGCGGCGGACGGCCCGTGGTATCCGCGGGACTCGGCGAGCGCCGCGGTGAGGGGCCTGGTGGTCGCGAGTGCGGGTGAGGGGTTCGCCCGGGCGGCGGTGTCGGCCGCGTCGTCGTCGGCCTGCAGCCCGGCCGCGGTCGCCCAAGGAGCCGGGTCGTCGATGCCGGCCTTCCGCAGGCAGGGCTCGGCCACGAGGTCCTCGGCGTACGTGGTCTTCGACGAGGCCGGTGCGACGAAGGCGTCGAGGGGCATCGCCCACGCCGTGCTGTCCTGTTCGACGGTGGGTGCGACCGCGACGTCGGCGCGTTCGGGCAGCCCGTGGACGACGGCGGTGGCCAGTCCGGCGAGGACGACGACGACGGTGCCGGTCTTCGCGACGCGGTTCGTGATCTGCATGGTTCCCCCTAGGCGCGGACGAGGCCGCGTTCGTGTGCGGTGATGACGACCTGGATCCGGTTCCGGAGTCCGAGCTTCGTCAGGACGGCGCGGACGTGGGTCTTCACGGTGGCGTCGCTCAGGAAGACCGACTCGGCGATCTCGGCGTTGCTGAGCCCCTTCGCGACGAGCAGGAAGACCTCGCGCTCGCGAGCCGTCAGCGCGTCGAGGACCTCGTCGCGTCGGTCGGTCACGGCCGGGGTGCCCTGCGCGCGCAGCAGGTCGAGTGCCTCGGCTTCGGTCGGTGCCGGTCGCCCGGCGTGCACGTCGCGGATGGTCGCGGTGACGACGTCGGGCAGGGCGTCCTTCGTCAGGAACGCGGCGGCGCCGGCGCGGAGTGCGGCGAGCACGGCATCGTCGCGGCGGATGGTCGTGAGCGCGACGACCCGCGGGCGGTCCTGGGTCGAGGCGACGAGACGCGTCAGGGTCTCGATGCCGTTCATGACCGGCATCCGCAGGTCGAGCAGCAGCACGTCGGGGTGTTCGGCGGCGCAGAGCTCGAGGGCGGCGGCACCGTCACCGGCGGTCCCGACACAGGTCATGTCGTCCTGGGCGTCGACGAGCATCTGCATCCCGGTGGCGAACAGTCGCTGGTCGTCGACCACGGCGACGCGGACGGCGCTCATCGGACGTGCTCCGGCAGGACGGCCGTGGTGCCGGTGTCGGTGCCGGACGTCGCCGTGGTCGGCACCGCGGCGCTCGTCGGCAGCCACGCGGTGACGACCCACTCGTCCGGGGCGTCGCCGACACCGGCACGCAGCCAGCCGCCGGCCAGCCGGGCACGCTCCTGCATCCCGGCGACACCGGACCCCGCGCCGTCGAGCTCGACGAGGGGTTCGCTCCCCCGTGACGTCACGACGACGCCGAGCCCCGGGCCGCGCCAGTCGAGCGCCACCCGGGCCGTCGCTGTCCGCCCCTGGTGCTTCAGCACGTTCGTCAGGCTCTCCTGCACGATCCGGTGCACCGCGCTGGCGCTGCCCGCGGGCAGGACCCCGGCGCCGTGCTCCTCGAACGTCGCGGTCATCCCGAGCTCCCGCATGTCCTCGACCAGGTCGGGGACGTCGGCCAGCCCGTGACGGTCGGCGTCGTCACTCGCCTGGATGCGTTCCACCAGGGTCCGGACGTCACCCAGTGCCGAGCGGCTCACGTCGGCGATGTCCTGCAGCGCCCGGGCGGCGTGTTCGTCCCGCACGGCGATGGCCGCGGCGCCCTGGGCCTGGGACACGACGACCGCCAGGGAGTGGGCGAGCGAGTCGTGCACGTCGCGGGCGATCCGTGCGCGCTCCTGCTCGGCCCGGAGCTCGGTCGTGGTCACCTCGGTGCGGCGTTGCGCCTCGACCACCCGGACCCGGGCGAGGCCGATCCGCCAGGCGGCACCGATGGCCACGCCGACCGCCCAGGTGACACCGCTGACCCCGACGAACGCGAAGGTGATCGTGACGAGGTCGGACCGGGTCCCGCCGGAGTTCCCCACCCAGCTGCCCCAGACGTCCTGGTCGGCAGCGGTCGGGACGGCCATCGCCCAGGCGGCCGCCGCGCTCGCGAGCAGGAGCACGGGGACCGCCAGGTAGCGGAGCAGGTCGGACCGACCGGCGCCGACCACGCCGACGACGATCGCGATGGCCAGGTACTCCGGCCAGGTCGTGTCGGTCGGCCGGGTGAGCAGCCGGGCCGCCTGCAGGAGCGGGATGCCGACGACCAGTCCGAGCGCGGTCGCGGGCATCCACGCGGCGAGGCCGATGGCGACGGCGAAGGCCGACACCACGACGACGTGGTCGGCGAGCCCCGCGCGTCCGGCCTCGGCGACGATCCAGAGCACGAGGTACACGGCGCCGGCGGCGGGGGCCAGCAGGTGCCGGTACCGGCGGAGGAGGGAGGTCATGACGCGAGCGTATGGGCCGCGCCGGACGGGGACCGAGCCGTTCGGCCGCTTTTCATCCGAGGTGATGAGGTCCGACCGGACGGCTCAGCGGCCGATCTTCCGGCGGTGCTCCTGCGCGGCGCGGAGGACGTCGCGCGCCCGGTCGCTCGCCGCCTCGGCCTCGTCGCGGACTGCCTCGAGCCGGGTGATCTCGGCCTCGGCCTGCTCGAGGGCACGCTGGAGCTCCGCGCGCCGCTCCTCTGCCTGTTCGAGATCGGCCTCGGCGGCGTCGAGTGCTGCGTCGGCGTCGCGGGACTCCGTGCGCGCTGCGGTCTCGGCCTGGCGCGCGGCCTTCCGGTCGGCGGCCGGGTCGCGCTTCGGTTCGGGTTCGGCGTCCGGTTCCGGAGCATCGCGCTGCGCGGGCCTGGAGGCACGGCTCGCCTTCCGCGCACCCCTCGCCTGGGAGATGGGGATGGGTGGGGCATCGCTGCCGGACCAGGCATCGGGGACCGCGTCCGGATCCGCGAGCGCCCCGTCGAGGTCGACCGCGTCGAACCCCACGCTCTCGAGCGCCGTCACGAGCAGCCCCGACCGGACGGCCGCGCCGGCGTGCGGGTCTGCCATCGCCGCCTCGATCGTCGACCGGACCAGCTCGAGCACCGCCGGGGTGACGGGGTGTCCGGCGTCGGACGCCAGGTCCGCACCGGCCTGCGCGAGGGCGTCGACGACCTCGGCGCGCTGCCGGCGGAGGGTCCGGATCGCGTCGGGGTCGGCGTCGGCCTGGGCCTTGCGGAGCGCCGGTCCGAGGTCGACGGCGTCGTCGAGGGCACCGTCGTGGGCGAGCAGGTCGATCACCCAGGCAGCCGGGGCGGGCTTCCGGAGCTTCCCGATCGCCGTCGCGAGGGCACGGTCGTCCTTCCGCGCCGCGCGTTGTCGTGCGGTGCGTTCGGCGACGAAGTCCTGCGGCGCGACGAGCAGCAGCTCCCTGGCGACGTCGGCGAACTCCATGCCACCACTGTGCCTGCTCGACACCGTGCCCGCTCGACACCGTGCCCGCTCGACACCGTGCCCGCCACGGCGCCGGGGACTACCAGTCGTGGACGGTGCCGTCGGCCAGGCGGTTGAACGGCAGGTACGCCTGCTCGTAGGGGTACTTGCCGGCTTCGTCGACGTCGAGGCTGACCCCGAGGCCCGGCTCGTCACCCGGGTGCAGGTAGCCGTCGGTGAACGTGAAGGTCTGGTGGAACACCTGGTTGGTCTGCGGCCCGTGCTGCATGTACTCCTGGATGCCGAAGTTGTGGATCGCGAGCCCGAGGTGCATCTGCGCCGCGAGCCCCACCGGGGAGATGTCGGTCGGTCCGTGGAACCCGGACCTGACCTGGTACAGCGCCGCGTACTCCATCGTCTTCTTGAGCGGGGTGACGCCGCCCATGTGCGTGACGGCACCGCGGACGTAGTCGATGAGCTGGTCGCGGATGATGTCCTTGAAGTCCCAGATGGTGTTGAAGACCTCGCCGATCGCCAGCGGCGTCGTGGTGTGCTGCCGGACGAGCTTCAGGGCCTCCTGGTTCTCGGCGGGGGTGCAGTCCTCGAGCCAGAACAGGTCGTAGGGCTCGAGCGACTTGCCGAGCTTGGCGGCCTGCAGCGGGGTCATCCGGTGGTGGCCGTCGTGCAGCAGCGGCAGTTCGGGACCGAACTCGGCGCGGACGGCCTCGAACACGGTGGGCACGTGGCGCAGGTAGGCGCGGGTGTCCCAGTCCTCCATCGCCGGGTACGCACCGCGCTGGGCGGGCTCGAAGTCGTAGCGGACGCCGGCGTTGCCCTCGGTGGTCCTGTTCGACGCGATGCCGTAGATGGACTCGAGGCCGGGGACACCGGTCTGCACCCGGATCGAGCGGTAACCCTCTTCCTGGTGTTCGCGGATGGAGTCGAACAGTTCGGGCAGCTCCTTGCCCGAGGCGTGGCCGTACGCCATGAGCCCGGTGCGCGATGCCCCGCCGAGCAGCTGGTACAGCGGCATCCCGGCGACCTTCGCCTTGATGTCCCAGAGGGCCATGTCGACGGCGGCGATCGCGGCCATGGTGACCGGACCACGGCGCCAGTACGACGACCGGTACAGGAACTGCCAGGCGTCCTCGATGCGGCTGGCGTCACGGCCGACGAGCAGCGGGACGACGTGCTCGGACAGGTAGGCGGAGACCGCGAGCTCACGGCCGTTCAGGGTGGCGTCGCCGAGTCCGGTGACGCCGTCGGCCGTGGTGAGCTTGAGCGTCACGAAGTTCCGGTTCGGGCTGGTCACGATGACCTCGGCCCGATCGATCAGCTGGCCGCGGTCCGCCGAGGCCCAGGTGTCCGGACGGCCGGCGGTGGTCTCGGCCGGCCCGCTGTCGGCGGCGCCGGGCACCGGGGCCGCGGGGTTCGTGGTGTTCGTGTCGGTCATGCGTGGACTCCTCCGTTGGAGCGTTCGCGGGCGCGTGCCGCGGCGGTGCGGATGCGGTCGGCCGCCGCCGTCACGGCGGCGACCACGGGGGTGGTGTCGAGTTCGGGCGCGACGACGGCCAGGACGTCGTGCACGTCCGAGTCTGGCCCGGGGGCACCGGGGTCGTCCACCAGGTCGGACTGCTCGGTGAGGTGCAACCACCACGCGGCGAGGGCGGTGGCCGCTCCGGTGCCGATGCCGGCCGAGGGGTCGCGGGCGAGCCGGTGCCGCACGACGTCGACGACACGGACGGGCAGCTTCTGCGAGCCGCCGGACGCGATCTGCCGCAGCGTGTGCCGGATGCGCGGGTTGGCGAACCGCTCGACCAGGGCTGCGCGGGCGTCGGTGACCTCGGCCTCGGGCAGCGGGAGCTCGAGCGCGGCTTCGTCCCAGAGCTGCTCGACGGCGGTGCGGCAGACCGGGTCGTCCATCGCCTCGGCCACGGTGTCGTGGCCGAGCTGCAACCCCAGGTAGGCGAGGAGCGAGTGCGAGCCGTTCAGCAGCCAGAGCTTCCGCTGCTCGTACGGGGTGACGTCGTCGACGATCCGGACGCCGGCCGTCTGCCACGCGGGCCGGTCGATGCCCGCGAAGGTGTCCTCGAGCACCCATTCGGCGAACGGCTCGGTGACGACGGGGACCCGGTCTCCGGCGAGCGCACCCGGCAGTTCCGACAGATGAGCGACGTCGGCGTCGGTGGTCGCGGGGGTGATCCGGTCGACCATCGAGCTCGGGAACGCGACGTTCACCTCGATCCAGTCGCGCAGGTCGTCGTCGGTGACGGCGTCGAGCACGGCGCCGCGCAGGACCACCCCGTTGTGCGTCAGGTTGTCGAGACTGACCAGCGCGATGCGCCCGGAACCGGCGGCACGGCGGGCGTCGAGCCCCGCGACCAGCCGCGCCGGCACGTCGGAACCGGGCCGGTAGCCCTGCTCGGTGACCGTCAGCGTGACGATGGCTGTCTCGGGGGACGCGACCACGTGCCTCCAGGCCGTGTCGTCGCTGCCCGGGTGGGCGGCCACGATGGTGTCGACCACCTCGGCTCCGTCGCCGGACGCGGCTCGCGTGACCAGCGTGTACCGGCAGTCCTGCGCGGCCAACGCGTCCGCGGCCGCGGGCGAGCGGCCGGTGAAGGCGGTGATGCCCCACGGCTCCCCCGTGGTGTGGGCGGTGTACCAGGCGAGGTGGGCGCGAGCGAACGCACCCACCCCCACATGGACGATGCCCGGACGCCGGTCGGTCATGCCGACACCGGAACGAGGGAGCGGAGGTACGCCAGGTTGTCGGCGGTGCGGGTCTCGAGCGGGAGGTCGGTGGAGAAGTCCTCGATGGTGACCCACCCGTCGTACCCGACCTGGCGGAGCGCGTCGAGGTACCCGGACACCGACGCCTGGCCGGTGCGCAGGGGTGCCCACTCGTGCTGCCAGATCGAACTGCCGTCGGCCCGGGTGTCGCCGGTGTCGACCCAGCGGGCGTTCTTCACGTGGGCGTGTGCCAGGTACGGCCCGAGCAGTTCGAACGCGGCGAGGTGGTCCTCGTCACCCTCGATCACGAGGTTGCCGAGGTCGTGGATGACGCCGACGTGTGCGGGGTCGAGACCGTCGATCAGCCGCAGCGCTGCGGAGGCCGACGGTGTGATCGTCATGTGGTGCAGCTCGACCAACACCTTGACGCCGAGTTCGGCCGCGCGGTCCGCCGCCCACTCGAGGTCGGTGCGGGTGCGGTCGAAGAGCTGCGGGTAGGTCTCGCCGGTGCGTTCCTTCTCGGCCCGGTAGTTCGGCATCGTGACGCGGACCTGCCGGGCACCCAGTTCGCTGGTCACGCGCAGCATCGTCTCGACGCCGTCGTGGTCTGCGGCCGGCTGGTAGCCGCCGATGCCCGAGTACTCGAGCCCGGCGGCGTCGGTGACCCGGGCGATCTCACCGACCCGGTCGCGGATGCCGGTGTACTGCCACGTCGAGTTGTTGCCCGCCCAGAACGACCGTTCGGCGGGGACCTCGGCGCCGTCGGCCGGGCGGTCGTCGACGATGCGCCACTCGATGCCGTCCCAGCCCTGCGCGGCCAGGGTCTCGGCGGCTTCGGACGGGGTCCAGTCGGGGGTGGATGCGGTGAACACGGAGAACTTCATCGGGTGGCTCCTTCGGTCGCGCTGGCGGTGGCGGGTGTGCCGACGACCGGCACCACGTCGTCGTACTTCCCCTCGATCACGTCGTCGATGCGGACGGGTTGCCCGAGCGTCGCACTGACGTAGAGCCCGCGGACGGTGGCGAGCGACACGAGGGCCGCGTCGACGGTGACACCCGGTTCGCGTCCCTGCCGGATCGCGTCGACGATGTCCGTGTACTGCCGAGCGTGGCCCGCGGCGAAGTGGTCGGGTTCAGCCGGGCCGCCGACGACGTGCTCGGGCGGGACGACCTGGTCCTTCTGGTCGACCGCACCGGCGACGGCGGTGGCGTTCGACGTGGTGGACGCGGACTCGAGGGTGGCGGTGTCCGGGGCGATGTGGAAGTACGCGAGCCGGTCGTCGTCGACGATGGCGGAACCGTGCGTGCCGTACACGGCGTACCGGGCGGAGAGCCCCGGGTACGCCGCGGTCGTGCAGTGGACGACCCCGAGCGCCCCGCCGGCGAACCGGACGGTGGCGACGGCGGTGTCCTCGACCTCGATGCGGTCGTGGGCGAGGAGCCCCGTCTGGGCCGAGATCTCGACCGGACGACCGAGTGCCCAGACGAGCAGGTCGACGGTGTGCACGCCCTGGTTCATCACCGCGCCGCCGCCGTCGAGCGCCCAGGTGCCGCGCCAGTCACCGGAGTCGTAGTACCCCTGCGACCGGTACCACGCGACGCTCGCGAGCCCCGAGGTCACGGTGCCGAACCCGCCGTCGTGCGCGGCCCGGGCGACGGCTGCCGACGCCGGGTCGAAGCGGTGCTGGCTGATGACGCTGGTGACGAGTCCGCGGTCGCGCGCTGCTGCGGCGAGCGCCGCGATCTGCCGTGCCCGGGGCATCGTGGTGTCGAGCGGCTTCTCGATGACGACGTGCTTGCCGGCGGCCAGGGCGGCCTCGGCGAGCTGCACGTGCATGCCGGACGGCGAGCAGATCGCGACGACGTCGATGTCGGTCTGTTCGATCGCTTCCTCGATGGTGGAGGTCGTGATCGGGCGGGCGGCACCCAGCTCCTGGACCGCGTCCGCCGCGCTCGTGGCGGCTTCGGGCACGGCGTCGACGAGGGCGACGACGTGCAGGTCAGGGTGGTGCACCGCGACGGTGGCGTGGTGGCGTCCGATGACGCCGGCGCCGACGACGGCCAGGCGGAGCGGGTTGGTGGGTTCGGTCATCGCAGGGTGACTCCGATCTGGTCGGTGAGGGTGCGGAAGGCCCGGCCGGCACGACCGAAGGCCGCGGGGCCGGAGAACCCGCCGAGGGAGGTGAAGTCGCTGAGGTGCGGCTCGAGCGAGGCGTACCCGGAGTACCCGGCGTCGCGGAGCGCGGTGAGGGTCTGGACGAGTTCACCGTCGCCCTCGCCCGCCGGCACCACCGACGAGTCGGCGGCGAGGGCGTCCTTGACCTGCAGGTAGTCGACGTACGGGGCGAGCTGCTCCCAGCCGTCGGTGAAGGGCCGGACGCCGCACTGCACGTAGTTCGCGTTGTCCCAGGCCAGGCGGAGCGCGGACGAACCGACGCTCTCGACGATGTCGAGCACGCGCGCGGGGACATCGCCGTAGATGTCCTTCTCGTTCTCGTGCAGCAGGGTCACGCCTTCGCGCTCGGCGAGGTCGGCCAGCGCCCGCATCCGGACGAGGACGTCGTCGCGGACGTCGTCGGGCGTGCGGCCCTCGAAGTAGAACGAGAAGATCCGGATGTTCGTCGTGCCGAGGGCGTGCGCGGCACGGATCGCACGGGCGAGCCGTGACACCTCGTGCTCGACGGGTTCGTCGACGGACACCTTGCCGATCGGCGAGGCGATCGCGGACACGGTCTGCCCGCGCTCGTCGAGCAGCCGGTGGAGTCCGGCGAGCTGGTCCTCGTCGAGGTCGACGACGTTGACGCCCCAGGCGCTCCGGACCTCGATGGCGCTCGCGCCGAGCGCCTGGAGGACCGCGACCTGGACGACCGGGTCGGCGTCGATCTCGTCGCCGAAACCGGAGAGTTCCCAACTGGGCTGGTCGGTCATGGTGTCCTTTCGTTCGGACTGGAGGCGCGTGGCGGGGCCGCCACGGGCCTCCAGTCCGGTTCTGGGTTGCGGCCTACTTGACGGAGCCAGCGGTGAGCCCGCCGACCAGGTAGCGCTGGAAGATCAGGTACAGGGCGACGACGGGGACCGCGCAGACGATCGAGGCGGCCATCATCTGGCCGTAGATCGGGACCGCGCCGCCCTCTTGGGTGGTGCCGAGCACCTGCAGGACCACGGCGACCGTCCGGGTGTTCGGGGTCGTCATGATCGTGGAGAACAGGACGTCGTTCCAGCCGAGCAGGAAGGCGAAGATCGCGGACACGACGATGCCCGGCCACGACAGCGGCAGCACGATCTTCGTCAGGATCTTCGTCGAGCTGGCACCGTCGATGCGCGCCGCTTCCTCGAGTTCCTTCGGCAGGCCGCGCAGGTAGGTGACCATCACCCACGTCGAGAACGGCAGGGCGAACGTCAGGTAGGTGACGAACAGGCCCCAGCGGGTGCCGATGATCTGCACGCCGGTGGCGCTGGCGATGTTCGAGAACACCACGAAGACCGGCAGGAGCAGGAGCGTGCCCGGGATCGACTGCAGGGCGAGGAGCCCACGCAGGATGGTCAGCCGCCCGAGGAACCGGAACCGGACGAGCACGTAGGCCGTGGACACGGCGAGCGCGGCACTCGCGACGGCGACGGCACCGGCGGTGAGCATCGAGTTCACCAGTCCCTCGCCGAGGGCGACGGTGGACCAGATCTCGACGTAGTTCGACAGCGTGAACTCGGACGGGAAGTACTCGCCACGGGCCACGGCGACGTCGGAGTTGACCGAGCCGAACAGGATGTAGAGCACGGGGACGGCGATGAACGCGATGATCACCGCGATGACGGTGACGAGCAGCCAGCGCGGCAGCAGCCGGGTGACGTCGGTGTCGTACGGGCGCTTGTTCCGTCGCCCGCCGTTGCCGGTCGTGATGCTCTCGGTGAGCGTCGCGGTGGGGCGGGTGCGGGTGCTGAAGGACGTGCTCGGGGTGGTCATGCGCGTGCTCCGTCGATGTCGGCGGCTGTCGGGGCGGCGGCGAGCGTGGCGCGGTCGGCGCGACGCTGCTTCCGGTTGGGGCCGGCGTCGTCGCCGGTGTCGAGCTTGACCGCCCGCAGGTAGACGAACAGCGGGATCGCGACGATCACGAGCGAGCAGATAGCCATCGCTGCGGACAGGCCGAAGCGGAACGACTGGAAGCTCGCGATGTACGTCAGGACGGGCATCACCTCGACGCTGGACGGCAGCGGGATGCCGAACAGCACGAACGGCAGCGTGAAGTTGTTGATGTTGTGCAGGATCGAGATGATCACCGCGAGGCTGAGGGGTCCGCGCAGGTACGGGAAGATGATGTACCGCAGCTTCGCCCACCAGGTCACCCCGTCGAGCGCGGCGGCCTCGTGCACCTCGTTGTCCACGGCCTGCAGCCCGGCCAGGGACAGCAGGTAGACGAAGGGCCAGCTCGTCCAGATCATCACCCCGGCGAGCGCCCAGTACGACGCCGAGCCGTTCAGCCACAGCACGTCGGTGTGCAGGATCGAGTTCACGACGCCCTGCGGCTGGAGCATCGTGCGGAAGAACGTGCCGACGACGAACGCGGGGAGCACGTACGGGATCAGGTAGATCGAGCGGACGAGCCCGCGACCGGGGAACCGGTTCTGGGTCGAGATCGCGGCGGCGACCCCGATCGGCACGGTCACGGCCGTGACGAGCACCGACAGCGACACCGAGATCCAGATGGAGTGCAGCAGCGGCGAGTTCGTGAACGCCTCGGTGAAGTTGGCGAACCCGACGAACGGGGCGCTGAACCACTGGCGGAGCGTGTACTGGTCGAGGTCGAGCATCGCGATCCAGAAGCCCACCAGGAGCGGCACCACGATGACGGCGAGCATGAGGACCCCGCCGGGCAGGAGCATCCACAGTGGACGCTCCCGTTTGTAGAGGGGCGTCTTGCCGGCGGGGCGGACCGGCCGGGGCGGCGCCGCGTCGGTGCGGGGCCTGGTCTGCGTGCTGGTCATCACAGACCTCCGTTCTTCTGACGGTCGAGGGTGGCCTGGGCGTCCTTCTGGGCGTCCTGCAGTCGCTTGCGGAGCTGGTCGTCGGTGACCTCGCCGGACTTCAGCGACGGGATCGACTGCACGACCACGTCGACCAGGGCGAGCTGGATGTCGGACCAGGCACCGGTGAACGCGGTCGGCTTGGACAGGCGGCCGGCGTCGATGATCGGCTTGAGCTGCGGGTTGTCGGCCGCCAGGTCGGCGGCGGCGGACGCGTTGGTCGGCAGGTTGCCGAACAGGTCGTAGTACTCGAGCTGGGCCTTCGGCGCGCTGAGCTGCTTGACGAACGCGAACGACAGCTCCTGCTTGGTGCCGTAGTCGGCGACGACCCAGTTGTCGCCGGACAGGATGCTGGCGGCCTCGATGCCGTCGGACGGACGTTCCGTCGCACCCGGCGGGACGGTCGGCAGCAGCGCGAACTCGTACTTGCCGTCGACCTTGGTGCCCTTGAAGGAGTTGATGGCGGTGGTGGTCGTCATCGGGAAGAACGCCGCCTTGCCCTCGGTGAACTGCGCGAGGGCCTGGGCGTTGTTCCAGCCGATCGCGGCCGGGTCGACGACACCGTCCTTCGTCACCCAGTCGAAGTAGGTGCGGTAGGCGTTCTCGACGGCCTCGCTGTCGATCTCGGCCTTCGAGCCGTCGACGATCGTGTTGCCGGCGTTCTGGGCCATCCCCCACACGAACTTCCAGGGGTCGAAGCCGTCGGCGTAGGCGATCGCCATGCCGTGGCGTCCGTCACCCGTGGTGGCCTTCGCGTCGGCGGTCAGCTCGTCCCACGTCGTGGGCATGTCGGTGATGCCGGCCTTCGCGAGCAGGTCCTTGTTCACCGCCATCACGAACGGACGGCTGGCGAACGGGATCCCGATCTGCTTCGACGCACTCGGCCCGGAGATGCCGAACGACGCGGGGTCGAACTGGTCCTTGCCGCCGATCGCGTCCCACTCCTTCGCGCCCATCTCGACGAAGGCACCGGTGGCGTACGCGGTCGGGGTGAAGGTGGTGCCGATCGCGTAGACGTCGGGGCCCTGCCCGGAGATGACGCTCGTCTGGATCGCGGTCAACTCCTCCTGCGCGGACGAGTAGGTCTCCCACTGGATGTCGGCACCGGTCGTGCGCTTGAACTCGGCGGCGGTCTCCCGCTGCCACTGCTTGCGTTCCTTGGGGTAGGTGGTGTCCGCGCCCATCATCACGCGGAGGGTGTTCGGGTCGTCGCCGCTGCCGTTCACCACGGCACATCCCTGCAGGGACAGTGCGGCGAGGGCGACCACGGCGACGGCACCGACGAGGGTGCGGACTTGCAGTCTTCGCGTCTTCACGGGGGTTTCCTCCTCGAGACCTCCTCCGAGCGGCGCTGCTCGGTGGCACCACTGTTCCGCCGTTGGCAACATGCGGCAACCGGTTGCCACTTGTTGCCAGACGCGAATACGTTCGGCCTCGTGAAGGACCTCTCGACGGACGGCGGCGGGCGCACGGGCGGTGCTGCCGGCGCCGCCGCTGGTGCCGCGCGTCGCGTCACCATCCGCGACATCGCCGACGCCACCGGGGTCGCCGCGTCCACCGTCTCCCGCGCCCTGTCCCTGCCCGACCGGGTCAACCCCATCACCCAGGAGCGCATCCAGCGGGCCGCCCGCGAGCTCGGCTACGTCGCCAACTCGCAGGCCCGGGCGCTGACCTCGGGCCGCACCCGCGCCGTCGCCGTGCTCGTGTCCGACATCACGAACCCGTTCTACTTCGACGTCATCCGGGGCACCCAGCACCAGCTCGCCGGGGCCGGCTGGACGCAGCTGCTCGTCGACACCGAGGAGTCCGCCGACGCCGAGATGGCCGCACTCACCGCCGTGGGGGCGAAGGCCGACGGGGTCGTGCTCACGGCGTCACGACTGTCCGACGCGCAGATCGCACGGTTCGCCGAACGGATCCCCCTGGTCGTCGTGAACCGGCGGCCCACCGGCGTGCCCTCGGTGCTCATCGACACCCCCGGCGGGGTGGAGCAGGCGGTGCAGCACCTGGTGTCGCTGGGACACCGGGAGATCCTGTACGTCGCCGGGCCGGACAGCTCGTGGTCGAACGAGCGTCGGTGGCGCGCCCTCGTGCAGGTCGCCAAGCGCCTGGGGATCCGCGTCGCCCGGGTCGGGCCGCACGCACCCTTCGTCGACTCCGGCGCGGCGGCCGCCGACGCCGCCGTGCACGCCGGTGCGACCGCGTGCATCGCCTTCAACGACCTGATCGCCATCGGGATGCTCGCTCGACTGCGGGAGCGCGGGGTCCGCGTCCCCGAGGACATGAGCATCGTGGGCTGCGACGACATCTTCGGCGCCGACTTCTGCAACCCGCCGCTCACCACGATGACCTCGCCGATCGAGCGGGCCGGCCGGGTCGCGATCAGGATGCTGCTCGGACGGCTCGGCGCCCTGCCCGCCGACGAACTGCCCGGGGAGCACATGTCCGGTGCCGTCGCCCTGCCCACCCACCTGACCGTGCGCGAGTCGACCGGACCGGCACCCCGTGCCGGCACCGGCACCGACTGATCCCGCACGAGCAGCCCCCGCACTCGCCACCGGCGAACTCGCCGCCCCCGAAGGAGTCGATGATGACCCGCACCAGCACCCCCACCCGGCTCGCACCGCACCCCGACCGGCTGTTCCCCGCCGACCCCGGGGCTCGAGCCGTGGCACGCACCGTGTACGAGGCGGTCAAGGACGCCCCGATCATCTCGCCGCACGGGCACGTCGACGCGGCACTGATCGCCTCGGACCAGCCGTTCAGCGACCCCGCGTCGCTGCTCATCACGCCCGACCACTACGTGCTCCGCCTGCTGCACGCGAACGGGGTGGACCTGGCCGCGCTGGGACGCACGGACCTGTCGGGGCCCCGCCCGGGCTCGCAGGCTCGCCCGGCGGCGTCGGCGCATCGCTGGCGCGATGCCGCTGAGCCGACGCCGCCAGGCCGTGCCGTCTGGCGGCAGCTGGCGGAGCACTGGGACGACTTCCTCGGGACCCCCGTGCGCTACTGGTTCGAGACGGAGCTGCACGACGTGTTCGGGCTCGAGCAGGCGCCGTCCGCCGCGAACGCGGACGACCAGTACGACCACATCGCCGGCCTGCTGGCGTCCCCCGCCTTCCGGCCACGCGCGCTCTTCGACGCCTTCAGCATCGAGGTCCTCGCCACCACGGACGGGCCGGCGGACGACCTCGCTGCGCACGCGCAGCTCGCGGCGGACCCCGGCTTCACCGGCCGGGTGCTCCCCACGTTCCGCGCGGACGCCGTGTTCGACCCGACACGGTCGGACTGGAGGCGCGTGGTCGCGTCGATCGGCGAGGCCGCCGGCATCGACACGGGCACCCACGCAGGGCTACTGGCGGCTCTCCGCGCACGTCGCCACTACTTCATCGAGCACGGCGCGACCGCCACGGACACCGGGGTGCTCGACGCGGGCTCCGCTCCCCTGCCGTCGAGCGAGCGGGAACGCATCCACGCGGCGGCGCTGCGCGATGCGTCGTCGGTCACCGAGGCCGAGGCGAGGGCGTACCGGCACGACATGCTCTACCGCTGGGCGGAGATGAGCGTCGAGGACGGCCTCGTCATGCAGCTGCACCCCGGGGTGATCCGGAACCACCACACCCCGACGCTCGAGCGCTTCGGGCCGGACACCGGGCACGACCTGCCGGCCGTCGGGTCCTTCACCGAGCCGCTCCGACCGCTGCTCGAGTCCTTCGGGACCGCTCCCGGGTTCCACCTGGTGCTCTTCACCGTCGACGAGACGGTCTTCTCGCGCGAGATCGGGCCGCTCGCGGGCTTCTACCCCGCCGTGTACGCGGGCGCGCCGTGGTGGTTCATCGACACCCCGGCGGCCATCGGGCGATACCGGTCGGCCGTCACCGACTCCGCGTCGTTCACCAAGACCTCCGGGTTCATCGACGACACCCGCGCGTACTGCTCCATCCCCGCGCGGCACGACATGGCGCGGCGGGCGGACGCGGCGTACCTGGCGTCGCTCGTGGTCACGCACCAGATCTCCGAGGAGGACGCCGTCCGCACCGCCCGGCGCATCGTGTCCGACATCCCGCGGGCGACGTTCAAGCTCTGACGCGGGCGGGTGCGGGGCGGGTGGTGCGGGGCGGCTGCTTGGCGCAGCGCGGTGTTGCTGCTTGGTGCGACGTTCCGTTCTCGGTGCGAGGGTTGCCGGGTCGCACGGAACACGGAACCTCGCACGGTTCGGCGCTGCGGCGGTACGGTCGGGCGCATGAAGGAGCGCGTGACGGCGGCGTACAGCGCTCGGGCCGACGAGTACGCGGCGCTGCTCGGGTCGATGGACGCCGTCCACCCCGACGACCGAGCCCTCGTCGACGCCTGGGCAGCCGGTCAGAGCGGTGCCCTGGTCGACGCCGGGTGCGGCCCCGGTCACTGGACGGCGCACCTCGCACAGCAGGGGCACCGGGTCAGCGGCATCGACGCGGCGCCGGAGTTCGTCGAGCACGCACGACGGACGCACGGCGCCTCGGTCGACTTCCGGGTCGGGTCGCTCGACGCGCTCCCGCTCGCGGACGGCAGCGTCGACGGGGTCCTGGCCTGGTACTCGGTGATCCACCACGAACCGTCGCGGATCGGTGGGCCACTCGACGAGTTCCGCCGGGTGCTCACCCCCGGCGGTGGGTTGCTGCTCGGGTTCTTCGAGGGCGCCGCGGTCGAGGCCTTCGACCACGCGGTCGTCACCGCCTACCGCTGGCCGGTCGCGTCCCTGGCGGCGCTGCTGGACGAAGCGGGCTTCGACGTGGTGGACGTCCGCACCCGCACGGACCCGGGGCACCGGCCGCACGGGGCGATCAGTGCGGTGCGCCGCTGATCGGCCGCGGTGTCAGGGCTGCCAGCCCGGAGTGACGAGTCCGGTCTCGTAGGCGAACACGACGAGCTGCGCGCGGTCGCGGGCACCGAGCTTGATCATCGCTCGGGAGACGTGGGTCTTCGTGGTGAGCGGACTGACGAACAGCCGCGCGGCGATCTCGGCGTTGGTGAGCCCGACCGCCACGAGCTGCATGACCTCGCGCTCGCGATCGGTGAGCACCGAGAGGCCCGGCGCGAGGGACGACGGCTTCGCGTGGGTGGCGTACGCCTCGACCAGGGAACGGGTCGCACCGGGTGAGAGCAACGAGTCGCCAGCCACCACGGTGCGGACGGCGCGGAGGAGTTCGGCGGGTTCCGTGTCCTTCACCAGGAACCCGGCCGCCCCGGACCGGATCGCCTCGAAGACGTAATCGTCCTGCTCGAAGGTCGTGAGGATGACGACGTGCACGCCGTCGAGGTCCGGGTCGTCGCTGATGCTGCGGGTGGCGGCGAGCCCGTCGGTGCCGGGCATGCGGATGTCCATGAGCACCACGTCGGGTCGCAGCGCCCGGGCAGCTTCGACCGCAGCGTCCCCGTCGCCGGCCTCGCCGACGACGGCCATGCCGGGTTCGGCGTCGAGGAGCGCGCGGAGGCCGGCACGGATGAGGACCTGGTCGTCGACGAGCAAGACGGTGATCGGGGTCATGATCCGGCTCCGTCCGCGACGTCGATCGAACCGGCGTCGTCGGTCGAACCGCCGGTACTGATCGGCAGGCGCGCCACGACGCGCCAACCACCGTCCGTCGTCGGACCCACGGACAGCTCTCCGCCGACGGCGGCGGCGCGCTCCCGCATGCCGATGATGCCGTTGCCGGTCGCGCCGAGGCCGACTCGTCGCGCGGAGCGGTCCGGGACGGCCGACGGGTGGTCCTCGACGACCAGGTCGACGACGTCGGCCCCGACGGTGACCACGACCGACGTGTCGTGTCCGGGGGCGTGCTTCATGACGTTGGTGACGGATTCCTGCACGATCCGGAAAGCGCTCCGGCCGCTGGTCCCGGTGACGCTCGACGGGTCGCCGTGGATCCGGAGATCGACCGCGACGCCGGCGGCACGCGCTCGATCGACGAGCTCCGCGACCCGATCGAGGCCGGGAACGGGACTCCGATCGGGTCCACCGGTGCTCGCGGGGCCGCCGTGCACCGAGCGCAGCACCCCGAGGATCGTCCGGAGCTCGACGAGCGCATCGCGGCTCGAGTCACGGATGTTCAGCAGGGCGTCGTGGGTCTGCGCGGGGAGTCCGTCACCGAGGTGCAGAGCCACGCCCGCCTGCAGGTTGATGAGGGACATGCTGTGCGCCACCGAGTCGTGCAGTTCGCGGACGATGCGTACACGCTCCTCGCCCGCCCGCACCCGTTCGGCTTCGGCACGCTGTCGACGGCGTTCGGCGACCCGCTCGACCTGCACCCGGACGAGTTCGGACACGGCGATCGTCACCGTCAGCCACGCCGCGCACAGCAGTACAGCCCCGAGGTCCAGCCCCGGAGCCCGGCCGAGCAGCACGTCGGCCGACGGGAGCACCAGGACGGCGACGACAGCGGCCACCGCCACGGTCCGTCGGTGGCCACGCAGCCACGCGTTCGCGATCGCCATCGTGAGCGCCGCCACGAAGGGCCCGCGGGGGCTGACGACCAGGGCGTACCCGACGGTCGTCGCCAACGTGACGAGCAGCACCGACCGTGGCCACCGCCACCGCCACGGCAGGACGACGACGCCGGCCACGAGGAGCGCGCCGGCGAGTGGGCCGAGCACGACGGGATCGACGCCGCCGACCGCACCGTGTCGTGCCCACGGCGGACCGCCCGGCCCTGCGACCGTGATGCGGGACGCGAGGATCGTGCCGACGATCTGCACGACGGCCACCGGCAGGACCCGACCGGACCGGGCGAATCGCTGGCGCCCCGGCCAGCGGTCGCCAGCCGAGTCGCGGTCGTCTTCGCGTGGCCCTGTCGTCATGGGTCGAGCCTAGGGACGTCGGTCCGCCCCGGCATCGACCGCAGGGGTGCCTGTGGACTACTCCCCGGGGAGTACGGCCCTGGTGAGGAACGACCGCAGTACGACTGCGGGAGCAGACGGAAGTGGGGCTGCGCGGCGGACGCGTGGCGGGCCTCCAGGCCGGAGAGTCGACGTGTCGCGACAGCGGCCCCGAAACCGACCACAGGAGATCACCGTGTTCACGTCCATCACCGCATCCGCACTCACGACGGCAGCAGCCCACGGCCCGTACTGGCAGGGCGGCGGGTTCCCGTTCTTCCTGTTCCCAGCGTTCTTCTTCTTCGCGTTCCTCGTCGTGTTCCTGGTGTTCGGGGTGCTCCGACGAGGGAGCTGGCGCGCCCGCTCCGACGCCCGCGGTGTGCTCGCCGACCGGTTCGCTCGCGGCGACATCGACGCCGAGGAGTACCGCGCCCGGCTGTCCGAGCTCAGCCGGAAGTGACCGCGAGCGCGGCGAGGATCTCCTGCACGGTGGCGTCGACCGATCCGTCGATCGACACCGCGACGGCGGCCTCGTCGTGCTGCGGCCGCTCGAGGGTCGCGAACTGCGAGTCGAGCAGCGTCGTCGGCATGTACTCGTGCTGGCGGTGGGACTGCCGTTCGGCGATCAGGTCGCGCGACCCGTCGAGGAAGGCGATGACGAGACCCGGCGCCGACTCGCGCAGACGGTCCCGGTAGGCGCGCTTGAGCGCCGAGTTCGCCATCACGCACCGGGAGCCGCCCGATTCGACCGCGGCGATCCGCTCGGCGCAGGCGTCGAGCCACGGCCAGCGGTCCTCGTCGGTGAGTGGGATGCCCTGCCGCATCTTCTCCTTGTTGGCGGCCGGGTGCAGGTCATCGGCGTCGACGAAGACGCACGGTTCACCCTGCGCGACCAGGGCGTCGGTGAGCGCCTGGCCGATGGTGGACTTGCCGGAGCCGGAGACCCCCATCACGAGGACGGGCGGGTGGACAGCGAGCTCGCTCATCCCTCCACAGTATTGATCCGGTGAACTCTGGTCCCCAGTTCCCGGAACACCTGTGCGGTCCCAGACCACCGGTCGTAGGTTGGGCGCCAACGTCAGGACAAAGGAGGCCCCCGTGGCAGACAACAACGGTCAGGCGAACATCGGAGTCGTGGGACTCGCAGTGATGGGCTCGAACCTCGCCCGCAACCTCGCATCGCGCGAAGGCAACACGGTCGCGGTCTACAACCGCACGTACGCCCGCACCGAGGAGCTGCTCCAGGAGCACGGCGACGCCGGGTTCATCGCGTCCGAGGACATCGACGGGTTCGTCGCCTCGCTGTCGAAGCCCCGGACGGCCATCATCATGGTGCAGGCCGGCAAGGGCACCGACGCCGTGATCGGGCAGCTCGCCGAACGGTTCGAACCGGGCGACATCATCGTCGACGGCGGCAACGCGAACTTCCACGACACCATCCGACGTGAGCACGACCTGCGCGAGAAGGGGCTGAACTTCGTCGGCACCGGCATCTCCGGTGGTGAAGAGGGCGCGCTCAAGGGCCCGTCGATCATGCCCGGTGGCTCGAAGGAGGCCTGGGAGACGCTCGGCCCGATCCTCAAGTCGATCGCCGCGGTGGCCGAAGGCGAACCGTGCGTGACCCACATCGGCACCGACGGCGCCGGGCACTTCGTCAAGATGGTGCACAACGGCATCGAGTACGCCGACATGCAGCTCATCGCCGAGTCGTACGACCTGCTCCGTCGCGTCGGTGGGCTCTCGGTGGAGGACCTCGTGCAGGTCTTCGACGAGTGGAACAAGGGCGACCTCGAGTCCTACCTGATCGAGATCACCGGCGAGGTCCTCAAGCAGCGCGACGCCGACACCGGCAAGCCGCTCGTCGACGTCATCCGTGACGCGGCCGGCTCGAAGGGCACCGGCGTCTGGACCGTGCAGAACGCCGTCGGCCTGGGCATCCCCGTCTCGGGCATCGGCGAAGCCGTGTTCGCCCGTGCGGTGTCGTCGAAGCCGACGCAGCGTGCCGCCGTGCAGCAGTCGGTCAAGAACCGCCCGCAGATCGCCGAGGTGCCGGACACCTTCGCCGACGACGTCCGTGCGGCGCTCTACGCCTCGAAGGTCGTCGCGTACGCACAGGGGTTCGACCTCATCATCGCCGGGGCGAAGGAGTACGGCTGGGACATCGACCTCGGCAACGTCGCGAAGATCTGGCGGGGCGGCTGCATCATCCGTGCCCAGTTCCTGAACCGCATCGTCGAGGCCTACGCCGAGAACCCGAAGCTCGAGTCGCTGCTGGTCGACCCGTACTTCGCGAACGCGGTGGCCGAGGGCGAAGCCGCCTGGCGCCGCATCGTCGGCATCGCGGCGGCGTCGGGCGTCCCCGCGCCGGGCTTCTCGTCCGCGCTGTCGTACTTCGACTCGCTCGCGTCCGACCGTCTGCCGGCGTCGCTGATCCAGGGCCAGCGCGACTTCTTCGGCGCACACACCTACCAGCGCATCGACAAGGACGGCACCTTCCACACGCTGTGGTCGGACGACGACCGCCGCGAGGTCGAACAGGAGCCGTCCACGCACTGACGACCGCGCCCGCTGCCGCACCCGCTGCCGCGCTCGCTGCCGACCACCGTGGTCGGTGCGGGGCCTCGCGAGGAGGGCCTCGCTGAACCCGGGGCCCTCCGCCGCGTCAGGCGACGATGCGTTCCCGTGCCAGGTCGGCGACGAGTCGGTCCAGCCGCGGACCGCGTCCGAGCAGCCGACGCGAACCCGGGGCGCTCCGGACGAAGAAGGTCGCCACGGCGGGGGTGTCGTCCGGTCGCACGTGGTGGATCGCCACCGCACACGCGCGGCGAGCACCACCGGAACCGCCAGGTCGCGGCGAGCCGCCGGGTCGCCCCGCGACGCCGATCTCCGCTGCACCGCCGAGTCGTCCCGAGCCGTCCAAGCCCTCCGCCACGTCCTCGAGTCCGACGTGAACGACACGACTCCACCGGATCACGAGCAGCCGGGTCGCCCGTCGTTCGTCGAGTTCCCACAGGGAGGCCTCGGTGGCGCCGAAGGCCCAGGTCACGCGCGAACCGAGGTGAGTGTCCGGACGGACCTCGTCGACGATGCCACGGAGTTCCGGTGTCGGCGCCGCCGGCACGAGCCACACCGTCGGGTCGATCCGCCGGATGGCGAGCGCGAGGGCTTCGTCCGCCTGCCGCCGCCGTGCCGTCGCGGTCCGCACGACGGCGACCACGATGACCACGACGCCGAGGGCGATCGCGCCGAACTCGACGATGCCGTACCAGGAGAGGTCGACGCCCGGCGCCGTCGAGACGACGACGATCCGGGTGATCAGGAGGACCAGCCAGACGGCGACGATCACCCAGCGCAGGGTGGCGAGTCGACGTGCCGGAGACATCGGTGTCCGCCGTGCACCGCGGGCACGACCGGACCGCGGGACACCATCCGGACGCTGCAGCACGGTCCGATCCTCCCACGAGCCGCGCGCCACCTGCTGGCCGAACCCGATGAACGCGCGGGGAAGCCCGCACACACAGCCCACGAGCGGCCGGGAGACCTACGCTCGGGCGGTGACCACCGAGACGACGGACGAACCGATCGGGCGATCGACGGCGGGTCCGTCGGACGGCCCGAGCGGGCCCGACGGCCCTGCGACCCGACGTTGGACGCTGATCGCCGCGATCGTCGGCGTCGTGGCCGCCGCCGCGTTCCTCGGCGTCGCCGAGTTCGGCGCGCTGCTGCTCGGCGGAGCTGGTAGCCCCCTGGTCGCCGTCGGGTCCGCCGTCATCGACCTCGCTCCCCCGGGTGCGAAGGACTTCATGGTCGCCGTGTTCGGCACCGGGGACAAGGTCGCCCTGTTCGTGCTCATGACGGTGATCGTCATCGCGATCAGTGCCGGTGCCGGTGTCCTCGAACGCGTGCGCCCACCCTTCGGCGCCCTCGTGTTCGCCGCCGGAGGTGTGCTGGCGCTGCTGGCCGTCAGCACCCGCTCGGGCAGCGGGACGCTCGACGGTGCCCCGACGGTCCTCGGCATCGCGGCAGCGGTGGTCGTCCTGCGCCTGCTGCTCCAGCGGCTGCGTCGGTGGGAGGCCGCGGCGACCGTGCCGACGGCGGCACCGCGACCCGCGTCGACGGAGCGCCGGACGTTCCTGGTCTGGGGCGTCGCGACGGCGACCGTCGCGGTCGTGGTGGGCACCGCCTCCCGGCTGGGGTCGTCCGCGATGCAGGCGGCCGCTGCTGCCAGGCGGGCCATCCGGCTGCCCGCCGCGGCGGCCCCTGCACCGGCGGTCCCCGCGGGTGCGTCGCTCGACGTCGACGGCATCACCCCGTACATCACGCCCAACGCCGACTTCTACCGGATCGACACGGCCCTCCGGGTGCCGCAGGTCGATCCCGCCGACTGGTCGCTCCGCATCCACGGTGCGGTCGAGCAGGAGATCACACTGACGTGGAACGAGCTGCTCGCACTGCCACTCGAGGAGCACGTGGCCACCCTGAGCTGCGTGTCGAACGAGGTCGGCGGTGACCTCATCGGCACGGCCCGCTGGCTGGGCTACCCCATCCGGAAGCTCCTCGCCCGGGCACGTCCGACGGGCGACGCCGACATGGTGCTCTCACGGAGCATCGACGGGTTCTCCGCCGGCACCCCGCTCGACGTGCTGCAGGACGACGGCACCGCGGCGCTGCTCGCGGTCGGGATGAACGGCGAGCCCCTGCCGACCGAGCACGGGTTCCCGGTGCGGATGGTCGTGCCGGGCCTGTTCGGGTACGTCTCGGCGACGAAGTGGGTCACCGAGCTCGAGGTCACCCGGTTCGCCGACGCGCAGGGCTACTGGACACCGCGTGGCTGGTCGGAGCGTGGCCCGGTCAAGCTCGAGTCCCGCATCGACACCCCGCGGAACGGGTCGACGGTGACCGCGGGCAAGCCGGTCGCGATCGCCGGGGTCGCGTGGCAGCCGCACAAGGGCGTGAAGGCCGTCGAGGTCCGCGTCGGAGGCGGCGACTGGCAGCGCGCCGAGCTCGCCGACTCGGTCTCTGCGGACACCTGGCGACAGTGGGTGGTGCGGTGGACGCCGGTCGCCGGCTCGCACCGCATCGAGGTGCGCGCGACCAGTGCGGACGGCGAGGTGCAGACGAGCGTGGACCGGCCGCCGGCGCCCAACGGTGCGACGGGCTGGCACACGGTCACGGTCGACGCGCGCTGACCGTCCGGGAGTGGGTCTGCGACACGCCCGCTGACTGCCGTCGAGGTGGCAGAACGCGTCGGTTCGTGGGCGCGCAGGCGACACTTCGTGCCGCCCCGGCGAACCTGAGCGGCATGTCGTGACCGCCCGCCGCCGGCGCGCTCCGGTCACCCGATGGCCTGGAGGCCCGGTGCCAGCCCGCCCTGCCCCTCGCCCTGGTCGCACGACACGCCACGTGCGTCACGCCGGGGGTACCGAAAGCGTCGGTTTGCGGACGCGCAGGCGACACTTCGTGCCGCCACGGCAAACCTGAGCGGTGTGTCGTGACCGCTCGACGGCGGGGTTCGGCGGGCAGACCGGGTTCAGGCAGACCTGGTCAGGCAGGCCGAGTCGCGACGACGCAGGTGCCGTCGACTTCGGCGTCCCGCTCGACCACGGCGGAGAAGCCCGCGGCCGTGAAGGCAGCGGCGGACGCCTCGGCCTGGGCCTCGGACACCTCGATGACGACGGCACCACCGGGGCGGAGCCACTCCCCCGCACCCGAGGCGATCCGGCGGTGCAGATCGAGGCCGTCCACACCTCCGTCGAGGGCGACGCGGTGTTCGTGCTCGCGGGCCTCGGTCGGCATGAGTTCGATCGAGGCCGTCGGCACGTAGGGGGCGTTCACCGCGATGACCGCCACGGCGCCGCGGAACCGATCGGGCAGCGGCGCGAACAGGTCACCCGCGACGACGATGCCGCGGTCGCCGATGTTCTCGGCTGCGACGTCGACGGCGTCCGGGTCGATGTCCGTGGCGACGAGGTCGAGCGCGCCGACCCGACCGAACAGGGCCACCGAGATCGCGCCGGCGCCGCAGCACAGGTCGACCACGCGGTCGTAGCGCTGCAGCCGACGCGCAGCCTGCTCGACGACGACGCTGGTGCGGGCTCGCGGCACGAAGACCCCCGGGGTCACCCGGATGCGGTGCCCGTCGAAAGCGGCCCAGCCGAGCACGTACTCGAGCGGCTCACCGGCCAGCCGACGCTGCACGAGGGTTCGGAGTCGCACCGGCTCACCGTCACCGGCCTCGAGCAACAGGTCGGCTTCGTCCTCGGCGAAGACGCTCCCCGCGGCCCGGAGCCGGGCCGCGAGGGCGTCACGCGCGGGATGTGTCAAGCGGCGCCGTCGAACATCGACGTCACGGAGCCGTCGTCGAAGACCTCGTGGATGGCACGGGCGATGAGCGGGGCGATCGGCAGGACCTCGAGGCGGTCCCAGCGCTTGTCCATCGGCAGGGGCAGGGTGTCCGTCACGACCACGCGGTCGATGAACTCGCTCTGCAGCAGCTCGGTCGCCGGGTCGGAGAAGACGGCGTGGGTCGCGGCGACGACGACACCGGTGGCGCCGGCGTTCTTGAGCGCCTCGGCAGCCTTGGCGATCGTGCGGCCGGTGTCGATGAGGTCGTCGACGAGCAGGCACACGCGGCCGCTGACGTCACCGACGATCTCGTGCACCGAGACCTGGTTCGGCACGAGCGGGTCGCGGCGCTTGTGGATGATGGCGAGCGGAGCGCCGAGCTTCTCGGACCAGATGTCGGCGACACGGACGCGGCCCATGTCGGGCGACACGACGGTGAGCGTCTTCGGGTCGAGGATCTGGCGGAAGCGCTCGAGCAGCACCGGCATGGCGAACAGGTGGTCGACGGGGCCGTCGAAGAAGCCCTGGATCTGCGCGGCGTGCAGGTCGACGCTCATGATGCGGTGCGCGCCGGCGGCCTTGAACAGGTCGGCGACGAGGCGGGCCGAGATCGGCTCGCGGCCGCGGCCCTTCTTGTCCTGACGGGCGTACGGGTAGAACGGCGCCACGACCGTGATGCGCTTCGCCGAGGCACGCTTCAGCGCGTCGACCATGATGAGCTGCTCCATGAGCCACTCGTTGATCGGCGCGGTGTGCGACTGGATGACGAAGGCGTCGCAGCCACGGACCGACTCGTCGAAGCGGGCGTAGAGCTCACCGTTCGCGAAGGTCCGGGCATCGGTCGGCACGAGGTCGACCCCGAGCTCCTCCGCGATCTCGGCAGAGAGCGCCGGGTGTGCTCGCCCCGAGACGAGGACGAGTCGTTTCTGGCCGGTTGTCTTGATTCCGGACAAGTGCGGTGCTCACTCCCTGACCCACGAGGGGTCGATGTCGGCGACGGGTGGTCGCCGGGATCTATTCGCCGTTCGCGAGCCGAGCAGCCTCGGCCGCCGGTGTGCCGGGTCGGTGTTCCTCGACCCATCCGTCGGTGTTGCGCTGTGGGGCGTAGCTGATCGCGAGCGATCCTGCCGGAACGTCCTTGCGGACGGTGGTCCCGGCGCCGGTGTACGCACCGTCACCAATCCTAACGGGGGCGACGAACACGTTGTGCGAGCCTGTCCGGACGTTCGAGCCGACCTCGGTGCGGTGCTTGTGCACGCCGTCGTAGTTCGCGGTGATGGTGTTCGCGCCGATGTTGGAGTCCTCGCCCACCTCGGCGTCGCCGATGTAGGACAGGTGCGGGACCTTGCTGCCGCGACCGATCCGGGCGTTCTTCGTCTCGACGAAGGTGCCGATCTTGCCGTCGTCTCCGAGGATCGTGCCCGGCCGCAGGTAGGCGAACGGGCCGACCGAGGCGCCGTCCCCGATCACGGCGAGGGTGGCGTCGACGCGGTTCACGGTGGCGCGGGCCCCGACCTCGGTGTCGCGGAGTGTGGCGTCCGGCCCGACGACGGCGCCGGCGGCGATCGCGGTGGCGCCGATGAGCTGGGTGCCCGGCAGGACCTCGGTGTCGGGCTCGATGGTGACGTCGAGGTCGATCCAGGTGGTCGCCGGATCTTGCACGGTGACGCCGGCGAGCTGGTGGCGGCGGACGATGCGGGCGTTGAGTTCACGCGCGGCGTCGGAGAGCTGCGCACGGTCGTTGATGCCGGCGACGAGCCACGGATCGGTCAGGGTGACCACGTCGATGCGCCCGCCCCGCTCGCTGATCAGCGCGGGGGCGTCGGTGATGTACTTCTCGCCCTGGGCGTTCGCCGTGGTGAGCGACGGCAGGGCCGCGCGGAGGTGTGCCACGTCGAACGCGTAGATGCCCGCGTTCGCCTCGGTGATGGTCAGCTGTTCGGCCGTCGCGTCCTTGTGCTCGACGACGCTGACGAAGGCGCCGGAGGCATCCCGCACGATCCGTCCGAGGCCGGTCGGGTCCGGGGCGATCGCACTCACGAAGGTCGCCCCGTTGCCGCCGCCGACGTGGGCGTCGACGAGGAGCCGGAGCGATGCGGCGTCGAGCAGCGGGACGTCGCCGGACAGCACCACGACGGCGCCGTCGAAGTCGGCGGGCAGTGCTTCGACCGCCACCTCGACCGCGCGCCCGGTGCCGGGGACGTCGTCCTGGTCGACGACGATCGCGTCCGGGGCGCGCTCGACGACCTCGGCCGCGACGAGGTCCCGCTCGTGCCGCACGACGACGGCGACGTGCTCGGGGCTGAGCGACGACGCGGTGCGCAGGACGTGCCCGATGAGCGGCAGTCCGGCGAGCCGGTGCAGCACCTTGGGCGTGGACGACTTCATGCGCGTGCCCTGCCCGGCGGCGAGGACGACGACGGCGATGCGCTGGTCGGTCATGGACCCATCCTGGCGCACCGCAGCCCGGGCCGCCCGACGCGACCACGGCACTGTGCGGAACCGTGCGCAGAACCGCAGCCTGTGGACGGACCGGCACCGCGCCTCCAGGCCGCGCCGACGGCCCGCCGTGGATCAGGCCCGCGCGCCCTGCGGTTCCCGCTTGACGAACGCCATCAGCACCAGCCCGGCGATGAGCACGACGACCACGCCGAGGATCCCGAACCGGGTCGATCCACCGACGGTCACCGCCACGCCGAACAGCGCCGGCGCGAGGAACGACGCGGCCCGGCCGGTGGTGGCGTAGAGGCCGAAGAGCTCGCCCTCGCGGCCGGGGGTCGCCAGCCGCGCCAGGTAGGCGCGGGACGACGACTGCACCGGGCCGACGAACACGGCGAGGGTCAGCCCGAGCACCCAGAACCACTGCGTCTCGTTGCCGGCGGCGAAGACCCCGACCCCGCACACGGCGAGGCCGACGAGCGAGACCATGATGAGCGCACGCGACCCGAACCGGTCGTCGAGGCGCCCGGAGACGAACGTCGCGATGCCGGCCACGACGTTCGCGGCGATGGCGAACAGGATGACCTGCGACGGCGTGAACCCGAACACCTGCGCGGCGACGATCCCGCCGAACGTGAAGACGGCCCCGACGCCGTCGCGGAACACCGCGCTGGCGAGCAGGAAGGCGAGGACGTTGCGCCGCTCGCGCCAGAGCCGCGCGATGTCCCGGCCGAGGTCCGCGTAGGCACTGAACACGCCGCCGCCGCGGGTGCGGTCGGGCACGGCTTCGGGCACGGTGAGGAACAGCGGGATCGAGCTGACCGCCAGCCAGACGGCGGCGATGCCGATCGCGACGCGGACGTCCCACTGCCCCGTGGCGACGGTGGCCGGCAGCTGCAGGAGTCCGCCGACGACCCCGTCGCCCCGGAAGTCCTGGATGCAGAGCACGAGCAGCACCACGAGCAGCACGATCCCGCCGAAGTACCCGGCCGCCCACCCGATGGCGGAGACCCGGCCGGTGCGTTCCCCGGAGGCGACCTGCCCGATCATGGCGTTGTAGCCCACGCTCGCGATCTCGTAGGCGACGGTGCCGATGCCGAGCAGGGCTGCGCCGAGCAGCAGGTAGGGCTGGCTCGGCGCCACGAAGACCATGCCGCCGATCGACAGCGCGACGCCGATCGTGGCGATGAGGACCGACCGGCGGCGGTGTCCGGACGAGTCCGCGAGCCGCCCCATGGCCGGTGCCACCAGGGCCACGACGATGCCCGCGATGGTCAGTGCGGTGGACACGACGGCCGCGTTGTGCGCGAGCTCGCGCTCCACGATCGCCTTTCCTGCCGCGGACGTGTCGGCGACGAGCGCCGGGTCCACGAACGCCCGGCTGGCCAGGTACGTGCTGAACACGAAGGTGGTGACGACCGCGTTGAACGCGGCGGAACCCCAGTCCCAGAGCGCCCAGGAGACGAGCGCGCGCCGGTCGGTGCGCTGCGGCACGACGGCGGCCGGTGAAGCGGTCATGCGCGAACCGTAGCGCGTCCCGGTGACGCGGCGGTGGCCCCGTTCCGGGTCACGTGCCGGACGGGAGGCGCGGGGCGGCCTGGCCCCGAGCCTCCCGTCCGCCTTGTCCGCGCGCCCGCACCCCGCGTGCGCTTCCGCGGGTTCGCCCGCTCTGGTGCGAGGTCCCGCACTCCGTGCGAGGTCTGCGCGCCGTCACGGCGTACGGAACCTCGCACCGGACGACGCGCAGGTCGCTCAGGCCGGGACGCCGCCGGGGTAGACGACGGACTTGAGCGACTCCGGGTCGGTGTCGCTCTCGAGGGCCTCGCGGACGTCGTCGAGCCCGAAGCGACCGGTGACGAGCGAGTCGAGGTCGACCTGCCCGGACGCGACCAGCTCGATGGCGACCGGCCACGTGTTCGTGTACCGGAAGATCCCGGTGACCGTGACCTCGAGGTTCTGGATGTGCTCGACCGGCAGTGTCATCTCGGAGTTGCCGAGCCCGACCAGCACCGCGGCACCCGCCGGACCGACCGCCTTGATGCCGTCCGACACCGCTCGTGGTGCACCGCTGGCGTCGATGAACGCGTCGACGGGGACGATGTCGGACGCGACGGACACAGCGGTGGGGTCGACGACCTCGGTGGCGCCGAACTCCAGGGCCCGCGCACGGCGCTCCGGCACCAGGTCGCTGACGACGATGCGCGACGCACCGAAGGCCTTCGCGACCTGGGCGCAGATGATGCCGATCGGACCGGCGCCGGCGATGAGCACCGACGAACCGGGCACGATGCCCGCCTTGCGGACGGCGGCGATGCCGACGGACAGGGGCTCGAGGAGCGCGCCGGCCTCGAACGACACGGCGTCGGGCAGGACGTGCGCGAACTCGGCCTCGATGGTGACGAACTCGGTGAAGGCCCCGTCGACCGGCGGCGTCGCGTAGAAGCGCATGTGCGGGCAGAGGTTGTAGCGACCGGCCAGGCACTGCGCGCAGCGGTGGCAGGGGCGCTGCGGCTCGATGGCCACGCGCTCCCCCACGCGGGACGGGTCGACGCCCGCGCCGACGGCCTCGATCGTGCCGGACAGCTCGTGCCCGAGGACGAGGGGCTCCTCGACGACGAAGTCGCCGATGCGGCCGTGGCGGTAGTAGTGCACGTCGGAGCCGCAGACCCCCACGGCGGCGACGCGGACGAGCACGTCGCCGGGGTCGACGGCGGGGACGGGGCGGTCCTCGACGGTGAGGTCCTGGGTGCCGAGCAGGACGCTGGTGCGCTGGGTGGAGGTCATGCGGTTCTCGCTTCCTCGGCCGCGTCGTCGCGGCCGGACGTGTGGGTGGTGGAGGGGTCGGCGGCGGACGCTGCGGGCGTGGTCGCCGGCGCCAGCGCCGGCGCCGCTGGCATGGTGGCGTCGCGCAGCAGCTCCGCGAAGCCGATCTCGGCGGCGCCACGGACCAGGACGTCGCGGCCGAGTGCCGCCGGGACGATGCAGAGCCGGTCGGTCATGGCGGCCATCGTCTGCGCCCGGACGTCCTTTTCGATCCGGTCGCCGACGTGTCCGAGCAGCGCACCGAGGAACCCGCCGAGCACGACGACCTCGGGGTCGACGGTGTGGATGGCGTTCCGCAGTGCGGTCGCGAGCGCGGTGACCTGTCGGTCGACGACCCGCTCCAGCTCGGGGCGGCCCTCAGCGAGTGCCGCGGCGAGCGCGTCGAGGTCGTCCGGCGGGGTCCCGGTGACCGCGGTGAGTGCGGAGCGCGAGGCTTCGGTCTCCAGGCAGCCGACCGCACCGCAGTGGCAGCGGATCCCGTTCGCGGCGACGAAGGTGTGCCCGAGCTCGCCCGCGTACCCGTCGGCGCCGCTGAAGGGCCGGCCGGCGCTGACGATCCCGCCGCCGATGCCGCTCGCGCCGCCGTTCAGGTACACGAGGTCGTCGACGCCGCGGGCGCTGCCGTACAGCCGTTCCGCCCAGGCGCCGAGGTTGGCGTCGTTCGCGGCCCGGACCGGCAGCCCCAGGCGTTCCGCGAGCGGTGCGGCGAGGGGTTCGTCACGCCATCCGAGGTGCGGGGCGTCGCGCACCGTGCCGTCCTCGACCCGGACGATGCCGGGCACGGCGACGCCGACCCCGACGATCCGGACCGCCGGTCCGGTGCGGGCGAGGAGTGCTGCGAGGACCCGGGCGACGGCGTCGATCGCCTGCGCCGCGGTGGGCACGGTGGTCTGCGGCTCGACCAGCCGGTCGCGGACGGTGCCGTCGAGGCCGACGAGGGCTACTCCGACGGCGTCGATCTCGACCGTGACCGCGGCGGCGAGGACGTCGCCGGACGCCCGGACGACTCCGCTCGGCCGTCCGACACCGGTACCGGGGGTCCCCGCGGCGGGGGTCTCCTCGTGCACGAGACCGGCGTCGACGAGTTCCCCGACGAGCGCGAGGATGGTGGAGCGGTTCAGGCCGGTGCGCCGGGTGAGCTCGGCTCGCGTGACGGGGCCGTCCTCGTGGACGAGCCGGAGGACGCGCGCGGCGTTGCCCGGCGTCGCCGTGGGCTGCCGTGCCATGGGTCCTCCTCGTTGGTGGGTGCGGTCGTGGGTGGGGTTTCGGGCTGAGCGACGAGTTTCGCACCGGCGGGCCCGTGAACTGTCGCGCAGCGCGAAACCTCGGCGACCGCGACCGCGACCGCGACCGACGGCGACGGCCGGTCAGCGCGACTGCGAGAACGCGGCGTCGAACGCGGCGTCCGGCGGCGCGATGGTACCGAGCTGCCGGACGAACGCCAGCGCCTCGGGCCCGCCGACGAGCCGGTCCATGCCGGCGTCCTCCCACTCGACGCTGGTCGGGCCGGCGTACCCGATGTGGTTCAGCACGCGGAACACCCGCTCCCACGGCACGTCCCCGTGGCCGGCGGTGACGAAGTCCCACCCGCGCCGGGGGTCGCCCCACGGCAGGTGCGAGGACAGCCGCCCGTTGCGCCCGTCGAGCTGCTTCACCGACTCCTTGCAGTGCACGTGGTACACCCGGTCGGCGAAGTCGAGCAGGAACGCGGCGGGGTCGAGGTCCTGCCAGACGAAGTGCGACGGGTCGAAGTTGAACCCGAACGCCGGCCGGTCCTGGAACACCTCGAGTGTGCGCTTGGCGGTCCAGTAGTCGTAGGCGATCTCGGACGGGTGCACCTCGAGTGCGAACCGGACCCCGACCTCCTCGAAGACGTCGAGGATCGGTGACCAGCGGTCGTGGAAGTCCTGGTACCCGGCGTCGATCATCCCCGGGGGCACGGGCGGGAACCCGGCGACGGTCTTCCAGATCGACGAGCCGGAGAAGCCGGTGACGGTGTCGACCCCGAGCGCCGCGGCGGCACGGGCGGTCCACTGCAGTTCCTCGGCCGCACGCTGCCGCACGCCCTCGGGGTCGCCGTCGCCCCACACGTGCGGCGGGACGATGTCCTCGTGCCGCTGGTCGATCGGGTCGTCGCACACGGCCTGGCCGACCAGGTGGTTCGCGATCGTCCAGACCTGCAGCCCGTGGCGTTCCAGGATCGCCTTGCGCTCGGCGACGTACTCCGGGTCCGTCGCGGCGCGCCGGACGTCCAGGTGGTCACCCCAGCAGGCGATCTCCAGCCCGTCGTAGCCCCACTCGCCGGCGAGCCGGGCGACCTCTTCGAAGGGCAGGTCGGCCCACTGTCCGGTGAACAGGGTGACCGGCCTGGAGGCCCGGGTCGTCTCCGTCGTGTCGCTCGCGTCCGTCGTCGTCATCGTCGTCGTCCTTCTTCGCGGTGGTCGGGTTCCGTCACCAGGATCCGGGTGCGGACCCGGCGGGGACGGTGGCGGGTCGCTCGACGCGCGAGTGCACGTCGACGACCGAGTGGTCTCGGGCGGCGGCGGAGACCGCCTCCATGACCTCGAGCACGTGGAACGCGAGGTCGCCGGAGGCCCGGTGCGGCCGGTCCGTCGCGATCGCGTGCGCCATGTCGGCGAGGCCGTAACCGCGGCCGGCGTCGGCGTACCCGGCGGCGACGGGCAGATCGCGCCACGAGCGGTCGTCGGCGGTGGCGATCGAGACGGTGTCCGAGAACCGGTTCGGATCCGGGACGCCCAGGGTGCCGGCGGTGCCGTACACCTCGAACAGCGGGGCGCGGGTGGCCCACACCTCGAACGAGACGGTCACGGTGGAGACCACCCCGCCTTCGTGCTCGAGGATCGCGACGACGTGGGTGTCGATGTCGACCGGGATCGACGTGCCGGCGTTCGGCCCGGTGGCGATCGTCCGTTCGCGGGTGGAGCGGGTGGCGCTGCCGCTGACCCGGACGACCGGCCCGAAGAACGTGACGAGGCTGGTCAGGTAGTACGGCCCCATGTCGAGGAGCGGTCCGCCGCCCGGCTGGTAGTAGAACGCCGGCGCGGGGTGCCAGAGCTCGTGCCCGGGTGCGCTCCAGGCGACGGCGGCACCGACCGGGGTGCCGATCGCGCCGTCGTCGAGGGCGGCCCGTGCGGTCTGGATGCCCGTGCCGAGGACGGTGTCCGGGGCGCTGCCGACGCGCAGGCCGGCGTCGCGGGCGGCCTCGAGCACCGGTGCGGCCTCGGCGGTGGACATCGCGAGCGGCTTCTCGCCGTAGACGTGCTTGCCCGCGGCGAGCGCCCGGGTGGCGATGTCGGCGTGCGCGGCCGGGATCGTCAGGTTGAGCACCACGTCGACGTCGTCGGCGGCGAGCAGGTCGTCCACGGTGGTCCCGCGTACGCCCTGGGCGGCCCCGACCTGCTGGGCACGGGCGACGTCGAGATCGGCGACCGCGGCGAGCTCGAGGCCGGGCAGGGCCGGGAAGTGCTCGAAGTACTGCTGGCTGATGACCCCGACGCCGACGACTCCGACGCGGAGCGGCTTGGCAGCAGCGCCGCGGAGCACCCCTTCGTTCACCGTGCTGCCCACAGGAGTCCCCGTTCGATGATGGTGCGGACCGGCTGCGACTCGACGATCTCGATCCGGTGTCCGGGGGCCGAGACGAAGATCCGTCCCTTCCCCCACTGCCGGGTCCAGATCGCCGGTGCGGTGACCGGCCGGTTCCAGGGGTCCCACGAGCGGGCCTCCTGCGTGGTGGTGGCGAGGACGTCGTCGTACTCGTCGCTCAGCACCCAGTACTGCTCGGTGACGAGGTCGAAGTCGTCGATGCCCTGGGTGATGGGGTGCTCGTGCCCGAGGTCGGTGATGTGCACCGTGTAGGGGATGTAGTTGTCCGACTGCTCCCCGACCCGTTCGTCGGGGTGCTTGCCCGCGTGGTGGGCGAACTGCCCTCCGATCATGTGCAGGTAGTCGGCGTTGTCGCGGTACGAGTCCGCGATGCCGCCGTGCCAGCCGGCCAGGCCGGTGCCGTTCAGGACGGCGCGCTGCAGACCGGCGAACTCGTCGGCGGCGATGGTCGTCATGGTGTTCACCTGGACGATCAGGTCGACCGTGTCCATGTACTCCTGGTCGGCGTACACGGCGGGCGATTCCTCGACCCGGACCGCGAAGCCGTGGTCCTGCAGGAACGGGATGAACAGGTCGGTGGTCTCGACGGGCTGGTGGCCGTCCCATCCGCCGCGGACGACGAGCGCCTGGCGGGTCTGCTCGGCGGCGCTCACGAGGTCGCCGTCCAGGTGCTGCCGGCGGCCGCGCTGCGTTCGACCGCGTCGAGGACCCGCTGCACGTGCAGGCCGTCGGCGAACGACGGCGACGGGTCGGTGCCGGCGACGATCGCGTCGACGAAGTCCTTCACCTGGTGGCTGAAGGTGTGCTCGTACCCGATGAGGTGCCCGGTCGGCCACCACGCGGCCATGTAGGGGTGCTCGGGCTCGGTGACGAGGATGCGGCGGAACCCCTGCTCCCCCGCCGGGGCGTTCGACTCGTACAGCCGGAGCTCGTTCATCGACTCGAGGTCGAACTGGATCGCGCCCTCGGAACCGCTGATCTCGAGCGTCAGACCGTTCTTCCGCCCGGTCGCGTAGCGCGTCGCTTCGAACGTGCCGATCGCACCGTCGGCCGCGCCGCCGTCGAGCCGCGCGGTGAAGAACGCGGCGTCGTCGACGGTGACCTGCCCGCGCTCGCTCGACGCGGTGCCGGAGAGCCCGACTCCCTCGGCCATCAGCGGACGCTCGGTCACGAAGGTCTCGAGGGTGCCGGACACGGTGGCGAGCGACGCGCCCGTGACGTGCTCGACCAGGTCGATCGCGTGCGCGCCGATGTCACCGAGCGCCCCAGAGCCCGCGAGCGACTTGTCGAGGCGCCAGGTCATCGGGCCGTCGGCGTCGGCGAGCCAGTCCTGCAGGTAGAGCGCACGGACCTGGCGCACGGTGCCGATCCGGCCGTCCTGCACCAGCTGCCGGGCGAACGCGATGGCCGGCACCCGGCGGTAGCTGAACCCGACCATCGCCCGGACACCCTGTGCACGGGCGGCGTCGGCGGCGGCGGTCATCGCCTCGGCCTCGGCGACGGTGTTCGCGAGCGGCTTCTCACACAGGACGTGCTTGCCGGCCTGGAGCGCGGCGATCGCGATCTCGACGTGCGAAGACCCCGGGGACACGACGTCGACCACGTCGATGTCCGGATCGGCCACGACGGCACGCCAGTCGGTGGACGCCGCCTGCCAGCCGTACTGCTGCCGAGCGGCCTCGGTGCGTTCGGGATCACGCCCGACGATCACCGCCATCTCCGGCTCGGTGCCGAGGTCGAAGAACCTGGGGGCGGTCCGCCACGCCTGTGAGTGTGCGGCTCCCATGAAGCCGTGCCCCACCATTGCGACCCGCAGTCGTTGCTGCACCGTCGACTCACTTGCCATCCGCTCGCTCCTTTGCGATCACGTGCTTGCCACAGCCAACACTACCGCTTATGTTGGGCGCGGCAACATTTTGTTTCGACGACGAACGGTGACCACCATGGCAACGACGCCCACCCGTGCAGACAAGTTCTCCTTCGGTCTCTGGACCATCGGCTACAACGGCTCCGACCCCTTCGGCGGGCCGACCCGACCCGCCCTCGACGTGGTCGAGGCGGTCGAGAAGCTCGACGAGCTCGGGGCCTACGGCCTGACCTTCCACGACGACGACCTGTTCGCGTTCGGTTCGACCGACGCCGAACGCCAGACCCAGATCGACCGCCTCAAGGGTGCGCTGGAGTCGACCGGGCTCGTCGTGCCGATGGTCACGACGAACCTGTTCTCCGCCCCGGTCTTCAAGGACGGCGGCTTCACCTCGAACGACCGGCAGGTCCGCCGCTTCGCGCTCCGCAAGGTGCTCCGCAACATCGACCTCGCCGCCGAGCTCGGCGCGTCGACGTTCGTGATGTGGGGTGGCCGCGAAGGCTCCGAGTACGACAGCGCCAAAGACGTGCAGGCCGCGCTCGAGCGCTACCGCGAGGCCGTCAACCTGCTCGCCCAGTACGTCACCGACAAGGGCTACGGCATCCGGTTCGCCATCGAGCCGAAGCCGAACGAGCCCCGCGGCGACATCCTCCTGCCGACCCTCGGCCACGCGATCGCCTTCACCGAGACGCTCGAGCGTCCGGAGCTGTTCGGCATCAACCCCGAGGTCGGCCACGAGCAGATGGCGGGCCTGAACTTCACGGCCGGCATCGCCCAGGCGCTCTACCAGGGCAAGCTCTTCCACATCGACCTCAACGGTCAGCGCGGCATCAAGTACGACCAGGACCTGGTGTTCGGACACGGCGACCTGCAGAACGCGTTCTCGCTCGTCGACCTGCTCGAGCACGGCGCCCCGCAGGGCGGCCCGGCGTACGACGGCCCGCGCCACTTCGACTACAAGCCGAGCCGCACCGAGGACATCACCGGCGTCTGGGACTCCGCGTCGGCCAACATGCGCATGTACCTGCTCCTCAAGGAGCGTGCGCAGGCGTTCCGCGCCGACCCCGAGGTGCAGGCGGCGCTCGAGGCCTCCAAGGTCGGCGAGCTGTCGACGCCGACGCTCAACGACGGCGAGTCGTACGACACGTTCCTCGCCGACCGGTCCGCCTACGAGGACTTCGACGCCGACGCTTACTTCGGCGGCAAGGGCTTCGGCTTCGTCCGCCTGCAGCAGCTCGCCATCGAGCACCTGATGGGCGCGCGGAATTGAAGGCAGACGCGCCAGCGGCTGCATCCCGCGCGCTGAGGCGGCCTGTCGCCGAAGTGGCTGAGAACACGGACGCGCGCCAGCTCGTCGCCGGCGTCGACTCGTCGACCCAGTCCTGCAAGGTCACCATCCGTGACGCCGCGACCGGTGCGGTCGTCCGCGAGGGACGCGCGTCCCACCCGGACGGCACGTCCGTCGACCCCCGCCACTGGTGGGACGCCCTCGGTGCCGCCGTCGCGGACGCCGGCGGCCTCGACGACGTCGGTGCCGTCGCCATCGCCGGGCAGCAGCACGGCATGGTCGCGCTCGACGCCGACGGTCGCGTGGTCCGCGACGCCCTGCTCTGGAACGACGTGCGCAGTGCGGACGCGGCCGCGCAGATGGTCGACGAGCTCGGCCAGGAGGCGTGGGTCGCCCGGACGGGGCTGGTGCCGGTCGCGTCGTTCACGGGTACCAAGCTGCGGTGGCTCCGCGACGCGGAGCCCGAGAACGCGGCCCGCGTCGCGGCCGTGGCGCTCCCCCACGACTGGCTGTCGTGGCGGCTCCGCGGCCACGGCCCGGCGGACGAGAGCCCGCTCGGCCCCGACCTCGACGCCCTGGCGACGGACGCATCCGACGCCAGCGGTACGGGGTACTGGGACCCGGTGCGCCGCGAGTACGACCCGGAGCTGTTCGAGCTCGCGCTCGGGCGGCCGATGCGTCCGGCGTCGATGGGTGACGACGATGCGGTGGTCGTGCCCCGCGTGGTCGCTCCCGACGAGGCGATGGGCGCCCTGTCCACCGACGTCGAGCTGCCCGGCGGCGCGGTCGCCCGGTCCGGCCTCGTCGTCGGCGCCGGTCTCGGTGACAACGCCGGGGCAGCGCTCGGCCTGGGTCTCGGCCCGGGTGACGTCGCGGTGTCCCTCGGCACCAGCGGCACGGTCTTCGGGGTCAGTGACGCCGAGGTGCGTGACCCGAGCGGGACCGTGGCGGGCTTCGCCGACGGGACCGGGTCGCGCCTCCCGATCGTCACGACGCTCAACGCGGCCCGCGTGCTCGAGGTGATCGGCGGCCTGCTCGGCGTTGACCACGACGCACTCGGCGAGCTGGCGCTGCAGGCGCCGGCCGGGGCCGACGGCCTCGTCCTGGTGCCGTACTTCGTCGGCGAGCGCACGCCCAACCGGCCGGACGCGACCGCCTCGCTGCTCGGCATGACGCCGGCGACCACGGACCGGGCGCACCTGGCCCGGGCGGCCGTCGAGGGGATGCTCTGCGCCCTCGCCGACGGACTGGCCGCGGTGCAGGACACCGGGGTGACCGTCGAGCGGCTGCTGCTCATCGGCGGCGCCGCGCGGAACCCGGCGGTCCGCACCGTCGCCGCACAGGTGTTCGGCCGTGACGTCCTGGTGCCGGAGCCCGGCGAGTACGTCGCCGCGGGTGCTGCGAAGCAGGCCGCGTGGGCACTGACCGGCGCTCTGCCGACGTGGGACACCGCGACGACCACCGTGCCGTCCGACCCGCACCCCGAGGTGCTCGAGCAGTACCGCGCCGCGGCGCGCTGACCGACGCACCGGATCCGACACTCCCCGCCCCCGGCGCCCTCCACCAGGGCGCCGGGGGCATCATCGTCCCCGGAGGACCCCCATGCCACTGACCGACCTGCCCCTCGACGCGCTCCGTGCCCACCGCTCGGACGTCCGTCGTCCCGCCGACTTCGACGCCTTCTGGGCGGACACGATCGCCGCCGCCCGGACCGCCGGCGAGGGGTTCGAGACGACCCTCGTGCCCGCCGAGACCCCGGTGACCGGTCTCGTCGTCGAGGACCTGACGTTCCCCGGGTTCGCCGGCGACCCGGTGCGCGCCTGGGTCAACCGTCCGGTGGTCGACGACCGGGGCGCGCTGCCGGTCGTCGTCGAGTTCCTCGGCTACGGCGGTGGCCGTGGTCGCCCGGGCGAGCGCGTGCACTGGGCCCTCGCCGGGTACGTGCACGTCGTGATGGACACCCGCGGCCAGGGCTCCGGCTGGGCCGGCGGGGACACCCCAGACCCGCACGGCTCCGCACCGCACGCCAGCGGCTGGATGACGAGCGGCATCGGCTCACCGGCCGACCACTACTACCGCCGCGTCTACACCGACGCGGTCCGCCTGGTCGAGGCAGTCCGCACGCTGCCCGGGATCAACCCCGAGCGCATCGCCCTGACCGGCGGCAGCCAGGGCGGCGGCATCACGATCGCCGCGGCGGCCCTGGTCGAGGCACACGTCGGGCCGGTCGCCGCGGTGCTGCCCGATGTGGCGTTCCTGGCCGACTGGCGGAACGGCACCGACGTCGCGGTCGGCGGTCCCTACCTGGAGCTCGCGCAGTACCTCGCCGTCCACCGCGATGCGGCCGAGCGTGTGTGGGAGACCGCCGCGTACCTGGACGGGGTGAACCACGCCGCCGGCATCACCGCCCCGGCGCTGTTCTCGGTCGCGCTGATGGACGACGTCGTCCCGCCCCGCACGACCTTCGCCGCGTTCAACGCCCTCGGCTCCTCCGACCGCGAGATCGTCGTGTACCCGTACAACGGGCACGAGGGTGGCGGCTTCCGGCACTGGGAGCGTCAGGCGGCGTTCCTGGCGGACCGGCTGCGCTGACGGGTGTCGGGTGTCGGGTGTCAGGTGCTCGTCTGGAGCGTCTTCTTCGGGTACTCGTCGAAACGCTGGAAGTACGTGCTCGAGAACCGCCCCATGTGGCGGAAACCCCACCGGTGCGCGACCTCGGCAACCGTCGTCTCCGCGCGGTCGGCGAGCTGGAGTGCGATCCGGACCCGGTCGAGACGGACCTGCAGCAGGTACGTCATGGGGCTCACGCCGACGTGCTGCACGAAGTTCTCCTGGAGCGTGCGGGAGCTGACCCCGACGGCCCCGCAGACGTCCGCGAGCTGGAGCGGCCGGTCGCAGTGCTCCGCGAGCCAGGCCTGCGCGAGCTGCACGGTGTTCACCGTCCGGCGCACCGGCCGTGCGTCCGGTTCGGCGTCCGTCCCGCCGAAGGCCCGCAGGACGGCCTCGGCCAGCAGGACCTGTGCGGACAGGTGGCCGCCCGGGTTGCGGTCGGGGTGCAGCGCGTTGACCGCGACCGCGTCGATGCGGGCGAGCAGCTGGGACACCTCGGCCTCGGTCGGGCGGGATCGCAGTCGGCCGGCGAAGCGGTGGTCGAACACGACCCCGTTCACGGCGTCGAGGAAGCCACCGTCCACCCGCAGCACCTGGACGGTCCCCGCCGGCACGATCAGCGTGAACGGTCGGTCCGTCGGCAGGAGCACCGGCACGCCGGGCCGGGTGGGCGCGTCGTCGTCGACCCGCAGGCACCCCGCGGTCGACCACGCCAGCACCGGCGTGCCGTCCGGCGTGAACGAGGCGGCGGTGGTCGTCGACACCGCCGACGACAGCAGCGCGACGTTGTGGTGGCGCACCGTCCGGTGGCGGAACGCGAACCGGTCGGTGGGTGCGAACCGGACGTCGCGGCCGTCGTACACGGCGCGGACCGTCCGGACCGCGTCCGCGGGGGTCCGGCCGCAGCGCTCGGCCGTCCGGGGTGCGTGGCCGACGGCGGCCCGCGGGACGGTGTCGCTGCTCACCGGCCCGATCCTCGCCGGGCGCGGAGGTCCGCGAAGGTGAACCGCTCGCGGTCGACGTCGTCCTCGGACTGCACGATCCACCCGCGTCGGGCAGCGCGTGCCCGAGCCCGGTAGGAGGTGATGTGGACCGGGGCGACCCCCGGTGCACGCTCGTAACCACTCATCAGATCCTCCGATCTGCCCCCGTGCCTCCGACCCTGTTCGGAGGGGGACAGTTTGAGTACCTCTTGGACGATAAGCACCCTCACCGGGGGTCCACAATGGCCCCCGAACGGGTGCGATCCACATCCGCGCACCTCGGATAACGGCGGCGTCGTGGCGTCGGAGGCCGATCCACCCGACCGACTCGTACCCTCCACGTATGGACCAGGCACCGACCACGGCGAGTGGTCCCGAGCACGGCGGAGCACGGCTGTCCCGCACCGTGCACGAGGCGCTGCGGTTCGTGCACGCCCACGCCCGCGACGCGATCTCCGTACCGGACATCGCCGCCGCCGCACACCTGTCGACCCGCGGCCTGCAGAGCGCGTTCCGGCGGGAGCTGCAGACCTCGCCCGCGTCGTACCTGCGCGGGGTACGGCTCGAGGGCGTCCGCCGCGACCTGCTGTCGATGACACCGGCCGACCGTCGCACCATCGCGGACGTCGCGAAGCACTGGCAGTTCAGCAACGCCGGCCGGATGGCGGCCGAGTACCGTGCCGCCTTCGGCACCGCACCGTCCGCGGCGCTCCGGTCGTTCGACCCGGAGGACCCGGACCCCCGAGCCACGTCGGACCTCGCCGGGTCCCCGGGCGAGGGATCACGCTTCCGGATCGTGCTCGACTGCGAGGTGGAGGTCGACGACGCCGACGCGACGTTCGCCAGCGCCCTGCGCCGCGCCCAGGGCGACGACCGCCCCTGGCACGGCTACGACCCCGACGGCAGCACGGCCGACGTCGTCGCGTTCCTGCTGGCGAGCGCCGTCCGCGGGGCCGCCGGGGACACCTCCGGCATCCGGCTGCGCGCGGTCAACCCGATGCTGCGGGCGCCCGACGAGCACGGCGGGTACCCGTCGGCCGAGCTCCCGCCGTGGTCGGCACCCGGCCACCCCGAACAGGACGCCCCTTCGCCGTGACGACCACCCCGCATCGACGCCGCTCCGCGCTGCTCGCCGCCGTCCTCTCCGCAGGACTCGGACTCGCCGGCTGCACGACCCCGACGGCTGCCCGGGCCGACGGGTTCGACGTGACCGGCTTCCAGCCCGAGAACGCCGACACCACCCTGGTGGACGCGAACGCCGCCGCGATGGACGTGGTCGGCGTCGACGGGCTGCTGCTCGACCGCACTGGCTCGAAGGTCACCGCCCCGTCGCACGCTGCCGAGGCCCAGCGCAACCGGGCACACGCCGACGGGCTCACCGCGCAGCTGCTCGTCAGCAACTACTCCGAAGCCGACGGCGACTTCAGCGAGCCGATCGCGCGGAAGCTCCTGGCCTCGCCCGCGAACCGCGCCCGGGTCGTCCGATCACTCGCCGCCGACGTGGCCACGGGCGGCTGGGACTCGATCATGATCGACCTCGAGGCGCTGACCTCGGCAGAGAAGCCCGGTCTCACCGCCTTCGCCCGGGAGCTCCGAGCCGCCGTCGGCGACGACGTCCGGCTCGACATCGCCCTGTCCGCGTCGACCACCGCGGCCGGGTACGCCCGCCTCGGCTACGACGTGCGCGCCCTCCGCGCCCCGCTCGACCACCTGACGCTCATGGCCTACGACCAGCACGGCCCCTGGGAGCCGGACGCACCCGGCCCCGTCGGGTCGCTCGCGTGGTCGTCGAAGGCCGCCCGCGCCCTCGCGACCCTCGCCCCCCGCGACCAGATCGTGCTCGGCGTCGGCGGGTACGGCTACCACTGGCAGGGGAAGCGTCCGGCAGGTCAGCTCTCGGACGCCCAGGCACGACTGCGGGTCCGGAAGGCGGGTGTGACCGCGACGTGGGACACGACCGTCGGCGAGTGGACCGCGACCCTGCCGAGCGGTGAGGTGCTCTGGTGGTCCGACGCACGCTCGCTGCGCGAGCGGGTCGCGCTGGCGGAGCGGCTCGGCCTGACCGGCGTCGCCGTCTGGTCACTGGACCTGTCCGACCGGATCGAACCGCCTCGGGTGACCGCGACCCGCTGACGGACAGGAGGCCCGGTGCACGCTGGCACCGCGCCTCCTGTCCGTCACCCGGTCACATCCAGGGCACGTGGTGCGCGCTGTCAGTCCTGACGGCCGCCCTGTGGCGTCGTGGCTCCGCGACGCTTCGCCTGGTGCCGCGCGACCCGGTTGCGGTTGCCGCACCCCGCGGCCGTGCACCAGACGCGGTTGTGCCGGGGCGACGTGTCCAGGTAGACCCAGCCGCACGCGTCGTCGCCGCACTGCCGTGCCGCGCTGAGGTCGGACGTCAGCAGTTCCTGGGCGAGCAGGGCGATCGCGCCCCTCGGCCCGGAGAGGTCGGCCGGTATTCGCCACGACCACGACGCCCCGTCCGTGCCCCGCTCGATCGTCGCGCGCTCGAGAGCAGCGACGTACTCGGAAGCGATGTGGGCGGCAGCGCGTGGTGACGACTTGAACACCGCTTCGTAGACCGCCTCGCGGAGTGCCAGCACCGCGGCGTGCTCCCGCGCCGCGACGGCGGGCGCGGCCTCGGCGAGCCGGACGGTCTCCGTCGCGTTCCCGGGCAGGACCCCCATCTGCTCGCACCACGCCACGACGGCGTCGAAGCTGCTCAGGGTGTCGATCGAACGTCGGGGATCGAGTCGCCAGTGCACGGTGTCGACGAGGTCGAGCGCAGTGTGTCCGCCCACTTCCGGGAACGTCGAGTGCGCGTCGGGGGCCACCATGCTCCGAGACTAATGCGTGATCAGCCGTTGTGCCATGTGCATCGCCTGTGCCAGGGTCTAATGCATGACCAGCGTTCCACGCGTTAGCGTAGCACGGGCCGGCCTCGGCCCGGACTTCACGCGGTTCTGGGTGGCGCAAGGCGCCTCGGCCGTCGGCGGGCAGGTGAGCGAACTGGCGGTGCCGTTGCTCGCCGTCGTCGTCCTGCACGCGTCCGCCGGCGAGGTCGGGGTGCTGAACGCAGCGCGGTGGTTCCCGTTCCTCCTGCTCGCGCTGCCCCTCGGCGTCCTGGTCGACCGCCGTCGCCGACGCCCGGTCCTCGTCGTGTCCGACCTCGCCCGTGCCGCCATCACCGTGGTCGTCGTCGTGGTGGCGTTCAGCGGGACGCTGACCCTGCCGGTACTCGTCGTCCTGGTCGGGCTCCTCGGCGCTTTCACCGTCGCGTTCGAGGTGAGCTACCAGTCGTTCCTGCCGACGGTCGCCGGACGCCGGCAGCTCGAACGCGCGAACGGGCGGCTGGAGGCGACGGCGGCGGCGGCCGAGGTCGGCGGCCCAGGACTCGGGGGGCTGCTCGTCCAGGTGCTGTCGGCACCGTGGGCCCTCGCGCTCCACGCCGTGACGTACGTGGTGTCGGCGGTCGCGCTGCTCGGCATCCGGGCGCCCGAGGCCCGCCCGACCCCGACCGGACGGAGCGCACTGCGGGACCTCGGCGAGGGCCTGCGGTTCGTCGGTCGCGACCGGTACCTGGTCTCGCTGGTCGGCTTCGCCGGGATCTACAACCTCTTCGCGCAGTGGGTGATGGTGCTCTTCACCGTGCACGCAGTGCGGCAGCTCGGACTGAACGCGGGGCTGCTCGGCCTCGTCTTCAGCCTCGGCGCGATCGGCGCCGTGGTCGGCGCCTCCGCGGCACCGTCGAGTGTCCGCCGGTTCGGTGCCGGGCCCGTCCTGGTCGCCTGCGCCACCGCCGAGTGCGTCGCGCTCGCAGTGCTCCCCCTGATCGATCCGTCGTGGTCGACGCCGGTCACGGTCACCGTCCTGATCGGGGTCTTCGCCGTGAACGGCACGGGGACCTCGCTGTCGAGCGTCGTCGCACTCACGCTCCGTCAGCTGCGTTCGCCGGACCGGGTGCTCGGGCGCGTCAACGCCACGATGCGCTGGCTGTCCTACGGCGTCATCGCGATCGGGGCTGGGCTCGGCGGCCTGGTCGGAGAGCTGCTCGGCACGCGGACCGGCCTCGCCCTGGGGTGCGCGGGGATCTTGCTCACCGTCGTCTGGGTCGTCGCCTCACCGCTCCGCGGCGTCCGCGACCCGGCCGCACTGGCCACCGACCCCGGGGGCGGTCGACGAGCGACGCGAGGGGAGGCATCGGTGGTGCCGACGCCTCCCCGCACTGCCGTCAGACGAGCGACCACTCCACCAGGCGGGGGTCGCCCGGGGCGACCTCGTGGACCGCGCCGGTGACCGCGACGGTGGCGCGCTCCGTGGCGGTGCCGGGGACGGGGTGTCGGACCGGACCGTCGCCCGAGGCGACGATCCCACCCGCTGCCACCGGGCCTCCCGGCCGTGACGCCGCCGCGTGCGACGCGACCCAGACCTGCACGTCGCCGGGCTCGACCACCTTGCGCATCCGACGGTCGGTGAACGCGAAGCGCTGCACCGGGACGCGGAAGCGGACCCGCGCGGACTCCCCCGCGGCGAGCGCGACCCGCGCGTACCCGAGGAGCTGCACCTCGGGCCTGGTGACGCTGCCGTGCACGTCGTGCCCGTAGAGCTGCACGACGTCCTCGCCGTCACGGGACCCGGTGTTCCGGACCGTCACCGACGCGGTGAAGACGCCGTCGGAGCGGACGTCCTGGTCGACGACGAGCTCGTCGTAGGCGAAGTCGGTGTAGCCGAGGCCGAAGCCGAACGGTCGCACCGGCGTGGAGTCCGCGGCGGTGACGTCGGACGGACCGCCGAGCCGCGGGTGCAGGTACGTGAACGGCTGCGCACCGGCGGACCGGGGCAGGGACAGCGGCAGGCGGCCCGAGGGTGAGGCCTCGCCGGTGAGCAGGTCGGCGATCGCCAGCCCGCCGCCCTCGCCCGGGAAGAACGCCTGCACGACCGCGGCCGGACGCGGCCGGTCGCCGTCGAGCGCCCAGCCGATCGCGTACGGTCGGCCGGTGAGCAACACCATCACGGTGGCGGTCCCGGTCGCGACGACGGCCTCGACCAGCTCGCGCTGCACGCCGGGCAGGTCGAGCGACTCGGTGTCGTTGCCCTCGCCGACCGTGCCGCGGCCGAAGAGTCCGGCCTGGTCGCCGACGACGACCACCGCGACGTCCGAGGCGGAGGCCACGGCGACCGCGTCGGCGAAGCCGGCCCGGTCGTCGCCCGTGACGGCGCAGCCCGCTGCGAAGCGGACCGCCGACGGGCCGAGCGCCCGGGCGACGGCTTCGCGGACAGTCGGGATCGCGAAGCCGAGCGGCAGGTCGGGGTGCGAGGCGAGCACGTGGTTGGCGAACGAGTAGCAGCCCTGCAGGGCCTCGGCGCGGTCGGCGTTGGGGCCGATGACCGCGACCGAGGCCCCCGGCGCGAGCGGGAGGACGGAGGTGGTGCGAGCGCTGCCGCCGTCAGCGCTGCCGCTGTCGGCGGTGCCGCTGTCGTTCGACAGCAGCACGAGCGACTTCGCCGCCAGCTGCCGTGCGAGCGCCTGGTGCAGCGGTGTGTCGAGGTCGATCCCGGTGGGGGCGTCCTCGGCGAACGCGTCCGGTTCGAGCAGGCCGAGCCGCTCCTTCTGCCGGAGCACCCGGAGCACGGCGCGGTCGACGAGGGCCTCGTCCACCCGCCCGCTGCGGACCCGTTCGACCAGCGGCGCGAGGTACGCGTCACCGGTCGGGAGCTCGACGTCGATGCCGGCCTCGAGCGCCAGCGCCGCGGCCTCGCCACGGTCGGCGGCGATGCCGTGCATGACCTCGAGGAACGCCACCGAGAAGTAGTCCGCGACGACGGTGCCGTCGAAGCCGAGCCGGTCGCGGAGCAGGTCGGTGAGCAGTTCGCCGTTCGCCGCGACGGGCACGCCGTCGATCTCGGCGTACGAGTTCATGACGCTCCGGGCGCCGCCGTCGCGCAGCGCCATCTCGAACGGCGGCAGGTACAGGTCGGCCACCTCGCGGGCCCCGGCGTGCACGGGGGCGTGGTTCCGCCCCGCCTGCGACGCCGAGTACCCGAGGAAGTGCTTCAGGGTCGCGTCGACCCCGGCGGACTGCAACCCGCGCACGTACGCGGTGCCGACCGTACCGACCAGGTACGGGTCCTCGGCGATGCACTCGTCGACCCGGCCCCAGCGCGGGTCACGGATCACGTCGAGCACGGGTGCGAGCCCCTGGTGGACGCCGAGCTGGCGCATGGACGCACCGATCGCGGCCCCGACCTGCTCGACGAGTTCCGGGTCGAACGACGCGCCCCACGCCAGCGGGGTCGGGAACGTCGCGGCCTTCCACGCGGCGAGCCCGGTCAGGCACTCCTCGTGGACGAGTGCCGGGATCCCGAGCCGGGTCTCGCGCTGCAGGCGGCGCTGTTCGGCCCAGAGCCAGGCGGCACGCTCGTCGGGTTCGACGGGACGGGTGCCGTAGACGCGGGTGAACTGCCCGATGCCGTCGCGGGTGATGTCCGCCAGGGTGCTGCCCTGCTGCACGGCCGCCATCTCGCCCTGCATGGGGGCGACGACGCCGTTCTGGTCGAGCCAGTAGCCGACGAGCTGGGCGACCTTCTCGTCGAGGGTCATCACGGCGAGCAGCGCGTCGGCGCGGGGTCCGGCGGTGGTCGCGGTCGCGGTCGCGTCCGTCGCGGTCGCGTCCGTCGCGCTGTCAGCCTGGAGGCGCGGGTCGCGTCCGGCGGTCTGCGTCGCGTCCGTCGCGGTCACCCCTTCACCGCCCCGGTCAGGCCACCGACGATGCGGCGCTGGAAGATCGTGAAGAACACGAGCGCCGGGATCATCGACATCGAGGTGAACGCGAGCACCTTGGCGGTGTCGACGGAGTACTGCGACGAGAACGACTGGACCCCGAGCGGCAGGGTGTACGCGGCCTCGTTGTTCAGGATGAACAGCGGCAGGATGTAGCTGTTCCAGCTGGCGATGAACGCCAGGATGCCGACCGTGACGACGCCGGGCAGCGACAGCGGCACGACCATCCGGAAGAAGAACCCGAGACGGCTCGCCCCGTCGATCGACGCGGCCTCCTCGAGCTCGTCGGGGATCGCCCGCAGGAACGGCACCAGGATGATGACGGTGGTCGGCAGCGCGAACGCGATCTGCGGCAGGATCACGCCGGCCAGGCTGTTCGTCAGACCGAGGTCCTTGACGAGCAGGTACAGCGGGGTGATCGCGACGGTGATCGGGAACATCAGACCAGCGGCGAACAGGGCGTAGAGCGCCCCGCGGCCGGCGAACCGGTAGCGGGCGAGCACGAAGCTCACCATCAGCCCGAGCACGACGACCCCGAGGGTGGTCGTGACGGCGCTGATCGTGGAGTTGCCGAGCTGCTGCCAGAAGATGCCGCTGGACAGCACGGACCCGTAGTTGCCGAACTCGAACGGTGCCGGCAGTCCGGCGGGGCTCGTGGTGATCTGCGAGTTGGTCCGGAAGCCGCCCAGCACGATGTAGAGCACGGGTGCCAGGTTGGCGGCGACGAACAGGATCGCGACGACGTAGGTCAGCGGGTTCGCGCGTCCGATCGCGGCACTGGACCGGCGCTCCCGCACGGCCCGGCGCCCGGGGGCGACGATGCTCGTGGTGGCCATCAGTTCTTCCTCTCGGTGAGTGCACCCGCGGTGTCGCGGCGGAGCACGAAGCGCTGGTAGATCAGGGCGACCACGAGCGAGATCACGAACATCACGACCGCGACGGCGCTGCCGAAGCCGAAGTTGCCCGAGGTCCGGCCGTTGGCGACCATGTACGTCGCCATCGTCGAGGTGCCCGCGGTCGACGCGATGTACTGCCCCCAGATGATGTAGACGAGGTCGAACAGCTGCAGCGAGCCGATGATCGACAGGAACGCCCAGATGCGGATGGTCGGACCGAGCAGCGGCAGCGTGATGCGCCGCTGGATCTGCCAGTAGCCGGCGCCGTCGATGGCGGCGGCCTCGAACAGTTCCTCGGGGATGCTCTGCAGGCCGGCGAGGAACAGGATCACCGCGAAGCCGATGTACTTCCACGAGATGATCACGAGCAGCGTCCAGATGGCGATGTCGGGGTTCGACAGCCAGTCCGCACGGAGGCCGCCCAGGCCGATGCTCTGGAACAGGTCGTTCACGGCGCCGTTCGACTGGAGCATCAGGCTCCACCCGGTGCCGACGATCACCTCGGAGATGACGTACGGCACGAAGACGAGCACGCGGACGAGTCCTCGGCCGTGCATCTTCTGGTTGAGCAGCAGTGCGAGCACGATCGCGATCGGCCCCTGCAGCACCAGCGAGAGCACGACGATGAAGCCGTTGTGCATCAGGACCGCGTGGAACGCCTTGTCCTGGAAGATGATCAGGTAGTTCTGCAGCCCGACGAAGTCGGTGGGCGGGCCGTAGCCCTGCCACTTGAAGAACCCGTAGTAGGCGGCGAGCGCCACGGGCAGGATCACGAAGGTGACGAAGACGATGACCGCGGGTCCGGCGAGGACCGCGATCTCGACGCGCTTCCGCCAGTCCGCGATGCGGCGCTTGGTCCGCCGACCGGCGGGGAGCGGCGAACCGCTCCCCGCCGGGGACGTCCCCGCGGCCGTGTCCGACCCGGTGGTCGGAGTCGTACCGAGCGAGGTGTCGAGGGTCATGCTCAGCCCTTGGCCGCAGCCTGGTTGGTGGTCTCGACGATGTCCTTCGCGCTGCCCTTGTCGGCGAGCAGGTCGACGACGCTGGTGTTCAGCGCGTTGCCGACGTTCTGGCCGTACAGGGTGTCGAGGTACTGCGAGACGAACGGGGCCTCCTGGTAGGCGGCCAGGGCCGTCTTCAGGTAGTCCGAGTCGACGACCGACTGGGCTTCCTTGTTCACCGGGATGGCGTTGAAGGCCTTGTAGTAGCCCTCCTGGTTGTCCTTCTGCACGATGAAGTTCAGGAAGTCGGTGCACGCCTTCTTCGGGGCCTGCGCCGAGCAGGAGTTGCCGTCGACACCACCCATCATCGACTTCGGGTCACCCTTGCCACCGTCGATCGCGGGGAACGGGAACCAGCCGAGGTCGGGCAGCGGCTTGGCGTCCGGCGTCAGCGACGCGATCACGCCCGGGTCCCACGCGCCCATGAGCTCCATGGCGGCCTTGTGGTTGGCGAGGAGACCGGCGGAGCTGCCGGCGCCCTGCTGTGCGGCGGTGGTCAGGAAGCCGTTGTTGAAGGGCTTGGTGGCGTTGAAGTCCTCGAGCTGCTCGCCGGCCTTCGTCCAGCAGGCGTTGTCGAACTTCAGCGACTTCGCCGTGTCCTCGAGGGTCTTCTGGCTGCACTCGCGGAGCGCGAAGTTGTAGTACCAGTGGGCGGCCGGCCAGGCGTCCTTCGCGCCGACGGCGACCGGGTCGATGTCCTTGGCCTTGAGCTTCGTGATCGCGTCGTTCAGCTCGTCCATGGTCGTGGGCGTGCCCTCGATGCCGGCTTCCTTGAACAGGTCCTTCGAGTACCAGATGCCCTCGGGGAGCACCGCGCCCGGCATGGCGTAGGTCTTGCCGTCCTTCTCGTACCCGGCGAACGTGCCCGCGCTGATGGACTTCTTCGCGTCGGCGCTGATGGAGTCGGAGATGTCCATGAGCTGCCCGGCAGCGATCATCGCGTCCATCTTGCCGCCGCCGCGCTGCAGGAACACGTCGGGGGCGTCGCCGGAGTTGAGGGCGGTCTGGAGCTTGCCGTCCAGGTCCTCGTTCTGGATCGCCTGGGTCTTGATGGTGACGTTCGGGTACTTCTCCTCGAACGCCTTGACCGTCGAGGCCCAGTAGGCCTTGCCCGGTCCGGTGGTCGAGTTGTGCCAGAAGGTCATCGTGACCTTCCCGCCGTCCTCGGAGGCATCGCTGCCCGCCGAGCACCCACTGGCCACCAGTGCTGTGGCCCCGATCAGCGCGATGGCTGCCGCGGCACGGATCTTCCTCGTCATCGTGGAACTCCTGAAGTGTCGTCGTTGACATGCGCGACATCGACTGCCGCTGCGGAGAGCATGCCTGCTGCTCCAGGTCGATGTCAATCGATATCGATAACGTTTTCTTTACCGATCGCATGGTGCCGCAGCGGTACGGTGTGCACATGGACTCGGCACTCGGCGCGCGTCCCGGTGCCGGCCGGGTGACGATCGGCGACGTGGCGCGGGTGGCCGGGGTCTCGATCCCGACGGTGTCCAAGGTGATCAACCAGCGCGACGGGGTCGCACCCGCCACGATGCTCCGCGTGCAGCAGGTGGTCGACGACCTGGGGTACGAGACCTCGCTGGTCGCCCGGAGCCTGCGGAGTTCGCGGACCGGGGTCGTCGGCATCCTGGTACCCGAGTTCGAGCCGTTCTCGACCGAGCTGCTCCGCGGCATCTCGCGGGCGGCCACCGGCACCGGCTACGAGCTCCTCGCCTACGCCGGCCTGATGACCGGCGCCGACCGACCCGGGTGGGAGCGCCGGTCGCTGTCCCGCCTGTCCGGCACCCTGATCGACGGCGCGATCGTCGTCACCCCGACCACGGCACTGTCGAGCTCGTCGATCCCCGTCGTGGCGATCGACCCGCACACCGGGCCGGAGGGGCACGCCACCGTCGACGCCGACAACGAGGCCGGCGCGGTGCAGGCGGTCGCACACCTGCTGTCACTCGGACACACCCGCATCGCGCACCTGCAGGGACGCGCCGACCTGGCCTCCGCCCAGCTGCGCGCCGCCGGGTACCGCTCGGCCCTGACGGCCGCGGGCATCACGGTCGACGAGTGCCTGCTGCGTGACGGCGGCTACCAGGAGGACCAGTCCGCGGCCGTCGCCCGTGAGCTCCTGACCCTCGCCGACCGCCCCACCGCGGTGTTCGCCGCGAACGACTCGTCGGCGATCGGTGTGCTCCGCGCCGCGGCCGAGGTCGGGCTCCGCGTCCCCCAGGACCTGTCCGTCGTGGGCTTCGACGACGTGCCGCAGGCGTCCACCACGACCCCGCCGCTCACCACGGTGTCGCAGCCGCTCGCCGAGCTCGGGTCGCACGCCGTGCAGATGCTCCTGACGATGCTCCGTGGCGAACCGACCACGGACCACGTCCGGCTCCCCACGACCCTGCGGGTGCGGGCGAGCACGGGCCCCGCGCCGAGGCCGGCGTCCGGCCGCTGAGCACCCGCCGCCGTCAGCGCCGCAGGGTCTGCTTCGGGTACTCGCCGAACCGGGCCGCGTACGCCGCCGAGAACCGGCCGAGGTGGGCGAACCCCCACCGTCGGGCGACGTCGCCGACGACCCCGGCCTGCGGGTCGAGCTCGAGCAGTTCCCCGCGCACGCGGTCGAGCCGGACCTCGCGCAGGTAGGTCAGCGGCGACACGTCGAAGACCCGGCGGAACGACTCCTGCACCGACCGCACGCTCAGGCCGGCGACCTCGGACAGCTCCTGGACCGTGACGGGCTCGGCGGCGTGCGCGTGGATGTACTCCACCGCCGCCCGCAGCCGGGCGTTCCGGGGCAGGCCGAGCACCGCGGGCAGGTCGTCGGCCTGCGGCGGGAAGGTGTCCAGGAACGCGGTGGCGGCCGACCGCTTGGCCTCGTGCCACGCGTCGGAGTCGGGTCCCTCGGCGCGCAGGGCCCGGGACAGCGCCACGAGCGCCCCCTGCCAGCGCTCGGCGGTCTCCGGTTCGGGCATGCGGGTCGGGTCGAACCGCAGTGGTGCCGCTTCGACCTCCAGGTGTTCGAACGCGACGCGGTGCACGTACTCCCGCCCGAAGTGCACCAACCGCTGGTCGTGGTCCTCAGCCGTGAACACGAAGTCTTCCTCGGGCGGCAGGAGCACGGGGACGTCCCGGCGCAACTCCATCCGGACGCGCCCGGAGTCCAGGTGCGCGGTCCCGCTGGTGATCCACGTCACCACGTAGTCGGCACCGACGGGCACCGAGCCGCGCACGGCACCGCGGAGCTGCGAACGCCGGATGCTCACGTCGGAGTCCCCGACTGCCGTGTACCGGTACGAGAAGTCGTCGTCGAGGCGCCGGACGGACCACCGATCGGCGCCGTGGACGGCGGCGAGGTCGCGCTCGGCCGAGTCGGGGTCCCCGCCGGAGACCTCGAAACGGACCGGTTCCCCGGCGCGTGCAGCGGACTGGGGAGTCGGGACGGGGTCAGCCACAACGCCTCGCTCCCGATGCCGTCACCTGCACCGTTCCACGCTCCGCGTTATGTGGATACGCTGGGGCGGTGACTGCGGCGTATCGTGACCCGGACGAGACCCGTGCGAAGGGGGCATTGTCGTGAGCGATGTCGACCTGAACGCGGCGCTGACCCGGCTCGAGGCCGCGGTCTCCGAACTGCGGGGTCGGCTGCGCGACGAGCTCGGCGTCTCCGGCGGCGACCTGACGCTGCTGCAGTTCGTCTCGCGCGCCGAGGAAGCGGGCCGGACGGTGCGCGTGAAGGACCTGTCGAAGCACCTGGGGCTCACCGGCCCGGCGATCACCGGCATGGTGGACCGACTCGAGCACAGCGGACACATCAGCCGTGTCCCCAACCCCGACGACGGCCGCAGCCGGTACATCGAGCTGACCGATGCTGCCCGCCGCGACTACGCGCGCGCGATGGACGGCACGAACAAGCACCTGCACGACCTGATGGCCTCCTTCTCGGAACGGGAGCGGGCCAGGTTCGTGCGGATCATCGACCGCATCGTCGCAGCCGTCGATCTCGGCGCACCGAGCCCCTGACGGCAGGGTACGGGCGGTCAGGACGCCGCCCGGACGAATGTCCAGCATGCGCAGCTAGGTAAGTTCCCTACCTATCTCCGTATGCCGGACACCGGTCACCCCTTGACGGCTCCGGAGGTCAGGCCGGACACGATCGAGCGGCGGAACACGAGCACCAGGATGACGATCGGCACCGTCGCAGCGACGCTCGCGGCGAAGATCTGCGCGAACGGCACCGTGAACTGCGTCCCGAAGAGCGCGATGCCGACCGGGATCGTCCGGAACGAGTTCTCGCTGTTGAAGGTCAGCGCCATCAGGAACTCGCTCCACGACGCCGTGAAGGTGAAGACGCCGACCGTGAACAGGCCCGGCTTCGCCATCGGCAGGATCACCGACAGCACGGTCCGCCACGCCCCGGCGCCGTCGATCTCGGACGCCTCCTCGATCGTCGACGGGATCCCCTGCAGGTAGTTCCGCATGATCCAGATGGCGAACGGCAGGTTGAAGGCCACGTACGGCACGATCAGGCCCGGGTACGAGTTGAGCAGCCCGAGGTTGCGCTCGAGCAGGTACAGCGGCGTCAGCACCGCGATCGCGGGGAACACCGACAGCATGAGCAGCGAGGTCATGATCGCCGTGCGCCCCCGGATGAACCGGCCGGCCAGGGCGTACCCGGCGAGGAACGCCAGCGCGAGCACGATCACCGTGGTCGACACCGACACGATGACGCTGTTCACCATGTACTGGCCGAGCGCGTTGTCGCGGAACGCCACCACGAAGTTGTCGAAGGTGAACGACTGCGGCCAGACGGTGGGCGGCGACTGCCCGATCTCGGACGCCGGCTTGAGCGACGTCGTGACGAGCCAGTAGAGCGGCAGTGCGGTGAGCACCGCGATGACGACACCGCTGACGTTGACGGTGTTGACCCACTTCCGCCAGCCCTTGCGCACACGTTGACGGGGCATCAGTCGTCCCCTCCCTTCGCCTGGTTCCGGAACGCCCGGAGGAACAGCAGACACCCCGCCGCGACGATGACCGCGGTGGAGGTCGCGATCGCCGCGCCCGGTCCGATGTTGATGTCCTGGAAGAGCACCTTGTAGCCCATGATCGCGAGCGACTGGGTGGCGGTGCCCGGGCCGCCGTTCGTCAGCACGAACGGCAGGTCGAAGACGCCGAACGCCTGCAGGATGCGGAACAGCACCGCGATCGTCAGGGTCGGGGTGAGCTGCGGCAGCACCACGCGCCAGAACGTCTGCCAGGTGCTCGCGCCGTCGAGCTCGGCGGCCTCGTAGTGGTCCTCGGAGATCTGCACGAGTCCGGCGAGCAGGATGATCGCGACGAACGGCGTCGTCTTCCAGATGTCCGCGACCATCAGCCCGGTGATCGCGGGCACCGGTTCGCCGAGGATCACCGGGGCGTCCCCGAACAACCCGAAGAACCACGTCGCGACGCCGTAGGTGCTGTCGTAGATGTACTTCCACAGCTGCGCGTTCACGATGGTCACGAGCGACCACGGGATGAGCATGAGCGCGAGCATCCAGCCGCGGGTGGCCCCGAGGCGTTCGAGCACCAGCGCGACGAGCATGCCGAGCACGAGCTCGACCGACACCGTCACCACCGTGTAGAGCACCGTGAAGCCGAGCGCCCGGTACCAGTCGGCGCTCTGCAGCAGGGCCGCGTAGTTGTCGAACCCGAACGACTGGATCGTGAAGCCCTCGTACCCGACCTCGACGTCCGCGAAGCTCAGGACGACCGAGTACACGACCGGGAAGATCGTCACCGCCGCGACCACCAGCAGCGCCGGGGCCGCGAAGCCCCACGCGCCCCGCGAGCGGATGCGGTCGAGACGCGACCGCCCCGTCGGCCGGGGCGGCGGATCGACGCGACCCGTTCCTCCAGGCCGTGCCGGTCGTGTCGCCGTGCCGGCGCTCACAGCGCCGCCCCCTGCAGGGCGAGCGAGATGGCGGAGGCCATCGCGCTGGTGCCACCGTCGACGGACGCCTGTCCGCCGAGGATGCTGTTGCCGTTCTGGTAGACGCCCTGCGAGACCTTCGGGTAGTAGGCCGTCGAGGTCGGGCGGGGCACGAGCGTGATGCCGGCCGCCGTGTCGTACGTCGGGCGCTCCTGGCGCTTCGCGTCCGCGCTGACGAGGCTCGCCGACCGGGCCGGCAGGACCCCGCCCTCGCGGGTCAGGAACTGCTGCGCGGTCTCGCTCGACATCCAGCGCGCGAAGGTCAGTGCCGCCGCGGGTTCCTGGGTGTGCGGGTTGATGTAGTTCCCCCAACCGCCGATCGTCGAGTGGTGCTCGTCCATGCCGTCGAACGTCGGCCGGGCGGCGAGGCCCACCTTGCCGGCGACCCGGCTGTCCGGGCCGTTCGCGATCCCCCACGCGTACGACCAGTTGCGGAGGAACGCCGCGCGGCCGCCGGAGAAGGCGTCGTTGGTGTCCTGCTCCTGGTACGTCAGGGTGGCCCGTGGCGACGCTCCCGAGGTCACCAGCGACCGCATGAACTCGAACGCGCGCTTGGTCTCGGAGCTCGTCGTCTCGGGCTTCGTGAGGTCGTCGTTGAGCAGGGACCCGCCGGCGTCGGCGACGAACTCGGTGACGTTGCAGGTCAGTCCCTCGTACACGTCACCCTGGAACGCGAACCCGTACGACACGTCGCCGGTGTCGACGAGCTTCGCGGCGGTCTCGCGCACTTCCTCCCACGACCCCGGCACCTGCAGGGAGTGCTTCGCGAGCAGGTCCTTCCGGTACAGGAAGAACGACTCGTCGATGTACAGCGGGAACATGTAGTAGGTCCCGTCGACGCTCGCCGCCAGCCGCAGGCCCTCGGGGAACTGGTCGAAGAAGTCCTCGCCGACGAGCTGGTTCACGGGGGTCGCGAGCTTGTTCTTCGCGAACTGCCCGGGCCAGGCGACGTCACCGAGGTAGACGTCCGGCGTGCTGCTGCCGGCCGCGATCTGGGTCGTCAGGCTGGTGCGGTTCGTGTCGGTGTCGCTCGGGGCGCTGACGATCCGGACCCGGATGTTCGGGTGCTCCCTCTGGAACTCGGCGATGAGCCTCCGCCGCAGGTCACCGCCGTCCTTCGAGGCGACCTGACCGGCCCACCAGCTGATCGTCGCCTCGCCCTCGGGCGGCTCGGTGGGCCAGTCCTCGACCCGTGTGCGCTCGGGTCGGGTGGAGCAACCGGCGAGCAGCAGCACCCCCGCTCCCCCGAGCATGAACGTCCTCCGGTCGATTGCCATCCGTCCTCCTCGACGTGTGGTGCTGCGAACCTGTACGTCCACACAACCAGGCGGAGCCTGGCCTGTCCGCCTGGGGCGGTGGCGGGGCGGCCGCCTGCGCGGCCGCGCCGAGCACCTTTCGGGGTGGACGACACCTCACGCGCTCGCGGCCCCGCGAACTGTCGCGCAGCCCGAAAGGTGGCCGGCGGCGGCCTGGAGGCGCGTGGCGGGGCCGACCCGCGCCTCCAGGCCGGCAGGGGGTCAGGCGGGGGCGGGGGCCGTCGAATCGGCCAGGTGCAGGGCGCACGGGATGAGCGTGTGGGTGCGCTCGGTACTGCCGCCCTCGAGGCGGTCGACCAGCGACTCGACCGCCAGGCGGCCGAGCTCCGGACCGGGGGCGTTCAGCGTCGTGAGCACCGGTTCGGTCGCGGCGCCGGCGCCGTCGGAGGACACGATCGCGATGACCGAGACGTCCTCGGGGACCCGCCGACCGCCGGCCCGCAACCCGCTGACGAGCCCGAAGTTCGAGTCGTCCTTCATGATGATCGCGGCCGTGACGTCGGGGTCGTGCGCCAGCAGGTCCGCCGCCGCACGACGCCCGCCCTCGGCCGAGGCGCCGGCGGCGACCACGGTGCCGGTCAGGCCGCGGCGCTCGATGCCGGCGTGGAACGCTGCCTCGGAGCGGACCTTCGGCCCGTAGTCGGCCATCGTGGTGCCGTCGAGGTCCTCGACCACGAGCCCGATCCGGCGGTGCCCGAGCCCGGTGAGGTGATCGAGGGCGTCCTCGACGGTGCGCTCGAAGTCGATGTCGACGTACGAGATGCCCGAGGGGTCGGCGGTGCGGCCGATCGCGACGAACGGGACCTCGAGTTCGGTCAGACGGGCGATCCGGGGGTCGTGCATCGTGACCTCCATCACCACGACCCCGTCGGCGAGACCGCCCGAGATGAGGTCCTGCACGTCGTCCGCCGTCGTCACCGCCGGCCAGAGCACCAGGTGGTACCCGAGCTCCGAGGCACGGCTCGCGGCGCTCGTGAAGAACTGCAGCGCGGTCTGGCCGAGCCGGTGCTCGAGCACCGGGAACACGAGCGCGAGGATCCGGGTGCGGCGCGACGCCAGCGCACGGGCGACCACGTTGTTGCGGTAGCCCAGCTCGCGCATCGCCGCCGTGACCCGGGCACGGGTGTCGGCGGACACGCGCTTGTTCCCGTTCACGACGAAGGACACCGTCGCGATCGAGACGCCCGCCCGGTCGGCGACCTGCTGCATCGTCGCCATGCCGCTCCCTCACCCTGTTGCGCTCACTGTAGCGGGGGCCATGCCCGAAAAAGTTCGTCTAAGCGCTTTACCATCTAACCGCTTCGATGCTAGCTTCGACCCCACTCGGGACGCGACGGAGCGGTTCTGGTCCGGTCGTCCCCGATCCACGAGCGACACGTTCGACTCGTGTCCGGCAACCATCCAGAGAAGAGCGAAGCAATGAAGCCTCGACACCGCAGGACGCCTCAGGTCCTCAGCGCGGTCGCCATGCTGGCGGCCGTCCCCCTCGTCCTCGCCGGCTGCTCCGGCGGCTCGTCAGCGAGCTCCGGCGGCAAGGTGGACTCCATCACCGTGCTCGACTACTACAACCAGGGCAACGACAAGAAGGTCATCGGCGAGTACCTCGACAAGTGCGGGGCCGAGAACGACGTCACCATCAAGCGCAGCCTGGTGCCCGGCTCGTCGCTCATCCAGAAGGTCCTGCAGCAGGCGTCGTCGAAGACCCTGCCGGACGTCCTGATGCTCGACAACCCGGATCTGCAGCAGATCGCCGAGACCGGTGCACTGTCACCGCTGTCCGACTACGACATCTCGACCGACGGCTACGCCAAGGGCGTGCTGCAGGCCGGGACCTACGAGGACAAGGTCTACGGCCTCGCCCCCACCGTGAACACCATCGCGCTCTTCTACAACAAGAAGGTGCTGTCCGAGGCCGGTGTCACCCCGCCGAAGACGTGGGACGAACTGCAGTCCGCGGCGGCGAAGCTCACCAAGGGCGACCAGTACGGGTTCGCCGTCGACGCCAACGCCACGTACGAGGGCACCTGGCAGTTCCTGCCGTTCATGTGGTCGAACGGCGGCGACGAGAAGGACATCGCGACCCCGGAGACCGAGGAAGCACTGTCGCTCTGGAAGGGCCTGGTCGATGACGGCTCGATGTCGAAGAGCGTCGTGAACTGGACCCAGGCCGACGTGAACGACCAGTTCATGGCCGGCAAGGCCGCGATGATGATCAACGGCCCGTGGCAGATCCCCGGTCTGAAGGAGTCGAAGGTCGACTACGGGATCGCCCAGATCCCCGTGCAGGCCGCCAGCGACAAGGCCGTGGCCCCGCTCGGTGGCGAGGTCTGGACCGTCCCGAACACCGGTGACAAGGCGAAGCAGGCCGTCGCGGCGAAGATCGTCGACTGCATGAACAGCGACGCGAACCAGCTCGCGATGGCGAAGCTGCGGTACACGATCCCCTCGAAGACCGACGTCGCGCAGCAGTTCGGCAAGGACGTCCCCGAGGAGCAGGTGTTCGTCGACCTCGTCGCCGACGCCCGCGCCCGCACCGGCGAGCTCGGTGCCGACTGGCCCAAGGCCGCGACGAAGATCTACACGGCCGTGCAGTCGGCGCTGACCGGGCAGGACTCCCCGGCCGACGCCCTGCAGAACGCGCAGTCGAGCAACTGAGCATGACGAGCACCGCGACCCCCGTCGCCCCACGGCGGGCCGCCGGGAACGGAGCGCCCGCTCCGTCCCGGCGGCCCCGCCCGGGCCGCTCGCTGCGCTTCGAACGGATCGCGCAGCTGCTGTTCCTGCTGCCGGCCGTCCTGTTCCTGCTGCTGTTCTTCGGCTACCCGGTGGTCAAGAACATCGTCATGAGCTTCCAGGCGTACACGACGTCGACGTTCTACACGGGCGAGGCGCCGTGGGTCGGCCTGGCGAACTACGCCTCGGTCGTGTCGTCCCAGCTGTTCGGCACGGCGATGCTCAACACCGCGCTGTTCACGATCGGGTCGATCGTCGGCCAGTTCGTCCTCGGCTTGCTGCTCGCCCTGTTCTTCCGACGGAACTTCCCGCTGTCCGGCCTCCTGCGCTCGCTGCTCCTGCTGCCCTGGCTGCTGCCGCTCATCGTCTCGAGCGCGGTCTGGAAGTGGATGCTCGACCAGGACTCGGGCGTCGTCAACCAGTTCCTCGGCACCTTCGGCATCCCGTCGGTCCCGTGGCTGACGAGCCCCGCCGTGGCGCTCATCACCGTCATCGCGGTGAACATCTGGATCGGGATCCCCTTCAACACCACGATCCTGTACGGCGGTCTGCAGGACATCCCCACCGAGCTGTACGAGGCCGCGGCACTCGACGGCGCGACCGGGTGGAAGGCCTTCTGGGCGATCACCTGGCCGATGCTGCGCCCCGTCGTGAGCGTCACGCTCGTGCTCGGCGTCGTCTACACGATCAAGGTGCTCGACATCATCCTCGGGTTGACGAACGGCGGGCCGGCGAACGCCACCCAGACCATCGCGACCCAGTCCTACGACCTGTCGTTCAAGCAGTTCGACTTCGGGCAGGGCGCCGCGCTGAGCAACATCCTCATCGTGATCTCCGCCCTGTTCGCGATCGTCTACCTCCGCCTCAACAGGAAGGCCGTCGATGACTGACGCAGCGTCCACCAACGACGTCCTCCGGACCCGCGCGGTGGTCACCCGCGGCACCCGGCGACCCGTCCGTCCCACGAGCGCGAAGCAGTGGGTGCTGTCCGGCGTCGGGATCCTGATCCTCGCCGTGATGCTGTTCCCCGTCTACTGGATGATCAACATCTCGCTGCAGCCGGCCGGTTCCGCGATCGAGGCCGCCTGGTTCCCGATCAACGCGCAGCTCGGCGGTTACGCGCAGGCCATCGCCGACCAGGGCGGCGCCCTGGTCACGAGCCTGGTGATCGCCCTGGGCAGCGTCGTCGTCAGCCTGCTCATCGCGACGCCGGCGTCGTACGCGCTCGCCCAGTTCAAGGTCAAGGGCATCAACGCGGTGCTGTTCGGCATCCTCATCTCGCAGATGATCCCGGGCATCGTCGTCGCGAACGCCCTGTACGCGGCGTACAACGACCTCGGCCTGCTGAACACCGTGCCGGGGCTGATCCTGGCCGACAGCACCGCGGGCGTGCCCTTCGCGATCCTGATCATGCGGGCGTTCATGCAGAACATCCCGCCGTCGATCATCGAGGCCGCCAAGGTCGACGGTGCCGGCAACTTCCGGGCCTTCCGCTCGGTCGTCGTGCCGATCAGCGCCAACGCCCTGATCACCGCCGGACTGTTCACGTTCCTGTTCACCTGGAGCGACTTCCTGTTCGCCCTGACCCTCACCACCACCGAGGACGTCCGGCCGATCACGCTCGGCATCTACAACTACATCGGCACCTTCACCGCCGACTGGTCGACCGTCATGGCCGCCGCGGTGATGGCCTCGATCCCCGCCATCGTGCTGCTGCTCGTGGCGCAGAAGTTCATCGCCGCCGGGGCCACCGGCGGCGCAGTCAAGTGACCGGGTCCCACCACCCCCGAGAGGCACACACCATGACCACGACCCCGCTCCGCATCACCGTCTGGGGCGAGAACGTCCACGAACAGGTCGAGCAGCACGTCGCCGAGCGGTACCCCGACGGCATGCACGGCGCGATCGCGGACGGCATCCGCGAGCACCTGCCCGAGGCCGTCGTCCGGACCGCCACCATGCAGGAGCCCGAGCACGGCCTCACCGACGAGGTCCTCGCGAACACCGACGTCCTCACCTGGTGGGGGCACGCCGCACACCAGGACGTCGACGACGCCGTGGTCGACCGGGTGCACCGGCACGTGCTCTCCGGCATGGGGCTGCTCGTCCTGCACTCCGGCCACTGGTCGAAGATCTTCGGCAAGCTGATGGGCACCACGTGCACCCTCCGCTGGCGCAGCGAGCACGACCAGGAGCTCGTCTGGACCGTCAACCCGCAGCACCCGATCACCCGCGGGGTGCCGAACCCGATCGTCATCCCCGAGCAGGAGATGTACGGCGAGTACTTCGACGTCCCGACGCCCGACGAGCTCGTGTTCATCTCGGGCTTCACCGGCGGTGAGGTGTTCCGGAGCGGCATGACGTACCGTCGCGGCCTCGGGAAGATCTTCTACTTCTCCCCCGGTGACCAGGACTTCCCCGTCTACCACCACCCGGACGTCCGCCGCGTGATCGCGAACGGCGCCGAGTGGGCCCGGCCCGAGCGGGAGCGGGAGATCCCGACGCTCCGCCGCTACGACCTGGGCGAGTACTTCGACGGGCAGCACTACCGCGGCCCGTTCGACGACGCCGAGCCCGAGACCGCTGAGCCGGCGGCCAGCGAGCCGACGGCCGAGCGCGACGGGGCGCAGGCGTGAGCCCCCTCCGCGTCCTGCAGGTCGGCGCCGGCGGGATGGGGCGGGCCTGGCTCGCCACCGTCGCCGCCGACCCCGAGGTCGAGCTGGTCGGCATCGTCGACCTCGACCTCGACGCCGCCCGCGCCGGGGCCGAGCACGCCGGCGACCCGTCGATCCCGGTCGGGACGGACCTGACCGTACTGGCCGCCGAGACCGGTGCCGAGGCCGTCCTCGACATCACCGTGCCGGTCGCGCACCACCCGGTCACGCTGCAGGCACTCCGGGCCGGGCTCCCCGTGCTCGGCGAGAAACCGGCCGCACAGACCGTCGCCGAGGCACTGTCGCTCGCCGCCGCCGCCGAGGCCATGGGCAAGCTGTTCATGGTGTCGCAGTCCCGCCGCTACAACGACCAGCTCGTCGCGTTCCGGCAGCACGTCCGCGACCTCGGTGCCGTGGGCGGGCTGAGCACCCGGTTCGCGAAGGCGCCGCACTTCGGTGGTTTCCGCGAGGAGATGGACGACGTCCTGCTGCTCGACATGGCCATCCACGCCTTCGACTCCGCCCGGTACGTGCTCGAACGCGACCCGGTGTCGGTGTACTGCGAGTCGTGGAACCCGTCGTGGTCCTGGTACCGGGGCGACGCGGCCGCCGCAGCCGTCTTCACGTTCGAGGACGACGTCCGCTACGTCTACGACGGCTCGTGGTGCGCGCCGGGTGCCGAGACCTCGTGGAACGGCGACTGGCGTGCCTCCGGAGCGGCTGGTACGGCACTCTGGGACGGCGACCACGACCCCTCGAGCGACCTCGACGGCACCCCCGGTTCCCCTGCCGCTGCGCCGTCGGTCGGGCACGAGATCGCCGGGTCGCTGGCGTCCTTCGTCCGGGCGGTCCGCTCCGGCGAGGTGCCGGACGGCGAGGTGCACGGCAACGTGATGAGCCTCACGATGGTCGACGCGGCCATCACCTCGGCCCGCAGCGGGCGCCGGGTCGTCATCGACGAGGTGCTCGAACAGGCGCACCGCGACGCCCTGGCCGCCGAGCAGGACGACGCGATCCGCGACCGCCTGGCCGGGTGGGAGTCGGTCCGCGGCGCCCTGCGCGAGCGGCTGCCCGCGTCCTGAGACGCGACCGCATGACGGACAGGAGGCCCGTGGCGACGCCGCCACGGGCCTCCTGTCCGTCCGTGCGCGCGATCAGCGCGGGATGACGGAGAACAGGAACTTCTTGCGGACCATGTACCAGGCCAGCAGGATCAGCGCCGTGTGCACCACGAAACCGATCCAGAAGTCCCCCCACGGCACACCGGGGATCGACGCGATCGCCAGGGCGAAGAACACCTGCCAGACGAAGACGTACAGGCTCGCCTGCCCGAGCGGGATCCAGAGCCAGCCGATGGCTGCGGCGATGGGCTTCCAGAACACCGTGAGGATCGCGTAGGACACGACCGCGAAGAACGCGATGTCCACCAGTCGGCCCCACTGCAGGTCCACCCGCTGGTACGCCGTGTTGTACAGGGACTCGTACATCGTCGCCGGGAACGGCACCGGGGTGAACCCGAAGTGGTCGCCGGCCCACACGTAGACCAGGAACGCCGCGTACCCGCCGACGGCGACGCCGACCAGGACCTTGCCGAGCCGCCCGGTGAGCGCGCCGACGATCTGCCGCCGGTAGTACCCGAGCACGAGCCCGTGGGTGAACACCACCTGCCAGGTGAACAGGGGGAACACCGCCTCGAACTGGGAGTTCAGCGGACGGAAGTCGGGGTTGAGCGCCTGGAACACGTACAGCGCCCAGCTGGCGGCGAGGAGCGCCCACCAGAACCCGCGGCGGATCACCCAGATGAGCACCGGGATGAACAGGCTCAGCACCACGAACAGGCCCATGATGTTGAACGGCCACGGCCCCATCTCGAGCAGCAGGAACTGCCGGATCGCGTACCAGGGCGGCGGGTAGGCGAGCAGCTGCATCGCGTTCGGGTACAGGTCGTAGACCCGGCCCTCGGCATCGACACCGCCGGTGCCCGTGCCGCGGTCGGTGAACGTGGTGATGGCGTCGGTGTTCAGGAACGGGACGAAGCTCAGCGCGAAGACCACCAGGATCACCACGAGCGTGACGACGTACTGCTTGCGCGCGCGCTTCCACGCCCCGACGGCCGCCGCCCACTCGCCGAACTTCTTCACGGCGAACGGGTACGTCATGCCGAGGACCATGCCGGACAGGAACACGAACATCTCGGCGCCGGTGATCGCACCGACGGCGTGCAGCGTGAGGTACGAGTACGGCCCGCCGATCTCGATGTGGGTGATCACCACGGCGAGGATGATGAACCCGCGGAACAGGTCGAGCCGCAGGTCACGGCCGGGCTTGCCGTCGTCGGGGTAGCGCCAGCTCGGCAGGAGCCGGCCGAACACCCCGCTCAGCAGGAAGACGATCGCCAGGCCGGCGGCCAGCCAGACGATCCACGCCATCTGCTCGCCGCCGGTCTCGTACTCCTGGGAGATCGCGGCGTTGCCCTGCTGCACGGTCACGCGGTCGGTGACCGGACCGAAGGCGAAGTCCCCGGACCGCTCGAGGTCGGTGCGGAAGGACTCCGCGACGCCCGGGTCCGCGGTGAGTCGCCAGTCGGCCACGCGGTTGCCGGCCTCGGGTTCGCGTCGCTCGGCCTCGAGCACGGTCATGCCCCGGATCAGCGGACGCTCCTGCACCGCGGCGAGCACCTGCCGCCACCAGCTCTGCTTGACCTGGAGCTCGGCGTCGCCCTGCAGCTCGCGGTTGTACAGGGCGCCGGTGTCGAGGAGCATCGGGCGGTCGTCGGCGGCCGCGAACCGGTCGTAGAACGTGCCCGACTGGGGTTGGTCGTACCCCCAGTCCTCGTCGAACCGGGACTCGACCTCACCGCTGCGGGTGAGCGGCACGGCGCGACCGGCGGCCTCGGTCGGGTCGCCCTTGCCGTACGAGAACATCGACAGCCCGACCCAGTCGACCGCTTCCGCCCCCGGCCAGTACGGCCCGTACGGGTCGTCGGCGCCGGTGAGCTGTCCGTCGCCGTTCGTGTCCGCCTTGGCGACGTCGACCGGGGACAGGTTCCGCAGCCGCCCGGCGGACTCGCCGAACGGGTAGCCGGCACCGTACCCGGGCGACCACACCATGAGCGCGTCCGACGTGCCCGCGTGCACGGTCGTCCCGAGCGCCCGGAACGCCCGGACGAACTCCGTCGGCTGCTGGCCCCAGCGGACCCACGTGCCGTTCATCTGCGGTGCGAACCGGACGAGCACCTGGGTGTCGTACTGGTCGTGCAGGTCCTCGAACACGGTGTTGACGGCGCGGGTGTCCGCGGTGTCGAGCGACCGCAGTTCGCGGTCGGGTTCGAGGCTCACGACGAGCACCGCCCCCTGGGTCGCCGCCGCCCGCGCCGAGCGGAGGAGCTCCTGCTTCGCCGTGCGGTCGAGCGGGTAGTCGACGGAGACCCCGTACATCGACGGCGTCGCGCCGAGCCGCCCCTCGTACCCTTCGGGCGAGTCGCTGGCCCAGTCGAGGTCGGGGCCGAACCACGTCGACCCCTCGGCCGGCTGCACGGCGGCGGCCGGGTGCACGGACGCAGCCGACGCCGGCAGCGCACCACCGAGCAGGAGCGTGGCGATCGTGACGAGGAGGGCGACCGCGCGGGCCACCGGCTTCTTCACCGGTCGCACGCTAGCGTCCAGACGTTGTGGCCGGGCTCGTGCCGGTGCTCCAACCGGTCGAGCGCCGCGATGGCGAGTGCGAGACCCCGCCCGCTCTCTTGTTCGACGTCGGCCATGGTGACGGCACTCAGGTCGATGTCGACGGGCATCCCGTTGTCGGTCAGCACCGCGGTCAGGGCCCGGTCGGTGGCCTCGAGGTGCACGGAGTACCGGCGCCCGGTCCCCCGGTCGGCGCGGACGGTGTGCTCGACGATGTTCGCGGCGACCTCGGCCAGGGCGGTCTCGAGCGCGAAGCGGAGCCGCACGTCGTCGATGCCCAGGCCGTCCCACCACGCGGCGAAGCGGTCCTGCACCTCGTCGAGGGAGTCCGGCGTCGCGGCGACCTCGAACGTGGTCTCGGTGCTCACAGGGGTCCTCCTGCGGTGCTCGACTCGTGTTCGGACTGGGCTGGGGTGGCCGGGCCGCGGTACCGGACGGCCCGGATCACGATGCTGAAGATGAACAGGTCGAAGACGACCCACGCGGTGTTCACGAGCGGCGCGATCCCCTCGGCCTGGCCGGTCAGGTAGCGGATGCCGATCATGACCAGCGCGGCCACCAGGGCACCCATCGCGTACAGCTGCGGCTTGACCAGGTCCCAACGCGGCTTCTGCTCGGTCTCGTCGCGCACCTTCGGGGTGACGCGGAACCCGAGCGGCTTGCCCCGGTAGACGTTCTGGAAGGCGCTGGTCACCGACTCGATCCAGATCGGGAAGAGTGCGAGCGAGTACTGCTGCCCGCGCCAGGTCGGTCTGCCGGCGGCCACCACCCAGAACAGCAGCTGGTTGAACACCAGGAACGGGATGAGCCGTGCGAAGAAGTCGACGCTGTAGGCCTGCACCGGGATGACCCCGAACGACAGGCAGAGCACCGGGGCGGCGATGTAGACGATCGCGGCGAACCCGGACAGGTAGCTCCACATCGTCGAGAAGTACATGAGCCGCTGCCCCCACGACAGCCCCTTCTGCACGAGGGGGTTCTCGCGGAAGAACACCTGCATGGTGCCCTGCGCCCAGCGAAGTCGCTGCACGAGCATCGTCGGCAGGTCCTCGGGGGCCAGGCCCTTCGCCAGGATCTCGTCGTGGTACGCCGACTTCCAGCCGAGGCCGTGCAGGCGCATCGCGGTGGCCATGTCCTCGGTCACCGAGATCGTCGCCAGCGGCATGATCGGCTGCGCCTCGTCGTCACGGTTCACGTCGAGGGCACGGGCGAGCACCGCGATGGACTCGATGGCGGCGACCGGTGAGGCCTCACGCCGGCCGAGCACGTCGAGGGCGGCGTCGTCGAGACCGGCGAAGGTGTTGGCGTCGGTGGACATCGCCGCGAGCTCCTGCAGGTCGTTCCGCACGGACTCGAGGTCGGCGGCGGCGAACCGGAACGCGATGGCGTCGATCCCCCGCTGGAACGCGTACGTCACGTCGCCGAGCGGCTCACCGGCGCGCACCTGCTCGCGCGCCTGGTCCACCACGGCCTCGGCGTCGTCGAGGGCGGCGAGCACGCGCGGGTCGGTCTCGGTCTCGCGGGAGCGGGCGAGGAGCTTGCGCGAGGTGGCGAGGGTGCGCTGCACGGACGCCTCGACCTCGGCCACGTAGCGCGAGATGCCGAGCTGCATGAGCGCTTCGCGCCGCAGGATGGCGTTCGACCCGCAGAAGAACGCGGCGTTCCAGCCGTCCTTCGACTGCTGGATCGGACCGTAGAACAGCGGCGCCTGGCTGCCGAGGGGGTCGTCGTCCGGCACGTTCTCGAACCACTGCGGCGTCTGCACGAGCGCCATCCGCGGGTCTTTGAAGTACCCGAGGGTGCGGTCGAGGATCGCCGGGTCGGGCACCTGGTCGGCGTCGAGGATGAGCAGGAACTCGCCCTGCGTCGCGAGCAGGGCGTTGTTGAGGTTGCCGGCCTTGGCGTGCCGGGGCCGGTCCACCCAGTCGGCGCCGCGCGTGATGACGCCGATGCCGAGCGCCTCGGCCGCCGCACGCATCTCGGGGCGGTTGCCGTCGTCGAGGATCCAGGTGGTGTGCGGGTGCGTGATCGCCTTCGCCGCCCGGGCAGTGCGCTCGACCAGGTCGATCGGCTCGTTGTAGGTCGTGATGAAGACGTCGACGGTGACGTCGGTGGACGGCTTCGCCGGTGGTTCGCCGCGCTCCCGGAGCCGCCAGGCCCCGAGGGCGAAGAGCAGGGAGTCGATGACGCTGTAGGTCTCGGCGAGGATCAGCGGCACCGCGATCCACCACGAGTGCCAGTTCACCGAGGCCGCCCAGCGCCACACGATGTAGTTGACACCGGCGAGGGAGGCCAGGAGCGCCACCGTCCGCACGGCCACCAGGCGTCGGCGGGCGGTGCCGGTGGTCAGGCGGCGGCGGTCCTGTCGGCTGACGTCGAGCGCGGTCACCGGGTCTCCCCGTCCGCGGCGTCGCCGGACGTGCTGCGTCGCAAGCGTTCCTCCTGATCCCCGCGCGGGCCCCGGCCGCGTCGCACGCCCGAGTGTGGTTCCGTCCGGCAGCTGACCCGGAGGGCACCGTGCCGGTCGTCCGCTCCGGTCATCGGGCACGACCTCGGCGTGACGACCTGTCTACCGCACGGGCGGGTGCTCTGTCAGGCAGCGCACCCGATCTGGGGACAGCACGCGCGTCAGAACGTGGCGGTGAACCCCAGGTCATCCGCTAGACGCACGATGACCTGGTCGAAGTAGGCGGCCGGGTCGGACACGGAACCGACGAAGTGTCCGAAGAGCTCGAACGAGATCGTCCCGAACACCGTCGTCCAGGCCATCAGGGTGCGGACGAGGACCTCGTCGGGCAGGGTGATGCCGAACGAGCGCAGGGTGGCGACCCCGTCCGCGACGGCGGGACCGGCCACCCCGGGAGCCGCCGGAGGAGCGGTGGGTGATCCGGGCCTCCCGGCCGCCGGCGTCGACGTGACGGACGAGCCCGACGCGCCAGGCGCACCCGACACACCAGGCGCGCCAGGCGCGCCAGGCGCACCGGACCCGACGGCGTCCGCGACCACGCGCACCAGCGCCAGCGTCGTCCGCGTCGCGGGCACGACGGTCTCCCGCGGCGCCGCGTAGCCGGGCACGGGCGAACCGAACAGCAGCGCGAAGTCCCCCGGGTGCGCGATCGACCAGTCCCGGATCGCCCGGCACATCGCCACCCAGCGCGCACCGGGAGTCGGTCCGGCCGCGACACCGGCGGCCTCGACCGCGGCGCCGAGCTCGTCGTAGTCGGTGATGAGCAGGGCCGTCAGCAGGTCGTCGCGGCTCGGGAAGTACCGGTACACGGCCGACGAGACCATCCCGACGTCACGGGCGACGGCACGCAGGCTGAGTGCGGCAGGACCCTCGCCGGTCAGGCGGGTGCGCGCCGCAGCCAGGATCTCCGCGGTGACCGTCTGCCGTGCGAGTGCTCGGGCGGTGGGTGCCATCCGGTGATCCTGGCACGGGAGAGCAGCGCACACAAAGGAGAGCACTGCTCTTGCTTTCGCGTCCACGAACCGTCATGCTCGGTTCCGAGAGCAGTGCTCTCGGAATCGATCAGGAAGCAGGAGACCATGACCCACCACCTCGTCGTCGGTGCCGGCCCCGTCGGCCGGCACGTCGCGGAACTGTTGACCGTCCGGGGCGACCGCGTCACCGTCGTCTCCCGCTCCGGTCGCAGCACGGGCATCGCCGGGGTCGAGCACCTCGCGCTCGACGCCTCCGATGCCGATGCCCTCTCCCGCGCCGCCGAGGGAGCAGCCGTCCTCCACAACTGCGCGAACCCCGGCGACTACACGCAGTGGGAGCGCACCTGGCCCCCGCTCGCCGCAGCACTGCTCACCGCGGCCGAACGCACCGGGGCGATCTACGCCATCACCGGGAACCTGTACCCGTACGGCCCGGTCGACGGGCCGATGCACGAGGGACTGCCGGACGCTGCCACCGACCACAAGGGGGTGCTCCGCGCGACCCTGTGGGCCGATGCCTTCGCCGCGCACGACGCCGGCCGTGTCCGGGTCGTCGAGGTCCGCGCCTCGGACTACCTCGGCCCCGGGATCGGCGCGAACGGGCACGTCACACGCGTGCTGCCGGCGGCGCTGCGGGGACGGGCGGTGTCGATGGTCGGTCGCACGGACCTGCCGCACACCTTCACCGACGTGTTCGACGTCGCCCGGACCCTCGTCGCCGCTGCCGAGGACCAGGGCGCACACGGTCGCACGTGGATGGTGCCGAGCAACGCCCCGCGGACGCAGCGCCAGGCCCTCACCGACGTCCTCACGGCGGCGGGGAAGCCCGCGGTGCCGGTACGCCGGATGCCCGCGGCCCTGTTCCGCGTCGGCGGGCTCGTGTCGCCGATGATGCGTGAGCTGGCCGACCTGACCTACCAGTGGACCGCGCCGTACGTGGTCGACGACCGCGAGAGCCGGGCACGCTTCGGCATCGAACCGACCCCGTGGGACGAGGTCTGCCGCCGCACGGCCGCCGGCGCGGCCTGAACCACCGCCGCCGACATCGCCGCCGGCCGCCGGCACCGCCCGAACAAGCGCAGCCGCCGCCCGACGCAGCGCGAACAACCGCCGCCGCCCGCCGCCACACACGGAAGGGGGACAGGACGCGCCGTTGCGCCCTGTCCCCCTTCCGCCTCGCACCGCCGGTCAGATCACCAGCAGCCTCGAGTACTGCGCCGCGTCGAGCTGCTGGGCAGCTCCACCCGCGGCGGGGACCTTCCACAGCCCGACCGAGGGGCCGCTGTCGATGGACACGAACACGTCCCCGTCGGCGGAGGCGGCACCCAGGTGCTCGCCACGCGACCCGGCGGTCAGCCCGGTCACCGGCACGGTGGACGTGCCACCGCTGCCGACCACGAGCTTGTCCGGGATGCCGCGGTCGATCTTGCAACCGGTCGGGCTGGTCGGGTACTCCGCCGGGGCGGGGCAGAACTCCGCCGACTGCAGGAGCGAGAAGCCGTCCGCGTTCGCGGCAGCGTACTCGAACGCGTTCCGCGGTTCGATCTTCGTCAGTTCGGTCGCCCCGGGCTTCAGCTGGTACCAGGTCCACGCCCCGGCGGCACCGGGCGAGCGGATGTCGACGTAGACGTTGCCCTGCGAGTCCGCGAGCACGCCGGCGGGGTAGCCGACGGTCGAGCCGCCCGGCCCGGTGAACGTGCGGGCGGCGATGCCGGTGCCCTTGACGTACGGCCGGCTGACCGTTCCGCCGAGCACGACGACCTTGCCGTCCGGGGTGACCGTCCAGAAACGCTCATCGCTCCCGACGGCCTTGCCACCCAGGTCCAGCACGACCTTCGGGGTCGAGGTGCCGACGGACAGCTTCTGCACCGCGCCGGTCACCGAGTCCACCCAGTACAGGTTGCCCTCGGCGTCGGAGCGCAGGTCCGGGGTCAGGTGCAGGCCGGACGCGATGATCGAGATCCCGCTGCCGTCGGCCGGGTCCCGCAGGATCTCGGTGCCGTCCGCCGACGGGGTGAACACGTCATCGTCGGCGTTCGCGGCGAACCCTTCGCCGTGCGTCGCGACGACGGTCTTCGCCCCTCTGCCGGAGTCCGCGAACCGCACGACGGCACCGTTGCCGTCGAGGGCGAACAGCGACTGCGCCGTCTCCGGCTCGGGCACCGACGGTGACGTCCAGCGCAGCGTGACCGTGCGACCGGTCCCCCGGTGGCCGAGGGCACGCACCGAGAAGCGGTAGGTGGTCGCGGGCGAGAGCTCGTCGAAGCGGTCGGAGCGGGCGCGCGGGAGGAGTCGGTGGACCTGGTGGTCGTGCCGGTTCGCGACGGCGTCGACGTCGACCTTCCAGCCGGTCACCTTGGCGCCGCGGTCCGGGCCGCGCCATGTCAGCGTGGCACTGTCCGCGTCGCCGGTGACCCGGACCGCGGTCGGTGCTCCGGGCACCGACGGAGAGGTGTGCGCCGTCGCCGGCACCGCACCTCCGAAGACGAGCGCCGCGGCGGCGACCGCGGTGATGAGTGCTCGGTACACGATGGTTCCCCTGCCTTCTCCGCGGCTCCCTGCGTCACGGCTCCGGTCATCACAGCACCGTGCGGACTCCAGGGGAACGCCTGCGGGCGGGATCTGCGGTTCCCCGCACCGCAAGATGCGCAGGGCCCGTACCGGCAGACGCCGTCGTGTTCCCGAGACACCGCCGAATCCGACGGCGCCTCGCCGACTCGGCGGCGCGGAACCGACACGACGGCGTCTCGCGGGCCCGGGACCCGCACCGACGACGGACGGGAGGCCCGGTGCCAGCTGGCACCGGGCCTCCCGTCCGAAGGGGGTCGCGTCTCGGACGCGGCGCGTCTCAGTAGCGCGGCTTGCGCTCCGGACGGTCGTCGCGGTCGTCGCGGCGGCCACCGCCACGGCGGTCCGCACGGATCTCGATGAGCTTGCCGCTGATCCGGGTGTCGGTCAGGCGGTCGAGCACACCGGGGTCCATGTCGGCCGGCAGTTCGACGATCGAGAAGTCCGGACGGATCTGGATCGCACCGAAGTCGTCGCGACGCAGGCCACCCTCGTTGGCCAGGGCACCGACGATCTGGCGCGGCTCGACGCGGTGACGACGGCCGACCTCGATGCGGTACGGCGACATCGGCTGCGAACGGCGCGGGCCGCGGTCGCCGCGGTCACCACGGTCACCACGGTCGCGGTCGCCACCACGGTCGCCGCGGTCGTTGCGGCCGCCACGGTCGTCGCGGGCACCACGCTCGTCGCGCTCGCTGCGGCGGGCGTCGCGCTCCATCTGGCTGCGGAGGGCGTCGTCGGCTGCGGTGAGGAGCAGCGGCGAGTCGCCCTGCGCCACGACGGCCAGGGCGGCGGCGACGTCGTCCGAGGGGACGTCGTGGTGCTCGACGTAGTGCGCGATGACGTCGCGGAAGGCGGCGATCCGGCCCTGGTCCTCGAGCGCCGCGGTGATGGCGTCGTCGAAGCGGGTCAGGCGCGTCTCGTTGACGTCGTCGATGGTCGGCAGCTGCATCTGCGTGAGCGGCTGCTTGGTGTGGCGCTCGATCGCGGACAGCAGGCGACGCTCACGCGGGGTGACGAAGCTGATCGAGTCGCCCGAGCGGCCGGCGCGACCGGTCCGGCCGATGCGGTGCACGTAGGACTCGATGTCGACCGGGATGTCGAAGTTCACGACGTGCGTGATGCGGTCGACGTCGAGGCCACGGGCGGCGACGTCGGTGGCGACCAGGATGTCGAGCTTGCCCGACTTCAGCTGGTTGACCGTGCGCTCGCGCTGGGCCTGGGCGACGTCACCGCTGATCGCGGCGGCGGCGTACCCGCGGGCGCGGAGCTTCTCGGCCAGGGTCTCGGTCTCGCTCTTGGTGCGGACGAAGATGATCATGCCCTCGAAGTCCTCGACCTCGAGGATGCGGGTGAGCGCGTCGACCTTCTGCGGGTACGAGACCATCAGGTAGCGCTGCGTGATGTTCGCGGCGGTCTTCGTCTTGGTCTTGACGGTGATCTCGGCCGGGTCGGTCAGGTACTGCTGCGAGATGCGGCGGATCTGCGCGGGCATGGTCGCCGAGAAGAGCGCGACCTGCTTGTCGTCGGGGGTGTCGGCGAGGATCGTCTCGACGTCCTCGGCGAAGCCCATCTTGAGCATCTCGTCGGCCTCGTCGAGCACCAGGTACTTCAGCTCGGACAGGTCGAGCGTGCCCTTCGCCAGGTGGTCCATGATGCGACCGGGGGTGCCGACGATCACGTCGACGCCGCGGCGCAGGGCGGAGAGCTGCACGCCGTAGGCCTGGCCGCCGTAGACCGGCAGGACGTGGACGTTCTTCATGTGGGACGCGAACTGCTCGAACGCCTCGCACACCTGCAGGGCGAGCTCGCGCGTCGGGGACAGCACGAGCGCCTGCGGCTTCTTGCTGCCGGACTCCATGCGGGACAGGATCGGCAGCGCGAAGGCCGCGGTCTTGCCGGTACCGGTCTGCGCCAGACCGACGACGTCGCGCCCGGCGAGGAGCGTGGGGATGGTGGCTTCCTGGATGGCGGAAGGGGTCTCGTAACCGATGTCCTTGACGGCCTTGAGCACAGCGTCGCTCAGGCCGAGATCGGCGAACGTCACCACGGGCCCGTCGTCGAGGGTCTCAGTGGTGGGGGTGGTGTCCGTGCTCATACCACCAACGGTATCTCGAATGCGCGCTCCGCAGGGACGGGAGGCCCGTGGCGACGCCGCCACGGGCCTCCCGTCCGTCCCGTTGGTCGCGTCAGGAGCGCGCGGTGCCGATCCCCAGGACCGCGTCCGCCCGGTCGTTCAGTCGCGTCAGCATCTCGGCGAGCGAGCGCAGCTCGTCGGAGGCGAACTCCTCCGTCAGGTCGTCGAACACCTCGGCGCCGGCGGCGTCCAGCTCGTCGAGCAGTCGTCGGCCGGCGGGGGCGAGCGTGACGAGCGTGGCACGGCCGTCCGCGGGGTCCGGCGACCCGATCAGGTGCTCGGCCTCGATCAGCGAGGCGACCCGGCGGCTGATCACCGGGCGCGACAACCCCGTCGCGTCGGCGATCGCGGTCGCCCGGACCGGCCCGTGCCCGGCGACGGCTCGCAGGATCACGCGGGCCGTCGGGTCGAGGCCACCCCGGGACTCGATGAGCGAGGAGCGCAGGGTCTGCCGGACCCACAGCCGGTCGAGCTGGGATCGCAGGAGTCGCTCGGCGGCACGCCGGTCGTCGGTCACGGGCTCAGCGTAGCGGGCACATTTAGTTGCTTGCCGGAAGCAACAGATGTATCGTTGCGCGGTCTGCAAAGTTTCACAGCCAGAAAAAGGAGTTCGATGACCGCCACCGCACCCGTCCCGGTGCAGCACGGTCGGCACACCGCCGAGGCCCCCGCGGCCTCCGGAGGCGCCGGCCAGCAGCCGCTGATGACCCACCGTCAGATCCTCCTGGTGATCTACGGCCTGATGGCGGGCATGTTCCTGTCCTCGCTCGGCCAGACGGTGTTCGGCACGGCGATCCGCACGATCGGCGACGACCTGCACGGGCTCGACCAGCAGGCCTGGGTGACGACCGCGTACCTCATCACCTCGACGATCGCGACGCCGATCTACGGCAAGCTCTCCGACATCTTCGGCCGCCGTCCGCTGTACATCTTCGGCATCGTCGTCTTCATCCTCGGCGCCGTCCTGTCGTCGATGTCGACCTCGATGCTCATGCTCGCCGCCTTCCGCGCGGTGCAGGGCATCGGTGCCGGCGCGCTGATGTCGCTGCCGCTCGCGATCATGGGCGACATCCTCGCCCCGCGTGAGCGTGCCAAGTACCAGGGGTACTTCCTCGCCGTGTTCGGCATCTCGTCCGTCATCGGCCCGCTCATCGGCGGTCTGCTCGCCGGTTCCTCCGAGATCCTGTGGATCACGGGCTGGCGCTGGGTGCTCCTGATCAACGTGCCGATCGGTGTCGCGGCGCTCCTCATGGTCATCGTGTTCCTGCACCTGCCGAAGGTGCACGGCGCCGGCGACGCGAAGCCGAAGGTCGACTGGTGGGGCGCGACCGCCGTCATCGTCACCCTCGTGCCACTCCTGCTCGTCGCCGAACAGGGCCGCATCTGGGGCTGGGGCTCCCCCGCCGCCATCGCCTGCTACGTCGTCGGTGTCGTCGGCCTGATCGGCCTGCTGCTCATCGAGTCGAAGATGGGCGACGCGGCGATCATCCCGCTCAAGCTGTTCCGCTCGGGCACGTTCTCGATGGCGACCGTCATCGGGTTCCTGGTCGGCTTCGCGATGTTCGGCGCGATGCTCACCATCCCGCTCTACCTGCAGATCGTCGTCGGACTGACCCCGACCGAGTCCGGCTTCGCGACGCTGCCGCTCGTCGGTGGTCTGATGATCGCCTCGATCACCTCGGGGCAGATCGTCGCCCGCGTCGGCCGGTACCGGATCTTCCCGGTCATCGGCACCGCGCTCGTCTCCGCCGGCTACGTCGTCCTGACGTTCATGTCGATCGACAAGCCGCTCTGGTTCCTGATGATCGGCATGTTCCTCATCGGTCTCGGTCTCGGCTCGGTCATGCAGTCGCTGACCCTGGCGTCGCAGGGCTCCGTCGAGGCCCGTGACATGGGCGTCGCCACGTCGTCCGCCACGTTCTTCCGCCAGATCGGTGGCACGCTCGGCACCGCCGTGCTGCTGTCCATCCTGTTCTCGGTGATGCCGGCGAACATCCTGACCGCGACCGCGAACCAGAAGGACCTCGGTCCGGCGCTCGACGCCGCGCTCAACCCGACCGTCGCCAGCGCGAAGGCGAACCAGGGCGCCATGGAGAAGATCTGGACGCCCGTCGTCACCCCGCTGACGAAGACCGTGCAGTCCCAGCTCGACGCCGCCTCGGCGAAGGCGAAGCAGGCCGCCGACGCCGCGGTCACCGAGCAGGTCACCGCGGCCGTGCAGCAGCAGGTCACCGCCGGTGCCGTGCCCGCAGCAGCAGCGCAGACCGTGATCGACCAGCAGGTCGCCGCGGCCACGCCGGCCGCCGAACAGTCGGCACTCGAGCAGGTCGCCGAACAGGCGCACGCCAGCGTGCAGGACGGCACCGTGTCCGTCGACTGGGCGGACGCCGACCAGCGCTCCTACTGGGTCGACGAGCTCACCCCGGAGCTGGCGAAGAAGATCGACGACGGCAACACCACGAGCGACAGCGCCACCAGCACGAACGACACCTCGTTCCTGACCGGTGCGGACAGCCGCCTGACCCGGCCGTTCATGGCGGGCTTCAACGCCTCGTCCGTGACGATCTACTGGGTCGGTCTCGGCGTCATCCTGCTCGCGTTCGTGCTGACCTGGTTCTTCCGGGTGCCGCCGCTGCGGCAGCGGTCCGCCCTGCAGGAGCAGGCCGACATGTCCGCAGAAGCACAGCTCGAGGCCGAGGCGGGCGCCGCCGCAGCCGAGGCCGGCTCGTTCACCGGCCCGATGACCGGGTCCGTGCCGACCGGTTCGGGTTCCACCGGCTCGGGTTCGACCGGATCCACGCCGACGCACCGTCGGTGACCGACCGGGGCGTCCGTCCGTGCCCCCTTTCCGGGCGGGCGCCCCTCCCACACACACCAACCCAGCAGGAGTCCACGTGATCACCACCCCGGCAGCGGCTGCGGCAACGGAGCCGTGCACGCTGCGTGAACGGAAGAAGCAGCAGACTCGGCAGGCACTGCACGACGCAGCGCTCACGCTCGTGTCCGCGCACGGACTCGACGGCGTCACGGTCGAGCAGATCTGCGCCGACGCCGACGTCTCCCCCCGCACCTTCTTCAACTACTTCTCGTCGAAGGCGCACGCGGCGCTCGGGCTCGACTCCGTCGAGGTCCCGGAGCGCTCAGCGGCATGGTTCGCCGAGGCCGACGGCGCCCTGGTCGACGACCTGTGCGCCCTGGTCGCGGCCACCGTCCCGCTCTCGCAGGACCGCCGCCGGATGAAGGAGCTGCTCGTGCTGCGGCCAGAGATGTCCTCGATGGTGATGCAGTGGATGGCCGAATCGCGCCAGTCCCTGCTCAGCGTCGTCGGCACCCGCACGGACGCGCAGACCGCCCGAACCGCGGTGACCCTGGTGATGTCGGCGCTCAGCGAGGTGGCGCACCGCGAGACCGTGCGGAGCAACGACGAGCTCGCGGATCGGCTCCGCGCCGTCGTGCGGGAGATGGCGGCGCTCGTCTCCTGAGCCGCCGGCCGTCGGCTCGCCGTGTCGAATCGGGCGTACCGGGCAGGAACTTCCTGCCCGGTACGCCCGATTCCGCTTTCCAGCGCACGTGCTCTGGGAAGGAACCGCGCGTCGTCGACCTGGCCGGAAGACGGACGGGAGGCCCGTGGCGGTGTCGCCACGGGCCTCCCGTCCGTCAGGTGGCCGGGTGGCGAACACGCCGTCGTGTCTGCCCGACGCCGCGAAGTCGTCGAGACGCCCCCGTTTCCGGAGGCGTCTCGACGTGACGACGGCGTCTCGTGCCGCAGCAACGGGTCAGACGACGGACCAGCCACCGTCGCTCGGCAGCACCGCACCGTTGACGTTCGCCGAGTCGTCGCTCAGCAGCCAGGTGATGGCGGCGGCGAGCTGCTCGGGCTGGGCGACCGGCGGGATGGTGGTCTGCATGATCGGACCGACCCGGCGGGCCGCGTACTCGCTGCGCATCGGCGCCTCGATGTTCGTGGCGACCGCACCCGGTGCCACCGCGTTCGCCCGGATGCCCTGCGGCCCGTGGAAGAACGCGACGCTCTTGGTGTACCCGGCGATGGCGTGCTTCGACGAGGTGTAGGCAGCCCCGGCGGCCGAGGCCTTCAACGCGGCCTCGGACGCGACGTTCACGACCGACCCCTTGCCGGCGGCGATCATCAGCGGCAGCACGGCGCGGGTCAGGCGCATCGGGCCCGTGACGTTGACGCTGAAGACACGCTCCCAGGTGGCGTCGTCGACCTCGTCCGGCGGCAGGAACGCGTCCATGATGCCGGCGACGTTGGCGAGCCCGTCCACTCGGTCGCCAGCGGCGGCGATGAGTGCGTCGATGGTCTCGCTCGCGGCGACGTCACCGACGACGGTCTCCACGGCGAAGCCCTCGAGCTCCGTGCGGAGTGCGTCGAGCCGCTCGGCCACGACGTCGGTCGCGATGACGCGGCCACCCTCGTTCGCGATGCGCGTCGCCGTGGCGCGTCCGATACCGGAACCCGCTCCGGTGACGATGATGGTCCTGCCGGTGAACCGTCCGGCGGTGGTGTCGGTCATGTGGTCTCCTCGATGCGGGGCGCTCGCTGCGCCACACCCGGTTATAGCACTCAGTGCCGAAAGGTCTCCATGAGCTCGACGAACGACCGTCCGACGGGGCGCCCGCGCACCATCGACCCCGACGCCGTGTCCCTCGTCGCACTCCGGCTGTTCGACGACCAGGGCTTCGACGCGGTGTCGATGGACGACGTCGCCGCGGCGGCCGGGGTCAGTCGCCGGTCGCTCTTCCGACTGTTCCCGAACAAGGCGGCGCTGGTGTGGGGCGGTCTCGACGAGTTCGCCGCACGCTTCCGCGAAGCCCTGCGGTCACGACCGGCCGACGAGCCCTCGGCGGTGGCGCTCCGGGCGGCCTACCGGATCGGTGCGACGTTCCCGGACGACGCGGTCGAGGTCACCCGACACCGACTCCGGGTCATCCGCGCGAACCCGTCGCTCGAGCACGTCGGCGCCGCCACGGTCACGGCCCTGACCGACGAGATCCTGCGGTACGTGGCCGAGCGGGACGGGGTCACCGCCGACGACCTCGCCGTCGCCGTGCGCGCCCACACGCTGGCCGCCGCCGCGAGCGCCGCACTCACCTGGTGGGCACTGCACGGCGACGGACGACCGGAGGACGTCCTGGAGCGCGCACTCGCCCTGCTCGACTGACGAACCCCGGGGTTCCCCCACGCCGCACGCCGGAGTACCTTGCCGGGCATGCACACGACCGGACCCGCCCCGTACTTCCAGTTCGCCGGCACCGCCAGGCAGGCCCTCGAGCACTGGCAGCGGGTGTTCGGTGGCGACGTGCAGATCGCGACCTACGCGGACTTCTCCCGCACGGACGGTCCGGCCGACGCCGTCGCGCACGGCCAGCTCACCGGCGAGCTGCAGCTGTTCGCCGCGGACACGAGCGAGGGCGACACCCCGTTCTCGGCGACCGGGCTGCTCTTCTCACTGCTCGGTGCCGCGGAACCGGACGTCCTGCGCCGGTGGTTCGACCAGCTCGCCGAGGGCGGCACGGTCGTCGATCCGCTGCAGCAGCGCCCGTGGGGCGACTGGGACGGCACCGTCCGTGACGCGTACGGGGTCACCTGGCTGATCGGGTTCGAGGACTCCGCGCGCTGAGTCCCGCGCGCTGAGTCCCGCGCGCTGCAGCGCCTACTGCGGGTCGGACGGCAGCAGCGGTGCCCAGAAGGCGTCAGGACCGTCGGCCTGCACGGCGTCGCGCTCGAACCGGAACCCGTAGTCGCGGACGAAGTCGAGGGCCGCGGCCTGCTCGTCCTCGGCGTCGTCGTGGTCCGCGTCGAACAGGTACACCCCGTGCCCCATCGCGACACCGGCGTCGCTGATGACGGAGAGGTCCCAGCGCCCTTGCTCGGAACGCTCGATGCGGACGACGGCGGCCTGGGATGCGGTGAAGTCAGCCATGCCGCGAGCCTACGGACGCCCTCTGTCTGGCGTTCAGGATGCTCCGCGGCCACTACGCTGTGCACGGTCACAGGTCAGACGAGTGGAGAACGAATTGTCAGTCGGATTGCTCGCCGTGGTGGACGACATCCTCTCCGCAGCCCTCAAGGCCAGCGCGAAGACCGCCGGGGTCGTGATCGACGACGCCGCCGTCACGCCCCAGTACGTGCAGGGCCTCGAGCCCGCTCGTGAACTCCCGGTCGTCGGGCGCATCGCCCTCGGCAGCCTGTTCAACAAGTTCATCATCATCATCCCGCTGGCGTTGCTGCTCACGGCCTTCGCACCCGGGGTGCTGCCGTGGCTGCTGCTGCTCGGCGGCACGTACCTGTGCTTCGAGGGCGCCGAGAAGGTCACCGAGTGGTTCGGTGTCCACCACGAGGGCGGGTCCGACGAGGCCGTCACCGAACCGAAGCTCGTCTTCGGCGCCATCCGCACCGACCTCATCCTGAGCACCGAGATCATGCTCATCGCACTGGCGGGCCTCGACCCCGACCTGGGGCTCTGGCCGACGCTCGGCGCCCTGATCGTGATCGGTCTGGTCATGACGGCCGTCGTCTACGGCGCCGTGGCACTGCTCGTGAAGGTCGACGACATCGGCCTGCAGATGATGAAGAACTCCGTCCGCCGCACCCGCCGGATCGGTGCCCGCATCGTGCGTGCGATGCCGATGGTCTTCCGGGTCATCAGCGTCATCGGCACGGTCGCGATGCTGTGGGTCGGTGGACACCTGGTCATCGCGAACCTCGCCGAGACCTTCTGGCACGGGCCGTACGACCTGCTGCACGTGATCGAGCACGCGCTCGAGGCCGCAGGCCCCGTCGTCGTCTGGATCGCCGACACGGCCGTGTCGGCGGTGGTCGGCCTCGCGCTGGGCATGGTCGTCGTCGGCATCGTGCTGGGCATCGGCCGCCTGCGCGGCAAGCAGCACTGACGCGGCTGCGGCGAGGCTCGGCACCCGCGCGTACCGTGACCGCATGGCAACGGTGCGACAGGTCCAGGTGACGTTCGACTGCGCCGAGCCGGAGCGGGTCGCCCGGTTCTGGTGCGAGGTCCTCGGGTACGTGGTCCCACCGCCCCCACCGGGGTTCGCCGACTGGGACGCGTTCGACCGGTCGCTGCCACCGGAGCACCAGGGCTCGGCCTTCGCGTGCGTCGACCCGACCGGTGCCGGTCCCCGCCTGTTCTTCCAGCGCGTCCCCGAGGGCAAGACGGTGAAGAACCGCGTGCACCTGGACGTCCGGGTCGGCACGGGGATGACCGGCGCGGAACGACTCGCGGCCCTCGACGCCGAGAGCGCCCGACTGGTCGGGCTCGGCGCCACCCAGGTCCGTCGGATGACGGCAGACCAGGTGAACGAGTCGTGCATCGTCATGCAGGACGTCGAGGGCAACGAGTTCTGCCTGGACTGACCGGCGTATCGTCGATGCACCCGAACCGCACCGCCGCGCCCCGGAAGGACCCCCACCCCGCATGACCGTCACCGCCGCATCCGCCACCGCAGCCGACGCCACCGCCCTCGAACACCTGCTGGGGTCCGACCAGGTGCTCCGCGACCCGGAGTCGCTCGAGCGCTACCGCCACGACGACGCCGAGTGGGCCGACTCCACGGCACCGCTCGCCGTGGTCCTGGCACGCAGCACCGACGACGTCGTCACCGCCGTCCGCTGGGCCGCCGCCGCCGGTCTCCGGGTCGTCCCCCGCGGTGCCGGCACCGGCCTGTCCGGCGGCGCCAACGCGATGGCCGACTCGATCGTCGTGTCGCTCGAGCGGATGAACCGGGTGCTCGAGGTGAACACCGACGAGCGCTACGCGGTCACCGAACCCGGCGTCATCAACGACGCACTCCGCGCCGCGGTCGCCGAGCACGGCCTCTGGTACCCGCCGGACCCCGCGAGCTCGGCGATCTCGACGATCGGCGGCAACGTCGCGACGAACGCCGGCGGCATCTGCTGCGTCAAGTACGGGGTCACCCGCGACTACGTGCTCGGCATGACCGTCGTGCTGGCCGACGGGTCGGTCGTGGAGCTCGGCCGCCGGACGGCGAAGGGCGTCGCCGGGTACGACCTCACCGGGCTGCTGGTCGGTTCCGAGGGCACGCTCGGCATCGTCGTGTCGGTCACCGTGAAGCTGCTCCCCCTGGCCGGCCGTGACGAACGGGCGGTGATCGGGTACTTCCCCTCGCTGACCGCAGCGGGCGACGCCGTGGCCGCGATCTCGCGTGCGGGGATCGTCCCCGCGGCACTCGAGATCGTCGACCGCACCTGCCTGCGGGCCGTCGACGACTGGATGCACCTCGGGCTGCCTGCGGTCGTCGACACCCTGTTGCTCGCCCGGGTCGACGAGCGCGGTGCGGCCGGTGACGAGATCGCCGACCACGTCGCGGACGTGTTCGCCGAGGCCGGTGGGACGGACGTCGAGCGGGCCACCGACCCCGGGGACATCGACCGGCTGTTCCAGGCCCGCCGACTCGCCTACCCGGCACTCGAACGGCTCGGCCCGGTGCTGACCGAGGACGTCTGCGTGCCGCGGAGCGCGGTGCCCGAGATGCTCCGGCGGATCCAGGTGACCGCGGACGCGCAGGACGTCACGATCGCCAACATCGCGCACGCCGGCGACGGCAACCTGCACCCGCTGATCATCGCGCCCGAGGGCGACGACGCCGCGAAGGCCCGCGCGAAGACCGCGTTCGACCAGATCGTGGCGGACTGCCTGGCGCTCGGTGGGACCGTGACCGGTGAGCACGGCGTCGGGCTGCTGAAGCTGCCGGGCCTGCGGGTCGAGCTCGGCGACCGCGTGCTCGCGATGCACCGCTCCGTCAAGGACGCGCTCGACCCGGCGGGGACCCTGAACCCGGGCAAGGCGTTCTGACCCGGCCAGACGACGGACGGGAGGCCCGGTGCCAGCTGGCACCGGGCCTCCCGTCCGTCAGGTGGTCGCGTTCAGCGACCGGTGTGCGTCACGCAGGAGCGCATCCGCACGCACGCGTGCTCAGTGGCGACGGAAGTACCCGTTCGCGCCACCGACGTACATCAGGATCGTCGCGATGAGCACCGCGACGCCACCGATCCAGCCGAAGGCGTTGCCACCCGAGGCCGCGCCGACACCGACACCGATGAGCTGCAGGACCGCGAGGACCGTCAGCACGATGCGGGCCCAGTTGCGGCCGTCGCGCATCTTGAAGACGATGATGAGCTCGATCACGGCCAGGATGAACGCGAAGATCGCGCCGCCGACGAGCGGGGCGGTGCCGACGTCCTGTGCGGCGGAGGAGCTGCCACCCGAGACCAGACCGATGATGCCCTGCAGGATGTTCGCCAGGACCACCACCAGCCAGATGACGAACGACACGGTGACGGAGGTGGGACGACTGGACGTCGATGCCATGGGGAATGCCTTTCTCGATGGACCACGTTCAGCGGCCTCTCAGAGAACGTACTTGCGGGCGTGACCGCTGTCCGGATGAGCCCGAAGGTCACAGAGCGGTAACGACGGCAGATCCGTCCAAACCCTTCGCCGCAGGGTGCCGAATCACCTGCAACGACCGGGAAACACCCGGAGCGCTCACCAGCCGCACATCGCTGGTTCTCCACCCCACCAAGGGTGTGTTCGGCGCGCACACAGCAGCCGCGCCGAGCGCGACAACAGCAAAGGACTGATCACGATGCGTAAGAGCCTCAAGACCTCCATCACCCTCGCCACGACCGGCGCCCTCGTCCTCGGCGGTGCCGCGTTCGGGATCTCCTCCGCCCAGGCCGCGACCCCGAACGTGCACACGGTGTC